>JALCQD010000001.1 GCA_022651005.1 Bifidobacteriaceae bacterium
GGTCGCGCCTGAGCATCAGGCGCGACCACTTCATTATGAATGGGAACCCTTCGGGCTAGCGCTCCACCTTCTGCGATATCACGGCAGTGACACCATCGGATCGCATGGTGATGCCGTAGAGGGCATCGGCAATGGCCATGGTGCGTTGTTGATGCGTAATGATGATGAGCTGGGCGTGCTCGCGCAACTGCTTGAGCGCTTCCAGCAGCCTCGTCAGGTTGAGGTCGTCTAGTGCCGCCTCCACCTCGTCCATCACATAGAACGGGCTGGGACGCGCGGTGAAAATGGCCAAGAGCAGCGCCAAGGCCGTCAGCGATTTCTCTCCGCCCGACAACAGCGTGAGCTGCTTGACGCGCTTGCCTGCGGGACTCGCCTCCACGAGAACGCCCGTATTCAGCAGATCATTCTCGTTTTCCAATCGCAAACGTCCATGCCCACCCGGGAACAGCACCGCAAAGATCTTTTCAAAGGCCTCGGCCACGTCGTCAAACGCCTCCTTGAACACGCGCTGCATGGTGGCATCCAGATCTTTGACGATTCCCAGCAGATCGTCGCGTGACGTCGCCACGTCGTTCCGCTGATCGTTGAGATAGGTGTGGCGCTCCTGGAGCGCATCGAACTCCTCCGTGGCGAGCGGATTGACCTTACCGAGCTTGGCGAGATCTGCCTCGGCCTTCTTGAGCCGCTTCTCCTGCTCTGCACGCACATACGGCACCGTGCGGTAGGCAACTGCACCCGCAGCGTCCTCCTCCGTCACGGGAATTGGCTCTCCCTGCTCCGTAAGCTCAGGCACCGGCTGATCCGGCCCATATTCCTGCACAAGAACATCCGTCTGCATGCCTAGTTCGTCCGTCACCTTCTGCGACACCTGCCCAAACTGTGTGGCATACCGTTCGCGCGCCACGTCCAGTTCGTGTTCCTCGGCGCTCAGCTTCCCCACCACGGGTTCCAGCTCATTGCGGACGCCACGCAACCGCGTGAGTTCTTCATCGTGGACCGACGCTTGCTTCTGTGCCTCATCGCGACGGGCATTGACCTGCTTCAGGCAGGCCGCCACCATTGCACGCACCTTCGTGATCTGCTCTGCAATTGCGGCCGCCTGCGTGCGCTGCTGAGCCCTCTTACGGGCACGTTCCTGCGCGGCCGCACGTTGCGCGGTGGCATGCCGGGCATCGTCGTGCAGCATCTGTGCCTGCCTCCCCAAAGACTCCGCTTTACGTGCGGCATCTGTGGCGGCAAGCTTCGCAGTGAGCTCTGCCTCTCGAGCACTTGTCAGATCCTTCTCGAGTCCCTCTTCACGCTTTTCGAAATCTTCAAGGCTGAAGGAATCCTCGCCCTTCGTCTGTGCCTGCTCAAGCGCGGCCGCGAGTTCCCTCTTTTTGGCGCCCGCCTCCTGGCTCTCCTTGCGAATGGCGGCAACGGAGTCATCAATCGTTTTTAGCCGTCTGCGGTAGTCCTCCAGCTGCTTCGTTTTGAGGTCAATAGCCGTTGCAGCCTGTTTCGCTGCGATGCGCCGCTCAGCACGGGCGGCCGTGAGCTGGGTGAGCTTCTCAGTGAGTTTCTCGACCTGTTCTTGTCCCTGAGACACTTGGGCTTCGAGTGCCGCCAGCTTCTCCGCCAACGCGGACGACTCCTTCAGCGCCTTTTGCCTGCGCGCCAAAAGACTCAGGTCGCTCGGAGCAGAGCTGGCGGCAGTGACAACGCCCACGGGCGTCAGGATCTCGCCATCACGGGTGACGATGCTGCGCCACCGCCCTTCTGCAGAACGCGCGGCCTCACCGTTGGCAAGCGCCGCCGTGCCGTGCTCCCACGTATCGCAGACTCCCACGCCGTCGAGCAGGGTGCGAACTGCGGAAAGAATGCCGGCCGCAGCGCTTGACCGCACACTGGAATCTCGAGTGTCGGCTGGAACGCTGATGAGAGAGCCTGCAGAATATATGCCGTGCTCATCGGGAACTGATTTTTCGTCCGCTTTGTTAGATGCCTCGCTGTGCGTGGCCGGTGCGATGAGTGCCGTTCGCTCGGTTTTTTCCTGAGCAGCGATGCTGAGTGCAGTGGCCAAAGACTCCTCGTCCCCTACCACGAGCGCGCTGGAGAATTGGCGCAGCGCTGTGGCGATGGCCTCTTCCCATCCTTCTGATACTTCTATGAAAGACGCCAGGCCACCCAGAGTTTTCAGTGCGGCGTTGGAGGCAAGGCTGGTGCGCGATTGCCGCTGCTCCACTGTGTCTTTGAGCGCGTCGGCACGCGCGTCGAGGCGGATCTTCTGGTTCTGCACATCACTTCGGGCATCGACGATTCCATGCAAGGTGTCTTTTGCCGAGTCAAGAGCACTTTTCGCTGTGTCGATGCTCTGCTCGAGGTCATTTGTATCGGCTGAGTCGGAGTCCTTTCGCAGCCCCTCGATTTCCGTTTCAGCCGTCCGCAGCTGTTCGGCTACGCTGCCGCGTTGCTCCTCATAATCTGCCACACGCGTCACAGAGGACTCGAGGAGGTTCTCCTGACGTGCAATGAGTTGCTGCAATCGCGCAACGTTGCCTTCACGTTCCTTGGTGGTGCGCCGCAGCTCTCCAATAGTCTGACGGACGGCAGCGAGCTGGGCCTCCTTGCCCGCTCGTTCCTCGGTGGTTTTTTCCTGCGTTACGGAGAGTTTTTGCGCGCTCTCCTGCTGCGTGCTTACTTGCGCATCAAGCTCTGCCGCGCGCTTTTCAAGAATTTCGGGATCTGCCGTCGGTCGCGTGTCATTGGTGGCGTCAAGAGCGCGCATACGTTCCTCCGCCAGTTGGCCCAGCGAGGCATATCGCTCGTCAATCTGGGCAAAGCGATGCGCGGAGTTGGTCAGTGCCGTGATGGCGGGGCTGGTGGCGGAGGTCTCCTGCTCGAGGTGTTCGATATGCAGCTTTGCGCGCGCGAGATTCTTCTGTTGCGTTGAGAGCTGCGTCCGCACCTCACCGAGACGGCGACGGTTGGAGGCCCGCTGCTCGTTCAGCTGCGCCACGTCGTCGGCCAGAAGGCGCGCTTTTGCATCGCGCAGGCTCACTTGGATGCCGTCGGCTCGGCGGCTGATACGAGCTTGTCGGCGCAATGGCCCCAGTTGACGATTAATTTCGGTGAGGAGATCGTCGATGCGAGCGAGATTGTCCTGCGTGGACTTGAGCTTGCGCAGCGAGCGTTCCTTGCGGCGACGATGCTTGAGGATTCCCGCGGCCTCTTCGATGATGGCGCGGTGGCCTGCGGGATCTGCGTGCAGGATGGTTGAGAGTCTTCCCTGGCCCACAATGACGTGCATCTGGGAGCCCAGTCCCGTATCGCTCAGGAGTTCTTGAACGTCGAGAAGACGCACCGGAGTGCCGTTGATGGCATATTCGGAGCCGCCCGAACGGAAAATAGTGCGGGAGATGGTGACTTCCGAGTACTCGATGTCGAGCGTGTGATCGGTGTTGTCAATGGTGAGCGACACCTGCGCTCGCCCCAACGGAGGCCTCGAAGAGGTGCCCGCGAAGATCACGTCCTCCATCGAGGACCCACGCAGCGTCTTGGCGCCCTGCTCTCCCATCACCCACGCCAGCGCGTCCACGATATTCGACTTGCCGGACCCGTTGGGGCCGACGACAGCCGTAATACCAGGCTCGAAGCGCAGCGTGGTGGCGGAGGCGAAGGACTTGAATCCTCGCAGCGTGAGTTCCTTGAGGTACATGGGCGGCTTAGCGCTCCGACTTCTTCTTCAGGAGATCCTTGTTCGGTGTTTCCTTCAAGAGAATGCGCGCGTCGCCGGCAGTGACGAAGCTGCCAGTGATGAGAACGCCGTGACCGTATCCCACGCCGAGTTCATCGTCGGTGTCCACGAGATCCACCGCCTTCGCAATGGCATCTGGCATGGAGGGCTCGGCAAAGACGCGATCTTCCCCGAAGACGGATTTTGCCACTTTCTCGAGCTCGTCCACCGGCATGACGCGGCCGGTGTCGGAGTTCTGCGTCACCACGATCTGTGACAGCAGAGGCTCGAGAATGCCGAGAACGGCCTCCACCTGCTTGTCTCCCATCATGGAGACGACGCCCACGAGCTGCTGGAAATCGAAACTCTCCTCGATGGCCTTGCGCAGTGCGGTGACCGCCTGCACGTTGTGCCCGCCGTCGATGATGGTGGTGGGAGACGTACGGATGACTTCGATGCGGCCGGGAACCTTGACTCCGCCGAGAGCCTCTCCCACGAGGTCACCGTCGAGCGTGCCGGTCACCGGGATAACGACCTCGGCGGCAGCGAGCGCCGCGAGCGCATTGTGCGCCTGGTGCTCGCCGAACATGGAGATCGGAACGTCCTCATATCGGCCGTTTGGCGTCTGCAGAGTGGCCATCTGCCCGCCTACCGCGGGAACGCGTGAAAGAACTGTGAGCTCCTCTCCATCACGCAACAGTGTTGTCCCGGGTTCGCTGTGCGCCTTGTCCGCCAGTATTTTCTGCACAGACTCGTGGTCCTGAGGACCGACGATGACAGTGGAACCGGCCTTGATGATGCCCGCCTTCTCTGTGGCAATCTCCTCAACAGTGTTGCCTAGCCACTGCATGTGGTCCATTCCCACGGGTCCGATGATGGCGGCATCGGCGTCGATGACGTTGGTGGCGTCCCACAAGCCACCCATGCCGACTTCGACAATCGCAACGTCGACGGGCGCATCAGCGAAAGCCCAGATGGCCATAGTGGTAAGAACCTCGAAGAAGCTCATGCGCGGACCGCCGTTGTCCAACGAGTGCTTGTCTGCGAGATTGATGAAGTCGATGACTTGTTCGTACAGATCCACGAAGCGCTCATCCGAAATCTGCTGCCCGTCGATGGCGATGCGTTCATTCACCTTTTCGAGATGGGGCGACGTATAGAGACCAGTGCGCAACCCATAGGCGCGCACGAGCGCCTCTGACATGCGTGCCGTGGAGCCCTTGCCGTTGGTGCCGGTGATATGAATCGTTTTAAAGGATTTTTCGGGATGCCCCAAGAGGTCGAGAACGTAACGCATCCTATCAAGACTCGGATCGAAATCGTGTTCTGGCGCCCTCTTCATGATCTCGCGATACACCTGTTCAACACTGAGATTCGAATTTTCCGGCTGTTCGAGTGACACCATTACTTCCATTCTGTGCGAGTTCCGTTGGGCGAGGCTGCAGATGCCATACGCCACCGCTCCATATTACCGTTGCGCCCCCACATTCGTGCGATTTCCGGGCTCAGTGAACGGTGATTCTCTCTGCGGTGAATTCGGCGGTGCAAAGCGACAGCTAGGATGGCGGGTAGTCAATGGTCGTCGCTGAAGAAAGGAACCAGAATCATGGCAGATAATGCAGGAGCGTCACTTCACACTCCGTCACGTCACGCCGAGGTGAAGCAGCAGGATGAGAGAGGTATTGCGGGCGGTGATTCCGCCGCGATCTCTGAACGCGTCAACAATCGCTCGCTGCGCCCCGATTCACCCGCTTTCCGTGACTTCATGAAGCAGGGATGGGCCGAAGAGTCCAGCGACGCGACCGCTCTGGAATCCTCAAAGTTCACACCCGCACGCCTAAAAGCGTTGGGGGCACAATTCCCCGGCGAACGCATCGTTATCCCCGCGGGCGTTGCGAAGGTGCGCAACAATGACTGCGATTACCCCTACCGCCCCGACACCACCTTCGCGTACTACACCGGTTTGGGCCAGGATTTTGAGGCAGGGGCAGTTCTCGTTCTCGAACCGACCGCCGCCGACGGCGCGGATCACACTCCGGTTCTTTACCTGCACCCCCGTGCCGACCACAGCACGCGCGATTACTACCGTTCCTCGGCATACGGAGAATACTGGGTGGGGCCGCGTCCCGGCCTCGACGAATTCACCACGATGACAGGCATCGAAACACGTGACATCTCCCAACTTTCCGACGCTCTCGCCAAGGACGTCGGCGCAGGTCAGGGAGGCATTCGCGTACGCGTCGTCAAGGAGGCAGACCCCTCCATCACGAGCATGGTGGAGACCGTGCGCGAGCAGAACGGCTTCGACGACCCTGCCAGCAACGACGCCGACGACGATCAACTGCACGAATTCGCCGCCACCGCGCGTATGCTCAAGGATTCCTACGAGGTGTCCGAGCTGCGCAAGGCCATCGCCGCGACGCACGACGGCTTCAACGCGATTCTCGCCACGCTCCCCAAGGCTGTTGACAACGAACATGGCGAGCGCATCCTCGAGGGTGCCTTCAACGCCGTGGCGCGTGAAGAGGGCAACGACGTCGGATATGGCACCATCGTCGCCTCCGGCGCTCATGCCCCCACGCTGCATTGGATGCGCAACACGGGTACCGTCGCCAAAAACGACATGCTGCTCATCGACGCCGGAGTCGAGGTGAACAGCCTGTACACGGCAGACATCACGCGCACCTTCCCCGTCTCCGGTCATTTCTCGCCCCTGCAACGTCGCCTGTATGAAGCCGTATACAAGGCGCAGCAGGCCGGGTTCGCGGCGGCCCAACCAGGTCACACCTATTCAGACATCCATCACGCCTGCATGCGCTCTTTGGCGGAATCGCTCCACGAATGGGGAATTCTCCCCGTTCCGGTGGAAGAGTCCCTCAAGCCAGAGGGCCAGCAACATCGTCGCTGGCACGCATGTGGCGTGGCGCATCATCTCGGCCTTGACGTGCACGACTGCGCAGAGGCGCGCTATGAGTCCTATCAGGATGCGAAAATCACGCCAGGAATGGTGTTCACCATTGAGCCCGGGCTCTACTTCCGTGACAATGACCTGCTCATTCCCCCGGAGTATCGCGGCATCGGTATCCGCATCGAGGACGACGTCCTGATGACGGAGAACGGTCCCGAATGGCTCAGCAAGCCGCTCATCCCCTCTGCACCCGACGAGGTCGAAGCGTGGATGGCAGGCCAGGCCGCCTGATGACGACTCCCACCTTCATTCTGAACCTGCGAAAAAAGATCGGCCACGATCCGCTGTGGCTCGTTGGCGTCACGGCCTTCGTGCGCGACGCCACAGGCCGCGTCCTCTTGGCGAAGCGTGCCGACACGGGCGAATGGGCGCTGATCTATGGCATCAACGAGCCAGCCGAAGAGCCCGCAGACACGGTTATTCGCGAGGCCAAGGAGGAGACGGGCGTCGACGTGACGCCGGATTTTTTGGCGTCGGTCACGTCGTCGGCGCGCATGCTCACCTACGACAACGACGATCAGGCGCAGTACATGGATCACACGTTCATCTGCTCGCTCACGCCGGGGGGCAATGCTGTGCCAGGAACGGGCGACGGCGAGAATACAGAGGCGGGTTGGTTCGATCTTGACGATCTCCCACAACCACTTGCCGCCTCCACCGTCGAAAGAATGGAACGGGTGCAGGAGTTCCTGCACAATGATTCCCACGCCGCCATTTTCCGATCAGAAATTCAGGGATAATCAGAAAAGTTCCTGCTCGTACCAGTAACGCGGGAGGGCCGCTCACATTCTTCGTGTGAACGACCCTCCTGCGTTTATCTATATTTGTGCACCGTCCTGTGCACTATCTTTTGCGGTTACATCCACGGCTCGTCAGCGAGTCGTATATCCTTACCCGTGCGAACCGACTCTTCCATGGCAAGGCTCAACGCATGGTCATGAATGCCATCGGCCAACGAGTAAATCTCCGGGCCTTCGCCACGCACGTACAACCCCATCGCCACAAGGTGATCGGCCACTGCGAGATCGTCCTCACTCAAGCGGGAACCCACAAACGGGTTGCGATACACAATGCGACCGTCGAAGGAAGCCGTGAGCACGTCGTTGCCTTCGAGATTCATGTCGCGGCCTGAGCGACGATACTCGATTTGAGATGTGATCGGTGCCGCAGCATCCTGGTCTAAACTCCCCGCGCTCTGGCCCTCAGACCAGCGCACCACCGTGTCATCCACAATTTCACCGAGCGTGCCACGCGCCACAATGCGCCTGCTCAGCAGCGGATTCCACCACTGGTTGTCCACAAAGTCGTAGAGGCCGTAACGGCCGTCGCCGAAGTCCAACGTGCCGATCATGGTGGGAAGCTTCTCGATCTGGGGATTCTTCACCCAGCCGTCGAATTGCATCGGGTTCATCATGTGCGTATCAAAGCTGCGTGCAGTAACGGTTGCAGGAGCGAGGCCCACTCCCATGTAATCGCGCATAAGCGCCACAGCATGGTAGAGGTGCGTCGACGCGACGTGGACCGACGTAACGTCTCCTAGGATGCCGGAACGCAGCACCGCGAGTCTGGCGGCGTGGCCGGGCATGCGATAGTACTGCTCCCCCACCTGGACGTCGGCCGCGCGGTCACCGACAGCATTCCACAGCTGGCGCAGACCATCCATGTCAGGAGCTGGAGGAGTCTCCGTGTACACCTTGTAGCCATCATCCAGCAGCTGCTCGATGAGTCCCGGGGTGGCGGGCCACGACACCACAGCGCACACGTAGTCGAGCTGCGCCTTGTACGCACTGAGCTCGCTGGCGTCCTTCGTGACGCGGACACCGTATTCACGAGAGATGCGGTCGAGCTTGTCATCATGATGACCGATGACGAGATCGACGCTCAACTGATCCGGGATCGCGGCAGCAACGCGGCAGAAGAACCGCGTGCGCCAGCCGTCACCAAACACGGCAATGTGAACTGGACTCGACGCCCGGGCAGTAGGAGCCGCGTGGACAACAGATGCGGAGGTGGCAGCGACGCCATTGCGATTATTCATTATTCGTCTCCTTCGACGTATGACACTTCAACATAAGACAATTCAACGTGCGTTGATAACACTGAAAGCAGCAGATCTCTTGCAGTTTCTCGTAGCGCTTTGTGCCTTTTACACTTCCAAGAACTGCATCGGATGGTCGATGAGCTGACGCAGACCCGTTGCCGCAGCTCCCGTGAGTGAAGGATGATCGGCGACAGGAGGCATGAGCACGCGGATGTTCACCGATTCTCTCCCCAACACCTGTGACTGGATGCGGCGTTCGAGCAGATGCGCGAGTTCCTCGTCGAAATTCGACCAGAAGCCTCCCAGCACGATGGTGTCAATATCGAGAATGTTGACGGTCGATGCCAGCACGCTCACCATGGCGGACAGTCCGCGATCAATTGCCAGAACCGCCTTGGGCTCTCCGCCCTTCCACGCCTCGAGCAGCTGGTTGATGGAATCCGTTGTGGCGGACTCCTCCCGAGTTGCGATGCCTGCGGCCTCGACGAGCGCACGCCTGCCCGCATACATTTCGAGGCAGCCGTGACGGCCGCACGAGCACTTGGGACCCTTCCAGTCCACCGACACGTGGCCGAGCTCACCGCCAAAATCATGGTCGCCGAAAATCACCTGGCCGTCGCGCACAAAAGCGCCGCCAATGCCGACGTCAGTAGAGATGTAGATGAACGATGAGGAAGAGTCCAGCGGCATCTCTTCGGAGATCGAGTGGGCGGCATACCCGGAGATTTGCGCGAGTGCCGCGAGATTCGCCTCGTTGTCGGCCTTCGCATTGAGCCTGCGCACCACATCGAACTGTGTGAGATCCACGTTGGTCCACCCAAGATTCTTCGCGATGAGAAGACGCGTGTTGCCCTCCACGAGACCAGGAAGAGCGAGGCCGGCCCCACATACCGTGTAGCCCATTTGCTTCAGATCCTTTTCGACGGGGCGCACCATGCGGTCAAGCTTGTCGAAGATCTGTTCAGGAGCTACATCGATCATGGGTTCGGCAATCCACTCGGTGCGCACCGCGCCGCCCGCCAGATCGAGAACCGTGTAGCCATAGCCGTCCGTGTTGATTTGCAAGCCGATACCCGCCCAGCTGCGGGGATTGAATTGCAGCGGAGTGCTGGGACGCCCGTACGTCGATTCGTTGGAGGGCTTGAGCTGGCGAATGACATCGTTTTTAAGAAGAATTTCTGAGAGCAGCGACATTGCCGCTTTCGTCAAACCGCTTGATTTTGCGATGTCCGCACGGCTGAGCGGGACGTGGGAAGCCAACAGAGTGCTCATGACCACGGAGAGATTATGCGCCCGCAGATTGTCTTGATTAATCTTGTGCAGCACTGCCATTCGACGCTCCTCACGATTCGCGGGAAGAGGTCTCCGGCACCTTTAATCCCTTAACTAATTCAACAATAGTCCATGAAATTAAAGATCGTGACTTCTTCTTGGCACGTGTCCAGAGTAGAATTTGTTTTATCGTTTAACTACCAATCACGATGAAGTGTCCTGACGCCGGTTGCGGCGTCGAAAGGGAGGAACTATGTCCGAGCAAATACTCGTGGCCGGCGTCGATACGTCAACCCAATCATGCAAGGTCCGCGTCACCGACGCTCTCACCGGCAAAACCGTTCGCTTCGGTTCCGCCAAGCACCCCGATGGAACCTCCATCGATCCCGAAAACTGGTGGAAAGCTTTCCAAGAGGCCGCGGAACAGGCCGGCGGACTTGACGATGTGGCAGCCTTGGCCGTTGGTGGCCAGCAGCACGGTATGGTGCTGCTCGACAAGCGCGGCAACGTGATTCGCAAGGCGCAGCTGTGGAACGACACCCGGTCGGCACCTCAGGCGGAAAGCCTGACGCTCGGATTGGGCACGTCTGCAAGCGATGACGCCGCCGAACTCAAGTCGACCGGAACCCAAGCATGGGTCAAGGCCATCGGCACCCCGCTCGTTGCGTCCATCACCATCACCAAGGTGGCATGGGTCGCCCAGAATGAACCTGAGAACGCCGCTCGCGTCGCAGCCATCTGCTTGCCCCACGACTGGCTGAGCTGGCGCATCGCCGGCTACGGCCCTCAGGAAACAGACGAGGCGGGTGCCGACGCTCTTTCGCACCTGTTCACCGACCGTTCCGACGCCTCCGGCACCGGTTATTTTGACCCTGCAGGCAATGAATACCGCAAGGATCTGCTGGATCTGGCACTCGGCCGTCACGATGTGGTGCTCCCGAGGGTGCTCAAGCCCCGCGAAGCCGCAGGATTCACCGCCTCCCCCGAGATTGCCGGCAAGAACGTCGATGGTGGCTGCCTTCTCGCTCCCGGTGGCGGCGATAACGCCATGGCGAGTTTCGGACTGTCAATGGTTCCGGGCGACGTATCCATTTCACTGGGCACCTCCGGCGTCGCAGCAGCCATTTCCGAGAACCCTGTTTACGATCTGTCGGGCGCGCTCAACGGCTTTGCCGACGTCACCGGTCACTTCGTGCCGCTCGCCTGCACCATCAACGCTTCCCGTATTCTCGACGCCGGTTGCCACGCCCTCGACGTGGACTACGACGAACTGGCATCCATCGCTTTCGGCGCCCCCGCAGGAGCAGAGGGCATCTCTCTCATCCCGTTCTTCGACGGAGAGCGCACGCCGAACCGCCCGACCGACACCGCGCGTCTCATGGGCATGACGCTGCACAACACGACGCGCGCCAATATCGCTCGCGCCTTCGTTGAAGGTTTGCTCTGCTCTCAGCGCGACTGCCTCGAGGCGTTGCGCGATCAGGGCGTTCCCATCAATCGTTTGCTGCTCATTGGTGGCGGCGCGAAGTCCCCGGCAGTACGCAAGCTTGCACCGTCCATCTGGGGCATGGATATTCAGGTTCCCGCGACCGATGAATACGTTGCCATCGGTGCAGCTCGTCAGGCGGCATGGGTGCTGGGAGATTCGGAGGCAGCACCCGAGTGGCCGATCGAGATCACCGAGACATTCCACGATGAGCCCACCGAGGCCGTCTATCAGCAGTACAAGAAGTGGAGGGCGTGAGAAGCTAGTTCTCTCCCGGCAGTTCACTCATGATTTTGCCCGTGTCTAACAGTCGAAAATCGACGTTAGACACGGGCAAAATCATTAAGTAGGGAAACAAAAACTACCGTTTACTCCTCCGGCACGTCCTTCACCACGCGGCATGGGTTTCCGACTGCGATTTTATTCGCCGGGATTTCACCCGTTACCACAGACCCTGCGCCAATGATGCAGTTATCTCCGATGACCGCTCCAGGCAGAACAGTGACGTTGCCGCCAAGCCACACGTTGTTACCGATGGTGACAGGTGTGGTGTGCTCCCAGCCTTCGAGGCGAGGCTTAATGGCGAATGCGTGATTCGGAGTGTAGATCGAACAGCGCGGGCCGATGAGGCAGTTGGCACCAATGGTGATGTAGCCACCTCCCACGATGAGGAAATCCTTGTTGATGAAGGTATGGTCTCCAATCGTCAGGCCAAGGCCGTAGTCCAAGTTAATGGGTGGACGGAAATCAATCCCCTCGCCTGCTTCCGGGATCAGCTCATGGAACAGTTTCATGGCCTTCTCATTGTCATCGAAGAAAATACGATTAATCGTCGCGCACGTCGACTGCGCTTCCCACGTGAGTTCGGGAAGAATCTTTGACTTCCTGTACTGCATCGGCTCGCCCGCAAACAGACGGCGAACGTCTTCATCCTGAGCGATCAAAGCTTTCACGTCTCTGTGCATGACGGTTCCTTTCACGACAATTCTGACTCGAGCAAACGCATTCCAATTTACTCTGTGCGGTGGTCTGAAGCACTCTCCGCGTCACTCTGTTTCCCCAGCATCACTGCCGCCACGTGTTCACCGAGGCCGCGCTTGTCTGCTGGGTGCAAATCATTCCACTCCCCGCACCCCATCCCCACAACGAGCGAGACGTCTGGCACGTGACGCGCAACGGCGGCCTGAGCTTCCCTCACCGTTTCCCAACCGGTATCGCCCTCGGGCACATCGATGCTGAATTCAGGCAATTGCACCACGAAGAATGGCGAACGCCCCTTCTGAAGCTGTCCGCTCACCTTCTGACGCCACCCCTGACGCCACTGCGCAATCATGGCAGTCAAAAGTCTTTCGTACCGAGGCGCTTCCTGCTCCCCCGTATCCGACTCCCCCTGATACCACACGACAGACGAAATTGTCATGGACTCGCACGGTGCCAGCATCGCATTGTAGAGAACCGTTGGCCGCCACCGCACAAAGTCCTCAACGGGGCACGGCGTATCAACCTGCACTGCCACTCGCGCCTCCCACGACACAGTCGGACTCGAAAGATCGTAAACATTCCCGCCCACCACCAACTGCAGCGGTTTTCCGGGAGTTACGCGTCCTGTTCCCCTCTCGCACACCACGCTGATGAGAATCTCGTTTTCACCTTCTCTGAGAACTCCGGCGGGAATATCGTAATCGCGGGGAAGGTATTGATAATCGCTGTGTCCCACTCGCACACCGTTGATGTACGTCGTGTCAGCGTCGACAATGGTGCCCAGGTGCAATGCAGCCGTGGCACAATTCTCAGAGGCCGGCACAGTCACGGACGTCTTCAAATAAAGCAATCCCGTGAAGTCACGCAAAGGCGAAATGTCACGGAACCAACATGGCACCTCCAGAGGGAACCATTCTGAGTTCGCGCCCGCGGCAACTGTTTCGGAGGCCCTCTGCGCACTGGAGCCAGGAGGAAGTGGATCAGCATTCAGAACAGCACGATCATGTGCGTCCCAGCGGAGCTTCTCGTACCATCGGTCAATGGCGTCAATGCTCTTCTCGGACTTCTTGGTGGCAATATCATTGGACGGCAGACCCTCAGCATCGCGGTACGGGTCGAGCTGCGCCACGATCTCCGGATAGTCTGCCACAGTCTTTCCACTCATCCACGATGCTATGGGAGAGCCTCCCACACTCGCGTTGATGAGACCCACGGGAACGTCTAAAGACTTGCGCAAACGCCGCCCTATGAAGTACGCCAGCGCGGAAAAGTCGCCTATGGTTGACGGGCTGCAGCCACTCCACGAGGCCGACACATGGTCGCAGAGTGTTCTTTCGAAGTCATGCGCCTCATCAATTTTGTAGTGACGCAACAATGGATCGGCGGGACGTTCAAACTCATCTGCGTAACGGGCATGCAGCCAATTCATGGTCAGTTCCATGTTTGACTGCCCCGCGCACAGAAGCACTTCCCCAACGTAACAATGGCGGTGCGCAGTTTCGGAAGGCTTTGTCTCTCCCCCGCGTGTGCCGCTCATCGTCACCGTAAGTTCGTACGGACCTCCTGCGACGAGCGGACCAACTATTGCATCCCACGCGCCGTCTGCGGAAACCACGCACTCAGCGACTGCGGTTGCCAACGCAACTCTAATATGGCACCCCGGTTCTCCCCATCCCCACACGTGCGCGCCCTCACCTTGTTGGAGCACGCATCCATCCGAAAGCAATTTTGGAAGACGAAGCATTCCTGATTCAGAATCCATGTGATGACTTCCTCTGTGAAACTGTCACTACGAAGAACCTACAAAGCAACCTATAAAGCAAAAGGATGCGACCTTCTGTGTAGATATCGCCGCGTCAGATCACGCAGTAGGGGAAGGCCGAGCCGGGTGGCTCAGCCCACTGCATGTCTCAGACAGCGATGTCTACGCAGAAGGCCACATCCCTCTACAACTACTCATATGCGTGAAGAGGCCGTGGACGGGAGGGAAAGGAATACTCCCGTCCAGGCACGCCTTTATTGGGAATCTGACCTACTCGTTATCTGGCAACTCCGCATAGTCGAAGCTGCGGAATGTTGCCTCTTGGCCGTACCCGGCATAGTCAACGGCCGCAAGTCCTACGAAGGCGCCGGTGAAGAAGCCGCCGTATTCCTGCAGAATGTAGTCATCCGAGAGAATCTTCGCATCCAGCGTCACTGGTACTTCGGTCCAGGTGGCACCGTCGTCGAAGGAATACTCGTACGTGTACGTCTGCGTGCGCACCTTCACACGGAATCGCACGGACGTGACATCGTTGGGAATCTGCACTGCCGCATCCTTGAGATACGACGTGTAGTGGTTGCGGTTGTTTTGAGCCACCTCAATGACACGACCGCGCTTTTCATCACGCGTCACGTAGATCCACGACCAATTCTGATCGTTGTAGATGTTCACGAGGCCAGCCATAACGCGGTAATCGCGAGGATCTACCGACACCGATACCGAGGCATCGAAGTTGACCGCTTGCCAGCGACGTGCCACCAACGAAAGATCGAAGGTATTGCTCAACGATCCTTGGCCGCGCAGCACGAGCGCATGCTTGTCTGTATCGACGTAGCCCATATCGGAGTCGAACGGCACACGCAAGGTGTTCCACCGTGCATCGAGTGTGCCCGAAGGGTCATCGAATTCATCATGCTGAGAATTGTCACCGTAGCCCTCATTGTCACCACGAGCACCGGCAGTCCCCGCAGCGGGTTCTTCGGTGAGAATGGCGTCCGACGGAGCCTCAACATAGCGCTCACCACCGTGACCCCCCACAACGTAGGGCCAGCCGTCCTCGTCCCATTCAACTTTCTGGATCGAGGTCTCGCGGCCCAGTGTGCACCAACCGCGCGGATCCACTTCGGATTCGTTGGCCTGATGCCACGGGCGACCGCACAGAGAGGCGTAATACCACTCGCCAGAAGGCGTATCAACGAGCGCGCCATGTCCCTGCTTCTGCAGGTAAGTGCGCGGCGTGTCAAAGTTGGTGAGGAACGGATTCGTGGGAGACCCCCCAAAGGACTCCGTCTCCAGCGACGCGGACCGCGCCACCACCTCGTGGTGAGAATACGTGGTGCCACCCTCAGCCGCAAAGAGGTAGTAGAAGCCGTCCTTGTGATACAGGTGCGGGCCTTCGGGAAGCTTCACGTAGTCGCCGCGCCACAGAACGCGTTCAGTCTCCGGCTTGAGCGTCATGGTGGAGAGATCAAACTCCGTGCATGAAATGCCATTGAAAGCGTGATGGTATTCGCGATGATCCCACGTTTGCTGCACGAGGTACTTACGACCATCGGCGTCATGGAACAGCGAGGCGTCAAAGCCGATGCCGTTGAGACGGATGGGGGCAGACCACGGACCGTGAATGTCTTCTGTGGTTGTCAGATAGTTGGTGCAGTCCTTGAAAGCTCCGTTGACAATCTTGACGTCCGTATAGACGAGCCAGAACTTGCCGTCCGCGTAAGACAAATCGGGAGCCCAGATGCCACCCGATGCGGGGTTCCCTCGCATATTAACCAGTTCAGTGGTGCTCAATGCTGCGGGAAGTGCATTCCAGTGCACCATGTCCTTGGACTCGTGCAGCTGCACACCTGGGAACCATTCGAAAGTGGAATTCGCAATGTAGTAGGTGTCGTCCACACGAATCATGGACGGATCAGCATAGAAACCCTTTAGAACAGGGTTAGAAATCTGCATGTTCTCTCCTTGGGAGAATCGGCGGGCAGGCGGGCGCGAAGCCCAGGGGAACCTACCCACCGGTTCACATCTTTTGACGGGAGTCTTTTCGACCCTCTGAATTACCGGATTACGAGATGACACTCATCCGGTGTGTCACTGTACCTTGTAAGGCTCAGCCCTTGACTGCTCCGGTGAGGCCGCCCACGATCTGCTTCTGGAAAATGGAGAAGCACAGAATGGCGGGAATCATCGACATGGACGTAAAGGCAAGAACCTTTGCGGTATCCACGGCGTACTGCGAGCTGAACATCTGAACGCCCAACGGCAGCGTGAACTTGCTGTCATCATTGAGCATGAAGAGTGGCAGCATGTAGTTGTTCCAGCTGTTGACGAAGGCCAGAATGCCCGTAGTCGCCACGCCCGGCATTGCGAGCGGGATGACCATGCGCCAGAAGAATCCCAGGCGGGAGCAGCCATCGAGTGCGGCTGCCTCTTCGAGCTCATTAGGAATGGCCTTCAAGAACGGCACCAGAATGATGATTGTCTGTGGCAACGCGAAGGCTATTTCAGGCAAGATCAGTCCGGGAAGCGAATTGATGAGTCCGAGATTGCGAAGCAGCAGGTACAACGGGGTGATAGCGACGGTGATGGGGAACATCAGGCCGGCGGAGAACAACGTGTACATTGCACCATTGAGCTTGAACGGATAGCGGGCAATGACGAAGCTCACCATGAGGCCAAGGGCCACCGTGCCCAGCATCACGAAGATGGAGACGATCAGCGAGTTGCCCATCTCCACCCAGAAGGTAGGCGCCTGGAGAACGGAAATGTAGTTCGTGATCTCCCACGGATTCGGCATTCCCGAAGGACTCGTGGTGATCTGTGAATTGGAACGGAAGCCACCGATGATGATATAGAGCACCGGCAGGATACACACAGCAACCAGAATCAAGGCAAAGAAGTAGACCAGCGGGCTCCCCCACGGATTCTTTTCGGAATAACGGTATCCCTTTTGCTTGGCTTCCTTGCGCGTCATCTTGTGCGGAGAAACTGTTGCGGATGTCATTGTGCACTCCTTGCTGCCACTGCGCTGCCCTCTGCTTGCTCGGCCTTAGCAGCCTTTGCGGCCGCCTTGGCTTCCTTGCGAGCGCGCTTCTTCTCGGACTTCTCGTCGGTGATAGCGCCTTCGAGATCGCGGTTCAGAACGAACTTCTGATAGACCATTGCGATGACCAGAGAGATGATGAAGAGGATCACAGCTACTGCGGAGCCATAGCCGTAGTTACCCGCGCCTCTGCCTTCGAGCACCATGTACGTTGCCATGGTCGAAGTGCCTGCCGTTGCGGAAACGTACTGACCCCAAATGATGTAGACCAGATCGAACAGCTGGAGAGAACCGATGATGGACAAGAACGCCCAAAGTCGAATGGTGGGTCCAAGCAGAGGAAGTGTGATCTTCCATTGCTGCTGCCAGAAGCTGGCGCCATCCACACGAGCCGCCTCATACAGCTCTTCCGGAATGGACTGCATGCCGGCGAGCATAAGGATGACTGCAAAGCCAAGGTATTTCCACGAAATAACGAACAGCAATGTCCAGATAGCGATCTTTGGATCGGCAATCCAGTCGGCGCCTTTCAGTCCTATCTTGCTCAACAGGTCGTTGACTGCGCCCTTGCTCTGCAGCAGAAGCGACCAGCCGGTGCCCACGATAACTTCGGACACGACGTACGGCACGAAGATAAGCGTACGGATCAGCGCGCGGCCCTTCATCTTCACGTTGATAAGGAGGGCGAAGATGATGGCAAGAGGTCCCTGCACAACCAGAGACATGACGACAACGAAACCGTTGTGCCACACAGCCTGCTGGAACTGTGGGTCCTGAAGAATGGTGATGTAGTTTTGGAATCCTGCGAACTTGCCGTTCACGGAGGGGCTTCCATAACCCTTCCACTGGAAGAAGCCGTAGTAGGCGGCCATGACCACTGGCAGAATAACAAATGCCAGGAAGATGATGATTGCCGGAGCGGAAAGAACAGTTATTTCAAAGCCTTTGCGCCACTTGTCCGGCACGAGTTTTTTCTTTTGGCGGCGCCCGCTCGTCGCCTTGCCGGCATCCTTGCCAGCCACAGACATCTCCATCTCAGGATTCCCTTCGCGAAGGTGGGGCCCCGAATTACTCGGAAGCCCCACCAGTTTTACTCAGTTACTTCCGTTGCATAAAAGCTGATGTGACTCAGCCCTTTGCAGCGGCGTCCGTTGCGGCCTTCGTGATGTCGGCAGGAGTGCCCTTGCCGGCGAGCATGTTGACGACACTGGCGTTCAGAGCGTTACCAACGTTGGTTCCGAACAGCGTGTCCAGCCACATGGAGTAGGAGGAAGAGGTGTTGTAAGCATTGAGAGCTTCCTTGAGTGCCTCACCGGTAACAGTGGACTGTGCGTCCTTGTTCGCCGGAGGAGCAGAGAAGGCCTTGACCCAAGCTTCCTGATTCTCCTTGGTCATAAGGAAGTTGAGGAATTCTCCGGCTTCCTTCTTAGGAGCGGTCTTGTACACGGAGAAGGAGTCAGCACCACCCATGAGGGCCTTTGCATCGCCTTCGCCACCGTCAACAGCCGGGAACTGGAAGTAACCCAGATCAGACATATCCTTCTTGTCTGCGGTCAGATCCTTGACAACACCGGGCTCCCAAGCGCCCATGAGCTCCATGGCAGCCTTGTGATTAGCAAGCAGACCTGCGGAGGAGTTTGCACCCTGCTGAGCAGAGGTGGTGAGGTAGCCATCGTTGAAGGCACCGAGCTTCTGGATGGACTGAACGTCCTTACCTGCCCTGTTCCAGCATGCGTCATCGAACTTCTTCGACTTCATAGCTGCATTGAAGGTGTCGGTGGAGCATTCACGCAGTGCGGACCAGTACCACCAGTGCGCTGCGGGCCATGCGTCCTTGGCGCCGAGGGCCACAGGTGCGATACCTGCATCCTTGAGCTTGGTGATGTCAGTCTTGAGCTCTGCCATCGTGGTCGGAGTCTTGTCGATTCCAGCCTTCTTGAACAGGTCCTTGGAGTACCACATACCGCCAGGCGTCACGGTGAACGGAATAGCGTACACCTTGTCTCCGATGGTGCCAGCGTCAATGGCGCTTCCCACCGAGGTCTTGACGTCGGAGCTGATGACGTCGGTCAGATCCATGAGCTGGTCGGCATCGACCATATTCTGCATTTCCTGACCGCCGCGCTGGAAGAAGATGTCCGGAGCGCTGTTAGGATCCTGAAGAGCAGTCTGAATCTTGCCCTTGAAGTCCTCATCCTGAATGGCCTGAATCTTAATGGTGACGTTGGGGTACTTCTTTTCGAAGGCCTTTGCAACGCCCTCGTAATAGGCCTTTCCATCACCCGTGGTCGAATTATGCCACATGGTCAAAGTAACTTTACCGTTGCTGTCCGAGCTGGATGATGAGCTCGAATTGCCGCACGCACCCATGCTCAGCAACGTCGCGGTTGCCGCTGCAACAGCGATCAATGGCTTCAGTCTCATGTCTTCTCCTTTTGTCTTCATCGACAGAACCCGTGAGGGTTCGAGACCTTTTGATTTATCCCCGCCGCACCTCTCCGGTAGGGTTGTCAGAAACCTGACGTTCGGAAGTGAAAGAAGTCTTCGCCGAACCTCACATCAACGGGAGTTTGATAGCTACGAAAACTTTCGTAGACGACTCCATCACTTTCGATTGATTCTTACTATATCACCCGTTTGTTCGTCGGTCAAACAAAGTTGAGTTTCGTGGCCTCAGAGCGAATCCGCAATGGAGCATCCTTGATATATTGCGCAACTTACTCCATAAGTGCCGCTATAATCAAAATCATCATATTCCGAAACTTATCGATGATGATACGTACAGGATAACGAAATCTTTCGTAGTATACTGAGGGAAGAACGAAAGCAGGCATCATGGGCGCATCCACCACACAAACCCACAAGGTTAGTCTCTCTGATATTGCAACGATGGCGGGCGTCTCCCTCGCAACCGTTTCCAAAGTTCTGAACGGCCGAGCCGACATCTCCGACGCCACCCGCGAAAAGGTTCAGAAAATTCTGGCGACAAGCGGCTATGTGCGCAAGGCGAACGCCACGAACAACTCGGATATGATCGAGGTCGTTTTCGAGAAATTCGACAATATGTGGGCTCTCGAACTGCTCACTGGAGTCATCCAAGTCGCTAGCAAGCAAGGGCTTAACGTCGCCATCGTTGAGAACGGAGATCGAGCTCACCCCGACTCCACGTGGGTCAACAAGGTCATCAATCATCGTCCTTACGGCATCATTCTTGTGTTTTCAGACCTCACGAAAACAGAGAAGAACAAGCTGTCCCGTTGCGATATCCCCTACGTCACCGTGGACCCCTCAGGAGATCCCTACCCCGACAACATGTCTGTGCAGGCCGACAACTGGACCGGTGGACTCATCGCCACCCGCCATCTTCTCGCACTGGGACACACGCGCATCGGTATCATCACAGGCCCACAAGAGATGATGTGTTCGAAGGCCCGTCTCGATGGATACTCCGCCGCGCTCGAGGAACGCGGCCTCACCGTGGAGCCGTCGCTCATTCGCATAGGAAACTTCACCACGCAGGGCGGTTTCCGTGAAGGACTCAAGCTCCTCAGCGATTCCAAAAATCGTCCGTCTGCCATCTTCGCCGGATCAGATCTCCAGGCAATGGGCGTGTATGAGGCAGCGAGGCGTCTCAATATTCGCATTCCCCAGGATCTCTCAGTTGTCGGTTTCGACGACCTGCAGCTATCTGGATACATGGGGCCTGCGCTCACCACCATTCGTCAGCCCCTGCGAGACATGGCCGCCTCCGCATCGCAGATGCTCATCGCCACGCGCACAGGTCAGGATTGCGCCAAGCGGACCATTCTGCCCACGACGCTCATCCAGCGAGACTCGACGCGACACCCCGAAGATAACGACTAAAACGGACGAAACCGCTACACGTTGCGCCGTGTCACCGAGAAAATGCAGATTGCAGAAATCACTAGAAACACAGTCTCTCCCACAAATACCGTCGCATAACCCCACATGCCGATGAGCACAGCACCCACCGCCGAGGCCGTAACACCACCGAGGGTATTGGCAAGATTGAGGATTCCGAGATCTTTGGCGGCTGCGGCAGGATTTGGCAATACCTCGAGACTCAATGCCTGAGATAGTGTCGAATTTGCGCCTCCTGCAACGCCAGCCACCACAGAGAATGCAATGAGACCTACCGGCGTTGGCATCACCGCAGGAATGATTGCCCCAACGGCAATCATCAACGTGGCGGAACCTGCCATGACACGAATCTTTCGGATTCTGTCGGCAATGGGACCAATGACGGCGGACAGTACGAGTCCGGCAACAAGCATGATGATCGCGTTGGCTGAAAGCAACCATTGTGCGGAGTCGGTCCCCATGTGCAAATAATCCTGAATAATGTACAGCATGTAGCTGCTCGACAAGCTCGTCGCAGTGATCTGCAAAAAACGTGCCGCAAGCACGCGATAAAAATCAGCTGCACCGTGTGTGGGAAATTTCAACGACGCCGCAAAAGCACGAACCGGAGATTGCGAACTGCGGGGTTCATCGATATTGGAGCCCTCCCCCGCCAAGGCTGCAGATACAAGACCACCCGTCAACGCAATCAGAGCAAAGACAACGATACCCAACCGAACATTGCTCAGAAACTGCGCTGCAATGAGAACACCAAGTTGAACACCTGCAGTTTGGCCCATGCTATAGGCAGAGGACACCGTTCCTCGCCATCTCATGGGAACCCGATCAGACATCTGTGCCACCATCGCCGACGCCACGCCGTTGACGACAATCTCGTATACGCACCACCATGCGAACAGAGCGCCGACGCTGCCCGCATAGGCGAAGGCAACCAGAACAACGCACGAGAGGAGCGAGCAGCCTACAATCCAGGGTTTGCGCTTTCCGAAGCAAGACCGGGTGGCGTCCGACAGCGCACCTAGAACAATATTCGAAATAAGCGCTATAACCATGGCGACAGTTGAAAAGGCAACGAGCAAGCTCACTTTATTTTGCGGAGCAAGATCGTTGAGCCGCTGAGGCAGCAACGTCGCCATCACACCCTGATGCGGCATCAGCCAGCACGCCGGACCAATAATCAACGAAATCGTCAGGCGCGCGGACGGCTTTTTCACAGCCTTTTCCGTGGTCGCTACCTGTCCATCGGGCATAGAGAACTCCAGACACAGCATTGTGTACTAAAAGTTTTGCATTAAAAATCATACAAAAGTGGGCCCGCCGGAAGGGACGGGCCCACTAGTAACCAACCGTGGATTGATTCCCTCTTACCAGAGAATCAATGAGTGGGAAATCGCTCAGGCCTCGGCCAAGCTACCGCAATTGCGGACTGCTACGCAGCTAGTGCTACCTCGCAGCCGTCAGTGGCAGCTCGGCATTGGCCGCTGAGAACACGTGTGTTCTCAGGCCTCGGCCAATGCATCAACAATGTAGTTGTTGATGGTCGCCTTGACTGCCTCGAGGTGATCAGAGTGCGTTGCAGCGCGCAGATCAGCCTGAGTCTTGTCGAGCGAGTACTCCTCGAGGGATGCCAGGCTCGCGGTGCCGTTCTCGACGCTTGCGCCGATGCCGGAATCGTAGGAGCTGTAGCGATCAGCCTGCAGGTTCTCGATGTACTTGTCTTCGTGCATCTTGGCAGCAACCAAGAGGCCAGCAGCGAAGGAGTCCATGCCCACGACGTGAGCGCGGAACAGATCGTTGGCTTCGAAGGAAGAACGACGAGGCTTGGCGTCGAAGTTCAGACCACCGTGAGGGCCAATCGAACCCTGCTCGAGAACTTCCCACATAACGGAAGTGGTCTCGTAGAGATCCGACGGGAACTCGTCCATGTCCCAGCCGATGAGCTTGTCGCCCTGGTTGGCATCGAGAGAGCCGAGGAAGCCGGCCTCGCGAGCAACGCGAATCTCGTGCTGGTAGCTGTGGCCAGCGAGGTTGGCGTGGTTGCCCTCAAGGTTGAGCTTGAAGATGCCGTCAAGATCATAGGTCTTGAGGAAGGCGATTGCAGTGGCTGCATCGTAATCGTACTGATGGCTCGTCGGCTCCTTCGGCTTCGGCTCGATGAGGAACTGAGCGTCGAATCCGATTTCCTTGGCGTAGTCATGCGCCATGTGGAAGAGCTTTGCGATGTGGCTCTGCTCACGCTTCATCTGGGTGTTCCAGAGGTTTTCGTAACCCTCACGGCCTCCCCAGAACACGTAGTTCTCAGCACCGAGGCGCTTGCCGATTTCGAGGCTGTGCTTGAGCTGTGCGCCCGAGTAAGCGAAGATATCAGCGAACGGCGAGGAGCCTGCGCCGGAAACGAAGCGCGGGTTGGTGAACAGGTTGGAAGTGTTCCACAGGAGCTTGACGCCCGTGGACTTCATGTTTGCTTCGATCTTGTCGACAACCTTGTCCAGGTTGGCGTTGGTCTCGCGAAGGGTGTCGCCTTCAGGAGCAATGTCGCGATCGTGGAAGCAGAAGTACGGAGCACCGATCTTGGTGTAGAACTCGAAGGCGTAGTCAACCTTGGCGAGTGCCAAATCCATCGGATCCGTGTACTTGTCGTAAGGACGCTCTGCGGTGCCGTCACCGAAGGGGTCCACAAGGCGCTGATCGAAGGTGTGCCAATAAGCAACTGCGAAACGCAGCCAATCCTTCATCTTCTTGCCGGCAACAACGCGGTCGGCATCGTAGTAACGGAAGGCGAGGCCTTCCTTTTCGTCGGCAGACTTGCCAGCGAAGGGGATCTTGTCGATATCCCAAAGAGCCATAATTACTCCTCACATCTTCGTGTTTATATTTCTCAAACATGGAGCATTACGCTCCATGCCAACAACTCCTATCTTCCACCATTAGGCCGATATTGTCAATCGATTGAATTTAGCGTGGTGCAGCGCGATAGATCACTTTAAAACGTTGCAATAACAACGAAAAGCGCATTCCTTAAAAATTTAATCGATACGTTTCTCCCCAAAAATTCTTCTTAATAATTAACTGCACGACCCATTCAGCGAGCTCCATATCTGAAGCAACTCACCTGTTATAAGCGCCTCACTCTCAAAAGGAGCAGCCCTATCACGGTCGAGAAGCGTTTGGATGCACGTTCCCTACAAACCCGCAGACACCGCAGGATTCTCCAGTCCCCGTGATTTAATATTAAATTAGTTAATATCAATCACGGGCCATACAGCAAACTCGTATTGCCAAAGGAGCGTCGCCACCCTCATGGATCACACCGGTCACTCGCGCACCATTGCATCTGCACATCGCTCCACGTCGTCAGGCACCAACCCCTCACGCCTTGTCCGCTTCTTCTACGACCATCCTGCGAGCTCACGCGCCCAAGCCGCGCGCGCACTGGGACTGACGCCCGCTGCCGTCACCATCATCACCAGTAAGCTCCTCGACGCCGGAATACTTGTGAGCGCCGCGGCGGCCACGGCCTCTCGCAACGGCCGTGCGGTCGGCCTCAAAGTGAATGCCTCTCGTTACAAGGTAGTGGGAGTCAAATTCGCTCGCACCCTCATCGAGCTCGGCGTCTTTGACATCAGCGGCACGCTCATCTCACATCACACTTTTCCGCCCGCCTCCGACAGCACGGCCCGCGATTCCATCGAGGCAGTACGTACCAGGGTCACCGATCTCGTAGCCACCGACCCCGCAATTCTCGCCGTCGGCATCGCCGTCCCAGGCCCTTACCTCCCCGACACCGGTCACGTCGGCGTCATCACCACCATGCCCACCTGGAGCTCCATTAACTTCCGTGCAGAATTCGAGGACGCGTTCTCCGTCCCCACCTTCATCGAGCAGGACGCGCGCGCGGGCGTCCTTGCACAGAGTCTCTTCGACACAGACAGCAACACCTCTTCTCTCGCCTACTACCTTCTGGGAGAAGGCATCGGCCTCGGCGTCATCGAAAACGGACAACTCGTCTCCGGCTCACGCGGCGGCGCATGCGAAATCGGGCACATCAGCGTCGATATCGATGGGCTTCCATGCGAATGCGGCAATCGCGGGTGCCTGGAACGCTATTGTTCCGCCACAGCATTACGAGAGCACCTCATCAACAGCGCCCCACGCCTCGTGCCAGACGCCGCACATCTCTCCCCCACGCAGGCAGTCGAATCACTGTGCGCTCTGGCTCGGGAGGGAAACGAAGCCGCTGCTTCCCTTCTCCATACGGCCGGAACCTACATCGGCTATGGCTGCGTCACCATCATGAACGCCTACAATCCAAGGCGCATTGTGCTCGGCGACATCCTGGCAGCTGCGGGTGACGAGCTTCTCGCTACCGTCAAGGCCGTGGCGCGCGAACGAGTGCTGCCACAAATCTGGGAATCAACCACCATCGAGCTCACGCATCTGCCGCATGACCCCATCCTGCTGGGTGCCGCTGCCACGGCTACAGAGCAATTTCTCACCGATCCCGCTCGATTCCTCAGTAAATAAATCATCTGATACTTCATCCACCTCATAGCAGCAGTAAGCAAACGCATAAAGGAGCACAATGACAGTTGCAACGACGCACACACCCCTCGTCCTCAGCATCGGCGAAATTCTGTGGGACATGCTTCCCAGCGGCAAAAGGGCGGGCGGAGCTCCCACGAACTTCGTCTATCATGCCACTATGAACGGCACCAACGGTTCTGCCATCAGCGCCGTGGGCAATGACGCTCTGGGAGACGAATTAGTGCAGCAGTGCGAGGCACACCACATTGGAGCCGTGCTGGAACGCAACGACTACCCCACAGGAACCGTCAAAGTGAGTTTGCAGAACGGGATTCCGCAGTACACCATCATCCAAGACGTGGCGTGGGATCACATTGCTCCCAACGCTCAGGCCAGTGCACTGGTACGCCGCGCGGACGCCATTTGTTTCGGGACGCTTGGATTGCGGAGCAAGGAATCACGGGCCACGATTCTCGGTCTGCTTGACGAGGCACCCGCGAACGCCCTGAAATACTTCGACATCAATATCCGCGAAAAGTTCTATTCGAAGGACCTTATTGAGGACCTGTTACAGCGCGCCACCGTTTTCAAGCTCAACGACGAGGAACTGGTGCTGCTGCGCACCATGTTCAAGCTTCCCTCCGACGACACCGAGGCCTGCGCTTGGTTCAGGGGCGCCTACGACCTCGATTATGTGATTCTCACTGCGGGCGGTGACTTCAGCACGATTGTGGGCCGCTCCGCCACGTCAACACTGCCCACGCCTCACGTCGAGGTTGTGGACACTGTGAGCGCGGGCGACTCCTTCTCGGGCGCTTTCACCGCGGAGATCCTCAAGGGAGCCTCGCTTGCCCAGGCGCATCGCGCAGCCGTCAACACAGCGGCGTTCGTCTGCACCCAGGCCGGAGCCTGGCCCGAGTACCCAAGCCACATTCCCGATTATGTGGGTGCGGAAGAGTAAACGGGACCAGACTGCACACCTGATGACGTCTTGCAGTGCTTTACAACCCCTCAGAGCGACGGGCGCGCTGCGTTGAACTCCGCGTATCCGGGACGAGCGGCCTGCGCATCAAGGAGACGTGCCCGCTCGGCGTCGTCGGCGGCAACATCCACAACGCTGCCGGCCAGAGCATAGGCAGCGTCGAGAATTGACTGATCGGCTTCGGGAGTCATGGCATCTTCGGCGAACTTGGCCGTATGCGTCTGTCCCTCATGCCCGAGAACCGCGATGGTGGGATGAATGGCCGGCAGATAGTGGCACACGTTGCCCATATCGGTGGAGCCGAGCGGGCGATAAGCGTCGGCACGCACCTCGCGGCCCGTTGCACGCAGATTCTCGTCCCACGCGTCGGCGAGGGCCGGGTACTGGACCGTGTCCTCATACAGAGGCTCGGCCTCCTCGCGGCTCCACGTGCACCCCGTGGCAATAGCCGCTCCCTCGAAGCAGTTGTACATCTTCTGGCGCATCTCACGCATGAGGTCGAGGTCGAAGGTGCGCACCTCGGTCTTCACGAGTGTGGACTCCGGAATGATGTTGGTTTCGTCCCCACCGTGGGCAATGAAGGCATTCATGCGAACGCCGTCCAGCGTCTGCTGGCGCAGCAGGCCGATGGCCACCAGTGACAGCGTCGCAGCATCGCCGGCGTTGATGCCGAATTCAGGACGCGCAGCAGCATGCGAACCACGGCCCGTGAAAGTGACGTTGAAGCGTGACACGGCGTTCATGCGCACGGCCGAGCATGAGGTGTCCATGAGAGCGGGAGTTCCGTGGACCATGACGGAGATAGTGGCGTCATCCCACGCGCCGTTGTCCAGCATGATGGCCTTGCCGCCACCGTGTTCCTCTGCGGGAGTCCCAAGGAGAACGACGGTGAGGCCGAGCGTATCGGCCACTTCCTTGAGGGCAAAGGCTGCACCCATGGCAGCCGTGCAGATGATGTTGTGTCCACAGGCGTGCCCGATGTTGGGGAGGGAATCATATTCCGCACACACCACCACGCGGAAGGCACCGGTGCCATAGACCGCCTCAAAGGACGTATCGATGCCGTACTTGCCATACGACACCGCGAAACCGTGATCCGCGGCAATCTGACCCAAGACTTTGGCAGAACGCTTCTCTTGGAAGGAGAGTTCCGGATGCTCGTGAATGTCGTGACTCGTGGAAATCAGTAGATCGGCATTCCCTGCCACGCTTGTCTTGATAGTTTTCTTGAGTTCCTCGACGGACACACTCACGAATTTCTCCTTTATTTACTTTGTACTGCTTAATTGCAAATGCCGTCCCTGCGGGCAGAGACGGCAGACACCACAAATATAGCGCCGAAAGACGGCGAACACCGGATCCCATCGGATACCGGCCGCCGCCTCTCTCTTCTCTTTACCAGTATCCGAGTATGAACTCCGCCACCATCACTGCAAAGATGTACGACGACAGAATCGCGACGAGGCCAACGGGAATAATCTTCCAGCTGATCTGGCGCAACTGGCCGATATCCTTGCCCATGCTCAGGCCAGCGAGCGAAAGCATGATAGTGCAGATGGAGACGAAGACGACGTGAGCCGATACCGTTGCGATGAATCCGGAAATGGGGCTCCACGGAGAAGAGATGAGCACGCCAATCGTCACGACGGTGAGTAGTGCGGGAATGTGAGCAAACTTGCTCAGGAAGAGACCGAGATAAATAAGCGCCGCGAACACCCCATAGCAAGCAACGGCCTCCCACGAGACCTTGCCGTCGGCGATCCAGGCAACGGGGATGCCCAGCAGCATAACGACCGCGACGGAGCCCCATTGACCAATGAAGGATCTCTGCGATGCCGGGACTACCTTCGTCACGGCTTTCTTTGCGCCCTTGAGCGATGATTTCTTGTCTTTCGGTTCGGCGAGGGAGCTGGTAAAGGATCCCGATGCTGTGTCGAGAGCGGGGCTAGAGGTCTTTGGAACCGCAGGTATGGCAGAGTCGGAAGGAGCGGCCGTGCTCACCGTGTCGACAGCGACGGCATCCGCAACATCCGCATCGACGACCGATTCTTCGGCGGCGGTTTCGACAGCGGCTGTGGCGGCATCGCTGCGAAGGTTACGACGACCGATCCACGAGTTTTTGTTCTTCGTGGCGAAGTGGTAGATGCGATGCGCCAGCGGGAGTGCCACGAAGAAGCCGACATACACGCCGAGCAACGTGGTGATGACATTCGAGGTGGCGGCGAGCGCCTGCACCTGGCTTGCGAGCGCCGGATACTCCTCAGAGATGACGGCGGTAGCGGCTCCCATCATGGAACCGGAGCCCACGCCTGCGCCCATGGCGAGCGCCTTTGGATTGAACCAGTGCAGTGACGTCACCACGGAGACGAGGAGCGAAATGACGACCGCACCAAACACAGTACCGAAGATGTACATGGAGAGGACGCCCCTGTACTCGTCGGAGTCGGCGCCGTACTTTTCGGAGACCATAGCGAAGGAGCCCTCGCGGTCAATCGAGAACGTGGCGCCAATCGTCGACGGTCCCATACCAAGAAGTAGAGCAAGCGGCAGTGCGAGCACTAGCGTACCGATGAGGTGCCCGACCTCCTGCAAGAGCAACGCGGGGCCAGCAGATACGACGATTCCCAAATTCGGGCCGATGCTGAAGGACAGACTCGCCATCACGAGCAGCACGGACACGGACACGAGACTGTTCGCGGAATTCTGAAGCGGAATGGAAAAAGGCTTGATTTTCTGTGCCGAAATAATGGCGCCAATGATAATCGCATACACCATCGGGAGAATGGTGATTGACACGCTGCCAATCGGAATCTCATGAGTTCCTATCAACTGGGATCCGCATGCCACCACGAATGCTGTCAGTGCGAGAATCAGAATGCCTTTGATCCTCGTTGACATCGTGGCTGGCTTGTCCTCTTCCAGTGTTGCGCTCACTGCGTCAGTCATCGAAGGCCTTTCTCACTTGGTACTTAGCTTAGGAACGTAGGCCGCCCGTATTGCGTCCATATTTCAAAAGACGGACGAAGGGATTACGATTACTGCTTTTCGGCAATCCCTCGTCCGTCTTTGAAGTGTCCCATAGGAGTGCGAAGTGAGAACGGTTATCCCGTGGCACGTCTCAGAATGTGACCCGCACCACAGAAAATCTCACTACGAGAGACGATGAGGACGATATCCTCAAATCTCTTGTGCTATCTCATCGGCGGCACGCAGCGCCGAAGCAACGTCGAGAGGCGTGACGTCGAAGGGCATGTTATCCATGGTCTCCTCTGGCTTGCAGGCGAGTTCACCTACCTTGAGCAGTTCCTCATCCGTGGCATTTTCGATGCCGATATCGGCGAGACGCGTCGGCAGTCCCACTGCGCGGAAGAAGCCGTAAACCTCACGCATCTCATCGAGGCTGCGGTCCTCCAGCACCAGCTGTGCCAGCGTTCCGTAAGCTACCTTCTCTCCGTGAAGATACTTGTGTGTTCCCGGCAGAGCGGTGAGACCATCGTGGATTGAGTGCGCGGCTGCCAACCCACACGACTCGAATCCCAGGCCGGAAAGCAGCGTATTGGTTTCGATGATGTTCTCGACGGCAGAGGTGCGCAATCCCTTGCGAGAAGCGGCGACCGCTTTGACGCCGTCGGCGAGCAGAGAATCGTGGCACAAGGTGGCGAGCGCGAAAGCCGCGTTGGTGGCGTGGCCTCCCGTCATGGTGATGGCATTGGATTTCACGCAGGCAGCAGCCTCGTAATATGTGGCGAAGGCGTCGCCCAATCCGGAGATAAGAAAGCGGATGGGCGCCTTGGCGATGAGCGTGGTATCCATGATGACGGCTTCGGGATTGTGTGGCAGCGGCAGGTAGTGATCGAATTGGCCGTCGTCGGTATAGACCACCGAAAGACGCGAGCAGGGAGCATCAGAGCTCGCGGCCGTGGGAACGATGATGACTGGAGTATGCGTGTAGTAGCCGACCGCCTTGGCCGTGTCCAGCGTCTTGCCGCCGCCAATGCCAATGATGGCGTCCGCGTCACCGACGTGATCACGATGCGTGTTGATTTCCGTCATGGAACACTCGCCGCCGAACACTGCGAGCGTGTAGTCCACGTTGTCGTCGTCGAAGCTGCTCACAATGTCGGCATGATATTCCTTGTCGATAAAACCATCGACGATGATATACGCACCCTTTTCGCCTAACGCAAGATATTCCTCGGCCAATGAGGCGATGGCGCCTTCCTGCTGAATGTAGCTTCCGGGAGAGCACAAGACTTTACGCATGATATGACCTACTTTCTGGGGCGTCGCTGCCCCCTCATAGCATCGCCACAACTTTGTGGCAATACGCTAATCGTAACCGAAAAATAAGAGCCTTCCCTTGCTATTCTTAGGCGGTGAAAAAGAGGTTCGCTGTGTTCGTGATAGAGGGAGAAAATAATGAGTCTTGACGTGTATTTCTACTTTGACGGCGATTGCAAGGACGCGCTGAAGTTCTATGCCAGCGCCTTTGGACTGCCTGAAACGACGCAAATTATGACCTACGGCCAAATGCCCGGATACGACGGTCCGGAAGCAGACAAGGACCGCGTTCTGCACGCCTACTTGCCCATCGGCGGCGGCATGACCATGTTCTCTGATGTTCCTACGGGCCGCGCGTATGTCAAGGGCACCAACATCTCCCCCACCGTGAGCTTCGATTCGGAGGACGAGGTACGCACGGTGTTTGACGCTTTGAGCGTGGGCGGCACCGTCAGCATGCCGCTCGGCAAGACCTTCTTCAGCCCTCTCTATGGCATGGTGACCGATAAGTTCGGCGTCACTTGGCAGGTGGGTGTCATCTCGCATTCGTAACATAAGTGGAATGGGTGCACATCGATTTCTCGGTGCGCACCCATTCCACTTCAAGGCTGTCCGCTGCTACTTAGATTTCTTAACAAACTTAATAAGTATTCCAGATGCAAGCATGGAAACAATTGAGACTACGAAGATTGCTCCAAACCCACCTGTCAGCATGACAATCGCCGAACCTGCCAACGGACCCAATACCTGGCCTCCCGTGTTTGCCATGTTAATAATTCCGAGATCTTTAGCCGCAGTGCTGGGATCGGGCAAAACATCGTAATTTATCGCTTGATCAACAGAATTGAAGAGACCGCCACCGATTGAATTAGCAATATAGAACACATATATCGTCCAAATTTGCGGAACCGCGAGAGGAAGAACAGTACCAACCGCCATGAGCGCCGCCGCGGCGACGATAAAGATTTTTCTCTTACCAACCCTATCCGAGATTGGCCCTGCCACCGCAGCCACAATTAATCCGAGTACAAGACCGATCGATGACACAATCGCGATGACATCTCCTGCTTCTTTCTGTGAGGCGTGCATGTAATCGGTGAGAATATACAACTGATAGCTTGAAATCATGAAACTGCCGACCACGTAAAAGAGCTTGCTCATTAGAGCAATATAAAAATCTCTCGCATTCTTGGTCGGGAATGAGAAGTTGTGAAGCAAACTTTTCGCGGTAAATGGCAGTCGAGGAACATCCTTGTTTGACGCATCAGGGGCAAGCAGCGCAAATAAGGGGCCGCATGCCAAAATCATGATGCTGAAAACAAGTATTCCCTGATCAGGATTCGTGATAAAACGTGAGGCCAAAATTGATCCTATGGCTCCTCCAACCATCATTGATGAACCATATACCGAGGAGAAAACGCCACGACGGCTCTCCGGAACACGATCAGGAATGACAGCGACAATAGGAGCGACAATTGCTGCAAGAAAGATCTGGAATAATGCCCATTCAATAATGATCAACGCGGGATTATCTGCAATCATTATCAGAAGCATCATTCCGGAACAACCGATGGAGCCAAAAATCATCCACGGAACACGCTGGCCAAAACGACTTCTCGTTAAATCAGAAATAGCACCGAATACAATCGTCGCAATAAGACTCACTATCGCGCCAACCGCAGAAAGCGAGGCAACCAACCCCACTTTTCCACCCGGTGAGAGAACACCAAATTTTGCCGGAATCAGAACAGATGTCATTGCAATCTGGGCCCCGAGCCAGAAGACACTCGAAATGAACAGAGCCGCTCCTAACATCCAAGGTGGTCTTTGATACGTCCACGTCTTCGCCGCATCGTTTTCAGTTTTCGTCACCATCAGAATCTCCCTTGTTCGTTTCGTCGCCATTGACGCAGACCGAACCTGAAATAACTCCGTTCGATCTCACTTCTACATTGATGCTTCCTGGACTTGTTGATCGCACTATTGCAAGAGCTTTCCCCTGGAAAAGGGTGGTTTCCTCTGCAGAGGCACTCTCCTCTGAGTTGGGACATCCGCTTCCTAGTGCGACAAGCTCTCCTGATCCACTGATTTTTATCGTGATTGCTTCATCAACGGTGGTGTCTATAACACCTTGGGCATCCTGAACTTCAATGTCGATGAAGCATAGGTCACCGTCAGCTGAAGAACCCTTGCAGGGTTCCTTGGTTACAACAAGTCGACGAGCTCCGTCAGCTGTCGCTAACACAGAATCGGAAACCTCCACCCCTGACGTATAAGCAACAGCTTTTATCGTGCCGGGAACATATTTCACATCGAATTTCGTAATATAGTCTGTTGCTTTTCCGGAAGGCTTACGTCCCACGGTTTTCCCATTAACGAACAATTCAATCTCGTCAGCATCCGAATACACTTCGACGGACGTCTCGCTCCCAGACGCCACGTTCCACGTCCAGGTAGAGAGAGTGTCTGACCACGACCATTGCCCCTCGAGCATCTCGCGATGGTAATTTGCGGGATTAGCGACTGAGATATAAGGCTTATCGAGCAGACCAAAAACTGCACGACGATAAAAAGATATAGGTCGCGGATTCCCCGTGATATCAAAGTCACCTACCCATGCAGTCTTCCATGGGAACGGTGCCTCAAACACGGGAGGTTCATCCTTCCACTGAATTCGACCAATACCTGCCTCTCCCAGATAATCCCAACCCGTCCACGTAAAATCGCCAATGACGTTGGAATATTTCTCAACAAGGCTCCAATTATGCGCGATGTGCGGAGGGAATGTCTCAGTGCCCAGAATGACTCGATGAGGAAATAACTTCTGATCGATGCTGTATCGCGCATCGCCGTAATTCATCCCCGCTACGTCGAGAACAGAATAAGATTCTTCGGTAGCTTTGGTAACTACTTCACTTGCTGAAATCTTGTTCATGAAATCCGACGCTGAATTCATCATGGAATTGACGCCACCTTGCGGCTCCTCCGATGCAGAGCGGTCTCCCATCATTTTTGCTAATTGGTCAATGACTGCTACAAAGCCATTAATGCCGTTGGTAATGGGTCGAGATGAATCAAGTTCTCTAATAGTTGAAGCGAGCCTTCGACTCCACACGCCGCCCTGAGGAGTACCTACTTCGAAAATCTCATTTCCTATGGAATACATCACGACACTGGGATGGTTGAAATCCTTGCGAACCATCGCCGTGACATCGCGTTTCCACCATTCGGGAAAATCGAGAGAATAATCGAAATCATTCTTTCCCTGAGTCCACATGTCGAACGTCTCATCAAGCACCAACATGCCAATCTCATCACACGCTCGAAGCGCTGCCTCGCTGATGGGATTGTGAGCAGACCGAATGGCATTAAAACCAGCCGCCTTCAGCTTTGTCATCTTACGCAGCTCAACGCAATAGTTTGACACAGCCCCTAGCAGCCCATTGTCCGGATGCACGCACGCACCACGCAATTTCAAAGATTCACCATTGATCGCAAACCCATTCTTTGCGTCAACCGAAACGACTCTAAGACCAACTGAGCAACGTGCATCATCGACAACAGATCCATCCGAAATGATTTCTGTCTTAACCACGTAAAGGTAGGGAGCGTCTGGACTCCATTTATGAGGTTGCTCAATATTCACCTTCTGAGTGTCAAGCATTTTCTCACCCGGAAAGGCCGTGACCGGATTGTCCAAAGACTCTACGACAGTTCCGTCCCGATCGATGATATCTGTATGTAATCTCACCTCTCGCGTATGCGTCGACTCATTGATAATCTCATTTTTTACTTCGACTACAGCTTTTAGGTCGTTGAGTTCACGAACAACAACCTGCGGTGATGAGAGGACGAGGTGCGTCGAATTGAGCACATGCAAGTACACATCGCGATAGATCCCCGCTCCCGTGTACCATCGAGAGTCCTTTAAAGCTCGCGCTTCGACGGTAATTTTGTTCTTCTGTCCACAGCGCACAAACGGAGTGATGTTAACAGTAAATGGCGCGTAGCCGTTTTGCTGCTGCCCTGCGTAAGCACCGTTAACGTACACCATTGCGCTGCGATATACGCCCTGGAACTCAAGTATCAAAGTTTTATCTTCATACTCCTGCGCAAGAGTGAATTCTTTTGAATAAACGTAGGTTCCACTTGGGAAATAACCAACTTGGCCCCTATCCAAAGCATCGGCCGACCGCTGCCGTTCAACAGTGGCATCGTATGGGAGCCGAACACGTTTTTCCTGTGTCTGAGCACCCGATAACTGTGCATAGGGACTCACTTTGGGACCCACGATCCAATCATCGTTAAATAATGTCTTCAATGACATCGCCTCTTTGCCAATAAACATCCGCCTCAACTTTTATGTGATTTTCAAGTTGAGGAGAGTGAACAATATTCAGTAACACGTGTTACTAAAAGTAAAGTATCACGTGTTACCAGTTCTTGCAACTCTCTTCACAGCCGCCCTGTACAGTGAGCTCTATGCGGGAAATCTCTCAGGCAACAAGGCTGGCCACAAGTACAGACGTGGCAAAGCGAGCAAAAGTCTCACGCTCAACGGTGAGCGCAATACTGAACGGTCACGGCCAACGATTCCCCGAAGACACTCAATCCCGCGTAAAAGCTGCGGCGGAAGAACTGAATTATCACCCCTCAGCTGCAGGGCGGAGCCTCGTCAAAGGTCGCAGTGACACGCTGGTCCTCCTCATTCCAAATTCAACTTTCGGTCCAAACCTGCAGGACAGCGTGGACAAGATTGTAGATGAAGTCGAAGGCTACATTGGAAACGTAGTCGTCCGTTTCTCGGGGAAAGACCAACGACGGTCCCTAGCAAATATTGAAACTATGCGGCCACTGGCAGTTATCAGTTTCGGCGTTACCCTCTCAGAAGAAGACTATGACCGTCTAGAACGGAACGGAATCTCCGTCCTCCCGCCAAGACAATTCGCGCATGAGAACGGAAGCATGGACGGCGGCGTCGCCGCTCTCCAGCTCGATGCCATAGCAGCCACGATAGAACGCGATATTTGGTACGCCTCCATTTCAGACTCCCGCACTGACACTTTTAGTCCGGCACGCCTCCGCAGCCTCAAGGAGCTTTGCCGACGAAACAACTACAAGGCACCTCATGAGATTGCAATCCACACGAATGGAGCCCCCGCAGAAAAAGAGTTAAAAAGAATTCTTCGAGTAAGTTCCACTGCCAATATCTTGTGTTACAACGACGACGTTGCAATATCACTCTTGGCAGCGGCACGAGATACAGGCGTGAGCGTTCCTGGAACAATAACGGTGGTTGGAGTTGATAATACGTTCAGCGGACAACTTTGGAGCCCTCGTCTTACGACGATCAATCCAAGGACATCAACTTTTGCGAATTACATTTCTTCGCAACTGAAAGAGCTTCTTGAAGGAAAAAGCCTTGAGCAATTGCCAACTTCCACATGGATGAGCATTGTTCAAGGTGAAACAACCCTTCAGGTCTCATGACATATTGTGCATCCATGTAGGACTGCAATATATCTACTGCACGCCCTAAGCTATAGTTGTTCATTTTTATTCCGCGACGACAACGAGGCCCGTCATGGCACGAGAAGATGCAGCGTCCAATATTTCACACGGTGACAGTGCTGCTACCAATAATATCGAGCTGGTGATTTCGCATCTGAGCAAGAAGTTTGAGGCGAAAACCGTTCTCAAGGACATTGACTTCACGTTTGAGTCCGGAAAGATCTACGGTCTTCTCGGCCGCAACGGCGCGGGAAAAACAACGCTCTTCAACTGTCTCAATTCGGATTTGCGCACGGATTCCGGCGAATTCTATTTGCGGGAGGCTGGCATACAGCGCGCAATTCGCCCCGAGGACATCGGGTATGTGCTTTCCACTCCCGAAGTTCCCGAATTTCTCACGGCACGAGAGTTCTTGCGTTTCTTCCTCGACATCAATCAGAAAGATGGAGCCGTCCCCCGTTCCATTGACTCCTACTTCGACGAAGTGAGCATTAAGCCCGAAGACAGAGATCGTCTCTTGAAGGACTTCTCCCAAGGCATGAAGAACAAGATGCAGATGCTGGCAAACATCATCGCGCAGCCACGCGTAACGCTTTTGGACGAACCGCTCACCTCCCTGGATGTGGTGGTGGCGGAAGAAATGAAGGATCTGCTGCGCACACTGAAACCTGGCCGCGTGACGATCCTCTCCACTCATATCCTTGATCTCGCTGTGGATCTCTGTGACGACATCGTCTTGCTCAGCGGCGGACGTCTCGAGCGCATTGACCATGCGAATCTCAGCGATGACGGTTTCAAGGAACGCATCATCGCAACGCTGAGAGGCCAAGAATGAGCGGGGTCGCGCGGCATACTCAGTCACCCATGGCACCGGCCAGTGCACCGCCACAACGCGCTGCCTCGCTCTTTGACACAGCGAAAACATTCTTCGCACTCAGTTCGGCCATCCGGGTCAACACGATCATTTACGCCATCAAGCAGATACCCCTCATTAAGCGACTGCTGCCAAGCACGCTGTACGCCTCGCACGGAGTGAAAACTCTGGCCCGCATACTCGCCGTCATCTCCGAGCCAATTCGGATTTTCGGAACGAAACTGTTGTACTACGGGTTTCTCGCGTTTGCTGCCCTCGTTCACGGGATTGTTTTCGACAGCAGATTCGACGAAGTCTCAGCGCCCTCGGCTCTCCTCTGCTTTCTGCTGCTGAGCCTCTCGGGAGCACTTTTTGACTCGTATCTTTTCACCGATGCCGCTGCCCTGCTTCCCGCCATAACACTCATGCGCATGGACGCCAAGGCCACCATGATCGGCCAATATCTTTATAAAGTCACAACCACAATCGTCGGCGCGCTGCCGTGGGCGCTGCTCTTAGGAATTTTGGGAGGACTTCCGTGGTGGCTGTGTCTGCTCATTCCATTGGTTCCCGTTGGAGTCAAATCGATTGTGACGGCCATTACCGTCATCCATTTCACGCGTTCCGGAGACTTCGTTCAACAGATAAAACTTCTGGGCAAGGCAACAATCCCAGTGGCCGTGATATTGCTCATTGCCAGCTATGTATTGCCTCTCTTCACCTGGGTTCCACCGGAGAGCATCACCCTGGGAATTCTTGGCGCGCTTGTCGTTTTTGGCGCTGTCACCTTTACCGTCCCCTTGCGGCTCGATTCGCAGACCTTCCAGCAGATGGCGAAAGCTTTCATGACGGAAATTCGCACGGGCATTGCGCAGACACAGAAGGGAGCGGCACAGGTCGCTGTGTCACGTAAGGCGATCGCGCTGGAATCGCAAGAGGGCGCAAAGGCTCAGACAATCGGAAGAAACGGTACGCCCCGCCAGCACGGACTCGCCTATCTCAATGCGCTGTTTGTGCGGCGACATCGCAAGATTCTCTGGCGTTCAGAAGTGCGATTCACCGCGATTTGTGGCGTGATAGTGTTGGCGCTGATTATCTTTGCCGTGCTGCTGCGCGGAGGCTTCCTCGGTGCAGCAGCTGCAAGCAGCACCTCAGTTCTACGTGGTATTGGTGGCGCCTTCTCGAGCGTGTTCATCATCATGTACTTCGTCAATCGTGGCACGAACTTCACGCAGGCGCTGTTTATGAACTGCGACCACAGTCTTCTGACGTATTCCTTCTTCAAACAGCCTTCCATGATTCTGAAACTCTTTTTCTTACGACTGCGGACAATCATCGTGGTCAATCTTCCCGTGGCAATAGTTGTGGGCATCGGTTTTTCAGTACTGCTGTATGTAGAAAATCCATCGCGCTCCCCGCTCGACTATGCTCTGGCCATCGGAGTCACAGTGTTGCTGAGTATGTTTTTCTCAGTGCACTACATGGCCATGTACTATCTCATCCAGCCATATAACTCTGCTTCGCAGATGAAGAGCGGGCTGTACGGCGTGGTCTCAGTTGTCACGTACTTTGCATGCTATGAAATGATTCAGGTGCAATTGCCCCTCTACGTTCTGGGACCGCTCAGTCTCGCTTTCTGCGTGGTGTATTGCGCCATTGCGGGCGTACTCGTGTACAAATTCGCACCGAGGACATTCAGGGTGCGGGCATAGCAAGCAACCGAATGTGAAAATGAACTCTGTGTGATTCTGACGTCGCTCAGAACATGTTCCTGCAACAAAAAAATCCCTCTCCGGATACCCGGAGAGGGACTCACAAAGTGGAGCTGCGGGGAATTGAACCCCGGTCCGATAACCGAGCCCTCAGTCTTCTACGTACGTAGTCTGCTGGCCTTGTGGCAATTTATCTGCCCCCGCATATGTCGCAGACAACGTGCGGCGGGCATATTCACAGTAAAAGTCCCCGACTCACCCTGTGACGCGATGAATCAGGCAAGTCTCCAAAATGACGCTCAGCTATCCTGCGAAGACTGCAGAACGTGAACGGAGCAGCTGCTCACTGGTTAATCCTGAATTAAATCAGGCAGCGAGAGCGAACTCAGTGCGGTTAGATTTAGCACTTGTTGTTTTACAGGAGGACATTAACGAGTGGACCCCTGCGTTCTCGGTACGCTTCCCTGCGGCGAACAGATCACCGTCGAAACCGATCAGCCCCTTTGTAATTATCAAGCTCTCGTTGTGAACTCTATAACGATACTCGCAACTTAAGCAGTGCAATTGCTTGCCTTCATAGGATACAACATGGGGGTGCCTGTCACGACGCCTCTCCCCTAAAGGAAGAATTCAGTGCTTCATATCCTCGTCCGTATCAATGACGATAGTCACCGGACCATCGTTGACGAGCTCCACCTTCATGTGCGTCCCGAAGATTCCCGATTCAACTGGAAGCCCATGCTTCTCGGTGAGCACACCATTGAGCCTCTCCCATACGCGCTTGGCATGGCCCGGCTCCCCTGCACCCACAAAACTCGGCCTATTGCCCTTATGAATGTCGGCAAACAGCGTGAACTGCGAAATGGAAAGCACACTGCCGCCAACGTCTGAAATTCCGAGATTCATTTTGTCGTTTTCATCCGCAAAGACCCGAAGGTGGGCTATCTTGTGCGCCACCCACTCGACCTCTGCATCACCATCAGCATCCGAAACTCCCACGAGTACCACGAAGCCAATGCCGATGGACCGCACGTACTCGGTATCGAGCCCACTCTCTGCCGCGTCAACACGTACGCTTGCAGAAGCCACTTTTTGTAGAACAACTCGCATTGGTGCTCCTCACCTATGGTACAAAATGACGGAACGAAAAGGTCTGATGGGCATCATCAGCATGTCACTTTAGAATCGGCCGTTTCGGAGCCGACACGTCAATGGATTTCTTGCTTCCCAGCACCTTCTTGTTGCTGAGCAAATCCTCCACCACCACGGCCTTCAGTTTCATCTGAGAGGCATTGCCCCAGATGATAGTGTGCCCATCCTTTGTTTGCGTTGTCACCGAATCCTGCGTCATGGCTGTCACCTGCGTGAGCTCGCTCAGCAACGAGGTAGGCACGGAAGCGAGAACAGACAGCGCCTGCTTCACCGCCCGCGTGGCAAGCTCCTTGTCGGTATCGTCCACCTGAATCAGGGGAACTCCCGAAAGTTGTTTTTTAACCGTGGCGATAACGACACCGTCCTTGTCCACCACGCTCATTGTCGAGGACTTGTCCTTGACAATGGCCTTGGGAACGCGCGGCGTCACCTGAATGGTCAGCGAATTGGGGAAGCTCTTGGAAATCGATACGTCGCTCACACCCGGCAATTGAGAGATGGAGGTCGTAAGATCTCCCGAAGACACCAACAGCAGAGACTTGTTGATCTGGTATGACGCGAGATCCTTGACTTTCTGCTCACTCACCCATTGGTTGGTTCCTGTCACCGTGACATTCTTGGCGTTCACACGGCACAGGGGCGAGAAGAAAAGAATCCAGACCACCACAACGACGGCCGCAATAATGCCCACCGCCGCCATGACCTTCCGCATGAGCCGACTGCGATTCGCATGAGCCTTTTCAGCGAGACGGTCCTGAACATCGAGAACCTTCGAATCCTCCGCGAAGACGCCCGTGCCCGTGCGTTCTTCGTGTGCCAACGACTCTTGAACGGAACCCGACGCCGCAAGATCGCGGGGATCCACAAAGGTGACGGCACGCTCACTGCTCGTTTTGTGACCAGCAGAGGCCGGTGCGGCGGCACGCGCAGCTGCCGCTCGAGACGCTGCCGTGGTACGGGCCGACCTGCTGGCGGCAGTACGTGGAAGCGCCTTTTGACCTGCGGATTTATGAAGCTTAAATTTACGTCCCGCTGAGGCGCGCTTGCCCGAACTCGCGGCAACTGCCTTCGAAGAGGCCGTTTTTTTAGCAGGAGATCCCGGAGTCTTCTTCGCCGACTCTTTTTTGGCCGACGTCTTTTCCCGCGGCTTCTTCCCAGACGAAGAGTCTTTCGCGGACGTCGCCTTTCGAGGCCCCGACGAGACCGAGCGTGCCACGACTTACGCCTCCCGGCCCTTTGGCGCGGACGATTCCAACGCCTCCAAGATAACGGGATCGGCGCGGTTAATGTCTCCGCCTCCCACCGTCACGATGACGTCGCCATGCGAAGAACGCTCGGCCAAGGTTCGCCCAGCCTCACGCATATCGTCAATAAGGCTAAAGCGCTCTCCCACACCTTCCGAATTTGCCATGTCGATTAGCGTCTGCGAGGAGATCCCCGGGAAATCACTTGATTCCTCACGAGCCGCGAAAAGATGCGACAGCACAATGTCATCCGCCTTTTTGAGCGCATCCACGAGCTCACGCGTATAAATCTTGGTGCGCGAATACGTATGCGGCTGGAAGAGCACACGAAGAGTGCGGTGCGGGAAGCGACGACGCATGGCCTCCAACAGGACCGAGACCTCGGTGGGATGGTGCGCGTAGTCGTTGTACAGGCGCACCCCATTCACTTCTCCCTGGAAGTCGAAACGCCGAGCGGCACCGAGGAAAGCCCCCACGCCCTGCACAGCAGCGCTGGCATCGACGCCCGCAAGAACGCAGGCAGTAATGGCGGCGCTGGCATTGCGAGCGTTGTGAATTCCGGGAATATGCAGGTCTACGGTGCGAACCGAATCAGTCGCGTCGAGGTCATGCGGCAGCTGAATGTCGAAACTCTCCGCCACCTCGTTTGCCTCCGCCGCAACACCCTGCGCGGCGGTTTCGCTCACGCCAGCAGCGTCAGAATCCTCCTCGGCCTGTGCCGCAATCTCGTGCGCCTGCGATATCTGAACAAAGCGGGCGCCGCGCAATCCTCCGGGGAGTACACGTGCGATCTCGCTGCTCGTCTGCGTCGAATACAGCACCGTGCGAGTGGCGACGGCGTCCGAGCTCGCTGCGAAAACCTCTCGTGCGCCCTCGTCGTCCGCGCACAGAACAACACCCTGTGTGGCATGAGCCGCAAACTCTACGAAAGCCTTGCGATAGGTGGGAACGTCACCGTAATGATCGAGATGGTCCCCCTCGGCATTGGTGATGACGGCAATTGCGGGACGATACTTCTCAAAGCTGCCGTCGGACTCGTCCGCCTCGGCCACCATCCACTCGCCTTTGCCGACGTATCCGCCAGGAATAGTGCCATGTGACGTTTTCAGCGAGCCGCCAATCGCGAAACTCGGATCCGCGAACTGCTCCCCCGCTGTGCTCAGAATCGTGGCGATCATCGAGGAGGTAGTGGTTTTGCCATGCGTCCCCGCCACGGCAATAGAGCGATGTGATTTCAGCAGCACCGCAAGAATATCCGACCTGTGGGCCAACCGCAGCCCCTGTGCCAATGCAGCAGTCATCTCCGGGGCGTCGGCGGGAATGGCGCTCGACCACACCACAGTGTCCACGTCGTGAATATTCTCCGCGCTTTGGCCGATGATGACAGGTATGCCGTCCTCGCGCAGATGCTGCGTATAGGCGCTGTCGACGCGGTCGGAACCGGTGACCTCCACTCCATCCTGATGCAGCATTTGCGCCAGAACGCTCATGCCGGAGCCGCCGATACCGCAGAAGTACACGCGTCCGAGGTCGTGAATGGTGGAGATATCCGCCAAGGCGTCATCCGCCGGAAGTGGCCTCACGTGTTGTGTTGTCTCAGTCATTTTGCTCACGATGCCCCTCACTTGCACTTGCTGCTGCTTTTTTCGTCGCCAGGTCGATGATCACATGGGCCATGGTGTCTGCCGCGTCACGCACACCGTACGTCCACGCCCGCTGGCGCATGGTCGTCAAGGCCTCTGTGTCGGCCAAAAGATCCGGTACGTGCGTCTTTACCCACTCGGCGGTGAAATCAGCGTCGTCGATCAGCTGGCCGCCACCCGCCGCCACTACCGGAGCAGCGTTAAAGCGCTGTTCGCCATTGCCGATGGGGAACGGAACGTAGATGGCCGGAAGGCCTAGCGCCGCAATCTCGCTTACGGTTCCCGCCCCGGAGCGGCACACTACAAGGTCAGCACACGCAAAAGCCAGTTCGATGTGTTCCAGATATTCCGCCACGTGGTAATCGCCTTTACCGAGGCTGTCGGCGCCGAGCCCATTGAGATTCTGACGTCCTGCCACTTGTGTGACGGTTTTTCGCACGTCATCGATTTTGTTCTTGCCTGTCAGGTGCACAACCTGAGCGTGGGCAAGAAGTGCGGCCGCGGAGGCGGAAACAGCACGGTTGATGCTCAAGGCTCCAAGCGAGCCACCGGTAACGACAATGACGGGGCGACGCGGATCGAGCCCAAGCTGTGCAGCGGCCTCAGTGCGCGCGGCAGAAGGATCGGTCTCAAGACGGACGGCGAGAGTCGCAATGGCCTCTCGCAACGGCAGGCCCACGCGGCGCAATTGTGCACCCTCACGCACGCTCAATCCCGTATTGTCATACGCAGTTCCCACAAAATCGGCCCATCGCGCGCCGAGCTTATTCGCAAGTCCCGCTTTGGCGTTCTGTTCGTGAATGACCACCGGCAGGCCCGCCTTGTGACCCGCGCGGTACGCCGGAGCAGCCGCATAACCTCCGACTCCCACAACGACGTCGGCATGTTCTTCTTCGAGGATGTGGCGAACGCTCCTGGTCTCGTGGATCCAGCGAGCGGGAAACTTGAGGGCATCGAGATTGGGACGGCGCGGGAAGGGAACCTTATTGATGGTTTTCAAGTCAAAGCCAGCTGCCGGCACGAGACGCGCCTCGAGGCCCTTCTGAGTGCCAATAACTGTGATATGCGCGTCGGGGCGCAGCATGCGAATCGCAGAGGCGATGGAGAGCAACGGATTGACATGACCAGCAGTGCCTCCGCCTGCAAGGACGACGGAAAGATCGCCGCCAGTAGTTTTTTTCGTGGTGTTCGTCTCGCTCGTGGTCTCACTCACCGACGTGTTCCTCCCAATTCAGTGCATGCGCACAGTGACACATGCCTACCGTTGGAATACTACCCGTTACTTAGAAAAAATTGCCGCGATGTCGTCCTGTTCACGCGCCATCCTCACAGCTACTCCGCTTGCCACCAAACACATAACGAGCGCGGAGCCGCCGGCGGAGATGAAAGGCAATGGCAATCCAATGACTGGCAGCAGCTTGAGAACCACCATGATGTTGATGAGCGCTTGCCCCACAATCCACGAAGTGATGCACACAAGCACAAGCCGCGCATAAGGATGGTTGCGCATCTTGAGGGCAATGACGATGAGGCACCACGCAAGAATCGCGAATCCGAGAATGACGACACCGGCACCGATGAAGCCGAGCTCCTCGCCGATGATGGCGAAAATGAAATCGTTATGCGCTTCAGGCAAATAGTTCCACTTCTCGCGGGAGGCACCGAGACCCACCCCAGTGAATCCTCCGGAGGCAATGGCATAGAGACCGTGGATGGACTGATAGCACACGCCCTGCGCATCGGCCGCATCTGTGCACCCGCTGAAGAGCGCCGAAATGCGGTTCATACGGTTCGAGCTGCCGAGCACAAAGACGCCCACAATGCCCACGGCTGCGACGGCTCCGGTGAGAAGGTACGCCTTCAGACTGAAGCCCCCCGCGAAAATGGCGACGGCACCAATGAGCAGGAGGATGAGACCCGTTCCCAGATCCTTGCCCGCCAGCACGAGGAGAAAACCTAGTCCGAAGAACGCAAGCGGGACCACAAAACCTTTGACGGATCCCAGATGACGAGTTTTTGACACATTGATGACCTGCGGCATCCACAGGCAAAGGGCCAACTTCATGATCTCTGCTGGCTGGAAGGTGATGGGTCCAAGGCTTATCCAACCGGTGTTGCCGCCGGAGCTGACGCCCAGTCCCACGAGCGTCAGCATCTGCAGCCCCATGGCAAACAGCAACGCAAGAAAAGAGAAGCGCTGGTAGAACTTGACCGGGACGAACGCCGCCACCGTTCCCACGATGAGACCAATGACGGCAAAAGTGCCTTGACTGATGAGCTGCGAGAAAGGAGACTTCCCCGCCGCCACGAGATCAACAGTTGACGAGGAAAAGACCATGAGCAGACCAAAGGCCATGAGGAACACGACTGTCACAATGAAGCCGTAATAACACACGATGGGCTCGGTAATAATCTGCCACCACTTGGCGCGACGAGACGTCGAGGAGGCTGTTGCCTCTGCGGACTGCGAGGCTTTTGTCTTTGTCGGCACGGACGACCTAGGCCTAGGCATGCTGACTCACCCATGCATGTGCCTGATCGGCAAACTGGTTTCCACGATCCACATACGACGTGAACTGATCCATGGAAGCGGTAGCCGGCGCCATGAGCACAACGGTGCCAGGGGTCGCATACTTCATTGCGGCGTCAATGGCATCGCGCATGACGTCCGCCTTGCTGTCGCTGGGAGAGATGCGGGTCACGGGCAAATCCGGAGCCGAGGCGGAGAACGCCTGAAGGAAGGGATCCTGATCGACGCCTATGAGCACGGCCGCCTTCATGACGTGGCGCTGAGACGCAATGAGATCCTCGAAACGCGCACCCTTGGCGAGCCCGCCGGCGATCCAGACGACCGAATCATCCGCGAAGCTGGACAACGAGGCAGCGGCGGCGTGGGCATTGGTGGCCTTTGAATCGTCGATAAAGCGGATGGGAGCGGCCGCAGAATTATCTGTGGGCACGTAGCTCTCCACGAGCTGGATGCGGTGGGCGTCGAGAGTAAAGGAGCTCAACGTGGCACGAATATCGGCGAGCGGCACCTTCATGGCGAGCGCTGCTGCTGTGGCGGCCATGCAATCGGCAAGCAGATGCGGGTAGACCGCCCCGTTCGGCTCGCTCAGATTGCTCAAAGACTTCAGGGATACCAACAGTCCTCCGTCAACGTCCGGGAGGTGCACACTCAATTCTGAGCGATCCACCATCCACCCATCAACCACGCCGATTTGGCCTACCTCCGGCTCTCCGAGCGTAAAGCCCACTTTGAGGCATCCAGGGGCTACCGGAGCCGTAGCGGCGTAGCGAGCGACGGTGTCGTCATCGGCGTTGTAGATGATGGCACGCGAAGCGTGTGTAAAGACCTTCGACTTATCGGCGGCGTACTTGGCGAACCCGCCATGCCAGTCGAGATGATCGGCCGCCACATTGGTCCATATGGCCACATCGAGGGCGAGCGACTGTGTGAAATGCAGGGCGAAGGAGCTGAGCTCAACGGTGAGGCCATCGTTGGTGGGATCCAATACCGACCGAGACACGGGTTCTCCGATGTTGCCCACTGCGGGAACCTTCAACCCCGCTGCATTGAGGATTGCGCTGGTCATTTCTGTTGTGGTGGTTTTGCCATTGGTCCCGGTAATGCCGATCCACGGAGCAGGAGCGCCGGTTTTCGTGGAAGACACGCGGGTGCGCCACGCAAATTCGACTTCGCTCCACACGGGGATGGCGCGAGATGCCGCTTCCTGGAGAAACGCGGTTGCAGGGGGGAAACCGGGCGACGTCACCACAAGCGTGATGTCTTCCCACGGCAGATCATCGAAGGAGTTGCGATCCGCATCGCCATTGCGTTCGTCCACGCTGATAGTGCGCACACCATGGTCCGAAAGAATGCTCTCCACGCTGCGTCCGGAAATGCCCAGACCCGCGACGAGCACCACGTCATGGGAGAAATCGTGACCTCCGATAACGGCGTCCTCGCTCCCCTGAACAGCGTTCGTTTTCTGCACAGTGTCCTGCGAGTCGTGTTCCTCGTTCGACGATGTCATGAGCTTCCTTCGATGGTCAATATCTGTACGTATTCGACTATATGCGTCTCACGTGAATCCGCGTGCTTATCCCAGCTGTCCGGAGCGGATAAGCCAGTCGGCGTAGAAGATGATGACGGAGATGATCATGAACCCGATCTCCAGCATCCAGAAACGCACCACGACGGTGTTCTCGTGCCAGCCCTTGAGCTCGTAGTGATGATGCAGCGGCGCCATCTTGAAGATGCGCTTGCCGGTGAGGTGGAACGACGCGATCTGGAGCACGTCGGACACGGTCTCGATGACGAACAGGCCGCCCAGAATGATGGCCAGCAGTTCCACGTGCAGACTGACCGACATGGCCGCAAACAGACCACCCAATGCCAACGAACCGGTGTCGCCCATGAAGATCTTGGCGGGATTCGTGTTGTACCACAGGAACCCGAAGCACGCGCATACGGCGCACACGGCGATGATGGCGATGTCCTGCGGATCCGAGACCGCATACAGAAAGCCGCTTGCCTTGGATCCCTGAACATGAGTCGACTGCCAGAAGGCGATAAGGCCGAAGCCTACAAAAGCCACCATGGAGCTTCCCGCCGCCAGCCCGTCGAGGCCGTCGGTGAGGTTGATGGCGTTGGTCCATGCGGTCATGAGGAAGTTAACCCAGATGACGAAGAGAATCACACCCACCACACGACCGGCGAATTCAAGCGAAATAACAGGAGTCTCAATGAAGGCGATGCTCATGCGCGCCGCCGGGAATCCGGACTTTGTGGGCAGCAGCACCGCGAGAATGGCATACACGGTGGCGATGAGGAATTGCCCGATGAACTTCGCGTGGATTGACAGGCCGAGGTTTTGCTTCTTGGCCACCTTGAGGAAGTCATCGACGAAGCCAAGCGCCCCGAACGCCACCATGCAGAAGAGAACGAGTAGCGCCGATACGGAGGGCACGGAGCCGTAGCTCACGTAGCGGTACAGCAGCGAGGCCCCCCAGCCGAGAATGGTGGAAAGGATGATGGCGATACCACCCATCGTGGGCGTTCCACGTTTCAGCAAGTGCGACTTGGGCCCATCCTGGCGAATGTATTGCCCGTAGTTGAGATGGTGCACTATGCGAATGGTGAGCGGGGTAAGGAGGAAGGAAGAAACCATCGAAACACACAAGCCAATGATGAGCGCAATCATGTCACTACTCTCCGTCTGTCGCTGTCATTGCCGTAGCCGACGACGGCTGCGGAGGGTCTTGCGTCCATTGCTGCGCGAGATTCCCCAGACCCGACGCATGGGAACCCTTGAGCAAAACAACCGTATCAGGGTGACTGGAAGCAATGGCGGCAACCGCGTCAGCCGCCGTATCGAGGTCCGACACCGTGGTGATGCTCACCGTGTCCGTGGCGCCTTTTCTGAGTGCTTCTTCGCGCGCCCCATCCGTGAGAGCCTGCGCCAGCACGGGAAGGCTGTCGTTGCCCTCCGATGCCTCGAGACCGACGACGATGATAGTGCGCACACCTGCCGCTACTGCATAAGCGCCCACCTGCGAGTGCAGAGACACGGAATCGGATCCGAGCTCGAGCATGGGACCAAGGACTGCCATGTGGTAAGAATCTGGATGAGTATGCATGAATCCATCAAGCGCCGCCTTCATGGAGTCGGGATTGGCGTTGAAGGAATCATCCACCAACGTGAAACTCCCGCCATTCGGCACCTGTACCGTGCTCAATGCCATGCGATGTGGGCTGAGGCTGACGCCCTCGTTGAGGACCTTCACCACGTCGGGCAGCTTCAGCCCGAGTGTTGTTGCAATGCTGATGGCAGCGAGCGCGTTCATCACATTGTGCTGTCCGGAGAGGCTCAAGTGGATCTCGCCTGCGGGCTCCCCACCCTCGAGAAGAGTGAAGCTCGGCCGATCGCGATCGTCGACGCTGATATCTGTAGCACTGAAGGCGAGACTGCGCCCGGCCTCGTGCGCGCCGCCGGCATCGAGGCCGAACCAACGGACCTGCGCCTTCGTGCGTTCCGCCATGCGTGCCACGTTGGCATCGTCGGAGTTGAGGATGGCAATGCCGTTTTCAGAGAGTGCCTCAACGATTTCGGACTTTGCGATGAAGATGTTCTCAACGGATCCGAACTCCCCCAGATGCGCCGTACCCACCTTGAGTACGAGCGACACGTCGGGAGGCGCGATGGCGGTGAGATCGCGAATCTCGCCAAGGTGGTTCGCCCCCATCTCTGCCACGAAATATCGCGTTTTCTCGTCCACCTTGAGCGCGGTGAGGGGCAGTCCGAGATTGTTGTTAAAGGAGCCTATGGGTGCCACGGTGGGCGCAATGGAACTCAGCAACGCTTTTGTGATGTCTTTGGTGGTCGTCTTGCCCACGGACCCCGTGATGCCCACAAGCGTGAAGTCTCCATTCAGACTGCGACGACGATCGATGTTGTGACGAGCGAGTTTGCCCAGCGCCGCCAAAGTGTCGTCCACTTCGATCTGAAGCAACGGCGCATCGGCAACCTCATGGTCTACGAGCGCCACCTTGAAGCCGTTGGAGGCCGCCGAAGAGAGAAAATCGTGTCCATCTGCACGCTCGCCACGAATTGCCACAAACAGGCCGTCGGTCACCACGTCTCGCGAATCGCTGCTTACCGTAGTGATTCCCAAATCGGAGATGTCAACAGGCTCTTTGCCGGTAACAATCGTTCCGTCAACCGCCTCGGCGATGTCGTCAACGCCCATACGAATCATGAATTTCCGCCTTCTCGTTTCTGCTTACCGCTCGCTCAATGTCACCGCTGTGTAATTGCGCAATTACAGCGTCTTCCTCACCTGTCTCAGAAAAACTCCTCCGAGACCTTCACCGCCTGCTGAATGCTTTCGATGGTGATGCCCGCGGCCAACGCCATGGAGATGCTCAGTGCGGAGCTACGGTCCGTCATTGGCATGAGAGTCCCCAGCCGCGCGAGCTCGCCGTCAAACATCCCGGCCACAACGCGATGCGTCTGCTTGTCAAAGGCAGCTCCATATTCGGGAGTGGTTTCTCCTGCGGCAATGGCAGACGCCACAGTGGCCGGCATGGCATTCTCCCCCACGCGCGAATACACGTCGATCTGCGTCCCCACGAGCGCCGTGGAATCTAGAGTTCCCTCATCGGCGGCAATGACGAGAGCCGCGGCTCCGTCCTCGAGCACCAAAGACTCGAGTCGTTGCAGCTGCACCGAGTTCAGGGGGAAGTTCAGATTGAGACCGCGATTGAGCGAATATGACTTCTCCTGCGATACCAGACCAACGGGGTTGCCGAGCATATGCAGCAGAGTGGCGAGTTTCGCCGCCACCTTCTCCGCGCCGCTTGCAGCACCGAACACCACGAACACCGCCAAGGACTCAGAGGGGGTTCCCTCCATGTAAGACGCCAGGGTTCCCAATTTCTGCGGGATGTCTCTTGCCGAAAGAACAGGAATGCCAATGTCGGATGTCTTGGGCCTCTCCCCGCCCTCGGGTACAAGCACTGCGTAGGCGCCAGAATTCACCGCAGCATGCAGACTGGCATGATCGCGTTCCTCCGGACCGGGAATGAAAAGCGATCCCGGACTCACGGAGTCAAGGTCAGTGGCCAAGCTCGTCAGCGTTACCAGATTGACAAAGGGTTCGTCGAGGCGGGCAGAGAAATTCTTCTTGAGATATTCGAGACTCACCCGCCGAAACGGGACGTCGCCCAATCCGCTCATTACTCACCTTCGCCTTCGCTTGCGCGCCCACTTATTACCACTTTGTAGGAATAGCATTATTGCGGGCGGTGGAGGTGGGGACCTCGTATTTCTGCATAAGGAATCCACCAATGCTGGCCATGACAGGGCCAGCCGTGAGACCGCCGTAGATGGGGCTGGAATTCATGTACGCCACCATGATGACGTATTGGGGGTTGTCTGCGGGAATTGCACCGATCCAGTCGCCGATGGTGTTGGTCAGTTGGCCGTTTGCCCCCGCCACCTGTGCTGTGCCCGATTTGCCTGCGATTCTGTAGCCCTTTACGTTCACGCCTGCCTTCGAATACGTTTGGGTGACCGACTCCATCATGTCCATCAGGTCAGAGGCCACGGATGCGTCGATGACGCGCGTGCCTTTGGTGCCTGAGTTGGTGGTGGTCTTGCCGTCAGCGTCTTTGGACGACTTGATCAGCGACTGCTGCAATTTGACGCCCTTGTTGGCAACCGTGGCCACGACGTTCGTCATTTGCAGAGCCGTGGCTGCGTAGCCCTGGCCGAACAGCACCGTATTTGCCGTGCGAGTATCCCACTTGTCAGCTGCTGCGAGGATGCCTTTCGATTCTCCGGGAAACCCGATGCCGGATGTGGAACCAATGCCAAATTTGGTGATGAAGTCATGCCGTTGAGTGCGAGAAAGCCCCTCCGAACTCATCACCATGCCAACGTTAGAGGATTCCTTGATGATGCCTGCCAGCGTCAACTTCTCTATACCGTGCGAGTGAGAGTCGTGATACGTCTGGTTGTTCAGCGTGTAGGAATAGGGCACCTGAAAATGATCCGTGGCCTTGTGCAGCTTCGTCTGCATCAACGCTGCCGCGGTAATGAGCTTGCCCGTGGAACCCGGCTCGAACGACGTCGTCATGGCACGAGAGCCCTTGAGAGAGGCGTCTGAGCTGCCAGCCTTGTATCCATCGGTGTCGGCCACTGCGGTGAGCTCTCCGGTGGACACCTTTTGGACTATGGCGATGCCCCAGTCGGCACCATATTTCTTTTTGCCTTCGTTGAGGACTTTCTCCACATACCATTGCACGTCAGAGTCCACGGTCAGCTTCACCGTGCCACCGTTCTTGGCGGAGGTGGCTGTGGTTCGGGTTCCCGGTATCTCCTGGCCACCCGATCCCTGCTGATAGGTCACGGACCCGTTCTTACCTTTGAGCGCGGAGTTCTCCATTTTCTCCACACCTGCCACGCCCTGGCCATCCGAATTCGTGGCGCCTATCACCGATCCCAGCAGTGCCCCGTTGGGATAGTCACGGTCTGTTGTCAGCTCGGTGCCGATGACGCCGGACAGATTCAGTGTGTCGAGATTGCGCTTCACGCTCGGTACCACGTTCTTCTTGAGAATCACGTAGCCCGAGGTGCCGTTCAGCTTCGCCCCCAGCTCCAGAGAATCCATGCCCAGCACGGGAGCCAACAGCTGAGCCACAGCAGCCGCGCCCTTCGTGGTCAGAGCCTTGCCATTCTGCTGCTGACAGACAGAGGAATTGGACCCCGTGCACGCGGTGGGCACGAACAGTTTCACCGCGTTCTGGTCGGCGTAGACCGTATAGCGTTCCACGGATTGCGCGAAAATTTTGCCATTGACATCGGTAATGGTTCCCCGGCTTGCTCGGATTGTCTCAGTCACCGTGCGTTGGTCCGTCGCCGCCTGCGCCACGGAGGACCCCTCAAAAATCTGAACCTGGAGAAGACGACCGAAACACACCAGAATCACCACTGCCAAAATCCCCGCCAATACCTGTGTACGACGAGAAAAAACAGCAGAATCTGACCGCGAGCTCATCCAGCGGGCAAAAAAGTTCTTCTGTTTTTTGGGTGGTGTTGTACGCCGTGGCATGCGCGCCATTCCTCTCAGCGGGTCTGCGGATGCGACTTAATATACTCCGACAGGTCGAGGCTCACGGAACTGGACTGTGACGTCATTCCGAGCTTCTCCGCTTTGTCCGGCAGGGAGGAATCGAGGGCATCGAGCTTCGCCTGATCATCCTGAACGTCCTGAGTGAGAACGCCGATAGAAGTCTGCAGTCGTGAGACCTCGAACGAATCCTGCACCATCTGAGTACGCAGCATGAGCGAGCCCATAAGACTCACGGCGAGGAAGCTGATGGCAACCGCCACGCGAACGAAGGGATGCATCACGCGGCGAGAGGTGCTCCTCGTTGCCTCCGTCTCAACCGTGTGGAGCCGACGCGAGCTCTCCACCACATGGAGATTGGGGCGAGCCTGGGACGCGCGAATCGAACGAGACGCCACACTTCTGCGAACTTCTGCAGGCCTTGTTGATGCGCTCATCGTGCTCTCCTCTTATATGTCTTCTGGTTCTTCTTCGTACCTGTTTGATCTCTGCGCGACGTCTCTCTTCGCGACGCATGATGTCCTCCGCCACCGCCAGCGAGGTGACCGTCCACCCAAGCGGAGAAGTCGGAGTGTGCGTGATCCGGCAACGGTGCCATAAGCTCCACAGCCCTCAAACGCACTGATGCCGACCTCGGATTGCGCGCTATTTCGTCCTCGTCCGCCTTGATGGCACCGTGTGACACATCTCGGAAATAAGGCTTGAGCTCATCAGGAATCACCGGAAGGCCTTGCGGTACGTGACTCCTCGTCCCCAGCGTGAAGAAACCCTTGACTGTGCGATCTTCCAAAGAGTGATAGGACTCCACCACGATGCGTCCGCCCACGGTAAGGCGCTCCGCAATCTGAGGAAGTACGGAGCGCAGCTTGTCGAGCTCGCCGTTGACTTCGATGCGCAGCGCTTGGAAAACTCGCTTGGCTGGGTTGCCAGCGGGACGCTTGTATCTGGGAACGGTGGCATCCACCAGTTCCACGATCTGCGAGGAATGGGTAAAGACCGTATCGTCGCGGAGATCAACAATCCGCTGTGCGATCTTGTAGGAGTATTTTTCCTCCCCATATTCCTTGAAGATGCGAGTGAGGTCTTCGAGGTCGTATGTGTTGACGATATCCGCGGCCGTCAGTGACTGTGTGGGATCCATCCGCATATCAAGTGGCGCGTCGGTGGAATAGGAGAAACCGCGATCCGTCTCATCGATTTGCAGACTGGAAAGACCTAGATCGAGGAACGCAGCGTCGACGGTGTCGATTCCCTCGTGATCCAGGACTTCAGCAAAGCGGTCAAAGCTCGAATGGACGGGTGTGAAACGATCACCGAAGCGTTCAAGACGCGTGCTCGCCAAACCCAGCGCCTCTTCGTCGCGATCAATGCCGATGAGGTGGACACCGGGAGCTGCAGCGAGGAATGCCTGTGAGTGCCCGGCAAGTCCCAGTGTTCCGTCGACCGCCACGGCCCCATCGTGATCGATGGACGGCAGCATGAGCTTCACGCAGGTGTCAAGCAAAACGGGCTGATGAATGGCACTGAGATCGGTAGATGAAAGAGCGTCCGCTGCAGAGGAAGAAGAAGTCGTCATTATCACCTCTAGAAATCCATGGGAGGAAGCACATCGTCCGCAATCTGCGAATAGCCTTCCTCCTGCTCGGCCAGGTAACGCTCCCAGGAGGGCGCATCCCAGATTTCGGCGCGCGTTCCCACGCCAATCACAACGACGTCCTTGCCCAGTCGCGCATAGTCACGCAACATGGGCGGGATCACCACCCGTCCCTGCTTATCCGGCTCCTGATCCACCGCTCCGGAGAGAAATACGCGAAGGTAATCCCTCGTGGCCTTGTTGCCCAGCGACGCGCGCTGAATCTGGCCGGCCATCCTGCGAAACTCCACGGCCGGCAGGAGGTACACGCACCGTTCCTGACCGCGGGCAAGCACAAAGCCAGCACCAAGCTGATTACGGAACTTTGCCGGAAGAGCAAGGCGACCTTTTACATCGATCTTTGGCGTGTAAGTACCCAGCAAAAGAGGAGGAAGCGCGGGGACTGAAGCATCTATACTTCCCGAGATTTCAACGCTTTGAGGAATCGAGGTACTCGAGGCGACAGAACTAGCGAGTTCATCTTCGTCGGCCACTGAGCACCTCCTTCATTCGTCGTATTCACCACTTTACCCCACCAATCACCATAATTCCCCATCCACACGCTTATCTGAGGTGTTTTTTAGAAGTTTTTAAGATCATTCGTTGATTGCTCATTCGCACGCCCCTCCGGGCCGCTTTACGCCGTCGCCGAAGTCCTTCCGGTTTGTCGAATACCGCGCAGTACAATGAGATGCTCATTTTTTGACCCCTTTTCAGGGGTAGGTCGAAGGGAAAGAATGACTGATTACACCACGCAGCTGAAGGACGAGCAGGTCATGGTGGACGCCATCTATGCACGTCTCGACGCCATGGCGGCTCAGACCCGCGAGCGCCTCACCGCAGTCCGCGCGGCAGGAGGCCACGGCTCCCCCACTCAGCGCACCGAGCGTGATTCCTTCGCCACCATGTACGAGGAGCGACTCACCCAGTTGCGCGCGGTCCAGGATCGCCTCGTCTTCGGCCGCCTCGACACCGACGCCGGCGAAAAACGGTACATCGGCCGCATCGGCCTGTCAGACCTCCATCACGACCCCATGCTCACCGACTGGCGCGCCGAGGCCGCACGACCCTTCTACGAGGCCACCGCGAAAAACCGTTTCGACATCGTGATGCGCCGTCATATCTCTTTAAAGTTCCGCGAGGTTGTTGGTATCGAGGACGAAGTTCTCGACGTGTCATCGGCACACGTGGCAGAGGCTTCGGAATCAGGAACACTCACCGGCGAGGGCGCCCTTCTCACCTCACTCAGCAGTCGACGAACCGGCAAGATGACAGACATCGTGGCCACCATTCAGGCCGAGCAGGACCGCATCATTCGCGCTCCCCTCAATCAGGTGACCGTTGTGCAGGGAGGCCCAGGGACCGGGAAGACGGCAGTGGCCCTTCACCGCGCCGCCTACCTTCTTTATACGCATCGCCGTCGCCTCGAACGCTCGGGAGTACTCGTGGTGGGCCCCTCTCAGGCTTTCCTCCATTACATTGACCAAGTGTTGCCTTCGCTGGGAGAAACGGGCGTACTGTCGCGCACCATAGCGACCCTCTTGCCCGGCATCAGCGTCAGCGCGGTTGAGGATCCCTTCGCCGCGCAAATCAAAGGCGACATCCGTATGGTCAAGACCGTGGCAAACGCCGTCGCCTCTCGCGTACGCGTCCCCTCGGAACTTCCCACCGTTCACGTCAACAGCGTGCATCTGCGCATTTCGGCTGCAGACATCGAAGAGGCCCAGCAAGCGGCTAGACGCACCCACTTGCCGCACAATCGCGCTCGCGTAACGTTCGTGGAGCACATGCTCGAGCTGCTCGTGCAGCGCTACTCAGAGCAGCTCGATTACACCCCCGAGGCGGCCGAGCTCGGTCGCGTACGCGATGACCTGAGATACAACGACGTCGTGAAGAAGACTCTGAATCTGGCATGGCTACCGCTGAATGCGGAATGGCTCGTGGCCGACATGTGGGCCAAACCCGCGCACCTGCGCCGTTACGCTCCATGGCTCGACGACGATCAAATTGAGACGCTGTACCGCCCCAAGGGCTCGAGCTGGACTGCGTCAGACGTTCCCCTCCTCGACGAGGCGATGGAACTCATCGGCGACGATCCACGAAAAATCGCCGCAGCCTCCGCCGCTCCAAAGATGACGGACGAGGAGCGCTATGCCAAGGACACCCTGGAATCTATGGGAATCAGCCCCTCCCTCGTAAGCGCGCATCAGCTGGCCAGCGGGATGGAGGCGAGCGAGGATGGCGACTTGCTGTCCGCCCGTGCCGCCAAAGACCGCACCTGGACGTTTGGGCACATTGTGATTGACGAGGCTCAGGAACTCACCCGCATGGAGTGGCGCATGCTCATTCGCCGCTGCCCCTCACGTTCCTTCACCATTGTGGGCGACGTGGCGCAAACCTCAGCCTTGGGCGGGGCACGCTCCTGGAACACGATGCTCGACCCCGTTTTCGGTCACGACCGGTGGCACCTCGGAGAACTCACCATCGATTACCGCAATCCCCAAGAAGTGGCCGACCTTGCTTCCGACTTCGCTCGCAACGAGGGCCTCTACATTTCCACGGTCAAGGCCGTACGTGAAGTGGAGGGCTCTGTGTCGCGCCACATCGTGGACCACCTCGAGGAACTCGTCAGCACTACAATTACCGAAATCCTGGATCTTGTACGCCGTTATCTTGCGGATGACGGAACAGGCCGCATCGCCGTCATCGCCGACGACGAACTGCTCTCCACTCTGCGCGCCCCCCTATGGGATGCTGTCCGCAAAGAACTGGGTGACGACGAACTGCACAGGCTCCAGTCCCAGGCCGACGGCGATGATCAGATCGATCTCACCAACCCCGAGGGCATCAAAGGCCTCGAATACGATGCCGTTCTGCTGGTGCAGCCCGGTCTTATCGAAGAGAACAGCCCGAACCGGCTCACCGCCGCATCGGATCTGTTCGTGTCCTTGACCAGACCCACTCAGCAACTCGTCATCGTGCGGACCCGCGATGACGCGAAGGAACTGCCTCTGTGAACAGCATCTTGGGGCGAACGATCATCAAATGAAATCGTTCGCCCCAAGATGACACACGGCCGGTATAAGGTAGTGCCATGCCTAAAGCACTATTACTGGAGAACATCCATCCATTAGCCGCGGACGCATTGAAGCGTGCCGGCTTTGAAGTCGAAACTCAAAAGGGAGCTCTCGACGAGAACGCACTCATTGAGGCGCTCGACGGCGTTGACCTCCTCGGCATTCGATCGAAGACGAATGTCACTCAGCGCGTCGTGGAGGCACGTCCGGAGCTCACAGCAGTGGGCTGCTTCTGCATCGGCACAAATCAGGTTGATCTCAAGGCCGCCAGCAACAAGGGCATCGGCGTCTTCAATGCCCCCTATTCCAACACTCGCTCTGTGGTGGAACTCGTGGTCTCCGACATCATCTCCCTTATGCGACGCCTGCCCGACCACATGCGTCACATGCGCGACGGCGTGTGGGACAAAACAGCGACCGGCTCCCACGAGGTTCGCGGCAAGACTCTCGGCATCATCGGCTATGGCAACATCGGCTCGCAGCTATCCGTTCTTGCCGAGGCCCTGGGCATGTCCGTCATCTTCTACGACATCGATGAAAAGCTCGCCATGGGCAATGCGCGTCGCGCCAACTCCCTGGAAGAGCTTCTCGAAGAGTCGGACGCCGTGACCATCCACGTGGACGGCCGCAAGGAAAACACCAACTTCTTCGGCGAGGAACAGCTTGCGCGCATGAAGACAGGCGCCATCCTCATCAATCTTTCCCGCGGATTCGTGGTGGATCTCGATGCGCTGAAGTCACATCTGAATTCCGGACATCTCTCCGGCGCCGCTGTGGATGTGTACCCCGTGGAGCCCAAGAAATCCGGAGACGAGTTCCTCTCCAGCCTGCGTGAGGAGCACAATGTGATTCTCACTCCGCACATCGGCGGCTCGACGCTGGAGGCGCAGGAGTCCATCGGCCAGTTCGTGTCTCATAAGCTCATCGACTACTGGCGCTCAGGCACCACAGCCCTGTCCGTGAATCTGCCGCCCATCAATCTCGATTCTCCCGCTGGCGGAGTGCGTCGCGTGGCACACCTGCATATCAACATGCCTGGCGTGCTGGCACAGGTCAACCACACTCTCGGGGACGAGGACATCAACATCACCGCGCAAGCCCTGGGAACAGTTGACAATCTCGGCTACGTGGTGACCGATGTTTCTCCCGACCCCAGTGCCGATATCATCGCGAAGCTTTCCGATCTGCCCGGAACCATACGAGTGCGGTTGCTTGGCTGAATAGTTCACAATAATAAAAGGCCGGTGTGGGAGCTTCCGCGAGCCCCACACCGGCCTTTTATTATTGACGCGTCTTCCGTCCCATTGCTACTACAGTTGGTCACCCCTGACTCAGTGGCATTGGGGTACCTTGCTTTATTACTTTGCCGACTTCACGGATTGTGCATCGTGTGATTCCGCGGAACTCTTTGCTTCAGAATCACAATGCTCGCGAAGATCCTTGATGGCGTTCTCGAAATCATTGAGGTTTTCGAAGTTTTGGTACACGCTCGCAAAACGCATGTAGGCCACCTTGTCGAGGTCTCGCAGCGGGGCAAGGATGGCACGACCCACTTCGTCGGAATCCACTTGTGCAAGACCGCGCGAACGAAGATCTTCTTCCACCTTGCGGCCAAGCTGTTTCAGGGCGTCCTCGTCAATGGGTCGACCCTGGCACGCCTTGCGCACTCCGGAAATCACCTTGTCGCGGCTGAAGGGCTCTGAGTTACCCGAGCGCTTGATGACGAGCAACTGCGCTGTCTCCACTGTGGTAAAACGCTTACCACATTTAGGACATTCACGACGACGACGGATGGCGTAGCCATCATCGCCCACACGCGTATCGACGACTTTGGTATCTGGATTCTGGCAAAAAGGACAATGCATGAACATAAGGGTACCCCGTCTGCGCTACAGTTTCTTTTTCATCATGCCAATCGAGGCGCCTTCGCACACGTGATACAACCGTCGGTACGAATCTCACGCACCTTCGGGACTCCACGCACGACAGTGAATGATACATAAAACACCCCGTCCCAGAGAGCCAAACGCGCACCCCACCACTCTGTGACTATTGATTCGTTCTACGACTATTGTTCTGTGACCGGAACAACGATGCGCTGACCCACACTTACCGCCGCCGACTCCATATTGTTAAGATCCATGAGTTCCTGAACGGTTTCACGAACATCGTCACCCGGTTTCGTGGTGGACGCCGCGTATGACCACAAGGTGTCCCCGGGACGTACAACATAGCTGGTGACCTCTTGAGTCGCGGGAGCGGAATTGGCGACAGTGCCGTTCCACACGCCCATCGACACTGCCAGAAGAACAGCCGCACCAAGACCGGTGAACACAGCCTTCCCTCGAGCAGTAAGCTTCATCGTTGTCTTCGTAGCATGCTCGTTTTTCGTGCGTGCACGCGTTGCGCCAGTAACCCTAACCTGCCCCATGACTGCACTCATAATGAACTCCTTTTCGAACATGTGTTCTATCGAACGTACGTTCTATTCTGCACATTCCCGAGGACATATCAAGAGCTTTTTTCGAACGGATGTTTGATTTCACACCTTATTCACGTTATGATCGAAAAAACCGAAGGGAGCACCATGAGCACCAACAACACCATCGTGCCGCTTACCAGAGAACCGGCCGATGCGTCGCATTCTGCATCACGCCCACCACTCACCACGCGTCAGACGAAGGTGCTCGACTCCATACGTGGCTATCTCGAGAAAAATGGTTACGTTCCCTCTTTCCGGGAGATAGGTAAAGGAGCTGGCCTGAGAAGTCCCTCCAGCGTGAAACATCAGCTCGAGGTCTTGGCAGAGAAGGGCTATATCCGCATCAATGCCCACCGCGGCCGCGCCATCGAACTCATTGATGATTCACCCGAGATCACGGCAGATGCAGAAACTGCAACGGAGGCCACTTCGCAGCAAACTGCCGATATCATCGCTTTCCCTTCCAGCACGTTTGGAGCACATGCTTCCGAAGAGGACGACGCAACCACCGACTCCTGGAACGTTCCTCTCGTGGGCCGTATTGCGGCAGGAACACCCATCACTGCCGAGCAGCATGTGGACGATGTGATGCGTTTGCCAAAGCGTCTCACTGGCGACGGAGAGCTCTTCATGCTCGAGGTTCACGGTGACTCCATGATCGACGCCGCCATTTGCGACGGCGACTTCGTAGTGGTGCGCGAACAGAACAATGCCAGCAACGGCGACATCGTGGCGGCGCTCCTCGACGGTGAGGCTACGGTCAAGACTTTCCAGAAAAAGGACGGTCATCTCTGGCTCATGCCGCACAATCCCGCTTACTCCCCTATTGACGGCACCTATGCCACCGTTATGGGAAAGGTTGTGTCAGTGCTCAGAAAGTTGTGATGCCACACGAGCAGGCACCATAAAGCACAACAGAGCACACAATCCAAACGACACATACAAAAAGACCTCAGCAAACGCTGAGGTCTTTTACGTTGTTACAGGGTTCCCGGCATGCCGGGAACCCAAGCGCTTATTAGAAGCCGAACTTTGCAGCGGTCTCCTTGAGAGTTTCCGCAGAACGCTTCAGAGCAGCAAGCTCACCGTCGCTCAGAGGAGTGTTGATGCGAGTCTCAACGCCCTGACGGTTGAGGATTGCAGGAACGGACATGCACACATCATCAATTCCGTGGAAGTCCTTCAGCACGGAGCTGACGGGGAGAATGCGGTTCGTGTCATTGAGGATGGACTCGATGATGTCCACACCGGACATGGCGATGGCGAAGTTCGTTGCGCCCTTGCCCTCGATGATGCGGTAGGCGGCGTTCTTGACTTCCTGATGAATCTCTTCACGCGCCTGGGCGGTGAGCGGCTCGCGACCGGGCAGTTCCTTCCAGTCGAGAAGCGGGACGCCACCGATGGTGGCAGAAGACCAAAGCGGAACCTCAGAGTCGCCGTGCTCACCAGCAATGTAGGCGTGCACGTTCTTGACGTTCACACCGGTCTGCTGGGCGAGCAAGAAGCGCAAACGTGCCGAATCAAGGTTGGTGCCGGAACCGAACATCTGGTGGGGGTCGAGTCCCGAAAGTTTCAGAGATGCATAAGTGGTGATGTCAACCGGGTTGGTGACCAACATGTAGATGGCGTTGGGGGCAACCTTGACCAGGTTAGGAATGATCGCCTTCATGATGTTGATGGTGGCACCAGCGAGATCGAGGCGTGACTGCCCGGGCTTCTGGCGTGCCCCAGCGGTGATGACGACAACATCCGCATCGCGGCAAATCTCGGGATCATCAGATCCGTCGATGCTCGTCGTCGGATAGAAGCTGGCGCCATGCTGCATATCGAGAACCTCGGCCTCGACGCGCTGCGCGTCAATGTCCTCGAGAACGATGTTACGAGCAACACCGCGCTGGGCGGCCGCAAAGGCCATAGTGGAACCGACTGCACCGGCTCCGACAATCGCGAGCTTCGTGGGACGAATTGTAGAATCTGCCATCCAGGCACCTCTCCTTAGAAGTATTTCGATGCAAAGAAACACACCGAATTTCATCTATTTAGTACATCATTACTGTATCTTCACCAACAGACGTACGCGCTCCGCGAAGAGTGAGCGTCATTGGTAGAGAAAAGGCGAAAATCAGTGAGATTTTCGCAATATTCGGGCAGCGAGCGCATCGTCAACGCGAGCGCTCAATGAAATGCCAGATTCAGTATAGTCCAAACTCTCGATGACACCATGCTCGCGAATCTGTTCCACAATGGCACCATCTTCGAAGCCGATGACGGCATCCACCTGGACTTGTGGAACCGGCAGTTCCCGTTCCACCAAGGACTTCAGGACGTCGATGCCCTCGCCGGTCGCAGCACTAACAAAGACAGCATCCGGGAAGAGATTCCGCAAACGGGTTGCGCTCACATCATCGAGTCGATCCACCTTGTTGAACACCAGTTGGGTGCGAATGTTCTCGACCCCAGGGATATCTTCCGTAACGGAATTAACGGCGTCAATCTGATCTTGCGGATTGGCATAGGAGGCATCCACGACGTGCAATATGAGGTCCGAGTCCGCTATCTCTTCCAGCGTCGATTTGAACGCTTCGACCAACTGTGTGGGCAGGTCTCGCACAAATCCCACCGTGTCGGCGTAGGCGTAAAGCCTCCCGCTGCGGGTCTTCGTGCGCCTCACCGCGGTATCCAGCGTTGCGAACAGTGCATTCTCAACGAGCTCGCCCGAGTTGGTGAGCCTGTTTGTGAGACTTGACTTGCCAGCATTCGTGTAGCCGATGACAGCGACGAGTGGCATGCCCTGACGATGTCGCGAGCCGCGCTTGACCTCACGTGCGGGCGTCATCTTTGCGATGTCTGCCTTCAACTTGGAGATGCGGCGACGAATGCGGCGACGATCCATTTCGATCTTCGTTTCGCCCGGACCGCGCGAACCTATGCCGCCAGCCTGCCCGGCGGCCTGACCGCCTGCCTGACGACTCAATGTGGTACCCCAGCCTCTCAGCCTGGGCAGCATGTACTCCAGTTGCGCCAACTCAACCTGCGCCTTGCCCTCGCGACTCGTGGCGTGCTGAGCAAAGATGTCAAGAATGACGGCCGTGCGGTCCACTACCTTGACGCCTACGATGTCTTCCAGCGCACGGCGTTGGGAAGGCGGCAAATCCGCGTTCACGATGACGGTGTCCGCTTCCTCGGACGCTACGATGCGCGCGACTTCCTTAGCCTTGCCTGAGCCAATGTAGCTCGCAGGGTCCGGCTTGAAACGATGCTGCAACAAATCGTCGAGAACCTCAGCCCCGGTTGTATCGGCAAGCGCCGCGAGTTCCCTCATGGACTCCTCGGCGTCGGCCTGCGTTGTCTCTTGAGCCGACCAGATGCCAACGAGCACCACGCGCTCGAGACGCACCTTGCGGTACTCGACTTGGTTAACGTCCTGAAGTTCAGTGCTTAAACCTGCGATGTGACGCAATGCGTTGCGGGATTCTCGTTCCTCCCACGCTTCCTGCGAGGCTTCACGCTCCCTCTGCTGTTCTGACGTATCGTTGAGAACCGCAGACTGCTTTTCCAGCAGTTGATCGTCCTGAACGGCCTCATTCTCTTCCACACCGTTCACCTGCGGTAAATTTTGCTGCGCCAAATTTCGCTTCACGCACACCATCCTCAGTATTTCCGCTGTTTATCAGCCCTACAACTATCATCGAGTATAGGCGTGCGCCACCGCGCACAAAACGATTCTTCGCATGGCGTCGAGTTCGGCGTCAGGTGGCGTTGCACCGACGTTCCAGACAGACAGGGGTTCCCATGACATCACCGCAGGATAACCGCGCGCAAAAAGGCGTTAATCCGCGCTATTCCACAGGCGCTCCACATGGAAACGCCAACACTACGCCCACTACACAGCAACAGTATTTCTCAGCGTCACCCGCGTCAGCGGATACCCGTCACACCACAATGCTCACCCTCCGCGGGCACAAGGTCCCCGTGCAGTTGTCCAATGGCGTCTTTTCCGCAAAAGGTCTCGATAAGGGAACCACCGTTCTTCTCAAGCTGGCCCCCACTCCGCCAGCCGAGGGACACTTTCTCGATCTGGGATGCGGCTGGGGGCCAATCGCGCTCAGCCTCGCGCTCGAGTCCCCGAAGGCGCACATCACGGCTCTCGACGTCAATGAACGCGCACTCGACCTCACTCGCGTCAACGCAAAAGCCCTGGGTCTCCCCGGCATCACACCCGCGACCGCCGAAGACATTCCCGAGGACGCCCGCTTCGACCTCATCTGGTCCAATCCCCCTATCCGAGTCGGCAAAAAAATCCTTCATGAGCTTCTCCTCACCTACCTGCCACGTCTGACACAGGGCGGAGCAGCCTATCTCGTCGTTCAGAAACACCTCGGGGCAGATTCGCTCATCCCCTGGCTCTCGCAGTCCCTCGGCAGAGATTTCGAAGTATCTCGCTACGACTCCTCCAAGGGTTTTCGCATCATCGAAGTACTCCACACCCCGCAGAATGACAGCGATAGAGCCGCCTCCCATAAAGACAACAATGTACATATAAGCGACACTGTCGCAGAAATCGATACTCCTTCTCAGTCATGAAATTTGATTACCCTCCCCAACTTCCCATCTCCGCAGCGAAGGACGATATCGTCGAGGCGGTACGTTCCTCGCAAGTCGTCATCGTCTCCGGCCAAACCGGCTCGGGAAAAACTACGCAGATCCCAAAGATGCTGCTCGAAATGGGACGCGGCACGCACGGCAAACAGATCGTGCACACACAGCCTCGCCGCCTCGCCGCTCGCACCGTCGCCGAACGCATCAGCCAAGAAATGGGCGTTCGCCTCGGCGATGACGTAGGTTTCCAGGTCCGCTTCACAGACCAGAGCTCCCCCAAAACACGCTTACGCGTGGTTACTGACGGTATTCTCCTTGCTCAGATCCAACGAGACCCGCATCTCAGCGCCTATGACACCATCATCATCGACGAAGCTCACGAGCGCAGTCTCAACATCGATTTCCTGCTGGGCTATCTCACCCAGCTGCTCCATACCCGCCGCGATCTCAAACTCGTCATCACCTCGGCCACCATCGACTCTCAGAAGTTCCAGTCGCACTTCTCGAAGGCACTGGGCCACAAGGTCCCCGTCATCGAAGTCTCCGGACGCACCTACCCCGTCGCCATTTACTATGAACCACTAGGCTCAGCACCTGCCTTGCGTCCCGTGCAGGGATTCGGCAGTGACGACACGCTCAACGATCCCTCGGCGGCAGTGGCACGCGCCACCATGGAACTCCTCGCAGTATCGCGCGGCGAGCGCGGCGCACGCGACCTGCTCATCTTCGCCTCCGGCGAGCGCGACATCCGAGATTTTGAGACCGCCATTCGCCGCGCCCTCGGCCCCCGCGCCTCCGACATGCGCAGACCCGACGGCGTCGAAATTCTGCCCCTGTTCGCACGACTGTCTTCTAAGGAACAGCACCGCGTCTTCGACAACCATTCGCACCAGCGCATCATCATCGCCACCAACGTGGCGGAGACCTCACTCACTGTGCCTGGCATTCGCTACGTCATCGATCCGGGGACCGCACGTATCTCGCGATATTCGAAATCGGCAAAGGTGCAGCGCCTCCCCATCGAGGCAATCTCGCAGGCGAGCGCGGACCAGCGCGCGGGACGTACTGGCCGCGTGGCCGACGGCATCGCCATTCGCTTGTACTCCAAGGACGACTACGACGCCCGTCCCCGATTCACCGACCCAGAGATTCTGCGTACCTCACTGGGGGCCGTTGTGCTTCACATGCTGTCAGTGGGCGTGGCGCACACCACGGACGACGTCACGAATTTCGGCTTCATCGACCCGCCCGATACGCGATCCGTTACCGACGGCGTCAACGAGCTGAGCGAGCTGGGTGCCATCACCCGCTCACGAGGCCGCATGAATCTCACCTCCGTGGGCCGTCAGCTTTCGCGGCTGCCCATCGACGTACGCCTCGGCCGCATGATCATTGCCGCCGCAAAAGATGCCGATGCGACAACGCTGGCGTGCATTCTGGTGATCGTGTCATTCCTGAGTCTTCAGGATCCGCGAGAACGCCCCGAGGAGAAGCGCGACGAGGCAGACACGCTTCACCGTCGCTACGAGGATGAGTCCTCGGACTTCCTCACCATCCTGAATATCTGGGATGCGCTGTTTCAAGCGGACGGTACGCTGAGCAATTCCGCGTTACGCAGACGCTGCCAGGCAGAGTTCTTCAACTACATGCGCGTGCGTCAATGGCATGACCTTTACGGTCAGCTCACGCAGATGTGCCACGAGCTGCGTTTCAAGACCGGCACTCCGGAGCCGGGGTCGCGTCAGGATCTCGCCGTGCGCCAGCTTCCTTCGAACCAGCAGGCGGCTCACTCATTGATTGCCTCTTGGGATGCCGAGTCCATTCATCGTTCCATGATGGCAGGGTTGCTCAGCAATCTTGGCATGCAGGTGGTCCGCGAGCCCAAGGCGTCAGATTTTGCGGGGCTGTCGGGCGCCGCGCGAGCGCGTGCCATTAAGCGTGCCAAGAAGGCTTCGCACAACGATTATCAGGGCGCTCGAGGAACGCATTTCGCCATCTTCCCCGCGTCGGGGGTCTCCCGTTCCACCCCACCTTGGGTGATGGCTACCGATCTCATGGAGACGTCGCGCCTGTGGGCACGCATGGCGGCTGCGATCGATCCCGCATGGGCAGAGAAGATCGCTCGCGGACTCACAAAGACCGTGTACTCGGAGCCCCATTGGTCGGCGACGCGCGGCTCGGCAGTTGCCAACGAAAAGGTGCTGCTCTACGGTCTGCCGATTGTTGCGGAACGACCCGTGCAGTGGGGACGCATCAACCCCGCTCAGGCCCGTGAATTCCTCATTCGGCAGGGTCTCGTGGAAGGCGAGATTCATCAGCGTTTCAGCCATGACGAGTTCGTGGCCGCCAACCGGGCGACGCTGGAAGAGTCACAGGAGGACACCAAGCGCACCCGGCATGTCACAGAAGCGGTGAATGACGAGGATCTCTTCGAGTTCTATGATGCCGTGGTGCCGCGCGAAGCTACCTCGTTGGCGGCATTGGCAAATTGGTGGAAAAAGAATCGTGACAAGAATCCCACCCTCTTCGACTTTGACCCCGAGTCCATTACACGCATCGCAGACGCTGACCACGCCTCTCTCGACGATTATCCGAGCACGTGGAAGACGCGGGGAACTGACGGCGCTGCAATCGATCTCAAACTCTCGTACGTGTACGATCCCGGAGCTCCCAACGACGGCATCACCGTGCACGTTCCCCTGCATTACCTCATGCGCCTGGGATCGCAGGAGTTCACGTGGCTGGTGCCCGGTTTCCGTGACGAATTGATTCTTGGAGTCATCCGTTCGCTGCCAAAGACCCTGCGCGTTCAATTCGTACCTGCACCCGATACGGCGGTTGCCATTGGTGAATGGATTGACGCTCATTACCCACAGGTTCCTGGAGTGGATCGTCTTGGAAGCACCTCTCATACAGAGGGTGAAGCCGATACCCCGGGAGGTGCCGATGACGCGGCCTCCGCTGCTCCCGTCTCCTTCTGGGACGCTTTCATGCAGGCTGCCATCGCGACCCGGGGCGCGCAATTGCACCCGGATATCTTCGATGCCGCCCAGCTCCAACGCTTGCCGGATCATTTGCGGGTCACGTTCAGCGTGGAGGAGACAGCGAAGGATACTGCACATGGAACTCACGGTAGGCATTCCAAGCAGCACCGCATCGGGCGCGGTGGGACGAAGGCACAGATAAATGTTCTCGGCACGTCGAAATCGTTGCTGGAGTTGCAGAATCAGCTTGAAAACCGAGCGGTGGCAGCAGCTCGTACTTCAGTAAGCAAGAAGGCCAAGGCAGCGAAGGATTCGGGAAATCCGCTGCAATCAGCGACGCTGCTGCATCAGGCAGGTGCCACGTCGAAGCCACGTGAGGAGATGCTGTGGCAGGTGGCCTATGACCGGCTCAAGCTGCCAGCCGCTCGTATCTCGTCGCGCTGGCTGAGCCGCGAGGCACTCGTATTGGCGTCAGCTCCTTACAAGAATCGTGAGGCACTCGTGGCAGATCTGCAGATGGCGGCGGTAAAGCGCCTCATGCCGGCAATCGCTCAATTGCATGACGATGCTGATCTGGAACAGACGATCTCACTCAACGAGGAGGCGTTTGAGGACACTGTATACGCAGTGGCGCGTGATGTTATCACTGCCCTTCGCAAATTTGGCGAAGTACAGAATGAGGTATCGGGTACTGCGCAGCTGCCGTTGCTTGCGGTGCTGCAGTCGATTCGTGATCATCTCGCGGATCTTGTGTATCCGGGGTTCATCGCAGCCACTCCCCCTGACGCGCTGCCCGAGCTACCGCGCTATATCACCGCCGATGAGGTTCGCCTGCGGAAGGCGAAGGCCGATAAAACGCGCGACGTGAAGTGGGCGTGGGAAGCTCACGAAGCTCAGGGAGTGGTCGATGACGCACGTCACCGCCTCGACGCGTTGCCCGCTGGGCCGGCGCACGATGCGTTGCGATCTACGGTGTCACAGATGCGATGGATGTACGAAGAATTCCTCGTGTCCCTGTGGGCTCAGGAGCTCGGTACAAAGTACCCAGCGAGCCTCCAACGACTGAAGAAACTGGCGGCGGAGTAAAGGAAAAAACAAACGGTGCCCGGAGTCGACTCAGACCCGGGCACCGAAAGCACTAAGTGTTGACCTATCCCTACTACAACCTCGGAAGGTAACGCTGCAACTCGTAAGGCGTGACCTGAAGGCGGTAGTCATCCCACTCCTGGCGCTTATTGCGCAGGAAGTAGCTGAACACGTGCTCGCCCAAGACATCCGCCACGAAGTCGGACTTTTCCATGATGCGCAACGCCGAATCAAGAGAATCCGGCAGCGGCTTGATGCCCATTGCCTGACGCTCTGCATCAGTCAGCTCCCACACGTCGTCGCTCGTGGGCTCTTCCAGATCAAGCTGGCGCTCCACTCCGTCGAGGCCCGCGGCCAGCAACAAGGAGTATGCGAGATACGGATTCACCACCGGGTCCAGCGCGCGGAATTCCATGCGTGCCGAGTTGCCCTTACCCGGCTTATACTGCGGGATGCGCAGCAGAGCGGAACGGTTATTGTGACCCCAGCAGACGTAGCTCGGCGCCTCAGCACCACCCCACAGGCGCTTGTATGAATTCACGTACTGATTGGTCACGGCCGTGATTTCTGCGGCGTGATCCAAGATGCCTGCCGCGAATTGGCGTGCGGTTTGGCTCATGTTGAATTCTTCGCCGGCTTCATAGAAGGCGTTGGCGTCGCCCTCGAACAGGCTCAGGTGGGTGTGCATGCCCGATCCCGGCTCGCCTGACAAAGGCTTGGGCATGAAGCTGGCCTGAATGCCCCGCTCGAGGCTGATTTCCTTGACCACCGTGCGGAAGGTCATGATGTTGTCGGCTGTGGTCAGCGCATCCGCATAGCGCAGATCGATCTCGTTCTGACCTGGGCCCGCCTCGTGATGGGAGTACTCCACGGAGATACCCATCTGCTCAAGCATATTGACAGAGGCCCTGCGGAAGTCCATTCCGGAGCTGCGCGGCACGTGATCGAAGTAACCACCGTGATCGATCGGAACAGGAGGTTGCGAGTAATCCTGCTGCTGCTCGAAGAGATAGAACTCGATTTCCGGATGCACGTAGAAAGTAAAGCCCTTCTCCTTGGCCTTCGCGAGAGTGCGCTTCATAATGTAGCGTGGGTCGCCCAGCGAGGGCTGCCCGTCGGGGGTCAGCACGTCGCAGAACATGCGAGCCGTACCCTGCGGACCTCCACGCCATGGCAGCATCTGGAAGGTCGAGGGATCCGGTTTCACGATCATGTCGTCCTCGGAAACACGCGTCAGGCCCTCAATCGAAGAGCCATCAAAGCCGAGCCCCTCGTCGAACGCCGACTCCAGCTCTGCGGGAGCGATGGCCACTGACTTGAGCATTCCCAGAACGTCAGTAAACCAGAGACGAATAAAACGTACGTCGCGTTCCTCAACAGTGCGCAACGCGAATTCTTGCTGCCTATCCATGTGCCTTATCCTCTCATGGAAATATTTCAAGGCAGTGCCCACCACATGAACGCTGCCGCACACTGCTTGTGTGCCTCTTTCTGAAATCTAGCTTACCGGCAGCGTGCACTCACCGAAAGGCGCGTGCAGCGTTGCAATCAGCGCGTGGCATCCAGCGCTTCCTGAAGGGTGAATGCACGGGCATACAGGGCCTTACCGAGAATCGCCGCGTCCACGTTGTCCGCCTTCAATCCATGGATGGCACGAAGATCCTCGAGAGACGAGATGCCGCCGGAGGCCGTCACCATAGCGTTCGTGCGCTCGGCAACCTCTGAGAGCAGTGTCAGATTGGGTCCGCTCATCATGCCGTCACGGGCCACATCGGTCACCACGTAGCGGGCGCATCCCACCTTGTTAAGGAAGTCAACGGTTTCGAAGAGCTCGCCGCCCTCCTTGACCCAGCCGCGAGCCGCCAACGTGTGGCCGCGCACGTCAAGGCCTACTGCCACCTTGTCTCCGTACTTAGTGATGGCGGTAGCTGTCCAGTCAGGATTTTCGAGTGCGGCAGTCCCGATATTGACACGACTTGCGCCCGATTCGAGCGCGGCGTCAAGCGAGTCATCGTCGCGGATTCCTCCGGAGAGCTCGATGTGCACCATGTCACCGAGGCGATCGGTGATCTCGCGCAGCACAGCACGGTTATCGCCCGTACCGAAGGCGGCGTCAAGATCCACGAGATGAATCCAGCGCGCGCCCGCATCCGCCCACGCGTACGCAGCCTCCATGGGGCTGCCGTAGTCTGTTTCAGAACCGGAGGCTCCCTGCTTGAGTCGCACTGCCTTGCCGTCTCGTACGTCAACGGCAGGCAACAAGGTCAGCGATGTGGTATCAGTCATGAAGGGCTCCTATCCAATTGCTCAACAGCTTTTGACCCGCTTCTGCGGATTTCTCGGGGTGAAATTGCGTTCCGTACAAAGCGCCATGCTCAAAGGCGGCCACGAAATGAGACTTTCCGTAATCGCACCACGTAAGGCGGTTGGGTTCAGACGACGTTGCGTTGGTGGCATCGCCGCGCGCGGTATCTGTGGGAGCACACACTGCGTAGGAATGCACGAAATAGAATCGCTCGTCCTCGATGCCATGGAAAAGTGTGGAATCTTCGGCCGGGCTCACGGTGTTCCATCCCATGTGAGGCACCACATCGGCATCAAGCCGTTCAACTACGCCACCTGCGTATCCAAGACCGTCAGAACGCGTACCGCCCTCGACACCAGCCTCGAACATAATCTGCAGGCCCACGCACACTCCGAGGACCGGCCGGGAATCGGAAAGACGATCACGAATCACCCGGTCGCCACCCACGGCCTTCAGCCCATCGACGCACGCCTTGAACGCCCCCACGCCGGGAACCACAAGGCCATCTGCCTCATACGCCTGCCGATAATCGGAAGTGAGGGTAACATCCGCACCCACCGCCTGCAGTGCACGCACCATCGACCGCACGTTTCCAAAACCATAGTCAAAGACCACGAGCTGTGTCATGTCTGACTCCTCACTTACTCGGCGATGTGCTCAACGTCTCGGGTTGCGTACCCGTCTACTCGACAATGCCCGTGCCGCCATCGGCGCCCGGGCGGAACTTCGTATGTGCAGCGATGACCTTCAGGGCCTCTCCCCTGCTCATCGCCCCGGAATCAACAACCGTAAGGCCGTTGGCCTTGAGACCATCGAGATCCGTGCTGCCAATCATGAAGTCCTCCACGAATTCGGCAACGTTCATGAAGAGAATCGGCGGAGCGAAATCGGATCCCTGCTCGCCGTTCATCCACAGTTTTGCCTCAAGCTTGTCGGCTCGATTTACCGCCAGCACAACGCTCAACCCTGAAATGACAGTGGTGAGATCCTTTGCAGCCGCCTCCGGAGAGGAGCCCGCGAGATTCTTGAGAACCGCCACAGCACCCTGCTCGGCGCCAATGCAGTAGGCAGACACATCGGCCAGCACGCAAAAGGCACTCAGCAATTCCGGCTGTTGCAACGGCGTAATGAGCATCGCCGCCTTTGCCTTGTCTCCGAGGATTCCCTCGAGCTCCGCCTCAAGAGGATCGTCAAAAGCGGAAAGATCGTCGGGAGGTACCGATTCCCCAGTCTCACCGACACCGGAATTTTCTCCGACGCCCGCAGAAGAGTCTTTCAACCCCTGCGGTCCGTCAGCGCCGAAGCCCTCGAGATCCTTGAAATCTTCCTCGAAACCTTTGAGCGCCTTGGCAATGTCCTGATCGCTCAAATTGTCAGCGTTGTCCGGATTGTTGGCATTGTTGGCGTTGTCAGATCCGTTAGTATTCCCGGCCTTATTCTGATCGTTATTATCCGCAGTATCGCTCACAGCGCGCCCTTTGTGCTCGGAATGCCCGCCACTCGCGGATCAAGTTCCACGGCGTAGCGCAACGCGCGCGCCAAAGCCTTGAACTCAGCCTCTGCAATATGGTGCGGATCGCGACCAGCCAATAGCGTCATGTGTAAGCAGATGTCAGCGTGGAAGGCTATGGACTCCATGACGTGGCGCACCAGAGACCCGGTGAAGTGTCCACCGATCATGGCGTATTCGAAGCCCTCGGGTTCCCCCGTGCACACCGCATACGGCCGCCCCGAGATGTCAACGACTGCGCGTGCGAGCGCCTCATCGAGCGGCACAGTGGCATCAGCGAAGCGCACGAGGTGCTTTTTGTCTCCCAGCGCTTGTTTCAGCGCCTCTCCGAAGACGATTGCCACGTCCTCCACTGTGTGGTGGGCGTCGATGTCAGTGTCCCCGTGCGCCTTAATGGTCAGATCGATGAGCGAATGCTTGCCCAGCGCTGTCATCATGTGGTTATAGAAGGGAACCGAGGTGTCGATGTTCGTCTTTCCGGTTCCATCGAGATTGAGGCTGAGCTCAATGCTCGATTCGGATGTCGTGCGCGTTATGCTCGCTGTGCGTGCCATGTGGTGTCCTCCGTGCTTTCCTCTACCGAGACTCTACCTCACGCAACACCTCGCCAAGCCCCGTGCGAAATGCCGCCATCTCCTCGTCGGTTCCCATGCAGACGCGCAGCCATCCATCGGGACCCACCACGCGAATGAGAATGCCGCGATCCAACAGACCTTTGAAGATTGCCTCTCGGTCGTCAAAGATGCCACCGAACAACAGAAAGTTCGATTGCGACTCCGCGACCTTCAGCGCCTGCCCTTTATACGTTTGCGTGGCCAGCCACGTGGCCGTATCGTTCCGCACGTCACGTAGGTGTGACACTTGGGCGAGTTGCACATCGGCATGCTCCAGTGCCGCGAGGGCCGCAGCCTGAGTCAGCGCACTGAGATGATATGGCATACGAACGATGCGCACGGAGTCGATGATGGCCTTGTTGGCGGCCAGGTAGCCCACTCGTGCGCCAGCGTAGGCGAAGGCCTTGCTCAGCGTGCGAGATACTGCCAGGTGGTCGTACTGAGCAATCAGCGGAGCTACGGAATCGACGCCGGGATTACGAAATTCCACGTACGCCTCATCGATGACCACGACCGGATGCGCTGACGGATCGGCCCCCTCCACGCTCACCTCTGCGCAGGCATCGAGGATCTGACGCGCCTCGTCGTGGCTGAGCGGCGTTCCCGTGGGATTGTTCGGACTCGTAATGAGCACGATGGCTGGTTTGACGGTGTGGATGGCAGCGAGAGCAGTCTCCATGTTCAAGGAAAAATCGTCATTGCGCGCAACGGTGTCCCACGTGGTGAAAGTGTCGCGCGCATACTCGGGATACATGGAATAGGTGGGTGCGAAACCCAGCGCAGTTCGCCCAGGTCCTCCGAAAGCTTGGAACAGCTGCAGCATGATCTCGTTGCTGCCATTGGCCGCCCACAGTTGCTCCGGAGTCAGCTCGGCATGCGATTCGGCACGCAGGTAGTCGGCGAGTTTCCCACGCAGCTCCATGTGCTCACGGTCGGGGTATCGGTTAAGGCCCTTCGCCGCCACGCGCACGCGCTCCACAATGGCATCGATGACCTCCGGTGCCGGAGAGTAGGGATTCTCGTTGACGTTCAGGCATACGGGAACATTAAGTTGCGGAGCGCCATAGGGCACTTCCCCCACCAAATCGTTCCTCAGCGGAAGAGAGGCGGGAATTGCATCAGCCACGTTTCCGTCGCTCATGCCGCATTCCCCTGGTTCTGTGCGTCTTGCAATCCTGCCGCCGTCTCCTGTACGTCAAGGGTCTCCTTGTTGTAAGGGTCCTCTACAAAGCGCGACAGCACTGATTCGCCGTGCGCGGGCAGGTCTTCGGTAACGGCAAAGGTGTTGATCTTGGCGGCGATGGCCTTGAGACCAGCCTCGTCGTACTCAATGACCTCAACGGGCTTGAGGAACGTGTGCACTCCGAGACCCGATGTGAAACGTGCGGTGCCTCCGGTGGGCAGAACGTGATTCGATCCGGACATATAGTCTCCCAGCGGAACCGGCGAGTATCCGCCACGGAAAATGGCGCCCGCGTTGCGGATCTTCGCCACCACCGCATCGTCGTCAGCGGTCTGGATTTCCAGATGTTCTGCAGCATAGGCGTTGGCTACGGCGATGGAGTGCTCCAGGTCGTCGGTGAGAACAATGGCCGACTGCGAGCCGCCAAGACTCGTGGTGACGCGCTCAGCGTGCTCGGTACGGGGCACGCGGCGAGAGAGCTCCTCACGCACAGCGGCGGCGAGGTTCTCGGAATCGGTGATGAGCACGGATCCGGCGAGCTCGTCATGCTCTGCCTGGCCGATGAGATCCGCAGCCACCCAACCGGGCTTCGCGGTGGAGTCCGCAAGAATGGCGATTTCAGTAGGTCCGGCTTCGGCATCGATGCCAACAGTTCCGGAGACCAGGTGCTTGGCGGTAGCCACGAAGATGTTACCCGGGCCTGTGATCTTGTCCACGGGATCGCACAGCACGGCACCGTCCTGCGGCTCCGATCCCACAGCGCCGTAGGCGAACATGGCGATTGCCTGCGCACCGCCCACCGCGTAGACCTCGTCAACGCCCAGGATGGCACACGTGGCGAGAATCGTGGAATCGGGAAGCCCCTCGTCGTTATTGCGCGACGGCGGAGTGGTGACGGCGATCGACGTGACGCCCGCAGCCTGTGCGGGGACGACGTTCATGATGACGGAGCTGGGGTACACGGCCTTGCCGCCAGGAACATACAGACCCACGCGCTCCACGGGAATCCAGCGTTGGGCGACGCGAGCGCCATCTGCCAGATCTGTGAAGAAGTCCTTGGGGCGCTGCGACTGGCTCACCTTGCGAATGCGCTCGATGGATTCCTCGATTGCGGCACGCACTGCAGGGTCGAGATTGCGCGCGGCCTCCTGCAGTGTGGCAGCGGGGATCCTCAGATTCTTGGGACGCACATGATCGAACTTCTCGGCGTAATCGCGCAGTGCAGCGGCACCATGCTCCTTGACGGCAGAGAGAATGGGCTTTACCAAATCCGAGGCCTCGCTCACCCCCATCTGCGCTCGCGGCATTGCGTCGAGCAGTTGGGCGCGGTTCAGCTGACGACCACGCAAATCAATAGTTCCGATGATTGTGTCCTGTGCACTCATGCTTTGAGTTTATGGGTGGCGGCAGACCAACCGTGCTCTCCGCGAGCCTTTCTCTTACATGGTGAGAAAGGCTGTCACGCGGCGGTGTTTCACCGAGTAAGTTCCCACCGAGAACCTGCCGTGCTCACGACAAGAGACTGAGCTGAGGCGTCCGTCGTTTTCTGATAGAGCACCACTGTGGTGTCTTCAACGCCCCCGCTCACTCCTCCAGCTGTCAGCGTCCATCCAGCCACGATCTTTGTACCGGCCGGAGCGGGAACGGATGTCAGGTCATCAGTGCTAATGCGCGTGGCCTTGGCGTGATGGCTCTGCAGCGTCGTAGAGGTGAATGTCATGGTGGCGCCCTTCGACGTTTTCCATGTGCCTTGCAGGGCCTTGGGCAACGCGCCGTTGGCGGATTCCAGGTCCGAGTTCTGCGTCTTTTTCTCTTGGGATTTCGTCACTGCTTCGTTCACGCCCTTTTGCAGCGCGTCATAGGCATTTTTCACGCTCGTGGCGCTCTTCTCCATTTGGAGGGCGGCTGAGGCAATTTCGGCAGGCGTGCCACTTTCTTTCGCGTCCAGCAGCTTGGTGCCGTCGTCAAGGCTCGTGGTCACAGCGCTGACAAGCGCACCATCAAGATCTGCATCGGCATCCGTCGCGCTCTCAGAATCGTCCGAGCTTCCCGAATCATCCGAATCCGAGGTGTTGCTCACGCTGAACTTGTACTTTGATTTTTGAGACGTATAGTTCTTCATCACCAGTCTCGCCTGCTCTGTGGCGGTGGTGAGACTCGTTTTGGAGGAGGTAAAGAGAGACTTGGCATCAGAGAGGCCAGCCGTCTCTGTCTGGGTGCGCAGACGCTTGGTGACGTTGGCAAGGCTCGTGTTGTACTCAGTAAGTTGACTGAGCGCCGTGTGCGTCTGAGTCTCATTCGTGGGCGTTACGGAAAAATAGTGCGGCGGCTTATCCAGCAAAGACTCGGCGGACGACCACGTCTGAGAAAAACTTTCGACTTCACTCGAGTTTGGTAAGGCCTCCGTCAGGGTTTTTAACGGTTCTTTGGCGTCGGAGAGTACGGTACTCAGAGCGTCCTGCCGTGTGGCGGCCGTCTGTACCGCATTCGCATAGTCCTTGTCGGTGCTCGCTTGCTGGCGAGAGGACGCCACGACGAAATAAATCACGCCTGCAATGACCGCACAGCTCACTACGCAGATGATGACCGTCAACGCAATCATCCACCGATGACGCTTCTTTTCTGAGAGAGCGGTCGCCTCTGCCGCCGCATCCGCAGAGTTCGTCGCGCCAAGGAGACCGCCTGCGGGCGGGATCGACGGTGGCAAAACAACGGTGTCGTCAGCAGCACCAGGTCCTGAATCTCCTACAGCGGGAAAGGACGAAGTGCTCACGGAATCTAGATCGTCGAGCAGTGACTGATCATCCGCGTCAGTGGAAGTGGTTGAGGAAGAATCCCTCCGTGCGGCGTCATCGTTGTCACTGCCATGCCATTGCGTCATATCTCTAGAATAAACGCTTTTGTCGCCTCGCCCTACTTCGTCTCTTCCATGCAAGAGGGTCCAAACACTGTTTTGAGCTCCGCGAACAGTGACGTGTCACGCGTGATGCGGAAACCATCGCCGCAGCATAGCTCGATGACGGTTCCGTTGGGTTGCGTCACGTGCAGCTTCACCTCGCAGTAGCCAGGGAAGGTCTTAAGGATCTGGACGAGTTGGTCAACCTTGGGCTTGACCAATGCAGGCTGCGGAACGGAGATGACGATGGGCCTCTCGTCCGCTGCTTCCACCTGTGCCACTTCCATGCCGTTTGCGCGTAAGCTCACCGCTTCCTCTCGAATATCCACGGTGCCCGTGATGCGCACGACCGTATCCAACTGCATCTCCTCGGCATGCGCCTGATAGGACTTGCCGAAGAAGAGCGCCTGAATCGAGGACTCGAGATCCTCGATGGTCACGATGGCCCATGGGTTGCCGGCCTTGGAGACCTTCTTGTCGATGTTGGTGATCATCCCCGCCAAAGTGACGACGGTGCGCTCCCCCAAATCCTTCGCCTTGCCCACCAGTTGAGCGATTGACATGTCACGCAGGCCGGCAAGCACTGATGACATGCCCGACAACGGATGGTCCGAGACATAGAGTCCCAGCATTTCGCGCTCAAAGTTGAGCTTTGTTTTCTTGTCCCATTCGTCAACGTCGGGAACACTGATGGTTGCGTCTCCCAGCGCATCCGCCTTGTCTTCGGGAGCGGAATCGGCAAAGAGATCAAACTGGCCCTCCGCCTCCTTGCGCCGCAACGGAATGAACTGGTCTACGGCCGTTTCGTGGATGAGATACAGCGCGTGGCGGTTGGGATCGATGCCATCGAAGGCACCACCCTTGATGAGCGCCTCCACCGTGCGCTTGTTGAGCACAGAGATGGGCACGCGCCGGATGAAGTCGATGAAGTTGACGTACTTGCCCTTGTCGGTCTCACGCTCCTTGATAATTTCGGCCACGGCCTTGTCGCCCACGTTGCGGATGGCGCCCATGCCGAAACGGATGACGTCGCCCACTGCGGAGTAGGCATTAACGGACTCGTTGACGTCGGGAGGCAGGATCTTGATGCCCATGCGGCGCGCCTCGCCGAGATAGATGGCGGTCTTGTCCTTGTTCGTGCGTTCGGACTGAAGCACGGCGGCCATGAATTCCACCGGGTAGTGGGTCTTCAGGTAGGCGGTCCAGTACGAGATGAGGCCGTAGGCTGCGGAATGCGCCTTGTTGAACGCGTAGCCGGAGAAGGGCACGAGGATGTCCCACACGGCCTGCGCCGCTTCTTCGGAGTAACCATGCTCCTTCATGCCCTTAAAGAACGGAATCTTCTCGTGTGCCAGAACCTCGGGCTTCTTCTTGCCCATGGCTCGACGCAGGACGTCTGCTGCACCCAGTGAGTAGCCGGCGAGAATACGCGCGGCAGACTGCACCTGCTCCTGGTACACGATGAGGCCATAGGTCTCGTCAAGAACAGAGGCCAACGGCTTCTCCACCTCGGGATGGATCGGCGTGATTTTCTGCAGACCGTTCTTGCGCTTGGCGTAGTTGGTGTGCGAGTCCATATCCATGGGGCCCGGGCGATACAGGGCAATAAGAGCGGAAATATCGTTGAAGTTATCGGGCTTGAGCTGCTTGAGGAGGGACTGCATGCCGTCGGAATCGAGCTGGAACACACCGAGCGTGTCCCCCCGGCTCAGCAGCTGATAGGTTTCCTTGTCGTCGAGCGGAATCTTCTCGATGTCGATGGGAGTCTTGCCGTTGTCCTTGATATTGCGCAGGGCATCGTTGATGACGGCGAGCGTCTTAAGCCCCAGGAAATCCATCTTGACGAGGCCGAGGGTTTCGCAGGTGTGGTATTCGAATGCAGTAGTGACGGTGCCATCAGAGCGTTCCATGAGCGGAGCCGTGTCGGTGATGGGATTGGCGGCCATGATGGTGGCGCACGCGTGCACTCCGGTCTGGCGGATGATGCCTTCGATGCCCGCAGCGCGATCGGTGATCATGCGAACGTCGGGATCCGAGTCGTAAAGCTCGCGGAATTCACGCGCCTCGGCGTACCGCTTTGATTTAGGGTCAAAGATGTCGTGGATGGAGATATCCTTGCCACCTGTCTGGGCGGGGGGCAAGGCCTTGGTGATGCGGTCTCCCATGGAGAACTCGTAGCCCATGATGCGCGCGGAATCCTTGAGCGCCTGCTTGGTCTTGATGGTTCCGTAGATGACGCACTGGGATACCTTGTCGGTTCCGTACTTCTGACCCACGTAGTCCAACACACGCATGCGACCCTCGGGGTCGAAGTCGACGTCGATATCGGGCAGCGACACGCGCTCTGGGTTGAGGAATCGTTCGAAGATGAGCCCATGCTTGAGGGGGTCCAGCTCGGTGATGCCCATGGCGTACGAGACGATGGAGCCTGCGGCAGAGCCTCGGCCAGGTCCCACCATGATGCCGTGGTCCTTGGCCCAATTGATGTAGTCGGCAACCACGAGGAAGTAGCCGGGGAACTGCATCTGGCAGATAACGCCACATTCGTAGTCCGCCTGCTTGGTGACTTCGGCGGGAACACCCTCCGGATAGCGCTTTTCGAGCCCCTGCTCCACATCGTGGAGGAAAAGGGACGTGGCATCCCATCCCTCAGGACACGCAAACTGCGGCATGAAGGCGCCGTCTTCGTGGTCGTCGAACATCACGTTGCAACGCTCGGCGATGTCGAGCGTGTTGGTGATGGCCTCAGGAAAGTCCTTGAACAGTTCGCGCATCTCCTGGGCGGACTTGATGTAATAACCGGAGCCGTCGAACTTGAAACGGTCGGGGTTGTCAAGGCGGTCTCCGGAATTGATGCAGAGCAGCGAATCCTGAGCATCGGCATCAGAGGCGTTCACATAGTGCGAATCGTTGGTGGCGACGAGCGGAGCGCCGAGCTTGTGCGCAATCTCGAGGAGCCCTGACGTCACTTCTTTCTCGATCTTCAGACCGTGATCCATGAGTTCGATGTAGAAGTTGTCCTTGCCGAAGATATCCTGAAACTCCCCAGCCGCGCGCAAGGCTTCATCGAACTGGCCAAGGCGGAGACGAGTCTGCACAATTCCAGAGGGGCATCCAGTGGTGGCGATAACACCCTCGTGGTACTCCTGCAGAAGTTCCTTATCCATGCGAGGCCACTTGCCGAAGCGTCCCTCGAGATTGGCGCGGGAAGAGGCTTTCAAAAGGTTCTTGAGGCCACCGTCGTCCTGGGCCCACATCGTCATGTGGGTGATGGCACCGCCACCGGAGACGTCGTCGGATTTCTGCGATTCGTTCGTGCGCCACTTCACGCGGGTTCTGTCGCCGCGCGCGGTTTCGGGTGTCACGTAGGCTTCAATGCCGATGATGGGCTTGATTCCGGCGGCCACCGCCGTGCTCCACATCTCATAGGCACCATGCATATTGCCGTGGTCCGTAATGGCGACGGCCGGTTGTCCCAGTTCCTTCGCGCGTGCCACCAATTCTTTGATTTTGGAGGCCCCATCAAGCGTGGAGTAATGGGTGTGCGTGTGCAGATGCACGAAACCTGCGTCAGGTTCAAAGCTCGAGTCGGTCACGCTTCTAATCTAGCGATGAGTCGGACTTTCACTCCGCAGGCTGAACGCCGTCCTCACGCAACACACCCAACGCACGTTGCAAATCCTCAGGATATTCCGACGTCACTGTAGTCCATAGGCGTGTCCTGGGGTGTTTGAATTCCAGACTCACTGCATGCAGCCACTGACGGTCGAGTCCCACGCGCTCGCTGAGACGCGGATTGGCGCCGTAGAGCGGATCTCCCACCAGCGGATGGCCGATGGAGCTGAAGTGCACGCGAATCTGATGGGTGCGGCCGGTTTCGAGGTTGACCTTCACCAGAGTTGCCTCGTCGAGGCGCTCCAGCACGTCATAGTGAGTGATGGCGGGCTTGCCCACAGGCGTCACCGTGAAACGGAAATCTGCGCTGCGGTCACGGCCGATGGGGGCGTCGATGGTCGCCTTGGCCTGGTCGAGATGCCCCTGCGCTACGGCGTGATAAATTTTCACGACCTCGTGCTGGGAAAACTGGCGACGCATCTCAACGTAGGCGAGGTCTGACTTGCACACGAGCATGGCACCCGAAGTCCCCACGTCGAGCCGGCTCACGATGCCTCTCCTGTTCGTGGCGCCCAGCTCCGTGATATGCACACCGCGCTTGAGCAAGCTCCCCAGGACGGTAGGGCCTTCCCAACCCACAGAAGCGTGCGCTGCCACGCCCACAGGCTTATCGACCACCACAACATCCTCGTCCTCATAGAGGATGCCCATATGCAGAGCTTCGGGCTCTTCGGGGGCTGGCTTCTCCACGATGTCCAAGCTGAGCACATCCCGTTCGCCCAAGCGGGTGGACTTATCGGCGACGCGCCCCATGATGGATACCTGGTTGTCGGCAATCAGAGCCCCGGCCTTGGCTCGGGAAACCCCGAGCATCTTGGACAGGGCAACGTCAAAGCGCTGCGACACCAGAGCATCCGGAACCGGAGAGACCTTATTCATTCTCGCTGCCGTTCCCAACTTTCTTCGCGGTTTTCGCAGAATCCGCAGAGAACGGTTCAGACATGATAACAAGAATCACAATGGCAACGGCGGCAACTGTGAGATACGCATCCGCCACATTGCCTACAGACCAGCCGTAGTCCAAAAAATCAGTGACTTTGCCATTCAAAAATCCATCCGCATGGATAATACGGTCGATGAGGTTACCCGCGGCACCGGCAAACGCGATGCTCAACGCAACCGTCCACTTCACGGACACGGTACGCAGCGCGAATACAGCGAGCACCACGCATGCCACAATGGCCGCTACGCTGATAACCCACGTGGACCCTGATCCCATACCAAGCGTGGCGCCTGGGTTATACAGCAGCCGGAAAGACAACGCCCGCGGAATCACAGTGTGTGAACTACCGTCGGACAGTTGCTCAACGGCAATGAATTTGGTGATCTGGTCGAGGGCAATCAAGGCCACGGCCACGCACACAAAAACGGCTACGCGAGTGCGCAGCCGTCCTTGGTGAATCGTTGATGCGGCAGAGCTCACTGCTCGGCCTTGGAGTCGCCGTCCTGATCTGAGGACGAGGACTGAGCGTCGTAGTTGTTCGATTCGGAGACCTGCGATGCAAGCTGGCCGAGGAAGTCCTTGAGACGTCCACGGTACTCGGTTTCGAACTTCTTGAGGCCGGAGATGTTGCCCTCGATGACCTTGGTGTCTTCGTAGAGCTTTGCCTTGACCTGCTTGGAGTAGTCGTCGGCTGCAGTACGCGTCTGCTGCGAGTAGCCATCGGCATCTGTATGAGTCTGTGCTGAATACGCATCGGCAGCATCGTGCGTCTGCTGCGCATAACCGTCAGCGTCGGCGCGGGTCTTCTTGTCATAATCCTGCGCGTCAGAACGAATCTCGGCGACATAGTTCTCGGCTTCGGAACGCTGCTGGGCAGTTTCCGTGTCCGCCTGGTTGCGAACGCGGTCTGCATACTGATCGGCGTCCGTATGGATGCGCTTCGAATATTCGTCAGCCTGCGCAACAGTCTCGTCGTGCTTGGACTGGCCTTCATTGATGAGCTGTTCACGAGTGGACTCGCCCTCGGCGAGCAGCTGTGCCTTCTGTGCCTTGCCCTTGTCCACGTACTGATCGTGGAGCTGCATTGCCAGAGCGAGCATCGCGGTGGCGCGCTCGGGTTCGGAACTGGCATCTGCCCCGGCGCCTGCGATTTTCTTCAGGCTTCCGGTTTCTGTGGACGGCTCAACTTTGGAGAGTTGTTCTCGCAAATTTTCCTCGCGTTTCTTGGCGTCGTTGAGCTGCTCGCTCAGCGCGGTGATCTGTTCCTTGCTCTGTGCGGCCTCCTGCTGCACGCTGTCAAGGCTCTTCAACTGATTGGCAGCAGCGGCCGCCTGCTCGTTCGACTTGCCGAGCTCGTTCTGTAGCTGAGCGTTGGCGTCCTTGAGGCCGTCACGCTCCTTGGTGAGCTCCTGGAACTGAGCGTTGAGCTGATCGAACTGCCTCTTCAGAGCCTCAGCGCCATCATTACCCTTGGCCGTCTGTGCAGTGAGCTCGTCAAGCTGAGCGTTGAGCTGAGAGACCTGCGACTTGAGCTGGTCATTCTGAGTTCCCAGCGTAGCTGCCTGCTCCTGCGCTTCCTTGAGAGCGGAATCGTCAACAGGCGTCTGCTCCTGAGCGGCCGGGGCGGCATTTTTCGCAGCCTCAAGCTGGCGCTCCAGGTCAGCGTTCTTCTCAGTCAATTCCGAAATCTTGCTATTGGCTTCCGCAGCGCCAGTGCCCAGTGCCTGCGTATTGCCGCCGCCCAAAGCGTTCGAGCTGAGAGCCTCAACAGTCTCAGTCACCTCGTCCAGGAAGTGATCGACCTCATCGAGGTCGTAGCCTTCCCTGAAACGCGTGGTGGTAAACCGATGGTTCCTGATGTCATTAGGTGTCAGCAATGCCATAAACTTGCTCCACTTCTCAGTGCCCTGTAAGGCAAAAGAATTTATTTCCACAACGACTTTATCACGCAGCCTTCACACAACGCTGCAACGAGGCGGATTTTCACTTTCCCACTTCCTACTCGTCAGGAATCCATAAGAGAAAACACGAAGTTTGAATTAAAAAACTTGCAAATTCGCAAAAATTAATCTAGTATATTTGTTATCTTGATATAGAGATAACAAGAATGAAGGTTGACTTTTACACATGGCACTTATCAAGAGACACCGACAAAAGCGAAAGGAAAAAATGACCATCAAAACGCGCCTTGCAGTTCATTCACTAGAAATTTCTAACGACACGAGTCTTGATAATATCCGACATTTTCTTAACTCATTCCGCAAAGAAACAGAGCTTTCTTTCTCTGCAGAACAGTTCCGCGAAAACGCTCCTGTTGTCCCTCTCGCCTATATTCGATCTGAGCGGCAGAATGGACTTTCTGAGATTCGACCGCAGAAATTGCACGTAATCGACGATCTTCCACAAAAATACTGGTGGAATCAGAAGACCACCCAACAACGATTATTATCGAACCGTCAACTGCCGTTTCTGCTCTTACGATACGAAGAATTCACAGCAAAAGATCATACCGAAAATTCTGGAATAGCGCCCTTCCCGATTCCATGTTCCGCAGGGGATGTTATGAGCCTCGACTCGATCAAACATTATGGCGCTTTTCAGCAACCTAACGGCCTAAAGTCAAATTCATTTGCCGTTATCGAGGCCGTAACAGGAATTGTTTTTCCTCTGTCACCCGGTGCTGAAATCAGAATATGTGATCGATATTTTCCACAACGAATCGAAAGCGTAAATGTTTATCCCGCCGAATGGGAGAGACGAGCGCGGCAAAGCATCAGACAGTCAAAGTACCGAACACAAAAAACGGAGCCTAAACAAGTGGAGGCGGATTGGGGCTATGGGTTTGACGAGAGCGCAGCATTGAGCAAGGTTACAGAACTAGAGCACACTCTTGAATCGCTCATTAGTGACGATGGGTCAGCCGATTACTTAGAGGTCCAAGAGATTATTCGCAAACAAGCGGCTACCAGTGAACTCTTGGACTGCAAGAAAGGATTGGAATGAATACAGCCGTTAGGGAAAGACAAAAATCATCAAGGGTGAAAAGCACCCTGCACACGCATCACGCAAATAGAGAAAAACGATATCAGCATGAAAACGGTTTACCTCCAATTAAAATAAGAGAAAGTGACCGCGGGAAAGAACCTCACTGCGCATACGCGAACTCATCAAGGAATCCCTGCAGGATGAAAGCCACTTACTTTATCACGACAAAATCCTTCTATCTTGAAGATCCACGACTCTACACTCGCTATTACTGCTTAAAACATTACGAGGAAGAGCTTGAACAAACCGTTCAAGCTCTATCAAAAGATACTCTTTCAAAGGAAATTGATTGGTCTATACCCAGGGGGCTTTGCCCGGGCAGATTCAGATATATCAAGTTCGGAAAGATATAGGCACTTGTGGTCAGGAATATTTTAGATGAGCACCATCAGCTTATTACCGATACAAATTCGGAAGTATATCCAAATCGGAAATAGCAAAAGATAAACCAGTAAATTCGCATCAGAGAAAGGAATCCATGAGGATATGGATATCACAGAACTCAAATCATTCACTTTTGAACCAATTCCAACCAATCCGCCCAAAACAAATATTTTTGAAATAGCCGGCTTCCCTCGTCGGGAAACTGTTTCGTCAAACGTATTTGCCTTCTTCTTTGACCCAGAAGCAACACATGGGCTAGACGACCTCTTCTTCCAGTCCCTCATTAAGGTTTTACGAAAAAAGAGTGCGGGAACAGCACTCTTCGAAAGAGCCGCTCCGGAGAATGAAGAGGTTACAGTACAGACGGAAGTCTCGGACGGAAGCGATACACAAAATAGAATCGATATCTTACTGCAAACTCCAAGCCTCGTTATCGGCATTGAGAATAAAGTTGACGCCACGCTTTACAACGATCTCGACGATTATCTCAGGAAAGCAAAGTCGGCAAGTTTTGAGAACGGAGAGTGCGAGACTTGTATCGTTGTGCTGCACGCGTCAGACACCATAGATGTCGGATCTTACAAGACTCTGACTCTCAGAAAAAACTTTTTCTGTGTCACTTATGACGAGTTTTTCAATGAAGTACTAAAACAAATCGGTAAGAAACTTTTTGACATAGAAAAACGTAGTCTTGATCTGCTCGAACAATTTATCGATAACTACAGTCAACGAAGGAATAATATGAAGAATAATAGTGCTAACGAACTCATTTCTCAATTCACGAATCAAGCAAATTCATTGCAAGACGCAATTGTTGCTGTAGAAAAATCAAAAGCTTTATACGTCCAAGGATGTCTCAAAAAAATAATTTCACTTCAGACCTCTTTCATAGAAAAAATTAAGGACGAAAATATTTTGGGTATAAAAGTCACCGCTGACGGAATATGGGATGCAGGACACCATATTGCCAGCAAGAATAATGAGACCCATATCAATGAAGAGTCTGTTTATGCAGTCCAAACCTTTGATTTGACAAGACCTTCAGATTCAAAGAATCCTTTGATAATTGAATTCTTCTCTCCAATCGATCATGTTTTTTCCACAAAATCAATTCCTCTTGATTCTTTTTCTAAGATTTATATAAAGGCACATTGGGGCGGAAAGCAATGGAAGCCTGAAAACCAGATTCGAGATTATTGGGAAGTTCCTCTCAAGAATGCATCACTCACTGACGATAATGACAAAATCATCAGTGCCCTCATCGAAGAGTATTCGGAAATCATTCAAAGCGTCTCGACTATAAATTAATCTGTAACTGTTTCTTATACTAGATGAAAGGTTGGTCTTATGGAGGTAATGACTATCAAACTCGGCCCTAAAGTGTTAGACCACGATGAGACCATTCCTCGCGAGTTTTACGGATGGGATCCAGACTGCACGGAAGAGGATTCGTGGCGATCAGGTCAGGGCTGGTGGAAGATTCGTGCGGGACGCGCAATAGAGTGCGATCTTGCTGTTGTCATGAATGCTGATTGCATGATCGTCGCTGTGGCACGCATCAAGGGCTTGTGGAAAGGCGATTCACGTCACTTACTTGAGGGGGATTTGCTAAAGGGCCATAAGTGGCTTGGAAAACATGTGAAGCGTAATAACTCTCAGAATCCGATTGCCTATTTCGATCAAAAGGAATTCGAAGAAGAGATCTTGTACTAAAGACCAACCAGCACGGACTCGCAAATGGGGGTAAGACAGTTACTGTCTTACCCCCATTCATTAACTAAATAACCGCCTGCAAAACAATCAAAATAAAGTACAACACAATGAAGCTCACATCGAGCCTCACGGGTCCAAGCGGCAGCGATGGCACATACCGCCGCAGAAAACGCAACGGCGGCTCAGTGAGACCATAAATCACGCGAATGATGTCGTTGACCACTCCACGGGGTCTCCATCCCCGCGCCAGCACAAACACCCAGTCAACGATCATGCGCGCGAACAGCACAGTGACATAGGCGCCGAGAATCCATCGGATGATGGAGAGAATGATGAAAAGCATCAGATGGAAAAGCTCCTTGCAAAGATTTCTAACGAAAGGTATGAACCCTCTTTATACAAAAGAATTCCCTCAGTTGCCTGAGGGAATTCTGAAAGCTGAATGAACTTCTTAGTCTGCGAACAGATCGTGGCTCGCGGCCTGAGGATGCGTGTCCTCAATGCTGATGCTCACCTGCGCGGGGCTGAGAAGGAATACGCGCGGAGTGACACGTTCGATGGAACCTCTCAAGCCAAAGACAACACCCGCAGAGAAATCAACGATGCGGTATGCCACGGACTCAGAGACATCGGTGAGATTGAGAACCACCGGAACACCTTCGCGGATGGCGCGTCCGACTGCCTGTGCATCGTCGTACGACTTGGGGTGAATCGTGGTGATGCGCGACAGCTGTGCGCGGCTGAACGACGTCTTGGGACGCGTGGCAGTGCTGCTCGGTGCCGCCACAGGTGTGGCCGTGGACGCTACCGATTGATCCGTGTCAAAGGACTCCTGAGAGTCCTGCACCTGGGAATCGTCGGCCTCACTGACGTCTGCCATACCGAGGTAGGACATCGCGTTCTTGAAAACACCTGCCATGATTTCTCCTTAGTCTCTTTCAGCCGTCTCGCTCAATACCATCTGTCAGCGCAGGAACGCCGGAATGTCGATATCTCCCGTGGTGTCATCCTCGTCCGGATTCTGTGGCTGCTGCTGGGCAGGAGCCTGAGCCGGCGCAGCCTGAGCAGGAGCCTTCGTTTGCTGAGGAGCACTTGCCGGAGCTGCCTGAGCCGGTGCATCCTGCGTGTTGTTCAGCCGGATAGGACGAATGGGGGGAACCTGTACCTTGAGTGGTGCCGACGGCTGCTCCTCGCCTCCCTGGGGTGCACGGCCTTCCTGAGGCGTGCGATCCGTAGATGCTGCAGATTGCTGCACGTGCACGGCCTCGGACTGTGCTGCACCAGCCTGAACATTGTTGCCGGGATTCGCGTCGAAACCTGCCGCAATAACCGTGACACGCACATCGTCACCATAGGAATCGTCGAGCGTCAGACCCCAAATAATCTGTGCCTCTGGGTGCACCGCATGCTGCACCATCTCGACGGCAGCCTGGGCCTCCTGCATGCCGAGGTCGTACGAGCCAGCGATGTTGACGAGCACGCCGTGCGCGCCCTCAATGCTCTCTTCGAGCAGCGGGGAACTAATGGCAATCTCGGCGGCCTGTGTGGCGCGGTCCTCGCCGCGTGCCGAACCGATGCCAAAGAGCGCGGTGCCAGCATCCTTGAGGATGGCGGTGACATCGTTAAAGTCAACGTGAATGTAGGAGTTGGAACTAATAAGATCCGTGACGCCCTGAATCCCAGACAGCAGAGCACCGTCGGCAGTCTTGAATGCATCGATGATCGACATGTTGCGATCCGAGAGATCCAGCAGGCGGTCGTTCGGGATGATGATGAGTGCGTCAACCTCTTTGCGGAGGTTCTCAATACCGGAATCGGCGGAGGCGGAGCGACGCGGTCCTTCGAAGCTGAAGGGACGAGTGACCACAGCGATGGTCAACGCACCGAGCTGACGGGCGAGGCGCGCCACGAGAGGAGCTGCGCCTGTACCGGTGCCGCCGCCCTCACCGGCGGTGACGAAGACCATGTCGGCGCCCTTGAGGGATTCTTCGATGTCTGCCTGATGATCCTGCGCTGCCTTGGCACCCTTTTCGGGGTCGGCGCCAGCGCCCAGCCCACGGCTGGAGGAATCGGACAAGGAGATCTTGATGTCCGCGTTGGATCTCAGGAGATCCTTTGCGTCCGTATTAACGGCGATAAACTCGACGTCCTTCAGACCTTCATCTACCATTCGGTTGAGGGCGTTTCCGCCCGCTCCGCCTACGCCGACGACCTTGATGTTGGTCTTGTCGCTGAAGTTGTCAGTCTGGGCAATCTCGCTCACCGTTCACTCCTGTTCATCCACACGTGTATCACACACTTTATCGCACTCTGCCTACGAATGTGGTTGATTCTTACATGTACGTAATTTTGTTTTTCTTCGCCGTGTCGCGGGCCTGGACCACCGTGCCTCGCCCGCACAGCCTTTCAGTACGACGCGTCCATGGGATCGTCGCCGAAAAGTGCCTCTCTCTGCTCGGCTGTCGTCGTGCGGCTGTCGAGCCAGTTGTATGGCAAGTGCACCTTCTTGGCATAGCGCACGCGACCCCGCGGCTTGTCGAGCGCCTCAACTGGAAGCCGGGCGCTCATGTCGAGGTCAGCCATCACTGCCTGAAAATCAGCGATAGTCTCCGACTCCATGAAGCGCTTACGCACGCCGCCGCCCACCGGGAAACCCTTAAGATACCACGCCACATGCTTGCGCATATCGTGAACGGCCATATGCTCGTCGCCGTCATAAAAGTCCACCAGCAAGTGCACATGACGCAAAATTACTTCGCACACGTGCTCCAAATCCGGGTTGACACGCTCCGAAGAACCGGCAAAGGCGTTCTTGATGTCCTCGAAAAGCCACGGCCTTCCCTGACACCCACGCCCGATCGCCACTCCGTCGCAGCCGGTCTCCGCCACCATGCGCTCGGCATCCTCTGCCGACCAGATATCGCCGTTGCCAAAAACGGGGACGCTCAGCTCCTGCTTGAGCTGTGCGATGCGTTCCCAGTCGGAATGTCCGCCGTAATATTCAGCGGTGGTGCGTGCGTGCAGCGTGACTGCCGCGGCCCCCTCTTCCTGAGCGATGTGGCCCGCTTCCAAGAAACTCTCGTGCTCGTGGTCGATGCCCACGCGAATCTTCGCCGTGACCGGAATACCCGCGGGCCCGCACACGGCGACCGTACGGCGCATGACCTCGGTGAAGAGATCCTGCTTCCATGGCAGTGCCGAACCGCCACCGCGCCTGGTGACCTTCGGAACGGGGCAGCCAAAGTTCAGATCCACATGGTCCGCCATGTGCTCGTCCACCACGATCTTGGCGGCCTGAGCCACAATGGCCGGGTTGACGCCATAGAGCTGCAACGACCGTATTTTTTCCGAGGGCGCAAAGCGACACAGCCGCAGCGCCTTGGGGTTACGTGCGACGAGAGCTCTGGCCGTGATCATTTCAGCCACATAGAGGCCATCCGGACCATAGCTTTCGCACAGCACCCGGAAGGGCCAGTTGGTGACGCCCGCCATGGGTGACAACACAACGGGAGTGGGAACGGTGATGGTGCCCAGTTTCACCGGGTGCAAAACAACGGAGGAAAGGCCGTTGCGGACCTCTCCCCCGTTGATGTTGTCTCGTGTGTCTGGGACTGCCGAGTTACTCATTTCCTCCGGCTTCAGCAACCTTGACCGGTGCGGACTCGTCCTCGCCGGGTTCCGTGGCAACATCGGTGCCACCGTCTGCCGCTGCCGTGCCCACGATATTTACTGGGCCTTCTGGGAAGCGCACGCGCTTGTCCGCAATACGCTCGGCCACATAGTCGGCCACCTTATCGAGGCTTACGCGGGTCTGCTCCATGGTGTCGCGTTCGCGAATAGTGACTGCGTGGTCGTCGATGGTGTCGAAGTCAACGGTGATGCACAGGGGTGTGCCAATTTCGTCCTCGCGGCGGTAACGGCGGCCGATGGCACCCGCTTCGTCGTAGTCGATGTTCCAATCGTGCTGACGCAGGTCAGCGGCCAGATCGTGCGAAATGCCTTGCAACGCCGGCTTCTTGCTGAGAGGAAGTACAGCTGCCTTGACGGGAGCCAGGCGCGGATCGAGGCGCAGCACCGTGCGCTTGTCAACACCGCCCTTAGTGTTCGGCGCCTCGTCGACGTCATAAGCATCCACAAGGAAGGCCATGAGCGAACGAGTGAGGCCGGCAGCCGGCTCGATGACGAACGGGGTGTAGCGCTCTCCCGTTGCCTGATCGAAGTACGAAAGATCCTTGCCGGAGTGCTCGGAATGGGCGCTAAGGTCATAGTCCGTGCGATTTGCGATGCCCTCAAGCTCACCCCAGTCTGAACCAGTGAAGCCGAACTTGTACTCGATGTCCACCGTGCGCTTGGAATAGTGAGACAGCTTCTCCTTCGGGTGCTCAAAGTGACGCAGATTCTCGGGATTGATGCCCAGATCGGTGTACCAGCGGGTGCGGGTGTCGATCCAGTACTGGTGCCAGTCCTCGTCTGTTCCGGGAACCACGAAGAATTCCATTTCCATCTGCTCGAACTCGCGGGTGCGGAAGATGAAGTTTCCAGGCGTGATCTCGTTGCGGAAGGACTTGCCCATGTTGGCGATGCCGAACGGGGGCTTGGAACGAGAGGAGGTCTGCACGTTTGCGAAGTCCACGAAGATGCCCTGCGCGGTTTCGGGGCGCAGATAGTGCACGCTGTTCTCGTCCTCGACGGGACCCAGGTGTGTCGTCAGCATCATGTTGAAATCGCGCGGCTCCGTCCACTTGCCAACGGTTCCGCAGTCGGGGCAGGGAATGTCGCTCAGGCCTGCGGGCGCATGGCCGTGCTTGTGCTCGAAGGCTTCTTCGAGAGTATCGGCACGATGGCGCTTGTGGCAGTTGAGGCACTCGATGAGCGGGTCATTGAAAACCTTCACGTGGCCAGAGGCAACCCACACTTCGGAGGGAAGAATCACAGAGGTATCAACACCGACGACGTCTCCACGTGTAATGACCATGGAGCGCCACCACTGGTGCTTGATGTTGTCCTTGAGCGCCACACCCAATGGGCCGTAATCCCATGCCGAACGCGTCCCGCCGTAGATTTCACCTGCTGGGAAAACGAACCCTCGGCGCTTCGCCAGAGAGACCACCGCATCCAGTTTCGATTCAGCCACCATGCACCTCATTCTTTGAGCTTTTCGACTAATTTCGGCCGGGAATCACACAACACACCATACAAGTGCAGACTACCGACGCATGAGCACCGACTTTACCTTTATGTTGTGACAGCACCGTTGGCGTTGGGAGCGAGTAGTTTCGGAAATGATGACACGTGGTGCCACGAAAGGACAACGTCATGACAGAAGCTTCGAATACACCTCATCTCAACACCTTGGCCGCTCTCGCCATCGCCCCCAGCGGAGTGGGCGATGAGCTCAGTGAATATGTGGCCGACGTCGTCAAGGTCATCCGCGACTCCGGACTTCGCAACGAGACCCATTCGATGTTTACCGAAATAGAGGGCGATTACGACGAGGTGATGGCCGTGGTGCGCAAGGCCACGATGGTCCTCGCCGAAAAGGGCTACCGTACGGGTGTCACTTTGAAGCTCGACATCCGACCCGGTTTCAGCGGCCAAATGGATCGCAAACCTGCACTCGTCGACGAAATCCTCGCCAAGAAGGCAAAAAACTCACCCGAAAAGTGATCTTTTATCACATCACTTCTTGACTCCACCGAATCTGCGATCGCGATGAATGTAGTCGTCAATGGCGCGGAAGAACACATCGCGGCCGCAGTCGGGGAATAATTCCGGCACGAAATCGAGCTCGGAATACGCCGCCTCCCATGGCAGGAAATTCGACGTGCGCTGCTCTCCTGAGGTGCGAATGACGAGATCTGCATCGGGTATGTCGGGATTATAGAGGTGCTGAGAGATCATCTTTTCGGTGACTTTCGATCCCTTGATCTCCCCGGATGCAATCTTGCGCGCAATCTGCGTTGCAGCGTCGGCAATTTCCGCGCGTCCACCGTAGTTAATGCAGAACACCACATCGAGTGTCGTGTTGTTCTTTGTCTTCTCCATGGCCACTTCAAGCTCGTCGATGACGGACTTCCACAGCTTGGGGCGCCTACCCGACCACCTCACGCGCACACCCCACTCGTTCATCTGATCCACTCGCCGATGAATGATGTCACGCGAAAAGCCCATGAGAAAGCGCACCTCAGAGGGCGAGCGCTTCCAGTTCTCCGTCGAAAAGGTATACAGGCTCAAATAGCGCACGCCGGATTCAATCGCCGCGGCAATGGTGTCGAACACCACAGGCTCCGCGGCCTTATGTCCCTCGGTGCGAACGAGTCCACGCTGTTGCGCCCAGCGTCCATTACCGTCCATGATGACGCCAACGTGGCGCGGCACCTTGCCCTGCGGGAAATCGGGGACTACCGATGGATCGGAAAATGGAGCCGCCGGAATATCGAGCGAGGTGTAATCAACGTGTTCGAAACTCATGATTATGAATGTATCAAGTGGGCGGTGCGCAATGGACGTTCCAAATAAAACTGTGCCCACTCCTCCACCAAAGATTCCACGACGCTGTCTGCTGCGGGATCCTGTTTGCAATCGTCCCAATTCCCCATGAGCAGCGCAAAGAGTAATTCCGCCTGTTCATGCGTCATGTGGTGGCAATCGGGCGTGCGGTCGTCCGAGCACACCACTCCGCCAGACGGCACGGAGAACCATTCGAGCTGATCTCGCCGCCCGCACACCACACAGGCGTTGAGCCGAGGGCTCCACCCGGCGCGACGCAGGGAGCGCAGAACGTAGGATTGCCCGATTTGCCACGACGGCCGTTCTTTGCGTGACAGCGCGGCAAGCGCCCCCACCAGCAGGCGATATTGATCGACAACGGCCTCTTCTTCTGAGGTCACAAGCTTGTCAGCGGTTTCGACGATGAGATTGGCGTTGAGATATGCATCGTAATCCTGGCAAATGGGGTCGGCATAAGCTCCCACGCATACTGCCTGGGACACCACATCGAGACTGCGCCCACGAGCCACGAGCAACTGATCGCGCATAAAAGGCTCAAGGCGAGCCCCGAAACGCGACTTTGTGCGCCGGACTCCCCTCGCAACGGCGCGAATCTTTCCATGGTCGCGGGTCAGCATGGTGATAATGCGATCCGCCTCGCCCAGTTTCACGGTACGAAGGACCACGCCCTCATCGGTATAAACCGGCACGCGTCCTCCTTCGCTCGAAATCTTCTTTAGGATAACCGCGGACGCGCCCAAGCCTTCGTCATTCCGCTGTGAGTAGAGGGATCCTCAGTAGAGGAACAGCCCCCAATAGGCGAAGACGAGAAGAAGCAGAAGCATTGCAACGGTGACGCAGATGAAATACGCCAGTCCGAGGCGATGTGCCGCCACGATGGGGCCGTGTTCCACATCGAGCTTCGGCTCAGGCTCACGCGCCACACGACGCAGCCAACGGAACCATCCGCGTTGGATGCCCTCTTCGATGACCACGGCAAAAATGCGTGACCACGCCCACACCACAAAGACCGTGGAAAACTGAACCACGTACCAGCTCCAATAGATCATGCCGGCCGGTTCCGGGGCAGCACCCCATACGAGATTCACCACGCGCATCACAATCTGACCGAGACCCGCAATGAACAGCAACGCCGATGCGATGGTGGTGGCAGAGATGACGCCGAGCGCCTGCCCAAAGCCCTTGACAATGCCGGCGGGATTAGGCTTCCGCCTCAGCCGCGCCACGAGTTTCATGATCAAAACGACAAGGGAGAAGATGCCCACGACGAGCATGGCGAGCAAGGTGAGACCATGAAGAATAAAGCCGTAGAACGTCAGCGATTTCGAGGCATGAATGTCGTACGGAAGGCCAATCGATTGATAAATGGTGGAACCGCCCACCTTTGGCGTGGTCTGAGTGTAGCCTTTGACGATCCCGGAACTCCAGTTTGCGATGTCGTTGAGGTAGTTGTCCGCTAACGCCCCCTCGTGCTCATCACCGATGTTGAGCACATGGTTGGCGAGCGGATAGCTGCGGATCACAAATTCAGAATTGCCTGCCTTGTGTGCCAGATCCATGACTTTTGACGCACCTGATACCTGTGACGTCATCACGTCCTTGGAGCCGTACGCCATGAAAGTCGGAATGGAGAGACTCTGGGCACTGATGGGGTCAATGTCCACGTTGTTGAGCCCTACAGTGGCCATGTCTGCGCTGAAAATGCGTCGTACAATGCCCTGATAACCGGGGTGAGCACCCACGATCGAGAAGTCTTGGGCAACGAAAAAGCCGAGTGTCATGCGCGGGCTGAAGAGCATGGGGCTCAGCAGGATCTGGAAGGCCACCTTCGGATCTTCCTTCACAACATACGGAGAGATCCACACGGACTCGCTCGTCGCATAAATGCCCACCGCTGTGGAGTTGACCGCCGGCATTTTCCGCAGGTAATTCACCACTTGGTCATAGGCACGCGCCGAGGCCGGATAGTCCCGTGTGAGCACGTTTGTAGACCAGGTGGGCTTGTCGAGCGTTGCGGAGTAGAAACCCGCCGACGCCATTTCGGTGGCAACGTCTTTGAAGGAATCAAATGCCGTGCCGAAACCGGCACCGTGCATGAAGACAATCCCGGGAGCCTTGCCCGGATAGTTCTTGGGATAACGGATAAGTACGCTGATAACTTGCTTCTCACCAGTGCTCGGACGCGTGATGGTGAGTGCGACGACCTTCTTGGCTACCTTGTACGTTCCACGTTTCGCCGATGCGGCGCATAATCCCCTCGCTGAGGAAGACGCACTCGGGCACGAGACCGACGTCTTTGTAGGCTTCATCGAGACAGCGGTGCTACCTGTGGACGTTGCCATGCTCTGGTCGGTGGGTTCGTTATTCCATTCCAGCGACGTGATATGAGATACGGAACTCAGTAATCCCATGAGAATGAGAAATATAGGAAGGCTTGCCAGAAGACGTTTGCGGAAGGACCACGGCTGCCGTGTCGGCTGAGAGGAAGAACTCGTGGTCATCTGAGTCATTCTGGGGCGGCCTCCCTGATGTCGCTGGTGCGTTTCTGCGTGAGAGAGACCGGCCATGTCATCACGGCCGGTCTCTCTCACAATAATCCTGTAATTCTGTGTGCCCTCTCAGGCGTTGGAGTTCTCGTTCCCGTCGCCCTTATCGCTCTTTTTGGCGTCATCTCCATCTTCTGACGTCTTCGATTCCGAAGACCCTGGCTCCCCGAACGGGAAAGTGAGGCTGGGAATCTCAAAGCTGCTTGTCTGGGTCGTGGTCTGGCTGAGAACCGAAGAGATGTACTTTTCCGGATCATCGTCACTTGACGCTGCGGATTGAGATGGCTCTTCTTGAGTCTGTGCAGGTTCTGCAGCCTGTGCGGTTTCTGCAGCCTGCGTAGGCTGTGCTGACTGAACTGGCGCGGAGTCGCGAAGGTGCGCACTCTGCACGGGGCGCTCATGTACTGGGCGCTCCTCTTCCGGAGCGGGCAGCGGCGCTGCGGGTGCAGGTGCAGCAGGCGTTACGGCTTGGGGTACCGCGCTGCTGGAGGTTTCATTGCGCTCGGAAGCGGGCACAGCGGGCGCGGCGGTGTGACCGGACTGCGGAGCAAACGACGGAGGAACAGCGGCTGCGGCTTCCTGCGCGCCCTGTGTTGCCTGCCCCTGTTCATGATGAACAAGATCCGACAACGAGGAGACTCGCGTGGCCTCCGCCTCGGGCGTCTCAGGTGTCTCGGGCCGTGCTGGCTCTGGCTGCTTTTCAGCGGAATCATCAGTGACCGGCGAGAATGCCATAGTGCGCTCCCCCGCCGATTCGGGTTCCGAAGTAGGCGTAGAGGGTGCCGGCGTCGCGGCCGGAGACGCAACGGGTGCTGCAACCGCCGCTGCTGCGGAAGCCGCCGGAGCAAAGGAAATGGGCACGTCGTCAGCGTCGGAATCTGTGGAGGCATTGAGTAGGTGAGACAGATCAGAAACACTTGACTCCTGCTCGGCAGGCGCAGTAGGCGTCTGAGATGCTTGGGCGGTCTCAAAATCGCCGTCGGTACCAGCGGTGACACGCACGATGGATTCCATGCGCGTCAAAATCTGAATGATGCGATTGAGGTAAGAGTCAACCGACGCCTCATCGTAGCCATGCTTGCCCTTGCGCTGAGTAAAAATGACGTTGGACACCTGGGCAGCAGTGACCTCGTCGGCTCCCTTGACGGATTCCTGAGGTGCGCCCGGTAACGCCAGCTCGCGCGAAATGTGGCTCCATGCTTGATCTACGAGTGTGTCCACCTGCTTCTTGTCGTAGCTGGCAGTGCGCTTCTCTCCGCTCTTGAAACGTGACTTGAGCGGTTCTTCCGCACGCTCCCGCAAGGTGAGCGCCAGATCGCTTGTCTGCTGGTTCCACACGGAACGCCCCTGGTGCTGCAGATCCCACTGCGTGTGCTTATCGACAACCGCCTTCTCGAGACGGATGAGGGTGGCATCGACCTGACCAATGATGTATCCGTTGCGTTCGAGGTCGAAGGACTGCAGCTGAATCTCCTCCTGCGTGAGGCGAGGCTCGGGCTGTTCATAAAGATCGTGTGCCGTCACGAGGAAATCGTCAACCTGCGAAACCTTGTAGCCCCACTTGCGCTTGCCTGCGAGACCGATAACAGGAGTCTGCTCCTCAGCCTGTGCTACCTGCTGTTCGCTCATTGAGCCTCCAAATCCTGTGGACATAGACATTCCAACAGTACGCGATAAATGGGACGATTCCGTCGAATAGGTTCCCAGTTCAGCCGGGGACGGAAGGTTTTGGTAAGCGCTGGCGGGCAACGCTTCGGCAACGTGGCGCCGCGTGCGGCACACGCAACTGTGTGTATTATAGAGTCCGTTGCCCCGGTAGCTCAGGGGATAGAGCACTTCTCTCCTAAAGAAGGTGTCGTGCGTTCGATTCGCATCCGGGGCACTCTATTCCATCTTTCCACAAGATTCCGGATTCTCGATGGTCGTATTCGTGGATTCAAGAGAATGCAATCATCTCTTCAAACGGTGAAGAATCATCAGTCCCTAAGTGCCTCTCAGCCACCACTCGCCCACTTTGACAAAAAATTATTTTTATTGATAAAATATTTTCAACATTCTTTTTGTGAATGCACACCGACGAAGGAGTCGAAATGGGCACAGGTGCCTTATTGGTGGTGCTACTCATCGCCATAGCCTTGATCATCTTCCTGATCATCAAAATAAAAATGCATGCCTCAATGGCATTGCTCATCGCAGCATTCTTTGTTGCGTTTGTGACACAAGTCCCCCTCGGGAAAATAACCGACACAATAGAACAGGGCGTAGGAGATACCTTAGGATTCCTGACCCTCATTATTGGATTCGGTGCAGTTCTGGGAAAGTTGTTGGAAATCTCTGGCGGGGCGCAACGACTTGCGTCAACGATGCTGAGAACTTTTGGCAAGAAATATGCCACAATCATTATGGCAATTCTTGGTCTTATCTGCGGTATTCCTGTCTTCGTCGAAGTGGGCTTCGTTCTCCTCGTGCCCCTCGTCTTCGTCGTCGCAAAAGAAGCGGGCATCTCACGCGTCAAGGTCGGTATTCCACTTGCTACCGCTCTCATGGTTGTTCATTGCATCCTGCCACCACATCCCGCCGCTACAGCTATTGCGGGTACACTGCACGCTGACATCGGAATGGTGATTCTGCTGGGTCTGTGCGTTGCTATCCCCTCTCTACTTATTGGCGGACCGCTCTACGCTCATTTCGCCATTCCCGCACACGACGCCGATCTCGAGGAAGTATCGGATTCTCAAGCTCCCGCTGCATCGTATGCAGAGAAAGACGAAAAGGATCTTCCTGGCTTCGGCATCACGCTGTTCACCATCCTGCTGCCGCTACTCATCATGGTCGTTCGCACCATTTGCGAGCGCACCCTTCCCGCCGATCTCGTCGCCATGAAGTGGATCAACGTCATTGGCAACCCCATCACAGCACTCCTCATTTCAGTACTGTTTGCCTACTTCTCCCTTGGACTCCACCGTGGCATGAAGCTCGATGCCCTGCAGAAACTCACAGATGGGTCTTTCGGTCCTATCGGCGGAATTCTCCTTATCATCGGTGCCGGCGGAGCGTTCAATGCAGTTCTTACGGCCTCTGGAGTTGCCCCTGGACTTGCAGATGCTCTTTCTGGACTTCCCGTTAGCCCCATCATTCTCGCTTGGCTCATTGCGCTTGTGCTCCACTTTGCGGTTGGATCCGCAACAGTTGCCATGATCAGCGCTGCGGGGATCGTGCTGCCAATGCTTTCGGCAGATCCGAGCCTTTCGCCCGAGCTGCTCGCCCTTGCAATCGGTGCAGGCGCCATCGGCTTGACCCACGTCACCGATTCGCTGTTTTGGATGGTAAAGGAATACCTCCATATCAGCGTTCCTCAGGCTTTGAAAACGCTCACCGTCGGAACCACAATTACCTCCGTCGTCGCACTGGGTATGACTCTTCTGCTCAGCGTTTTCATTTAGTTATACATTTGAAAACTTGTTTTAATCACCATCATCACAAAGGAGTAACAATGGTAGATTCAGTCCTAGGAACGCCCATCGAGGAATGGACTCAGGAGTTCCCTCTTCTTAACGATCTCATGGAGTGCAAGGAAACGACTTGGTTCAATACAAAATTGAAGCCAACGAGTGAAGCTTTACCGGATGTCGGGCTCACGGCGAAGGATATTGACGGCGCTGCTGATCGTCTCAAGCGTTTCGCTCCGCTCATCAAGGAGCTCTTCCCAGCAACAAAGGTGACAGAGGGAATCATCGAATCACCTCTCGTTGCTGTCCCAGATCAAAAGGATGCACTTGGGGAGCGTTACCAACAGCGTATTCCTGGTCAACTCTGGGCAAAGCTTGACTCCGAACTGCCGATCTCTGGCTCTATCAAAGCACGCGGCGGCATCTACGAAGTTCTCAAGCATGCAGAAGATCTCGCCGTCGAGGCAGGGCTCCTCACGTATGAGGATGACTATCGAAAGCTCGCTACCCCGGAAATGAAGAAGTTCTTCGGGCAGTACAAGATCGCAGTCGGTTCGACCGGTAATCTCGGCCTTTCCATCGGCATCATGAGCGCCGCTCTCGGTTTCGACGCCTCAGTTCACATGTCGGCAGACGCTCGTCAGTGGAAGAAGGATAAGCTGCGTGCCAATGGAGTACACGTTTTCGAATACGAAGACGACTACTCTGTAGCCGTCGCAGCAGGCCGCAAGGAGTCCGAATCAGACCCCAACGCCTACTTCGTCGATGACGAAAATTCTCCAACATTATTCCTCGGATATGCCGTCGCAGCGCGCCGTCTCGCCGGACAGCTCAAGGCATATGACGTTCGCGTGGACGAAGACAACCCCCTCTTCGTGTATCTCCCGTGTGGCGTAGGCGGAAGCCCGGGCGGAGTCGCTTTCGGCCTGAAGACAGTCTTTGGAGACAATGTCCATTGCATCTTCCCTGAGCCAACGCACTGCCCCTCAATGTTCGTGGGAGTGTACACAGGAAAGCACAACGAAGTCAGCGTCAACGATTTCGGCATAGATAACGTGACTGCGGCGGATGGCTTGGCATGCGCCCGCCCCTCACGCTTTGTCGGTAAAGCGATGGAACACCTTCTTGATGGCTTCTACACCATTGACGATGATGAGCTGTATCGCATCGAGGCAAATCTTCACGATACATCACACATCGATATCGAGCCTTCGTCTGCGGCTGGATTCGTAGGACCTTGGCGAGTCCTCGACGATATGGAGTACCGCAATCGCCTGGGTCTCGACGACGTGAAGATGGCGCATGCCACGCACATCGCATGGATAACCGGAGGTTCCATGGTTCCACGAGATGAAATGGCATCATACATCGCAAAGGGAGAAAGCCTTCTGTAACACTGCCAATGCCGGGGCGGTCTCCATGCTCGTATCGGCATGGAGACCGCCCTGTTTTTCTACCACGAGGTGACTCATGAGTGCGACTAAAAATGACGCCAAAGAAAAAAGACTCTCAAATAACTGGAAAACAGATGATTTTGAAAATTTCCTTGAATATTATGGGGAGGTGGCCACAAAACGATCTTCTTCTCCTCGCGAGGAAAAAAGAAAAGATGCCGAGTATATTCGGCAGTTCTTTCCACTTGTCAAGTTCCTCGGTGAGGTCCTCGGATCTGAAACCGAGGTAGTGTTGCATGATGCCTCACGACCCGATAAATCTGTTGTCGCCATCGCAAACGGGCACGTGTCGGGACGATCTGTGGGCTCCCCTGCAACCGATCTTATGTTGAAAATCATGGGTGATGGCAACACCGACAACAAGGATTACGTCGTCGGATATGAGGGCAAGACACGACAGAACAAATACAATCTATTATCTTCCACTTATTTCATCAGACGCGACGGAAGAATCATAGGAACTCTGTGCATCAATTCGGATCAGACACCTATGTACGCTTTACAGCAGGCGGTCAACCTCATCAATCACTCTTATTTCCCAGAGGCTGAATCCTCCGGGGACTCAGAAGCACCACAAGAGGAGAACCTCATCACCTCCGTTGAGGATATTGCCACCCAAGTCATCGCTGAAGTAAGCGCCAAAACGGGAGTAACTGCGGCGAAGCTCAGCGCAGAGCAGCGTCTCACAGTAATTCGAGAACTAAGCGATCGTGGCTATTTCAACTTCAAGGGTGCCATTGCAAAGGTTGCGAAACAGCTGAACATCTCAGAATCAACAGCATATCGATATCTACGAATGGTTCAAGAAGAGTAGGAGCTCCACCATGCAACGCACCATCGTCACGTCCCCAGCAATCCTGTCGCAAAAATCTGAACCGGCCACGAAAAACGATGTCAATGCTGCCCGTGACCTCGCCGATACCCTCGCCGCGTCAGAAGGTCGCGCCGTAGGCATGGGTGCCAACATGATCGGAATCACCAAGCGCATCATCGTGTTCAAGAACGAGACGGAGAACAACCGCATCGTCACCATGTTTAATCCAGAGATCCTGGAAAAGTACGGCCCTTATGAGGCCGAGGAAGAATGCCTGTCACTGGAAGGTTCTCGCACAACAACCCGCTACCGCCGCATAACAGTGCAGTATCAAGACGCCGACTTTCACACGCACACGGCCGAGTACGAGGGATGGCCGGCGCAGATTATCCAACACGAAGTTGATCACTGCGACGGCATTCTCATCTAATATTCTCATCTGATCGCTCGTACTTTGCCCGAAGATCATGGGCCGAGCGAGGAGAATCAGTCCAAATTCCTGAAGTACGCGAAGAACTCCTGGGTCTCCTTGCGCATGGAGTGATCCATTACCTGTGACGGCGTGCCATATTCGGCAACGACGCCTTCCTGCAGCAACACCACCTTGTCGGCGGCCTTGTGCGCAAAGCTCATCTCGTGGGTAGCCATGAGAATGGTGGCTCCCTGCTCCTTGATCTCCGACACCATGCCGAGCACTTCGCCCACGAGCATGGGGTCGAGTGCAGAGGTGATCTCGTCAAGCAGCAGCAGCTCCGGCTCTGTCAGCAGAGCACGCACAATCGCCACGCGCTGCTGCTGCCCACCCGACAGCTGATCCGGATACGCCCCGGCCTTCTGCTCCATGCCGATGCGCTCCAGCAGCTCCATGGCGCGCTTCTTTGCCTTCGCCGCCGGCCAATGATGCACTTCCGTGGCGGCGAGCGTCACGTTTCTCAACACGGTCATGTGAGGGAACAGATTGAACTGCTGGAACACCACGCCGATGCGGGAGCGAATCTGGTCCTGGTTGGCGTGCGGATCCGTGATGTCGGTGTCTCCCAGCCAGATCTGGCCATCGTTGACACGTTCCAGCAAGTTCACGCACTTCATGAGCGTCGATTTACCCGAACCTGACGGTCCCAGCAGCGCCACCACCTCGTGTGGCTGAATCTCGAAGGACACGCCCTTGAGCACCGCCGGCCCATTCTTGCCATAGGACTTCTTGACGTTGTCGACCGTGAGAACTGCCGTGCGCTCGCTCTTGCCCGTATTACTGACGATCCCGCTCATACCGCACCTCCGCTCAGCTCGCGCTTGCGCAACTTGTCGGAATACCAATCGTTCAAGATGATGAACGGAATGCTCAGAAGAATGAACAGAACGCTGGCCACCACATACGGAGTGAAGTTGTACGACTGAGCCACGTCAATCTGTGCGGCACGCACGGCGTCGACTGCGCCCAGCACGGAAATAAGGCCAACGTCCTTCTGCATGGAGATGAAGTCGTTCATGAGCGCAGGAGCGATTTTTCGCAGCGCCTGCGGGATGATGACCAAACGCAGCGTCTTGCCAACAGACAGGCCAAGAGACCGCGCGGAGGCACGCTGGGAAGGATGCACGCCTTCAAGCCCGGCACGCAGAACCTCCGCCACATAGGCCGCGTATCCCAGAATGATGGCGACGGTTCCGAGAATAGCGGGATCGATGCGTCCCGGGAAAATCTCAAGACCTGGAATGCCAAAACCGATGAGATACAGGATCACAATCATAGGAATGCCACGCATGACCGTGGTGTACAAGATTGCCAGCATGCGCAGAGGGAAAAGAATGGCGGATTTCGACGTGCGCAGCAGCGCGATCACAATGGAGAGAATAGCCACGCCCACCACCGCGTAGAGCAGCACCTGAACGTTGAGCCAGAGGCCTTCGAGCACGTGCGGCAGCGACGACATGAAATACTTGCCCGAGAAGAATGACTCGTGGACTCGCGGCCACCCCGGAGACATTTTGAGCCCCACGACGATGACCAACGCCAGCACGACCGAGCTGACGATGCTGGTAATAATCGAACGGATATGCTCGTTGCGCCGCGTGGCCCTGCGCCCGAGCTCCACGTCGCTAATTGCTGAAGTATTCAGTTTGAGGCCCCCGTGTGATCCGGTGTAACAGCAAGCGCCGGAGTCCCTGAGGACACCGGCTGCTTGTTGATTTCACTCACTCGTTCTGACATCCCATTAGGTTTCACTTCACCATTTTTACTTCAGCTCGGTGACATCCGTGGTGTACTGTGCAAGCCACTTATCTTGCAGTGTTTTAAGGCTACCGTCCTTGCGCATGCCGTCGATAGCGGCCGAGACCTTGGCGGTGAGCTTGGAACCCTTTGGCAGTACGATCCCCAAGCCAGCAGGCTCTTCTGAACCGGCAATGCGGCCGAGCACCTTGGCGGACTTCACCTGGCCGGAGTCCACGATGTAGACGCTTTCCACGGTGGAGGTTGCAAGGGCATCGATCTGTCCGGCGTCGAGCGCCTGGGCAAGTGCGGCGTCATCGTTGAAGGTCTGCACGTTGCTGTTGATCTTCTTCTTTGCCTGCGTATACGCTGGCGTTCCCACCATGGCACCCACGGTGGCACCCTTGAGGTCGGAGAGGCTCGTTGCCTTTGCGTACTTGGAATCCTTCTTGACGACAACCGACGTGGTGTCGTTGTAGTAGCTGCTCGAGAAGTCAACGGCCTTCTTGCGCTCAGCTGTCACAGAGAACTGCTGGATGTTGAGATCCCAGTCCTTGGCACCTGGAGCGATGGCAGCATCGAAGGATGTGCGTGTCCACTTGACATTTTTCTTGGAGAAACCGAGCTTTTCTGCAACCTTGTAGGCGATTGCGGCCTCGAAGCCCTGACCGGACTCCGGCTTGTTCTTCATGACCCAAGGCTCGTAGGCGGGGTCACCCGTTGCGATAGTGAGCGTTCCCGGCGTCACCGTCTGCTGGGTGATGTCGCTGCTTGACGCAGTCGAGCTCGAGCTTGCCGACGAACCGCCACACGCCGAAGCCCCCAATGCGAGCGCCCCTGCAGCAACAACGGCTACCGCAGAACGCACGATCTTCGTGACCGATACAGATAGCATTCCAATCCTCCTCATAGATCGAATGCGCAAGTGCGCACCACCACACAATAGCGTGCGGCAGCGAAAGGAGCCACCCGCCCGCTATCACCAGATTTGATAGCGCGCTATCGGTGGCCGCCATGTCACGGTCGGCCGCTGAGAGAGTGTGCTCCGCGTCACGTCGCGACACTCACCACATTTCTATTCGAGCGTAAAACCGGAGAACACGAAGCCCGGCGATACGACGCACGACACCAGGGCGTCGCCGTCCGTGGGCAGCGTGCGCTGCCACACTCCCTTGGGAACAACCACGTGACCTGGGGTCGTCTTGCTGCCCAAGTTATACACAGTGTCAAGCTCCGGAGTCTCACCCGTTCCGCCGAATCCGATTTTCACCTGTGCCGGACCGTGCCACAGCCAGATTTCGTCGGCGTCCACCTTGTGCCATTCACTGAAGTCGCCCGCGGGAAGCAGAAAATAGATGAGGGATGAGAGTGGGCGAGCGTCCCGCGATTCCTCTTGCGCCACGCTCTCCGACTGCCAATCCCTGTGAAACCATCCGCCCTCGGGATGAGGTTCGAGTCCCAGTCGCGCTATGGTGTCGCGAGCGTCATCGCTCAGCGGCGGCATCAACTCCGCATGAATGGGAGTGGAGGGCTGCTCGTATCCGTCGCCCTGTCCCGTCGTCATTTGCTGTTCTCCTCCGCTACTGCACCGCCGTTGCCGGGTGCGTCATCATCACGATCGTCAAAGGCGCCGTCGTTGTAGACGAGACGCCCAGAGATCACTGTGGCCCTATTGGTACCGCCACCGTTGCGCACCAGCCGTTCCAATGTTTCCTCGATGCCACGCGGCCCGCTGACGTCGGTGTCGATAGCAAAGAACGCGAGGTCGGCTCGCGCACCCGCATTAATCTGCCCGATGCGATCTGAGCCCACATTCATTCCCATGGCTTCCGCGCCGCCCAAAGTGAGCATACGAATCAGTCGATGCGACAAATCCGCCTCCTTGTATCCCTGAGAACGGGCGAGATCAAATAGCTCCGCGCAGTCGTCGAGCACGTCAAGGCTTGGCGAGCTGGACAGCGAATCCGTGCCGATTGACACCAGATTGCCTTCCCTCAAGTAATCCGCAATGGGCGCCTCGCTCAAAGTGGAAGTGATGCGATTGGACCGAGGGCACAACGCCACGCTCACACCTCGCTGACGCAAAAGGCGGCGATCCTCCTTATCCGCGTACACCCCGTGCGCAATATGAACGTCGGGCCCCAAGGCTCCCAGCTGATCCACGAACTGAATCGCCGAAGCGCCAAAGCCATGCTTTTTCAGCTCGCGGTAGCTCTTCCACTCGTTGTTTTGCCATTCCACGCCTGTGTATGTGGTGAGATCGGCGGGCCTGCTCCCCCGTTCCAGGCGAGTCTCTCCCAAGTGAATGTGCAGCCTCATGCCCAAGCGTCGCGCAATGTCGGGCATATCGAGGAAGGGCTCGGATTCCAAGGAGTAAGGAGCATGCGGGCTGATGCCCACGGATTCCAGTCCCATGTCGGAAATGGCAGTGAGACGCTCCACCAGCTGACGCTTGCCTTCTGCGCGCCACTGCTCGTTGGACCAATCCATGATCTCCCAATACGCCACGCCACGCAGTCCCTGGGAGCGTAACGCTCCGATGGCCTCGATATTGGTCACAACATCGGCGGCGGCTGTGGTGCCATTCTCTACGAGCTTGCGAGCGCCGGCATCCGCCGAATCACGCCAGATACTTGGCGGCTGCTGCGTGAGCGCATCGTAGACCTTGTTGAAACCAAGCTCCCAACCACGGAAGTCCTCGTAGTCGCCCTTGCCCACCGATTCCATGTTGGTGTATTGCAAATGCGTGTGCGAGTTCACCAGACCGGGCGTCATGATGCCATCCCAGTGGCGCTCCACCAGGCGCAGTCTCGGCCCGAACTCCTCTTTGAGGGTGCTGATGACCCACTCGCGCGTGCCGATGTTGATGACGCGCCCCTCGTATACCGCTACGGAGCCGTTTGGAATGACGGGAGCTGTGACCGGAATCACGAGCTGTGCCGAGTAAACGGTGACTTGGGCGCCCCACAGCGCTGTTCCGAAAGCCGGGTTCATGCGCGATGCTCCTTCTCGCCACTGTTCTCGCTGGCAATTTCGTCTTCAAAGCGGCTCAGCCGCCAATCGTACGGCACAGTGTGCGTCGCCGTGACCTCTTGCCCTCGCGTCGACAATGCCACACGAGCGATGTGCTCGTCGGCCGAAGAATCCAGTGTCATCAGGCGCTTCTCCAAGCGTCCCCGATGTTTCAGCAGATATCCAATCGCCATTGTTTGCACAGCGAAACTCAAATCCATGATGTCGATGGGATTGCCATTGCCGGCCGTGTAGTTGACGCCGTCGCCGTCGCTGAGCAGCCTCACCGTGGAGCCGCCGGGCACGTCGAGATCACGCACTGCGGCGTTGGCACGTGCGAAGCCTGTGATGTCATCGAGGGCAAGCTCGTTGGAAATGCCTCCGATGACGCCCAGGATGGCCCGCTCTCGCATACGTCGCATGGTCTCAAGGCTGACGGTGTGGCGCACGCCGGTCGCAGATGTCACCATGTCGACATGGCCCGCAACAGAGGCGAGGTCCGCGGTCTCAAAGCCATCGAAGACCGCGCGCAAGCATGCCACCGGATCAATATCGCATATGGTGACCTTCGCGCCCAACGCGCGAATGCGGCGTGCGAAACCCGCACCAACCGGCCCATACCCCACCACGGCAACGGAGGCGCCGGCAAAAGCGTCGGAACCGAGAATGTCGAGCATCGTCGTCACGCAGGTCTCGCCGGTTCCGTGCGCATTGTCAAAATTCGTTTTCAGCGCGGAATCGTTGACCGCGATAACGGGGTATGTCAGCGCACGGTCACGGTCCATTGCCGCGAAGGCGCGAACGCCACTGGTGGTTTCCTCCGCTACTCCGATGAGATTCGCCGCCATCTGGGGACGTTCGCGCATCAGAAGTCGTGCAAAACTGGCGCCATCGTCGATGAGAATGTCCGGCTGAATGTCGTCAAGCAGTTTCAAGGCCTCTGTGCGGCGCCGCTCGGCGGACCACGCGCGCTGGGCCGACACCTCGATGCCGCGCTTCTCCAGCTCCTCGATGACGCGGGGATCCGTGGACTCACCGTCACAGTAGATGCCAACAACGGCGCCTGCGGCTGCGAGCTCCTCGAGGAACACGGCAGTCTTAGGTTCCAGAACAATGCTGATGGCGAAGCGCACACCCGTAAGTGCACCATCTGCCGCAAGTTCAGCAATGAGTTTTCTGGTTACCGGCATCCGCATGCGAGCGTGGTCGATGGCCTCAGCCCCACTCATTTGCGGCAACGGCGCGGAAGCTTCCTTATCGGTGAAATGTGAGGCATGAGCGGGTAATACGGCACCCGTTGCGGCCTCGGCATCTCCTGCTAGCACAGCATCATACGTAAAATCGGCACCGACCTCATCTGCAGCAAGTCTCATGCCCCACTGTTGCGCCTGTGCCGCAATATCGGAGGCATCCTGCGGAACATATAACGAGGAGCCCGCCAACGAACGGTTCGTATCTCGCGACACCACACGCGCCCACTGCGCAAAACTCATGTTGAACCCCTTCGCCTTGGCCAGTGGCAATCACCACCGCAATCGCCCATTAGCCTAGCAAGCGGTCACACCTTTCACGTACACGAATATCCGGAACGCCAGATCACCGCTCCGCCGATCAGCACCACCGCGCTCGCAGCGACGGCCCACCACGGGAATCCGGGGATATCGGGAGGATCGCCAGCAGAGTCAATGTCCGCTTGCGGCGTGGGGCTCACGCGCTCCCCTGTCACCAGGATTCGCTGCGAGTTGATGCCAAGCGGCGTGCACGTCACCAGCGTAACGAGGTCCCTGCCTTCCACCGGCCGCAGTGCCTCGGTTTCGTCGGACTCGACGACCTGCACCTCTACGACCTTGTAGGTGAGCACTTCGTCGAGGATGGTGAGTGTAAAAGTATCGTCGTCTTTCACCTTGTTGAGATGAGTAAAGAGCGTGGAGGAGGCCAAACCCCTATGGCCCGTAAGAACCGAGCGTGTTCCAGAGCCTCCCACGGGCAGTGACGTTCCCTCAAGATGACCGATTCCATTTTTGAGTGTCTCGTCCGACGTGCCGTGGTATATGGGCAAGTCCACGTCGATAGAAGGTATTTTGATGCGGCCCATGAGGCCTGAAGAATCGACGGAGAGCAGATTGGAGTACGAGAGATCGGCGTCTGCACCAGCGTCCTCGCCGGCACCTTCGCCTGCACCAGATGTGGCGGAAGGAAGGCGATTATTGGCAGCGACCGCCGCAGAAAACACGAGAGTCTTGTTGTACCGCCGCGCGAGAGCGATCTGCTCACTTGCAGTGGGCTTCGCCTTCTCGACCTCCCGCGGATAGCGAGCGACGATTTCTGACTGATTGTACTGAGACACCCATGCGGCGGTGCTGGGATAGAGCATGAGCAGCACGCCGCCACACACGAGAACGACGATGGCAATTGTGAACCACTGCGGTCGCCAACGCCGAGTACGAGCATCCGCGTTTGCGTTGCCTCGCTCCTGTGCTTTGGGGGCCGCAGTGGCTTTCAGTGTCATCGTCGTCGCCTTCTGTGATTTATCAACCTCCGGTAGGCGGATACTTTTTGCAGCGCCCGCCCACCGGAGAACTCACATCACTATTGTGTTGCTTTACTGCTGAGCACTGACGCGCATGCGGTGACGTTTGATGGCGATGAGGCCACCAGCCGTCACCAGCATCGCGATACCGATGCCGATGATGACCACAGTTCCCGCCGATCCGGTAAGTGGCAGACCGGGGATGATGGGCGGGTAGTTGGTGATAGTTTCTCTGGTGATATAGGTGCCACCATTTGCCGAAATTGTCACTTTTCGCGGAGTTGCATCAAGAACGTATCCTGCTGGAGCCACGGTTTCCACAATCCAATAATCTCGGCTCTGTGGATCACCGTTATTGCCGATCCACAAGAGGCCAAATTCCAGGGTTCCGCCAGCCACTGTGCCATTACCAATAGGACTTTCGCCCTTTGCGCCACTCACGTCATCATAGATCTCGAATACCGCGCCATTGAGACTTTCATCCGTATTGCCATCAACTTTCGAAATGATGAGCTTGCCCCATTCAGTGGACTGCACTTCGCTCTTTAGATCATTCTCATTGACGAAGGTTTCTGCTTTGTTCTCATACTTACCTACCTCCAACACCTTTGTTTTAAAAGTCAAAACGATATCAAGGCCCATGGAGCCTTCTTTTTTAAGAGCCTCATCTAGTTTTTTAACACCTTGCTCCGTAAAGATGACAGAAAGCTTATTCCCATTCGTAGCCGATGGATCTACGATGTTGAAGTCTTTCTCTGAAGAAATCTCGACACCTGCCACACTGACAACTGCCGTTGATTCGACGTATTCAAGTTTGGGATCCAAAGTGTCATCCATTTCGAATCGAATAAGCTCATCGGTGTCGTTCAATGCAGGAAGTGTCTGAGTTACCGACCAGCCAATGACGCCACCCAAGTGGTCATCAGGATCTTCCGCTTTCTTCACGGGATCCTCCACGGTGTTGTTCTTAGGATAAGCGTGCACGTCATAGAGCCACTGATTGGTGGCATCGCCATTTTCGTCAACAAGATTGAGAGGAATGGTGACTAAGAATGGCGCAGTTTTCGTCACAATATCGTGGAGTCCAGAACCTATTTCCTCTATCAAATAGAGCCCCAATGGAAGATTCGAGAAGACTGCAATTCCTTTTTCATTAGTTCTCTGGATTGGAGTATTCCCTATTCTGAAACCACCATCTTTTATTTCGTTGACTCTATTAGCAACATCCGAGGTTTTAAGATTCTGCCATCCCTCAGCCGTCGTGAGATTGAAATCAAGTGCTGCACTATCTGGATCATTAGGATCTGCAACTGTACCAAGCACTGCCGTAGCAGTAAAAGTCACTCCTGAAAGCGGCTCACCTCCCACCGTCGATTCACCTGCATCGTCTACGAGCTCCATGCCATTATTGACATCTCCAGTTTCGGCTCCATCAAGCTTATGGAGCGTCAATGATCCACTCTCAGGTGCGCTCGGATCTGTCGGCTGCACTGAAGATGGCGCCGCTGCCGCCACTCCCGCTCCTCCGAAGAGCCCTGCAAAAATCAATCCTGCCGCTCCCATCAGCGCAACAGCGCGGTGCTTCCAAGAACGACCTACCTGTGTCTTATCCATTGTGCTCACTTCCTTTCATCCCGTGCCGTTGTGTACGACGAAATCGGTGGTGTGTTGTGTATAGCGCGAACTATTCGCCAGTGTCTGTTGTCGATAAACCACTCGTCGCATGTGTTCTCCTTTGTGTGCGATACAGATGAACTCCAAAACCAACAATGAGGGTGAGGATCACGGTGAGACCACCCGCAATCCAATAGGCGTCCGAACTCGAGCCACCCGTAAGCGGCAAAGAGGGAATATCAGGACGGGTATTCACGAAAGCTGTGTCGAATTGAAAATCCAGCGCTGTTGCCGAAATAGTGAAGGGATACTTCGCGGAATCGAGAACATAGCCGAAAGGTGCCTCTGTTTCGACAAGCTCGTACTCGCCCCAGGCAAGACCCTCCACTTTGAAAGAACCGGCAGCGGAGTCAGTGTCCTTGCCTTCATACATCTCTTGACCCGTATAATCTTCAACGATAATCTCGTCACCTTTTGGAGCAACGGGAGTGATGGTCCAGGTGGATCCCGCCAGAGGGGTTGTGCTCCCGTCAGCACTCTTTTCAACTTTCTTCCACGTCACCGTGCCCCTCTTGGCTGTGTTGACAAAAGCTACATCAAAAGAAAATCCTGAGGCCGTAAGCGTGAAAGGATGCGGAGTGCTATCAAACACATAACCATCGGGAGCGGATTCTTCGGTGAGCGTGTAGTCCCCTAGTTGCAAGTCCATGACCAAGAAGTGTCCATCCCTGTCGTCCTTGTCTTGACCGAGATTATCCTCAATGGTGATCGTTTCGGTGGTTGGTGCCGTTCTCTTCAGGGTCCATGTGGTTCCTCCGAGAGATTCCCCCGAATCGTTTTTCTTCTGCCACGACACGTTTGCCACATCAGGCTCAGGTAGAGGTTTGTTGGTGTAAACGACCATAACTTCGTCGCCTGATTCGATATCTTCTACCATGAAGTCTGTCGCAGCAGGAGCCGTAACTTCTACAGGATCACTTGTTGTGCCATCCGCATGCTTGATCGTGTATGTATACTTCACGAACTCGTATCCCGCATACTCAGACGGCGTCATGAGCATTCCCTCGTCGATCTTTACGCTGGCATTCTGACCTTCTGGAGTGGTAAATTGCAATGCCCACTGGGCCATATGGGATGCGCCAATGGTAGGGAGCGTCGAAACAGCACTTCCCGTTGAACAATTGCGCCCGCCAGCCGTGATTTCGCAGAGTTCCACGTCTCCGTTTGCATTATCTGCCGTTTTCTGCACCTTCATGGGCCATCCGGCAATAGTCGACGGATTGTTCCCATCTGTATCCGTCACGCTTTTTTGGACTCGAATGGATGCCGAGCACTGCGAGCGCTGCGCGATGGTATGCAATACATCGTCCAGGTCCTCAAAATTAGTGGCATCGTAGGTGTCGGCCACACTGGAAATGGCGTTGAGATTAACACGTGACGCCTCTGGCATGCCAATGCCGACAGTCAGAACGGATGTTCCTTCCGACTTCAGATAGTTTGCCGAGGCAATCGCCTCCTCTATAGCTCGAAGATCTGTGGCGGAACCAATGCCCGCACTGGCGTCTGATAGGTATCGTGTGGGATTGCCATCTGTCAACATGATCACCGCATCCCATTCCGTTCCCACTAAGCGCAACGCATGATCCCAATTTGTGGCAACATCCTTCACTGCCTGGAATTTATCAATCGCATCCGTCACCGTGGCAATTCCTGCTGCATCCGCTATTGATGTTGCAGGCAACGCCTGATAGGCCGTCTCGTTAAACCCATAAAGGCCCATGTACGTATTGGTCGACCCGAGCCCTCTGGACGATGCGAAAGACTTGGCGGCATCCTTCATCTTCTCGATTTCCGTCTCATCGACAGAACCAGATTGATCAATGATCAACGCAACCTTTAATGGATCGTCGGTTAAGCACATTCCCGGGAAAGCGGGATTGTTGCGAACGTGGGACCATTTCCCAGACACAGTTCGGTACCTGGAATCAGAAATATGAGTTGCCTGAGTAGACAGAGGTGTCGAGACGTTGCCGTCGCCTCCCGAAATACGAAAAGCATACCGATACTGACCTATTGAGTCCTGAGTTCCCAAAGCTAAATTGTCAACTTTCGAAAAAGGGTCGGCCACGCTATATTCAAGAATCCAATACGGCAATCTATCCCAAAACCATCCCGGTGCAACCTTGATACGGCATACGCCATCTTCACGAGTAAAACCGTCTTGCACTCCACCAGTCGTGCAATACAAAGCATTGTCCAATGTCGTCGGAAGCGCCGGAGGTGTGCTTGAGGAGCTTTGGACTGCCACGTACACAGCTCCGTTCAACCCTTTGATGGTATCCGTCGCACCATCACGGTCTCCGGCCGCAGTGACGGTAATGGTTCGCGTCGTACCAGTAGCCCAGTTGTATCCATCTCCGCTTGCGAAGCCTACAACCTCAGAATCTTCCTGCTCAGTATCCTCCTTGGTTGAAATTTCATCATCCGACGTCTCATCGAGGGCAGCTTCCTCGTCCTCGCTTTTCTGTGCAGGTTCTTCTTGTTCCTGTGCGTCAGAGGGCACGTTGGTTTCGGTCGACTCAGCATCGCTCGTTCCGGAGGATTGAGAGGATTCAGGAGATCCAGCCGATTCCGGAGATTCCGTATTTGCAGCCTCATTGCTGCCATCTGTCTCCGGAGAGGATTCAGGGGAAGAACCCGAAGACACATCTTCGGACACGCCGTCATCGTTCACTACTTTTGTGCCATCACCGGCCTGTTCGCCGTCTACGGCCACGTTATCTACTGACGACTTTTCAGACCCATCTGTGTCGTCGTTCGTCGTCGAAGCGTTCGCCACCGTTGGAGTGGGATCGTTGCCCGGCGGGGACGAATCTCCAGAGGCTTTCACAGGCAGAAGAGATGACACGACGAGAACAATGGCAGCAACAACACTCACAACGAGAATGAAACGACTGCGCACGCTGGCAGCATCTTTCCCGGCAAGGATCTTGAGCGGTGCTCCAAGATATTTTCGAAGGGTTTTCGAGAGCATCGTACCTCTGCCTTTCTGTGGTGTTGATGTGATATTTCTGTCAATCAATACACATGGGCTTCTTGCTCTCAGAAATTAAGTTTACATAAGTACTCAATCTGTTGACATCTTTTCAGCGTGTCGCATTACCTTCAGATCTCAGAAACGTTGGAATATCAGTAAAAGATTTCCCCACGCTCGAGAAGAGGGTTCTATCACCGTGAACGTTCAAATTATCTCCCCAAAATCCCTTTGGAGAAACCACCAAACACTCTGTCCAGAAAGTTGCGTCCGCGAACCACTACTACACCGCAAGTAACGCATCCACCGTCTCAAGCAACGTCGTGATTCCCCCACGGAATTCCTCCGGCTCGGGCAGCAGAGACACGGCCACATACCCATTGCTCACCATGTCAAAGAAATACCCCGGTTGGGCGGTGGTGGCATGGTCTCGGATCAAAGCGCCCACCAACTCATTCTCATCAATCACGCTGGGGAACCGCAGCAGCACGTTCCATCCGCCCTCGGGTTGCAGCAGTGACACCACCCCCGAAGAACTCCCCGCCAACGCGGCCTCGAGAGTCACAAGATTCGTGCGCGTTCTTTCACGAATGCGCAACAACTGTGCTGGCACCTCTGCGAGCATGCGCGGAATCTGCTCCGCGATGATGCCCGACATCGGCAGAAAATCATCAGCAATCACGTCCAAACGCCGCAGAGCATCCGCAACATCGCCCCCTGGTCCCGACACCTGAATCCATCCGACCTTTGCATGCGGCGCCGCCAGCATCTTGGAGAAGCCGTCGAGCCCAAAGGTGAGCACGCGGCTCTCCCCCGCCACTCTGTGCGGAGTCTCAAGCGGAAGCAACGGGAAGTCGAAGAACACTTCGTCGGCAATAATCGCCATTCCGAACCGTTCACACAGAGTCACCAGGCGCTCGTAATCCTGCTCCCCCACATAGGATCCCGTGGGATTGTTGGGATTGATGAGTATCAGAGCACGAATCTGCGGCTCGGAGGATTCCTCCTGATTGCGCTCCAGCGTGCGCTCGATATCGGGAACGTCGATGGTCCACGAGCCGTCGTAGCGCAGCGGATACGTCACAGCAGTGACTCCCTCGAGCCGGCCGATGGATTCGATGAGAGGGTATCCCGGCGTAGGGCACAGCACCGCCTCACCGGGATCGCACAGCAGCTTCATGAGCCATGAATAGGCCTGCGACGTGGAGCTCGTGAGATAGACGCGCGCCGGGTCCACTGCGTTCGCCTCGCCATGCGCGCCGAACGTGAGGCTCGTGCCCGTCTCCGTTGTGATCTCAACCGTATCGGCCGGCCGGCCCTGCACCTCGCGCTCCGCGTCTGACCCCTGCGCACGAGCGCTCAGAAATTGTGCGAGCGCCTCACGAGCTGCCACGGGTCCCTTTGGATCGGCGTTGTACTGCTGCGGGACGCTGATAGGCGCGAGACCATGATGTGTTGGATTCGAATCATTCAGTTGGTACAGCGCAATGCCTTTGCGCTTCGCGGAGTTTTGGGCCGCGATGATGGGATTCGGCTGGCTGATATCGACCCTACGGGAAAAGTGTACGGACGTAACGTGCCTCACTTCTGGGCGTGTGCGGAAGTCTGTTTGCTGGCGAAGTAGCCGGCTCCGATGATTCCGGCATCGTTGAGCAGCGCCGCGGGTACAAGCGGAGTCTCAACGTCGATATAGCGGAAGAATTTTGCTGATTTCTTGCTCACCCCGCCGCCCACCACGAAGAGCTCAGGGCTGAAGTATCCCTCGAGACGGGAATAGTATTTAGTGAGGCGTTCGCCCCATTTTTCCCAGCTCAGATCCTTGCGCGAGCGCGCTGCATCGGATGTGTATTTTTCGGCGTCCTTGCCGTTGAGCTCGAGATGCCCCAGTTCTGTGTTTGGCACGAGGATGCCGTCGATGATCAACGCTGTGCCAATGCCAGTGCCAAGCGTCGTCGCGATCACCAAACCGTGACGTCCCTTGGCGGCACCAAACTGCACTTCCGCGAGACCTGCCGCATCCGCGTCGTTGACCACATGAATCTCACGTCCGCTACGTTTGGTAAGCAGCTGATTGATATCAACGCCCACCCATGACTGATCAAGATTGGCCATGTAGTCAATGGGCTTGCCCGGCTTAATGGGGGCAGGAAACGCAACGCCAACGGGCGTACCATCTTCCACGTCATATTGATCGAGCAGCTGGGTGACAATACTCGCCACCGCCTCGGGAGTGGAAACCTCAGGCGTAGGGATACGCGTGCGGTCCGCAGCGAAACGTCCGTTCACAAGGTCCACGGGCGCACCCTTGATGCCCGAGCCACCGATGTCGATTCCAAAAGCTTGTGCGGTAGCAATCATGATCTGCCTTTCTCTCTGCCCTGCATCGCCTACTTTTCAAGCGGCGGCATGGGCTCCCAGTCCGGTTGATGCAACAGAGTACGGGAGTCTTTCCACCCGCGCAACAACGCGGGGATGCCGGTTTTCAGCGTCTTGTCGACGGTGACGAGACGGATGAGCTCCTTCGCGAAGGTCAGTGCAGTTCCCAGTCCGAAGGCGAGCGGACGGTAGTCGCCGTGCACCATGAAATAGCGTGCCATATAGCCACGGTTGCGCATGATGTAATAACGGTTCATGTCGGAGGTGGAGTTGAGCTGGCGTACGCCGGCGATGTCGAGATTGCTGATTTCGCGGGTGCGGCGCATCACGAAGTCCGGAACGATAATGGGATTGGTGATCTTGCTAGCGAGATAGCCGTACAGCGTGTCGTCCCAGTAGATGAAGAAGCGCTTGTCCGGCAGGCCAATCTGCTGAATGACGCTGCGCTTGAAGAGACCACCCTCAAAGCAAGCTGTATTCATGACCTTGTAGCCGACTGCGCCAAAGCCAGAGGGCGCGATGGGATCAGGGATGCCAAGCGGCACCACGAAATGATACTGCCAGTAGAAGGGACCGCCATCGTAGTCGTAGCGCTGTCCCTGAATGACCTCGTGGCTTCCAGCCCATTTTTCGAGGCGCGCCATGCCCTCGGGCTCGATGGCCACGTCGTCGTCCATGATCCAGAACCATTCGGCCCCGAGGTTGTAAGCCGTCTCGACGCCCTTTGAGAAACCGCCTGAACCGCCTGAGTTTTCCGTCATGCGAACATACGTCACGCGAGCCTGTGAACCGGACGTGTCCGCAACGGTCTTCCCCCACTGCTCTGTCATCTTGTCGGAGAAATCGGCAACCATCTTTTCGGTGTCACGAGAGTCCTCGTTGTCCACAATGACAACCCGCCAAGGAGCCTTGGTGGAAGCGAGGATGGAATCGAAAAGCTTGGTCAGCAACTGCTGACGCTTGTAGGTCACAACGACTATTGCAAGTTTCTCCATGTGCCCATTCTCTCACCTCGCCCCAACAGAATCAGCGTTGAGTCGTCGGCTTCTTCGAGCCCTTCACGACGACGGCCGCCAATCCGAGGCTCAGCGCATACACAATCGCCAGCACAATCGACACTGTGGCGAAGCTCGAGAGGTACGGCTGACCGCTCGTCACCGCCGCCGAACCACCCGGGACTCCCGCGGTATGCGCGGCAAAGGACGCCGAGAAAATGCCCATGGTGATGGTGGTTCCCAAAGCTCCTCCCACCTGCATGGAGGTCTGTGCGCCACTCACCACGTCGGGGATGTATTCGGGACTCACCAGAGAGAACATGCGCGCCTCAATGGTAGGAAGGGCGAATGCGACACCCACGAAGGCGACGGTCGCAAAAACTGCCACAACGAGCGCTCCCATGGAGACCTTGGCAAAGGCGAGAAGAACAAAACCAATGATCAGCGCACTGATGCCACCAAGAACGGTCGCCTTCGCGCCGAAACGGTCAAACAGGGTACCCGCACACAGCGCAAAGCATTGGGAAATCAGCAGTGGCACCATGAGCATTAACGACGAGGTGAACGCGGAAATGCGCAGACCCGGCTCGATGGCCATGGGATAGACCACGGCGAGGCCCATGTTGGCCACCTGCAGCAGCACGATGAGCGCCATTCCCGCCGCGATGGGAGCCGTTCGCATAATGGCGAGATTGAGCACGGGTGCTGTGTGGGCAGAGGTTGCACCCGACTCCTTCGCCTCCTGCTCGCGTTTGCCGAGGAGAATCTGGCGATGAGCCCACGCCACGCACACCACGAGACCCACGAGCGTCAAAACCCACCCGAGCCACGACGTCAGGCTCATGGCAAGTACGTTGATGCCTCCGACGAGCGCAGTGAAGCCAACGATGGACATGAGAACCGACGCCACGTCAAGTCTGCGAGCGCTGCGTTCCGAAATGTCCGATACTAAGAAGATTCCGACAATGAGCAGCACAATGGCGGCGATGGAGAGCGGAACAAATAACGTGCGCCAGTTGTAGCCCGCGCTAAGAAGGGAGCCCGCATAAAGTGGTGCAAAGGACGGCCCGAGACCGATGATGACGCCACACAGAGCGGTTACAAATCCCTGATACTGCGGCTTGGTGAGTTTGAGTGCGCTGGAGAAAAGGAGGCTCGGCAGCAGACCCGCGCCAAGACCCTCCACCACGCGGCCCACGATGAGCACGGCGAAAGAGGGACTGTGGGCATTGAGCGTGAGCCCGGCGGCGATGAGCAGCAGAGAGCAGATGAAAACTGCTTTGGTGGAATAGCGGTGAATCACGAAGGCGGCGACGGGCACGGAGATGCTCATGGCCACGAGAAAGCCGCTCATGGTCCACTGAACCGTGTTGTAGTCCAGTCCCCATTCCTTCATGACGGCCGTGTTCCCCACGGAGAGCACCGTTTCGTTGAAAAGGCAGAGGAAGCTCGCAACCATCAGTGTCACCAACATCGACTTGCGGAAGCGCGGCTGATGCATCGTGGTTGCTGACGCACTTCCGCGTGCATCGTTCATGCTATTCGCACCGTCTGTACCGTCCATACCGTCCGCACCGTTCATCGAGGTCGTTTTTGAGCTCTGTTCCATTCGTCTCTCCCCTACTCGCGCTTGCTACGCTCACTGCCACATGAAAACGACCCATCACGAAGGATGGGTCGTTTATCGATAGGTACTGCTTGCTTACTCCTGTGATGCCGCGGGAGCTGCAACAGCCTCTTCGGGCTGTGCTGCGCCGGCATCGCTGGGAGCGACTGGCGTCTCAGGAGTATCGGGACCTGCGGGACCGTCGGTTCCACCGTCTCCGGCAGAGCCGTCCGAGTCGCTGCCCGAACCCTTACCGTCATCGCCCTTGCCGCCGTCATTCGCACCATCGGCTGTTTCGCCTTCGATGAAGGGAACGCCTGTGAACGTGAAGTCGCCCAACAGCCCCTCCCCCTCGGAGTCAACCTTGATGGCCTCGTTGTCGTGCAGCTGTCCCATGAGGATCTGCTCTGAAATGGCATCCTCAATGTCGCGCTGAATGACACGGCGCAACGGACGTGCGCCCAGCAGAGGATCGAAGCCCTTCTGCGTGAGCAGGTCCTTCGCCTGGTCTGTCAGCTCGATGGACATGTGACGCTCGAACAGGCGGTGGTTGAGATCGGTGATCTGGAGATCCACGATCGAACGCACCTGTTCCTGCGTCAGCTGCTGGAACACAATGATGTCGTCCAGACGGTTGAGGAACTCGGGACGGAACTGTTCCTTGAGCTCGCTGGTCACCTGGCTCTTCATGCGCTGGTAGTTCGTCTCAGTGTTGCCACCGACGTTGAAGCCAGTGTTCTGGGACTTGCCAATGTCGCGGGTTCCGAGGTTGGTGGTCATGATGATGATGGTGTTCTTGAAGTCAACCTTGCGACCCTGACCATCGGTGAGATGACCGTCATCCAGCACCTGCAGCAGCGTGTTGAAGATATCCGGGTGCGCCTTTTCGATCTCGTCGAACAGCACCACGGAGAACGGCTTCCTGCGCACCTTCTCGGTGAGCTCGCCGCCCTCTTCGTAGCCGACGTACCCCGGAGGTGCTCCGAAGAGACGCGAAACCGCGTACTTCTCGGAGAACTCCGACATATCGACACGGATGAGCGCGTCCTCATCGTCGAAGAGGAACTGAGCCAGAGACTTTGCCAGCTCCGTCTTGCCGACGCCCGTGGGGCCAGCGAAGATGAACGAACCCGAAGGACGCCTGGGGTCCTTGAGCCCCACACGTGCACGGCGAATCGAACGGGAGATGGCCGAAATGGCCTCGTCCTGACCGATGACGCGCTTGTGCAGCTCGTTCTCCATGTTGAGCAGCTTCTTGGATTCGGCCTGAGTGAGCTTGAACACCGGAATGCCCGTGGTGGACGAAATGACCTGTGCGATCACTTCTTCATCGACGACCATGGACACGTCGGATTCGCCTTCGCGCCACGCCTTTTCCTTGGTCTTGCGCTCTTCTTCCAGCTTTTCCTGGGAGTCGCGCAAGTCCGCTGCCTTCTCGAAGTCCTGATCCTCGACCGCCTGGTCCTTGTCTTTCTTGAGCTTGGCGATCTTGGTATCGAGCTCCTTGAGCTCCGGCGGCGCGGTGAGACGCTTGATACGCAGGCGCGCTCCTGCCTCGTCGATAAGGTCAATGGCCTTGTCGGGCAAGTTGCGATCCTGAATGTAGCGGCTCGACAGCTCTGCCGCGGCCTGAAGAGCACCATCCGTGATGGTCACGTGATGATGGTTCTCGTACCGGTCGCGCAGCCCCTTGAGAATCTCGATGGTTTCGGCCACGGAGGGCTCGGGTACCTGAATCGGCTGGAAACGACGCTCAAGCGCCGCGTCCTTCTCGATGTACTTGCGGTACTCCTCTGTGGTGGTGGCACCGATGGTCTGCAGCTCGCCACGCGCAAGCATGGGCTTGAGCATGTCGGAAGCACCCAGCGCGCCGTCTGCGGAGCCTGCACCGACGATGGTATGAATCTCGTCGATGAACAGAATAATGTCGCCGCGGGTCTTGATTTCCTTCATGACCTTCTTGAGGCGTTCCTCGAAGTCGCCACGGTAGCGTGAACCCGCCACCATGGAACCGAGATCAAGAGCATAGACCTGCTTGTCCTTGAGCGTCTCCGGCACATCCTGATTGTTGATCTTCTGCGCCAAGCCCTCGACTACTGCGGTTTTGCCCACGCCCGGCTCGCCGATCAGTACAGGGTTGTTCTTGGTACGACGGCTCAGCACCGTCATGACGCGCTCGATTTCCGCGGAGCGCCCGATGACAGGATCGAGCTTGCCGTCTGCCGCCTCAGCGGTGAGGTTGCGTCCGAACTGATCCAAAATTGCAGAACCGGTCTGCGAATTCTTGTTCGAGACGCCACCCGCATTGGCAAGGTCGCCCTTCGCGCCATCCTGCCCCTCTTCGTGGGTTCCACGAATCATGTCGATGACGGAGGTGCGCAGATCTGCCAAATCCACGTCCATCTTGATAAGCACCTGCGTGCCCACACCCTCACCCTCACGAATGAGACCAAGAAGAATGTGCTCGGTACCGATGTAGCTGTGACCCAGCTGCAGCGCCTCACGCAGGCTCATCTCAAGAACCTGGCGTGCGTGCGGAGTAAATGGAATATGACCCGAGGGGCTCGCCGAGCCCTTGCCGATCATCTCTTCGACCTGCTCACGAGTCTTGTCGAGTTCGACACCCTTCGCGGCCAAAGCCTTGGCGGCCACACCCTCACCCTCACGAATGAGACCGAGAAGCAGGTGCTCCGTTCCAATGTAATTATGTTGAAGAGAGCGTGCCTCTTCTTGTGCGAGGACGATGACTCGCCTCGCCCGGTCTGTGAACCGTTCGAACATGTATGATTCCTTCCGACAACTGCCAACCACTCTACAGATTTCGGGTGACGTTTAATCCCAACGTCCCGCGAAATTCGCTGTCTGCGCAATGGATGCGCTGTGAGGCGAAACCCTCGGGCACATCGTCGCCCGTCATTCGTTACAGTGGTGGTAAGTCACCGCGCACGAACGGTGCCCGTCACGGCACCTCGGACGCACAGCCCAAAGGAGGACTCATGACAGACTCATCGCACCTTTCGAACGCCGCCGCCGATCGCACATCCGACCGCATTGTTGTCGGCGTCGACGGCTCCGAAGAATCCTTTGCGGCACTCTCCTGGGCCCTCGACGACGCTAACAGGCTCGACGCCACCATCAACGCCGTCTACGGCTGGACTCCTTCGTGGGAAGTCGGCGCCGAGCCCGACAGCAAAGAGGCGTGGGACATGGCGTACGCAAGCATCGAATCCAAGATTTCAGAGTGGGTTCAGGACCACTATCCAGACGCTCATAACGGTTCGGATCGCATCATTCTCACCTCCGTTCGGGGATCCGGACAGGCGGCACTTCTGACGCTGGGAGCCAATTCTCTTGGAATTGTCGTTGGCAGGCGCAGTCTCAACGCCATTCTGCGCTGGTTCCTGGGGTCAACTTCTGCCTCGCTCGCCCAGGCGGCCAAGGTTCCGGTCACTATCGTGAGAAAACGCGATCTGGATGAAGACCGGATCATCGAGAAGCATACGCAGAATGATTCCTCTTCCACTTCTGTGCTTGACGCCGACGCGCTCACAGCCGCCATCGAAAGGGGCGACAACCTCCAGAAGATCTCAGCTGCGGCACTGCTGAGCAACGGAGAACCGCTCCCCATTGTCGTGGGAATTGACGGATCCTCAGACTCAGTTCGGGCTTTGCAATTTGCTGTGCAGGCTTCCCAGCGCACTGGCCGGCGCCTGCATATCTTCTTCTGCTGGCAAATGCGCGACCTCGGTGTTGTTCCTGGTTATGAAAACGCTGTGGCACCAGTGCAGGTTGCACAGGAATACGCGCAGAAAATCCTTGATCGATCCATTGCCTCGGCAGAAATCCCCGCCTCTGTGGATTATCGGTCTGCGGCAATGCACATCAGCCCCACAAAGGGACTGACAAGCGCATCGAATTATGCCTATTGGGTCATTGTGGGATCGCGAGGTCTGAGTGGTATCGATGCGCGCGTGCTTGGTTCTGTGAGTGGGCAACTCGTCAAGTCGTCACGCTGCACCCTCACCGTGGTGCACTAGAGCTGCATTCGCCTTCGGTTCTCACTCTTCGGTGTCAGAAGCGGAATGAGATTCTGCGTCGACTTCGCTCTCGGCCGCGCTGACCTCGACGGACGCATCAGACGTAGCAACAGCTTCGGTAGCGTCCGTGATGTCAGCCGCATCCGTGCCGTCAGAAGTACCTGTGACTTCAGAAGTACCTGTTGCGTCGGCGTTTTCGAGCACTTCCACTTGACCGACTTCCTCGCGGGGAGCCTGCTTCACTACATCAATATGAAGGTCATCGTAGGCAGGCTTGCGGTCTGGCCACATGCCTTCGGGTTCCGGAGGCTCAATCTCAGAATGCTCTCCGCACCCATGGTCCAGGGACACCACGCGTCCATCGTCCGGACTCCACTTATTGGCGCAGACGCCAAACATCGTGTCCAGCTCACCTTGCAGCGGCACGAAGAATGCGCAGGTTTCGCACGTGAGCCCGGCGGCGGTCTTTGTGGACAAGGACTTCGGCCCGTGAGGACCGTCATACCACCGCTGCGCCACCTGGGAACGACCCAACCGACTCAGCACACGACGACGCGAGAGACGATACTCCTCCACGATGTCCTCGAAGTCCTCAGACGAGTCTGCGGCATCGATCGAATCCGCAGCATCAGCGGAAGACTCGGCAGATGACGAACTCGTGCCCTCTGATGTCTCCGGAGTCCCTGAAACCTCCGAAGATTCCGAAGACTCAGAAGACTCAGACGTTTCCGTCTTGCGGAATCCGTCTTCCAGCCGCTCGTCATCTTTTTCGGTACCGAGCGTGTCGGTAACCGAAAGGTCAGACGGCAACAAACGCTCGCGCCAGGGAATCCACTTCGGCGGCATCAAGGCGCCCTCAGTGGGGATCAGAGATGATTCGTTAACAGTCCACGAATCCAACTCCTCGTCGTGATACAGGCTGAGAGCCCACTGCCACTTCTCATAGCCCGCCAAAAGCGAGACAAACCGGAAGTCAACAACGTTGTCTCCCAGCTCCACACGGCCCACGAAGTCGCCAACAGCGTCGGCGTCTTCTGCGGTTTCAACGGCTATCGTCCGTGCGATGGCTTCTGGATTCGGTTTCTCTGGCACTTGCTTATCCAATCGATAATTGCAATCAGTCGTAACGCTGCGTGAAATCAGTCACGTCAGTCTTGAACGTCGAAATCGTCGGCGACAACTCGCAGCATGGCAGCGAGTTTGCGCGCCTCGTTGGCAGAGGGATAGTGATGGCGTCGCAGCCCATTGCCTGCGGAATCAAGCAACTTAATGAGATCCTCCACAATGGCCGCCATGTCATCGGCCTGAGGACGCGTCGCGCGCACCACCGAGGGTGCAGGCCCCAGCACCTTCACGTCGAGCGCCTGAGGGCCCTTACGACCATCGGCCTCCGAGAATTCAACCTTCGCACCCTTGCGCAGCGTACTCACACCTGCAGGAAGCGCGCTGACGGGCAGGAAGACGTCCCGACCGTCGTCACTTGTGATGAAGCCGTACCCCTTCTTTGCGTCGAACCAACGTACCTTACCGCTAGGCATATCAACACCTCTTAGTTCATGTATTGTTCAGTCGCGCACGCCCTCAATGACATACGCGCAAACGGTTTCGAAAACCACTCTCATCTACTTTACCCATATTCGGTGACACGCGCGCATTGAGTCATGCGCGAAACCCCACTAATGACGCGGCTGAGATGATTCCGGGCGCGTCGCTGAATTATCATGAACAGCCCCGGTTGGAACAGTCGCCGTAATGTCCCGCTTCCCCGCGTCTGCAGCACCTGCGGCATCACTGCCAGCACCAATGCTGCCAATGCTGCCGCCCAAACCCAACGGCATCTTATCTGTCACAACGTCCTTGGCCGTCATCGCCTTGGTCTTGATCTCGACGCTTCCGCCAAATCTCGTGGGAAGAGGCAAACCGATGTTGATGGTGAGGCCTCCATGCGGAGTCTGCGTGGCGCAGATGAATCCCGAATGGGCCTTGACCACGGACTTCGCAATGGCCATGCCCAAGCCCGTGCCACCCTTTTCGCGGGCACGCGACGCGTCCGCGGTATAGAAGCGCTCAAACAGCTGTCCCAGCGCCTCTGGCTTGACTCCCGGGCCGTGGTCGGCGAAGCGGATAAAGGCGTATGCCGTGCCGACGCCAGTAGAACCGGCAACCTCAATGGCGTTGATGAATTCGCCGAGAGACTGCGGATTCGTCCCAAGTTCCGCAAGGTGAGCGGGATCCATGGCCGCTTTCACCACGTTGAGCGAAATCTGCACGGGCGAATCGTCCGGAGTGTAGCAGTGAATGTTGCCCACAATGTTCGTGAAAACCTGCCGCAGGCGCGTGGAATCGGCAATCACCGTCACCGGAGCAAGCGGCTTCTCCTCGAACTGAGCGAGCGCAACCCGCGTGCGCGAACCCGACTGCACACCCACAACGCCGGGCTTAATCGCCAAACTACCCATGGTGACGGGCCTGTGGGGATCCAGAGCGTGCAAGTCCTCGCCGATATCTGCCAAAACAGTGTCAAGACGCACGTTCTTGGTGACGTCTGCTCCCCTGCCCTCGTCAAGGCGAGCCAGGCTCAGCAAATCTTCCACCAGCGAAGCCATACGAGTGCTGGACGTCTCAATGCGCCGGATCGCCTCGTCGGCGCGGTCAAGTGCCCCCGGCGAGTTACGCTGCATGCGATACAGCTCTGCATAGCCGTGAATGGCGGCAAGCGGCGTCCGCAGCTCGTGGCTGGCGTCAGACACAAACCGCTTCATCTTGTTGGTGCTGTTCTCTTGCTCCTTGAAGCTCTGTTCAATGCGCGCCAGCATGATGTTCAGCGAGGACGAAAGCGAACCGACCTCCGTGTTCTCGGGCGCGGCGGGAACACGCATCGACAGATCACCGGCGGCTATCTTTGCCGCGGTTTTCTCGATGCGCTTCAGCGGTGCAAGCGTACGCGAAATGGCGATGGTTCCCAGTGCCATGGCGAGCGCCAAAATGAGGAATCCCACTACGAGGAAGTATCTCGTGACGGCACCCGAGGTGTCCATGGCGTCAGACAGCGAAAGTCCTATGAAGAAAACACCTTGGGATCCGTCGTCGTCTGCCACCCAGCGCAACGCCACTACGCGCCACGGAGAGGTGCCTGAACTCGATGTCGCCGTGCCAGTCGTCTTCCCCGTCGTGGTGTCGAGGGACGCCACGGTCTTGGAGGCTACCGTAGTTGGCGTATTGATCTTGATGCTGCCCATGGAACCCGAGGGCGGCAGGTTCGGTATTGTCACCGATCCTGTTCCGTGCGAGGTAGGGATAAGCGGAGTCTTCACAACGTCGTAGTTGGCGTCACGAATTTGAAGAAAGTAATCGGTGGGCGTGGAGCCACGGTCCGAAAGCTGATCGATGTTGTTGATGACCAGTTGAGATTGACGTATGAGCTGCGAGTCCGTGCGATCGAGCATATACGTCCAGATGAGTTGACGCGTCGTGAATGCGGCTACCGAAAGACCCACCGTGAGCAGAATCAGAAGAATCGACACGAGACGCGACGAGAGGGGCACGGCGTCCAATTTGCGCATCGTCTTGCCCCACAGCGACGTACTTGACGCCTTTTTCGTGGTTTTTGTCTTCACTAGTTCGGTAGATCCTGTCGACTCTTAGATGGTGACGCTGCCGGAATGTCTCATCACTGTGCCTCACATATTATGGTGTGCATTCCGGTGCACGTCAACAGTTTTGGTCCCAGTAAGCTCTCAGTCGGTCGAGCCCTGTTCTTCTCGCGGAGCTCGAATCATGTATCCGATGCCACGCTTCGTCTGAATGAGTGGAGTCACCTTCTTCTTGGCGCCGTTCTCGTCTCTCACCTCAACGCCGTCAATCTTCTTCCTCAAATAAGAGATGTACGACTCGACGATAGCAGCGTCCCCGCCCCAGTCGTACTGCCACACATGATCGAGAATCTGAGCCTTGCTCAAGACCCTGCCTTCGTTGTCCATGAGGTACCGCAGAAGTTTGTACTCGGTGGGGCTCAGGTCAATGATTTCTCCGGCCCGAGTGACGTCATGAGAGTCCTCATTGATTTCAAGGTCCGCCACCTTGATGATGGGATCCGCCTCGCCTTCCTGGCGAGTGCGACGCAGAATGGCGCGAATGCGTGCCACCACTTCCTCGAGGCTGAAGGGCTTGGTGACGTAGTCGTCGCCGCCCACTGTGAGGCCCATGACCTTGTCCTGTGTGTCGTCTCGTGCGGTGAGGAAGAGCACTGGGGCATCGACGCCACCCTGGCGAATACGACGAGTCACCGTGAAACCATCGATATCGGGGAGCATAACGTCCAGCACCACGAGATCGGGTTTCGTTTTCTCGATGACTTCGATGGCCTCGGAGCCCGTAGCTGCCGACACCACCTCAAAGCCGGAGAAATGGAGGGATGCCATGAGCAGTTCGCGAATGGATGGTTCGTCGTCGACCACAACGATAGTTGCCTCAATTGATTGACTCATGATTTAAGAGTGCCTTCTCATCCTGTAGATTTCCTGAGAAACGTCTGTAGAGTGTATGCTACTTGTCTTTTTCGCCACTGATTTCGCTCACAGCGGGAGTGGGATGCTCACTTTCGTCGGCTTCCGCGGAATCTGCAGAGTCCGCAGAGTCCTCACTGGCCTTTGCTCCACGATTCTTGACATGGCCGCGACGCGCGTGATCAGAAGGCGCCGCATGCCGACGGCGGGTTTTCCGCTTGCGCAGGTAGCGCAGCACAAGCCACGCAATAAGAGCAGCAAGGGCAAGGCCCGCCACGATGGAGCCGATGAGAATTGCCCTCCTCATGGGTGCAGAATCAACGTCCGCCTTCTTCGTCTCGATGGCGTCCGCCAACGCGATGGCAGACCCAGACCAGTCCGGGGTCTTGTGCTTGATGATCGGATCCACCGCCGCCTGCGACAGCGCGTCGACCGTGCTCTGATTGCGCAGCCACGCGTCGGAGTTCTTCGACACCACAACGGCCAGATTGCCATCTTCGGAGGCGACGGCCAGCATGACGGTGTTCTTAGCAGGACTGAGAGACTCAAGCTGAGCGGAGGCCCATTTTGCCGGCTTCTCTTTGGTATCGAACGTCGCCAGATACAAGAGAGTCAGCGTCACACCCGTTTTGGATTTCACGTCATCCATGGCGTCGCTTACCTTGCCGACGTCACCACCGAGGAGATTTTCGGTGTCTGTGATGTTGGTGGAAATTTCGTCCGCGGCCATGGCTGCACTCGGAGCAGCAAAGAACCCGACGGCGAGAACAACCGCAAGCACCATGGAAAAAATAATTGAGAGGGTTTTCGGAACCACGCCACGTTCCGTATCCGTCAGAAAATCCACACCGTTGGAATGACGGCTCTGCGAGTCACTTAAATCACATTCGACCACAGGGGCCTGTTTTTGCGACATCATGGACTGGAGTGACATATCTTTCATCGTAATCAAAGACCGTGAGATATTTCGAGACTTTGAGGTTGTTCCGAACACAACATGCAAAACACATGAAAGTAGGTTGAAATGTCGACTCAATATCAGGTTGACCCCGCCCAGATAGCTGCGTCAAGCGCGGCCGTCAGCTCCTCCATCTCCTCCATTCGCAGCGCGGTGAACGGTATGTTTTCCAATCTCACCCAGCTGCAAAGCGTGTGGAGAGGCGGGGCGGCAAGCCAGTTCACGCAGGTGAGCGAGCAATGGCGCGCTGCCCAGCAGCAGATGGAGAGCTCACTCGAATCGATTCAGAACGCGCTCACCCAGGCATCAAACGTCTACTCAGATGCGGAGATGCAGGCGAGCAGACTTTTTGCACACTGATTCCCCGCCGCGCCAAAACACAAGGAACCCCGATCCTTTCGGACCGGGGTTCCCGTTACTTACTGCTTACTCCCAACGTTACAACGTCAGGTGTTCAGATCAGTAGCCCATGTCAGGCTGTGCCGGAGCTGCTGCTGCCGGCGGTTCGGGCTTGTTCGCAACCACGGCTTCGGTGGTGAGGAACAGACCCGCGATGGAGGCTGCGTTCTGCAGAGCGGAGCGCGTCACCTTCACAGGGTCGGCCACGCCTGCGGCGAGCAGATCCTCGTAGGTGTCGGTAGCTGCGTTGTAGCCCTGTCCAGCAGGAAGGGTGCGCACCTTGTCGATGACCACTTCACCGGACTGACCGGCGTTCTGTGCGATCTGCTTAATAGGAGCTTCGATGGCACGGAACACGATCTGCGCGCCCGTTGCCTCATCGCCCTCGAGGGAGACGTTCTTCTCAGCGGCAGATGCGGCCTGAACCAGCGCCACGCCACCTCCGGGAACCAGACCCTCTTCGACGGCTGCCTTCGCATTGCGAACGGCATCCTCGATGCGGTGCTTGCGCTCCTTGGCCTCAACCTCGGTTGCGGCACCTACCTTGATGACGGCGACGCCACCGGCGAGCTTTGCGAGACGCTCCTGCAGCTTCTCACGGTCATAGTCGGAATCGGTGTTCTCGATCTCCTGACGAATCTGAGCAACGCGAGCCTGCACATCTTCCTTGGAGCCAGCGCCGGACACGATGGTGGTCTCGTCCTTGGAGACGATGACCTTGGCGGCAGTTCCGAGAACGTCGGTGTCGATGGAGTCGAGCTTCAGGCCCAGCTCATCGGACACAACCTGTGCGCCCGTGAGGATTGCCATGTCCTGCAGCATTGCCTTGCGGCGATCGCCGAAGCCAGGAGCCTTGACGGCCACGGAGGCGAAGGTGCCACGAATCTTGTTGAGGATAAGCGTTGCGAGCGCCTCTCCGTCAACGTCCTCGGCGATGATGAGCAACGGCTTGCCCGTCTTCATCACGAGGTCGGCGACGTGGATAACGTCCTGCTGGCTGGACACCTTGCCAGACGTCAGAAGAATGTAGGGGTTGTCGAGAACCGCGGTCTGATCGTCAGCGTTGGTGACGAAGTAGGACGCGATGTAGCCCTTGTCGAAGCGCATGCCTTCGGTGAAGTCGAGGTCGAGGCCGAACTTGTTGTTGTCCTCAACGGTGACGACGCCGTCCTGGCCGACCTTGTCCAAAGCCTCAGCGATCTTCTCGCCGACTTCGGGGTCTCCAGCGGAAATCGTTGCGGTCGCAGCGATCTGTTCCTTGGTCTCGACATCCTTTGCGGTGCTGAGCAGCTGCTTGACGATAGCGTCAGAAGCCTTCTCGATGCCGCGACGCAGCTCGATCGGGTTGGAACCCGCGGCCACGTTCTTCAAGCCCTCGTGCACCAAGGACTGCGCCAGAACGGTAGCAGTTGTGGTGCCGTCGCCTGCGACGTCATCGGTCTTCTTGGCGACTTCCTTGACCAGCTCGGCGCCAATGCGCTCGTACGGATCCTCGAGGTCGATTTCCTTCGCGATGGACACGCCATCGTTCGTGATGGTCGGAGCGCCGTAGCTCTTGTCGAGCACAACGTTGCGACCCTTGGGGCCGAGCGTCACCTTGACGGTGTCCGCCAGCTTATCCAGACCGTCGAGCATGCCGGAGCGTGCTTCTTCGTCATAAGAAATAATCTTTGCCATGTTTCCTCCACGATGGCTCGTTGTAATCCATCCACTTGGGAGCCTCGCAATAGCAATGCCGTCAGCTGCACCGTTATCACTCTGCATGCCCGAGTGCTAAAAGCGAGATTAGCACTCGGGCATGCAGAGTGCCAATTACCGTGATCTTCTTGCCTCTCGGCATAACCTCATGCCTGATCGAGGACTTTCACGCAAAACAAAAGAACCCACGGTATAAGCCGTGAGTTCTTGGGAAATCTCTAACGTAGAGAGTTCGAATCAGATCTTGGTGACCTTGGTGGCCTGGATGCCCTTGGGGCCCTGCTCGGATTCGTACTCAACCTTGTCACCCTCGTCGAGGCTGCGATAGCCATCGGACTGGATAGCAGAGTAATGAACGAAGATATCCTCGGAGCCGTCTTCAGGAGTAATGAAGCCGTATCCCTTGGTCGCGTTGAAGAACTTAACGGTACCGGTTGCCATAATTAACCTAACTTCCTTAATAACTGGACCGCACGAGCGAATTGCTGTTGCCCTTCAAAAACCTGTACGGTCAGCAGTCCCTATGGTACCCACTTGTAAATACAAACACACCGGATACTTGCGTTAATTCTTCGTGAAGACTTTGCCCACCCGCATCACTGGGTGACGTACATCACCGCGACCGAGGACGAGATGGTAGACGCCTGTGTCACAGTGCTGATGCCCAGTTTCGATGCAACGTCTTTGGCAGTAGCCTCATCGGCGGCGGTCTTGTACCACACCACGTTGGCGCTCGGTTTGGTGCCGCTGGGGTTTCTCGCGCTCACATTGGTGTAACCGGCAGACTTGAGCGTGGCGGCCTTCGTCCCGGCGAATCCCGTGACATTGGTGGACAAGCCGTTGTACACAATGACGGACTTGGAGGTGTCGGCCTTCTCCGCTGCTGACGTCGAGGACGAATCAGAATCAGAAGAAGAGGTATCCGATTTACTTGCATCCGTGGAGTCGGACGAGGAATCGCTTGACGTAGAAGAATCCGACGATGAGTCTGTGGAATCACTTGACGACGAGTCCGAGGCATCAGACGAATCCGTCGACGTGCTCTTCTTTGAAGACGACGAGGAGGACGTTCCCGACGATTGCGAGGTGGAGGTCGAAGCGGTGGTGGAACCGGAGAGGAGCTCGCGCCCCTTGCCGCTCATCCACAGCCAGGTTCCGGCCGCGAGCGCGACCGCCACGATCAGAGTGATGAGGAATGGCAGGAAGCGCGCGAGCCAACTGCGCTGCCCGCGATGCAGGCCAATGGGACCTGCCGGAGGATTCTCAAACTCATCCCTCACCGGTGTCTCATTCGTTTGGTTGTCAGCCATGCTGTCCGCCTCTCATCACATGTCACGCCCGCAAGGTCCGGGAGAACCGCACAAACGCACACGCCATCGATTTCTTTCTATCGCGATTCTAGCGACCCTCTTGCACAAGCGGGGTGAAAAATGATGGAACCAGCACATAATCGGGATAAGTGAGATTGCCTGCTTGATAACGGGACCACCTCCCCCTACGGCACGTGCCCTATTACAGTTGTGAGCCATGGCAGAACGCAAAGCTCTCAGCGAATTGATGGATCCCCAGTGGGCTCAGGCCCTCGCACCGGTCGAGCCGACCATTCGGCACATGGGCGATTTTCTTCGAGGCGAGATTGCCGCTCGGAGGCCCTACCTGCCCGCAAACGAAAACATCTTCCGCGCCTTTTCCACGCCGATGGACAAGGTCAAGGTCCTCATCGTGGGCCAGGACCCCTACCCCACTCCGGGAAATCCCATCGGCCTGAGCTTCGCAGTGGATCGCAATGTGCACCCGCTGCCGGCAAGCCTACGCAACATCTTCACCGAACTTGTCGATGATTGCGGAATCCAACCTCCAGACAACGGCGATCTCCGCCCCTGGACCGCGCAGGGCGTCATGCTGCTCAACAGGTGCCTCACCGTGTCCGTCGGCCGGCCCGCAAGCCACAGAGGTCAGGGCTGGGAGACCGTCACCGAACAAGCCATCAAAACCCTCAATGCACGAACGGACGCCAGCGGGAAACCTCTTCCGCTCGTAGCGATTCTGTGGGGGCGGGACGCGAGGAACCTCAAGCCGCTCCTCACGCACGCCACCATCATCGAATCGGCACATCCCAGCCCCCTTTCGGCCCGTCACGGTTTCTTCGGCTCTCATCCCTTTTCCCGCGCCAATGCGGCTCTGCAAGCTCAAGGCGCCACCCCGGTTGACTGGTCCATTCCGCCGCTCGCCGCCGAACCTCAGGTCAGCGATATCCCGAGTTTCTAAGCACCCTGTTCCGCCATTTTCCCTGCAATCTCCCACCCATGCCGTTAAAGTGGAGCGCATGGCTCTTTTTCCACCAGTACCTCAATCAACCGGCATATCTCGTTCCTTCGATGCCTCAGACGCTGCCTCACACGGCACAGCACCGCAGCTTTCCTCAAACGACATGAATCGCGCCAAGGATCTCACGGCGCGCCTGCGGCAGCGCTTCTCGGAAGAAGTCGTGGGCCAGAAGATGCTGCGCGAATCACTGATCACCACACTGGTGGCGGGCGGCCACGTTCTCATTGAATCGGTTCCAGGCCTCGCAAAGACTACGGCGGCTCAGACGCTCGCCCAGTCCGTTTCCGGGACTTTCAAGCGCGTGCAGTGCACGCCCGATCTCATGCCGTCGGATCTCGTAGGCACTCAGGTCTTCGATTTCGCCACGCAAAAGCTCGTGACTCAAATCGGCCCCATTCACGCAAACTTCGTGCTGCTGGACGAAATCAACCGCTCAAGCGCGAAAACCCAATCCGCCATGCTCGAGGCAATGGCGGAGGGCGCCACAACGATTGGCGGCGAGCGCATCGGACTGCCGCAGCCGTTCATGGTCATCGCCACGCAGAACCCCATTGAGGAAGAGGGCACATACAACCTTCCCGAGGCTCAGATGGACCGTTTCTTCATGAAGACCGTCATGAGCTACCCCACCGATGAGGAGGAGGAAGACATCCTCCGTCTCATTGCGCAGCGCGGTACTGACACACCATCCACTACTCCGCAGGCCACCGCTGCTCGCAATGCCCAAAAGATCGACATCTCCGACATCGAGTTCCTGCGTACCTCAGCGCGGCAGGTGCACGTGTCCGAGCAGATCATGAAGTATGCGGTAGATATTGTCTCAACCACCCGCGGCGCCGGAACTCGCCCCATCAAGGGCCTGGCGCAACTGGTCCGCTTGGGCGCCAGCCCCCGCGCCTCCATCGCTCTCGTGCGTGTGGGTCAGGCCTTCGCCCTCATGAACGGACGCGACTACGTGATCCCCGAGGATCTCAAGATGTTCGCGCATGAAATCCTGCGTCACCGCATCCTGCTGACCTTCGAGGCCATGGCGGACGGCGTGAGCAGCGACGACATCGTGGACAACGTTCTTGAGGTGGTCCCCGCCCGATGAGCGATTCCGCATCATCCGTCGCATGGGATCAAACTGACCAGGACCGCGCTGATTCGATTCGCACACGCATCGAATTGTTCGGTTCCAGACTCAGCCTGCCCATCACTCGCAAGGCTCTCGGAGCGCTGGAGGGCGAGCACAGCTCCCTTCAGCGTGGGCATGGCTACGACTATCTCGACTTGCGTATTTACCAGCCCGATGACGAAGCTCAGCTCATTGACTGGAAGGCCTCCGCGCGCAGCGGACGTCCCATTGTGGTCAACAAGCAACGTGAGGTGACCTCGACGGCATGGCTGCTGCTAGACACGAGCTCACAGATGCTCGGAACGGCAGAGGGCGGCCAGGAGAGCCTGCTCGACATCGCCGCCAACGCACTGCGCATGTTCGCGCTGCTGAGCCTGAAGAGGTCGGACGACATCTCGTTGGTCATGGGAGATTCGCGCGCCATCACTCGCCTCCCATTCTCTGGCGGGTATGCCAAGTTTGACCGTCTGCTCGATCAGCAATTGGCAGCTTTGGAACCCGCTCCACGCAATCTCACGTCATTGCTCGAATACGCCAGCAGGATTCAAGGGAAAAACAGCCTCATCGTGATTGCAAGCGACGACACCGCGATGAGCGAGGAACACGCTGACCTCATTCGCGTCATCTCACAGAACCATCCTCTGGTCTTCATTGCGGCCACTCCGCTCAACCCCTTCACTCCCAGCCTCACCGGAGTCCAAGATGCAGGCACGGGGAAGAAGATGCCTGCTTTCCTGCGCACGCAGGAGGCTGAGGACGCCGTGAGTACGCGCCGTGAATTCCTCGCCACGAACTTCGAGCACCAGTTGGCCCGCAGCGGGGACACCTTGCTGCGCGCTGGCTCGAGCGACACTATGCTCACCACTTTCACCCATCTCATCTCCACACGCCTGCGCGGCGCACGCCCCCGGACGGCGAGCCTGCTGCCTCGGCTCCAGGAGGCCATGTAAGTGATTCTTTCCGCCGCCACCACCGTTAAGACCATCGATTCGATTCCCTTGTATTTTGGTATTGCCGTCGGTCTGGCACTCCTCGCCGTCGCGCTCGTCGCCGTGCCGCTGATTCTGAGCTCGCGTACACCGCGAGCCGCACAGCCGAACTCGCGTCACAGCATCAACCGCAGTCCCGAACGGTGGCGCGATGATGTGGCCGCCGTATTACGCAGCTATCAGGACGGCACGTTAAACGAGAACGATGCCTATTCCGAACTCGCCCGCATCGCGCGCAGCTTCGCCTCGCTGCGGTTGGGAACGGACTTGACGTCAAAGACGCTTCTCGATCTCAAACGTCACCGGCAAGTGGGGAGCCGGGCACACTTCGATGCTCTCAAGCAGACCATTTCCGCGCTCTACCCCGCCGAGTTCGCCAATGCTGCGAGCAACGCGGCGGCGCGGGAAACCACCGTAGAATCCGCGGCGAACTGGGTCGATTCGATGATTGAGAGGTGGGTGTCATGAGCGGATTCACGTGGCGCTGGCCCCTTGCGCTCCTCATCGGCGCCATCATCATCGCCGTGGTTGTCATTCTTGTTGTGCGCTCCACCACGCGTAAGCGGCTGACTCCCGACACCGCGACGCCGACGGCATCAACAAAGCCGAAAGCCACGTTGCAGAACGATTCCCGTTCTACAGCGCCCTCGACTCGAGCGCATCGCCTTCCGCTCGTGTGGAACATGGCGGCGATGCTGAAGAGCGGTACCGTCGCACAGCGCTACCGCCTCTTCCGCGCGGCGTGCATCGGTGCGGTTGTTCTCGTGGCGCTGGGACTCCTCGCCTCCCTCGGACTTGTGGCTCGTCCCAGCACCGTTGACGAAGATGCGCAGGCGGAATCCTCGCGTGACATCGTGCTCTGCCTCGACGTGTCCGGCTCAGCTTTGCCGTTTGACCGCGAGGTCATCGCCACGTACTCGCAACTGGTGAAAAGCTTCAAGACCGAACGCATCGCGCTGAGCATTTTCAACTCCACGTCGCGCACTGTGTTCCCGCTCACTGACGACTACTCGCTGGTGACCAAGCAGCTTTCTGCCGCAATGAGCGCGCTCAAGGGCGTGCAGACCCAAACGGATATCGACAAGATGAGCGACCAGCAATATCAGGCGATTTCGGATTGGTTGTCAGGAACCCAAAACCGCAAGGACGCCACGAGCCTCATCGGCGACGGCCTCGTCAATTGTGCCGCCATGGTTCCGGGCTTCTCGGCATCTGCGAACGGGTCCGAGAAGCGCAACTCTCCCGCCTCAATCGTCTTCGCCTCGGACAACGTACTGTCCGGATCCCCGCTCTACACCTTGCAGGAGGCGCTCACCATCGCCACCAAGAATGACATTCACGTCGATGGACTCTTCACCGGGGCCAGCGCATCTGAGAATGATGCCACTACCGTTGACATGCGCACACGCGTAGAGGCGGCAGGCGGTACCTTCCTCACTCGCTCCCAGGCCAATTCTGTGGACGAGTTGGTGCGCAGCATCGAATCCGATAAAACAAAGGAAGCCGAGCAGGACGCGCAGATCAATCTCGCCGACCAGCCTGCGCCATGGATTGCTGCACTCGTGATTCTCTTGGGTATTGCCTTCGTAGTGGAAGGATGGGCCCGCCGATGACTAACTTCCGCTTCACACCGATTTTCGGCAGCTGGTGGGTTTCACTGCTCGTGTGCGCCGTCTTGCTCGCCGCGTTCGGCACCGGACTCGCGTTCTTCCTGCGTTCTCGCGCCACCAACGACGCCACGAGCGTCGATTGGACACGTCGCGGTGCGCTCACGGCACTTATCTGCATCGCGATCATCGGCCCCAGCGTTGTCACCACAACAACAAGTCAAGCGGTAAATCGCACGGACGTGTTCTTTGCCGTGGACGTCACCGGCTCCATGGCCGTCAGCGACGCCCAGTATGGATCGAGCGCAACAACAACTCGCCTCGACGCCGCCAAAAAGGCAGTGTCCGACATCGTGAGCCTTTACTCGGGAGCCAGCTACGCAGGCGTGAGCTTTGGAACGGGCGCAAGCCTTGACGTTCCCCTCACCCCTGATGCCCACGCCATCTCGACATGGGCCACCAATCTCGCCGCGGAGCCCACCGGGGTCTCCTCCGGCTCATCGCTGGACGCGCCGCTCGACACCTTGTTGCGCACCATGCAGCAGACGCATGAAGAACACCCGGATGACACCATCGTGATGTATTTCATTTCGGACGGAGAGGAAACGAGCACCTCGACTCGCCGTACCTTCTCTTCTCTGCGCGCCTTCGTGCAGGGCGGCGGCGCTGTGGGGACCGGTTCCGTAGCGGGTGGAAAGGTGCCACTCATCGAGGCGAGTACGAAGTCCACCGCTTCAAACTCGGGAGCGGGCAGCAGCGCGCAGACCCAGCAGTGGGTCACTGACCCTGACACCAAGAAACCGGCGGTGTCCAAACTCGACCCCGACAATCTCAAGGACATCGCCGACGAAATGTCGACGAGCTATCTGCACGTGGATGCCACGCATACTGCACGCGCGTTGAAGGCGACAGTGTCGCGTCAGTATTCCATGCTCTCCACGAACAAAGTGCGCACGCACATCACGTCGTTCGTCTGGCCTCTCGGCATCGCAATCTTCGCACTTGTTCTGTGGGAATTCGCCTCCGCAGTGGCCCGTCAGAGGAGGTATCTGTGATGGCAGAAAATCGTCACCACATCGGACGCATCGGACGCATCGCGTGCGACGTCGCGGCAGTAGTGGCTGCGCTGGTGGCAATCGTCTTCGGCGTGAACGCGGCAGTATCTAATAGTTTCAATACCACCGCCACCACGCTGCAGAAGAATCTCGCCACATACACCGCTCTTGTGGAGGGCAAGTCCAACGCAACGCTCAGCTCGCTCACCGATTCACAGGCGCAAGTGGACGCTCAACTCTCCGACGCGCAGAACACACACGCCGTGCAATTGCCGCATGTACGCACCACCATCGCCGACGCCGTCGCTGCCTCTAAGAAGCTCGACAAGCAGATAGCAGATTTGAAGGCCGCTACCAGTGGCACAACGTCGAAGGACGCCAACGTCAACGGGAAATCCGATTCCTCCTCCACCTCTGACTCTGACTCCTCCAAGTCCGGTTCGAGTGCAAGCGACAAGGCCAAGCAAAAGAAGCTTGATGCACTGCTCAAGCAGAACTCTCAGGCCAATTCCAGCAATGAGGATTCCACCTCCACCTCTCCGGACTCCTCAACTACCAAGCCGTGGTAGCGCTCTTGGATTCTCAGTAGCTTTGTATGTAGGCGTGCAGGTTCATTGTCACTGTCACTGTTGCGCGACTCGCCGGTTGAAACCCATTCGACCACAGGTCTCCGTTTTTTCTGCCATCACGGCATGAGTGGAGTTGAGTGGAGGCATGATTACGCTCTTCTCCACTCTTGATCTGCCCGCGCCCCGCACCGCGAGCCTTGGCCTAGGCGGCAACGCCGTTACGAGTCAGCTCGTCTCGTGTTCGTGCGCAACAGTCTGCGCCTCCATCACAGAGTCCCTTCCTCATCGCGCCCATATCGGTTCCGCGCGAATCGACACGGTTGAACGTCTCACCCACCGCTCAAAAGCTCTCGATTGGACGGGGAAGGCTGCCACTCACTATCGAACTGAGCTCGATGCTCTGGCACAGATTCTCGCCGATATCACTGACGATCTGCGCGCTCTTAGCGCCAGCGCGGCTTTCTGAGGTCACCGTCATGGTCACCACATCAACGGCCGAAATTCACGGTGGAGAGACACGTGCACACCTCGAGGAGTTCTCCATGATCACCGGTACCCTCATCGAGGCGTCACGCATCCTTTCGGAGCAAAGTGCCTATTGGTCCGCTGCCGCCACATCGTTGCACAACGATTCCACGCGGCTGAGCTCCTGTGACGCCGCACGCTTCTCTGCTGCGGGAGTCGCCGTCGCCACCCCGCACGATCCTCGCTGGCCCGTACACGCACGGCTTCTCTCTCATCAAGCAGACCAAGTATCGGGAAAGTTGTCTGCTACCGCGCACAAATATTCGCAGCTCTCCGACCTGGCGGCGCGCGTCGGCAGTCTCTACTCCACTGCTGATGACACCATGAGCACTTTGATCACGAACACCGTGGCCTCTGGCGCTGCCTCACTGCCCCTTCCCGTCTCAGCGGGCGCAACCGTCGCACTGGGAGCTTCGGCCTTTCTCGCCGGCGGAGGAGGCCGCAAAGGAGAAATCGCCAGTAAGCTGCTCAAAGATACCGATTCATTGCAGGAGGGAATTCTCAAGGGTCTTGGCGAATCCGTCGTGGCTGGGGGCAACTTCGCCACCGCTGGTCTCACAGCTGGCGCTCATAAGGCTCCCGTCAACGAGGCCGCCAGCCTGCTCGCGGCTCTCGAGGCCCCAGCTGAAGCTCTGGTACTGGGAAACACGCTCGTGGTGACAGAACCTCATCCCACTACCGATCCGCTCTCCGCGTCACACAGTATTGACGACGCACTCGCCAACCTCGATCATCTCACGGCAGCGGATAGCGGCATAGACTACGGGACCGTGGCGGTCCAAAAATAGGTGGATACCGATGGCACCACACGCTGGTTGGTGTTGATACCGGGAACAGACACCCATTGGGACACCGCCATCGGTTGGGGTCAAAATATCGAGCTCATGAGCTCCGACAACGAGCAGCGCATGCAGGCGGACGGTTGCAGACTGGTGGAGGAGGCCATGAAGCGCAGCGGCATCGGGGCGCACGATTCCGTCACGCTCATCGGGCATTCTCAAGGTGGCATTATCGCGGCAAGCCTTGCGGCAGGACTGAGCAAGCGATACTCCATCACGCATGTGGTGACGGCGGGCTCGCCCATTGCCAACCACCCCATACCGAAGTCCACATGGGTCACGAGCATCGAGAACAAGGGAGAGCTGGTATCGAATCTCGATGGAGCTCGCAATCCGGATCGCTCCACGTGGCTCACAGTGCGTGGAGATATTGAGAGCGGCCAAAAGGTGCCGAGTTCCACTGGTTCGGGTTCAGGTTCGGGCTCGGGCTCAGGAATCGCTACGGGAGGGATTGTCAAAGGCGGAACCGTCACAGGAGGAACCGCTGCGGAAGGAACCGTGGTCAAAGGCGCTCCGAATCATACGGACATCACCCATGCCATGAATTATCAGCGCGCCACGTGGTCAGACGCAGAATCCCTCGGCTCCCCCGCTCTCGCACAGCACGACGAGCATTTCAGCGAACAACTCAAAGGCAAATTAGCTGGAACGTCGTATTACACGGGACGGATGACGCACTGATTCCGCGCTCGGCCTTCATTCCTCAGGACTGTGCAAATACGCAAATACACTCTCCAAATTCTCGTCGCCAATCCGTACATATCCGTAACCCAGGCCTCACGCGTGTGCCGTAATCTGGAATCATGAATCTTTCCCAGATAACTCCTGCAATCGCATTGAGCCCTCTCGACGGTCGTTATCGCAGTCAGACCGCTCCCCTTGTCGACTTTCTCAGCGAACCCGCACTCAACCGCGAGCGCATGCGCGTGGAAGTCGAGTGGATGATCTTCCTGGCCGAAGGGAACAACGGCTCCAGCCTCATCCCCGGAGTTGAGCCTTTCGCAGATGATGAGAAGGCCTACCTGCGGTCCATCCCCGAGGACTTTGGCGCAGAAGGCATCGCCGAACACGCACGCTTCGAGGCAGTGACTCACCATGACGTCAAGGCAGTGGAATACTACATTGACGCACGTCTCGACGCCGCCGAGGCGGCTCTTGGCCACGAAACCTCGCTGAGCCATCTCAAATCCTTGGTGCATTTTGCGTGCACGTCGGAAGACATCAACAATCTCTCCTATGCGCGCTGCATCAAGAACGGAGTCGCCCAGGTGTGGCGTCCACTGTTCGAAAAGCTTGTTGCAACGCTCGACGAGCAGGCGCACGCCTTCGCCGAGCTGCCCATGCTGAGCCTCACCCACGGCCAACCCGCCACCCCCACAACTCTGGGCAAAGAGTTGGCGGTCTATGTCTACCGCCTGCGACGCCAGCTCGCGCACCTGGATTCTCAGGAATATCTCGGAAAAATCAACGGTGCCACGGGAACGTACGGAGCTCACACTGTGGCCGTGCCCAGCGTCGATTGGATCGCCACCTCGCGCACCTTCGTGACGGAACGAATGGGATTGGACTGGAATCCGCTCACCACTCAGATTGAATCCCACGACTGGCAGGCGGAATTGTATTCCACCATCGCACACGCCAATCGCATCCTGCACAACCTTGCAGTGGACGTGTGGATGTACATCTCGCGGGGCGTGTTCGCCCAGGTTCCTGTCAAGGGTGCCACGGGATCCTCCACCATGCCCCACAAGGTCAACCCCATCCGCTTCGAAAACGCCGAGGCGAACTTTGAGCTGTCCTGCGCGCTCCTCGACTCGCTGAGCGCCACGCTCGTCGAAAGCCGCTGGCAGCGCGATCTCACGGACTCCACCACGCAGAGGAACGTGGGATCTGCTATCGGCTACTCCGTGCTCGCTCTCAATAACCTGCTGGGCGGCCTCGGCTCAATTCATCCCAATACCACGGCCATCGCTGAGGAACTCGATTCCAATTGGGAGGTCTTGGGCGAGCCTATTCAGACGGCCATGCGTGCCGCCGCTCTGGCAGGCATCCCGGGAATGGACAATCCATACGAACGCGTCAAGGAGCTCATGCGCGGTCATTCCATCTCCCACGACGATGTCGAAAAATTCATCGCCACGCTGGGCTTGCCAGACGACATGGCCGCGACCCTCAGCAATCTGACGCCCGCCACATACACAGGAGTGGCCTCCCGCCTCGTCGACTTCGACTGAACCGCCTCGTCGCGCGTCGCATTCCCCCGTTCCTCCCACTCTGCGATTACCATACAGAGAGAGTCTGTTGCGTTCGGTGAATTGCAACGCGCAGACGGCAAGGCATCAGGACAGAAAAGGGAGACATGACGAAATCGTCGACGCATACGGAAGCCGGCACGAATCACGCTCATGAGCGTGGCACCGCCGCTCCCGAGCATCTCGAAGAGGTTCCCGACGTCGAAATCCATGACACGGCTCCGCAGCGCGTCCGCGACTGGGGCGACGTGGTCAGCATCGTCATCAGCGTGCTCTTCATCGTCGCGGTTCTTGTTATCGCGGTGAACTTGCGCGGAACTGCCGAAGGTGTGGAGTCCGATGTCAAGCAAGCCGGAGAGGGTCTGCATTGGCTCATTCAGCTTCCCCTCACTCTGCTGCAATCACTCACCATGGTGGGCATCGTCGGCACCGTGATGGTGCAGTTGCTCGTGGGACGCCTGTGGATTCAGGCCGTTTCCTCGACACTTGGCCTCATCGGAGGCTTCGCCTTCGCCAGTCTTTTCTCTCTCATTGTCGAGGCTTATGCGCCTACCACCATCGGCTCCATGATCACTCCTCTGCACAACTGGTTCGGTTCCGGCCCCTTCGAACTGCTGACCGCCATGGCCGCGTTTCTGACGGCCTCGGGACGTCGCACCTCGCGCCGCTCCATCAAATGGGCATGGAACGTGGTGTTCGTGCTCGCCGCCATCGTGCTGGTGAGCTCCACCATCACCATCACCAGCGTGTGCGTGGCGCTCGGACTGGGCCGCGCCATCGGGCTCGCGTTCCGTTTCGGCATCGGCACCCAGAGCACTGGCGTCTGGGGAGCCCAGTTGGTGCGTGCCTTGCAATCAGTGGGCATCGATCCCGCGGTTCTCAGCCGCAGCCAAGTGAGCGACGAGAATCACCCCGAGCTGACCTTTGCCGATGATCTCACCGAGATGTCGCGTCTCTATCACGTCACGTCAAAGGATGGCGCTCACTTCATCGTCTCCGTCAACGACGAGCAGCGGCATACCATGGGCTACCTCACGCAACTGTGGCAAGGTCTCAAGTTCTCCGGGCTCGCCATCCGACGAGACCGTTCCGTACGCGAAACCACCGAACACCACTTCACGATGCTGCTGACACTACAGAAATTGGGATTGCACACGGCTCCCGTCGTCGCCATGGGAGACTCCGGAGAATCCGCGTTTCTCGTCTTTGACGCCGCAGAAGGAAATGCGGGAAGTGCGGCAGGTGATGACTCCTCCGATTCCTCCCACGCCTCGCTCACCACGCTGAATCTCTACGATGCCAGCGACGAACAGATGGCAGGGCTCCTTCGCGAACTCAATCAGGCGCACGCGCGCGGCATCACACATCGCGAGCTCACGGCGTCCTCTCTCGGAATCGATTCGGCCGGAAACGTCGCCATCGCGGGCTGGAGCCACGGCGACCTCGCAAGCACCCACGCCCACATTCAGGTGGACCGCGTACAGCTGCTCGCCGTCCTCGCCACCACCTTCGGCATCGACCGCACGCTGAGCATCTCACGCAGCGTGTATTCGGATAAGGAGCTTTCCTCCATCGCGCCCTTCGCCCAAAACGTGGCGGTGCCCCAACACACCAAGATGAGCGAGGGCTGGAATCAGCATCTGCTGAAGGAGCTACGCGAAAAGCTCACACAGCTGGCACCACCGGAGGAACTCGGCGGAGACCAACCCGTGGAGCTCGCCCGCTTCAACCTGCGCAAGTTCGTGACAATCGTGCTCATCGTGGTGGCCGTGGTGGCTGTGTTCACCCAGCTCAACCTCAATGAAGTCATCTCTGCCGTGCGCAACGCCAACCCATGGCTGGCAGTGCTCGCCTTCGCCCTCGGCATCGTGTCGTGGTGCGGGTCCGCCGTGGCCTTTGGCGTGTTCATCGACAAAGATATGCGCCAATACGACGGCATTCTGGGAACCCAGGCCGCCGCGAGCTTTGCCGCTGTGTCAATGCCCGCAGGCGTGGGCCCCATCGCCATCAACCTGCAATTCCTGCGCAAGATCGGTTATCCCAACACTCGAGCCACTGCCATCGCGACGGCGGACATGGTCTCCGAATTCGGGACCACCTTCCTGCTGTTCCTGGCGATCGGCCTGTTCACCGGCCAGGACGCACTCTCCAGCGCGCTGCCCGGCAAGACTCTCATCATGGTGCTCGGCATCATCGGAGCGGTGTGTGCCGGTGCCATGCTCATTCCAAAGACACGCAAATGGGTGCGCGAAAAGTTCCTGCCACAGCTCAAGTCGTACACGCATCAACTCGTCGAGCTCTTCTCCCGTCCCGCGATTCTTGCGATTTCGTCCGCCGGGTCCGTCGTACAGAACGGAACGCTCGCCCTGAGCTTCTGGGTGTCGCTGCTGGCCTTTGGCTACCACGCGCCCCTCGCCGAGACCCTGTTCCTCTTCCTACTCGCCAACGCGCTGGGCTCCGCGGTTCCCACACCCGGCGGCCTCGGTGCTGTGGAGACCGCGCTGACACTGACATTCACCGGCATCGGCATCCCCTCCACCATCGCCGTTCCGGCCACGCTGCTGTTCCGCGTGTGCACCTACTGGCTGCGCATCCCGCTCGGCGGCATTTACATGAAGTACATGGAACGGCACGGCCAGTTGTAATCAGTTGTAAACTATGGGTCTGTTGCCTACTCCTTGCCCGATTCTGGCCGATATTCTCAATTTCGCGACCAATTTCGAGCACGCGACTCCAAAAGTTGTGTGAGAATCCAATGAAGGCAAAGTAATTGCCGTAAATATGCGAGTTTTCTAGGCAATGTGAGTTATTATCTACATGAAGTCGGGCGCACTAGTCATCCATGTGGCGCCCCTGGAAAAGAAGGAATTAATTATGGCGTATAACAAGTCGGATCTCGTTTCCAAGGTTGCACAGAAGTCGAATCTCACCAAGGCGCAGTCCGAAGCTGCTATCAACGCATTCCAGGATGTCCTCATTGAGGCTCTCCAGTCCGGCGAAGGCTTGAAGCTCACGGGTGTGTTCTCCGCAGAGCGCGTGAAGCGTGCAGAGCGCACGGGTCGCAACCCTCGCACCGGTGCTACCATCAGCATTCCCGCTCGTTATGGCGTGAAGCTCTCTGCTGGTAGCCTCCTCAAGAAGGCCGTCACCGAGTGACATTGATCTGGTGATGTGATCTTTTTATTGATCTCATACAGTAAAGTGGCGTGGACTCAAGAACGAGTCCACGCCACTTTTATTTGTGCATCTCTGTATGTGTTCCTGTGCACTCCTGTATGTGTTTCCGTGAGTATTACTGCTTGCATTCCTAGGTGTATTCCGCAGTGGAACTAAGCCAATGCCGGTTTAGGTGCTACAACTCGACTTTCGGTGCTGCAAAGTCACCTTGGGTGCTGCAAAGTCACCTTGGGTGCTGCATTGCTCAGAGAGCACTCGCCCGAATCTGCATGCTTCCGGCATGATTTCAAGGCTTTTCTGGCAATTCCGCGACTTCTTGCAGCACCCAGGCTTTTAGTGCAGCACCCGGGCTTCATTCATCGTAAAACTGCGAGCCTATGTGCTCTGCCGTGCGAATGCCAACAAGATTTTGGACACGAGCAATTCAACTCTGTCGCTCTCTACGAGATCTTCTTTATACGCTGTTATGACGGTCCATCCCATTTGTTCCAGTTGATTGCGCTTGAAAATATCGTTCCTTCGTTGGACTTTGTCTATTGCGTGCTGCTCTCCGTCATATTCAAGGGCAACATGGTGGGAGGGGTACGCAAGATCCAATAAATATCGTTGCTGGTTTTCGCGATCGTAAACTGCATAATTCACTTCAGGACGCCCCAGGTGTCGGTGCATAAGAAGAAGACGCAGTCTGGATTCTTGAGATGAATCTGTATTCTCAGCCAAAAGTGGCACAGCCCGAACGCATTTGCCTTTCCCAATGAATCGAGGAGAATTCTGAATGAACTGTGCGAAATCGTCCAAACTTGCCTGCTTCAGACGAACATCTTTCCGCATCATTGAATCTCCAAGAACAACAAGCTCATCAAATTCCACATATTTAGACATCTGTGCCCACGCCGTGACAGGCGGCACACAGTGAATATTCTCTCCAACGATTCGTGGAACGAAATCAGGGGTCCACAAGTGCATCACGGCACTCTGACTCTGGGAGCGATCGCCCTTCTTTGAAAAACAGATATGTATTTTACTTAAGGAGTACTTCTTTCTCTTCTCAGGAAATGGCTTCAAAAATGAGGGCTTGATTCTTGGCAACTCGATACCCAACAACGCTAAAGCCGTTGTATGGCTGAAGGCCCAGGAATTTCGCAAGCGAAGATGCTCAGCGAACTCTGAGCAAGTAGAAAAGGCGGTTGTAGCCACTTCCGTGAGAGAACTCAAGGTGATGTGCTTCGTTCTCCACGCTTCAGATGATTCGGAGTCTTCTAGCAATTCTTCCATGGCGCAAAGGATATTTAATTTCGTGCATCGCTGCATCCTCAAAACAAAAACTGTGAAAACTGTTGATAACTGTCCACGCTCCGCCTGCCAGACTGTTAAGTTACCGTCAATTCAGATCCACAAGCCCTTCGGTGCTGCATGCCCTCTCCATAGAGCTATAAAAGCTCCCATATCAATAAGCAAAATCGCTATTATATTCGAGTTCCCAATACTATTTGCCGCACCGAAGCTCTCAATGCAGCACCCAGGGTGATTATTCGCCATCAAGCGCGGCGAACACCTCTCGAACGGGCGGGGCGAACATGTCATCGTCGAAGGGATCGAACAGGCGCACCTCATGGCGCCGAACCCCAGTCCCGGAACCCGCGCCAGCCTGTGACCCATGCACTTCGAGGTGTGTCCAGTCGCACGACCATTCCACATGCGACGTCAATGCCTTGCGAACGAACTCACCACGCACCATGGCCCGAGTCCCCATCGGCGGCTCGGACACCGCTTGTTTCACCTCGCGAGCCGACACACGAATGAGACCTGAAACACTAGCCCTACCGTTAAAAGCGCCACCGTCGTTTCCGACCATCGAACGAATCTGCGCATCTTCCTGCTGCGCAAGACCTTCGAACACAGTGGACGCCGCAATGTCGTGATACGACAACTCAATCTGTTCAAGAGCCGCCCGCGGCACCTCCGCATCTGCGTGGCGTGACCGAAACGCCTCCAGCAGCCGCACCTTGGCCGCCCATTCGACCCATGCCGGCATCTGCTCGGCAAGGTTCACAATGAACGCAGTGGAGCTTGCGTCGCGAGTCTGTGACGCCGGCGAAGCCTGTGAAGCCTGTGAATTCTGCGACGCCTGCAGAACCTGCGCATCATCATCCGCATTCGCCGCAACCGTGAACTCGTATTCACCCGCAGCAACAACCTCATCCCAGGTTCTCAACGCCTCGTCGAGCTCGTAGTCTCCGATGGACCCAGACGAGATCAGTTCTTCCCGACGTCCCCGCGCGAAAGCCGCCGCTGCATCACAGAACAGACGCTGCACCGTGAAGGCATTACGCACGGCGTCATGCTCTCCCCTGCTCGCAGCTTTCATGAGTGCGGTCGGGTCATCGTGTGTCAACGAAGGAAGCACCGAAAGCAGAGCCTCCAGTTGCTCAGATATTTCACTCGGCGAGCTGGAGACACCCGCACCATCCGTACCCGCATTTTCCCGAACGCTCTGCTCGATCATGCACAGCACCAGATGCGTCGTCGCCAGGCGCAGCCACGTCGAGGTCTGCGACCGATTGGAATCCCCCACAATCACGTGGAGCCTGCGGAATTCGTCTGGATTGGCATGGGGCTCATCGCGCGTATTGATCATCGGCCGCACACGCGTCGTGGCACTGGAAACGGCCTCGTCGAGCACGTCGGCCCGTTGCGTGAGCTCGTAGGTCACGCCGCCCGCAGAACACCCAGAACCCTCAGCCCGCTCCACCACGTGCCCCGCGCCAGCCCACACGCACCGCGTGGCAAGAAAAGGTATGAGCACCCGCTCCACCACCGAAAGCGGCACAGCTCTGCGCAACAGATAGTTTTCATGGCACCCGAAAGAGTTCCCCGCAGCGTCCAGATTGTTCTTGTACACATGCAAGCGAAGATTCGGCTCGCCGAGCCGCGAGGAAAGTTCCTTTTGCGCACTGGCCGCCAGCCGCTTCATCACGGCCTCGCCCGCAGCATCCTGTGCAAGTGCAGCGGCGGGTGTCCGCGCTTCAGACGTCGCATATTCAGGGTGCGATCCGACGTCGAGATACAGTCGCGACCCATTAGTGAGATAGGTGTTTGTGGCACGCTGCCGGCGCACCACCGGCTCGAACATCACCATCGCCGCCCGAGACGGGTCAACGCGACGAGCAGTCTGCGTTACCGACAGCCCGTATTCCGTCTCGATTCCGAAGATGCGCGCAAAGTCATGCAGATGCGCGCTTTTCCGCTCACTCCCCGAGTCACGCAGTTGCGGCACGGCTCACTCGCCGCCCTTTTGCACGAAGCGCTGCACGTATTCCTCGGCGTTGGATTCCAGGCTCGATTCGATGTCGTCCAGGAGATTGTCGAGCGAATCCGCCTGTTCCTGCGATTGCACCTGCTTCGTTGCTCGTCCGGCCGCCTCATTCGCCGCCTCAGCAGCGTTCAGAGCGTCCGCAGATTTCTCCGCATCCGCATTTGCATTTGCATTTGCATTCGTATTCTGCGACTTATTCACAGCAGGCATTAGCACTCCTCAAAATCATCTGACAGCATTCCATCGAGATTCCATCTGACAGCATTCACGACACATCTCGCAGCGACCACTCGTTTTCACGCCGTCGCGGGTCGCGGCTGCAGATATCCCATCAGTTCGTCGTCGATCACACCGTTCGTGGCCACCACGTCATTGGCGCGGTTCCAGTGAATCATCGAGCCATCCCACTGGTGCAGCTTGCCTTTGGCCTCCCACACCACCACGGCGCCCGCAGACACCGCCGGAACATCCCAGGAGTGCAGCGAGGGCTCGAAGTAGGCGTCATACGTACCGTCCGCCACCTTGCACAGGTCCAGCGACGCAGGTCCAATACGTTTGACATCGGACGGCAGCCCTGCCATTTCACTCACCGTTTCAAGCGCACGCCGCGATTCGTCTTGGAAATAGCTCATGCCGAAGCACACCACGGAGTTCTTCAATGCGGGTGTCGTAGAGGGGATCACCGGTTCGCGCTTCTCCCCGCCCGTGGGCATGCGCCGAATGCGGATCGCGCCCTTGCCTTGGGCCGCCAGGTACGTCAGTCCCAGCGCCGGCGCGTGCACGATTCCCAGAACCGGGTACGCCTCGCCCTTGCCGTCAGATTCAAAGAGTGAGACGGTGATCGTCCATTCAGACAGATTCCGCTCGTAATTGATCACACCGTCAATATTTCCGATGCACCAGAAGCGCTCGCCCTTGGAAGCACCCGCCACGTCTGCTTCGTCCCAGAAGCCGTTGCAGGGCTCGATTTGCTCGATTTTTTCGTGGCAGTATGACTGCAGACGATGATCAATGTCCGAGGTATAGCGCTGGCGATCCCCCGCGCTGTTGAGCTCGGCAAAGGAATGAGGGTTGAGCTGATTTTGCAGAGCGTGAGAACCGGCGTTCTGCGCCACTTTAGCCACGGACGCCGCGAGCTTTTGCAAATCCATTGCCGTCTCCTCTTTTCCATTGGTCAGCGATGCCGCTACTTTTCCACTTCGTGCTTTATTGGGTGCAGCACGAATCATACGTACTGGTTTTATTGTATGGAAGCCCCGAGAATTGCGGCCACTTCGGCGATTGTGCGGGCGCGCCGCAGCTTGCTCTCGAGCGCCTCTCGCGTAAAGTGCGCAGAATCCGAGATGTCGATGGTCACGATGTCCGATTCCGCACCATCCACAACACGCGCGGACCCTGCGGCGCCACCGCCCATAGCACCTGCACCCGCACCGCCCGGCGCACCACCTGCAGCACCGCTCACCCTTGGCACCCGCAGCGCGATCTGCTTCCACGACGCCGCGGCCACGGCCTCGGGATAAGCATCGATGAGGTAGGCCCGTAGCCACGCACGCGTATCCTCCGGAGCTTTGCGAGCTGCCGTGATATCGGCAGCGCTGACGAGCGAACTCGCCCTCGACGCCATCTTCGTGAACACTGATTTCGCGGGATCGCAATTCGCCCATGAGAGATCCACAGCGGCGAGCACCGGCGCATCCCACCCGGCATTCTTGCGGCGCCGCAAGCCCTCCAGAACTTGCCACTTGAGCAGCCACTCCAGGTTGCGGACGGCAGAGGTGTCCGTGAGACGCTCATCGTCGTTTTCGCGGCGCAGTTGCGCCAGTTGCGCCAACACCGTTCCCCACAGATCGAGCACGGTACGGGTCTCCACGTCCGGCCACAGCGGCTCGCCGCGTGAATCCGTATCATAGATCGCCGCGCCCACCGCATACACGGCGCCCCTCAGCGCGATTTGGAGCTGCCATGCCGTCGTAGCGGCCAGCGAATTGGAATTGCCGTCGCCATCGGCATCTCCGCTATCACCACCGCGCACGTCGTCACCGCGCACACCCGTTCCACTCGCCAGCGGCAGCTGCTCCCCCAGGCTCAGATCATGCGACACCGTGTGCAACGCCTTCACCGGGTCCGCAAGCTCGTAACGCGCGAGCAAACCCTCCAGATCAAACCCCGCGGCATCGGCGTTCTCCGCCACCCACGCGAGCAGACTCGTTGTACCAAGCTTGAGCACCTCGGGCACGTCCATGCGGTTGGCGTCGCCGATGATCACGTGCAGCCGCCGCCGCGATTCCACACTGTGCGATTCGTCGCGCGTGTTGACGATCGGTCGGTCGAAAGTCGTCTGCAACCCGACGCGTGCGTGAAAATAATCCGCTCGCTGGGACAGTTGGAATCCGGCCTTTTCGGACACCTCGCCGACTCCCACGCGGCCCGCACCCGTGTAGATTTGCCGGCTCACGAAGTGCAGCGTCATGAGTCGCGTCAGCACGTCGAAAGGAACTGCGCGCGCGACTTCGTACGATTCGTGAGATCCCCAGCTGCTGCCCTTGCCGTCCGTGTTGTTGCGGTAGATGCTCACCGTGCGGCCAAGCGTCGCGGACGCGCCATCGGCAGACTCCTGCATGAACTGGTCGCCTGCGCGGTCGGCCGCGAGCGCTGCCTGCGGCGTCATGGTTTCCGGAGAGGAGTACTCGGGATGAGCGTGGTCCACATAGATGCGCCCGCCGTTGGGAGCCACCACGTTGGTGGGCCGCAATTCGGGCACGTCGGTGAGCATTTCGGGACGTGCCGAGGCCCGCGGAAGGCGGTATCCCCGAGCGTCGTTGACCGGATCTTCCGGCCTGTAGTCCCAGCGGATCGGCGGATGAGCACCTGTAGCGGAGGCACCAGTGGAGACACCCGGAGCATGAGCGGCGCCAGCGCTGCCCGCAATACGAGTAGCTGCAGCCGCGTCTGCAGCGTCCGCAGCAGCACGCACCAGCGCAAAACTCAACTCGATGGGATTGTCCTTGATCCTCGCGTCCTGTGCGTTGCTGGCAATCGCATATTCGGTTTCGATGCCCATGAGGCGACGAACGCTCACGACCGTGCCCCTTCCTCAGAAGCCCCGTCAGCGTAGCGTTCAGAGCTTCCGCTGCCTACGCCCAGAGTTGACCGTGCCGCAGGGCGTACGGCCACCACTCTGCCGATGTCAAGACCCTGCACGCTTGACCACTGCTCCGGGCTCAAGCCCGAGACCGAACCGGCGGTGTCCTCAAACTCCTCGTTCACGGAGTCGAGAATATTGGCGATGGAGATGCCCGGTTCCGCATGTGCCGACGCTCGCCCGATATCACCGGCCGGGTTCCTATCGCTGCCGAAAGCCCCATCAGACTCCGCAAGGGCGGCCTTGACAGCCTTCGTCTTGGCGCGGTCAGAGATGTTCTTAAGCCCCGCACCCGAAATCAAGTCGGCAAAATAGATCTGCTGCCATCCGCCATCCGCGGTTTGGACGTCGCACACCAAACGCTCGGGCGTGCGCGCAAAGATCGCGTCCACGGCTGCCTCAACAAGTGCATCGGCGGTAAGAGACTCTCTCAAGGGCAGGTCGTCGGTGACGTAGTGATGCAGAATCGAGGCTGCCTGCGTGCGGCCTGGACGCCCGATGCGGATCTTGACGTCAAGGCGACCGGGTCGCAGCACCGCAGGGTCGATCATGTCGACGCGGTTGGAGGCGCCGATGACGATGACGTTGGTAAGCGTCTCGATGCCGTCGAGCTCCGCGAGGAACTGCGGAACAATGGTGTTTTCGACGTCGGAGGAGATGCCGGTTCCGCGGATGCGCAGCAGTGAGTCCATCTCGTCGATGAAGACCACCACGGGCACGCCGGCGCTCGCCTTGGCCTGCGCACGCTTGAAAATCGAGCGGATGAGCCGCTCCGACTCCCCCACATACTTGTTGAGAATTTCGGGACCCTTGACCGACAGGAACACTCCATCAGTGGAGGACGCCGCAGCTGACTTGCTCCCAGCTGCACGTCCTGCGTCACGCCCAGCAGTACCCCCGGCGGCCTTGCCGGCCGTCTGGATGAGTGAGCGCGCCACCGCCTTGGCGATGAGCGTCTTGCCGTTGCCAGGAGGTCCGTAGAGCAGCACGCCCTTGGGTGCGGCGAGGCCGTAGCGGTCGAAGAGGTCGCGATGGAGGAACGGAAGCTCCACGGCGTCGCGCACGGCCTGGATTTGTGCGTCGAGACCGCCGATGTCCGCGAACGAGACGTCGGGGACTTCCTCGAGCACCATGTCGTTGGTGTCGCGGTCCGGGAGAAGCTCCAGTGCAAAGGTTGCCGAGGCGTCGAGGCGCACGCGGTCGCCGATATCGAGCGGAGTGGAATTCGTGATTGCTCCCGCGCGGCGCACGATGACGGGTTGGGAAGAGGCGTCCGTGACCACGATTCGCTCCGAGTCCAGGATCTCTTCCACCGCGCGGACGGGGCCGCTGCCCAAACCGTCACGCGTGCCAACGATGAGAAGGGAATCGTTGAGGAGCACGAGGTCGCCAGTGTGCAGGCGGCGCACGTCCACGCTGGGGCTCACCGACACGATGATGCGGCGGTTGTTGTGTAACACCTGGGCGGAGGCGATGCGAGCGCCGTCTTCCGTCATGACGTAGGCGTCGAGGCGGATGAACGTGGCGAACGAGCTCGGAGGCTCGCTCAGTTGCGCCATCTGGGTTTTCAGCTTGCGCAGTTCCTCGGCCGCGCGTTGGAGAGCGCCGGTAAGTGCGTGGTTTTTGTCACGGAGATTATCGATGATCTGTGCGGACTTTTCGGTCGCGGCCGCTGAGTTCGCTTCATTCTCTGATTTCTCGGCCTTTTCAGCGCTTGACATCGTTGACATCATCTTCTGTCTGTGCGTGCGTTTTGGCATATGGAGCATTGTGTGTGGCGCTATCTTCAGCCGTGGCGTCCTTCGTCAAAGCTGGCGCTGCGGAGGCCGGCTCGATTTCGAGCAACTCACCCTTTTCTACGGCGTTGCCTGATGCCGCCTTCTGCGACGGCCCCTTACCGGTTGCGAGGTTGTAGATCCATTTGGCGAGGAAGTAGACGATGACGAGGCAGAAGAGCACGATGATGACGATCTCGATCTTGTCGAGAACGTCGAGGATGAGGCACCATTGGTGGCCAAGGCCGTAGCCGAAGCCGATGAGGATGGAATTCCACACGAAAGAGCCAAGCAGCGTCCAACCGGTGAAGTGCATGAAGTTCATGCGATTGATGCCTGCTGGGATGGAGATGAGAGACCGCACCACCGGGATCACGCGGCCAACAAGAACTGACCAGGTGCCATATTTGGTGAACCAGTGATCCGCTCGTTCCAAATGCTCGGGAACCACGCCGGGGATCTTGGTGGCGATGTTCTTGAGGCGATCGAAGCCCACTGCGCGCGAGACGGCATAGAGCACCCATGAACCCACAAGGGAACCGATGGTGGCCCAGATGAGCGCCTCGATGAGCGAAAGGCTGCCTTGTGCTGCAGAGAACCCTGCAAGAGGAAGGATCACTTCGCTCGGAATAGGCGGGAAGATGGACTCGAGCGCCACACCGAAACCAACAGCGGGCCCGCCCGCCATAGACATGAGATGTACCAACCAGCCGGTGATCTCGGCGATGATGCCGGTTCCGGCCGTAGTGCACGCAGTGCCGCTCGTGGAGGCTGCTGCTGAGGTTATGGAAACGATGGCGCTTATAGTCACACAGTCATTGTTTCAGATGAGAGTGACGATGTGGCATGGGAATGGAGATTAGTGCATAAGCTTTGCGACTTCTCATTTCGAACTCAATCATCAAAAAGCATCGCTTGAAAAGGACCTTGTGTCCTTTCATCTTCAGGCCTCACAAGGTGCAAATGGCACTCCTTGACGAATTGGAAAGTAGGAACACAAGGAACCTCTATAAGGTGGCATGCATCGGGAATTTTCACGCGTGAACGACGTAACGAATCTGCAGTTTCCAGAGTCACGACAGTCAAGTTATGCACTTTAGCGTATGCGATGACGAAAGCATCTGCGTTACTAGGATCTCGGAATTCCTTGATGGCATCATCTGTATATCGATGCAGCGGAACTTTTCGCCTTTGTGCTCCATGCGTATCGAGTAATCCCTGCACCTGTTTGATCAGCTGGAGATAGACATCTAGAGATTCTCGATCGACGGGATGAAATACTTTCTTGCATTTCGTGTGCGTAATCCAAGCATTCAGCGCATCATCGCGCTTCGATATCTCTTCATGCACCTGTTCAATGCTGCACGCCATATGATCTTCAAATTGCTGTTGTAACCAATCCCAAAAACCTGGCGCAGTATCAAATCCGTAATATCTGTTTTGTGCATCAATGAAGACATTGGTATCGAGGATGTACGACGTCATGTAGTCACCTCCGCAGGCATTTCCCTCGCCACTCTTATGGCATTAGTGAAAGTATCGATTTTCTTAACGCCCGTAAGATTGCATGCATCTATATAAGAAGTTCTTCCTTGCTCCACGGAATCGGCAACTGCACGGAAAAATGATGGAGAAGTTCTTCTCACAGTTCCCTTCCATGAGCTATCAGGCCCGCCTTTCCCCCCATGAGACTTGCTCTTATACGGTTGTTGCCTCAACTCATCACGTTTCTGCACATACTGATCCCAACTCAGCTTGCCAGCAGAATAATATTGGGACAGCAGGGTTTGGGAACTGACATGAAGACTGAATGCTGTCTGAGGCAATTCTTGCAACAGAATTTCAACTGATCTTCCTCGCGCTAAAGCCTGGGCGGTACCAAGCGGGATGAGAAACTCTGCAGCAAAGCGATCACACCACGTCTCTTCTTCCCTGCCGTGTGTCACCACCTCGGTCTTTGACGAGTCCAAAAGCTCAGCGTTCGTTGACGGATTAGACAACGCGCTATGGCCCAGCAAAATGTGCCCGAATTCATGAATAAGTGTGAAAAGCTGAGCCGGCTCGGAATCTTTCGTATTGACAAAGATCACAGGTGCCATGGCGTCCGAGAGAGAAAATCCACGGAACTCATCTTGATCCAACGTTCTTTTCACACTGCCCGGGACGCTTCCTGATCGCATCACTAGAATCCCGGCACTTTCCATTCCCGTAGAAAGCCAGCGGAAAGCGGCATTGGCATCTCTGAGCTTGGCGGAGGGAGGGTATCCGAAGACCTGACGGTAATCGGAGGCGACTCGCTCTGGAACACGAGTTTTCGCTACGCTTCCGACGAGATCAACCTCTTGACGGCCCTCTTCTTCCATCCACTCACGAAACCATATTTGCCGATGCTGAATGGCAGAAATGGTATCAAGCAAATTCCCAGAAGGCTCTGCGAGCCTTGCACCCTTGACGGCGCGCATGTCGGGAATCTGGACTTTCTCTTGCGGTATACTGCTTCCAAGAAGCACATCAAGAGGAACACCAGTCCGTTCCGCGAAGTTCAGAATCTTCGGAAGAGTAGGCTTTTCTGAACTGTCGAGCCACTTTTTTAGCCCCGTAGTCTGAAGGCCGGCACGCTTCCACGCCCATTGCAGCATGCGAGGGGATACATCAACAAGCAGCTCGCTCATTTCTACCCCCTTTCCTAAGGTGCAGATAACGTTTAAATTTTATCCAAAAAAGCGAAATCGTGAAGCTCACATTTCATTACGTCTACTTCTTCAGTTCTTGTAAGTACATCAACAGTTCCGCATCGTGCAAGCTATTCGAGCGCATTCCTGCACCCCACGAGACGGGGTATTCCAACTGCGAGACCACCGGCGCTTGGTATTCTTTACCTTCGAGCATATTGAAGTGGCTCTTAGCTACGTTGAAATATGGATAGTGTTGGCCATCAACATTTGTATATGTCGAAGAGAGTGACTCACCGGTCGCGGAGACAGCCTTCCCTGAACCAGTTGTCTTCTGCTGGGGCAAAATGAACCACAGTAGCGCGGAATACCCGTTGTCATCGATAGTGCTATGCGCATTGAATTCGGACGCTATCTTTCCCAACCCCAACTTCTTCAAGCCGAAGATGAGCCAACCATTCTGGTAGGCGGATGACTTCGCTCCGTCCGTCGTACCAGTCAGGTTCCCGTCGCCATCCCTGATACGACGAGCTTCCTTAATGATCTTGTCGATAAGTGTTTGGTTCCGCTGAGCTTTTGGAAGCAGAGATTGAAGGTAAAGAGCCTCACCAAGATTGTCTGGCTCTCTAACACTCTTTACTTCGTCGTAGGGCTCCTCCATAGTGGCAATCCAGTCGCTTATTTGCCCCTCCTGACCGATGGAAGAGAGGAACATTCCGATCATTGCCGCACTGCGGTATGAGATCTTTGAATACCGAGTTCCACTTCCGGCAGAGTATTCACCGAGCGTCGTCAGTGGCTTGCCATCAATGATCTGAAACATCATCTCGTGATAGAGAACCTTCATCAATTCCGGATACTTGTAATCCGAAAAGTCGGGAATATCTACCTTGGTATCAGTTCCCTTGAGAACTTTCCCATTCCGGAAAACGCCTTTCTCGTTTTCCACGAAAGCAACCCTCTCGCCCGTCTCACTTTCCCCAGAAACGCAATATCTAGCAGCGTCAACTGTCACGGTAGATGCCTTCAGCGTTGCAACAACGTCACCGGAGTCTAAAGACTTCACCACAGCCACACCGTCCTGCTGCTGCCATGTAGATTGCAACAGGTATTTGGTTCTGTCTCCCATACCGAAGGTAAAGGAGGGAGAAGCTGCAGTCACTGTGAGTGGCGGAATGACGGAAAGACTTAGGTCCTTATTCTCACTACTTTTTATCAGCTCCTTTCCGAGAGAACTCGTCATACTTTTATAGACGAAATTCTCATTATTGAAATCTTGTACAGTGACTCCTGACTTGGACATACTCGTTGTGAACTGTTTCACCTCGAAAGTATCTTCACTACCTACCGCATTCGCTCCGCTGACAGCCCCATCTATTCTGTATATGTTTGCCACTCCGGGGATGTTGACCACCATCTCAGAAGCCAAGATAACCGTGAGAAGAATACTCCACACTCTTGTTCGTTTGAGCCCATAGAAACCGAAAGGCACCAAGAGAAGTAACAGTATTCCCGTAACAGGGCCAAAGAGAGAAAGCTCTTCAGGATCATATTTGAAGTGGAAAAGAAAGATCACGATATTTGAGAGAACCAGAGAAACGAAGAGTGACTTCTTCTCGATTTTCTTGAAGAAAATAAACGGAGGAACTAAAACGACCGCCCACAGAACGGTCAACAGACTGCTAATCTGCCTTATCCAAGCGGGATACGCCCAATACAACGCGACACTGAAATAGGATTTCACATATGAAAGTAAGGAAACGTGCTGAATAAATGTCGCTCTTCCATCGATAGCTCTCTTGATAATGCCATTAATTGAACGCGGCATATAAGTGTTTTTCCCGAATGCGAAATACTGCACGTAAATCAGAAGAGAGAACACCGCGAGAAAAAGAAGCCCGAAGCCAATAAGACGTAAGACTGCAGTCTTTTTGGAAAAATGAGCCCGGAACATAAGGCATATGAAAAATATAACAAATACCAATATATAAACTAAGTTGCATCCCACAACCAACAGACTCAATGCCAATAGCGCGAAATAATTGATCTTCTTCGTCCCGAAGGCGTAGCTGAAGTAAAGAACACTCAACAAAATACTGAACTGTGAAAGTATAAAAGTCTCGACGATTTGTCCACCCTGGAGCAAAGTGGGGGCCGAAAATAGTAATACTGCCGATCCCAGATAATTCAGGGGGGACGATTTTGAAATCGTAGATATGAAGAGCGAAAAAAGTCCAACGTTCAAGCTTGCTACAGAGATAAGCATGAACCGCATAGCAATCGTCCCTGCACCATTCAAGGGAGCAAAGAGACTATATACCGTATGCCAGATGAGCACATAAAGCGGATGGGTATAAACCCTGTTATAGGCGTAGCCCTTCCTCGCTGTGATATTGATATCTTGAAAGACTCGTGGTGAATCAGCCCCACCGAAAATGTCTAGCGTGACCGAAAGTCGGTAGAACACCATTACAAATGTCAGTGCCACGAATGCACAGCACGCTGTGATTACTGCGATTCTAACTGCTCTTGCGCCGAAAATTCCTCTTACAAAATCCAGAAATCGAGCTTTCCATAGCACCCAAGCGACGATAACCAACGAAAGATTGATGTTCTTGCCGAAATACAGAGAAGTAAAGAGAATAACACCTGGAACGATGTATGCCCACGCTGGAACTCGATGCAATAAGGTTGCCGCACGCTTGATCACGGCATCACGCTGCGTCTTTCTTAAAACACAGAATGCAAGTCCGAGTGCTGATACGAAAACAAATACCAAAGCAATCTTGCCCAGCCGAATAGACCACATAGAGCTGTTGAAATCTGACGTCATCATTGCTCTGTGGACAAGCTGCGCCGCGAACGATTTCACTCCGGGAAAGAGCATCGACGCAGACGTAAAGAGCACTGCTAAGCTGACAAGGAACGTAGCACGGATTTCTTTTGCACCTAACCTGCTATCTGCATCGCTATTTTTTTCCGGAGTTCGTTTGTTCCCCGGTGAGTTACTCATCTGTGACTTCGGCATTGTGGCAATTCCATTCAGAATCTTTATATGGCAGTTGTTTGGGATTTACGAGCTCTATCAGGGCATAACGTACAGAGCGAAGACCATCAAGATTATAAACAACAGGACCAGAAGCATGAGCTTTTTCGAGTGACGCAACACTTCTGCCGGGTCTCCATCGGAATCACCTTCAATGATTCTTGAATATTCAGCGGTTATCACCATGACTAATGCGATGGTGTATTTCATGAACCCCGAAGTATTGCTATAGCTAACAGCCCACAGAGAGTAGAAAGTAACCGTAAGCCCCAAAAAAACATACAAGATGGGAGTTAAGAACTTAAGGTCATAATGACTGAGAACTACTCGCGCTTGGCTACCTGACGATTTGATCTCATTCCTTCGCTTACCAAAGCCCAAAAAGAATGATGCGGCAGCAATTGTCAAGAATAACCAATCTGAAATAGCAACATCAATGATTGCACCACCATAGAAAACCCTCAACACAAAACCTGCTGCGATGATTGTGACATCCACAATGGGAATATTTTTGAGGCCGAGAGAGTATGCAATATTCAATGCCAAATACAGCCCCAAGAAAATGAGCGAAAACCATTCCCCAGAAATAAATGACACGACAAGGGCACAGATTATTCCGACCAGCAGTATAACTATTAATCCGATGACTGCGTTTCCTCTAGAAATCGCACCGCTTGCAATGGGACGATTCTTCTTCGTTCCATGCTTCCTATCTTTCTCTGCGTCTTTCAGATCATTGAAAACATACACACTCGACGTAATAAAAGAGAAAGTAAAGAACCCAAGAATGGCTATGCCATCGCTTTGCACATTAAATAACTGGAGAGAGAAGAATAAGGGAAAGATGACAAGTATGTTCTTGGACCAGTGAAAAGGCCTAATGAGAGTAATCCACGCAGATACCACGGATTGGCGAGGTGACTTTAAGTGGTCGAACTGTCCCATTATGTGCCCCATCACGCTGCATCCTGCCCCAATAAAACTGCATAAAGCACCTTTATATGGTTTGGCAAGGTAAATCCTCTAAGAAAACACTTAATTTTAACTGTCTCCTGCGGACAGCAGCACATAACGCGCTATCGTCCACTCAGCGCATCTTTTATACCAAAGCGGAGATAGCGAGAAGAAACGCCTCTGGGGCTTCGCTCTCTCAGCTTTTTCAGGCAGAATGAAGGCCGTTCTTAGAAAGGTCAGGTAAGTTTAATGCCTCGTTCCACTCGCAGCACTTATGGTTCCCCTTCCTCTACCTCTTACGGATCCTCCTATGGAGCTTATGCAGTGGCGAATGGTCCGCGGCACTCGGCTCCTGGCCCAATTCGCAAGAAGAAGCACCATGTTGTTCTGTGGATCATTTTGGCACTCCTAGTCATCATCGTTGCTGTCGGAGGCTTCTTTGGGTTGAAGTTCTACAAAGAAGCTAAGCAGGTGCAACAGCACGAGGAGAATGCGCTAACAATTCTTTCCGCTTTTCAAGATGTGAAGAATGCTGATTCACTCAAGACCGTGTCAGATCAAGTTCCTGAACTTCAGGATGAAACTGCTGCCGCTAAGAAGATTTCACACGGGCAGATGTGGAACACTCTGACGAAGGCCCCTTGGGTGGGATCTGACATCTCAACACTGCAAGGAATGACTGAAGTTGTGGACAGTCTCTCACAAGATGCTATTCCCACTTATTTGAAGACTGTTGAAAATCTAACAGGTTCTAAGCTAAGCACCGGTAACGGCCAGCTCAATATGCAGCCAATTCTGGCAGCGCAGAAAACACTCCCCTCCGCCAACAAACTCATCGACGCCTCTTATACAAAATATAAGAAACTAGCCACACCAAAGATCAACATCATCAAGAATGCCTATCTTAAGGGCGAGAGGAAACTCAAGCAGGTGCGTGACACGTCCAAAGATCTCTTGGGAACTGTCAATTTCCTTCCTGGATTCCTCGGGGCGAACGGCCAGAAAACATACGTTATCGCATCAGTAACTCCAGCAGAATCTCGCTCCTCCGGAGGTCTTGTCGGCTCGCTCGGTTCCATGACCACTAACAATGGCAAAATCACTATGGGTAGCTTCTATCCAAATAAGAATTTTCAAAAGCTTGGCTATCCCAATAAGACTGCGGAAGCTCAACTACTCTTCAACCAACCTCTTCATTTCAGTTTCGACGTACGAGATCAAGATTTCACTCCTGTTTACGCGACTGCAGCTGCAGGTATCCAGCAGGCCTGGGGCTGGGCGGGGTACACGGGTACCACCAATGGCGTGATGCAGATTGATCCCGTATTCCTTCAGGAGGTCAATAAGGTCTCGGGTGCCATTACTCTGAGCAACGGCATAAAGCTTGATGGCACAAATACTGCAGAATATCTGCAGAGCACAATCTACAAAACTGTACCTATATACCTGCAAGATGCAGTCTTCGGCGAAGTAGCTGCTCGCTCTGTACAAAACCTGTTCTCCAATATGGGATACTCAAAACTGGCTCAGCTCTCGAAGCTTCTTCCTGAATTGGGCAAAGCTCGCCATTTCCAGATGACGTCCGACGACAAAGACACCCAGAAGTACATGGCCGAGAACAGCTACACCCCCGCTCCGCAGATGAGTGAGAAAAACCCGACTATCGGCATATATGTCAATCAGCAGAATGCTTCTAAGCTCGATTGGTATACAAAGCGCACTACTGTAGTGACCCGCAGCTCCTGTAATGGTAATGGTTCGCAAACTTATCACGTACGTTTTTCGATGAAGAACAACCTGACTATTGCTGAACGCAGCTCGCTGAGTACCTATATCACTGGTTATGCAAAGCTTCCTATTGGCCAATCCACAGAAAAGGTACTGTTCTATGCGCCTGCTGGCGGCTCAATTTCAAAGTTCAAAGTTAGTGGCAATGGTACTGGCGCTACACCTGTTGCCTACACGCTCAATGGACAAAGACTCTTTATGGACGTGGCGAGGATGGATCCACTGGAGACCACGACATATGAGTTCGATGTTACGACATCAAACAAGTCTTCTGAAGATCTCGAAGTAGATCAGACCCCTACGACGACAACCGACACAGGAATTTCTTATAATGTAGATGCCTGCGAGATCAAGAAATAATTAATTCATACCTTACTCTCATGTTATGAATTAATTCTATGCGAGACTTGCATTCCTATACATCAGGAAAGAGAAAATCTTTCTTTAATTTCAATTGCGACTTTGGGCACTTCAGTATAAAAGGAAGTGCCTCCTGCTCATTGAAACAAGGAACGACGATACTTAGCAAATGTCCCTTAGCGTCATTCTGTGCCAAAGTCATGTAATCACGATCTCCGGTGATAGCTCAATTATTATTACTAACCCCTTCTTAAGGGTACTGAGATAAAGCATGAATTACTAAATTACTTCATAATTAGACTCCCAGTCACTTACATTATCCTGCATATCAATAAGTATGAAGATCTGTTACCTCACAGAAGTCAATAAAACTCATCTAAGACGAAAAGGGCAATTAGCAGAATCTACACACCTTGAACTAAGCAACAAGGAACATGCTCAGTCCAGAGACAATTTAACTTCCGTCATTACCGAGTTGCCTTGCTACTTCAAGTTGATCCAAATCCCGGTAGCCTGAAGCATCCTACTCATAATAAGTCGATTCATAATTACTGCGACTAACGAGAAGACCCAAGACGGGTTATAGGTCATTAAGTGTGTCTGTAATAGGCGTGGAAGGGTTGGGGTTGTTGGGTTTGGTGGGGATTATAGATTCATGATGGTTTATTCCACCCGGCCAGAATGCGTGTCTAGAAGTAGTCCGGAAGCGTTGGAATCACTGGTATCCTACAGGTTTATAAATCCTGGGGTTGACTCAATGCGTGAGAACTCCCTTATGCCCCACATGTGCCACGCCCATGAAACGGAACGGAACCACCTCGAAAGGCACCACCCGGCGGAGACACAAAACTCCGCACTGCGGTGCCTCGTGCACCATCGCCCACCCAGCGGACAAGAACAAGAACCTCGAGGAGTTCCTCTCCTGGCTGTTCTCCAAGAACACCCCGGAGGAAGCGTCGAGCTCGGCGAGAAGTCTGAGACGCCATACCGCCCAGCATCGGGAGTACTGGCCTGAGACACCCTTGATTGACGAACCTCATGATTAGATTCATGCCGACGGCATTCATCTAGACAGGAACGCGGCCATCCTCATCGCCGTGGACGAGACCGGAATGGTGCTGGGCTGGCACACAGCCTGCTCCCAATCGACGCGGGCATGGAGCGCCCTGTTCAGCAGGATCAGCCCTCCCCGGGTCCTGGTCTGCGACGGGAGTCCTGGCATCAGGAAGGCCATGCGAACCTGCTGGCCGGAAACCCGGATGCAGCGCTGCCTGTTCCACGTGTTCATGGATGTGACCGTTCTGACGACCCGCCATCCCGTGCTTCCTGCCGGCAGGCAATTGCTCGACCTGACCCACCGCCTCCTTCACGCCACCACTCAGGAACGAGCCCGGGAATGGATAAGAGACTACGCGAACTGGAAGTCCCGCTGGCGTAAGCGGCCGGCCGAGACCAACACCTACTCGGACGGGTCCGTCCAGCAAGCCCACCAACGCCACGTGCGCGCCAGAAACATGCTTGACCGGCGAATAAGGGAGGGTGCGCTCTTCGAATTCCTCCAACCCGACCACGAAGGCACGACGATCCCTTGGACGAACAACAGAATAGAATCCCCCGACGCCAGGCTCCAGGAAATGCTCCACAACCACCGCGGCCTCAGCCTGATCCGCAGGACCAAAGCCATCCACTGGTACTGCAGCAGACACACGCAACAGCCTCTGGCCCCCGATCAAATCCTCGAGGACTGCCGGACCAACCAACAAATCCAAGACCTCTACCAGAAAGCCTGACAGAACCAACCCGAACAGGTCTGGACCACCACCGGCATCCCCACGCACTACGGAACAGGCATCCAATGGACAGAATTCCACACCCAACCCAGACACACTCAATGGCCTATAACCCCAAAAGACGAAAAGAATAATTATAAGAGCGTTAATCTCGCCGATCGCTGACGAATCCGATCTTGGGATTATTCCGCTGATTTCTCGCCACTAAATTCGACACACAAAAAATTGTCACGAATTTAGATAGAGACCAAAAGTTTCAGACGCTAAAAAATTCATAATTCTACAATGAACGTGAAGCTGAAATAAGTCCTTTCCAGAACAACGTGAGTAGTGCAACCCGCACACAATCCACAGGATTCAAATTCCTGATTGCAACATCGTAGTACCGTCCATTATCTCTTTCCAGTTGTGCCGTTCCCATTCAAGATTCCTCAGCACAACAAGATTAAATACCAGTTAAATAATAAAAAGAGAGGCAAAGCATCAGAATAAATACCGACAGTTTACCTGATCAAGGAGTCCCGAAACCATTCCATCACCGCCCACACAGATAACAAGTGCACAAATACATCATCTCTGTATAAGGAACTCCCCCAAATTCCAAGAGGGAAACAAACTTATTACTATTAAAATTCTATGGATTGGAAGAATCTTTTTCTGTCAGTTGATTGGGTGCCTTAATGATGAAGGTGAAAATATTAGCAGTAAAATGTACGAAGGCGTGCTCCACTAATGTCCGCTGAGGAAAACCTTTAATGAGCCACTTCGACAAGCCTATCCTGGATGCTTCATGCATCGTAACTCAACTCGGACGGAGGAGGAGGCGTTCCGCAGATTCCCACACTAAATGAGAATAATTCTTCTGAGGAAAGGTACCTTCCGAAGTGTCCAACAAAGTGTGGAAGACAATATAAGCAAAGTTAAAGAATACAAAATAAGTAGTGGTAATGCATTGTTTAATGCGAGCGGGACTCCAATTCCTGCTGCTTTACCGATTCCAATAAGAATCCAGTGGATAAAATATATTCCTAATGTGTTCTTACCTATAAATTCAATCACTTGTCTCACAAGCCTCGCTGGTTCAAAGCCAATCGTTGCTGTAAATAGAGCACATACTGCAATCAACACGAATGGTGACGAATACCCAACACCAGTGAAATCTGTATTTTGCTGCCCATGAAGAGCCAAGACAATAGAGCATATGCAGTAGATCACAATCGAAGCGACAAAAAGACCCAGTGTTACGGAGCGGTATTTATAAGTATTAAGGTCATCTCGCTTCTCAAATAGTAATCCTCCGATCATAAAGTACATTAGAGAATATCCGTGAATACCCCGTACGGGATCGAAGCCACCAAAAACTGCTTATTGCTCATGGCCTCTACTGCTCCCGTCCTAAAAAGATGGAAAATGTTAACCATCATATTAAGAGTCTCATTGCCCACGGTGCAGATAATTACAATTACTAAAAAGAAATTGAACCACGCCCTCTCATGATCGTATACCGCCTTAATAAGCGGGAAAACAATGTATAAAACTCCCAGGGCTTCCATGAACCATAAGTGGTTATTAAGAGGGAAAGGAAGTGCATAAGTATTCCTTATTAGATTCGGAATAGTCAGCTTTTGCTGGTAAATGCCAACTTCACTAAAAATCAATTGCGTAGCAAAACTCCAAAAAATCATTAACAAAATAATCGAAACAATTTTCCTGATGTGAGCTCTGATACTTAATGGCCTATTTAACAGCAACATTCCATTTACCAGGAAAAATAATGGCATGCAAAGACTTATTGCGCTTGCCAAAGCATAGTCAACAAAACTCATCAAATTACTTGGAGATGCGGCCAAAATTATCTGCGCGGATTTCATCCCTCCAACATGATAGAAAATGACCAAGAAGATCGCCAAGTCCTTTAGAAGATCCAGATTGGCATAGCGCTGCTTGAATGTACCCATTGAGGATTCGGTCATTATTGCTTCCGTGCAACTTTCCATTGTATTGGAACAGATACGTCTTATGCTATCGGCACCTCTCTATTTTAGAGACGTATACTGACACGCTTTTGAATTTACCCGCAAAATTCGGAAATTTGTAATTTATCCGGTATCTTTAGGCAGGAGCTTTCGATTAGAGAGGCAAACATGCTTTATTACATAATGTTGCTCATATGCCTAGTCTTGCTGACAGGAATTGGATTCCGCTCAAGCGGCTACGAATTGTTTGCACCAATCACGATAGTTCCGCTAATGTTTGTTGTAGCTGTTGTTCTGGCTCTAATTGGATGGGGCTCTTGGAATCAAATTGAATTGCAAAGTGACGGATTTACGATCATAAGTATCGGCTGCCTTGCTTTCTTAATCGGAGGAATTCTCGTCGAACGTTTCGTATTCAACCGAAAATTATCTAGCACTTCTCGAGAATCAAGCCCAGTAAAATCCACAACTCAGTCCTTTTCGAATCCACAGTTAAGTCTGTATTACATTCTTGGGTATATTGCTCTGTTTCTGATTCTCTGCTTAGCAATTTATGTGAGAATAAAGGACACATACAGGCTTGGCGCCCAGATGGGTTTCCACTACTCGGGTTACAGCGATCTTGTATCACAAGTCAGAAAGCAAACCACAGCAATAAACGGTTCCAATAATGTAAAAATTGGGCAAGGTTTCAGCTTTCTCGAAAAGCAATTGGAAAAATTCGCAATGGCGATTGGCTACTTGTGCAGCTATTTATTAGCAAAAGCTTTAAGAATTTGGATAAAGGATAGAAAAAATAAGAAAAACTGTCTTTTGGCTATATTCCCTTCTATTCTCTTGATCACAAATACTATCTTCAACCTTGTCAGTGGCGGACGTACTCAAATTTTCTATAATGCAGCTGCAGTATTCTTCAGTCTTTTCATTCTCGGCCTCAGGAATCACCAAAATCCACTGAAATTATCTCGCAATTTCATCATATTCCTTGTGCCGGCAGCAGTAATATTTACTGCCCTCTTTTACACGATGTCAGGAATCATCGGTCGAAAAACCTCATCGGGAATTTTAGATTATATTTCCTTTTATCTGGGTGCCGGAATACCATCACTGCAACATCTCCTTGCTTCTGGTGCTCCTTCCCTCGGGTGGGGAGGATATACATTCTTCGGCTTACAAACATTGCTATATAAAATTGGGTTTATTAACCACCTAAGTTCGTATAGCATCCAATGGGTACCTCTTGCAGGAAAAGGCTCCAATATTTTTACTACTTTTGCTCGGTATTATCTAGATTTCGGGTATTTTGGGGTCATCTTTCTTAGTTTGCTTTTGGGAGCACTTCTAACTTGGATGTATCGATATTGCTTAAATTGTAAATACGAATTTGTTATACCTGTTTTTATGATGTTTGCAGTTTCACTCGTTGATCTACCGCGCGAGGATTATTTGTACAGTCGATTTCTCTCAAGTGCTCCTATACTCCAATTAATTCTCTTAGCATTTCTCTCCTTCCTCATGACTGCAGATTATAAAAAGCTGGCTAAGAGAATAGTTAGGCCCCTAATTCAGTCAACAAGTACCAAGAATCAAGAATCAAGAATCGAATAATGATGACTAGTCCCTCAGAAAAACAAATACAAGCTTCCACGCTCGTGACATCAAAAGATAGCGACGTAGATACTCACAGACCGAGAATCCTCGTTCTGATGGCGACGTATAACGGTGAGGAATTTCTAAAACCTCAAATTGAAAGCATTCTCAACCAAAAGGAAGTCGATGTCACTTTAAAGATTTGTGACGATGCCTCAGCCGATTCTTCATACCAGATCGCGAAAGATTATTCTCTTCAAAACACGAATATCATCTGTTCACGAAATAAAGAGAACAAAGGCGCGGCCAAAAACTTCATAAAGATGCTGAATGCCGACGATTCCCAGGGTTACGATTATTATGCTTTTTCGGATCAAGATGATGTGTGGCTACCGAACAAACTAATTATGGCTGTAAAGGCACTTTCCAAAACACAAAGTAACCCCAGAGGATCTATGTATTTCTGCGATCTGCTTAATGTGAATAAGGATCTCAGACCGATTGAGCGCGTTCTGAAAAACTTGGATCTCAGCGGTTTCGGGAGAGGCACCCTCCTCATGAGAGGCTGGGTACATGGGTGTACTCTCGTTTTTGATGCAAAGCTTCGCAATTTCGCCAAATCGTACGAACCCACATCTTATCCGAGATATCACGACTCTTGGATTCACATGATCGCATATTATTGTGGTTCCACAATCATTTCAGATACTGAGCACTATTATATCCTCCGTCGTATCACAGGCTCAAATGCTGAAGGTCAGACACACTTCGGGTTTAAGAACATAACTGATGCAAGACACTCCTTCCTCCGAGTATTCACTAACAAGCCCAAAAGACTTTCTATCTTTGCTCAACAACTTCTTATCGGATTCGCACAAGAAATGTCACCATCTGATAAAAGATTAGTCTCAGCAATGGCTGGGTATAAACATTCCATTAAAAAAAGACTCTTTATGCTTTTTAGCCCACAATTTAAAAGTCCAACATTTAGTCTCGGACTGGTAAACCGCCTCAAAGTACTCCTTGGACGTTATTAATTTGTGAAAGCTAACTGTTTCATCTGTAAATAAGGCCAATGAGGTGCAACATATGAATCTTCGTAAATTAGTGGGAAATTTTTCTGTTGCTGTTCTCGCACAAGGAGTCGCTTTCTTACTGAACTTACTAATCACTCTCGTTATGCCCAAGGTACTCGGCATTACAGAGTTCAGCTACTGGCAGCTCTTTATTTTCTATTCAAGCTATGTAGGGTTCTTTCACTTTGGAATCAACGATGGGGTGTACCTCGTTGAGGGTGGAAAAGATAGAAATGTAATCGAAAAGAAATCAGTCTTCTCACAATTTATTTTCTCGGCCGTCACTCAGACAGTTCTAGCCCTTGGAATTATCGCAGTAGCTTTAATCAGTCCAATGAATGATGAGCGCCTCTTCGTCGTCATTGCAACCTCAATCTATATGATCATCAACAATTTGGCTCTGTATCTAGGCTATGTATTCCAAGCCATGAATGAGACCAAACTATTCTCTTATTCAATGATCCTCGATCGACTTGTCTTCCTGATTCCACTTTTGATACTTCTGTTCTCCCGTTACACTTATTTTGAACCATACGTAATTTTCACCGTCGCTGCCGCCTTAGTACGGCTTCTCTTCTGCCTTTGGTTTTCTCGAGACTTCCTCACCGCGGGCCTCGAAAAGATTCGCTCAATTATCCAGATCTCTTTCAAAAGCATCAGTATCGGGGTCAAATTAATGCTGGCTAATATCGCCAGTATGCTTATTCTGGGAGTAGCTCGTTTTATCATTGATGCCGTTTGGGGAATCCAAACTTTTGGAAAATTGTCTTTGTCTCTTTCCATGGTGACCTTTTTCTTATCCTTCGTGACTCAAGCAAGTATGGTGCTATTCCCCGCTTTAAGACAAAGCGGAGAGGCACAAGTCAGTAGATTCTACACAATTGCCAGAGATCTACTAGGAGTACTGTTCCCCCTTGTTTATGTACTTTATTTTCCGTTAGTCTGGATTCTCGGACTTTGGCTCCCGGACTATAAAGACAGTCTCATCTACTTCGCGTTTTTGCTGCCAATTTGCGTCTTTGACAGCAAAATGAATATCACTTCAACAACCCTCTTCAAAGTTCGCAGAAATGAAACGACTTTGCTGCGTATTAATCTCGTAACCGTGTGTTTCAGCATCATCGGATCACTTATCGGTGGCTACCTTCTACATTCTGTGTACTTTATTATTGCGATTATGGTAATTGCAATAGCCGGTAGGAGCATCTTCTCAGAATGGTATTTAACACGTGCTTTTAGAGCACCCAAGACAAAGATTGTCTATGGAGAAGTGGTCCTAACTCTTGCGTTTATAGCCCTTGCGACATTCACTTCCACACCCATTGCAATAGTAAGTTATCTGGGACTTTATGGCATCTTCATCGCGCTATTTAAAGGAACCCTAAAAACACTACACCGCGGACTAAAGTCCTCGTTGTCTCATACTCGCGGTTAAAACAACGAGGACTCAAAATTAATCCGTCACATTAACTGTGCTGACACCTGCACGTTTATATTCAGACTTTGCCGCATCTGAATATTCTAAATTAGTCGTATTAGTCAAAAAAATAACTTCAAAAGGTACTGATGCAGCGGCCATGTTCTGGAATTCCACTGAATCAATAACTTCATCGGCAAGCTTTGAAACTTGAGAGATAGTGTGGTCACTCACCCCTTTTTCGACCCCCGCCATCACATAATCACATTGATTCTTCGCTTGTTCGAGTCCGCGCAGTATCTCAGGCAGACTGGACTCTGCACTAATCGGGAAGTAACCACACAGAAACTGGCTTTCGCTAATAAACCTAGTGCCATGCCAATTCCGCTGATCCTTTGGCGGTGGTGCCATGTAATCTCCATACATCTTCCGAAGATACGAATTAGCATTTGCAGGGCCATTCTGCAGAGACCCTTCATATTCGTACTTCGCACCTTTCCCATATGTATGCTTGATGTTATAAATACTGTTGAATTTATAGGCGCCAGCACCACTAAAAAGATATCCGGTTACTCGAGAATCTGTTTTCTTTAATGCTTTTTCCCAACGGCTACTCCACTTATTGGGATCTAAGAAACGATTAATATGCAACTGTTTCCCCGCGCTAATTGCAAACTGACGCACGTGTGATCTACCCAAGTGGCTATCAGTTGCCTCTTCAATCCTCGAAAAACCCCACATAGACTCAAAAAATCGCAGTTTCATTTTCCACAGTCTTCGTCCAAAACCTTCTTTAGGTGCACCATCCAAGGGAAAAATGTCGATCCAGCAGGGCTTTACCATCGGAGGATCATTTTGGATGAATTCGACATTGACTTTCTTATTCCACACTTGAGAACTCAAAAGGTGGTAATCGCTCGTTGCCTTATAAGTTGCAAGCTCCATATACTGAGGTAACTTTGAGGGAAGAATTTTAAGAAGTTGATCGTAGTCTTTACGTGGCATGTCAATATCAATATCGTCATCCCAAGGAATAAAACCCTTATGGCGAACCGCCCCTAGCAAACTGCCACCGCTGAGATAGTACGTTAAATCATTTTCTTCGCAAACTGCTACTACGACTTTCAGCAAATTAAATTGCAAATGTTGAAGGAACTTCAACCTATGATTTCTCTTATCCATTTAACATTGACCCTTCAAAATTCCTACAACTAAAATTGCAATTCAAAATAACTGAGTTCGGAAGAAAGATTCAAGCCTTCATATAACTCTTTAGCTCGTCTTCCCAGTTTCCTGGTTCAAAACCCGTTTCACGAATCTTGTCAAGCTTTAACGCACTATGAACAGGTCGCGGCGACACAACTTTGCCAGCGGAATACTCATCAGTAGAAATGGGTTGCACCAAGTTACCAGAGACACCACACAACTCGAAGACCTCCTGTGCAATCTCTTGCCACGAGACAATCTTGCCGGAACCTGTGAGATTATACGTGCCATAGGCGGCCGCTGAGTCCAGTAAATGGAAGATACCTGCTGCCATATCTGCGGTGAAGGTCAAGCGGCCAAACTGGTCATCAACCACCGTGATGGGTTTGCCGGATTCCTGAGACCGCCCAGCCAGCATCATCATGGTGCGTACAAAGTTGTTCCCATCACCGATCACCCAGCTAGAACGAACAATATAGTGCTGCGGTACCTGCGAAACGAGAGCATCAGCAGCAGCCTTCGTTTGGCCATAAACACCCAGTGGGCTAAAAGCTTCAGTTTCACTGTGCTCAACCGCGTTCCCATCGAATACATAATCACTGGAAACGTGCACGAGGCGAAGGCCATACTCCGTGGCTGTACGCGCAAGATTTGCAACTCCCTTGACGTTTGCCTTCCAAGCGGTTTTACGACCTGCGGAAGTCTCCGCCCTGTCAACTGCTGTGTATGCGGAAGCATTGATGATCGTGCCGTACAACGGCCAATCGAACTGGTCGTATACCGATGGATCCGAGACGTCAAAAGTATCAATATCGCGGAATTCAAAGCCTTTCAGCCCATGTTCCTCAACATACTCTGCAATGGCTCTGCCAAGCTGACCGTGTGAACCCACCACCAAGGTGCGTTTAGGTTCCATAGGCTTGGCCTCAGAAAGCATCGGGTGGTGAAGATCGGCCTCAGAGCGCTCAGACTCCTCCAGCGGAATAGGCCACTGAATCCCCAAAGTGGGATCGGAGAGATTCACGAATGTATAACTCGACTTTTGTGAAGCGCTCCAGTGGGCATTTACAAGGTAGGTGTACGAAGTATTATCCACGAGAGTCTGGAAGGAATTGCCCACGCCTCGAGGCACATAGATGGCCTTAGAGGGGTCAAGAGTAGTGGTGAACACCTGTCCGAAGCTCTCTCCTGGTCGCAAATCAACCCATGCCCCGAAAATTTCACCTGTGGCAATGGAGATGAACTTGTCCCATGGCTCGGCGTGGATGCCGCGAGTGGTTCCCCTCTTGGTGTTGAAAGACACATTGTTTTGCACGGGGCCGAAGTCAGGCAACCCGAGCTCTAGCATTTTGGCACGCTGCCAGTTTTCCTTGAACCAGCCACGGTTGTCACCATGAACAGTGAGGTCCAATACCACCAAACCAGGAATATTGGTCTCCTGCAGCCCTAGCTCTTTTGAGTATTCCATTGTGTGCGAACTCCCCTTCACTGGCCCTGCTTCTTGTACTTTGCCTCAGTCGCCTGCTTGGTGGGCTCCCACCAGGCTCTATGCTCGGTGTACCACTCAACGGTCTTCTTCAGACCCGATTCGAAGTCCGTATATAACGGCTTCCATCCCAACTCGGTTTGCAGCTTGGTGGAATCGATGGCGTAACGACGGTCGTGGCCAGGCCTGTCCTTCACGTGATCGTAATCGTCGGAAGGTTTACCCATGATGCTCAAGATCATCTCGATGACGTCTATGTTGTTCTTCTCACCGTTGGCACCAATGAGATAGGTTTCTCCCAGTCGCCCCTGGGTAAGAATGGTCCACACGGCACGGGAATGATCCTCTGTGTGAATCCAATCTCGCACATTGAGACCAGCACCATAGAGCTTCGGGCGAATTCCCTCAAGCACGTTGGTGATCTGGCGAGGAATGAACTTCTCCACATGCTGGTACGGGCCATAATTATTCGAACAGTTGGAAATGGTGGTTCGCAGGCCAAACGTGCGATGCCACGCACGCACCATCATGTCCGAACTCGCCTTTGTGGACGAGTACGGGCTGGAGGGATGATATGGAGTCTCCTCAGTAAATTTATGGGGGTCATCAAGAGCAAGGTCACCATAGACCTCATCAGTGGAGACGTGGTGGAAGCGAACATCGTATTTACGCGCTGCTTCCAGTAAACGGAAGGTTCCCTCGACGTTCGTCTTCACGAATGGTTCAGGATCCGCTATGGAGTTGTCGTTGTGCGATTCAGCAGCATAATGAACAATGGCGTCTGCCTGCGGTACGATGCGATCCAACAACTCAGCATCGCAGATATTGCCATGGATGAAGGTGAGACGGTCATCAGGGATTCCTGCGAGATTCTCCCGATTGCCGGCGTAGGTGAGTGCGTCAAGCACCGTCACATGTACTCCGGGATGATTGTTCACAACATAATGAACAAAGTTGGAGCCGATGAATCCGGCGCCACCGGTCACAATAATGTTTTTGGGGGAGAAAATCTCAGTCATGTTTTCAGTCTATCTTTCTGGCAGGAGTATTTCTTATCACAGTCTTCACAGGCTTGGCTGATCTTTGGGAGTGAGGATAATACGATCCTCAGCAACTCGTTGAAGATACTTTCCATAAGGGGATTTCCCATACTTCTTCGCAGCCGCAAACAATGCGTCTTTCCCGATCCAGCCGGCGTTATACGCAATCTCCTCGAGAACAGCTATTGGTAGCCCCTGCGCACGCTCAATATTGCGCACGAATTCTCCTGCCTCAAAAAGGCTGTCCATCGTGCCGGTATCCAGCCACGCATAGCCCCGCCCAAGTGTCATAACATGGAGACTGTCATCCGCGAGGTACATCTTATTGAGATCTGTGATTTCAAGCTCACCTCTTGCAGAGGGCTTCACCTGCTTTGCGAAATCAACAACTCTGTTGTCATAGAAATAAATACCTGTTACCGCATAACTTGACGCAGGATGTTCAGGTTTTTCTTCGAGAGATACGGCTTTAAAGTTCTCATCAAATTCCACAACACCGTATCTCTCAGGATCGTCTACGTAATACCCAAAGACTGAGGCACCCTCTGGTTTCACCGCAGCTCGCTGAAGAATTGCACTCAATCCATTGCCATAGAAAATATTGTCACCGAGAACCAACGCACATGAATCTCCATCGATGAAATCCTCGCCTAAGATGAATGCCTGTGCGAGTCCATCGGGAGAAGGCTGTTCTTTGTATGAAAAATGTACGCCAAACTGCTCCCCCGTGCCCAGAAGCTGCTTGAAGTTAGGGAGATCATGCGGCGTGGAGATGATGAGGATATCCCTGATACCTGCCATCATCAGCGCTGATAGTGGATAGTAGATCATCGGTTTGTTGTATACGGGAAGTAGCTGTTTCGACGTAACCGTAGTAAGCGGGTACAACCTTGTGCCCGAGCCGCCGGCAAGAATAATGCCTTTCATAACCTCCACCTTAACTTCGCCTTAAATCCCAACACACTGCTACTCAGTTTACAAGGAGAATTTATTCTTTCTTTGCCGTGGCCCGCCCCGAACGATTACCCAAAAGTCGTGCGCCACAATCTGCTGCAAAGGCAAAGGCCTCTATAAAATGTCTCTCCGCCACTAGTTTTTTCATGACAGCTTTGACCAAACGTCCACCCTCGCCGATTTCTTGAACGTTTCCTAAAATCTTTTGATTCTTTTCAAGACAATACCCAATTGCTTTATTTCTACGATACTGTTCCTTCAAACTCAGATTATGGGAATGAGAAACTGTCGCATTCGCCGTATAGGCAACCTTAAATCCTCTATTGATGAAAATAGCCGCCATAAGCATGTCTTCATTCGTATTACAGGGCCTGGGGAAACCACCGGCTTCAAGATAGGCAGATCTGCGGTACGCTGCACACACATCCGAAGCGAAATACGTTTTAATTCCGAGCCGTGGCAAATCCGCTTTGCTACGTATTGATGATTCATCAGGATAATTAAATTTTCTCACGAGAGCTTCAAACGGACGTGCATCTCCTTTGGGAATCTGCCGTCCAGTCGTCATTGCGATATCTGAATCCGAGAAAGGAGCGATCAAATTCTTAATACATTCAGGATCATTCATGACGGCATCCTGCGTGAAGAAAATAGTAAACTCGCCAGATGTATTTAAAAAACCTTGGTGGCGAGTTCCTCCATGATTGAATTCGGATCTTTTAATGACTATGACTTTTGCACCATGTTTACGAGCAAGTTGTACCGTATTGTCGCTCGAAGATGAGTCAATCACCAAGATCTCCGAAGGTTGCACCGTTTGTTTTTTCAGATCATCAAGTTGCTGCGCAATATACTTCTCTGCATTCAGAGTGGGAATGACCACGCTAACGTGAACTTCTGTCATGTGTAAATCTTTCTGGTATCAGGGAAACAATCGGTCAGTCAACCCGAGCTATCAGTACGAGCCCGACCCTCTTAATACCGCCACCACAGTTTTCAACAAGATGGCGATATCAGTGGTAAGAGACCAGTTTTCCACGTAGTCCACGTCGAGTCGTTCGGCCTGCTCCTGCGAAAGGTCAGAACGTCCCGACACCTGCCACGGCCCCGTGAGACCCGGCTTCACAAGAAGCCTTGTGGAATACACGGTGGAGTACTCGTCCACCTCATACTGCTGCTGTGGGCGGGGACCCACCAGGCTCATAGTTCCGAGGAACACGTTGAAGAACTGAGGCACCTCGTCTATGGAAGTCTTGCGTATGAACTTACCAATCTTCGTGATGCGTGGGTCATCCTTTGGCTTGAAGAGGATGCCATGGTCAGCACCCATCTCGTCGGCCAGTTCCTCGTCCATCTTGTCGGCATCGACTCGCATGGAGCGGAACTTGAAAATCTTGAACTTCTTGCCATAGAGACCGATGCGCTCCTGCATGTAGAACACCGGTCCGCCGTCTTCTCGCTTGATCATGATGGCCACAATCAGCATCGGAATCGCAGCGATAATAATCGCGACGGAAGAAAGAACGATGTCCATCGTGCGTTTCACTCCGCGCATTATGAATGTGTATTGCGGCAGTCGTGACGTCAGCACAGGAAGTGATGCCGCCGTGTTGTGCAAACGCAAAACGTGCCCACCGGTGTCGGCCACGCCCACACCCACGGACAATTCCATGCCTGAAGCCTCCACAGCCAGGGAGAAGGCATTCAGAGTCTCCGACTGACGGGACAGCACGTCCGCAACCAACACCACCTGCGCGAGCAGCCTGCGAGCCGTCTGCGGCAAGTGCGAATTGAACTTGAGCACGCGCAAAATCTTGTGCGAGCGCGCGTCACTCAACTGCCCGTTCGCGAGCCCCTGCGGATCAGGAATCGCCACTCCCGAAGACGTCATCTTGATGGGACACACCGCAATGGGCGCATATCCGAGCGCGGGGTTCTCCCCCAGCAGCGCGATGGTCTTCTCAATGCCAGCGGGTGAGCCCACAATCACCGTGGGGTACACCATCTTGCCCCTACGGCGGTATCCGTGCAGCATGCGGCGCATGAGCCAGCGCTCCACTATGGTGAGGAAGCCCGCCGCGAGCGGGGTCACCACCATGAGAGTGCGCGGGAAATCGAGACCCACCAAGAACGAGACTGTGCACACGATGGCGAAATCCACCACCATCGAGTTGACGATCTTGGTGTAGAGGTCGTATCCCTCCGCCATCACATGCCGCTGATACGTTCCACATACGGTGAGCGACAACATCCATACGAGGCTCATGAGCACCGTCAAAGGCAACGGATCCAATGGGAACCGAACACCGTCAAGCGTGGAGAACGTGGATGGCTTCACGAGGAACACAAAGCCACAGGCCGCGGCCATCATGAGGAGGTCGAGCACCACCATCAGGGCGTTGTAGAGGTATCGCCACATCTGGAAGGCGGAATGCTCCTCGCCCCCCCACGTGGAAGATGGAGCGCTTCTCGAGTTCCGAGGTGTAGTCGCCAACGAAGTAGGGAATGGAGCTGCCGGTGTCGTCGGCTTGCGGCGCGAAATTGGCACCCGGCTCCCCAGCACGGCCCTTGCCATTGCCTGCACCTGCCGGACCATGCCCATGCAGCGCGGGAAAGTTCTTTTGGATCAGTGGTTGTGTGGGTGGAATGGCATCGGGAAGATTGTCATCGTCGAAATCCTCTTCCGAAGCACCACTGACGTTGGATTCATTGCTGGCCTGATCAGGTGCGGGCGGATCAGTTTCAGGGACTCTGTGATACACAGGAATGCGAGAACTGGAAGTCGTACGAGGTACGCGTGAGGCTGAGCCACTTGCTGGCTCCTGCTTTTGGTAAGCGCTGGAACTATTGCGCTCACTGTTTGCCGACGGCTGCTTCAAAGCTTCTGTTGGAGCCTCGTCGTCCGCATTCTCGTGACGGCTTTCCGTCATCTATAAACCTCCGCACCTCAATGGAAAACTGCTACCCCCTCCCCAAGGCGGCGCAGAACTCTGTCTTGTTGATTTGTAGCACATCCCCAACTCCACAGCTTTCTCCTAGGCCATTGTCGCAATGCCCCCGGAGAATCAATACCATGACCGAGACACTCACACCAAAACAACACTTCGTCGTCATGGACGTAGACTCCACCCTCATCGAGGAGGAAGTTATCGATCTCATCGCTGAAATCGCGGGAGTGGGTCCTCAGATCTCTGCCATCACCGAAAAGGCCATGCGTGGCGACATCGACTTCCATGAGGCCCTTGCCCAACGGGTCTCCATGCTCGCCGGTGTGCCAACAACGGTTTTCCTCCGCGTGCTGTCACGCGTGCACTTCACGCCCGGTGCGCTGAAGCTGGTTCGCACCGCCCACAAGCGCGGGTGGAAGGTGGGCGTTGTGTCTGGCGGCTTCCACGAGATCGTGGACACGCTGGTAGCTCAGGCCGGAATTGATTTCTCACTGGCGAACCGGCTAGAAGTGACTTCTGGCACAGATTCAACCGTGAGCACTTTGACGGGGCGGACGGCAGGGCCTGTTGTTGACAAGAGTCTCAAGCTCGCCACGCTGACTTCATGGGTTCATTCGCTCGGGCTCGAGCTTTCCGATGCCGTGGCGCTGGGTGATGGCGCCAACGACATCCCCATGCTGCAGGCCGCCGGACTCGGCATCGCCTTCTGCGCCAAGCCGGTGGTGCGCGAGGCCGTGTCTCACCACATCGACACACGCAACCTCATGCAGGCCATCGACATCATCGACGCGTGGGACGCGCAAGAACGCTGACCGCACTCACAGCACCCGCAGCGTCACCACTCTCACATCATCCTCATCGTTCTCACCGCACTCTACGAATGAGCGAGATGAACATCTGATCCGTGTCATGAACATGGGAGAACAGCTGAACGTCACCGCGCGCACCCTCAGGCAACGGAATCTCCGGAACAATAGACTTCAGCACGGCGGCAGTGTCTAAACGCTCATAGCGCCCAGTGCCTTCCTCATCCGCGCTGCCGCGACCTTTCAGCACTGCATCCACAATCCCACGCGTCTCCGCCACAACCGGTGAGCACGTGACGTACGCCACGACTCCCCCGGGTGTCACCGCGTCGAGCGCGGAATTGAGCAATCCACGCTGAATCTCGGTGAGCTCAGCAATGTCGTCAGCAGATTTCGTCCACCGCGCCTCGGGCCTGCGGCGCAAAGCCCCCAAGCCGCTGCATGGGGCATCGACGAGCACACGGTCAAAGGCACCGGGCATCTCGCGCCCAAAATCGCGGCCATCACGCCGCGTCACCTCGGTGATGACCCCCTCTGGAAGTCCCGCAACGTTCTGCTCCACGAGACGCGCTCGATGCTCCGTCGGCTCATTGGCCGTCACGCGAACGCCCCGCTCGGCGGCGATGGCTCCCAGCAGCGCGGTCTTGCCTCCCGGACCCGCGCACATGTCGAGCCACGCAGATTCGGTTTTCTTATCCGGCCTCTTCTGCCCAATCGATCCATCTGGCTCACCGGACCTGCCGAATACCGCATCACCCAGCGGAGCATTCGCGAGCGCCAAGGCCGCCAGCTGGCTTCCCTCGTCTTCAACGCCCGCCTTGCCCTCCTGCACCGCAGGAACATGTGCAGGGTTCACTCCGTGCACGCGCACTGCGTAAGGCGACCACTTTCCAGGTCGCACTGTGGAGTCGGGAGGCAGCTGAGCTACAAGTGCATCAGGAGTAATCAACCCCGGGCGCGCCGCGAGCGTCACATCGGGAGCAGCGTTGTCGGCGGCAAGCAACTGCGGAAGCTGCTCGTTCGCATCCGTTTCCTCAACGCCCGCGTCATCGCTGCTTCTGCCATCATCATCCCCGCTATCGCCGACGCCACCGTGCGCAACCTCATATGCAGCCCCATACGCGGCATCAAGAGACGCCGACAGCTCCCGCACAATCCATTCCGGATGCGAATACCGCACCGCAAGCCGCGCAAAGGCATCTTCCTTGGGGATGCGGGAGACCACCATCGACTCCCACTCCTTGCGCCCGCGCGTCGCAATCTTGCGGATAACGGCGTTAACGAAGCCCGTAAGCCGGCCGCGCCCCACAGAACGGGTGAGGTCCACGCTGGAATTGACCGCAGCGTAATCCGGCACCGCCATGAACAGCACCTGGAACGCACCCAGGCGCAGCACATCGAGCGCGTCACCATCGATCTTGGAAATATCGCGCTTGGCAGCAGCCGCGATGATGGCATCCAGGAGCCCCCGCCACCGCAGCGTCCCATAGACGGCGTCAGTGACGAACCCGGCGTCGGCACTCGAAAGACCGCGAGCGCTGAGCTCTTTGGGGAGAATGAGGTTGGCGAAGCTAGAAGTCTGGGACACGCGGCGCAACACATCGAGCGCCACACGGCGAGGAACGTCCTGCGGCCTGCCAGAGCCCGGACGATGTGATTCGTTGCCGCGCTCAGCCAAGGCGAGCTCGTTCGCTCAGGTGAGCCCCACGGGCCCAGTCTGCCGCGCGCATAGGCTTCCTGCCCTGTGCCGTGACGTTATTGAGCTCCAGCAAGTCCTTGCCGCACACCACCCATACGTGCTTCTTGCTCACCACCAGGCTGCCTGGAGCGAGATCCGCGAGCTCGAGCCCTTGTATCTCCAGCGCCGACGCAAGCGCCGGATCAGAGGCCGTCGTAGGCGTCACCGCGTTGAGACGCATTTTGACGCCGTCGTCAGCGCCATCAGCGCCGTCACCAGCACTGTCAGAACTGCCAGAACCGCCACTGTCTGCATTGCTCCCGTCCCTGAGCGTGCACCACGCCCCGGGGTCGGGATTGCACGCGCGAATCCTGCGATCCACCACGCCTGCGGGCAGAGCGAAGTCGGCGTGAGCGTCCTCCACCGTGATCTTGGCGGCGTAGGCGTGGTCCTTATCGGCGAAGTCTGGCTGCGGAGTGAACGTTGCCGTTCCGTCCTCAATGCCCTCGAAAGCACGCACAAATACGTCAGTGCCAACACCTGCCAGAGATTCCAGGAGCTCCCCCGATGTGGGTCGGCCCTCTAACGGCACACGACGCTGAGCCACAATCGGGCCGGAATCCATGCCCGCCGTGATCTTGAACACCGTGAGACCTGTGACCTTGTCTCCCGCCCAAATGGCACGCTGTGCGGGAGCGGCACCGCGCCACTGCGGCAACAGCGAGAAGTGCAGGTTGTACCAGCCCTTCGGCACGGCGTCGAGAGTCCGCTGCTTCAGGATTCGGCCGTATGCCACCACTGCGGCGGCATCAATTTTCTGGTCGGCAACGGCCTTCAGAAACTCGGGATCGCTGGGCTTGGATTCAAACACCGGAATGCCGAGCTCCTCGGCCGCTGCCTTTACTGGGCTCGGAGTGGCCTTGCGCCCGCGCCCGCGCACGGCGTCGGGACGGGTGAGCACCGCCGCAACCTCGAAACGTTCGGCGAGCGCCCGCAAGCTTGGAACCGCCACCTCGGGCGTCCCCGCAAAAAGTAATCTCAGGCTCATGTCTCAGGCCTCCTGCACAGCCGGGATGCCGACGCCCAGCGCCACGAGCTCCTCGCGCACGTGCTGAGGCGTGGTCTGCTGGATGCCGTGGATGCCAAGCGCGGCAGCGGCGGCCACGTTTTCGGGCTTGTCGTCGATGAACACGGATTCCTCCGCCGTGGCACCGAACTTGTTCAGCGCGAAGTCGAAGATCTCGCGATCGGGCTTCACCATGTCGATGTAGCCGGACACCACCTTGTCTTCGAGCGAGTGCAGGATGTCGAACTTCTCCCACACCAGCGGGAAGTTCTCGGGGCTCCAGTTGGACAGTCCATACACATGGATTCCGGCGGCCTTGAGGTCCTCGATGAGCTGGCGCGCTCCTGGAACGACGCCCACAAGCGAGTCCGCGAAGTGTGCGTGATACCACTCCATCATCTCGCCCATGAGCTGGCCGTGCTCCTTGTAGGTGCGGGCGATCATATCCTTGATGGAGCTTCCCTTGTCGGTAATCTGGTTGCTGGTCCAGAAGCCGGAGACGGAATCGTCGAGGAATTGATTGATGAGCTCGTCAGAATAGCGGCTCAGCAGAGGCGCCGCGGGATCCCAGTTCACCAGCACTTTGCCAAAATCGAAGATGACGCTCTTGATGGTCGTGTTCTCGTTGCTGTCGCTCACGCGTAATCCTTTGCTCATAATTGTGGTGGTTGTATTCGCTGATTCCATAGTAGAAAAGAGGGCTGTCTTTTACGCTCTGAACGCCCCACGCGCTCTGAGCTCTGTGCGTTCCGTTCGCTCCACGCGTCTCATGCGCGCTTACCTCTCGCGCAGGTCCTTGGGATTGATCCAGAAGCGCAGTTCGCCGGGTTCCCGGTGGATCGCGCGGCTCGCGGCCGCAACGTGCAGCCTGCGAGCAAGCTCATCGCGCTGAGTGAGCGGCACGCGCACGATGGCACGCACCCTGTCGTTGGAACCCTCCAGTTGCTGATTGCGCATGGTGGGAGCCGGCGGAATGGTGATGGGGCCCATGACGGACGGCAGTTCGTCGTCCATGTTTGCACCGTTAACAATCGCCCCGTCAGCAATCGTGCCGTCGGGAACCTTACTGCCGGAAATTCCGCTGTTAGGCCCGGGAATCGGTGCGTTCTCTCCCCCAGCTTCGTTCTCTTCCGGAACTGACACCTTTACCGGAATCGCAGCGAAGTCGCCATCGAGCGCACCGATCTCCCCCAGCACGCTCATCACAGCCGAGTATTTTCCCCACACGCTGGCGGCACAGATGGACGGCGGCAGCCCCGCCTCAGCACGTTCTGTATTTTCCTTCCGCGCCAAAATTCTCGGATCCCACGACACCAGCGAATGGGCGACGTCCGGGTCGCACTGCCCCACCAGCAGCACCTGTCCGCCCTCCGAGGCCGGAGCAATCTGCGAGCTCAGGTGCATCCACACGTTGAGGGTGTCCACGCGCGAATCCAGGGCCTGCGAATACAGGGACGTCCACGCGTCCAGAATTGCGAGCGCCTGGTACTGGCCGCCTTCCACGCGAGGCTCCGCGCCCGGTGTCGCAATGACCACCCTTGGACTCGCCGGAACCGATTCCACCACACCGCGCGGCTGCTGCGGCGTCGAGACCACGACCGGCAACCCCCGCAGGAGATTACGCACCTCGGCCGCCGTTCCCTGCGCGCCCACGCGCACGGCACGGAATTGTTCCGACCCGCAGTAGCGGCACGTCCAGCCGTTGGCGGGCTGCGAACACCACGCGCACACGGGTGTCGCACGTCCCTGGGTACGCAGCGGACCGGAGCAGCGGCGGCACCGCGCCTGCCGGTGGCATTGTGCACAGGAGAGCACTTCCGTATATCCGTCGTAGGGCACGGCCACGAGCACGGGGCCGCGCTGTGCCGCCGAGGCGAGCGCCGCCGATACCGTGTGCGGCAGACGCGCACCCGCCGTGGCGTCACCCAGCTTGCCAAGTTCTTGGGGGCTCGCCCACCGGATCCAAGGCCGCGTTTGCGTCACGACCGTGGGATACCCGTGGACCTCGAGCGTTCGTTGCCCGGATGCGCCAGATATACCAGATACGCCCAGGGTGTCCACCTCGCGTTGAGATACGGGAGACCGTCCCAGTCCCATGGAGAGAAATACTCCGTGGTGCGTCCGCGCGCGAGTCTGCAGCACGTCTCGCACGTTGGCATAGGGCATGAAGCCGTCGGTGTTCTGGTAGGCGTTGTCGTCCACCACGGCGAACAATCCGGGGCCGGAAGTCGGTGCGTACATGGCGGCGCGCGTGCCGATGGCACATTTCACCGCGCCCGAGCAGAGTGCCACATACGAGCGGTAACGGGATTCCTGCGATTCGTTGGAGTCAATGATGGCGACGTCGCCGTCGCCCACGATATTGGAATCTCCCGGCTGACCGCTCAGCGACGACACGAGCCGCCGCAGGCCATACTTGGTAAGCTCTGCCATGAGCGTGGTCACCGCGCGATGGTGCGGCAGGCACACAACGGCTGATTTCCCGCTATCCAACGCCTGAATCACCGACCACGCCATATCCTCGGCCCACTTATTCGGCCCGGGCAAGCAGTCCCACACCATCTGACCCCACGAGGTTCCGGACAGTGCCGCGGAAGCGTCATCCGCGCCCATGTACTCCTCTTGGACGCGACGGGTCTCGTAGTCAAAGTATTTGGGATTGATTTCGCTGCCGACAGCGGCAGTGCCCACTCCTGCGGCCTCATCCCCCACTCGTGCGCCGCGCGAAATGGCGCCCCATCCACGTTCGTGTTCGATGCGCGCCACGCGAGGTGGTATCGCCACACGAAGAATGTTGGCGCGCGTGCCACCAAAGATCTCCGCAATGCGCTCGATGTCCGCACGCATCTGCTCGCTGAGCATCACAATCGGAGAAATAACGCGCTCGATGTAACGCAGCAGCGAGACGTCTGTTGTTGACGTCTGCGCGCGCTCCCACACGAAACCGTCGAGAAGCCTTCCGCCGAAGCGCACGCGCACGCGCACCCCGGGAACGGCGGTGTCGGCATACTTCTCTTCCACGAGATAGTCAAAGGTGCGGCCCAGGTGCGCCGCCTGCACGTCCAAAACAACCCTTGCCACGGGCAGTTCCGCGGCCGGAATCTTTTGCGCAGGCGACTTCTTCTTGCGGGCACGGGGCGCCAGGCCGTCCAGCGCAGGTTGCATATCGCTGTAGTCCATCCGTGCCCCTTTCCCTCTGTCTACCTGTGGCTTCCTGCCTTTGGTTTTCGGTTCCTGTGTGTTCTGCCCGCGTTCCTACGCGAGCGCCGCGCGCAGCTCCTCCACCTTGTCCGTGTGTTCCCACGTGAAGTCGGGATCCTGTCGACCAAAGTGGCCGTACGCCGCAGTCTTGGCGTAGATGGGCCGCATGAGGTCAAGCTCGTCAATGATTGCCGCCGGGCGCAGGTCGAAGACCGTGCGCACTGCCGCCTCAATCTCGGCCCTGCTCGCTCCCTGCTCGGTGCCGAAAGTATCCACCATCACGGCCACGGGGTCAGCGACGCCGATCGCGTAGGCGATCTGGACCTCTGCCCTGTGCGCGAGGCCGGCCGCTACAATGTTCTTGGCCACCCAACGGGCTGCGTACGCAGCGGAACGATCCACCTTGGAGGGATCCTTGCCCGAGAAGGCGCCACCGCCGTGGTGAGCGGCACCACCGTAAGTGTCGACGATGATCTTTCGACCCGTAAGGCCTGAGTCGGCGGCTGGACCACCGAGGACGAAGGATCCCGTGGGATTGACGAAAAGCTTGAAGTGCTCGTGCTCCACGCGGCCCGCAACGCCATCGCCGCTGCACACGGCATCAAGCGCTGGCTGAATCACATGTTCCAACAGCTGCGCGCGCAGGTATTCCTGCGTCACGTCCGGATCGTGCTGAGTGGAAATCAGAACGGTATGAATGCGCAGGGGCGTGCCTGCCTCGTCGTATTCCACCGTCACCTGCGTCTTGCCATCTGGGCGCAAATGCGGAACGATGCCCTTCTTGCGCACCTCTGCGAGACGCTCTGCAAGCCGATGCGCCAGCGTGATGGGCAGCGGCATGAGCACGTTGGTCTCGTCGGAAGCATAGCCGAACACCACTCCCTGGTCCCCCGCTCCCTGGGATTCGTACAGGCTTTCGCGCTGGGCGGCAGTGAGATTCTCATGGGCGTGCACGTGTGCCGTGGGCGTGGCGCGGGTGGCAGGCGTCACCATGCGGTCCACGCCCTGATTGATTTCCGCGCTCTGTTGGCCGATGGCCACAAGAATGCCGCAGGAGTCAGCGTCCAAGCCGATGCGCGAACTGGTGTAGCCAATGCCGCGCACCACGTTCCTCACCACTGTGGGAATGTCGGTGTAGCCCTCGCTCGTCACCTCGCCGAACACGAAGAACTGGCCGTTCGTGGCCGAGGTCTCCACTGCGACGTGCGAATGGGGATCCTTCGTCAGCATGTCGTCCAGAATGGCGTCCGAGATTTGGTCGCACATCTTGTCAGGGTGACCTTCCGTCACCGACTCCGCCGTAATGAGACGCGGTTCTGCCATGGTTCTACCTTTCACTCTCGTACATATCGCTTCTGGTATGGCGCCTTGTGTCTGGATGGCTTCACGGCTCCAGCGGAGGTACTTGCTGTTTATATCTACTGTTGCTGCACTGCTGGTACTGCTGATACTGCACTGCTGGTATCAAAATACAAAAAGGTCTCCCCGCGAACAACTCGCGGAGGAGACCTGTGAATAAGTGCGTACTCTGCTCGGTGTTGACTCAGTTGCCTTCGGAAAGGTCGTCTTCGCCGAGAGTCTCCTCGAGCAAGCCCTCGTTGATCTCGCGCAGGGCGATGGACAGCGGCTTCTCATTGTTGCCGTACTCCACGAGCGGGCCGACGTTCTGCAGCAGGCCCTCGTTGAGCTGGGTGAAATACGAATTGATCTGACGCGCGCGCTTTGCGGCGAAAATGGCGAGTGCGTACTTGGAATCCGCGTGCTTCATCAAATCGTCAATCGGCGGATTGGCAATTCCCAGCGGTTCCGGTTCTGTGCCCAATGGCATATGTTCACTCCTCAAGTGTTGACGGTGCTCTGACGGGTTATACCTCTTATACCCATCAAACTGATTCAGTTTAGCTCAAGAGCGCGAAGTTGTGAAGCTGCGAGCTTGACACGGGCGCGATGGGCGTGCGACGGAAGTGCGATGGGAGCACGACGAGCCCAAACGGTGATGTGCGTCCGGCAAGCGAACGAGGTGCAAAACTCTCAGACGGCGCGCCGAGTACCGTCCGTTATATGGCTGCTGTTGGGCCGCTGTGTGGCCGCACTCCGGCGTATAGCCGCGAACAGGGTCACAAACCCTTCCGGATGATGACCAAACCGTAGGCATTCGCAACGTCAATGGTGTACTAATAGCTGTATGAAAATGAGATCAGACACAGTTATGCAAGGACGAATGTTCGCCGGCGCACGTGCTCTCTACCGCGCTGCTGGTGTCGAAGAGAAGGACTTCGGCAAACCGATCATCGCCATCGCCAATTCCTTCTCCGAGTTTGTGCCCGGCCACGTCTTCCTCAACAAGGTGGGCCGCGTCGTTTCCAAGGCAATCAAGGAAGCCGGCGGCATCCCCCGCGAGTTCAATACCATCGCCGTTGACGACGGCATCGCCATGGGTCATACCGGCATGCTGTACTCACTGCCGTCCCGCGATCTCATCGCCGACGCCGTTGAGTACTCCGTCAACGCACACTGCGCCGACGCGCTCATCTGTATCTCCAACTGCGACAAGATCACTCCCGGAATGCTCATGGCGTCTCTGCGCCTCAACATCCCCACGATCTTCGTCTCCGGCGGCCCGATGGAAGCTGGTTCGACCACTTTCGCGGATGGTTCCACCGACAAGAGCACGGACCTCATCGACGTCATGTACGCCTCCGCTGACGACAACGTCTCCGACGAGGATCTGCTGGCCTACGAGCGCACCGTGTGCCCCACCTGCGGATCCTGCGCCGGAATGTTCACCGCTAACTCCATGAACTGCCTCACCGAGGCTCTCGGTCTGGCACTTCCCGGAAACGGCACCACGCTGGCGACGCACACCTCTCGCGAGCAGCTGTTCGTCAAGGCCGGCCAGAAGATCGTCGAGATGGCGAACAAGTACTACAAGAACGATGACGAGTCGGTTCTGCCGCGCTCCATCGCCACCAAGTCCGCCTTCGAAAACGCCATGACCATGGATGTGGCCATGGGCGGATCCACCAACACCGTGCTCCACATTCTCGCTGCCGCACAGTCCGCTGACGTGGACTTCGACCTCAACGACATCGAGCGCATCTCGCACACCGTGCCCTGCATCTGCAAGGCGTCGCCATCCGGCGACTGGGAGATCTCCGATGTGCATCACGCCGGCGGCATCCCCCGCATCATGGGCGAGCTCGACCGTGCAGGCAAGCTCAACCGCGACGTGCACTCCGTGGACTACCCCGACCTCGAGTCCAAGCTCGCCGATTGGGACGTCCGCCGCGACACTGTGCTGGACGAGGCCAAGGACCTCTACCTCGCCGCTCCCGGCGGAAAGCGCACGGTTGAGGCATGGAGCCAGTCCAACAAGTTCGATTCTCTCGATCTCGACCCCGTCAACGGCGCCGTGCACGACATGGATCACCCCACAATCGCGGAGGGCGGTCTCGCCGTGCTGCGCGGAAACCTCGCGCCTGACGGCTGCGTCGTGAAGACTCTGGGCGTGGATCCTTCCATCTGGAAGTTCAGTGGTCGCGCGCGCGTGGTGGAGTCGCAGGAGCAGGCCGTCGAGCTGATTCTCGGCGACAAGCTCAACCCCGGCGACGCGCTCATCATTCGCTACGAAGGCCCCAAGGGCGGCCCGGGCATGCAGGAGATGCTGTACCCCACCTCCTTCGTCAAGGGCAAGCACCTCGGCCCGAAGGTGGCGCTCATCACCGACGGTCGTTACTCCGGTGGTTCGTCAGGTCTGGCAATCGGCCACGTGGCTCCCGAAGCCGCAGCCGGTGGCCCCATCGCACTGGTTGAGGAAGGCGACACCATCCTCATCGATATTCCGAACCGTTCCATCGACGTCGACGTGCCCGCCGATGTGCTGGAAGCCCGCAAGAAGGCCATCGAGTCCGGTTACGGATTCCGTCCTCACCGCGACCGTCAGGTGTCCCTCGCGCTCAAGGCGTACGCAGCCTTCGCCCGTTCCGCGGACAAGGGCGCAACCCGCGATCCCGAGCTCATCAACAAGCTCGCGCATCAGGCGGCTGGGTGCTGAGAGGCTTTCTCTTCTCATCCCCATCTAAGTAATCTCGGAGGGGCGTCATCCTACGCGGGTGGCGCCCCCTCTTTGTGTGCTGTGTGCTGCGTGCTGCGTGCCGTGTGCTTATGCGGAGCCTCCCTCTCCCGCCCGAGTTGTGGGTTGTGCGATTGGGGCTGGAGTTGTGCGATTGGGGCTGGAGTTGTGCGATTGGCGTCTGAGTTATGCGACGATGCTCCAACTTCTGCGATTGGGAAATCAAGAGTCAGGCGTGTCAGAAGTCCTGGATCCGCTGCAGAACTCCAACCCCAATCGCACAACTCGGGAAACGAGTCACAATTCTCACTGGTTTCCTCGGGTAAGTTTCCTAAACCCACAAGAACCCACAAGAATCCACAGCAGTTCAGAATTTCCTTGCACTTATCCACAGCCCCTCAAACTTTCTGCCATGATGAATGTTCACGCATACTGTGTCATACATGAACAAGAGGCCTCTTCTTATTCCACAGGGCACGTCGTCGTATTTCGCCAACAACTTGGCGGACGTCCAACGCGTGACGATGCGACGCTGTCTCAGAACGCTCCAGCAGTCTACTGACCCTGCGAAACTCGTTTTCAGTCACGTGACAGCATTACAACTTCTAGGTGTACCCGTGCCTGCGCTCGCTCGTCTCAGCACAAAGGAGCTGCATGTCAGCGCCACGAGCGCGGGACAACGACCACGGCCCACTCTCGTGTATCCCCATGTGTGGACTCACGGAGATACTCCCTTTCCACTCTTCGAAGGCACCACGTGTGCGACTCCAGTCACCGCATGGGCTCAAATGTCACGTTATTTGAATCTGAATCAATTGGTAACAGTAGCCGATTCGATGATGTGCGGGAATGCTGATTTGGCTTGGCTCGCTCCCGAAGATTTTAAAGACTACCTCGACACTCACAGATGGTTTCAAGGGCGGAGCAAATGCCTTAGGGCTCTGACTCTTATGGAAGCGAAAACTGATTCGCCGCAAGAGACTTACCTACGCCTCTATCTACAAGCTTCTGGCATTACTCCACTTCTTGTGAATCCGGTAGTCCGGGGTTGGAATAAAACGTGGAAAGTAGATTTAGTGCATCCTCCATCTCGTTGCATCTTTGAATACGATGGGAGATTCCACAATTCGGATTCGCAGCAGTGGGCACGAGATCCAGAAAAAAGACAAGATCTGGAACACGCCGACTGGCGCGTCTTCAATATCACATCTCAGATGCTCAGCGTCCCGGAGAAAAAGAATGAGCTGACATCGTCCATCATGGCAACGATCGTTGAACGGATGAGTTCGACTCTCAATCGCTAAGCTGCTGCTTCTTGAAATCTGACGATACGAGCGCAATTGTGCCCCACCCTCTCGAGTTGTGCTCCGTTACCTCGAGTTGTGCGATTGGCGTTGGACTTGTGCCTCGATGGCGCCATTTATGCCGCGCTTAATCATTGATTTACTAATCGCACAACTCGAGGTAACGGGGCACAACTCCAGGTGGAGTGACACAACTCAGAGCGACGCAGCACAACTCCAGCCCCAATCGCACAACTACCCCCGACAACCGTATAAACGCGATCGGCGCACCAGCCCCGCCACCAACTCCACTGCCACCGACACGCCACCAAAGCGCGAATACTAGAATTTACAGCCCATATTCCTCAGCGATGACGTCCCACAAACGGGACGCGGCCTTCTCAACGGTGTCATTGACAATCACAACGTCGAATTCCTTCTCAGCCGCCAACTCCACGCGTGCGGTCTCGAGGCGCTTGCGGCGCTGTTCCTCGTTCTCAGTACCGCGGGCCGCGAGACGCGTCACCAAATCCTCAAAGCTCGGAGGCGCCAGGAATACGGACAGAACGTCCAACCCAAGCTCAGGAGCACGCTCCTTTACTCGACGAGCACCCTGCAAATCAATTTCGAGAATGGTGGGAATATTCTTCTCCATATGGTCTAAAACCGGCTGTAATGGCGTGCCGTAATGCGCCATGTTGTGCACCACGGCAGTCTCGAGAAACTTATTCTCAGACTCCATCGCCTCAAACTCGCCCTCGGTCACAAACAGATATGTTTGTCCGTCGACTTCACCCGGGCGGGGATCACGGGTCGTTGCCGATACCGATACCCACACCTCAGGGTGATCCTGTCGCAGCTTCGCCTCCACGGTCCCCTTTCCCACAGCCGTGGGGCCGGTGAGAACAATGAGGCGCCGAGCCGAAGAAGATCTAGACGGCACTGTGGAAGAGGAGGAATCAGCGGTATTCGTAGGCATAACTTCATCTTTCCGAACCCCCTCGACGGGTGCCGGCCCAGAGAGTGTCACACGTCCATTTAACGGCGAAATCCCGCTGCGGCCGCCTCGAGGACGGCCACAAACGGGATTTCAGCGCCACTAGAACAGCAAAACCAGCACAAACGAACCTACGCCGCGTCCTTCTCTTCGAGCGCGAACAGCTTCGTGGCGTGCTCCTGGATACTCATAATCTGGTAGTCATTCTTCTTGACCGCCTCGATTGCGAGTAGGGCTGCGGAGAACTCTGTCAGCGTGGTGAACTGCGGCAGATCCGCCGCAATGGTCGCGGAACGAATCGCGTATCCGTCGGAGCGAGAATCGCGCGAGCTCGGGGTGTTGACGACCATATCGATCTGGCCGTCCTCGATGAGCTGCACCACGTTCTTCTGCGTGTCCGCCTTGGGAGAATTAGGAGAGGACGAAGAAGCCGAAGTCTCCCCTTCCCCGCTCTCAACGTTCAGCTTGTTGACCAGCTTCACGTCGATTCCGTACCGGCGCAACACCGATGCCGTACCCGCGGTGGCCCAAATATTGAATCCGAGCTCGTTGAGCTTGACGGCCAGCAGCGGCAGATTGCGCTTGTCGGCATCGTTGACGGAGATAAACGCATTGCCGGAGGTCGGTAGTCCGCCGTCGTACGCAGCCAGCTGACTCTTGGCAAAGGCGTGCGGGAAGTCGCGGTCAAAGCCCATGACCTCGCCGGTGGAACGCATCTCGGGTCCCAGCAGGATGTCGACGGTCTTGCCCACGGGAGTGCGGAAGCGCTTGAACGGCAGCACCGACTCCTTCACGGCAACCGGCTGGCCTTCGTGGATCACGCCACCGTCGCCTGTGGGCAGCAGCAGCCCGCGTTCACGCTGCTGAGCGATGGTCTCACCCGCCATGATGCGTGATGCAGCACGAGCCAGCGCCACTCCCGTCGCCTTGGAGGCGAACGGAACAGTGCGGGAAGCACGCGGATTGGCTTCGATGACGTACAAAGTGTTGCTCATCAGCGCGTACTGCACGTTGATGAGGCCCTGCACGCCGACGCCCTTCGCGATGCCGTAAGTTGCCTTGCGCAGGCGTTCCACCTGCTCGTCGCTCAGTGTGGAAGGCGGCAGCACGCAGGCCGCGTCACCGGAGTGCACACCGGCCTCCTCCACGTGCTCCATGACGCCGCCGATGTAGAGATCGGAACCGTCGAAGAGCGCGTCGACGTCAATTTCGATGGCGTCGTCGAGGAATTTGTCGATGAGCAGCGGTGATGCAAGGCGTCCGGTCATGGCGGTGTCGGCCTCTGCAGCCTTGAGCGCACGCTTGACGTAAGTGGTGAGCTGCTCGTTGTCGTACACGATTTCCATGCCGCGTCCGCCGAGCACGTAGGAAGGCCGCACCAAAACGGGGTAACCGATGGTGTGCGCAGCCTCGAGCGCCTCGTCGAGTGAGTGAGCAGTACCGTACTTCGGCGCAAGCAGTTTGGCGTCTTTGAGGACGTCACCGAAGAGCTCGCGGTTTTCAGCCAGATCGATGGACTCAGGGCTGGTACCCAGAATCGGAACTCCGGCTTCCTTGAGGCGTGCCGCAAGCGAGAGCGGTGTCTGGCCGCCGAGCTGCACGATGACGCCCTTGACTGGCCCCTGCTTGAGTTCTGCCTCGTAGATTTCGAGAACGTCTTCGAAGGTCAGCGGCTCAAAGTAAAGACGGTCGGAGACGTCGTAATCAGTGGACACGGTCTCGGGGTTGCAGTTGACCATGATGGTGTCATAGTCCTTGCCGAGCTCCTGCACGGCGTGGACACACGTGTAGTCGAACTCGATGCCCTGACCGATGCGGTTTGGCCCGCTTCCAAGGATGATGACGGCCTCGCGGTCACGTGGCTTGAGTTCGGATTCGTCTGCGTAGCAGGAGTAGTAGTACGGCGTCACTGCGTCGAATTCAGCAGCGCAGGTGTCAACGGTCTTGTACACGGGACGGATTCCCAAGCCCCAGCGCATTTCGCGTACAACGTCCTCGCCCTTATCCCCCAGGCCACGCAGATGGGCGATCTGCAAATCACTGAGGCCGGTTTTCTTGGCGTTGCGCAGCAATTCGGGGGTCAGAGTCTCGGCGGCCTTGAGATTGAGGGCTGCTGCGTTGATCTCAGCGAACTGCTCGATGAACCACGGGTCAATCTTGGTGGCATCGAAGATCTGCTCGTTGGTGGCGCCGCCCCACATGGCGCGCATCACCTGAAGATAACGGTGCTCGGTGGGAGTGTGCATATCGGCCAGAAGTCCGCGGACTTCTTCCTCGTGCGGCTTCTCGCCATCCCAGCTGAACTTCATGTCGCGCTTGTCGATGGAGCGCATGGCCTTGCCCAACGACTCCTGGAAGTTTCCAGCCAATGCCATGGCCTCGCCCACAGACTTCATGGACGTGGTGAGCGTGGTGTCGGCGCCCGGGAACTTCTCGAAGGCGAAGCGCGGAATCTTGGTGACCACGTAGTCGATGGTGGGCTCGAAGCTCGCCGGCGTGGACTGCGTGATGTCGTTGCGAATCTCGTCGAGCGTGTAGCCCAAGGCAAGCTTGGTGGCGATCTTGGCAATCGGGAAGCCCGTAGCCTTCGATGCCAGGGCCGAGGAACGCGACACGCGCGGGTTCATCTCGATGACGATGATGCGACCGTTATTGGGATTTACGGCGAACTGGATGTTGCAGCCGCCTGTATCCACTCCCACACCGCGGATGATGGCGATGGAGATGTCGCGCATGCGCTGGTATTCGCGATCGGTCAGGGTGAACAGCGGTGCCACGGTGATGGAGTCGCCAGTATGCACGCCGACAGGATCCACGTTTTCGATGGGGCACACCACCACCACGTTGTCCTTCGAGTCGCGCATGAGCTCGAGCTCGAATTCCTTCCAGCCCTCGATGCCCTCTTCGACGAGAACTTCGGAGGTGGGTGAATAGTGCAGACCCGCACCTGCGATGCGCGCGAGTTCGGCCTCGTTGTGGGCAATGCCTGAGCCGAGACCACCCATGGTGAAACTCGGGCGGATGACGACGGGGAAGCCGAGATCTGCAACCGCAGTCTTGACCTCGTCCATGGTGTGAGCGATCAGCGACCGAGCGGATTCACCGCCCGCCACGTCGACAACCTTCTTGAACTGCTCGCGATCCTCACCGCGGTCGATGGCCTCGAGGCTGGCACCAATGAGTTCCACATTGTACTTGTCGAGGACTCCGGCAGCCCCCAGCGCTTCCGCTGCGTTGAGTGCGGTCTGGCCGCCCAACGTCGGCAGCAAGGCATCGGGGCGTTCCTTGGCGATGATCTGCTCGAGAATCGGCACAGCGATGGGCTCGATGTACGTGGCGTCGGCAACCTCGGGATCGGTCATGATGGTGGCCGGGTTCGAGTTGACGAGGATGACGCGGATGCCTTCCTCTTGGAGAACACGGCACGCCTGAGTTCCCGAGTAGTCGAATTCGGCGGCCTGCCCGATGACGATGGGGCCGGAACCGATGACCATGACGGACTTAATGTCAGAACGCTTAGGCATTGTGCTGCTCCTTCTGTGCCTTCTGGGCCTGTTCCTTCTGGGCGCCAGCGGCGTGCGCCTTCATGAGATCCACGAAACGATCAAACAGGTACGCCGCATCGTGCGGTCCTCCTGCAGCCTCGGGGTGGTATTGGACAGAGAAGGCAGGAATATCGAGGCATTCGAGGCCTTCCACCACTTGGTCGTTGAGATCTACGTGGGAGACCGTGGCCTTACCGAAATGGCCGTTGTCATAGGGGGTTGCCACCGGATCACCGATGGGCGCGTCCACGGCGAAACCGTGATTATGCGCAGTAATCTCGACCTTGCGAGTCTTCAAGTCCATCACCGGCTGATTGACACCTCGGTGACCGAACTTCAGCTTGTAAGTTCCAAAGCCCAGCGCGCGGCCGAGCAACTGGTTGCCGAAGCAGATACCAAAGAAGGGATATCCGGCGTCGAGAATCTGACGCAGCAGAGTCACCTCAGCATCCGCAGTGCTCGGGTCTCCCGGGCCATTTGAGAAGAAGACGCCGTCAGGTGCGAGCGCCTCAATGTCGCTCAGCGTGACAGTTGAAGGGACCACGTGAACGCGTACGCCACGCTCAGCAAGACGATGCGGAGTCATTCCCTTGATGCCGAGATCCACTGCGGCGACGGTGAAGAGCGGTTCCTTGCCTTCGTAGTCACCGCAAGGCTCGACTGTGTACGTTTCAGTGGTCGTCACGTCTCCCACGAGATTCTGGCCGGCCATTTCGGCACTTGCGCGCACGCGTGCCAGAAGATCTTCCACACTCACAAGACCGTTGCGAGCCGCAGAATCCTTCAGCGCGTCACCGGAGAAGATTCCGGCGCGCATGACACCGGCGGAGCACAGATGACGCACGAGTTTACGAGTATCAATCTTGCTGATTCCTACGATCGACTGGTCCTGGAGATCGTCAGTGAGGCTGCGTTGTGCGCGCCAATTGCTGACGACCGGACTGGGCTCGCGAACCACGTACCCCGCCACCCAGATGCGCGACGACTCGGGATCCTCAGAATTCACACCGGTATTGCCGATGTGCGGGAAAGTCTGAATCACGATCTGCTTGTCATAGCTAGGATCTGTCAGAGTTTCCTGGTATCCGGTCATGCCCGTCGAAAAGACGATTTCGCCGGTTGTTGTGCCGAGCGCACCGAACGGGGCTCCCACGTAAACCTGGCCATCTTCCAAAACAAGAACGGCATCTGAATCCGAAAAATGAATATCCATCGACGTGGCTTCCGCAGCGTTCAGGCTCACGAATCCCCCTTAAAGAGATTGGATTTTCTCCTAGATTAGTGATCGGTCTGGATAAGCGTGCCACATTGGACCCACCCTGTCCACCAATCGGATCGACCTTTACGAAACGCCCCGCGCGTGTGCCGCATACCCGGATTCCCAGGAACAGTGGCCACTTCTCGGGACATCTCCATTGGTGTCACCTCGGGCCGTACATATCTCTGCGACCCGCTCTATTATCCACGCCCCATGTTTCGTATGTTTCCGGCGTGGCGCGAAGTGATCTCCTCCACTTCCTCCTCTCCTCTCTCTCCTTACGCCCCTTCGCCCCTTCGCCCCTTACGCCCCTTCGCCCCTTCGCCCCTCTCCTCTAAGTTGTGCGACGCCTTTTCGAGTTGTGCGATTGGGGTTGGAGTTGTGCGACGTTCCCCGGACTTGTGATACGGGTTACCCACCATTTTCCAATCGCACAACTCTTGGATTTGTCGCACAACTCCAACCCCAATCGCACAGCCGCAAAGGAAAAGGATAAAAAAGACGGCAGCCGCGCGAGCGACTGCCGTCTTTATCGGAAATCTGAATATTATTCTGCGAAATCGGAGAGATTGATGTCGGCCAGATTGGGACCGTCTGCATCTGCATCCGTAGCATGAGCCGCTTCAGAAGAAGCCTCTGATACACCACTGTCAGCCGCCTGCCCAGAATCAGATTCAGGGGCAGCTTCGGAGGTGTCGTCCGCCTCGTCACTAGGAACAGCCGGAACCTCAGCAGTCTCAACCGAATCCTGTTCAACAGACTCAGCCTTTTCGTCCTCTTCCGACGACTCCCCAGTCTCTTCAGGAGTCGCCTCGGGAGTCTCTTCAGGCTTTGCCTCGGGGTCATCCGCGATTGCGCTCAGGACGCCATGGACGAAAGCAGGAGCATCGTAATCAGAGAGCTTCTTGGTCAGCTGAAGCGCTTCGTCAATGGCGACGCGCGGCGGAATCTCGTCGTTATACACGATTTCCCAGGTGCCAATGCGCAAAATGTTGCGGTCAACAACCGGCATCCTGCGAACCTTCCACGTCTCGGAATGAGCGTCAAGCAGCTCGTCAATGTGAAACCTGTGAGCCGCCACTCCCCTGACGATGTCCTGCGCGTAATCCGGAAGTGGGGTCTGTGCGCCGGGATTGGCGATGCGCTCAGAAAGAAGGGACAGGATGTCCTGCCCCTTCTCGTCCGCTTCATAGAGTGTGTTCAACGCCCTTTTGCGGGCAGTAGATCGCGCCATATCTCAGTTCTCGCGACCGAGGTACGAACCGTCGCGAGTATCAACCTTGACGTGCTCACCCTCGCCAACAAAGAGCGGAACCTGAATTTCAGCGCCTGTCTCAACGGTGGCGGGCTTTGTGCCTGCGTTGGAACGGTTGCCCTGGAGGCCAGGCTCAGTGTGCTCGACTGTGAGAATAACGGACGCGGGGAGCTCAACGCTCAGCGGGTTGCCATCGTGGAAGCTGATGATGCAGTCGGTGCCTTCAAGCAGGTACTTCTCGGAGTCGCCAATGAGCGTCTCAGGAATGTTGACCTGATCGTAGGTGTTCATATCCATGAAAACGAAATTGTCGCCGTCGCGGTAGGAGTACTGCAGCGTGCGGTTGTCAACCGTCTCAAAGTCCATCTTCATACCGGCGTTGAACGTGCGCTCAACGATCTTTCCGGTGAGGACGTCCTTGATGGTCGTACGGACGAATGCGGGTCCCTTGCCCGGCTTGACGTGCTGGAACTTGATAACTGCCCACAGTTTTCCGTCAAGATTGAGGACGGAACCATTCTTAATATCATTGGACGTTTGTGCCACTTTTGTATCCACCTACCAAAATCGATTTTTTACCTTGATTATTATGCCACAGACCCCACACAGCCACGCAACCATGCAACCTGCGCAAAAAGAAGCCCGAGGACGAATCCCCGGGCTTCTTCGCTGGTACTGCTTCAGACTACTGAATAATCGAAATTACTCAACAATCTTGGTCACACGACCGGAACCAACGGTACGGCCACCCTCGCGCACTGCGAAGGTGAGGCCTTCCTCCATTGCGATCGGCTGAATGAGCTCGACCTTGAAGGTTGCGTGATCGCCGGGCTGAACCATCTCAACGCCGTCAGGCAGTTCGATGACGCCGGTGACGTCGGTGGTGCGGAAGTAGAACTGAGGACGGTAGTTCGAGAAGAACGGCGAGTGGCGGCCACCCTCGTCCTTGGTCAGAACGTAGACCTCAGCCTCGAACTTGGTGTGAGGAGTCACGGAGCCGGGCTTCGCAACAACCTGGCCACGCTCGACCTGGTCGCGGTTGATGCCACGGAGCAGCAGACCGGTGTTGTCGCCAGCCTCTGCCTCGTCCATCTGCTTGTGGAAGGTCTCGATGGAGGTGACCGTGGTGGTCTGCGTAGGACGCAGGCCGACGATCTCGACCTCGGTGTTGATCGGGAGCTTGCCGCGCTCAACACGACCGGTGACGACGGTTCCACGACCGGAGATCGTGAAGACGTCCTCAATCGGCATCAGGAACGGCTTGTCGAGATCGTGAACAGGCGTCGGGATGTAGGAATCGACGGCATCCATGAGATCCTTGACGGTCTGAACCCACTTGTCGTGATCCGGAGCGTCATCGTGCAGTGCGCCGTAAGCGGAGGTGCGGATGACCGGGCAGTCGCGATCGAAGCCGTTCTCCTCGAGGAGGTCGCGGACTTCTTCTTCGACGAGCTCGATGAGCTCTTCGTCGTCGACCATATCGCACTTGTTGAGTGCAACGAGGATCTTCGGGACACCGACCTGCTTTGCGAGCAGAACGTGCTCACGGGTCTGAGCCATCGGGCCATCAGTGGCGGCGACAACCAAGATTGCGCCATCCATCTGAGCGGCGCCGGTGATCATGTTCTTGACATAATCAGCGTGGCCGGGAGCATCGACGTGAGCGTAGTGGCGCTTCTCCGTCTGGTACTCGATGTGAGCGATGTTGATGGTGATGCCGCGGTCCTTCTCTTCAGGAGCGGAATCAATCTGATCGAAATCGTACTCGGGGTTGAGATCCGGGTATTCCTCGTGCAGAACCTTGGAGATTGCTGCGGTGAGGGTGGTCTTGCCGTGATCAACGTGACCAATGGTACCGATGTTAACGTGCGGCTTAGTGCGCTCGTACTTGGCCTTTGCCATGTGTGTCCTCCTGGACGTCTCGTAGTTTGCTTCTGCTCTATGAGCCGGAGCCCCGCTACATTTTACTGGGTATTTGAACTTTTTACCACTCATGTCCCTATCCCCGGTCAACAGAAACAGTTTATACCGTCGGCCGGCGACAGGGCGGCGACGATAGCGCGTGTTGCACTATCGGCCGAAATTACTTGTTACTCACCACGCTGCTGCTTGATGATTTCGTCGGCAACGGCCTTCGGGACCTCTGCATACGAATCCATCTGCATGGTGTACATTGCGCGACCCTGCGTCCTGGAACGCAGATCGCCGATGTAACCGAACATCTCGGAAAGCGGGACCTTCGCGTCAACGACCTTGACACCAGTGGCGTCGGTCATCGACTGAATCTGGCCACGGCGAGAGTTGAGATCGCCGATAACGTCGCCCATGTACTCCTCAGGAGTACGGACTTCCACGGCCATGATGGGCTCGAGGATGACGGGCTTCGCCTTGGGAGCAGCTTCCTTGAACGCCATAGAACCGGCGATCTTGAAGGCCATTTCGGAAGAATCGACTTCGTGCATCTGGCCGTCGGTGAGCTCCACCTTCACGCCAACCACAGGGAAGCCTGCAGTGATGCCGGATTCCATTGCTTCCTTGATACCAGCCTCGATGGAAGGAATGAATTCCTTCGAGATGTGACCACCAGTAACCTGGTTGTCGAACTCGAAGTCCTTGCCCTCGGCGGTGTCCAGAGGAAGAAGGTTGATCTGGATCTTTGCGAACTGACCAGAACCACCGGTCTGCTTCTTGTGGGTGTAGCTGAAGTTCATCACGGGCTTGCGGATTGCCTCGCGGTAGGCCACCTGAGGCTTGCCGACGTTGCACTCCACGTGGAACTCGCGACGCATACGATCAACCAGAATGTCGAGCTGGAGCTCGCCCATGCCGGAGATCAGCGTCTGGCCGGATTCCTCATCCGTCTTGACCTGGAACGTCGGATCCTCATCGGACAGACGTGCCAGAGCCACGCTCATCTTCTCCTGATCGGCCTTGGTCTTAGGCTCAACCGCGACCTCGATAACGGGGGTCGGGAAGGTCATGGACTCGAGAGCGATCGGGTTCTTCTCGTCGCAGAGCGTGTCGCCGGTGGAGACGTTCTTCAGTCCCACGAAGGCGTAGATGTTACCCGCGACGGCTTCGTCAACCGGAATCTCCTTGTCGGAGTGCATCTGGAAGAGCTTGCCGACGCGCTCACGCTTGTCCTTGGTGGAGTCGAGCACGGACTCGCCGGGCTTGACCGTACCGGAGTACACGCGAACGTAAACGAGCTTGCCGTAGAAGGGGTGAGCCGCGATCTTGAAAGCGAGTGCCGAGAACGGAGCGTCTGCGGTGGGCTTGCGATCAATCTCGATGGACTCATCCTGAGGATCGTAACCTTGAATTGCGGGAACGTCCTCGGGGCTGGGCAGGTAGTCAACGACGGCGTCGAGCATGGGCTGAATGCCCTTGTCCTTGAACGCTGAGCCGCAGAATACCGGGTAGGCCTCGGAAGCGATGGTGAGCTTGCGGACGGCCTTGCGGATCTCGTCCTCAGTGATCTCTTCGCCCTCGAAGTATTTGTTCATGAGCGCGTCATCGGTGTCGGCGACGGTCTCGAGCAGCTCTGCGCGGTACTTATCGCAGGTCTCCTTGAGGTCGGCGGGGATCTCGGTGGTCTCGTAGGTTGCACCCTTGTCGGAGTCGTCCTTCCAGACGTAAGCAACCATGCGCACCAGATCGCACATGCCGATGAAGTCGTTCTCGGCGCCAATCGGCACCTGCATCACGATCGGCTTAGCCTTCAGCTTCTCCTTGATGGTGTCCACCGAGTAGAAGAAGTTCGCGCCGAGCTTGTCCATCTTGTTGATGAAGCAGATGCGGGGAACGTCATACTTGTCGGCCTGACGCCACACGGTTTCAGACTGGGGCTCAACGCCCTCCTTGCCGTCGAAGACAGCCACAGCGCCGTCGAGCACGCGAAGCGAACGCTCGACCTCTGCCGTGAAGTCCACGTGGCCAGGAGTATCGATGATGTTGACCTGGAAACGATCCTCGGGATCGTGTGACTGACGGTTCCAGTAAGCGGTAATTGCGGCAGACGTAATGGTGATGCCGCGTTCCTTTTCCTGGTCCATCCAGTCCATCGTCGAGGCGCCATCGTGGGTCTCGCCGATCTTGTAGTTGACACCGGTGTAGTAGAGGATGCGCTCTGTCGCCGTTGTCTTGCCGGCATCAATGTGGGCCATGATGCCGATGTTGCGGACCTTGGTGAGGTCCTTGAGCACGTCTTGTGCCATCCTAAATTCCTAACTTTCGCTTTGCCGAAATTACCAGCGGTAATGAGCGAAGGCCCTGTTGGCCTCTGCCATCTTGTGGGTGTCTTCGCGGCGCTTCACAGAAGCTCCGAGACCGTTGGAAGCGTCGAGAATCTCGTTGGCGAGACGCTCGGCCATGGTCTTCTCGCGGCGTGCGCGGCTGAAGTCGGTGAGCCAGCGCAGCGACAGAGTGTTGGCGCGGTTGGGCTTGACCTCAACAGGAACCTGGTAGGTTGCGCCACCGACGCGGCGGGAGCGAACCTCAAGGCTCGGACGAATGTTGTCGAGTGCGCGCTTGAGCACTGCAACGGGCTCCTGATCGGTCTTTTCCTTGACCTGATCGAGGGCACCGTAGACGATCGACTCGGCGATGGACTTCTTGCCATCGAGGAGGATCTTGTTGATGAGCTGAGCAACTACCGTCGAACCGTAGATGGGATCTGGCAGAAGAGCGTGCTTTTTAGCTGGTCCTTTGCGTGACATTTTTACTTAGCCTTCTTTGCACCGTAGAGGGAACGAGCCTGCTTGCGGTCCTTGACACCCTGGGTATCGAGAGCACCACGAACGATGTGGTAACGCACACCGGGAAGATCCTTCACACGTCCGCCGCGAACGAGGACGATGGAGTGCTCCTGGAGGTTGTGGCCCTCACCGGGGATGTAGGCCGTGACTTCGATGCCAGAGCTGAGCTTGACACGAGCGACCTTACGAAGTGCCGAGTTCGGCTTCTTCGGTGTAGTGGTATAGACACGGGTGCACACGCCGCGGCGCAGCGGGCTTCCCTTGAGCGCCAAAGTCTTGGACTTCTTCGACTTCGGCTTACGTCCTTTGCGGACGAGCTGTTCAATAGTTGGCAATGCAATTCCTTCATGAAGGGTGTAAATCCTGTTTGTGCCTTAAGGCTGCCACACTGCAGCCATGACACCGAAGAAATCGGAAGTCAGCCACAGTCCACCGGCCCGATGGCCCCGCGCTCTCCGCTTGCCATTACTGGCAACCTTCCACAAGTGAGGGGATGTTCCGCACACGACCCGAGAGTCACGCACGGCACACACAAGGGTTTAGTTTATCACACGTCTCGACAAGGAACGGCATGAGATGAGTGCGGCCCGAAAGGTGAGTACTTCCGCAACGGCTACAGCGGACACGCCCGAGGTGTTGATTCGAGATTCCATTCTTCCACACCCCAAGGTCTCGATGGTTTTCCCATCACGTCAACACTACCGTTGCTCCCATCTCACCGATTATGCCACCAGTCCACTGACCGCAGACCCTCACTATCCGATCCGCCCCCCCCCTCTCCGGAAGAAAGGAGTCGCAGATGCCGTCACCGCCTTCTCTCCACGGCTATCACTACGTCCGGGACATTGGTACCGGGGGCAGTTCCTGCGTCTATCTCTATGAGCAGAGCATTACGGAGCGTCTTGTGGCAGTCAAAGTCGGCACCCGTCTGCTGAATGACGCAGGGGCACAAGATCGCTTTCGCACAGAAGCGAGCGCGATGGCACGCATTGCCGATCACCCCGGGATCCTCTCGATTTACGACGCGGGCATTACCAGCGATTCCCACGGTTATCTCGTTCTCGAGTATGCAGCAAACGGTACTTTTGCTCATCCCCCACACGACATGCGCCCCGACACCGAACAACTGCTTTCTGTCGCCATCACGCTCTGTTCCGCTCTGCAAACGGCCCATGCTCATGGCATTCTCCACCGTGACATCAAGCCCAGCAATATCCTCATCTCGGACGCAAGGACTCCTCTTCTCGCAGATTTCGGCATTGCGTCTTCGCTCTACTCCTTCTCTTCCATTCCTGGATACTCCGTTGCGTGGGCTCCACCAGAAGTACTGCGAGGAACAGATCTGCACACTGCGGGCGAGTCCAGCGATATTTACTCTCTCGCGGCGAGCCTCGTCGGCATTCTCACCGGCAGTTCCCCTTACGAACTCGCGTATGGTCCACACAATAAAGCACAGCTAGCGGAATATATCCGCACACGGCAGCTTCCTCCGTTCTCGCATATGGGAGTGCCCTCGTTTTTAGAACCCGCGCTGAGCCAGGCCTTGGCGTTTGATCCCAATGAGCGCTATTACTCTGCACTCGATTTCGCTCGTGCACTGCAACGCACTCAGCAGAGGACCTATGGATGTCAGACTCCCGTCATAGTGCGCGGAAGCGTGCCGTACGCTTCAAGTAACGACGAGATTCTTTCCACGCCGCAGCAATTGCCTTCCACAGCCACGCTTCTCGCTCCGGTAAACGGCAACCGGAGCAATACGCCGCCCACCAAGAACAGTTCTCGGAGAAAGAGTCCCAGCGTCATTTCTCACACTTCCACTTCGTTACGAGTGGCAGTTGTTCTCGTTCTTGTTCTTTTTTTCTGCTGTGCATTCTATTTTTCCCTGAAATCACAGACACGTACCATGCTCACTTCCCAGAGCACCTCCCAAATGGACGTCCGCAGACTTTCAAATGACGATGAGACTCCCGTTCCCTCTCCTGTTGGGGCAGCAGGAAAAATTATCGGGACCACTGCCGTTTTCACGTGGAAAGATTCGGGCGAGGACCACGACTCTTATTCCTGGACTCCGACTGGCGATACCCAGCATTCGAATGCCACGCATACGGACGCTCCTTCTGCAACGCTGCGCGGCGTAACGGGCAAGCAAGTCTGTATCAATGTCAGCATCGTGACGGCCTCCCACCGCATGAGTCAGACTCCCACAACAATCTGCGCCACACGAGGCGACGGATCATGAAAATCCCTGCCATTTTTCAACGGTGTCACCGTTTTCGCCTCAGTCTCTCCTCAATACGGGTTCTCTCACCCGGCGGGATCTTTCTTGCACTGTGCGCGGCCGCGCTGTTTTCCATAGCGATAGCGGCCATCATTTTTACGTCCGTCACACGTCAACGCCCTCTCCTCGACAACGGTTCCGTCTGGGTCGCTTCGCAAAATGACGGAAAAATTGCACGAGTCAATCCTGCACTCCACCAGATTGATGCGACTCTATCGGCCACGGGCTCAGACTTCGACGTCCTCCAATCTGCCGATTCCACGCTTCTCACCACTGGAACAACGCTTCATGGCATTGATGCCGCCACACTTGGCACAGGGCAATCCGTCACCATCCCATCGACAACCTCAGCGTTCATGGGTGCCGAAACGGTGGCACTTTTCGACCATGCCTCCGGGGAAGTTCGCCTCACGCACGCATCCGCCGAAACGGACTCTCTTGGGAATGCACTCACTCGTATTCTCGCCGAGCCCGCTGCGCTGACGCTTCCCCACGGAAGTCAGATAGCCCTCACAGCCGACGGAACTACCTATGCCTACCGGGCGTCGGACGGCATGGCTTTGCGTTTTTCCTCCACTCCCTCCGCGCAATCACGTCCTGAACAGCTCGGGTCTCTCACGGACGGGCACGCGGTTGAAGCACAGGGAATGACGATCATTGACAAAACACCAGTCATTCTCACCGGTACCTCCGTACGATGGCCGGGAAAAATCGCACATGTGCCGTCGGACTCGCACCTTCTTCTTCAATCGACTCCCACAGAAGGTGCTTCCGGCAATGTTCAACGCAATACGGTGGTCGTTGCGTCTGATGAGGGAGTCAGTGTCATCTCACTCGCAAGCGGAAAGATAACTTCGTTGCACAGCGGTGTCACAGCACTTCCAGCAACTCCCGTATCTGCTAACGGGTGTGTTCACGCGGGATGGTCGGCACCGACGCATAACTATTGGATGATGTGCGAGGGAAGGAAGACTCCCACTCCTCCAGAATTTCGCACTCTCACAGGAATTTCTTCAACAGCACACCTGATATTTCGCACCAACCATCGCAGCGTCATCCTCAACAATATTGTCGACGGTAGCGTATGGAACCCCAACGATTCTGACGACGCCATCGCCCTGTCATGGAAAACGTCAAGTCCTGCAGTCCATTCACGGAAAGACTCAGCGCAAGAGTCTGCACGCACTCACGAGAACTTCTCACGCTCCTGCTCCACCAAGAACGATCAGATCTCCGCCCATGACGATTCCTTCGGAATCCGCCCCGGCAACGAACAACTTCTTGATGTGCTGCGCAACGACCATCAGACCTCGTGCTCCGTGCTGAGAATCGACACCGTACAATCCGTGGACTCCTCACAAGGCCGTCTCAGCATTATCTCCGACGGTCGATATCTCAAATTCGCTGCCGCTCCAAAAGCTCATGGGGCTCTGACTGTTGCCTATTCCATAACGGACGGCCGAGGCGCACCATCGTCTGCGCTTCTGCGCATCACGGTAGTGCCACCGCGTGTCAGGCACGCACCGAGGCAAAATGACATTCCTCCTGTCACCGATGTGGAGCGAGATGCCAGCGTGGAGATAAACGCTCTGGAGAGCTTTTCGGATCCAGATGGCGATCCACTTGCACTCGTCTCCGCACACGTCGAGAATTCCACACACGTCAGCGTCGTCACACGTGCCGATGGCTTCCTGAGTTTTGCGGCAAGCTCAGCCCCTCCAGGCCGTGTCAGTGTCAGTATTCGCGTCAGCGACGGAACAGACGTGACGTCCGGAGTGGTATATTTCTCCGTGAAACCGTCGGAAAGTCTCGCGCCACTCACCGATCCTCTTCTACGCACACTCGCCCCCGGAGCCGTCACAACAATTTCACTGGCTCATGCCGTTCATTCATCGTCGGCCACAATGCCGCACCTCACCACTGTCGATTCCGATGCGTCAAGCACTGTATCCGACGTCACCCGCAGCAACGACGATGATCCCACGCTCTCCTTCTCTTCTTCCGTTCCAGGAACCCATTACGTGACGTACTCAGTAGAGCAAAACGGCAATAGTTCATTAGGACTCGTACGGGTGGAGGTACAGGCCATCCCATCGCACACCTCAGTTCCCATTACAAAGGGAGACACTGCGCTTCTCAACGCGTCGGGCACTGCCATCCTCGACCCACTGATCAACGACGTCGATCCGCTGGGCGGCGTCCTCGCCCTAGCCGGAGCCTCTGTGTCGTCTTCCGCCGCGCAGTCAACAGGTCTGAGGGTCAGCGTGGTTGACCACCGGAGACTGTATATCACCGTTGCCCACATGCCGAAGACCACGCAACGTATCACCTACGTGGCAGCCAACGCGCATGCTCGTTCCACGGGAATCATCACCGTGATGCCGCATGTGTCTCCGGCAACCTCCACGGTTCACACGCGCACTCTTGAGGCGAATGTCCGGCAAAGGGGCATCGTCACCATTCCCGTCGTTGAGCGTCTGAGCGAAAACGGAATGAATCTCAGCCTAAAACCCAAACTCGCAACGAATCCCGCCACTTTTAAAGGCATGGCCTTTGTGTCCGGTGACTCAGTGAGGTATCAGGCAGCATCGGCACAGGGACGTTTCCCCATTACCTATACCGTGTCGAACGACACCGGCGCCACAGCCTCTGGAACCATCCTCATCACCGTTCACTCGAAAGAGGCATCAACCAAGCAAAAGCCTCGGCCTCGCGCAGTTGAGGCTCAAACTGTTGCCGGGCACACGGTAAAGATTCCGATCAATCTCTCTGGAATCGACAATGACGGTGACGACGTGGCACTGCTTGGCCAGGCAGTGCCCTCCCCCACGAAGGGACGCATCACAAAAGTCGGAGCCGATTATGTGGAGTACGAAGCATATTCAGACGCAAGCGGCACCGACACCTTCCGCTATGCAGTAGAAGATTGGAGCGGGCAACGTGTCACCGCCAGCATCCGTGTGGGAATTCTCGATGCGTCTACGCCTGTCACCGGCGTCACCGCACGAGACGACACCATCCAACTCCGTCCTGGGAGCACTGCCAACGTTGCGGTGCTCCGCAACGATCTGTGCGATGAGAATGACACACTCACCCTGTCTCCTCACGTAGAAGCACACGGCATCAGCACAGTAAGCGTAGGAAGGTCCACGCTCAGATTTACCGCTCCTCAGAGAAGCGGCACCTCCATCATTTCTTATACAGCTCTCACGCCTTCTGGTCTTTCGGATTCCGCAACGTTGACCGTCATCGTCAGCAGATCCGCCGCCCTCCTACCTCCAACTGCTGCTGACACCGCGGTGTCACCCGAGCAATCAGTGAATCGTCGCAGCGTCAACGTTGACGTGACGACATTCATTTCCAATCCCTCCGGCGCTCTCGACGACCTTGCCGTGGCAGTTCATCCTTCTGCCAAAGACCACGCGTACGTCACGGCGAAGAAATCCACGGTCATCACCGTCGAATTGACAGAAGAAGCACGAGCTGTGCCCTACACCGTTACGAACACGAGATATCACCTCACCTCCATCGCCTTCATTCAAGTTCCAGCGTATGGAGTCTTTCCTCCACTCCTCCGCCCGAAGACTCCAAAACTCAGTGTCCTCGCAGGCTCATCTCTCATCATCAGGCTCGCTGACTACGTCCGAGTGGGTGCCGGGAAGAGTCCCTTTATCCGATCATCTGGTGACGTCAGCGCCACACGAAGTGATGGAAGCAGTCTGCTCATCAATCACACCACTCTGAAGTTCCGATCCTCAAAAGACTATTCGGGGCCTGCCTCTATCAGCTTTACCGTCTTCGACACCGATGCAGCGAGCGCTCACGCAAACTCGTCGACGCTGACGCTACCCATTACAGTGCGAGGAAGGCATTCTTCGCCGCCTCTCTTTTCTCCGCTCGCACTCACCCTCGGCGCAGGGGATGGCGCTCACGTTCTTTCACTTGCCTCCCTGATAACATCGCCCGCCGGAACCGGTAAAGCAAAGACTTCATATTTGTATTCTTTCGCCTCTAAGAACGTCACCTCAGAGGCACAGTCGCGTGGTTTCGAGATAACGCTGGCTCGAAATGGCATATTCCATGCCGCGGCACGCGCCACAGCAGCGCCCGGAGCCATGATGACAATTCCTCTCCTCGTAACGTATGACGGAATTCACACAATTCGAGGGGACATTCTGCTTACCGCGACCATCACCACGCGTCCTCTTGCACATATACCAAATGCTGATGTGACAGCCATCGCCGGAACGCCCACGCGTCTCGCTCTCCTCACGAATGTCTATAACCCCTTTCCCAATACTCCATTGAAACTCACAGGAGCCGCAGGGACAGCCCCGGGAGTCCGCGTGACATGGACGCCAACGGGCATTATCACCATATCTGTCAAGAAAGGATTCGGGGGCGGAACCGTCTCTGTTTTGGCAACCATAAGCGACGCCACAAAACTCGCCTCGAGAACGGTAAACGCCACGATAAGCGTCAGCGTACGCGATCTTCCGGAAGCACCGCGCCTCGATGTTCCCCGGAATGACGCCATAGGAAATAGACACGTCACACTGTCCTGGACAACTAATTCGAATGGCGGGATTTCGATCAGCGAATATCAAGTGACATGGAAGTCCGATCACTCCTCCGGATCCCAGACGTGTGGAACATCGGCTGTATGCGCCATAGCCAACCTGAGAAATGGAATCTCCTATTCCTTCAGAGTAAGGGCACGCAATGCTGTCGGATGGTCACCGTTGTCGTCTCCGGTGACCGCGACTCCCGACACCCCGCCATCCAGTCCGCTTCCTCATCTCACTGCCGTCGGGATTGGCACATTGCGCATTGAGTGGAAGGAGCCCCTCTCCCCAGGGTCACCCATCACTTCCTACAAGATTCAGGCTCGATGCGCGGAGCTCACACGTGAGATCACTGTTGGTAAAGTTCACTCCACGACCCTGAACGATTTGCCGCCGTCGCCCTGCTCCGTGTCGATCTACGCGAAAAACGGTGCAGGCTGGTCAACGGAAACGCACACCGCCACGCTCACACCACTCGGCACGCCCGACGCTCCCCATATCACCATTTCTAATACCAAGAACGGTGTTGTCACGGGAACGGCCACCGTGAATCCTCATGGCCAAAGGCTCGCCGAGTGGCATTGCACCGCCGCAGGAAATCCCTGTTCCATTCATTCGGACAACACCACCGAGTCTGTTGCGACAGCCATATTTTCCATTTCAGTCGCCCCATCAACGTGGTATGCAGGAAATACAGTTCCAGTGACAGTCACATCGTCCTTCGACCACGCGCGTTCCACGGTCTCCCCACAGCTTGACGTCGCGATGACGCCCCTTGACATCGGTCCCATCACACTGCAGTCCGTGCGTCGCAACAGCGCAACGGGACGCTTGCACTACAGTTATGCCGTTCACAATGGCACGAACCCTGCAATCGCAACCCTTGCTTCTTCCGACGTCGCCACTCTGCTTCATCTACAAGGGTGCGCCTGCACGCAACAGCGATATTCTCCCGGTGTCACCGTCTCAGAACACGTAAACGCCACGTGCACCGGGGTAACTGCCACCATCGATCTCATCGTCTTCGGGCACGTCATGACAACGAGCGTGCCGTTCACCGTGGAAGAAGAAACAGACGCAGACGCCTCTTCGGGAAACGCCACCACCACAGCCGCACTCATTCTCCCCGGGCACTATTCCCCCTGGGAGGTGACACCATCATGGAGACAACCGCCGTCGACGATGTCACACAACTAAGTCATGCCATGCAGCTAGGTGATGTCACACAATTAAGCGACGCTACACATGCCGCCTCAGCACGGGAACCCGCATCTGCGCCTCTGCCCATGGCCGCACCCACGCCCATGGCCGCACCCACGCCCATGGCCGCACCCACGCCCGTGTCCGCACCCACGCCCGTGTCCGCACCCACGCCCGTGTCCGCATCGAAGCTCCTACCATTGGCCGCATCCCCATCGATGCCTGCAGATACGTCTGCGGATACACTCGCCCCTCCAGCTATGCCTGACTTTTCTCGTTTCGCCCACACTTTTCATTCCATTGTGTCCGCCATCTCCCGCGTCATCCTCGGCAAGGACGATGTTATCGAAAAGGTGGTCACGGCCCTTTTCGCCGGAGGTCATGTACTTCTCGAAGACACTCCGGGAACAGGAAAGACCCAACTTGCTTTAGGACTCGCCCACTCACTGTCCTCCAGTTTCGCCCGTATTCAATTCACACCTGATCTTCTACCGTCAGATGTCATCGGCGTCACCATCTATGACCAAAAGGATTCTCGCTTCACTTTTCGGAAGGGACCTGTTTTTGCCTCCATCGTGCTCGCAGATGAAATCAACAGAGCATCTCCCAAGACCCAGTCGGCCCTGCTGGAAGTCATGGAGGAGGGAAAAATCACCGTCGATGGGGTCTCACACCCTGTGGAACAACCATTCATGGTCATCGCAACACAGAATCCCACGGAACTGATAGGAACATACAGGCTTCCTGAAGCGCAACTTGATCGTTTTCTTCTCAAGACCTCGATTGGTCCGCCAGATCACGCAACGAGCATGAAAATTCTACGGAAGGCCCATGTTCTTCGCGATACCGAGGACATTCTTCCCGCCGTGAGCGGCGACGAAATTCTCGCCTTACGTCAGTCTCTCTCCGCAGTTTTCATTGCAGACTCTATTCTTGAATACATCACCCGAGTGGTGGAAGCGACTCGTCACAACGATGATGTGGCCCTCGGCGTCTCCGTCCGGGGAGCTTTGGCTCTGATGAAATGCGCCACGGTTCACGCAGTGGCACAGGGACGTGGCTATGTTATCCCAGACGACGTCATCACCTTTGCCGGCGCAGCACTCGCCCACCGTCTCACTTTGACACCCGATGCCCTCTTTGCTCAAAAGCGCCCCGAGAAAGTCATCGAGGAAATTCTCGACACAGTTGTTGCCCCGCAGAATAGCAGCAGTCTGAGGGGCTCCTCATGACCCCTCATCTTCCGCTTTCTCTTTCGAACATGACGGCACGCGGCCACACCCTGGCAGTAGGATGCCTCGTCTGCTGCAGCATCTTTGCATGTCTAGGATGGAAGGAGATGCTCGCTCTCGCCGTGTTCTTCGGCTTACTTCTCATAAATGCCGTCATTGCATCCCGAAACACGTTCCGCGTGACGGCGACAAGCACGCTCATTCCACGCCGCATTCATGCCGGGGAACGCGCCACCCTCTCGCTCCGGTGCGTCAACGAGAGTGAAAGAACTTCTCCCCGCTGCGGCGTCGCCATCGATGTGGCAACGGTAAAAGACACACGCCACAGAAGGCTTTCACTTCCGAGAATTAGCCCTCAGGAAGAATCTTCAGTGACTCTCGAGGTGACGCCATCCACTCGAGGCATCGTGCAGATCGGCCCGTCGACACTGGTAAGAGGTGACTCGTTCAGCCTGATTCTTCGGCAAGAACGCCTCGCACCACCCAATACTCTTTTCGTCCATCCACGCACCATCGATCTGCCCTCGTTTATCTCAAAGTCTCAGCACGATTCCGATGGAATGCCTGACACTTCTTATGCGATGGACGATCTCATTTTTCACGATCTCCGTGATTACGCACCGGGAGATGATATACGTGCCATACATTGGCCGAGCACGGCCAAAACAGGGCATCTCATGGTGCGCCAATTTCACGCGAGTCATGACATGTCAACGTTGCTCATGTTTGACGGCATCGCTTCGTATCGATCTGACGCCGATTTCGAGCTGGCAGTCAGCTGCTACGCCTCCCTCGGACTGTGCCTCTTACGCGATCAACGCACCCTAACTGTTCTGCAACCTCGTTTTCCGGTCACAGATACGGTGCACAACAACGAAGCCGCACAACCCCTGTCTTTCTCCCTAACATCGCCGACGGCCTTCCTCGACTCGTGTTGTCTTTTTCAGAGAGACCATGCAACCGCGCCACAGCCCTCGATGAACCTCTCCCTTACACCGCCCATATCTCACACGTCGCCCGCTGCAAGTGTTGCCGTCATCGTCACCGGTCCGTCACCCGGGGCCAGCGACTCCAGAGACTCGCTTCTCTCTCAGTCTCCTGGAGTCCGGAGCAATGCAACATTCCAGATTCATATTGATTCCGAGGCCACACCGTCCCTTCGCAAGCTCGGAGGGAATACACCCACTACGGCAATCGCCGTCCCCTCACTGTCCGCGTTGCCCTCTCTCATAAGGGCTCTCACATGAAACATCCGCGTTTCAACATCCCATCACCAAGAATTACGGCGGGTTTCTCTGTGACTCTTTGCGCAATTTTGGCGTCCCTTCCGCTCCTTGGCGTCTACGAAAGCTTCGCAGTGTGGACGAGGGGAGCGCTTCCTAGCGCCTGTCTCGGAACCATTGTGGGAACAGTCATAACGGGCTCGAAAACACTGCAACCGCGCCACCGGAAGCCTTCCTCGGAGTCTTCGCTGCGATTCCTTCTCTCTGCACTTCTTTTTCTCACATCGCAATGCGTTATCGGACCAGTCGTCGCACTGCCCTCGACCACTGTGGCGGGCATCATTCCTACGGCCGCCACGGTGGTCCGCGGCGTGACCGCCACTGTCACCTCTTTCGCGTCTGTTATCACGCTTCCCACACCATTGAGTTCCACAGACGGCAGTCTTATGGCACTTTGGACGCTCACACTGTTGTGCGCCACTGCCGCGAGCGCTTGCGCCACAGCCACAACTCAATCCGCAGCTTCAGCACATTCTCATGCATCGGTGTCAATTCTGGTGCTGCAGGCTTGCATCGGTGCCTTCTTAGGAACGCACGAGGGCTTCCCGTTTCACGTCGCTGGCACATTTCTCGGTCTTGGATTGTTGACGCTCCTCTGCCTACTGCCCCGTACAACTGCAACCCAAACAATGACAGGCCATCGCTTCGTGGTCTCCACGGAGGGCATGAGACAAGAAATCGCTCGAAGGAGTATCAAAGCAATGGCCGTACTTCTCATTGCTGCTGTCGGCGCACTACTGATGAGCACTCTGACGTCAGCACACCGAGTGCTTGCACGTGATATCTATCAGCCCCCGTTACGAGTGCTCCACAGTACGAGTCCCTTATCTCGCTTGCGGTCTTATGTTGCAGAGCACAAAACCGATGATCTTCTCACCGTTACCGCGGCCCCTGAGAATAAACCGATTCGTCTCGCAGCCCTCAATTCCTTCGATGGCGTGGTGTGGAGCCTTTCATCGGCGAACTCCTACAGACAAGTCGCGAATGTGCTACCTCCTGCAAATTCACACCCAATTTCAACAGCAGTGCCATTTTCCACCACTTTCACGGTAAGTCCCCTTCTCGATCCCTTCTGGCTGCCGACTGCGGGGACTCCCGAGAGCATCACGCTTGAAGGCGGTTCGGATAGAACACCCACCGCGTCTGCATCCACATCCGTATACTTCGATTCCACCACCACTACTTTGTTCAGAAACGACGAACACGCCATCGATGAGCCATTCACTTACACGCTCGCCGGGAAAACACACTCTCCTCCGTCTGAGAAAGACTTAGCGAACGCTATCCCCTTGCAACGGAACAATTCCGACGACATTGAAGAGGTAGTCTCTCCAGACGGTGCACGGCATAGTGCGCTTCCTTCCATCGTCGCGACGCTTGCCGCGTCATGGCTGGCGTCACCACAAGCTGCACCATCATCGACCGATCTCTCCTCATCCATCACACCACTCTCCGTCAACACTCCACTGTCTGCAAGGTCTTCCCTCAGAGGGAAGGATCTGCTCCACCTTGCTCAGCACCTCAGCTCAACAGGCTGGTTCTCTCATGGCCTTGGCAATGAATATCCCTCTCTTCCGGGGCACAGTTCTTCTCGTATCGCAGCGTTCCTCGAGAGCTCTGTCATGGTGGGAGATTCCGAACAATATGCCTCTGCCTTGGCACTCATGGCGCGTGGCCTTGGCTGCAAGTCTCGCGTCGTCATTGGATTCAGGGTGAAGAAGCCCATCACTAGTACCCGACCTCGAACAACGACCTTCACTGGAAACGACATCGAGGCGTGGGTTGAAATACCATTTGAGAAATACGGATGGGTGAGTTTCTTCCCCACACCTCCCTCCTCAAAAACGCCCGACAAGAACACCGCTCCCGCCGAGTCAAAGCCTCAGACTCTGGTGAGGCAACCTCCCCCTCCCCTAGCAACTCCTTTGAGAGACATAGTGACTCCCCCGAATTCATCTCTCAACGGAGCACGCGAAGCGAACACGCTGCCGATTCATCCCGCGTGGCCGCAGCATTTTGCCGCGGCGGCGCACGATGTGTTCGTCTACGGCAGTCCGCTCTGGTGCGCGCTGATCCTTGTCGCCTGCATCCTTTCCTTCAAGCGGCTGAAGCGATGGCAATGGGAAACGCGAGGCACCCCATCGCGCAGAATCGAAAATGGATGGACATATCTCACACGCAGTCTTCTGTGGCATGGTATTCACAATGGAATCGCGCCCCGCGGTGCCTCTCCACCTGGCATGCCGCCCTGTCGCACGAGAAGAGAATACGCACGCAGCATCAGTGCTTCTCTTCACCACCGCGATCATGGTCACAGCGGCCTGCGTGCCCGGCAATTTCATCATTCCTCTGTGCTCGCCACCTCTGTGCTCACTACCTCCGTGCTCACTACCGCGCTCATCTCTGCACAAATACTCGAAGCCTGCAATCGCGCAGATGCCGCATTTTTCTCGCGCACCCCGCCCTCATCCACCGACGCTGCAGAATACTGGAAATTACTGCGTTCCCTTGATGCACTCATGTCAATCGGTCAAACTCCGCGGCATCGATGGCGGGCTGCGCTCTCCCTCTCCGGCATCTTTGACTTTCCTCGTCTGTCGAAATCATCGCCAAGAAAAACGACTCCAGCGGCGTAAGGTTGGCACAGGGCGAATGACGCGCCCACGAGGAGGGATCACTATGACCCAGGTTTCAATCACCAGTGCCGCTTTGAGCGACGTGGGATTGCGTCGGGAAGAGAACCAAGACAGTTATCTTGTGTCGGACGGCGTTTTCCTCGTGGCCGATGGCATGGGCGGCGGCGTGAGTGGCCAGGTGGCGAGCGCCACCACACTCGAGAAGATGAACGCACTGACAACCATTGCCACGCGCACACGCACTGACATTGACACATGCCTCGCACAGGCGCAGTATGCGGTGCGCGACATTGGTGAGCGTCAAAACGCCGTGTCGGGGACTACGCTCACGGGATTAATTCTCAAGGATCTCACCACTCTGGACTCCGATAAGAACGCATGGTACGTGGTGAACGTGGGCGACTCCCGAACGTATCATCTCAACTCACTCACCTCGGGAAACCCCGAAGCACAAAGGCAATGGGACATCGACAGCTTCCTTCAGATCACGCACGATCATTCGGAACGGCAGGAGGCCATTGATTCCGGCCGCTTATTGCCGGATGTCGCCAATCGCATAGTTCCGCGTAACATCATCACGCAGGCCATCGGCTCCCCCAACGGCGTCTCGCCCGATTATTTTCAGGCGGATCTCACGGGACGTTTCGTAATATGTTCCGACGGCGTCCACTCTGAGCTCGATGATGCACAGATTGCCGTTATCACAAGTCAGTCTGGCTCGCCGTCGGACATCACGCATGCGCTCATGGACGCGGCCATTGCCGAAGGAGGACACGACAATATCACTGTCATCGTCGTCGATGTCATCCCCGTTCCTTCTCTCGATTCCTCACTTTCCGACGACACGACTCACCTCGCCATATCGAACGCCACCGATTCCAATTACGCCACCATCGACAATGACGACGAACCTTCCACCGTTTCTTTGCCGCAGACGGCAGGCAGCATTCCCCGGTCTCCTGCCCACTCACCTAGTGAAGAAAATACAGAGGCCGAAGATACAGAAGATAACAACGCTCATCACGAGTGGACTATGAATGCGATCGGCCCGGGAGAAGACATCGATTCGATGAACGACTCAACACTGGAAACACTGCGCACGACGCAAGCACAAAACGAGACCTCCGATCCTGATGCACCAAGCCCCGAAGCGTGAGAAGACCTTCATAGCCACCGCATCAGAGTGAACACGCACCCTCTAAAATGAGGAAAAGATAAAGACATCGACGATTGCGAGGACATATGGTTGATTACGATTCGGCTGCTCACGCCGTTCAAGACGAAAATGCCGATCCTGCGTTTCTCGCACGTATCGCTTACGAAAATCCCGAGTTCGGGCCAAACGTGGCGGCACATCCCCATGCGTATCCTGGTCTTCTCGCGTGGCTCTCGCAATTCGGCACGCGCGAAACGCAACGCATCGTGCAACAGCGCGAACAAGATCTTCCTGCCTCTGCACGCGGCGCGTCGCACTCACTCTTGCAATCTGACGTACAACCCTTTGCGCAACCATCCGCACACGCCCCTGCACAAACTCCCCTACAGCCAGCCGCGCAGCCAGACGCCCAATCCGTGGTGGCCGCGCACTCGTCCTCTGTTATTCCGCAGTCACAAATCTCACAGCCACAAATCTCACAGCCAAGGTCTCTTCAACAGCCTCAGGCGTCACAACCGGCTCACGGTTTTACGCCTGCGCAGGCGCTGGATCCCAACACCGATCCCATGACGCAGCATAATATTGCCGAATACGCTCCCGAACTGCGCGTCTATTTAGCGCAAAATCCGAATATTTATCCCGAACTGCTGACGTGGCTGGGAAGTCTGGGAAATGCAGGCATCGACGCCGCCATAGCCGCCAGACCGTAGGAGAAACTGCAAGAATAAGCCCTCTCCACTCGCCTGAGAGGCTTTATGTTCAGACGCTGGGTGCAGAAGAATTCTCAGTGACGGAGCTCTCTGACGTGGCATCCGACTCGCCCGGATCAACTGCGTAGAATTCGTCGCCGATGCGCAGAGTCACGCCGATGGCTAGCGGCACCTCGGCATCTGGCCCCACCGTGACTTCATTGCCACGGTCAATAACGTACGTTCCGTTCAGCGATCCAAGATCGCGTAGCGTCATGGAACCGTCAGAAGCCACACTCACCACTGCATGATTGCGCGATACCGTTCGCGTTGAGTCGGTGAGCACAGCGACCTTCATCCCAGCAGGGACGTTTTTTGAGGGTTTGCGACCAAGCAGCGTCGTCGCAGAGATGGGTATTTCCTGTCCATTGGCCGTATTGCGCAGGATGCCTACAGGATGGCGGTGGATTGGCGCGTCCTCCGAGATGACCGTCCGATCAGTATCCGTGTCCGTATTCCTCACGGGCGCAGAAGCCTCAGACCGTACTACAGGTGCACCGATGAGCGATGACTCATGTGACAAACTCTGCGAGGAGGAGCTCCCGGTTGATACTTCTGGCATGACGATTCCCTCTCGCCTGCACCACTCGGCGTCTTCGGGATACCATCCGAGCTCGGGTGGCGGTGGAAACGCGGTCATGTTCGTCATGCTTCCAGTGTAGCTGCGCTCATTTCACAAGCCTCAGATTTCACAGACCTCAGAAGCGAAGAAAATAACGGCGCACGTATGCAAAGGGCACCGGAGGACTCTCGTCACTCCGGTGCCCTTTATTACCACTGCACTTTTGGTACCGCTCTCACTCCCGCTCTTTACAGACGCGGCAAAGTGATATCAATGTTCTCGTCGGTATCTTCGTACGGGCTTGTGCCGGTCACGTTGTCGCCGCGGTTGGCGTTCGGACGCGGCTGGCGCGGTTCGGCATCGCCATACTTCGCCTTGACCATGTCTGCGTGCGTTGGAGTGCGAACGGCCTGCGGATCGCGCACGGACTTGAGTTCCTTGCGCAGAACAGGCAGAACGTCGGAGCCAAGAATGTCGAGCTGCTCGAGAACCTGTTCTCCGGAAAGGCCACCGTGGTCGATGAGGAAGCCTTGACGCGCGTAATCGCCGTAAATCTCGTGCTGCGCCATGATGCGATCAACAATCTGCTGCGGCGAACCAATCAGCAGCGGCGTTTGATCCATCATCGTCTCCATGGAAGGTCCTCCCATGTACAGCGGTGAATTGTCGAAGTACGGGCGATACTCGCGAATGGCATCCTGCGAGTTCTTCTTCACATACACCTGAGCCGACAGTCCCACGACTGCCTGCTGGCGCGTGCCATGACCCCAGTATTCGAAGCGTTGACGGAACAGCTCAACGAGCCTGCGGAAATGGTCCACCGGCCAGAACATGCCGTTTGCGTAGAAACCGTTGCCGTAGAACGCTGCCTGCTCAGCGATTTCGGGGGTGCGGATGGAACCGTGCCAGATGAAGGGCGGAACGTCGTCCAGCGGACGTGGAATTGAGGTGAAGCCCTCGAGCGGGGTGCGGAATTGACCCTTCCAGTTGACGACGTCCTCGTGCCACAGGCGGTGCAAGAGGTTGTAGTTTTCGAGTGCCAGCGCGAGGCCCTGACGAATGTCCTTGCCGAACCAGGGGTACACGGGCGCGGTATTGCCGCGGCCCAGCATGAGGTCGAGGCGGCCGTCGGCGATGTGTTCCAGAACGGAATACTCTTCGGCAAGACGCACCGGATCGTTGGTTGTGGTCAGTGTGGTGGAGGTTGACACCGTCAACGTCTTGGTCTGCGCGGCGACGGCTGCGAGGAACGTTGTGGGTGAGCTCGACCAGAAGGGAGGATTGTGATGCTCGCCGATGGCGAAGACGTCGAAGCCCACTTCTTCAGCATGAACGGCCTCTGCCAATTCAGCCTTGAGGCGCTCCCCCTCGGAAGGTGTGACTTTGGTGACGGGGTTGCGGGTGACGTCCGACACGCTCATCACCATGAAATCCATGTCACCAGGAACGGCTACTACACGTGATGCCTTGTTGTGCTCGATGATCTTTTGGACCGCTTCGTCATCCGAATCTTGTCCGGAAGACTGTGACGCATCCTGACGTGGTTCACTCATGAACTTCTCCTCATCTTCGTAGGTGTCACAGCACACAACAAGAAGCTCATCTTGCCTCCGTGCTGCTGGAGCGAGAGACCTCCCCCGCACCTTTGCTTCCTTCAAGATTACATTTAACGAAGTTATTCCCGTGAAGCAGCGTCCGCCGACGGCGTGTCGGCAATCTCTTCACATGAGTACGTACAAATACGAGAGGATCCCGCATCCTGACAATGTCAGAAGCGGGATCCTCTCGCAGTACGGCAGGTTTATGCTGCCATCCTCAGTGCTTACTTCTCAGAAGACTGATCGGAATCGGCAGAATCTGCAGGGTCTGCAGGCGCATCACCTGTCGTCGGTGCGGCGGGATTCGTTCCGTCAGCGCCGTCGACCGGCTGGTCTCCACCGAGATCGTTGAGGAAGTCATCCGGGTTGAAATCATTGCCCAGACTGAGATCACCGAAGTCGATGTTGGAGAAGTCCACGTCACCCATGTCGCCATCGCCGAGATCGTTGATGACGTCACCCTCACCGTCGCCCAGGCCGAAGCTCGGGTAGATGGTGTCGCGGATGACCTTGTCGGGCTCCACCTTGGCGTTGTAATAGCGCGCCAGGCCGGTGCCGGCAGGGATGAGCTTACCGATGATGACGTTCTCCTTGAGACCGCGGAGATTGTCTTCCTTCTGGTTGAGCGCAGCCTCGGTGAGGACGTGCGTGGTCTGCTGGAAGGATGCCGCGGACAGCCAGGAGTCGGTCGCGAGGCTTGCCTTGGTGATGCCCATGATTTCAGGACGTCCCGCAGCGGGCTTGCCACCGTTCTTGACCGCGCCCATGTTGGCTTCGCGGAACTTGTTCTGGTCCACGAGCTCACCGGGCAGCAGCTTTGTGTCGCCGGAGTCAATGACGACGATGCGGCGCAGCATCTGGTGCACAATGATCTCAATGTGCTTGTCGTGGATGCCCACACCCTGGGAGCGGTACACGTCATGCACGCCCTCCACGATGTTGACCTGAGCGGCGCGAGGTCCGAGGATACGCAGAACCTTCTTGGGATCCACGGAACCTTCGACCAGCTGCGTGCCCGCCTCGATGTGCTGTCCGTCCTTGACGACGAGCGGCGCACGACGCGTCACCGGGTAGGTGATCGGCTCGATGTTGGCATCATCTGGGCTCAGAGTGACCTGACGGCCGTTCTCTGCGTCCTCGACCTTGACGGTTCCGGGGAACTCAGCGATTGGCGCCTCGCCCTTCGGGGTACGGGCTTCGAAAAGCTCGGTAACACGAGGAAGACCCTGCGTGATATCGGATGCCGAAGCGACACCGCCGGAGTGGAAGGAACGCAGCGTCAGCTGGGTACCAGGCTCGCCGATGGACTGTGCTGCAACGATGCCGACGGCCTCGCCGATGTCCACCAACTTGTTGGTGGCCAGCGACCAGCCGTAGCACATAGCGCACACGCCGCGCTTGGACTCGCAGGTGAGGACGGAGCGGCACTTGGCCTCTTCGACGCCGTGAGCCACGAGGTCGGTGATGGCCTCCATGCTCAGGGCCTCGCCACGCTTGAGGAGAACTGTCTTGCCGTCCTTGGGATCGACGACGTCTTCCGCGAGAATACGCGAATAGACGGAGGCGTCGGCCACCTTGATGACGGTGAGGTTGCCGTTCTCGTCGCGCTCTGCCAGTGGCAGAACGAGGCCACGGGTGGTGCCGCAGTCCTCTTCGCGAACGATGACGTCCTGGGACACATCCACCAGACGACGGGTGAGGTAACCGGATTCTGCAGTACGCAGTGCAGTATCAGCCAGACCCTTGCGAGCACCGTGCTGGGAGATGAAGTACTCCAGCACGGACAGGCCGTCGCGGTAGTTGGACTTGACAGGACGAGGAATAATCTCGCCCTTCGGGTTTGCCACCAAGCCTCGCATACCGGCGATCTGACGGATCTGCATCCAGTTTCCACGAGCACCGGACTTGACCATAATGTTCACGTTGTTGTCTTCGTGGAAGTTGTCTTCCATCTTGTCGGCAACCGCGTCGGTGCATTCGGTCCACAGATTGATGAGCTCCTGGCGGCGCTCCTCGTCTGTCAACAGACCCATGTCGTACTGAGAGGTGACCTTGTCGGCCTGCTTCTCGTAACTCTTGATGATCTCGTTGCGTTCGGGAGGAGCGACGATATCAGAGAACGCCATGGTGACGCCGGACCACTGTGCGCGCGTGAATCCGAGATCCTTGAGCGCGTCCAGAGTAACGGCAACCTGTGAGGTGGAATAGTGCGATGCGATGTCGTCGACAATTCCGGAGAGCTTGCCCTTCGGCACCTGCTCGTTGACGAACGGGTAGTCGATCGGAAGCGTTCCGTTGAACAGGATGCGGCCGTACGACGTGGCGAAGAGGTAGGAACCATCCGCCATGCGCTCTTCCTTGACAACGTCAGGGCTACCGGGCTCGGGGTCAACGACCTTGAGCTCGCCGGGCTCCCAGTTCTCAGGAGTCACGAAGTCAGAAGGCATGCGGATGAGCACCTTGGCCTGGATGTCGATTTCTCCCAGATCGAGCGCCATGCGCGCCTCGGACAGCGTGGAGAACACACGGCCCTGGCCCTTGGCGTTGTCGATGGTGGTCGAAAGGAAGTACAGACCCAGAATCATATCCTGAGACGGCATGGTCACGGTGTGGCCATCGGCCGGCTTCAGAATGTTGTTCGAGGCGAGCATCATCGTGCGAGCTTCGGCCTGTGCCTCCGCAGACAGCGGAAGGTGCACTGCCATCTGATCACCGTCGAAGTCCGCGTTGAATGCGGCGCACGCGAGCGGCGGAAGATGGATTGCCTTGCCCTCGACCAGGATGGGCTCGAAAGCCTGAATTCCCAGACGGTGCAGGGTAGGTGCACGGTTAAGCAGCACTGGATGCTCGGAAATGACCTCTTCGAGAACATCCCACACCGTGGAATCGGCGCGGTCTACAAGACGCTTGGCGCTCTTCATGTTCTGCGCGTAGTTGAGATCCACCAGACGCTTGATGACGAAGGGCTTGAACAGCTCCAGAGCCATTGGCTTCGGCAGACCGCACTGATGCATGCGCAGGCTCGGACCCACCACGATCACGGAACGACCGGAGTAGTCGACGCGCTTACCCAGAAGGTTCTGACGGAAGCGGCCCTGCTTGCCCTTGAGCATGTCGGACAGCGACTTGAGCGGACGGTTCGAGGCACCCGTCACCGGGCGGCCGCGACGACCGTTGTCGAACAGGGAGTCAACGGCTTCCTGCAGCATGCGCTTCTCGTTGTTGAGCATGATCTCAGGAGCACCGAGCTCGATGAGCCTCTTGAGGCGGTTGTTGCGGTTGATGACGCGGCGGTACAGATCGTTGAGATCCGACGTTGCGAAACGACCACCGTCGAGCTGCACCATGGGGCGCAGATCAGGCGGAATAACCGGGACGGCGTCAAGCACCATCGCAACCGGAGAATTTCCGGTGCTCAGGAACGCGTTGACAACCTTGAGACGCTTGAGAGCGCGAGCCTTGCGCTGACCCGTTCCGTTCTGGATCGTGTCGCGCAGCTCTTCAGAAGCGGCCTGCAGATCGAAGTCCTGCAGACGCTGCTTGATGGCTTCGGCGCCCATGCAGCCGTCGAAGTAATCGCCGTAGCGATCCTCCATCTCACGCCACAGGTCCACGTCGCCTTCCATGTCGCCAGGCTTGAGATTCTTGAAGCGATCCCACACTGCTTCAATGCGCTGAATCTGATCCTTGTACTTGGCGGAAATAGCGTTGGCGTCACGGCTCGCAGAATTCTTCAGCTTGGTGAGAGCGGCACCCTTGGAACCCGAATCCTCGAGCTCCGCGAGATCCTCTTCCAGCTTCTGAGCGCGCTTGGCGATCTCGTTCTCGCGAGCCTTATCGAGGTTCTGGACCTCGAGATCGTGCTCGTCCTGAAGATCAGGAAGATCCTTGTGACGCTGCTCCTCGTCCACCTTGGTGACCATGTAGGCAGCAAAGTAGATGACCTTTTCGAGGTCCTTGGGAGCGATATCGAGGAGGTAACCCAGACGTGAGGGAACACCCTTGAAGAACCAAATGTGCGTCACAGGAGCGGCGAGCTCAATGTGGCCCATGCGCTCACGACGAACGCGGGAGCGGGTGACTTCCACACCGCAGCGCTCGCACACGATTCCCTTGAAGCGCACGCGCTTGTACTTACCGCACGCGCACTCCCAGTCCCTCGTGGGTCCGAAGATCTGTTCACCAAACAGACCATCCTTCTCAGGCTTGAGGGTTCGGTAGTTGATCGTTTCTGGCTTCTTGACCTCGCCATAGGACCAATTACGGATGTCCTCGGCAGTCGCCAGACCGATTCTCAACTTATCAAATGCATTTACATCCAGCAATGTTGTTTTCCTTGCTTTTAAGTAAGTCTTCTTGTTCTTCGGCTACGCGCGGACTCAGTAGGTTACTTCGTCTGCGGGGAGGGATGCGCCTGCATCCGGGCGAGCTCCAATGTTGAAGCCGAGATCGTCGGAGGAGGACTCGGGGTCATCCTCGTCGTTGTTCATGTCGATGGCGACGCCGTCGGCATTGAGGACTTCGACGTTGAGCGAGAGCGACTGCATTTCCTTGAGCAGCACCTTGAAGGACTCCGGAATACCTGCCGCTGGCAGGTTGTCACCCTTCACGATGGCACCGTAGGCACGCACGCGGCCGTCCACGTCATCGGACTTGATCGTCATCATCTCGTGCAGCGTGTACGCGGCACCGTAAGCCTCCAGAGCCCAGACCTCCATCTCGCCGAAACGCTGACCGCCGAACTGAGCCTTACCGCCCAGGGGCTGCTGCGTAATCATCGAGTATGGGCCAGTGGAACGAGCGTGAATCTTGTCGTCCACGAGGTGGTGGAGCTTCAGCATGTACATCACGCCCACCGAAATCGGCTTGGGGAACGGTTCGCCGGTGCGGCCGTCGAACAGCTGAGCCTTGCCATGGTGACCGACAAGGTTGTTGCCGTCACGGTTCGGCAGCGTGGTGTTGAGCAGACCGTTGAGCGCGTCCTGGCGAACACCGTCGAACACCGGCGTTGCCACTGGCGTGTTAGGTTCGGCCTTCTCTGCGCCTGCAGGAATGTGCTTCTTCCACTCGGCCTCGAGATCGGGATCGATGCTGATGTCCCAACCGGACTTTGCAATCCAGCCGAGGTGCAGCTCGAGCACCTGTCCGAGATTCATTCGGCTCGGCACGCCCAGAGGGTTGAGCATGATGTCAACCGGGGTTCCGTCAGCGAGGAACGGCATGTCCTCTTCGGGAAGAATGCGGGAGATGCAGCCCTTGTTGCCGTGACGGCCCGAGAGCTTGTCGCCCACTGTGATCTTCCTGTGCTGAGCGATGTAGACGCGAATCATGCGGTCAACGCCGGTAGGCAGCTCGTCGCCGTCTTCATCGGCATCTTCCTTGGTGACTTCGCGAATGGAGATGACCGTTCCGGTCTCGCCGTGAGGCACTCGCAGGGAGGTGTCACGCACTTCGCGGGACTTCTCGCCGAAGATGGCACGCAGAAGGCGCTCTTCCGGAGTGAGTTCCGTCTCGCCCTTCGGGGTGACCTTACCGACGAGGATGTCGCCAGCCTCAACCTCGGCGCCCACGCGGATGATGCCGCGCTCGTCGAGATTTGCCACTGCTTCTTCGGAGACGTTCGGCAGGTCGCGAGTGATTTCCTCGGCGCCCAGCTTGGTCTCGCGCGCATCGATTTCGTATTCCTCGATGTGGATGGAGCTCAGGGTGTCATCCTGCACCAGACGCTGCGAGATGATGATGGCGTCCTCGTAGTTGTAGCCATTCCAAGGCATGAAGGCCACGACGAGGTTCTTACCCAGAGCCATTTCGCCCTGCTCGGTTGCGGGACCGTCGGCGAGGACGGAACCCTTTTCAACGCGGTCACCGTCATTGACGATCGGAACCTGGTTGTAGCAGGTGGTCTGGTTGGAACGCTGGAACTTGGCCAGCTTGTAGCTGGACTGAGTGCCATCGTCGTTCATCACGCGAATCATGTCGGCGCTCACGTAGATAACAACGCCCGGCTTGTTGGCCAGAACGACGTCACCGGAGTCAACAGCTGCGCGCCACTCGGAGCCGGTTCCCACCAGAGGAGCTTCCGACTTGATGAGCGGGACAGCCTGACGCTGCATGTTCGCGCCCATGAGTGCACGGTGGCCCTCGTCATGCTCCAGGAACGGAATGAGCGAGGAACCGACGGACACCATCTGACGCGGGGAGACGTCCATGTAGTCGACCTGATCGACCGGGACATCGTCCGCCTCTTCGATGCCGTCTCGCACCAGCGCGGTGTCTTCGACGAAGCGACCGTCGGAGTCGAGCTCCTGATTCGCCTGGGCGATGACATGGTTTGCCTCTTCGTCAGCCGTCATGTAGACGACGTCGTCGGTAACCTGACGATCGACGACCTTGCGATACGGCGTCTCGATGAAGCCGAAGGGGTTGACGCGGCCGAAGGTTGCTAGAGAACCGATGAGGCCGATGTTCGGTCCCTCAGGAGATTCGATGGGGCACATGCGGCCGTAATGGGACGGGTGCACGTCGCGGACTTCCATGGACGCACGGTCACGGCTCAGGCCGCCGGGGCCCAGAGCGGAGAGACGGCGCTTGTTGGTGATGCCTGCGAGCGGGTTGTTCTGATCCATGAACTGCGAGAGCTGGGACGTTCCGAAGAACTCCTTGATGGTGGCAGCAACAGGGCGAATGTTGAGCAGGGACTGAGGCGTGATGGCCTCGGCGTCCTGCGTGGTCATACGCTCGCGCACCACGCGCTCCATGCGGGACAGACCCGTACGCAGCTGGTTCTGGATGAGCTCGCCTACCTGGCGGATACGACGGTTTGCGAAGTGATCGATATCGTCCACGTCAACGATGAGGTCGACGTCTTCGCCGTTGCGCTTGCCGTGGAACTTCTCGGCGCCCTCGTGCAGAGACACGAGATACTGAATCGTGGCGACGATGTCTTCCTTGGTGAGGGAACGGTTTTGCGGATCGATTTCGAGACCGAGCTTGCGATCGATCTTGTAGCGACCGACGCGAGCGAGGTCGTAGCGCTTGTTGTTGAAGTAGAAGCTCTGCAGCAGGTTGCGGCCGGCCTCGGGCGTAGGAGTATCGCCGGGGCGAATCTTACGGTAGAGATCGGTGAGTGCTGCGTCCTCAGACTCGGCAGCCTCCTTGTCAATGAGATCGAGCACGAGCGGGAAGTCCTTGAAAGCCTCACGGATTTCGGGAAGTCCCATGCCGATGGCCTGCAGGAAGACGATGGCGGACTGCTTGCGCTTGCGGTCGATGCGCACGCCGAGAACGTCACGCTTATCAATCTCGAACTCGAGCCATGCGCCACGAGACGGAATGATGCGGCCGCCGAAAACTTCCTTGTCGGAAGTGCGGTCGGTGTTGCGCTCGAAATACACACCAGGAGAACGCACGAGCTGCGAGACGATGACGCGCTCGGTTCCTCCGATGATGAAGGTTCCGTGCGGAGTCTGCAGCGGGAAGTCACCCATGAACACGGTCTGCGACTTGATTTCGCCAGTGTCCATGTTGGTGAACTCTGCGTTCACATAAAGAGGTGCGGAGTAGGTGTAATCCTTTTCCTTGCACTCCTGAACCGTGTGACGCGGTTCCTCGAAGTACGGATCGGAGAAGGTGAGCTCCATGGTGTCGGCGAAGTTCTTAATCGGGGAAATCTCCTCGAAAACTTCCGCCAGACCCGAGGTGTGCGGCGTGGTAACGGTGCCGTCTTCCTCGTCACGAGCGACGTGTTCCTTCCAGCGATCGTTGCCGATCAACCAGTCGAAGGAATCCGTCTGAACGCCCAGCAAATCTGGGACCTCGATGGGCTCACGGATTGAAGCGAAGTTGACGCGCTTCGGCGCCTTGTGCAACTTGATATCATCTTCGTTTGCACGAGCGAAGGTCTTTGTTGTGCTCTTTGCAGATGCAGCCAAGGTCTTATTCGTCCTTACCCTGTTGTCACTAACTGTGTCGTTTAATAGCAAAGTGCCGGAACAGGACCGCTATATTTCCCGTTTTTCATTGCGGATGGCCGCTATATGCCACTCCACAGGCACCTCTTACTCGACGCATGCCCGCAATATGACATACCCACAAGCAAATTGTTAGCTTATCACACGCTACAAAATTTCACAACTATACTTCATTCCCGGTGTCGCTGCCACACAATGCGCTCACTCAGGGAACCGCACCTCTCAGGCTCGCAATTATCAGATCTTCTGCTGCACGTCCTCGATGGTGACGACGAGCATGCGCGTCAGCCACGGGAAACTCGCCTTCTTCGCGTCGAAATCAGGGCCCTCCTCCACGAAATGCCCCGTTCCATGCACGTGGAATCCGGCGCCGGACCCTACTGTTCCCATGACCTCTTTCGACCCGAAGGTCAACGTCACGTGATTGTCGGTGGGGAAATCTCCCTCGATGCTGTGCATGCCGGCGGCCGGGATGAACAATTGATTGTCCTTCAATGACACGTATGACATCCATGTGTTCACTACGTGTGCCGGGTGTGCGTTGACCGTGATAATAGTCACTGGCCCTTCGTGCTTAAGCACTTCCAAAAAAGTTTCATCCAGCTGGACCATGACGGCCTCCTCTTGATTGTTTCTTATTTCTATGGTTTCAGAAGAGTGATGCCATCGGACACCACTCTCCCATCGGCGTATACGAATACAGCGCCGAACACTGCGGGAGCATGCGTCCATCCATCGATAGGACCACCCGCAAAGAATAGGCGCTTGGCCTCAATTTCACCGGCGATGGAATCACGCGTGAAAACGGTGACGCCTGCGAGGTCTGTGTCTAGAGGCCTGCCCGTCCTCGGATCGAGGAGGTGATGGTATTTATGACCGTCGATTTCAAGATAACGTTCATAGATGCCGCTCGTAACAGCGGAGCACGACGGCAGAACGGCCATACCGAGATCCGTGTGACGAGAGCGCACGGGATCCTGCACGCCGATGACCCAGCGCGCATCGTCTCGTCTCGGCGACTCCCCCACAAACAGCAGGTTTCCACCGAGGTCGACTATCCCCGCAGCCACGCCATACGCCGTCCACATGTCACGAATGCGATCGGCAATATAGCCTTTTGCAATGCCGCCAAGGTCCAACTCCATGCCGGGCTTGGTCAGCTTGACCGCGTGAGTAGCTGCGTCGAGGTCCACAGCCTCCGGCGATATCTCACCCATGCGAGCGGCAATTTCATCGTCGTGTGGCACCCGTGCGCCTGTGAAGCCGATTTTCCACAGCTTCACAAGCGGCCCTATCAGCGCGTCATATCCGAAGTTGCCGCGGCTTGCAGCGACGGCAGCCGAGATGAGCTCATACGTCGAGGTCGACACCACAACGGAGCTCTTCCCCGCCGCATCATTGACCGCCATGACTTCAGATACCGGCCGGTTGACGGTGAGGCGATCCTCATAGTCAGCGATGAGCGCGAAGGCAGCATTGAGCGCACGATCGTCCTGTTCACCAAAAACCGTCAGTGTGATGGTGGTTCCCAGACCGTGCCGCTGCGCGCTGCGTTTCATCGCGCTGATAGTGGATGCCATTGCGAGTCACATACCCGTCGCAGACGCGCCAGACGTGGCATCAGGAGTGTCTGCTTCCTCTGCCGGTGCCGGCGACTGCGATTCTACTGGTACTGTGGGCGCACTCTGTGCAGGTTCAGTTGAAGGAGTTACTGAAGGAGTTTCGGAGGCGCCACTCGTGGCATCCGGCAGGGGGCTTGTGGGAGCAGCAAACGGCGACTCAGACTGAACGGTCGGCTGTGTTTCCACAGGTGGAGCTGACGGAGCAACGGGAGCGAACGGCGACGAAGCGACAGGCGTCACGGTCGACGTTGCAGCGGACGTTTCCTGGGCCGAGGGATAGTCAGTATCCGATGCACCACTCGTAGCGTCAGGGGCAAAGGGTTCTGGCTGTTCTGCAGCCGGTGCACCGAAGTTCGTTGTTGCGTCGGCAACAGGAGCGCTGTCAGCGGGCCCTGAAGTCTGCGACGCTCCGGAGGTCGCATCGACTGTTCCGGAAGCCGAAGGAGCCGCTGGGGCAGCAGACGCATTCGGAGTGTTCTCGCTCCAAGCGCCCTTCTCATAGAATCCGAGAATGTCTTCAACGCTTCCCGTGAACTCTATGGTGCCCAGGTAGGTGCCGTCCACGTCACGCAACGCATAGTACTGGATGAGGCAACGGTGACCGTTCATGAACAGCGGCACGCGCACGACGTCCTTCGTGCCGTCTTTGAAAGCGTTGATGATGCCCATCACATGCGGCAAAACACGTGCGGGATGGCACTGCTGCACCGTCTCCCCCACCTGGTCTACCGAGCGCTTATGCTCACGATTCGGCTTGTTGGAAAACCACGCAAAGTGATCCGTGCGGTCAATCAAGTCGAGCTCAAACGGAATGGTTGTAAAAATCTGCTGAACTTCCGTGAGGGTCAAACGGCCTGTAGGAAAGTTGATATATACATCCGTATTGTCTACATACGGCTTTTGTGCTGTCGTCATAGCAACACTCCTTAGTGATTCATCTCATAAAGACTTTAGTTGAATGAAGCCAAATGTTAGGGTTCTTATATGTTCCAGGCCTTCGATGCCACCGAGCAGGTGACCTTCAGTCTCGATCCCTTCCTTTCAAAAGCCGGCAACGACGCCTCTGATATTCCTTTCGGAATTCTCCAGTGCCGCACCAACTGCCACATGCGCCTCAACGACCGTGATCTCACTCTCAAAAAGGGTGACATCGCGCTCATCAGCTCTACCGTCCCCATCACGCTGTCAGTCTTGCCAACTGATCGTCAGGATCGCCCCGCGTTTGTTGATGCGCACCTCTTTCTGCTGCCCATCACCATGAACAGCGGAATGGGGCCGAATTCACTTATTGACTCGTTAGTGCAGAACAGAAACAACGCGCACATTGTGTTTCGCCGCATCAATCACGACCTCACCAACGGATATTGCGATCAACTTGAGCGCCTGGCAACCACCACCCCGCGTGACAATCTGCTGGACTACCAACAATCAGTTCTCGCTGGTCTGCTGCTCACCGAGCTATCTCGCTCTGATCTCGATGCCATGATGATCATCGAATCCGATTTTCCCGAAAACGATCTGCGTCGCACCCCAGCTGCCCGGCAAGAGGCCCTGATCCTCAACTACATCATGGCCAACATCTCCCATGTGAGCATGACGGCCGCCGCCGCTCACTTCGGCTACGACACGAATTACTTCTCGCGCCTGGCTCGACGCCTGTTCGGAAAGACTTTCTCCGAACAGGTGCGCTTCATCCGCATGAATCAGGCGAAGAAGCTTCTCGAACTGAGCTCCCAAAGCATCAACGGCATCGCCGCCGGACTCGGATACAGGAACGTCGCCACCTTCGACCACAACTTCAAGGCCTTCACGGGCCTCACTCCCTCGGAATACCGAGAAAGCGCAGCCCGTGAACAGTAACGGATTCCAGAGCGTTCGGAGCACCTAGCCGTTAGCATCGGCTAACTGTCATCAGTGCTGAGCTGCCGCAGCCTGCTTGAGGAAGTAGCTGAAGGGCTTCAGCGCCTGAGCCTGGTACTTCGTCACAAACTCCTCGATCTGCTTGGGATCCTGCCAGCTTGGGTCAAGGAACATGTGCTCCGTGGTGAGCGGCATCTCGTGCGTGAGCTTGACGTCGATCACGACGGGCTTGTCAGCTGCCGTGGTCTCCGCGTCCTTGAGCGCCGCCTCGAACTCTGCCTTCGTACGCACGGTGTAGCCCTTGGCACCCATTCCGTTGGCGACGGTTGCCCAGTCGGTATCCGGAATGTCGACTCCGGAAAGCGGCTGATGGCTGTCGTCGCGCTGCTCCGCCTCGATGTAGCCCAGCGTCTCGTTCGAGAACACGACGTTGATGACGTGCAGCTTGTACTTCATCTGCGTAAGGATCTCCTCACTCAGCATGGCGTAGCCACCGTCTCCGGACAGGCTGTACACATCGCGATCCGGGTACGTGACCTTGGCAGCGATGGACGCCGGCACACCGTACCCCATGGTGGCGTACTTACCGGAGGTGGTCCACAACTGGTCATCGTGCAAATCGAGCAAGCGCTCGAAGTTGATGTTGACGTTGCCCACATCAACCGCGAACACGGCGCGAGGAGACGCAACCTTGTTGAGCACGTCGAAGATCGGCTCAGGACGAACCGGCATCTGCGTGGAGTCCTTGAAGGAGTTTTGCCACGCAACCCAGTTCTTCTTGTCCTCCACAGCTGCCGTATAGAAGGCGGAAGCAGTGCGGGGTTCACCCGCAGCGATGATGGCACGAAGAGCCTTCTTGGCGTCCGCGAGCATCGGAACGTCTGCGCGACGACGCTTACCGAGCTTTGAGCTCTCAACGTCGATCTGAATGATCTTTGCCCTCGGGTTGAACAGGAAGATGGAGAACGGAACGTCGTTGCCCACCCACAGAATCAGATCTGTGGAGAAGCCAACCTCCGCACCGGGCTTCGGAGCAACGCGGCCCGCCGATCCCAAATATGCCGGGTAGCCTTCGTAGAGAATGCCCTTGGCGAGAACTGAAGATACCAACGGCATCTTGAACTTCTCGGAGGCCTCCTTGAGCTCTGCCACAGCGTTCTTGGCACCAACGCCGAAGTAGATCATCGGGGACTTGGCCTCAGCGATGAGAGCAGCTGCCTTGCGCACGTCCTCAGGATTTGGTTCGGGAGCGATGGGCGCAACATAGGTGTTGGCGTTGGTCTGGTAGGTGTCGTTGATTTGAGCCCAGCCCAGATCCTTCGGAACGGTGAGCACGGCGACGCCACGCTTCTCGATGGCCTGGCTGATGGCCTCGTCAGTGAGCTTCGGAATGCTCTCCGCCGTCATGGCAGTGCGATTCCACACGGACACATCGTCAAAAATGGGTTCTTCGTCCATTGCCTGGAAGAAGTCGATATTCATGCGCTTGGTGGGAACCTGAGCGACAATTGCGAGGACAGGGACACGGTCGGTCTTCGCGTCGTACAAACCGTTGAGAAGGTGCACCGCACCCGGGCCTGCAGAGCCAAAGCACACGGCGATCTTGCCGGTGAGCTTAGCGTCCGCCGAAGCCGCCAGGGCACCCGCCTCTTCGTGACGCACCTGAATGAACTTCAACTTATCCTGCTGATTATGCAGAGCATTCATCGTCGAATCAAAAGAACCACCAGGAAAACCATAAATATGATCGACACCCCACGATTCAATGACCTTGAGCATCGCGTCCGAACCGCTAATCTTTTAGACCATCGCACTACCTCCTTCATGTATTACGACTCATTCACCCTTAACTTGAAAGAGCCGCCAGTATTCCGAGCAGAGTCAACTTTGTCCTCTCAGCTCAGTCAAAACCTCGTGCACATGAAGAAATCTAAACGAGTGGCCGGCGAAAAAGAATACCTAGATTTATCCCCTTTGTTGCGTCAATCTATCCGAATTACCCAAACGAGAGAAGGGTCACAGTGAAACTATTGACAAGCCATTCTTCCGCATATTAAAAAGGGCTTCGGTGGCAAAGTATGCCTTCCGAAACCCTTCTTTTACAACGCTAGTTGTGACTTATCTCACTTCTCTGTGTCTCACTTCTCTGCGTTCCCACACTGAGACACCGAGGCGGCAACGTCTTTCTTCATCTGCCCCACGAGCTCGTCCACGGAAGCGAACTTCATCTGACCCCGCAACCGATCTATGAATTCAACACGAATGTGATGACCGTAAATGTCGATCCACTCGTCCGTGACGGCGTTCGCCTCGAGAAGCCGCGTCTGTTTGCCAATCTGGTCCTCGAACGTTTCCTTGGTTCCAATGGAGATGGCGCTGGGATAGCGATGCACCTCGGTCCCCTGCTCGTCGCAGTCCACAAGCCATCCGGAATACACACCATCCGCGGGCATGAATCCTTCGATGGAGCCACCGAGATTCGCCGTGGGATACCCCAGGGTGCGCCCGCGCTGCTCTCCGTGAACAACTGTGCCCTCCATGATGTGAGGACGTCCGAGAATGCTGGCAACCTGTTTCACGTCGCCCAGTTCCAGAAGATGACGAATGTTGGAGGAACTCCAGATGCGCACCTGCTTGGTGACCTCGATAGTTCCACCCTTGCCATCCGGAATGGTCCCGTTGGGAATGTGCGTGAAACCGGGGCCACGATCATCCACCACGTCAAGTTCGAACATGCGCGTGGCCTGGGCGAGACGATCTATGGCCTCTACATCGCCTTTGAGTCCCTTGCCCATGCGTGCATCGGCGCCGAGCACCAACGTACGCATGCCAAGCTTTGCCGTGAGTTGCCCTAGGAAGAACATGTATGACTGCGCGCCGAACGCCAACGTGTAGTGCACCACAATGAGATGCTCGATGCCGAGCTCCTCGATCCACTGAGTGCGCTGAGAGACTCCAGAAATCACTTCGTCGTCGAGCGCCGCATCGTCATCGGTAATTTCTGCCCCACTGTGTGCAGCAGCATAACTATGGACGAGCGCCGGGCGAGGATCAAAGAGAATGGCGACCGAAAGAGCCCCATAGCTTTTCGCGAGATCCACGGTGCGCTTCAGCACGGAACGGTGTCCCAGATGCACACCGTCGAATGTTCCGACGGTGATGACGGAGCGCTGCTTGATGCGCAGCGTAGGCCACGTCACAACGCCTTTTTCGTCTGGGGTCACGGTGTAAATCTTCATCTGCCTCTTACCTCTTGGAATCATCACTACGAGTGTCTCGCGGGAAAACGGCTATGGGATGCGCTGTTCCTCTCATGCTGCCAGGCTCAACGATAGCGCAGAGGCGAGGAGCCGAATGCGCGGAGCGGAAAATGGCTGCCGTGGGTGCAGCCACAGTAGCGTCGATGTCCCGACCGAAGCCGATTTCGCGCAGCTGCGCCTCGTCGATATCCACAACGGGTAACACCTCTCCGATGACCTCGGTGACATCGCGGGCAGCCTTTGCCACATCTTCGGCGTCGATATTCGCCTTCAAGCGATGCTGGACCACTCCTTGACGGTCAGTGAAAGTCTTGACTTTCGTTGCCGCCACAGTTGCCGACTCCACGGTGAAAGCGCCGATACGGGTTCTGCGCAAATAGGTCAGATAGCCGCCTACTTCGAGAAGGGCACCCAGATCACGCGCAAGGGCGCGAATGTAGGTTCCCGCCGAACACGTCACGGAAACCGTCACCTCGAGATAATGGGCGTCCGTTTCTGAATCCGTCACAGCGCGCACATCGTTACGGGTGAAGTCGGATATCGTGATTTTTCGAGCGGCAAGCTGCACATCCTTGCCCTCCCGCGCCAAGTCGTAGGCACGTTCCCCGTTCACCTTGATGGCGGAGAATGTGCTGGGAATCTGGTCGATGGTGCCTGTCAGGTGATCTGCTATTGCGGCATCTATGGGAGTCGGATCCGAGCTCAAGGCATCGATGCGAGCCGCAGCCGCCTCGGTCTGAGGACCCGCGATATCTCCCTCGGCATCATCTGTAGAAGTGGAGGCACCCAAGCGAATGACGGCCTCATACGTTTTCGACGTGCCCACAACGTATTTCAACAGGCGCGTGGCGCTCCCGAATCCGATGACCAACAGTCCTGTGGCCATGGGATCAAGCGTGCCAGCGTGCCCAACGTGGCGCGTGTGAAGGACGCCTCTGCACGCCGCAACAATGTCGTGACTCGTGACGCCCTTAGGCTTGTCAACCAAAAGAAAACCGGCCGATGGAAGCCGGTTTTCCTCATTCACAGAATCGTAGTCATTCACTCTTGCGTGGACTCCTCGGAATCATCGGAATCATTGAAATCCTCGGAATCTTCAGAATCTTCCGATTCGTCAGATTCTTCGTCGTCCTGCGCCTCATCTGGGTGCTTGTACGGATCCTCGTCACCGGCGTACTGCGCGGTGGCTCGGGCCTTTGCCAACTCCTCATCGCGTTTACGAGCGACAGTGAGAATGTCTTCAATCTCAGTGGCCTCACCCGGAACCTCGTCGAAACGGAACTCCAGAACGGGAGTCAGGCGCAAACCGGCCTTTGCCCCCACATGGGAGCGCAACCGACCCTTTGCCTGCTGAAGAGCCTGCGCGGCGCGATGCCGCTGACCCTCAGCCTTGTCGGGATCGCCCAGCTGCGTCCAGAAGACGTGGGCAATCTGCATGTCGTTGGTGACGCGCACATCGGTGATCGTCACGCCCGCAAGGCGCGGGTCATGCAGCTCAGTCTCAATGGACTGAGCGATGACCCGCTTGACGAGCCCTGCAATGCGAACAGCGCGTGGATTTGTCATGCGCGAGGCTTCTCCTGCATTTCGAAGGTCTCGATGACGTCGCCCACCTGAAGGTCGTTGAAGGAGCCGAGGTTGATACCAGCCTCGAAGCCTTCCTTGACCTCATTGACGTCGTCCTTGAAGCGACGCAGCGAGGAGATTTCGAGATCGTTGACAGTGACAACTCCATCGCGGGTAATGCGAGCCTTGGTGCCGCGCTTGACGACACCATCGCTGACCATGACACCTGCGATATTGCCGAACTTGGAGGAGCGGAAGATCTCGCGGATTTCTGAGTGGGACGTAACGACCTCTTCGAATTCCGGCTTGAGCATGCCCTTGAGGGATGCCTCGATGTCCTCGATCGCCTTGTAGATGACCGAGTAGTACTTGATCTCCACGCCTTCTTGTTCAGCGAGATCCGCCACCTGACGGTTCGGGCGAACGTTGAAGCCGATGATGACGGCCTTATCGACCGTGGCAAGGTTGACATCGTTCTGGGTAATGGCACCGACGCCGCGGTGGATGACCTGAATGCCGACCTCGTCGGACACCTCGATCTTCATCAAGGAATCTTCCAGCGCCTCGACGGAACCAGAGGAATCGCCCTTGATAACAATGTTGAGCATGTCGATCTCGGACTTTGCGAACTGCTCCTTGAGGCTCTCCAGAGACACGACCTTGCGGCGCTTGGCCAGCATGGCGGCGCGCTCGGTGGCCTCGCGCTTTTCGGCGATCTGGCGGGCGGAACGGTCATCGGGGGCAACGAGGAAGAGGTCGCCTGCGGTAGGAACCGAAGTGAGACCCAGCACCGCGACAGGAGTCGACGGTGTCGCTTCCTTCATCTGCGTGCCGTTTTCATCCAGCATGGCGCGCACACGGCCGTAAGCGGTTCCCGCAACGATGGCGTCTCCCACATGGAGAGTTCCCTGCTGCACCAGAACAGTGGCAACGGCACCGCGGCCCTTGTCAAGGCGAGCCTCGACGGTGGCTCCGCGGGCGTCCATGTTCGGATTGGCGCGGAGGTCAAGCGTCGCGTCGGCGGTCAGGAGGACCGCTTCGAGCAGCTTGTCGATGTTGGTGCCCATCTTCGCGGAGATGTCGACGAACATGGTGTCGCCGCCGTACTCCTCTGGAACCAGACCGAATTCGGTGAGCTGTCCGCGCACCTTCTCCGGGTTGGCACCGGGAACATCGATCTTGTTGACAGCCACCACAATCGGGACGTTGGCCGCCTGCGAGTGGTTGATGGCCTCAACGGTCTGCGGCATGACGCCGTCATCCGCTGCAACGACAAGGATCGACACGTCGGTGAGCTCGGCACCGCGGGCACGCATAGCAGTGAACGCCTCGTGGCCAGGAGTATCGAGGAACGTGATCTTGCGTTCTTCCCCGTTGAGCTCCTTGGTGACCTGATAGGCGCCAATGCGCTGCGTAATGCCGCCGGCCTCGCGCTCGATGACGTTGGTCTGACGAATGGTGTCCAGCAAGCGAGTCTTACCGTGATCGACATGGCCCATCACAGTGACGACCGGCGGACGCGGCCTCAGCTCGGAGTCATCCATGTCCTCTTGCTCTTGCTCGAGGTTGATGTCGAACTGCTCCAGCAGCTCCTTGTCCTCTTCCTCGGCGGAGACGATCTGGATGTTCCAGCCGATTTCATCGCCCAGAATTTGGAAAGTAGCCGCGTCGAGGGACTGAGTTGCCGTCGCCATCTCACCGAGATGGAACAGAACCGTCACCAGAGATGCCGCGTTGACGTTGATCTTGTCAGCAAGATCCGCCAAGGTGGCGCCCTGACGGAGCTTCACCGTCTGACCGTTGCCCGAAGGAATGCGAACGCCGCCGATGCTCGGGGCCTTCATCTCCTGGAATTCTTGACGCTTCGCCCTGCGTGACTTGCGCGACTTGGACGACTTGCCTCCCTGACGACCGAACGCTCCAGCAGCACCGCCACGGCCTCTGCCGCGACCGCCGCCATTGCTAGGCCCGGAATTGCTTGCGGGAGCGTTGGGGCCGAAGCGATTCGGACGCCCGGTTCCTGCGCCTGCTCCGGTTCCCTGGCCGCCCTGACGGTGTCCCCACTGCCCTGGACGCCCCGTGGACGCTCCACCGCGACCTGGCAGATTGCCTCTGCCGCCGCCACGACCTGGACGACCCCTGTGGCCGCCGACGCTGGGACGCGCCATGGGATGCGGGCGAGGAATGTCACCCGGAGTGGGTGCATGCATGCCCTGCTTGGAAGCGTAGGGATTGTTGCCGGGGCGAGGACCACTCTGACGACCACGAGCGGGCGTTGCGCCCGATCCGGTAGGGAGTCCGCCGGTTTGACCCGGACGAGGTGTTCCTGGACGCGCCGGACGCTGTGCGCCGGGACGTGGAGTTCTTTGAGCACCGCCACGACCCTGCTCTGACTGGCCGTGGGCCGGACGAGCACCAGGACGTGCCGGACGCTGTGACGCGCCGTTACGCGGCTGCGGCTGCGCTCCCTGAGCGCCACGAGGCGAGGCATTGCGTGGCCTGCGCTCTGTATGCTCGGAACGCGATTCCTGTTCCATGCGCTCTGCAGGATTCATGTGAGACGGAGTGGCAGACCCACGACGCGGCGTCGATGAAGACTGCTGAACCGCACCGGGACGCGCTCCCTGCATCGGAGCATGAGGAGCCGGATGCGATGCACCTGGCTTATGGGCGGCAGATGCTGCCGCACCATGTGAAGCATTCTTAGACTGCGGCTTTGCCGCTGTGGTGTTCCCGTCTGCTGCGGGGAAAGCTGCTTGCAGCTTCCTCACCACGGGTGCCTCCACTGTGGAGGATGCGGACTTGACGAATTCGCCCATGTCCTTCAATTTATCGAGGACGGTTTTGCTGTCGACTCCGAACCTCTTCGCCAACTCGTAAACGCGTGCTTTAGGCACTAATTCTCCATTCTGGACCACGCGCGAGTCGGCGCGGTCACATTATTTTTCTACTCCGAAATGACGTGTACTGAGCATTGTCAGTCTCATCGTGTGGCCATCTCTGATTACCTCATCTCGTAATTATGGGACCGCACGCCTCACGGCATGCATATTCCAACGTCACAGCATACTCGCTGGGTGTATAAAAGCCCACCACGTTGTGTTGTGAGTGGAAAAGATCGAAGACGTGCAGGTGTTCACAGGAGTTTCTGCGAAACACCCGCACGTAATGGAAGTGTCGTCACAAATGGTGCATTTGTGACGACACGATAAATCCTCTAAAAATCAAATCCCCCCGAATATCAGGAATCTTAATCTTTTTAAATCTTTATTAATCTTTCTTTTCTTCGGCCTGCTCCTCGGTGGACGTCTCGGCACTCGAGTCGTCGGGCGCTACCGACGCGGCTTCGGACTTGCCGGTCTGCTCGAGACCTGCAGCTTCCTGGGCGGCGCGCGTCTCCTCGGATTCCACGCCAATCTTCCACCCTGTGAGCTTTGCGGCGAGGCGAGCGTTCTGGCCCTCCTTGCCGATGGCGAGGCTGAGCTGGTCATCGTGAATGAAGGCAAGTGCCGTCTTGTTCTTTTCGCTCACCACGTGTACCTGCGTGGTGTGTGCGGGCGACAGCGCGGCGGCGATGAATGCGGCCGGGTCCGCTGAATAATCGACAATATCGATCTTTTCCTCGCCCAAATTCTCCATGACGGCACGCACGCGGGAACCAGCGGGCCCAATGAGAGCCCCCTTCGGGTTGACACCCTGAGCATTGGCACGAACGGCAATCTTGGTGCGGGCGCCGGCCTCACGGGCAATGGCCATGATGGACACGGCTCCGGACACAAGTTCAGGAACCTCACGCTCGAAGAGCAGCTTCACGAGGTCGGGGTGCGAGCGAGACACGATGATCTCCGGCCCCTTGAGACCACGCGCCACGGAGACGACGAACACGCGAACGCGCTCACCGTGAACGTACTTCTCGCCGGGAACCTGCTCGCGGCGAGGCAGAAGCGCCTCAACGTCGCCGACCTGAATGTGAACGTTATTGGGATCACGCAGGTTCTGCTGCACGACGCCTGTAATGAGCTTGCCCTTTTGACCGGCGAAAGCTCCGAACACCTTGTTGTCGGCGGCTTCGCGGAAAAGTTGAGAAATGACTTGGCGGGCAGTCGATGCTGCCATTCGGCCAAAGTCCTTGGGAGTGTCATCAAACTCATCGCTGAGTTCAGGACGGGGATACGGATCTTCCTCCGTAGCCTCTTGCGGAATTTCCTTGCGTGCCCACACAGTGAACGTGCCCGCGCGCTGATCCAGCTCTACACGAGCGTGCTTCTGCGCGTGAGGGGTCTTCAGATATGCCAATCGCAGCGCTTCTTCGAGTGCCGCGTCGAGAGTCTCAGCATCAATTCCCTGTTCGGCCGCAAGCTGTCGGATACTCGTCAGGTCCAGTTCCATGCCATGACCTCCATATGAAGTTATCGCGCAACGAGCCCGGTGCTCAGTGCGTCAGTCGTCGACGGCTATTAGTGTACTGATTCATGCAGACACCTCGCATCCCCAGTCCTCGGCGACACCACCGTGGGAGGGGCTCCGTTTCAGGCATCACTGCCGCTCTTCTGGCGACGATGATGGCTGTTTCTTTCAGCGGATGCGCAGGATTACCGCATATTGCGCGCAAGGACGCACTCACCGCAGCCGACACCTGCACCGCATCTGTCTTGACAGCACAAGCAGCCCAGTCTTCAGCAGATGGCGGACCGACCTTCGCTGTGCGAGCAGGCGGCGCACTAGCTGCCTCTTCTGCGTGGCTAAAGGTTTCCACGGCATGTTCCACCCGCTTTTCAGAGGGCATCATCCGTGCCGCCGCCGCGCACTCGATTGCCGTCAGCTCGGCGAATCGGGCGCATGTGGGCTCAGCGTTCACTTCCGCGATGTCACATGCTTCTCTTGGTTCCGCATCACTCTCTGGGCCGGAGGTGTCATCCATCGATAAGACCGTTGTGCGCACCATGGCGGTGTCGCAGGACAAGGCGGCCTACGCCCTAGAGATTTTGGCGGCCCGCATACGTCCCACGGACGCAGACGATGAAACGCTGAGCCTCGCGCACCGCGCACGAGCCGCATCTCTCGCAGAGCTCGCCATGACGTGCAGCTCAGCCGAGAAGAAAAACGACAGTTGCACCACCACCGATCCTCGGAAAAAAATGTACTCCGTGGAAACACTCCTGAAAGACACCGGAACGGTGACAGACAGATCATCAGGCCTCACCATGACCACTCGTGCAAGCCTTGAAATGACCTGTGCTCTCGAGGAAATTGAAGCAGCCGCCGACGTATCGAGCGCACAAAATAGGGCAGCACTCGCACACTTCATTGTTGTTGACGCCGCTCACGCCTATGAATATGGCTATCCCAGCACTCCCCTGCCCCTGGTGGAGCAGGCTGCCGAATAAGGACGCACTTCAGTACTCACATTTCAGATTCAGGCTCAGTCGTACCTCGTTATCTCGCGTCATGCCTCGCATTCCCGACTTGTGCGCTTCCCCTCGGACTTGTGCCTCGTTCCCACCAGTTGTGCTACTGGGAAATCAAGGGACAAGCGCCGCAGAACTCTCGTCCCAATCGCACAACTGAGGGGGGGATAATAAAACTAAATGGAGGCGAAGCATGTGCTCCGCCCCCATTATGAAATACGAAGAAATCCCTACTTGATGCGCTTCAGGACCTCGGCAACGGCCTCGGCAGCTGGAACGGACTCGGAATTGGATCCATCGCGGTCTCGAATCTCGATGGTGCCGTTATTCGCGAAGTCACGGCCCACAACGGCCACAACGGGAACTCCCAGCAGCTCGGAATCCTTGAACTTCACGCCAGGAGACACCTTGGGACGGTCGTCGAAAAGCACTTCGACGTTGGCGGCCTCAAGCTCGCTGACGAATTCCTCCGCCTTGTCCCACGCGGACTGATCCTTGCCCGTCACCACCACGTGCACGGCGGCCGGCGCAATCTCGGCAGGCCACGCGAGGCCACGCTCGTCGTGGTGCGATTCTGCGATGCACGCCATAACACGGGACACACCGATTCCATAGGAGCCCATCCACACGGGAACGGCCTTGCCGTTTTGATCCAGCACCTTGAGATCCAACGACTTCGAATACTTGAGCCCAAGCTGGAACACCTGACCGATTTCCACGCCGCGCTCGAAACTCAGAGGGCCAGAACCATCAGGGCTCATGTCACCATGACGAATCTGGGCAGCCTCGATGACACCATCGGCCTCAAAATCGCGGCCGTACACGAGGTTGAAGAAATGCACGCCGGACTTGTCGGCGCCCGTGATCCACGAGGATCCCTTGGCAACGTGCGCATCCATGAGGTAACGGACACCGTTCTTGATGCCCTTTGCCTCTGCCTGAGGCCCGAGCACCATAGGTCCGATGTAGCCCTTCACCAGCTCGGGATGCTGCGCCAGATCTTCCGGCGTCGCCTCCTCCACCTCGGCAGGAGAAAGCCCTGCCTCGAGACGCTTCATGTCCACCTGACGATCGCCAGGAAGGCCCACCGCCACAATCTCGCGGTGCCCATCCGGATACTGCGCTGCGGCAACGAAATTCTTGAGAGTATCGGAAGCGGCCCATGTGCGTCCATCGGTGCGCGGGTGCTGTTCGTTGGCCTGATCCACCAACGAATCGATCGTCGGAGAGCCAGGAGTCGGCAGAGCCGTAGCGGCAGGGACCTCAGAGAAATCGACATCAGCAACCGGCGGAGTCGTCAGCGCCTCAACGTTCCACGCCTTGCCCGACGGAGCCTGCGCAAAAGTGTCCTCGCCAATCGGCAACGGTGCCAGGAATTCCTCGGATTCGGAGCCACCCATTGGGCCGGAGAAGGCGTGCACGATGATGTAGTCAACACCAAGACGCTTGTAAATGCGCTCATACGCATCACGCTGATCGCGGTAGGCCTTCTTGAGACCCTCCTCGTCAACCGTGAACGAGTACGCATCCTTCATGATGAACTCGCGGCCGCGAATGAGCCCTGCGCGCGGACGCGCCTCGTCGCGGTACTTGGTCTGAATCTGGTACAGCAACGCCGGAAGATCCTTGTACGAGGAGTACATGTCCTTGACCAGCAAAGTGAACATCTCTTCGTGCGTTGGCGCAAGGAGATAATCCGCGTCATGACGGTCCTTGAACTTGAACATGTTGTCGCCGTATTCTTCCCAGCGACCGGTGGCCTCATACGGCTCACGCGGCAGCAGCGCAGGGAAATGCACCTCTTGCGCACCGGTCTTTTCGATCTCTTCGCGCACGATGGCCTCAACCTTGTTGAGAACCTTGAGGCCCAACGGTAGCCAAGTGAAGACGCCAGGAGCGGCCTTGCGGATATAGCCAGCTCGAATGAGCAATTTGGCGGAATCCACATCCTCTCCGGCGGGGTCGTCGCGCAGAGTGCGCAGGAAGAGCGTGGACATGCGAAGAGCTTTAGAAGTCATGGTTCTAAAGGTATTCAGTTCAGGCGACAACACCGGGGGTGAATCCACGCTCACGCCGCATCAGAACAGAGAGATTTCCTCCGTCGAGAACGACTCGCTTCCCTTATCTGCCAGCTGAGCGTCGGCTGCCTTCGATCCGGCACGCAGATCCGCGTCGAGGGACACTGCCTCAGGAGACACAAGGAACGCGTTCTCCGAAATATCGTCCAGATATAGCCCATCGAGCGCCTCCACTCGGGACAGCGCCACATAGCCCATGCCCGGGGCGAAAGTGCGACGCAGGTTCATCACCGCGCGATCAAGCGTCATGCCTTGAGACTTGTGGATCGTAATCGCCCACGCACAGCGCAACGGCACCTGCGATACGGAGGCAAGCACGGTTTCGCCGTCCATCATTTGCCAATCTGCCGGCTTCATGATCACCGTGTGCCCGTTGTCGAACTCCACAATGGGCCAGCCGCCCTTGCTCTCCTTTGCAAATCCTGTGACCTTGCCGAGAGAGCCGTTGACGAACTGATGCTCCTGATCGTTCCTCAGCGCCATCACTGCCGCGCCCTTCTTGAGCACGAGGTGCTCGGGAGCGAGGACGTTCTTGCGAAGCCTGTCGATGAGCGGACCAGGACCGGCGAAGGTGGCGTCAAAAGCGTGCTCGGACTCGCTCAAGTCCGCGAGCTTGGCGTCATTGAGCGTATCCGCCTGCCGGTTGACAGGGAAGAGATGCACTGCCACCAAATCGTCCTTGGGACGCACCCCGATGCGCTCGCGCAGCACGTTGTGATCCTCTTGGGTCACGCCGCCTTCGCGAATGTCCGTGAGCACGGTGAGGAGCTGGCCGTCGTCCTGACGATGCTGCTCGGTGAGGTAGCACACCTGCACGTTCATCTGATCCCATGCAAACGACTGCGTCACGAAGCCGTCGGGGTTCTTTCCGGCGTCAAAATACGTTCTGCGCAGCTGTTCCGTGAGCGGATCAACGAGCGTCCCCGCGCGAGAACCGCGCGTCACAGGAGGCAGCTGAAAGAAGTCGCCCGATAGCACCACTTGGAGCCCTCCAAAGGGCGTGGGATTATTGCGCAGGTTGCGGCACACGTGATCCACCATGTCCAGCAGCCATGCCGACATCATGGACACCTCGTCGATCACGAGAACGTCCGTATTGGTGATGGCCTTCTTGCGACGAGGCCGAATGCGCTTGAGTAGCTCGTCAGTGAGCGCAGTCGCCACACCTACGCCACTCCAGGAGTGAATGGTCTGGCCGTTGATATGCGTCGAGGCGATGCCCGTGGACGCGGTCACAGCCACGGAGCGACCGCGCTGACGGGCGGCGCCAATGAACTTGTTGAGCACGTAAGTCTTGCCCGCTCCCGGCGCACCCGTCACGAAGACGTTGGCACCCGAGTTCAGGATTTCAAGCGCATGATCCTGCTGCATGGTGTACGAATCCGCCTTTAATAATCAGACTTCGAGGGAGTCTCGGGATCGGAGAGAGGATTCCCGGCTGCCTCGTATTTGCGCAGCAGGCTCGTCGCCTCGATTTCCTTGGCGCCCGCCTTGGCTTCGGCATCGGTGGCACCGGGGCTGGGGACGAAGAACATCTTGCGGTAGTAGCGCAGCTCGTCGATGGACTCGATGATGTCCGCGAGCGCGCGATGGCCGCCGTGCTTTGCGGGCTTATTGAGGTAAACGTTGGGATACCAGCGGCGCGAGAGCTCTTTGAGCGTGCTCACGTCGATGCTGCGGTAGTGCAATTTGCCCATGAGGGTGGGCATGAAATGATCGAGAAACTTCTTGTCGGACCCGATGGTGTTGCCCGCGAGATGCGCCTTGCCATTGACCGGGAGGAACTTCTGGACGTAGTCGATCACCTGCTTTTCCGCGTCGGCCAGCGCCAGACCCGTCTTCATCTCTTCGATGAGGCCGGAGCTCGTGTGCATATGCCGCACAAAATCGTTCATGTGATCGAGCGCCGCCTGGGAGGGCTTGATGACCAGATCGATGCCTTCGTCGAGCACGTTCATGTCGAAGTCAGTGGGGACCACGCTCACCTCGCACAACTCGTCATTGAAGATGTCCAAACCCGTCATCTCGCAGTCAATCCAGATGAGGCGGGATTCGCTCGAAGTAAACGTCACGTCGTCTTTTGCCATATCGATCCTTCCGTGGTCCTCCATCCGCCGGGGTGCCCCGCGAACATTTGAGATTACCTCACAGACTTGACGCACTCCGTCGTCGTTCTATGCGAAGTAGCCGAGATCGCTAGCGGGACTCGGGTAAGCGTAAATCGGCGCCGTCGAATCGCTCGGCGTCTCCCCCTGGGCGAACTTCTCCGCGTACTGATTGATGATCTCGTCGGCCACGGAAGATAGTGCAGCCACGCCCACCACGGCGTTGTTGCGCGTGGAATCCTCCACCACCATCACAGTGGCCTGCGGATCCTGAACACGGTTGTAGGTGTACCAATGTGTGGTGTCAAAAGTTTTCACGGCATACCGCGAGCTCTTGTTCGCCTCGTCAATAGTGACACCGATCTGGGCAAGTTTCTCGGTGCCGAAAACAATGGTGGGGATGTCCGGGTACTCAATTGCCGCGCTCGTTGTCTCCAGAATCCTCGCCGCCACGTACCGTCCCTCGAATCCGGCCACGGGAGTCAACTTCGGCTGGACACGTGCCACAACGTCCCCGATGGCGGAAATGGTTGCCGTGCTGGTGCGCAAGCGGTCGTCCACCACGATGCCCCGCGCGGTAGTATCGACGCCCGCGGCTTCCAATCCCAAGCCATCGACGTTGGGAATGCGCCCGGTCGCATTGATGACGGCGTCGGCAACAATGACGCCATTGTCCGTATCGAGCCGAACCCTGCCATTCGTGTCGCGAGCGGCACCGCTCACCTGAGTGCTCAAGCGAATGTCGATGCCGCGCGCGGTCATCAATTCCATAAGCTGATTCACCAAAGTCTCCGGGAATGCACGCAACGGGCGATCGTTGTGATGGATCAGCGTCACTGTGCTTCCCGCTTCCGCTGCGATATTGGCAAGCTCGAAACTGATGTACCCGCCGCCAATAAAAACAAGACGCTTGGGCAGCTCGTCAAAATCGAGAAAATCGGTGCTCGTTCCCAGCAACTCCGCCCCGGGAATATCAAGCGGGCGCGCACGCTCCCCCGTGGCGATGATAAACGTCTCTGCCTGGTAGGTATGAGCGCTGTCGCCTTCTCCGGCCTCGCTCACCGTTATCGTATGAGCGTCGAGGAAGCGCGCTTGGCCATGTGCCGTGGCAATGGCAGAATTTTCCAAACCCTGCTGCGTTCCCTGCGGGACCTTGCTCGTGTAGGCGCGTTTGAAGGCCATGAGATCTGGCCAGTCCACCGAGACGTCGCCGTCGATGCCGTGATCACGCATACGGCCTACCGCCTGCTTAGTCTCCACTGCTGAATACAGCATCTTCTTGGGGTCGCACCCACGGTTCGGGCATGTGCCGCCCCACAGATCGGATTCCACGACGAGCACTTTCTTGTGCGCGGCTGCCAGCGGGTATGCGGCAGCAAGACCTGCAGGACCGGCTCCTATGACGATAGTGTCAAAATTTTCCATATTTCCCCGTTCTCCATGAGCCCATTCGATGCGTTCTGCATACCTCCGGGCCTACGTACCGGACACAATCTTGTGTCCACTCAATCACCTTTGCCTGTGTGATTTTCCCTAATTTGCAGTCAGCGAAGCTCCTAAAATAATAGGAATGAACACTACCGCCGATGTCAGTGTCGTCATCACGTGCTTCAACCAGGGCGCCACCATCGCCCATGCCGTCGCCTCTGCGTGCCGGCAGACGGTGACGCCGCGATGCATCACAGTGGTTGATGACGGTTCTAAGGATCTCGTGACATCTTCCGTTCTCGAGGATCTCCTCGACGAGAACTCGGCCGTCAGCACGACTCGCACGGGCATTCCTCTGCGCATCATTGAGCAGGACAACGCCGGCGTGAGTGCCGCACGCAACGCAGGAATAGACGCGGCGCATGGTTCTGTCATCGCCGTCCTAGACGGTGACGATGCGTGGGAACCAGAGTTTCTGGAGTACGCGAGCGCAGCACTTGAGACACCGGACGAGACGAGCGGCACCCCTCCCGTCGCCGTGTCATCGTGGCTGCAGACTTTCGGAGTGCTCGACACTGTGGTGAGGCCCACAGGCGGCGAGCTGACGGCCTTTCTGTCACATAACTGTTGCCCGGCATCATGCGTCTTTCGTAAGGCCTCCTGGCAGGCCGCTGGCGGATACGACGAGACGATGCGATCCGGCTTCGAGGACTGGGATTTTTCGCTGCGGCTGTTGGAAAGCGCGGCAGGAACCGCTCGCATCGATATCGTTGCCGAACCGCTGATTCGCTATCGTACGGCGCCCATCTCGCCCAACATCACAAGCATGAATCACCGGCTCGATCTCATGCGGCTCCTCATTGACCACCACAGTGCGAGCTATCGCGAGAACATCGCCGAGGCCGTCACAGGCGTCGAAGCCATTTCGATGGCGCGTCTCGCCGAGCTCGAAAGCGCGTTGGCTCAGATTCCCCAAGGAACTTTCGCAGAAGCAACTTTCGGAGACGGAGGCATGGCGGCCGCCGTACGCCTGGCAAGTCGGAGAGCTTCCTAGTATCCGAACGTCGCATTCACGCTCTGAATGATCCAATCGGGATTTGCGAAGCCCACAATCACGTACACCACCAGTCCCAGCCCCACGCATACCGCCACAAGAGGAATACGCGACGTCATCACCCGCACCACACACAGAATCAGCACCACGCACAGGTATCCGATGAACACGAGTGAAATGAGCCGCAACCACGTCAGCCCATACGCCGCAACGTAGAGCGACAACCTCGTCGACGCAGAGGCAAGAATAACGCCAGTGAGCGCAATGAGGATCATGCCGAGAATGGACACCGGCCGAGAACGCTGCCATAGCGGGATCCGCAAGCCCTCCGGATCGTCGTTCCCTCGTCGCGCTTGTTCCCCATGTGTCACACATGCTCCAAACACTGCGAGGTTGATTGCCGTCACCGCAATCAGCTGTCCAAATCCCTGCCGGGCATATGAGGAATACGTTAAGCCGTCGGGCAGCCCCTCACCCGCAAAGAGATAGGTGAACTGGATGGCGCAGAACGCTGCATATACACCGTCGAGGATTCCCAGTACAACGCCGGCAACCGTGGTATCGGCGGCAGAAGAAGAAATGGCATCGGTCGTGACGTCGATTTCGGATGTCTCACTCTTCTCTGATGCGTGAGTAACGGTTCCGAAATTCCACAGCAGAGAGAAAACAAGCAATGAGATCAGAACCACCACCATGAAGTGCGGCAAAAAGTGTGCGAACACCGCGCCGGAAAATATCTGAGACACAATGCCGTTGAACACCGGATCTGCCGAGGCGAGTAACGGCACCAGTATGCACAGCAACACTGCACCCGCCGCCACTCCGACGCCTATGCGAGCCCACCGAGATCTGCTTTGGGGAAGGTTACCTGTCACTACACGTCCCAGCCTGGAAATGCGCGTGAAAGGCAGCACAAACCACCCACGGAACCACAGCCCCACCACACTCAACGGCTTATAGAGCGACCGGCGCTCCACGCCAAGCTGTGCCACAAGCATCGAGAGAACGCACATCAACGGCATCGTCGTCAGAGTGAATCCCACATTGGAATACCTGGGACTCAGCACCGTGACCTCCCATATGAGCCAGCCACACAGAGCCACGAAAATCACCGCACAAAACAGTGACGCTCGTGAACCGACCTCGCGCAGTTGACGCCAGAAGAGTGCGCCAAAAGTCGCAAGAACGATCAGCCAAAAGACGCTGAACGCAATCATGATCGGGCCCTCGCTCTGAGCATCCTCGAGCGTCGCAATAATGACGCGGTCAAAAACGAGTGCAAGCCACAGTGCCGCAAGCGCATAGAGCACTCCTCGCTGAGGGGATGGCTCTTGCTCGGTTTTCGACATTGGAAGAGAGGGCAATGGTAATGGTTCGCGTGACGTCATCGCGCGTCTCCCCTTCTGGAGGTGCTCTCCGCCCCGCTTCCTTCTTCTACCGTGCCGTCCGCCGCATACTCGAGGATGTCTCCTGGTTGGCATTCCAAGACTCTGCACAGCGCGTTCAGGGTTGAGAAACGGATGGCCTTGCCCTTAGAGTTCTTGAGGATCGAGAGGTTGGCAGGCGTCACGCCCACGCGTTCCGACAGCTCGTTAAGGCTGATCTTGCGCTGTGCCATGACGACGTCGAGAGTAATGGAAATCATGTGTATCGCTCCCCTCAGATCGTCAAATCGTTTTCGGCTTTGATAGCAGCAGCTTGCGCCACCACCTGCGACAGCGTAAAGCAGGCGAGGCCGATGAGAACCGCGGCCACTACCACGAGAACGGACGTCGCGTCAGGATAGAGAATCGTGCGAAGCGTGAACAACGCCGCCGTCACCATAGACAGCCATCCGGCACGCGTCAGCGCTCGGGAATTGCGCTTTGTGAAAGCTCCATCGGTCGCGACCATCGCCTGCGCCTCACCCAGACCCCAGATCACAAGAACACCTACCAGCATGTAAAAAACGGTGATGAACACAACGTACGTGCCGCTGCCAGCTCTTTCATCGGCGAAGATCCTCATAAGCGCCCCCGCCGTCCACGGCAGCGTCACGACGAGAACGCCTCCCACCGCCATGACCACTCGAATGACAATGACCAGCGTTCGCGTCAAAGATTTTGTAGACATGCCACGTCCCTCTCTTTTCGTGGGGCGTGCCCGGTGCGGACCACTGGCAGCCCCACGAAAATAGCTTGCGTATCTCCTTCATTATTTATCGATAATCAATAAATAATTATCGTTTTAAAGGAAATATGCGTGACATTCACATTTGCGCCGAGTCCACATCCGTTCCTCGCCGCACTCAGGCCGCACCGTCCTCACCTCTCGGCCTCACTCCTATCGGCGAGCCTCAGAAGACAGCGGGAAGCGCAGTGCCATCACCGTGCCCTGCGGCCCCGTGCTCTCCACATCGACAGTGCCACCGTAGCGGTGGGCAATATCGCGCACGAGCGCGAGTCCGAGTCCGTATCCGCGCCGATGAGCTCCACCCGCTGCCCGAGCATTACCGCCCTCTTCTCGATTGCTCGTCAAATCCTCACGCACGAACCGGGTGAAAAGCCTCTCGGGATCTCCAGAGATCCCCGCACCTCGGTCCTCCACCCGAACAACGGCACGATTCTTCGACACCTCGAGAGAAAGCCTCACCTGCGAGTCCTGGGGAGAATGCGCCACGGCGTTATCCAGCACGGCGACAAGGCAACGCGTCAACCCGGTCTCACCGCCATTTACCACCGCCTGCTCATTCTCCGGGAGCACCTCCACGTGAATGCTCACGTTCCGTTCCGCTCCCAATGGCTCCACTGCCGACGCCGCCTTGCGCATCGACACAGCAACACGTGACGTCTCTCCGCTCGCCGCCGACTGGGTGGCCGAAAGCAAATCGTTGACAACGGCGTCCATGCCATCCACATCCTCACGTAACTGCCGTAAATCCTCTGTAACGTCCGCAGAGAGGTCTGAGCCAACGCCCCCGCCTTGCGACAGATGCCATTCCACCGTGTCGATGCGCAAAGACATCACGGCGAGGGGAGTCTTGAGTTCGTGGCTTGCATCAGCCACGAAATGCCGCTGGAGACGAATCACGTCTTCCATCGGCACGAGCCGTTGCCGCGCAAAATACCAACCGATGACGCCGGACGCCACCACTGCACACACGACGAAGGCGACGACGAACGCTACTGCACGATTACGATCAATGACCCACGCATCGTACGATGCCGGAAGCTGAGTTTTCCCGGCGATGCCGTCTTCTGCGAACTCATGGCGAGAACTCATCACAACGCCAACGACGAGCAATACCCCGCCGAGAACGCAGATCGCGCTCATCGCCGCCACGATGCGCAGACTCACTGACGATGCCGCCGCGCCCGTGGAAGCGGCACCATCAGAAGGAGCCCTTCCGGAGGAAGTCCTCGGCGAATGATGCGTGAGAGAAAATAATCGTCGCATTTCTGCTCCTTCGTGCGTCCCGCTGTCGGCATTCCGCCGCATTATTCCCCTGTCGATGCTATTCCCCTGCTGGTTCTCCGATGCGATACCCTCGGCCGTGCACTGTGATAATCATGTCGCGCACCGTCTTCCGCCGAATATACGACACATAAGTGTCGATGACGCCGCTATCCGCATGATCTGAAAAGACTTTTCTCACCAACTCGTCGCGAGCGAAAATGTGCTGCGGCGAGGAGGCGAGCACGCCCAATAATCGCACCTGCGACACCGTGAGGTTCACGGAGCCCCCGGCAGGATTCTCGATCTGCTGCCGGTTCGGACGCAACATCCAGTCACCGATGGGGATTTCAACTTCCTGGACCGAACGCCCCCGGGTCAGCGAGCGCACGCGCGCCTCCAGCTCGGCGAAATGAAATGGCTTCACGAGATAATCGTTCGCCCCACCATCGAGACCGTCGACGATGTCGTCCACGCTGGCAAGCGCCGTCAGCATAAGCGCCGGAACGCTCAGCCCGTTGCGGCGCAGCGCACGCACCACGTCAAGGCCGTCCATATCGGGAAGGCGGCGATCCGCCACCACCACATCGAATTGGTCTCTCGTGAGCGCCGTCAGTGCCTCGCTGCCCGTACGCGCCCATGTGACACGATACATGCGAGCGAGCAGGCTCCGGGTCATATCGCCCAAGCGCGCGTCGTCCTCGATGAGAAGTATTGCCGGTTTTAGGAGCGCAAAGGGGTCCGAAAGTGCCGTCGGGGATTCAGTTTCCGTACTGCTCATGACAGCTCCGCCTCCTCCTGCCCAACACCACGATCAGCAGTACGCTCGCTAATAGCAGCTCCGACTCCCGGAACACGGAAGAGCCGTTGCATGAGCGGCGCGATACTCACGATAATCAACGGGCACACCACCAGTGACGTCGCAACATCTGTGGGAAAGTGAACGCCAAGGATAAGGCGGGAAGTAGCCACGCACAGTACGAAGGCAGCCGCCACCGCATAGCCCACCGTCCACGCCACAGCGCTGTGCGTCACACGGCGCATCACGAGCAGCACCAACGCCACCACGGAAACGGCAGCTGCAACATGGCCGCTGGGGAAGCTTGGGTCTCCGGGGGTCGTCACGCCCACGTCCGGACGAGGGCGATTGACGATTTGCTTGATAATGAGCACATACGCCAGCGGTACAAGAACCGTGGCGAGGTGCGCAGCAATCGGCCGCCATTGCTTGGTGACCGCAAGTACTGCCACCGCAATGATGACGATCCACACAGCGCTCGCCACGGGCGAGAACAGCGCAGCGATGAGCCACGACAGCGCTACCACTGCAGCAGGTGCCGCATGAATGGAGACGAGGAAGGCGGTTTCGATTGCCGTTTGATGTGCGGAGGCTGCGAGAAAATGGCCGACGATGGGCGTTGCAATGCACACTGCAAGGGTGACGAATTGCACCACCAGCCGAGGCGCTCTCGACGAATGACGTTTTTCACTGGACATGAGCCCCATGATGCACCCTCTCGGCTAAGAACTCTCTAAGAAACACCTGTGCGCGAATCACATCACGCAGGTGCGCCTCCTTACTCTAGTATGAACATCGTGACGATTCCATCTTCAGAGCACACCTCATTCGCCCTCAAGGGCTCCCCTGTGCTCAGCGTGCGCAACGCAACGTGTTCCACTGATTCCACCACGGTTTTTTCGAATCTGGATCTCGATCTGTATTCCGGCGAAATCGTTGACCTCACAGGCGCGAGCGGTGCCGGAAAATCAAGTTTGCTCACCATCATCGCTCAACTCAACCCGCGTGGGAATGCCACGCTGAGCCTCCATGACACGGACTCGACGCGTTTCTCCTATCAACAGTGGCGCAGGCGCGTGGCATACGTACCGCAGAAGCCAACGCTGCTGGGAGATACCGTGGCCTCGGCTATTCGGCTGCCATGGACACTAAAGGCATACGAGGAATCGGAACGTGAGAAGAACGCGCCTTTTGCGCTGTCTCCCGCCACTGAGGCAACCGCTCCCGACGATTCCTCGCTGCGTGCCTCTCTGGACGCGATCGGGTGCGCCGATGTGGAACTTGACCGTCACCCTCGTGATCTCTCGGGCGGGCAGGCGGCCCGCGTCTGCCTCTTGCGCACCATTCTCACGCGGCCGGCGGTGCTGCTGGCCGACGAGGTTGACGCCGGGCTTGACGACGACAACGCGCTCAAAGTGTCGGCGATGATGACGTCGGCGGCAGAGGAAGGCATGGCGATTCTCCGCATCCGACACCGAGCGTCGGACGGGCACGAGTCACGCACAGTGGTGCTGAAGGATGGGGTATTGAAATGATTCTTTCGAGTTATGCCACAGTGACCGCCGCCGCTACCGCCACTACTTCCTACCCCATCGATATCTGGGGCGTGGTGGTGGCGCTTGTATTGGTGGCGGCAGCAACCGCCATCTCAGGGCTCCTGCATCTGGGCCTCGTGAAATCCATGGTCATCTCGACGGCACGCTCTCTGCTGCAGCTACTGGCCATGGGACTGATTATTCGTTTCGTCATACAGCAGAACAACTGGATGCTGGTGGTGGCGCTGCTGGTCATCATGCTTTTTGCGGCGGTGCAGATCACGCTGGCGCGGGCGCATGGAATTCCAAAAGGGCTCGCGCTGCCGGTGTTTCTCACACTCACCGTCGTGATGCTGCTCATGGTGTGCCTCGTCACAGAGCTCATGCTGCGACCTCAGCCGTGGTACGCGCCACAGCTGGTCATTCCCGTGACGGGAATGATGCTGGGCAACGCCGTGTCGGCCATAGCCCTCGCCTTGTCGCGTTATTTCGAAGACATGCACGAGCGTGCCGACGACATTGAGATGCTGCTGGCGCTGGGTGCCACACCGTACGAGGCGGCGAGGCCGTCCATTCTGTCCTCTGTGCGACTGGGGCTCATCCCCACCATTTCGACGCTCGCCTCCAGTGGCATCGTGCTCATTCCCGGAATGATGGCAGGTCAGGTGATTGCGGGGGCCGATCCCCTCAATGCCGCCGAATACCAGTTCGTGGTGCTGGCGTCGCTGTCCGCTCTGACCCTGGTGGGAGACATTGTCATCATGATGGCCGTCTATAAGCGCAGCTTCACTGACAGGGATCAGGCGGTATAGATCAGAGTAGTTTAACGTCGTCTTGTCACTCAACGCCGTTGAGTGCGTAAGTGACAAGATCAGACGCACGCAAAAGGGGACGCTCCCGAAGGAACATCCCCTTTCAACTACTTACTCGGCTTAACTACCGGCCGGTAACCCGACTATCAGTTGTGGAAACCGGTGTAGTTCGGAGCCTCGGTGGTCATCACGATGTCGTGCGGATGAGACTCGCGCAGACCTGCGTCCGTGATGCGCACGAAGCGACCCTTTTCCTGAAGCTCAGGAATGGTGCGCGCACCCGTGTAGAACATGGTCTGGTGCAGTCCGCCAACGAGCTGGTACAGCACGGCGTTGAGCGGGCCGCGGTAAGCGACTTCGCCCTCGACGCCTTCCGGAACGACCTTGTCGTTGGAGGTGACATCGGCCTGGAAGTAACGGTCCTTGGAGTAGGACTTCTTTCCACGCGGTGCCATGGCGCCCAGAGATCCCATGCCACGGTAGATCTTGTACTGCTTGCCGTGGAGCAGAACCTTCTCGCCCGGAGCCTCTTCGGTTCCGGCGAGCAGACCGCCGAGCATGACGGTGTCGCCACCAGCCACAAGTGCCTTGGCGATGTCACCGGAGTAATGAATGCCACCGTCTGCGATGCACGGAACTCCTGCGGCCCTGCAGGCCAAACCGGATTCGTACACAGCAGTGAGCTGCGGTACGCCTACGCCAGCGACGATGCGCGTGGTGCAGATGGAACCTGGGCCAACGCCTACCTTGACGGCGTCCACGCCCGCGTCGATGAGTGCCTGCGCACCCGAACGCGTGGCGACGTTGCCGCCGATGATGTCCATATGCTTGAACGCGGGATCGGACTTCACGCGCTTGATCATGTCGAGCATGAGCTTAGCATGGCCGTGAGCGGTGTCGACGACGAGCACGTCAGTGCCCGCCTCCATGAGCGCCGTGGCACGCTGCCATGCGTCTCCGAAGAAACCAACGGCTGCGGCGACGCGCAAGCGTCCCTGCTCGTCCTTGGTAGCGTCGGGGTACTGCTCCGTCTTCACGAAGTCCTTGACGGTGATGAGGCCGGCGAGCTTGCCGTCCTTATCGATGAGCGGCAGCTTCTCCACCTTGTGCTTGGCGAGCAGATCGTGCGCGTCTTCCTTGGAGATGTCGGCCGGACCCGTGATGAGATTTTCCTTCGTCATGACTTCGGCAACAGTGAGCTTGTCATAGTCGCTGGAGGGAATGAAGCGCATGTCGCGGTTAGTGATGATGCCAACGAGGTGATTGCTGGAATCGACTACCGGCAGGCCAGAGACGTGATAGGTGCCACACAACTTATCAAGATCAGCCAAGGTGACGTCGGGAGTGACGGTGAGCGGGTGTGAAATCATGCCGGACTCAGAGCGCTTCACGATGTCGGCCTGCGAGGCCTGATCTTCGATGCTCAAGTTGCGATGCAGAACGCCGATTCCTCCGTTACGCGCCATGGCGATGGCCATACCGGCCTCGGTGACGGTGTCCATTGCCGCGGAAAGCACCGGAATCTTCATGGTGATGTTGCGCGTCAAACGAGCGGTGGTATCAACTTCAGAGGGGATGACATCCGTTTCGTTCGGCAGAAGCAGAACGTCATCATAGGCTAGCCCAATAGATGCAAAGGGAGCAGGAACAGGATTGTAGGGTGATGGATTTTCAATATTGTCGAAAGCCATAAACTCAATTTATCCGTGTGTCTTGACACAAATGTGAACGGCCGTGTCTTTTGGCCGAGTTCTCGCTTCAGGCTGATTTTCCGGGGAGTACATCAACCTTCAAAGGTGTGCGTACCTACCCCTTTTAGCCGTTTATTTCTTGTCTTCACCCGCATTGCTCACGTAGGGGAAACGCGAGGTGAGCACAACGTACGCCTCGATACCGATGACCACAATGGCTCCCACAACAACATAGATCGCGAACAACCGGTGATCGAACCACGTGGCGGACTTCAGGGCCACGAGCGCAATGATGATGATCACAATCTTGATCATCCACGACACCACCAAGCATGCGGTGAGCATGGAGAAGGTCATCTTTCCATGTGCCAACGCACCAAATACGGCGGGCGTCATGAGGCTGAAGATCAGCAGAATCACCAGCGCAATCACCGCCGCCACAATCCCGTGTGCGCCAGCCATGAACCAGCCGACGATTGCACCGATGACCGCCAACGCCACGAGAGCCACCGCCGAGTAGCGCACAATACGCCACATGAGCGATTCCACGGTGTCCTCGCTCGAGTGCACCGGCTCCAGACCGAGCTGCGCATCAACGTCGGCAGCGGACTTCTTTTTGCTCTGGTTATTCGGGGAGTTGAGAAGAGCCATGAGTGCGCTCCTCCTTTCGGATTTCACGCATACGGCGCGAATAGTGCGGCGCCAGCGTGGCAACGGTGAGAATGGGCACAATGATAACGACGCCGATGAGCACATCCACGAGGGGTACGAACAATGTCAGCGTTGAAGCGAAAGCAATGAGGAATGCCCATCCCCACATGATGAGCACGGCGGAACGCACCGAGTGCCCGATGCGCAGCATGCGGTGGTGCAAATGCATGCGGTCGGGATGCATGGGAGAATGCCCGTGGCTCACACGCCGCACGATGGCCAACACCATGTCGAGCACCGGAATGAAGAGCACCAAGATCGGCAGCAGAATCGGCATGAATACTGGCAGGTAAGCGCCTGATCCCATGGTGGAAGGATCGAAGCGACCCGTCATCACGATGGACGCGCAGGTGAGCAGGTACCCCAATAGCATGGAGCCCGAGTCACCCATGAAGAGCTTTGCAGGATGCCAGTTGTGCAAAATGAAGCCCACGCAGATTCCCACGAGCGCCACGTCAAGCAACGTTGCCATGGACGTGTAGCTGGGTTGATCCCGCGAGAGGAAATAGCTGTAGAAAGCGAACGCGATGCCGCCTATCGCCACGATTCCTGCCGCCAAACCGTCGAGGCCATCGACGAAATTCACAGCGTTGATAGAGGCCACGATGAGGAACGCCGTCACCGCCATCGACACACTGGGAGAGGCCGTGATGAGCGAGCGACCCCAGGGCAGCGAAATAATCTGCACTCCCTGCCACGATACAAACACCGCTATGAGAAGCTGACCGGCGAGCTTGAGCATCCAGTCAAGATCCCAAATGTCGTCAGCAATTCCCAACAGACAGATGAGCACCGCGCCCACCAGAATCACCCACGGCTGCGTGTTACCGATGAAGAGACCGGAAATCCATGGCGTTCCAAACGCAAAGCACACGGCAACCGCGAAGCCCAGCAGCATGCCGAGTCCACCCATGCGAGGCGTGGGAACAGTGTGCACGTCGCGAGCGCGCACCTCCCCCACCGCTCCCATGTCGATGGCGAGGTGACGGATGAGCGGTATCAGCAGATACGTCGCTCCCCCGGCCACGGCGGCAATGAATATATAGACTCTCATGTGCGTCCAGTCTAGCGGTCGGCGTGGGCCGAGGAGATGGTGGAAGATCCAGCCTTGCGTGCGGTATCGGCATGCAGCGCGGCGCGAATCACCCGCGCGGGAATAACACCCTCACGCAGAATATCGATGCCATCGGTTTTCTCGGGAGCCGCAGCCACCACCGTGGACGACACGGGCCCGGGAGTTGTACCCGCGTCGAAATATACTGCCACGTCGTCGCCGAGGGCCGCATACGCCTCCTGCGCGCTCGTGGCGGATTCCTGACCGGAGATATTGGCGCTCGTCGCAGCGAGGGGACCAAGAGCAGCGAGAATGTCATGCAGCGGGGCAAAGTCCGGCACGCGGATCCCCTGCGTGAGTTTTTCCGAACCATCAGGACGTGCATCGTGGCGCAGGGTGGCGAGGCGCGATGCCGGTACTGCGTCACAGATGGGAGAGAAGCCTCCTGGCAGGAACGTGGCGCTGAGCACCTCCAGAGGATGAGGAAGACTCAACCCAAGGCTTTCGAGCGGCGAAAGGTCGGGAAACAGCACCTGGATTGATTTGGTGCGCGGACGGCGTTTCACTTCAAACAGTCGATCGATGGCTTCAGAATTGAAGGGATCGCAGGCCACGCCATAGACGGTGTCTGTGGGCACGACGATGAGGTCGCCTCGGGAGATGGCGGAGCGAGCCTCTTCCAACGATTCTGCCGTAATGGTACGTATCCTCTCGCTGCCCATCCTCAGTTCCTTCCTTCCGCTTGCTCACCGCTCATTATTGCGCCTCCGGCCGTTCCCACACTGAAACGCGGACGTCCGGTGAGATCTGGTTGCGTCTCGACAGCGTGGAAACCCTCTTGCACGAGCGACGCGCGAACCGCCGCTCCCTGCGAAATGTCGTGTTCCATCACGAAGTAGCCTCCGGGCCGCAGCAAACGGGCCGCACGTTCGATCACCAGCTCGGGAATGCGCATCCCATCCGCAGACCCCCCATACAGCGCACGGTCGGGATCGCGGTCCACCTCCGGTTGTGTTGTCGGCTCAGATTCTGGAACGTACGGAGGGTTCGAGATGATGCAGTCCACTCTCCCATTGAGTTCCTGCAACGTCTCGTCAGCGGTTGCATCGGCGAGAAGCGGCGTAAAGGTCATCTTTGGATACTGACTCTTCACGCTGGTGGCGTTGCGTGTGAGCCATCGGAAGGCCTGCGAATCTATTTCCACGGAAGTGACGTGCGCCCCCCGAATCTCACTCGCCACGCTGAGTCCCACTGCGCCGGTGCCAGCGCACAGGTCCACGACGAGAGGCTCCTTAAGCCCTGCTGCGTTCAACCAATCGATACCCGCCTGCACCACTGTCTCAGTTTCGGGACGCGGTATGAAGACCCCGGGTTCCACCGAGAGTTCCAAAAATCTAAAGCCAACCGAGCCCACAATGTACTGGAGCGGCTCTCTGGAAGCGCGACGGGTGCAGAAATCAGCGAAGCGTGCACGAACTTCATCGATATCGCAAGCCTCCGGCACACCCAGCGCCAGCCACCTACGCACATCTGAAAGCGACACACTTGCGGCTGCTGCGAGGAGCATCAGGGCCTCATGGTCGGCGTGCTCGATCCCAGCGTCACTCAGTTGCTTCTGTGCCGAACGCACCAACAATGCAATGTAGGCGGCATCAACACTGCCCTCGTCGTCGACCTCTCCAGTATTACCGTGAAGAGCACTCACTTCCATCATGAGGGTCTCTCAGACCTGACGCGCCAGACGCTCGGCCTCGTCGGCCTGAATATCGGAGTCGATGACTGCCTGCAGATCGCCGTCGAGCACTGCATCGAGGTTGTACGCCTTGTAGTTGGTACGGTGGTCCACAATGCGATTCTCTGGGAAGTTATACGTGCGAATGCGTTCGGAACGGTCCAGGCTGCGCACCTGAGAATGGCGCATATCGGCTGCCTCGGCCTCCTCCTGCTCGTGCTTGAGGGCAAGCAGCCGTGACTTCAGGACTCGCAAGGCCGCCGCACGATTCTGAATCTGGGACTTCTCATCCTGCATGCTCACAACAATGCCGGTGGGGATATGCGTCATGCGCACCGCGGAATACGTCGTGTTGACCGACTGTCCACCCGGGCCGGAGCTCATGAAGATATCGATCTTCAGATCCTTAGGATCGATTTGAATCTCATCGTCGTCCTCGTCTGCCTCCGGGAACACGATGACACCGGCGGCACTCGTCTGGATGCGCCCTTGCGATTCGGTGACGGGGATGCGTTGCACTCGGTGCACGCCGCCCTCGTATTTCAGGCTTGCCCACACACCGTCCTGCGGAGAAACAGAGCCCTTTGTGCGGAAAGCGATCTGAGCGTCCTTGACGCCACCAAGTTCCGTGCCGTTCTCGCTCATCATCTCGGTTGACCACCCACGCTTCTCCGCATAGCGCAAATACATGCGCATGAGATCACCCGCGAACAGCGCGGCCTCGTCGCCGCCTGTTCCCGCCTTGATCTCCATGATGGTATCGCGTGCGTCGTCGGGGTCTCTCGGAATGAGTGCCACGCGAAGAGCCTCTTCAGCGTCTGCAACCTGAGGTTCCAGCCGCTTTGCCTCTGCAGCGAAGTCCGCGTCCTCGCTGGCAAGTTCCTTGGCTGCTTCGAGATCGTCAGACGCCGACTTCCACTTCTCATACGCGGACACAATGGAGCCGAGAGCCGCATGGCGTCGACCGAGCTTGCGAATCTTATTGGGGTCGGATGCCACCTCTGGCTGGCTCATCTGTACTTCCAAGTCGTGGTATTCCTCAACTGCGGTCAACGCCGCAGGAAATTTTGAGTCCGCCATACCGGCCCCTTTCTACGAATGTGCGTGGTATCAACCACACCTAAAGACAACAAAAACGCCAGCCCGACGCAGATTGGAGCTGCGCGCAGACTGGCGTTTAAGGTTCGTTACTTGGAAGCCTTCTTGCCGTAACGAGCTTCGAAGCGAGCCACACGACCGCCGGTATCGAGAATCTTCTGCTTGCCGGTGTAGAACGGATGGCACTTCGCGCAAACGTCTGCTGTGATGTGTCCCGAGGTGACCGTGGAACGCGTCACGAAAGTGTTGCCGCAAGAGCACACGACCTCAGTGGGGACATACTCGGGATGAATTCCCTTTTTCATACTGACTCCTAGAACTAGAGGATTCGGGTCGCCTTGCCGGGATTGGCAGACGTGAACCGAAGCCTTCAATAGGTTACTACCATGCCTCGAATTAGCAAATTATTGACGCAGGCCTTCGACGCTTCTACGTCTGTTTCCCTTACTTCTCTCCGGCCTCGAGCGCGCGAACCGTGAGAACTACCGTTGAGGCATTGCCGCAGCCGGTATAGTCGCTGGTCTTCACTGAGATGGCTTGCTTTTGATCCGGAGGGTACACCTTCATTGCGTCTGCCTTCTTGGGAGAGCACACAGACTCCGAGTAGGCACCCGCGTTCGTGATCTTCAGCACAGAGTGAGCGGAATCACCGGCCTTCAGCGTGATGGATTTCGAGGCGACGCTCGAGTCACGCTCGGCCGCGGCGCCAATCTGCGTGCCGTCTGCTTGCAGAGAGACTCCGGGGAACCCCTTCACCGTGCACGAGGAGGTGCCGGAGTTGGTGAAGACCAGGTACGGATAGGCGTTGCCCGCGCCACCTCCTTGCCCGGAGCTAAGGCTTACCTTGAGATTCGCGCTGGTGCACTCGCCGTTGGATGAGTCCCCAGTCGACGACGCGGTGTCAGAAGAATCGGAACCGGCGCTTTGAGAGTCCGCCGAGTCCGTGGAATTCGCTGTCGCGTCGTCTTTGTTCGAATCAGTACTTGATTGACTGGAGTCAGAGGAATCCTTGGATGCCGTGCCATCGCTCGCCGAGGTTTGACCGCAGCCTCCGAGCGCCACGAGGAGCACGGAGGTCGCAACGACGCCCATCACACGAGCAATCTTTCCATCAAATATATGCATCATGATTTCAGAGTATCAGCCGAATTCTGTGCACTCTGTGCTTACTTACACCCCGTGCTTATTTGCCGGACGGCACCACTCCCGCACGCCAGCGCTTCGGAATGCGTCTGCCGTGCGCGGCATAGGAGCCCAACTCATCGTAAATTGGCTGACCGCCCATGGCGTCGTACACGATGTAGGCCAGTAACGTCACTACTCCCAGCGGCATCAACACACCGTACGACGTCATTTCCATCACCAAGATAATGGCCGTCAACGGAGCCTTGCTCACCGCTCCAAAAAGTCCTGCCATGCCAACAATCACCATGAGCGACACGTATCCGGCATCAGTTCTCATCCCCGCGCCAGACCATCCGAGCCATTCGAAGCACCGCGCGCTCAATGCGCCAAAAACCGCTCCCAACGTGAGCATCGGGAGGAAGATTCCACCAGGCAATCCAGAGCCATACGACAGCTGCGAACCCACCAGACGCACCACGAACAACAGCACGAGCATGAGAATCGGCACATTGGCGTGGCTCAGCATCGTCACCAACTCATTGCCGCCACCCAGCGCATCGGGGAGAAAGAGCCCCACCGGGATGACCAGCAGAAGCGGAATAAGTGGGCGAAGGTTCTTGGGCACGTGAAGAACCTTGTAAAAATCAAATCCCCAAAACAGCGACTTCTCATACAACTTGGCCACTAAGCCGAGCACTACCCCGAGCACCAACAGCTGCCAATATTGGGAAATGGGGGGAACGTGTGCCTCAGGAAGGTCGAAAACGGGTTTTAGCCCGAACACTTCGACCGCCACAGAACTTGCGGTCAGCGAGGCAGCGAAGGCGGAAAGGCCAATCTTAAGCGAAAAACGCGAATAGATCTCCTCTGCCACAAAAAGCACACCCGCAATCGGAGCCGTAAAAGCCGCCGACAATCCGGCTGCGGCACCAGCAGCGACGAGTTCCCTGCGAAACTTTCGCGTCGTGGCGGTGGAAGCCGACATTCCCATGCCAACGCTCGCACCAATCTGGACGCTGGGCCCCTCACGCCCCAAGAACAGACCAGGGCAGATGGCCATGAGACCGCCGATGATCTTGCGCCAGAGAACTTTTGCCCACGGGAACCTTACCGGCTGTGCGGAGCGCAGGCGAGATTCCACGTCAGGAATTCCGGAGCCTGCCGACAGCGGTTCGCTTTTCACCATCCACGCCAAACCGACTGCGAGCGCGCAACTCACCGGGAGAATGATGGCAAGCGTCCACCAATGACCGTCAAGCGTAAAGCCGTACAGTTTTTTGAGCCACACGACGGAAAAGGAAATGGTCCAACGAAAGACGCTCACGACCGCACCCACGAGCGCCCCAACCACAACGGACCACCCAACGAGTCGAGGGGATACGGAATGGCGAGAAAGACGACGCACATAAGAGAAAGCGGAGTCCTTGGATTTATCCTTACCGGATGTACTCACTCCGCTCCCCTTTCATGTGACGCACCGTGCAGGTATGCGCTCACCGCGCCTCACCACACGCCAGCATACAAAAAGCCCCGGTCGTTCTTGCAAACGATCGGGACCAGAGAACAATGACGAGAAAATTACTCGAGAATCGCGAGCACGTCGCGAGCCGACACGATGAGGTAATCCTCACCCTGATAGTTGAGCTCGGTGCCGCCGTACTTCGAGTAGAGAACCTTATCTCCGACCTTGATGTCTACGGGGATGAGCGCTCCCTTGTCGTCACGACGACCTGGGCCAACTGCAAGGACCTCTCCCTGCTGCGGCTTTTCCTTGGCGGAATCCGGGATAACCAGACCCGACGCTGTCGTCGTTTCAGCAGCTGCCTGCTTGATAACGATCTTGTCTTCCAATGGCTTGAGTGAGACCGACATGTGGACCTCCTCTTTCTAGTGAGTTCGTTCCAATTCACTACGCGGATGCGCGGCGGCTGACGATCACCATCACTCTGCGAAGTGCTAAGGGTCATAGTAACGCGCTTTTAGCACTCTGCCAATTTGAGTGCTAAAAGCGAAATCACAAATATTCTGCGAAAGAACCGTCTTCTTCAGACTGCAGAGCCACAGCTTTTACGACTGACGACGAGCCAACACCGCATCGACGTCAACTCCAAGGGAATCCGAGGATGCCTCAGGAGCTGCAACAGAAGCGAGTTCTGTCTCGCTGGGGGCTACATCGGCGAACATGGCCTTCTGTTCCTCACGAGACTTCGGAACGGCCTTCGACACCTGCTTATAAGACTTGATCTCGGCGCTCTTCACCGTATCGGTCTCAGAGGGCACTTCGGACTCGCCAAGAGAGAAGGAAATGAGATCCTTGTCAGAAGTCGATTCTCGCGTATCCGCCTGAGCGGCTGCCTTGGCGACCACGTTCACGGTGGTCGTCTCGTCGTCGGCGTTGCCGTCCTCGATGGCCTCGGCCTCGCTCGTCGGAGCGGGAGCACTCTTGGGCGCATAGGAGGGAGCCTCGGTCACTTTGCCGGACTCATCGGCCGCAGCCTCTGCCACGACTTCTTCCGCTGCACGTACCTGTGCGGCTGCCTGCAACTTTGCGGCAGCACGCGCCTCGCGGGCGTCATGCCGCTTCGCAATGGCGGCGGCCTTCTCCTGTGCCTGCTTGCGTAGCACCTCACGCACATCGTTGACAGGAATCACATAGGTGGGCGCCGTTTCAAGAACTTCGTGGCCGGCTGGCGACAGTCCCGCGGCCTCGGGTGTGCTGACCGTGATGGAATCTGTCACATGGGATGACTCAACGTCACTGGAGTCTGCAGTGGTACCTCCCGACGCTACGGATTCCTCCCACGCGCGAGCCACCTTTGCAGCGCGTGCCCCAAAGAAAAGAACCACAGCGATAAGAGCCACAGGAATAAGCGCAAACAACGGGCTGAAGTGCAGCACAATGCCGAGTACCACAAGCGCCACTGCCACTAGCAGCAATGACCCCACAAGGATCTGACGGCGGCGAATCGAAGCGCGTCGGAGACTGCGAATCTCACTGATTTTCTCTTCCGACAACTGCTTGACAGCCTGTGGCATGTTCGTACCTCTCGCGCCCTGAATAATGGATCCAGGCTCAATTCTAACAAGGTGCAGAGAGGTGGAAAACCGATCCGCCTCGTGTTTCCTCGCTCTGTTGATAGCCAGCCGGGTTCGACTCGGCAAAATTCCGCACAAAACGAGTGCGACGATGGCAACAATGACTATGCTGCTCATCGAATCGAATCCCATGCCTTTACGATAGAGGACACCGTGTCGCCAAAGCTATGGTTGCGAGGGTGTGTCGCAAGAAATTCTCACGAATTCTGCGGAGCGGTAGGCACCGCTGTCTGCTGCTTCCCGTTCCCTACCTCAGCGAGGTGACTCGCAAGCTGCGATTCCACCGTGCCCACCACGTCCTCGGCAAGCAAGGACCAGGTCTCATGGTCACGCCACTGCCCCGCCACGTGCATGTAATGACGCTTGAGTCCTTCGGGAATAAAACCCACCTTTTCAACCACGCGCCGTGAGTTAGCATTCACCGGCAGCAATGCCACCTCGAGGCGATGGAGGTGCGGGCCCTGCTGGGAGAAGAACGCCCAGTCGGCCAAAAGCGCCACTGCGAGTGGGGTGAGGCCGCGTCCGGCGTGATCTTGCGAAATCCAGTATCCCACGATGCCCGACCGCAGAGATCCGTAGGCGATGGCCCCCAAGGACACCTCACCCACGATCTCGCCGTTGTCCACCATAGCGAGCACTACGGCCTTACCGGCGTGGGCATCTTCGTCGATGCTGCGCACCCACTCCGCAAACGTCAGCGCCACTCCTGATTGCGGATCGCTCGCATTCCACGGCTCGAGCCAGTCGTGGTTCTGAGTGCGCAACTTCTGCCAGCGAGGCTCATCCGACTCGCGGAATGGTCGCAGCGCAAAGCCAGGTTTAACCACATGCGAGCTGATGCTCATGGGGTATGCGAAGTTGGAGTCTGTGGGCTCGAAGAGGCGGCGAAGACGAAGCACACACCTATTATTACCGGTGTCTGATACAACGAAGGCATGAGTGAACGCAACGCCGATTCCACAACCGTGGTTCCGCATGATTCCAAGTCCGCACTGCGCAAGAAATTTCTCGCCCACAGACTAACGCTGCCACAAGCGGAAATAACAGCATGCGGCGAACAATTGCGCGTTCGCGGCAACAAGATTTCCGAGATCACGCAGGCAAAAACACTCGCAGCTTATGTCTCCATGGGATCAGAAATTCCGACGCTCCCACTACTGAACGACGTACTCGCCCGGGGAACGAGGGTTCTTGTGCCCCGACTGGGAACAGGCCGCCAGATTGGGTGGTCATACATGGAGAGCTCAGAGCGGCTCGTGCCACAGGGTGCTCATCGACCAGAGGAACCGGCAGACGCTCCTGTTGTGGGACTCGATGAACTGAACACGGCAGACGTCATTCTTGTACCCGCTTTTTTCATCGATGCCGAAGGTTTCCGTTTGGGGCGCGGTGCCGGCTGGTACGATCGGGCACTCCTTCACCGTCGAGCGAACGCAGTCGTGATCGGAATCGCGTATCCATGGGAAACCGCAAGCGAAGAGCCCAAGGATGATGAAGCTTTACCCCGTCTGCTTCCCCGCGACCCACACGACATTCCTGTCGGCATGGTGCTCACGCCCGCCGGCGTTACGCGGCTGCATTAAAAGATGTAGTTCTAATCAGCTATCAGAACGATTCGCCTGCTGTTCGCCCGTTGGCATTACAATAGCTACTCGGTGTGCACGCGTGGAGCATGCGCACATTCCCGTTGACCGTGAAAGGTGTTATCTGTGCCCACTTACCACTATCGTTGCAAGAATTGCGGTTACGATTTCACGCTCATGCAGTCTTTCGACGATGATCCCATCACCGTATGCCCCAAGTGCGGCCAGGAGCAGATTCGCAAGGTCTTCGCCGCTGTTCCCATCGAGTTCAAGGGCCACGGCTTCTATCGCACGGATAAGTCCTCGGGCTCGTCAAAGTAGCCATGAGGAATTATTAGACTTTTCCACACCCATCGATTTTTTCTGCCGCCACATTCGCATTACTGCATGATGGTGGAATGACCTTTTTTGATCCCTCGGCGCAAGCGTTCGTGAAACGCATTATTTTGAAGCTTCCCGGACGGCACGCCTCCTTTGACGGCGCGTATGCCGACGACCGCATAGAAGCGCACTCGATCCACTCTGAGAGAGACTACATCAGCGTTGAGGATGCTCGTCTCACGTTGGAACGGCGCCGCAAATACGCGGCATTCCGCACGCTTGTTTTGATAGTGCTTGTCAGCATCTCTGCCCTCTTGTGCCTCCTCGTTGTGGCGCCGAACAAGAATCTCGCCGTGGTCGTTACGACACACGCAATTTCCGCTGATCACAAGATCACGGCATCGGATATACGCATTGAGTACGTCAACGACACGACTCCCGCGGCAGGCGTCGCCGAAGAAACACATTCGCTGCTAGGAACGTACGCGTGCGTGAATCTACCTGCGGGCGCAATGCTGCAGAAATCTGCAGTGAGAGAGGCCCCTCCGGTTCCCGCGCATGCAACAGTCATCGCTGTGCCGTTGGAGAGCAGCACGCGTGAGCTGCAGGTAGGGCAGAGAATATCGTTGGCATCGCACGATGGCACAATCGCAGCAGAAGACGTCCTCATCATGTCGATTCCACCAGCGAGCGACGGCGACGGCGCATCCTCTACGGTTTTTGTGGCGGTCTCTGCCGAAAAAGCTCAGACAGTGTTGCGAAACGCTGAACAGGCGCCCCTTTTGGCGATCCAAACAACACGTTAAGCTCAGATCACGCATGAATTCGACAGGTAGGCACAAACTGTGCCACCATGAATATGGACGTGGAGGTTGTACGCAGTGACAAACATGGTGCCGACCACCATTACGCCTCAACAAGTGAGCAATAACAAGGAAAATCTCGAGGACTATTCGGAGGACAGCATGATTGAGGGATTTAAGAAATTCATCGCACGCGGACAGATGATCGACATGGCAGTTGGCGTTGTGATGGGCGGCGCTGTCACCACAGTCGTGAATGCCATCGTCAAGAGCTTTATCAACCCGCTCATCGCCATGATTTTCGGCAAGCCGGATCTCGATAATCTTCTCGCCTTTACCCTCAACGGTGCCACAGTGTCGTTCGGCGCCATTTTGGGGGCGCTGCTCAACTTCCTCATCATCTCTGTGGCGATCTATTTCTGCATCGTGGTGCCGATCAACAAGTTCCGTGATTTCTCCAAGAAGCACTCCTCCGAGAAGGACGGAAGCGATGACGAGGATGAGGTAGAACTCAGCCCCGAAGACCAGACCATCGCGCTGCTCACCGAAATCCGTGACCAGTTGGCCGTACAGAATGGTGGACAAAAGACAGACGGAGCAAAAGCAGATACCACAGCGAACGTGACACAGTAATAACGTGGCACAGTAATTATCTGTCATCCGCACTCATTCAAATAGTGAGGGGCCTCTTTGCGATTAATCGCAAAGAGGCCCCTCACTATTTTGCGAAGCGTCTGGTTCCACAGCCGCTCTATTTCTCCTTCTCAGCATCGAACTTGCCCCAATGCGGGGGAAGCTCAGTGAGGATGCGGCGGTCGTCGTCACGCAAACGCGCGTCCTCCGTCTGTGCATCCTCTGGGTCCAGCTTCACGCCGTCCGCGTCGAACTTTTCGGTCCCTCTGCGCACCACCCGGCGATGTTCCCGCTTTGCCATCAGCGCCCCCCACTGCTTGGATCGCGCTTTGGTTCAGAAGCCTCGTTCTCAGTGGAACTCGCCACTCCCGCCACATCTTCGAGCAGTGCGGCGATGCGATCCACTTCACGATCGGGGTTCACGAACGCGCCCACCGACCACACGTGCACGGTCTTCCATCCGGCGACGGCGAGCTCTTCGGAAAGGTAGCGGTGACGCTGGCGCAACGACGTGATTTTCATGAATTGCGTGTCGTCGGTAAACACTGCAACGGAGAAGTTGGTCTCAGCGTCATCCGAACTTCCCTTCTTCCCAACAACGAGCGGAAGATGCCGGCCATCGTCATATCCATATCCCAACGCGGTCGCATATCCGCGAGCGCGGAGACGAGCCGCAAGATCACTCAGCAGAACGCTGGCCTCCTCGGGATGTGCCACCATCGGCACCTCGCCGGTCCCGAGGTTTTCTGCCCACTGCAGCAGACGCTTCAACATCTGCGAACCGGGCTGGGTGAGGCGCTCGTCCTCCAAATCGTCTGATGTGAAACCAGCCACGATGTCAAAATCGCCGTTCACCAGCGCAAGCACATCCAGAAGTCGCTTGGCGCCGCCAGGCTGTTCGATGACGCCGAACTGTTGCAGCAACTTTCCATGTGTGGTCTTGCCGAAGCTAGTGGAGAGAATCACGTCGCCGGGAGTCATGCCTGCGACGTTCGCAATATCCGCCACCTCGATATGCGGCAACAGCATGGCGACGTCGCGGTTCTTCTGTGCGGCGCGCTCGAACGCGTCCGCGACGAGCGACGCGTGAGCCTGCGTCAGTGTCACCACGGACAGAGCATAACCGGCAGGAACCACGGGCATCTGGGCGGCGCGGCGTTCCACAATCGCCACCACTTCGTCGATCTCCTCGCTTGTGGTTTCCACAAGGCCGGATCCCCGCAGCGGCACACCCTTGGCATCCACCCAGCTGAATCCCACCTGCGCATGGAAGTCCGCCCCCGTTGGGTATGAGCCCATCGGGTAGCCGTTGTCTCGCAAGAAGGAGGCGATATCGGGATTCAGCGGTACCCGGGAATATCCGGAATCGATGGTTGGCAACAGCGTGGCAGCACGCAACACGGCGGGGCAACTGGCCGTTGCCTTATCAGCAATGACTACTGCCTGAGGTGCATACGACAGCACCGACAGGAACTCAGCTGCGGGCGCATGAGCGCAGGCATCCACGATCACGATGTCGGCCAAGCTTGCCATGGCGTAAGACGCCGCAAGATTCGCCGGGGTCGCCACAAACAGTGGCTTGGCGAAGCTCATGAGCGTCGGGTAATCCTTACGCAGGCTTGCCACGGATACGGTTGCTGGGCCCGTAAGTCCGTCATGCGGAGTTTTTGCCATGCTCTCCGTTGACTGCACTGACTCAGAGGATCCCGCTCCAGACAGCACGGCGTGCAGCTGGTTGGCGTCCTGCGAGCGCGCATAGAGCGTATCGGAGAGACGCTTGGTGAGCTCCTGATTGATGAGAGGGCCCACTGATTCGATGTGTTCGAGATCAAGATCAGTGAAACGCTCAGTGGTATCGGTCAGCAGACTGCCATCCTGGTTAGCAATCATGTCGGAGGAATGAACGATGGTCTCAAAGACCGTGGTCCACCACGCCAGCTGCAGCTCATCGGGCGCAGACTCCGGGGCAATGGCGCGATCGTGGAGATCGTCCACGAGGCCTGTGAGGCCCACTTGCTCAAACTCGTGCTCGAGGTTCGTGCGCTCGGGCAAATCTGCAAGCGAGGCGTGGTCATCGTAGAGGCGCTTCAGCCGAGCTTCGAGTGCCACAAACTGCGCGGAAGTGAGATCGGAGCCCTCGGGAGTTGTGGACAGCACCACATCGAGTGCGGTGAGATCCGCGGTGAGAGATTCGAAAGTCTCGATGATGGCGTCCAATTTCGGAGGAAGCACGGGCCAGCCACCGTGTGGCACAAGTTCATGCCATTGCACCGCCTGACGCGCTACGACACCAAGCGCCTCGTGCAGATCTTCCACTTTCACGCCCGGACGCAAGAGAGACTTGACTTCCTTGACATAGCGACGACGCTCCCAGAAGCCCATCTCAATGCCCTGTGCCTTACGATCAGGCTTGGAGAGCGTAGCGGTGAGCATGGAGCTCAAGTCGCGTTCGAAAATGGCGGGTGTGAAAACGTCAAGCACGCGCCGCAGATTCTGGAGGGTTGCCACCTGACGGCCCCACTCGGCCACAGTGTCCGGCACGGGGAACCCGCACGTCTCCACTGTGGAGCGGATCTGTTCACGCACATGCGGTAGAAGGGTGTCTAGCAATTGCACAACGCGCTGATAAGCGGATTCTGCATCCTGAGTGCTGAGTAACGACGCCTTGAACCAAGCGGTATCAGCAGGTTCCAGGGTGTACTCGCCCAGCTGTCCGGCACGAATGAGTTTAGCGCCCCACTGTGAGAGCTTCCCGTTGAGTTGGCGCGCTGTATCAGCGGAAAGGCGTACCCGGGTGCGTGGCTGACTTGGCAGCGCCGACACTTTGGCGAGGTTCTCAATGGTTTGGTACGCAGAGACTCCCCACGGGCTTTTCTCCTCGTGAAGATCACCGAAATAGCGGGACAAGCGGCTGCGGATGCCCACAAGCTCATCTGCCAGTTGGTTGTACCGCGTCACAGAGCTGGCTGCCTGATGAGTGCCAGAAGCGCTGACAGCTCCGACAAGACGCGCGTCCACTGACTTCTTGAAGTCAGGATCGGTGGCGTCGAGAACGAGCGGCCCTAAGCCCAAACGCGTCGCTTCACGGAGGAAGTTGTTTTTCTGGGAGCCCACGCATGGAGCATAGAGAACGGTTTTGCCCGCGGCGATGGCGCGGGAGGCAATGGCCAAAGCATATTTTGACGAGGTGGAGTTCGACGGTGCGTTGAGAAAGATGCTCGCACCGCGCGCCACTTCACGAGCGGCGAAACGCACGGGGTTGGGAACATCCCCCACTTCGAATTCGTCGTGTGGATCGGCATCGGCGGTGGAATCGGCCTGCGCGTCCACCGAGGGTTGCGATTTCAGCTGATTGATTGCCGTGGCGTCGCCCGCAATGGCGTCGAGAACTGGCAAGCCACTGGGGCTCGCCTCCAGCCGTTGCACAATCGACGTGGCACGACGGGCAATCATGGTAGCTGGATTCACGAAGCACCCCACCACGAAGACATGATCTATGCCAAAACCATCGATGACACGTGACGCGAGGGACGCAATCTTCGCCAACGCAATGGACGTATTGACCACGCCGTCTTCGTATTCTGAAGCTTTCAGCAACGCTATGGGGTCGAAGCTCACGCCACGCAGCTTGAGGGCGCTCACCAGCTCAGGGTTGACGTTCACTCGGTCCCAGATGCGCAGAGTCGCGCGAGACATGCGCTCCTCTCCGGAGCGATCCACGTCGATGGGATAGAGCAGAACGGGCATCTGCTGCTTGCCCTGTGCCCACTTCGCCACTCCGGCGATCAGCGAGATTGCGCCAAACCCGTATGCCGCCTGAGCTTCGCTCTTGCGGGCGTAGACACGTCCCAGATCGCGCTCGGCTGCAGTGAGCGACGACGCCTCTCGAAACAGACTCGACAGGTGCGCCTCCCCCGTGGCGAAAAGCTGGGCGGTGCCGCTGGGATGCGCCTTGGTGAGATCGAGGCTTGCGTCAAGCGCGGTGAAGTCCTTGAGCGGATCCGCCAGGATGAGATGCGAATAGTCCTCAACCCAGCCACGAATGGTACCCGACTGTGCCAAAGGACGCGGCAGTGGAACCGATTGTGCGGGGTCTTGGTGGGAGGAGAGGGCAGGTGCCTGATCATGAGCCTGCTGATGGCCTTGTTCCATGTCGCTACGCTCCCCCATGCCTGTGTTCTGCTGCACCACTGTGCCTTACTTCCTTCCCTCACGGTATGTACCGTATCCGGCGTTGCTCCTCAGAGCAGAGTCGATGTCGGGATCCCCAATGGCCTCGAGCCATGCATACAGATCGTCATACAGATGCGGATTCAGCGCCAGGAACGGCAGCAACTCATGGTGCTTTGCCATTTCAAACTGTGCCGTCTGATCTGCCGTGCGCTGCGCGTCGTCGGAGTTCAGCTCCCCGATCTGGACCGCTGGCTCATGGTGATCGAGCTCACCACGCGTAAGACGATCGAAAACGGATCCGGGCTCAAACACTGCACCGGAATCCTGCGGACGCTGACCACCGCGGCCTTCCTGCGGCGCCTCGTAACCGGCCGCCGGACGCTGATACGGCTGATACTGCTGTTCAGTCGAAGTATCGTTCACCTGTACAAATGACTGAGAAGCACTCGCCGCTGCCTCAAATGGAGTTTCCTCAGAATCGGCCGTTGCAGTAGGCTGCTCTGCAGCCGCCGGTTCGCTCTCTTGTTCCAACGTTCCAGCCGCAGTCTGCGTCTTTGTTTCTGTTTCGGAAGCGGGCTCCGCATGGTTCTGCGGCGTGGAATCAGTCTGAGCAGAAGGGGTCTGCGTCTGCTGTTCTTGCTGCGCCTTCTGAGCCTGTGATTGCGCCTCGAGATCCTGCTTCATCTTCGCGAACCCTGAGGTGCTAGCGGCCGCTTCTTGCTGCTCGAGGCGCGTCTGCCGACCCGACACCTGTTGACGCACCTTGTTCGCGTCGAACATCTGGGTAGGTTCGCCAGCGCGGACGTCGAGAATCTGATCAACAGACAACGACGGCGCGTCAACCCCCTCCGGCGCCGTCTGGGCGGCGTAGGAGAAGAGATCGTTCGCCGGCTGTTGCGCAGGACGCTCTACGGGACGTCCTGCGGGACTTGAGATTTCGCGATGAATTTCCACCGCGACGTCTCCCAGCTGCAAACGCAATGGCGTGCGCGCAAGCGTGTAATCCTGATCTAGTGGCAGACGCATCAGCTCTCCATCAGATCGCACAATATACGTGCCGTTGGTGGAATGAAGATCATGAATCGTAGCAGAGCCATTCGCATTCACCGTAAAACGAGCGTGACGCTTCGACATCGATTTGCCGGGATCGTCAACGTCGAGACGGGTCTCTCCCTCTCCCACTGAGGCTGGCCGCAACGGAGTCCTGCCGATGATCACCGAATCACCCGCATAGAAGTGATATTCCCTCCCAGTATCGCGAATCTTGACAATCCAACCCTGCGTTGTGGCGTGTGTGTCACTCACGATCGGCGCCTCCTCATTCCGTAACCATGCTCACCCAAGTGATTCCAAATCTACTCAAATTGTGGCATAGAGTTCGTCATGGTGCCGAAATTTCGCTTATCTCCTGAAGAATCTCCAAAAACACACTCCTATTACACGCTGCTCTCTCGCTGTAGCCCTTTTTTCACGTCCCAGTTCGTTCCCTCCCGCTCCACGGGGCAATTCGACTCATGTTTGAAACCGATTTGAACCATTCTCGACCAGATTGTGAGTCGATATGCCCCGACACAGCGAAAACTGACGTTGCTGTCCTCAACAAGGCTCAGACTCGCACGGATGGCGGATACCCAATTCCCAGATATGGAACAGCATGATTGAACTCCAAGAACCCTGATTTTGCTCCTTTGCGACGAGGAACTCCGTAGATAGCAAGTTCACGCTGGAGTACCGAAAGATTGTGAATATCATCAAAATCGATATCATTCACGCTGACGCCTTGTAATGACAAACGATGGCCACGCTTCTCCTCGGCAGATTCAATCTCTCGCACAGATTTGCCCTGTGTCATTACCGGGTCCACATACTTCTGTCGCCCATGAAACTCGAAAACAACAGGTCCTCTTGCGCCGTGTTCCCAAAAGTAATCAACACGAGACTTCTTCTTTCTCAGAGGATCAAAAAAATTAACCTGCAGCTCAGGAGGTTCGAAACCCAAACAGATCATCTGCGCGCGGGCATATGATTCACCGCCATTTTCGCTGAGTCCGTCACCATACGAAATGCATATCATCGCTCGGCGCGCATTCCGATACGTCATGTGCGACATGCAATATTCCATCAAACTTTTCATGCTGACCCATTCCGAGCGTAAAGCCGCATCGACGATGCCCAACGCTTCAGAGAACTCTAGCTCACGAACGCAATCGAAAACCGTCCGCTCCATACGCGTCACTGTGACGCTTCGTGCATATGAGATCTCAGATAGCTCCGTCTCATTCGCATAATGCGACACCACTCGCTTGCTGGAATGTCGGCGCACAGAGCTTGGTGAAAGAATGTGGAATTTCCCGTCCATCAGATAATACGAATCACAAATTCCGCAGACGATTGCCGCTGAAAGACCGCAAAAGACCCACTTTTGATGCACAGTCGCAAGTGTCTGAATTAAAGTCCTTGTCTGTTCTATAGGGGTGAGTGATTCCCACCATTTCCTATGCGCGAAAAATCCTCGATAAGGTGAACAAATCACGCTGTTTTCGCGCCGTGCATTGCGCCACAGTGTCTGCCGCACATTGCGCGACAATGGAACATATGCGAGACCGCGAAACTCACAATCGTTCAATTCAGAGTCTAAGTATGAGGAGAGTGTCATGTCTCGAGGCTAAACGCCTCACATCGTGAGGATCGGAAAAATCAATGGATGTGGTCGAATGGACATTACAAGCGGTCATACCATTAATCGCAACATCTCACGGGGCAGATCGGCTCACGTTCCATCCAAAAATGACTCAAATCGGTATCAAGCATGAGTCAAAATGCCCCGTGGAGCGCGTTGTTGGGGGATGAGAAGGGCCGCGCATACAAGAAGTCCCGGGAAGGTCAAAACCCATCCCGGGACTTCTTGATACAGAATGTCAGTTCACACGTACGTGAACCTCATGCACAAAGGCAGAAGAACTTATTACTTAAGTTCGACGGTAGCGCCGGCCTCTTCGAGAGCAGCCTTCGCCTTGTCAGCGTCTTCCTTCTTGGCACCTTCGAGAACGGCCTTGGGAGCGCCGTCAACGAGATCCTTGGCTTCCTTGAGGCCGAGGGAGGTGATGGCACGAACGGCCTTGATGACCTGGATCTTCTTGTCACCAACAGAAGCGAGAACGACGTCGAACTCGTCCTTCTCTTCAGCGGCAGCAGCAGCGCCAGCGGCAGGAGCAGCAGCAACGGCAGCAACCGGAGCAGCAGCTTCAACGTCGAATTCGTCCTCGAACTTCTTGACGAAGTCAGAGAGTTCAACCAATGTCATTTCCTTGAACGCGTCAAGGAGCTCGTCTGCAGAGAGCTTAGCCATAATGGCTTCCTTTCAATCAGCGGTCGATTTATTCAAATCGCCGCAGCGGTACGGTGACCGCACACTACATTTTTGAACCTCAAGGGTGCGAAGCATGTTCCGGAATGGAACACTCTCTTCGACTCAGGCGGCCTTTTCTTGCTTGTCGCGCAGAGCGTCGAACGTACGAACTGCCTTGGTGGGCAGTGCGTTGAACGCGTACGCAGCCTTGGCCATCGTGCCCTTGAGAGCACCAGCCATCTTGGAGAGAAGAACAGGACGAGATTCGAGCTCAGCGAGCTTTGCAACCTCTGCCGCGTCATAGATGGATCCGTCAACGAATCCGCCCTTGACAACGAGCTGCTTGTTCTCCTTGGCAAAGTCACGCAGGGTCTTAGCGGCCTCGACGTAATCGCCACGGATGAAGGTGTAAGCGCCAGGTCCGACCATCTGATCGTCCAGGCCCTCAACACCGGCTTCCTTCGCGGCAATGCGTGCCAACGTGTTCTTCGCCACAACATAGGAAGTATCGGAGCCAAGCTTGACGCGCAGGTCAGAGATCTGCGGCACACTCAGGCCCCGGTACTCGGTAAGGATGACGGCGTCGGCGTTGCGGAATTGTTCCGTAAGGTCGGCAATCACCTTTTCCTTTTCGGGCCTTTTCATGGCGTTCCTTCCTAAGTGATCGCTGTTCATAACCACCGCGCGAGTACCTGCAGGCATAAAAAAAGCCCTGCACACAGGCAGAGCGGACTTCACCGAAGCGAAATATTCTCAACCTGCGCTGGCCTCACGAGGAAGCTTCGGGAACCGTGTTTGCACCTCTCGGCACGCACACTGCTCCAACCAACGGTCTGTGGTTTACAGATGAGACTATACACGAGAGGGAGCGACATGCCAAACTTCTGCCGTCGTTCACCTCTGGGACAGCGGTAACGCTGTTACAGTGACATCATCAGCAGAATATCATTTCGATGAGTTCACTACGGTTGCTCATCCTCTTCGAAAGGTCTCATGACCGCATCACACAATCCCGAACACACTCAAATTTCAGCGGCTGACATCACGGTCGACATCACCACCGACCTCGAAAGTCAGGCGCACCGAGACTCCATCGCCATCCGCACAGAGGTATTCGTGCGCGAGCAACATGTTCCGGTGGAACTCGAAGTGGACGCCGAGGAAGGCCTGTGCACCTATTTTGTGGCGTATGTCCATGAAGAAACGAGCACGAAGGGAACATCCCTCCTCCTGCCAGCTGCCACGCTTCGCCTCCTGCCGACCAGTTACGGCCTCCATGTTCAGCGCGTTGCCGTTGCAAAACCTTACCGCAGCACCGGCTTGGGCCGCGAAATCATGCTGCATGTCATCGATTATGCGCGCGTGCGCGGCGTGCGTGAGCTACGCCTCGACGCTCAGACTCACGCCACCGGATTCTATGAAAGTCTCGGGTTCGAGTACGCCGATCGCCCCGAATTCATGGACGCCGGCATCGCCCACCGAGAAATGTTCCTGCACCTGAAGTAATAACGACTCAGGCGCCCCACGGTGTCAGAGGTCGGCGCGCTCGACAAGACGTGCCAGCTGAATGCGGTTGAGTCCGAGCTTGTCGGCGGCGGCAGACAAATGCACCTTCACTGTCCGCTCACTGATGAACATCTTTTCCGCAATCTCGTTATTGCGCAATCCTTGGGCACTCAACAAAACAGCCGTTCGCTCGCGCTCACTGAGTTCGTCGAGTTGCGCCCGCGCCGCCGCTTGTCGGTCCATTGGCCGGTCCGCCGTAAGTTCGCGGAGAAGCTGTTTCTGACTAGCGGAATTGAACTGCGGCGTTCCCTCGTATACTCCCACCACGCGGTGAATCATCTCTTGAGGAGAATCCGTTTTGGATACGAATCCCTCAGCCCCCGCCTCGATGGCGCGTTCCGCCATACCAGAGGGACTCAGAGACGTCAGTATGAGAACATGCGGCGATCCCGGGAGTGCACGAAACGCCGCGGTACCCTGAATGCCATCCATTCCTCCGGGAATGTTGATGTCCATGAGCACCACATCCACCGGGTGATCGCGGGTCAATGCGAGTGCATCCTCCACGGAGAGCGCGGAGAAAGCGACCTTTAATCGATCGTGCGAGTAATCGGTAAGGATCAGCGACACCGCCTGGCAAATCATGGGATCGTCATCGACAATGGCAACTCTGATAGTGTCCGGTTCGGCGTCTGATGCGTGCATGGTCCCCATGATATCGGTCGGGCGTGGCAGGCTCATGACGCCGGCTCAGGAAATCGGCACGAAGGGAAGACTGACATCCAGGTGGAACACGGAACGTCGGTCTGTTCCATAAGCGCACGTCCCCTTGCATTCCTCCACCCGCGGTGCGAGACCTTTCAGCCCATTGCCGCCATGCGCACCCGATGCCATACCGGACGGAAGGGGCATCGACGTGCCTCCCGGAGTTGGTACTCCAGTTTGAGTTCCCTCTTGTGGCAGCAGCGGAACCGGATTCGTCATGGAAATGGTGATGCCTTTGGTGGGGATCACCGAAATGCTCAAAGATACAGGAACACCCGGGGCATGGCGGCGCGCATTGGTGAGGCCCTCTTGTACGGCGCGAAAGGCGACCTTTCCCACGTTAGGGCTGAGTGCGCTCAATCCGCGGATATCAACCCAGAGCCGCAGCTCGGTTCCCGACTCACGCACATCCGCAAAGAGCGCATCAAGCGCGTCCTGAGTCAGGGCCGTCTCCTCCCCTGGCGCAAGGAGCCGAGCCGCGGAATCCGGGTGCCTCAACATGTCGATGATGCTGTGCGCCTCATCGAGAGCTCCTGCCGCTTGACTCCGCAGATCGTCGGATTTCCGCTGAATTGACGCCTGCAATTGGGAATCTGTTGGGGCTTGCCGCAATTTCTCGACGTCTGCCCCCAAAGTCGTGGCATTGACGGCAATGAGCGAAAGGCTGTGCGCCAGCGTGTCGTGTGCCTCAGCCGCTATGGAATCGGCGATCTGCTTATTGCTCAGGCTTGTTTGAATATCGTCTGCCCGCTGTTTTTCCGAACGCGCCTGGGCCAACGAACGACGCGATACTGCAGCGTTTCTCATGGCAATGCCACAGAAAACGCCGATACCCATGAGAATGGCGGGGACAAAGAGGCAGATGAGCCACCCCGTCACATTCAGCATGCCGGATGCCGTGTGGACCGCTTCACCGTTCCCACCCTGCCCAAAAAAGGTGAGAATAAGCGAATATTTCATCGGAGCCGATAAATCTACGACGTACGACATGACTGAGGCGACATAGGCGAACGCTGCGCACAGAGTGATGTTATGTCGATTACTTCTGCGCGCCACGAGGCCAGCGATCCCGACAATCGCGAAAAGGGAATCAAGCTGGAAAAGCAAGGTGACTCCACTTGCGATGAGAGACACCACATAGGGTCGTTTCTCTCTCCACATGAGAAAGAACGGAGCGACAATACCCACTAGCGTTCCCAGAGCTCTGAGCGTGAAAAACCAGTTGTTTCCGAGCGCAAGCGCCCAATTTCCTCCAAAGGACGCGATGGAAAGATTCATCACAGCGCATACCACAATAAGGGCGACAGTGTAGCCGCGCCTAGCGGGAATGTTCATCTGGTCCTCATCGTCGTCAGAGGTCCGAGGTGCGTGCAGCAGTGATGTCATAGCCCTCATCATATGAACGCCAACGGAAGTGCGTCAGTGACCGAGAGGGCACATCTCGGAGCCAAACCACTACGTTCGTGTCGCTGAATTCTGCCCAAAGGTGCACCCCATGCTGCCCTTCCGCCCAATTGTGGCGGAATGAACCTGTTTATAGCGTAAAGACGTCAATGCTTTCAAGAACCATTGCGAAGAGAAAGACTTCATCTCATGACTGACAATAATCAGCAGCCGACCCCAGTACGACCAACGCCGCCAGCACAACCAGTACGACCAACGCCGCCAGCACAACCAGAACAACAAGCGGCGCCCCAACAAGCAGCAAAAGGCACCACCGCCTCAGGAATCACAGCTCTCGTTCTCGGTATTCTCGCCGCTATTTTGAGCTTCATCCCGATTATCAATAATTTTGCTGCGTTCCTTGCGGTGGTCGGCATTGTTTTCGGCATCATTGGATTTGTGGCCACGAAGAAAACGGGCAAGAAAAAGGGGCGGGGCATTGCCATCGCGGGTGCGATTCTTTCGATTCTCGCGCTCGTCATCACGCTGGTGATGCAGTCGGCTTTCTCTTCTGCTATCGATTCCGCCACGTCTTCAGCGGCCAAGGATTCCACGAGCTCGTCGGCGTCTGATTCAACCTCATCAAAAAAGTCAGACAACGCTTCTGATTCCTCGGATTCCAAGGCCACCGCGTCGAGCGGAACGCAGAAGACCGAGGGTGACGTCGCGGGAGCACACGCCTCCATCAAGTCTCTCGCAAAGTCAGCGAACGATTACAACGGAAAGCCCACCGTGCTGGTGACCGTGGAGTGGAAGAACACCTCCGACGACAATCAGATGATCACCACTGCGCTCAATCCCAAGGCATATCAAAAAGGAAAGTCTCTCGAGACCGCCATCTATACGGCTGCTCCTAAAGGCTATGACGCCCAAGCGGAGCTGACGGAAATCAAGCCCGGCGCCACTGCCACCACAATCCTTGCCTATGTGCTCGATGACTCCTCCACTTCCGTCGAAGTGGAGCTCAGCAATCTGTTCGACAACAGCACGAAGATCACACGCACATTCTCGCTATAGCTCACTGCAAAGCCGCACAAGAGAACTGCAAGAGTCTCGCTTCGGATGAAATCTTTCACTCGAAACGAGGCTCTTCTTTACGCTGCGAGAACTACTCTCTCAGCGCCAACGCTCTCACATTCTCTTGATGATGGCGAGAACCAGCTCGGAGGCGGTGTCAGCAAAGCGCGAGATGTCGAAATGCTTGAAGGACTCGTATTCGGTGTCAGCGTTGTCGCTCATGGCACGAATCACGAGTGCAGGCACCTTGTTCTTCAGCGCAATGTGCACCACTGCCGCGCCTTCCATCTCCACGGCGTCGGCACCTGTCTGCTCCTTCACGGACGCGGTCATGTCGTCGCCGGATACAAAGTGATTGCCTGAGGCAATGATGCCGATGATGTACTTGGTGCCTTGCTCCTCCAACGCCTGTTCGGCGATACGGATGAGACGCGGATCGGAATGGTATTCCTGTACCTGCGGATTCGAGGCTGCGAGGAGCTCCATGTCCGAATCGAGATAGCGCAACGTTCCGCCCAGCACCACGTCATCGATGTGCAAATCCTTGTTGAGGTTGCCAGCAATGCCGGAGAACAGAACGGCCTTGGGCGAATACTTCGTGATGAGATGCTGTGTTGCCGCAGCAGCCGCCACGGTCCCCATGCCTGCCACAGTGGCCACCACGCGCAGGGTGTTAACGCGATTGCTCACGATGGAACCGGTAGTGACGGTGAGACCCGCTTCCTTCACGTTCTTCACATCTGAGAGATGACGGGCGAGCAAATCGATTTCCTCGTCCAGCGCACCCAGAACGGCGATGGTTGCAATCCTATTTTCAGTGGTCACCATTGTATGATCTCCCAGCATTCTTGAGACGTCCGTGCGCTTGTGGCCCGCGGACGTCTGCCTTCAGTCATTCAGACATATAAACGACGTCGTTACTCTACTGGTGAGACTGTACCGTCGAATTATTTCCGGATTTTTTGGCGCTCACTTCCACCGTCGCGTCGATACGGCGTCGGCGAGGGTACGAAGCAACCGCTCGGTATCGTTCCACGACAAGCAGCGATCCGTGACGGACTGACCGTATACCAGGTTCTTGAGAGGCGCGGGCTTCTGATTGCCCCCCACGAGGAAGCTCTCCATCATGACGCCCGAGATATTCGGCTCACCATCGGCGATGCGGCGGGCAATGTCCTCGACCACCTTTGCCTGACGTACCTCGGACTTCCCGGAGTTGCCGTGCGAGGCGTCGATGACGAGCCCGTGGGCTGCAGCCGAATCAGCCGGCATCTCCTCACGCACTTGTTCCATGGCATTCCTCACCGACGCGGAATCGTAGTTCGGCCCGTGAGAGGAGCCACGCAGCACCACATGGCAGTCCGGGTTGCCGAGCGTCTCCACAGCCGCCGCACGTCCACGGTGGTCAATGCCAAAGAACGTGTGCTGCTGTGCCGCGGTGAAGCATCCATCGATGGCTGCCTTGACCGAGCCGTCGGTGGCGTTCTTGAAGCCCACCGGCATCGACAGGCCGCTCGCCAACTGACGATGCACCTGAGACTCCGTATTCCGAGCACCAATGGCACCCCAACTCACAGCATCAGAAATATACTGAGGGCTCGTGGGCTCGAGGAACTCCGTGGCAGCGGCGAGATTCTGGCCGAGCACATCGAGTAAAATCTTCCGAGCCAGCAGCAAGCCCTTCTTGATGTGGTGCGTGCCATCGAGATCCGGGTCATTGATGAGACCCTTCCACCCGATGGTGGTGCGCGGCTTCTCAAAATACACACGCATCACAATGAGCAACTCACCACCAAGCTCATCCTTCAGCTTGCTCAGCCGCGTGGCGTACTCATGAGCAGCCTTGGGATCGTGAATGGAGCAGGGCCCCACAATCACCACGAGACGATCGTCCTGACCGTAGAGGCACGCGCGCAATTCGTCGCGCGAATAGGCCACGATGTTGCGCATGTCTTCGGTGAGCGGCAGCTTCTTGAGCACAGACGCCGGCGTGGGCAGAGGATCAAGCTCCAGCACACGACGGTTGACGATGGGATCAATGCCCTCTTCGTCCTCCCACCGCGACATATTGTCCATTTCGAAGGGATTCTTACCCTCCTTGAGCGCCATGCGGATGGCGGCGAGCTGCTCCTCGTCATCGTCGAGCGGGGCAGATGAATTCACGTTTTCGGTTGCCGACACACCTTCGGCGTTGTCCTCGCTCATGCTGCCTCACCCTCACCGTTCATGCGACGGGCGTCCATCGCGTCATTCAATTCATGCAGGAGCTGTTCCGTGCGTTCCCACGACAGACAGCGATCCGTCACCGATTTTCCGTAGACAAGCGTATCCAATGGTGCGGGATTCTGGTTGCCCGCCACAAGGAAGCTCTCCATCATGAGGCCGAAGATACCCTGCTCCCCCGCTGCGAGACGCCCCGCGAGCTCGTGAACCACTTGCGCCTGACGAATCTCGGACTTCCCGGAATTCCCGTGAGAAGCGTCGATGACAACGCCACGTTCCGCAGCTCCCGATGCCTTCGACTCGGAAATTTCCTCGAGAGCCGCCACGACCGAGTTAGCGTCGTAGTTTGGCCCGTGAGAGGAACCTCGCAGCACCACATGGCAATCCGGGTTGCCCAACGTTTCAGCAGCGATGACGTTGCCGTCCACGTTGATCGACAGAAAATGATGCTCAAACTGAGCCGTGTAGCACGAGTCGGCAGCGACGCGGACCGAACCGTCGGTGGCGTTCTTGAAGCCCACCGGCATCGACAGGCCACTCGCCAACTGCCGATGCACCTGAGACTCCGTATTCCGAGCACCAATGGCACCCCAACTCACAGCATCAGAAATATACTGAGGCGTGATGGGATCGAGGAACTCCGTGGCAGCGGGGACTCCCGTTCCCAGCACATCAAGCAGGGTCTTGCGCGCCTGCCACATACCCTTGCGAATATTGAAGGTGCCATCGAGATCCGGGTCATTGATGAGACCCTTCCACCCGATGGTGGTGCGCGGCTTCTCAAAATACACACGCATCACCACGAAAAGATTCTTGGACGTCGCCTGCGCCACCTTCGCCAGACGCGTGGCGTACTCGTGCGCCGCCTTCGGATCGTGAATAGAACACGGTCCCACGATCACAAGCAAGCGGTCGTCCTGGCCGTTGAGGATGTCTCGGATCTCCTGGCGGGAGCTCTTCACGAGGTGGGCTCGCGTATCATCCAGCGGGAGTTCCTTGAGGAAAGCGCGCGGAGCCGGAATGGGATCGAGCTGGCGGATATTGACATCTGATGTTTTCGGCACATCGGCGAAAGCCGGATCAGGATTGGAGGCCGTGCGCGGCGTCGTCTGATAAAACGATGTGCCCACCTCTTGCGAACTGTCTGGACCACGTAGAACGCTCATCACAACCTCCTCCACTCGTAGGAAACCACTTTTACTGCTTCAAAACTTCACTGCTTTACCATTGCAGCTTCCGCGCTACACACTGCACCATTTAACCACCCGCACACCTCTCGGCAATTGGAACGGTCACAGCGAGTTCATATATTTCGAACACGACCATCACTGATTTCGTTCCACAAATGCAGCGAGCGTGACCGCTGTGCCGGCCACGCTCGCTATCAAACTGTGTGCGAATGCTTACTTCGCGAGCGCTCCCATCGGATCCCATGCCGGCAGGCTGATGGGTTCTTCATCCAGTGCCTTTTGATACTCAGCCGGGAGCATGGACTTGGGAACCGCCACCTCATACACGAACTCGCTAAACCACGGGTCGTCCATCGTAAAGTAACCCTTGTCGGCAATCTTGTCTCCCCAAGAGTTCTCCACGCGCCAGCGGTTGGTGGTTTTGCCGTCCTCTGCCACATCCACGCCCACGAAAGCCATGGCGTGATTCATGGCGGAATCGGCGAAGCGCACGCGCTCCTCCTTGTTGAGGTCGAAGTCCACCGAATATACGGAGCCGTAGTCGAACAGATCCGTTGCCCAGGCGCCATTGGTGCGATCCATCATCGGATGGCAATCGGCACCGAACCATACCGGGATGCCCTGCTCGGAAAGGATGGTGCGGACGCAATCCTTCATGAACTGGGAATCGACGTTGAGATATTCCGTACGGTCACCATCTACCACGTTGCCGAGGTGCTCGATGGCGATCTTCTTTCCCTTGGGATGTTCGCGACGCGGATCGTCAACGAGGCACACATAGTCTTCGAGGCCGGCGTCGACGTACTTCTTCCAGAATGCCTGCGGCGTGAGCTCGCCATCACGATGGAACTCGCCCTCGTCGTCAGTCCATTCCCAATCGATGGACTTCGGTGGGTTGCCCAGATGGATGGTGAGCACACGGTGGGCAGCGGCAAGTGCCTCGGACACAATGCTCTGCACCTCAGCGGCGTCCTTCGTCTCATAGATGTGTGCAACGGCCTGGCGCAGCACGTGACGCAGCTGCGTATTGAGTTCGCCCGTGTTCTGCGATGAGGCGGTCTCGGGGAAGAAGTCCTTGGGAACCGCGCCATACTTCTTGTAGATGTTCATGGCCATGGTCCACTGACCACCATCGCCCATGAGGTCCGTCAACAGATGCTGCACGAGACGAGAATCCTCGGACTCTCCCGCGGACTTCAGCTCAGCCACATCCTGCAGAAAGTAATTCGCGCGTTCAAGCTTGTCGAAGTACATGGCATAGCTCTGGGAGAATTCGAAGTCCTTGATGCCGAGGTTCTTCTTGGCAATGAAGCGTGCCACGTTGAGCGAGCTGAACAGCCAGCACCGGCCGGAATGAGCCTGCGACGTGACCTGGCCATTATCCACAGTGACGGAGAAACGACGCTGAAGATATCGCGCCTTGTCAAAATTCAGCGCCGTCTTATCAATGCCATTGGCGGTAACGGCATTGAGTGCAAGACGATTGCTTGGCGCTGCGTCGAAGGCATTCTCAAGATTGTTCAGTGTTGCCACATCCAAAGATTTCACTTGTGATAGCTCCCTTATTTTCTGCTACTTCTACTACGTTACTTATTTGACGTTCGGATTGGACACAATCCTAAACTCGCTTCACTCCGCCGCGTCTGAGGCGTTGCCATTCTCGGCCTGAGAAGCATCTGCTGCATCGTCTTTTTCATTTGCCGGTGCATTGCTGTCTCCTGCCTCGTCACCATTGGATGTCGAAGACTGCTCGACGGGCGCTGGAGCGAAGTTGCCAAACGCCTGAGAGAACATGGAACGAATTTCATCCACACGAGCCGTGATGGACGCCTCACGAGACTGCAGGTTGGCGATACGGGTATTGAGTCCGTCAATTTCTTCCTTGGCGGCCTGACGCTGCGCCTCAATCTGTTGTTCGGTCTTGGTCTTGGCCTCGCTCAGCATGTGTGCCACCTCCTCATCGGTGGACTTGCGCTTAGCCGCGGCATACGCGTCAGCCTCATCACGAGTGGCACGAGCGGTACCAAGGATTTCCTCGCTCTCCTTTTCGTTCTTCTCGCGACGATCCTTGAGCTGGGCGAGCAGCTCATTCACCTTTGTAGTGGCGTCGGCCTGCTGGCTGGAGATCTCGGAACGAACGTTCTCATACTCCTGAGCCGCCTTGGCGAGGGTCTCGGCACGCTGCACGTTGGCTGCATCGGCGATCTGAGCCGCCTTGGCCTTTGCCGCGTCGGTGATTTCCGTTGCCTGACGCTGCGCATCAGAAAGCGTCTTGCTCACTTGCTCGCGTGCCTTGGACAGCTTTTCGTTGGCACCGGCCAGTGCCTGCTGAATCTGATCGTTGGCCTCGGACTTGAGACGCGCAATCTCCTCATCGGCAGCCTTGCGCTGTTGAGCAATCTGAGAGGACGCTGCGGCCTGCTTGCCTGCGATGTCCTGTTCCTGTTGTGCCTTCCACGCTGCGAGCTGCTTGTTGTGCTCCTCGCGCTGATTGCTCAGCTCCAGCGTGAGGGCCTGACGCTGCTCGTCGTTTTCCTGAGCGGTGCGACTTCCCAATTGCTCGGACTTTTGCTGGGCAGATGTGGTAATGGTTTCAGCCTCGCCCTTTGCCTTGGCAAGAAGGGAATCCGCCTGGCTCTGCGCCGCATCAACGGTACGCTTAGCCTCGAGCTTTGAATTATTAATAAGAGTGGCTGATTCCTCATGAGCGGAGGCCTTGATGTTCTCTGCGTCCTGCTTCGCACGCGCCAGAAGCTCCGTGCTGGTCTGCTCCGCCGAAGCGAGCAGCTGCTGTGCATTGGCTCCCAGAGAAGCGAAGGAGTCCTTCGAGGGCGCAGCCGACTTCGTGGACTTTTCCTTTTCCAATTCCGCCTCGAGCGTGAGGATGCGGGAGTCGTAGGTCTTGATCTGGTTGCGCAGCAACTGCACAGATCCCTCATACTCCGCGAGGGCGCGATCGACCTTTTCCTTGTCGTAACCGCGCAAGACTACTGGAAACGAATCAGCCATATTGACTCCTTTGAGACACCTTCTAGACAACCATCGAAATGAAGAGAAACGCACTTTTCACAAGTCTTCTTGAACCTTTTTTACCATGAAGCGTATCCATGCTGCGCGCTGAGAAAAAGATGTGCGGGGAATCTTTTCAGAGGACCATCCCGCGAAGCTTTCACTCGAGTTCCCGGCATTTATTAGACTGAAGACCATGAGAACTTACAACGTGGTGGTATCAGGCTTCGAACCCTTTGAAGATCGGTTGTCCAACCCCTCCGGCGACGTGGCCACACTGTTGAGCTCCGACGATACGGCGGCACGCCTTCAGGAACTCACCGGCGCCGCCATCACCGTGACACCGTCCGTGCTTCCCCTGAGTTTTGATCAAGCATGGCCAACGCTTTTGACGACAATCGAAAACGTTCACCCGGATATCATCGTGTCGCTCGGTCACAAGCACTCGGCCCGCGGCGTCAATCTCGAACGCTGTGCCATCAATCTCATCGACGCCGACAAGCCAGACGCCTACAACGTGCAGCCGCGCAAGGTGGCAGTGTCCAAGAACGGGCCAGCCGCCTTCTGGACGAAGTTACCGCTGAGGCGCATTCTGCAAACCTTCTCGAATGCGCAGATTCCCGCATCCTTGAGTTCCGACGCCGGCACCTACGTCTGCAACGCATTGTTCTACCAACTCATGGCGTGGTGCGCCACGACGCCCGATGTACTCGCCGGCTTCGTCAGTCTTCCGACTGTCAACGAAACGCAACGCACACAAAATGGCCTTCCCCTCAAGGAAATGGTCGAAGCCGGAGTCCAAGTCATCGCGCAGACCGCGAGCTATTTCACTCAGGTCGACATCCAAGACCAACTCGTGGGCAGCGACGCCGACGCGGCATAAGCCGTCGTCATTCCCCGGTCGTATTCATCTTCCCGATCATTGCTCGAACGGCGGTCAGCGCCTCAGCCTTGGCAATATCTTCAGCAGCGGCAACGTCATGGACCGTCACGATGGCCATGTTGTCCACCGAGCCTTCCACAATGCCAATCTCTTCTTGCTGCGCATACCGCAACAGGACGCTGGCGTCATTGGTACTGCCGGAAAAATCATCGTCCTCTGACGCTTTTCGATAGGCATCAGAGAGCGTCCCAAAACGGAACGCCTGCGGTGTCTGCAAACGCACAACCTCTTCTCGCGGCACAACGTGTTCCACCACTTTTCGGTCCCCGGAATCTCGCGTGACGGCAATGGCATCATCGCTTGGCTCCGCCACAACGACGGCATTGCGATCGTTCAGCGCGCGCACGCACTCGGTGATGGTCTCGTCCGTGACGAAAGGTCTGCTGGCATCATGCACCAGCAGCTTCGCCTGCGGCGGGATTCCGGCCGAACTCAACGCGGCCAACGCCTCTGATACCGAATCGGAGCGCTGCTCCCCACCGTTGAGAATCATGCGCAATTTCGCGTAGTTCTCGCGATCTGCGATCTTCTCCACCGCGCCACGCACCGCGTTATTGACGACCACGACGATGTCGCTCACGCGGGCGTTCCTCTCGAACGCGCGGATGGACCAGTCAATCACCTCTCGCTTGCCCACGGACACGAGTTGTTTCGGCTGACTCGGATCGAAACGACTTCCCTGGCCCGCGGCCAAGATAACTGCAACGACGGGGACAGTCTCGGGCACAGATGCTGTGTCCATAGTTTCAGACGTCATATTTTCCTTTCACCACTCAGCGACCTAGCGCGGCAGCAGAACGCTCACGAACCGGCCGTTGCTGCCCGACGCGTGCGTGAGCGTCCATTCGCGGTACGAGTACAGCAGCGGATTCTCCAGAGTACACATTGGGTTGAGCGCCAGTTCGTTGGCATTACCCTCACGTTCGAGCCGAGCGGTAGTCTGCGCAGCGATTGCTGGATCCGCATCATGAATGTTCGCGGACCTCACGCCTGCAGCGATCATTTCGGCTGCCAACGCACGACGCATGTCGATTCCCGCACCACCGAACCGAGTGCGCGTCACGAACTCCTCGCCACCGCTCGATGCGACGCGAGACTTCGAGTACTGCGCTGTTGCCTGTGCAAATTCTTGCGCCACCGCATCCCCGGTTTCGTAGCAGTTTCCACAAATATTTGGGCCGAGCCACACTTCCGTATCTGCGGCAGTAGAGCCTTTTGACGCCATGATTTTCAGGGTTTCGAGTGCCACGCCATTCTCAACGCCCTTACGCCCGACGTGGGCCGCACCGTACACTCCGTTGACGCGATCCATAAAGAACAATGGCGTGCAGTCGGCCGTGTAGATTCCCAGCGCAACGTCCGTGCGTGTGGTGACGAGAGCATCGGCCTCGCGCTCAGCGAGAGCTGGCAAGGCCGCGCGCACTGCATCCGTATTGCCAGGTTGCGCACCCGCCTGCGCTAGGTATTCGTCCACGTCTACAACCGTGTGCGAATGCACCTGACGCAGCAGCACGAGCGGTTTCCCGATTGCGGCGTCAAGCTGACGATGATGCTCAGCGATGTTTTCTTCCTCTTCATGCACCTTGTAACTCAAGTTAAAGCCAGCACCATTGCTGATGTCCGCGGTATCTCCCATGCCCCGATTGGCAACGTAGAGAATCTGAGGTGCGTCATGATGAGTGGTCGCCCTGAAGATGAGCGGCTTCTCCGAAAAAGGGAATGCTGCGATGCCCGTGGTCATACTGATGCCCTTTCCTGTTGAGCCTTTTGCTCCTGTTCCATTGCGAGGTCCTGTGTTTTCTGAGGTTCCTTTGGCGAGCGCATCATCATCTGCTCGGTGACCTCTTGCGGACACGCCATGGTGAACACGTCCATCGGATGATTTGCTGCTGGCACAGGAGTACCGGACTCGTCACGGATATTAGAGGCGACGAGCGCGTAGGGTTCGAGCCCCGGACGGAGAAACTCGATTCTCTGACCTTCTGAGATCTTATTGTGCTCTCTGAAGGTGAGAACGCCGTCTTTCCATGAGATGACGTCCCCCACAACGTTCCAATCCCACACGTATCCCCCTCGCTGCGATTCCTGAGTCACGCGATGCTCGGGATAGTAGAAACCGGTGGAATATTCGCGATGAGATACCTTGTAGGGCTCCTCTTTCAGCCACTGCGGCAGGTCATAATGCAGGGGATCGGCAAGGTAGAGATTCGTAGCCTGCTTGTAGGCGTTCGTCAGAGTGGCCACGTAGTAGGCGTTCTTTGCACGGCCTTCGATTTTGAGACTGGTAATGCCGGCGTCCACGAGGTCGTCGATATGCTCGATGAGATTCATGTCTTGCGAATTGAACAGATAGGTTCCGCCGTCGGATTCCTCGACAGGGAAATAGCGTCCCGGGCGCTTCTCCTCCATCACTGAGTATTTCCAGCGGCAGGATTGGGCGCAGTCTCCATGATTGGCGTCACGGCCCGTGAGATATTCGGAAATGAGGCAGCGGCCCGAGAATGCCATGCACATGGAACCGTGCACGAAGCACTCAATGTCGAGGTCCTTGGGCGTTTTTGAACGGGTTTCTTTGATGGCATCCAGGCTAAGTTCGCGGGCAAGCACCACGCGCTTAGCGCCCAGACCGTGCAGTTCGTTGGCTGTGAGGTAGTTGACCACGCCTGCTTGCGTAGAGACATGTAGCTCCAGATTCGGGGCCACTCGCTTGGCAGTGAGCATCACGCCAATGTCAGAGACGATGAGAGCATCGGCACCCATCTGCGCCACCGAATCGATGTAATCGGGAAGGTCGTCCACTTCCGGATTAGTGGGAAGGATATTGCAGGTGATGTAGACGCGCACGTCACGCTCGTGAGCGTAGCGGATTGCCTCCTGCATCTGCTCAGGAGTGAAGTTCTTGGCACGGGAACGCATTCCGAAGATTTTGCCAGCCATGTACACGGCGTCGGCGCCAAAATCTACAGCCGCCTTAAAGCTCGCCATGTTGCCCGCCGGAGCCAGTACCTCGGGGTTACGACGGCGGATCATGGGAGGCATCACTGCCGTATCCGTTGCTGCCCGCTCAGTAGCCTCCTGTATCGCCGCTGCGTTCTCCACTCTGCTCCTTTATTTCTTGTTGTGCGTAATGCACTATGAGACGTTCAATTACAAAACGCTATTAACTAAAAACACAAAGGAGAGACGCGCTTTATGAGCGCGTCTCCGCTTTTAGTATCCTCAGCCGAGCTTTGCGAGCTCTTCCGCGCTCAGTTCGAGATCGCCGGACTTCAATGAATCGAGGATGGTTGCAGGACGGTGGGCGCCAGGAATCACAAACATGTGATCACCCTTGGCGAGCTCCCATGCCAAAACAACCTGCTGATAGCTCACCGAATGTGCTGCTGCAACCTCACGGAAAGCGTCAAACTTGGTCTCGTCCTTCTTGCTGCGATAGCCGCCCAGAGGACTCCAGCACACGAAGTTCAAACCAACCTTGGCCGTGTACTCCAGTGTGTCTTGAGTGTCCTTGTAGATGGGCGAGTACTGGTTTTGTACAGCAATGAAGTCGCTGCCCAGAATTTCGCGTGCCATATCGATCTGTTCAATAGAGGCATTCGAGACACCGACCTTCTTAGCCACGCCAGCGTCCAGAAGTGCCTTGATGCCTTCGAGCGACTCGTTGTAGGCAACCTTCGGATCAGGACGATGGAAGTACAAAAGATCGATGGCATCGACGCCAAGCGCCAGCGCCGATTCCTTGCCATGCTTGATGAGGCTTTCGGGGCGACCGTCGACATCCCAGGTAGGAACGTTGTTGGTGAAGTTGCGATAATGACCCACCTTGGTGGCAACAGTGACCTCGTCGCGCGGTCCCTTCCACGACTCCAACGCCTTGCGAACGAGCTTCTCGTTCGTCTCTTCCTCGCCGCCGGATTCGTAATACGCCCATGCAGTGTCGAGATGACGGCATCCCGCATCGAGTGCAGCGTGGATCGTCTCGATGCCCACCTCTTCGCTGGGGTGATCCTCGATGGACAGCGGCATGCAGCCCAAACCGATTGCGGTTGTGGCGTATGGTCCTAGATTACGTGCAAGTACCATGTGAAGCTCCTTTAGGTTGAACCTCGTAATTTTCCTCTTGAGTACCGTTCTTAGGGTAGCCGCATAGCGTGAGATTACGACGAATGCAGTGCACAACACGGCGCCGATTGCGCGGAGAACGAAATCCGCGAGGGAGGGAAGATACGGCATCTCCTCTCCATACGAAAACGGGAACCCCGAATTCTCGGGATCCCCGGTTACACCACTTTTGTTATCTACCGCTCACTTCTCATGAGGTGACAACGGACTGAATCAGTCCTCATCGCCTTCGAAGGTGTCGAAGTCGCGACGCACGCGGCGACGCGGACGCTCGGTGCGCTCAGTGCGCTCCTGGCGGTATTCCTTGTAGCCTTCTTCGTCGGCCTGGAACTCACGCTCCTGGCGACGGCCGCCTCCGCGACGATCTCCACGATCGCCACCACGGCGGTCATCACGGCCACCACGGTCATCACGACGTCCGCGTCCTCCGCGGCGGTCATCACGGCCACCACGCTCGCGACGTGCAGGCTGTTCCTGATCTTCGAAACCAGGGATAGCAAGCGAAATCTTGCCACGGTCATCAACGGACTGGACGACGACGTCAACCATGTCGCCTTCCTTGAGAACGTCTTCGACGGCCTCGACGCGCTCGCCGTCGCGCAGGTTGCGGATCTGCGAGATGTGCAGCAGTCCGTCGGTTCCCGGAGTGAGGTTCACGAAAGCGCCGAACGACGTGGTCTTGACGACCTTGCCGTTGTACTTCTCGCCTGCCTCGGGAACGTGCGGGTTCGCGATCTGATCGATGATGTCCTTGGCCTTGGCAGCAGCCTCTCCGCCTTCGGAAGCGATGTAGACAGTTCCGTCGTCCTCAATGGAGACGTCAGCGCCGGTATCTTCCTGAATTTGGTTGATCATCTTGCCCTTAGGTCCAATGACCTCGCCGATCTTGTCGACAGGAACCTTGGTGGTGATGATGCGAGGTGCGGTTTCGCTCATCTCTGCGGGCTCATCAATGCACTCATTGATGACCTCGAGAATAGTGGTGCGAGCCTCATGAGCCTGCTTCAGGGCGGCGGCAAGAATATCTGCCGGCAGTCCCTCGAGCTTGGTGTCGAGCTGGAGCGCAGTGATGAACTCGGACGTGCCGGCCACCTTGAAGTCCATATCACCGAAGGCATCTTCGGCGCCGAGGATATCGGTGAGGGTCTTGAAGACCATCTTTCCGTCGACATCACCGGACACGAGGCCCATGGCGATACCGGCAACCGGGGCCTTCAGCGGGACGCCAGCATCAAGCAGCGAAAGCGTCGAAGCGCAGACGGAGCCCATCGAGGTGGAACCGTTGGAACCGATAGCCTCGGAGACCTGACGAATGGCGTAGGGGAACTCTTCGCGGCTCGGCAGAACCGGGATGAGCGCCTTCTCGGCGAGGGCACCGTGGCCGATTTCGCGGCGCTTGGGGCTGCCGACGCGACCGGTTTCACCGGTGGAGTATGGAGGCATCTCGTAGTTGTGCATGTAGCGCTTGGTGGTGTCACCGGAGAGCGCGTCGATGGTCTGCTCCATCTTGAGCATGTTCAGCGTGGAGACACCGAGAATCTGGGTCTCACCGCGCTGGAAGAGTGCGGAACCATGAACACGAGGAACCACGTCGACCTCTGCGGAGAGGGTACGGATGTCCTTGAGACCACGGCCGTCAATGCGGTAGTCCTGCGTGAGGATGCGACGACGCACGATCTGGCGCTGCAGCTCCTTGAACGCGTTGCCCAGTTCCTTGTCCTTCTCGGCATCTTCCATGTCGGTGAACTCGGTAGCGAGCTTTTCGCGAACGGATTCCTTGATCTCGTGAATGCGCTCTTGACGAGGCAGCTTCTCCGCAATGGAGAGGGCTTCGTCGAGATCGGAGTGAGCGATGTCGTCGATGCGCTTGTAGAGATCCTCGGTGTACTCCGGGAACAGCTTGAAGTCCTTGGTCTCCTTGGCAGCGGCCTTCTTCAGCTCGTCCTGAGCCTCGCAGATGACCTTGATGAAAGGCTTCGCAGCCTCAAGACCTTCGGCGACGACTTCCTCGTCGGGCTTGGTAGCGCCCTCGTCGTAGATGAGCTTCCATGCGTTCTTGCCAGCGCCGGCTTCAATCATGGAGATGGCAACGTCGCCGTTTTCGACAACACGGCCGGCAACCACGATTTCGAAGACAGCCTTTTCACGCTCGGACCAGCGCGGCATAGCGACCCACTGATCGTCGATGAGCGCGAGGCGAACGCCGGACACCGGGCCACCGAAAGGCAGGCCGGAGATGAGGGTGGACGCGGAAGCCGCGTTCAGGGCGATCATGTCGTAGGCGTCATCAGGATGAATGGCGAGGATGGTCTCAACGACCTGGACCTCGTTACGAAGGGTGTGAGGGAACAGGGGGCGCAGCGGGCGATCAATGATGCGGCACGCCAGAATGGCCTCGGACGAGGGACGGCCCTCGCGACGGAAGAAGGAGCCCGGGATCTTGCCCGCGGCGTACATCTTCTCTTCCACGTCCACGGTGAGCGGGAAGAAATCGTAATTCTCCTTGGGGCTCGAACCGGCGGTTGTGGTGGACAAAACCATGGACTCGTCGTCCAAATAAGCAGCTACTGCCCCATCTGCTTGCTGAGCGAGACGACCCGTCTCGAAGCGCAGCGTGCGCTTGCCGAACTTTCCATTGTCAATAACAGCTTCTGCTGCTTTAATTTCGGGACCCTCCACGGGTTCCTCCTTTGTTTACTTTGCATTCCAACATCTGGCACGGCGGTTAACCTCGGCCTCTTCCTAGGCCCTCGGGAGGTTTTTCTCATTACTCCCCACCATGCAAAAAAGCCCAGACACGAATGGTGTCTGGGCGGAAGAATATTAGCGACGCAAGCCGAGACGCTCGATCAAAGAACGGTAACGCTCGATGTCTTCCTTGCGCAGGTAGTTGAGCAGACGACGGCGATCACCAATCATCAGCTGCATGCCGCGACGGGAATGATTGTCGTGCTTGTGAGCCTTGAGATGGTCAGTCAGATCGGAAATCTGCTTGCTCAAGAGAGCAACCTGAACCTCGGGAGAGCCGGTATCGCCCTCATGCGTTGCAAACTCTGAAATGATGGACTTCTTTTCTTCGCTGCTGAGTGCCACAGCTCCTCCTTGAATTTGTTGCGCGGTGCCAACATCAGTGTGATGCAGCGCTCTTTATCCGCGGGCGTTATACGCCAAAGAGCAAGTGTACACGAGTCCTGAGATATTCACAGAGCGACCTGCATGAAGATTCATTGCGCCGCACTGCGTCACACGTCACATTGTGTCACGCTATGTCACACGGTGGTGATGATGCCGCCGAAAAGCACCACCATGAGAGCGATGAGCTCAATCACCAAATAGCACGATAGCGCCGGACCTGCTTTTGTGAGTACGTTCAGTGGCGAGGTGCGTTTAATGAGAATGAGAATGGCAACGAAGACCACCGCAAACGCCACGAAACCAACTACTGCTGAAATAATGCCAAGATTGACCGCATTTGCATAAATTGCATGGTCATGGAACACCACATAGGTGGAATACCAAAAATCGCCTTTCAGCAACGAAAAGCCACCAAGAAATTGCTCGAGGCCAAACGCGCAAAGGGCCATGACACCGGAAAATCTACGATGCCACCCCGCCACCGCGAGTCCCACAAAAGAGAAAGTGAGAACAACTGTGATCCACGCAAGTAATGCCAAACCTCGAGGATCGACGTTTTCCAACACCTTTACGAGCTTTTCCGTGTGATTGATAGCGAGATCGCGGCCATACCAATACGGAACAAGCATCGCAATGAGGGCGAGCACAATGGTGATAATCCACGGCCAGGGACGGAAGGCGCCGCGCTTCTGCTCCGCTATGGAAATGTTGTTGTGAGGAGTACGCAAAGACTCGATCGCGTCATGAACTTCAACCGCCGCCATTTCCGTGTCAGCGAGTTCCGAGTTTTGAGGAGCATCCGGCGAAGTGCCTTCTGAGATCGAAAAAGCCCCCTGGTGGTTAGCACCGGAAGAAGTCATACGCGGCTTATCAGTAGACACGACACAACCTTTCCATCTCGTCAATCACGTGAACATTCTGCTCTAGCTTAGCGGTCGCCTCTTATCAACCGCTGTGAAAGCACGGCCGCACCGCGTCACCACTTTCTGGTGAAAGGCAGTGGCTTCCTCATCCGAATGAGCAGCAACAGGGGCACGATGATGTAGGGAAGATTAAAGGCGAGGAAGACAGCAGGGTTGGGAGTCGCTTGTCCGGCGGGGCCAAAGAATTCCACGCCGAAGATCGGAATGCCCGTCATCGAGATGATCATGGTGGCGTAGATGACTGACGGCAGCTGAATCCAGTTCCACTTACGCACGATGGCAATGTCGAGAATCACATAGAAAAAGACGTATACAAAAGCCGATGTGCCACTGATAAAACGCAGCCACAACGGGTGGGACTGATATAGGGGGTCGAAGTTGGAGGAATACCAGTAGTTCGCCTTTACGAGAAGATTCGTAGAATCGGCGGTCTGCGCGAGTCCGAGACCTTCCACGGAATCCGAAATGATGCACGTCACAATAAACACGGTGAAAATAACGAGGAAGAAAATATCCATCGGCCGCTTCCGGAGAGGAAGATTCTCGGGCCTCTCAGTCACTCCGGCATTAGTAAATACATCGTGAGTTCTGATGCTTGTTGTGGCATCGCTGTTCAGGCCGTTGCCGGCTTCACTCTTAAAAGTCATGTGCTCGAGCATAGCAGCGGGACGCAACGGAACCAGGGCAGGTGTGACGCGGACGAGTTTTTCCAATGTAAGAAAGACGAGAAACAGAAGGGAAATCCATAAATGGAGCGAGTGACGGGAATCGAACCCGCGTAATCAGTTTGGAAGACTGAGGCTCTACCATTGAGCTACACTCGCGAACAAGATTTAAGTATACAAGATGACCAGACTACGGAATGTCGAACCGGTTTCCGCCCAGTTTTGTCGCGGTGTCGTTGTGAACTTTTCCGTGATGTCACAGACTCAGAATTCTTCAAAAACACCGTCGGCTTCCACTTCTAGTATGCCGGTTCTCCGCCCTTCTACCACTGCTGACGTGCCGGCAATCATGGACATCATCATTGCCGCTAAGTCGCTCTTGCATGCAGATGGCATCCCGCAGTGGCAAAATGGCACCCCCAATGAAGACACCATCACGGCAGACATCGAACAGAAACAGGCCTACGTTCTTGATCTCGACGGAACCATCGTGGCGAGCGCCGCGCTCGTTGACGGAACAGATCCTAATTACGACACCATTTACGACGGCCAATGGCAGCCCAATAGTGACACCGCTTACGCAGCGATTCACCGCACGTGCGTCTCCTCGAGATATCACGGGCGGCATCTGGGATCGCTGCTTCTCTCCTCTCTGATAGAACGCGGCACACAGCTGGGACTGCACCAATTCCGCATCGACACTCACGAGAAAAACTTGCGGATGCAGTATCTCATCTCGCAGGCCGGCTTCATGTACTCGGGTAATGTGCGCATGAATAACGATCCGGCTGACATGCGGCGCGTCTATCAACTTTTCGTCAAGTAGTCGTCGCCTCACGGCGCGGCCCACCTCTCTCAATATCTGCGCCCATAAAGGAATCACGCCGGAATGCATGAGAGTTGTCATTTCGCACGGATAGCCTTTGATACATGGATACCAATACTGATGAATATTCGTCATCTGTGCGTCCGCAGGATGACTTTTACCGCTACATTAACGGTCCGTGGATTGACTCCTACGAACTTCCTGACGACCGCTCTCGTTTCGGCTCTTTCGACAAACTTGCAGAGGATGCCGAAGCCGATGTTCGTGACATTCTCGAAGACACCGCAACACCTGCGAAAAAATCTTCCATTCTCTATAGGAGTTTCCTCGATACCGAAGCGCTGGAAAAAGCAGGAATAGATCCGATCCGCGCCGAACTTGAGACCATCACTTCCGCCACGACGAAGGCGGAGCTGTTGGAGCGCTTGGGATCTCTCAATCCGGCGGGTGGCCCCGATCTTATCGGGATTGCCGTGTACCCCAATCCCGGGGACTCCTCTAAGAACGTCGCACACATCGTACAGGCCGGCATTGGACTGCCCGACGAGGCGTACTATCGCGAAGATCGTTACCAGCCCGTCCGCACTGCATACGCTGCCATGATCTCACGCTTCTTCACGCTCGCGAAGATTGCGCACAACGACGAAGAGGCCAATAACCTCGCGCAGCAGGTGCTCAATCTCGAAACTAAGATCGCCGCGCACCACTGGAGCGTTGTGGAGACTCGCGACGAAGACAAGACGTACAACCCTGCCACCTGGGACGAGCTGAGCGCGAAGCTGCCACATCTCGATCTCGCGGCGTGGGTTGCAGCCTGGCAAAAGGCATACAACGCCACCACTACTGCGGCACAGCAGCCTCTCGATTTTGCCGCCGCCCTGAACACGGTGGTGATTCACGAGCCCAGCTTCCTCACCGGGTTGGATTCCGTATGGAACTCCGAGAGCCTGGACGCATGGAAGACCTGGAGCTTGGCACACCAGCTGATGGCACGCGCCTCGTATCTCACGCATGACTTCGAACAGGCGAGCTTCGATTTCTATGGCAAGGTGCTTTCTGGCACCACACAGATTCGCGATCGGTGGAAGCGCGCCGTCAGTCTCGTCAACGGCATCAGCGGCGAAGAAGTAGGCAAGGTCTACGTGGATCGTCACTTCCCCGCTGAGTCCAAGGCTCGCATGGAAACGCTCGTCTCCAACCTCATCAAGGCATATCGCGTCTCCATCACCTCAAGCTCGTGGCTCGGCGAAGACACAAAGAGCAAGGCCTTGGAGAAGCTGGCGAAGTTCTCGCCAAAGATCGGCTACACCAGCCACTGGCGTGATTACAGCGCCCTGGATGTCTCAGCGGACGCAGACCTCGTGAGCAACGTACGCGCAGCAAGCGTCTACGAGGCAGGGTTCCAGATCGCCAAGGCTGTACAGAAAGTCGATAAAGACGAATGGCTCATGAACCCGCAAACGGTCAATGCCTACTACGAGCCCACCATGAACGTCATCGTATTCCCGGCTGCCATCCTGCAACCGCCGTTCTTCGACCCGGATGCCGATGACGCTACCAATTACGGTGGCATCGGGGCCGTCATAGGCCACGAAATCGGCCACGGATTCGACGATCAGGGCAGCAAGTACGACGGGGACGGAAAACTTAACGACTGGTGGACCGCAGAAGATCGCGCAAACTTCGAGAAGCTCACAAAAGCACTCATCGAGCAATACAACGCCTTCACTCCTTTCCAGTTGCAGCAGAAATACGATGCAGCCGGGGAACCAGACAAGGCTCCGCATGTCAATGGCGCCTTTACGATTGGCGAGAACATCGGCGATCTCAGCGGCGTCAACATCGCGCTCAAAGCGTACGTGTTGTCGCTGGGCAAGTCGGCGGATTCACCGACCGCACTCGCGGACTCTCTCGTAAGTTCACCAGAGATAAATGGCCGCACTGCGGCCCAGCGCTTCTTCATCTCTTACGCTTCAATCTGGCGTTCAAAGACACGCGACGAACTTGCCGAACAGTACCTTGCCATTGATCCGCACTCCCCCGCAGAGTTCCGCACAAACGGCATCGTGAGAAACGTTGACGCTTTCTACGACGCTTTTACGGTTACGGAAAAGGATCGCATGTGGCTTGATTCGAACGAGCGCGTTCGCATCTGGTAAGAAGCATGGTTCCCTTTTGAACACCGCATTTCGATCAATGAACGCGGCGCCCAAAAGGTACACCGAGAGGCCGTTTCACGTCTCAGACGGGAACGGCCTCTTTCATGTTCTCTTCGGTCTCGATGGTCTCCTCCATTTTTTTGATGATTTCTGCGTCGTGGTCGTGTAGCTCGCCGTTTGCTGAGGAAAGCGTGCTTCCATCTGCAAATCCGTCGAATCCACTCTCCACCGGGTTGTGAGGTACAGATTGCTGCTGCACCCGCGACGGTGCTGACTCCTGAGACTGAGCATGATCCTGTTGCGTCTGTTGCGACGGCTGCGTTTGCTGATAACTCGCCGTCACCGCCGTCGCAGATCGCGTCTTCACGAAGCTACCGATGCCTTGGTTAAGGTCGTATCCCACAATATTGGCCTGCAGAATGAGAGACGTTCGACGAGTCCCGTCGTCTCCCGACCACTCGTCTGTCGCCATTTCTCCCACTACGACCACTGGGTCTCCCTTGTGGAGGCATGCGGCGATGTTAGTACCGAGCGAGCGAAAAGCCCTCACGGAAATCCACGTTGTGGGCTGATCTCTCCATTGTGAGGCTCGGTGGTCGTAGAACCCACGGGGTACTGCCAGTCTGAAACTGGATCCTTGAACATTTCCATTGCCAAACTTCTTTGGATCCGTCCCAAGATAGCCACGGACCACCACTGATGAATTGAAGGCCATTACTTCTCCTTTGTCTGTTGTTCTCTATGACGCCGTTCTTTTCTTGGACGGGTACACCAACTGTGCACGATTCTGCCTGCGGTGGCAGCAAAATGAAGGGGCTGTGGTCGAATGCGGCGTTGTCCACAGACATCGTCTGCGCTAGCACGCCTTATGCACAAAATGTTTCGCGCATCACATTCGACCACAGGCAGCGATATGGGTGGCGCAAGAATAACGCCCGTCCTACTCTGAGAAAAGATTCATTGACTTATAGTGCAAACTCCGCCGCAGACGTCACGAAAGGTGAAACCGCAATGCGCACCTCATTGAGCAAAGAAGAACGAACGGAACAATCCTTTGAGACGACAACAAACGGTCTCATCCGCTGCGAGGATGGGTTACTGCGGCCCGAGTGGGCTGCCGCGCCCGGGTTGCTGCGCGATTATTACGACACCGAATGGGGCGTTCCCACACACGACGAGCGTGAGATCTTCGAACGACTCTGTCTCGAGGCATTTCAAGCCGGGCTGTCGTGGCTGACGATCCTCAAACGGCGTGACGCGTTCAGAGAGGCTTTCGCACATTTTGACCCCGATGCGGTGGCCTCTTTCAGCGATGCCGACCTAGAACGCCTGGCCCACAATCCCTCCATTATCCGCAACAGGCGCAAAATTGAGGCAGCACGCACTAACGCTCGTGCCACGCTGCATCTGCGTGAGAGCACAGATCTTCCCGATCTGCCCGCTCTCTTGTGGTCATATGCCCCTGAAAATCCTCAGCGCCCACGTAGCATTTCAGAGCTGCGCCCCACGAGTCCCGAATCTATCGCGTGCTCAAAGGAACTCAAGAAACATGGCTTCGCCTTCGTGGGTCCCACCACTGTCATGTCCACGCTGGAGGCCATCGGAGTTCTTGACCGGCACATCGAGGGAGCATATTCACCGGTAACAGCATGAACAAAGGGGTTACCCGATATTCTCTCCGCTGCCTCTCACATTCTCATTTCCTTCTGCGGACGTGCGTCATACCGCCGTTGTCTCATGCCTTCGATTAAACTTTCACGGGTTGGGGCTGTAGCTCAGTCGGTTAGAGCAGCGAACTCATAATTCGTCGGTCCACGGTTCAAGCCCGTGCAGCCCCACGCTTTCCTTGCACACTTTGGTGCATCGCCTCTCATACCTTTCATCCGCCATGTTCGGCAAATGAGTAGACCTCGTCCGCACGAGGCACGCACGTGTCTTCCCGGCAGGCATCCGGATATACTAGTGAGTTGGTTCGCAGGATTCAGCGCAATCCACGGGATAGTCTCTTCGCAATGCTGACAGAGGACAACGTTGCCCGCGCACCACATGGATATGAGAAAGGCTTTACATGAGCAGTCGTGATGCCAAGGCGGAATCGGCGCGACAAGACATACCCATATCGGCTGCTGCTCCTTCGACCACATCCGCTCCTTTACCTGTCACCGCCACTGATTCGCATAATGAAGGTTCTGAAGCAACGGATGTCTCAGAGGCCACGCAGGCCTCACCCATTCCGAACGCAAATCCTACCGAAGAAGACACTCCTCGCGAAGCGGTCCATCGTATGAGACGCACTCTCGCCACCCAGGTTCAGGACAAAGGAATCGCCCGCACCATCCTCGGTGTTCTTCTCAATCATCTGTTTCTTGCAATTCTCATTGTTGTTTCGATTATCACTTCATTTTTCAACACGCCTCAGTGGAGCTATGTGGATTGGCACATCATCATTGTGCTCTTCCAATTGATGCTCGTTATTCGCGCCTTCGAGGAATACGGCCTCATCAGCTGGCTGTCCATGCACATTCTTGCACGCTGCACCAACGCGCGAACGCTCACTGTAGCAATGTGTTTACTCTCACTCTTCCTGTCGATGGTGGCCACCAACGACGTCACCATTCTTACGGTGGTGCCCCTAGTGCTGATGATCGGGCGAAAATCCAACGCCTCCATCTATTTCCCCGTCACGATGGTGACCATGTGTGCCAACCTCGGCTCAAGCCTGACGCCCATCGGCAACCCGCATAACCTCTACATCTTCACGCACTTCAACCTGAGCGTCGCCACGTTCATGACATACTCGCTGCCGCTCTTCGCAGTGAGTCTCGCGCTCATCTTTTTCTCCGTCTCCTTCGTCAAGAAGACGCCGGTCACCTCGGATACCGGCATTCCTCAGATCGTGAATCCAAAGCGCATCATTCCGTTCCTGTTCGCTGCGGTCTCTGTTATTCTCTGCGTCCTGCAAATCGTTCCGGACTGGGCCGCGCTCGTCGTCACGCTCGCCATCACACTGTTCGCTGACGCGCGCATGCTGATGAAAGCCGACTACAACCTACTCTTCACGCTGTTCTTCATCTTTATTGCCGTGGGCAACATTTCACACATGACAGCGCTGCATGTCTTTCTTACGGGTCTCGTCGGATCGTCCATGTCGACGTACCTTTCCGGATTGCTCCTCAGCCAGATCATCAGCAACGTGCCCATCACGGTCTTGCTGTCACAATTCACGGCGTCGCCGGCGGCTTTGTTCTACGGCGTCGATATCGGTGGACTCGGCTCACCTATCGCCTCGTTGGCAAACCTCATCACCATTACCTTGTTCATCAAGGCCTTCCCCAAGGAACGCAAGAAGTTCCTGACAGTATTCCTCAGCGTGAATTTCGCGGCTCTCATAGTTATGGGAACAATATTCGGCGTGCTGCAGTATTTCGGCATCCTTACGTGAGCGGTACCGAGGACAGAGCGTCAGCATCTCAGATATAGCAGGGGCCGGAATTGTGCCATACAATTCCGGCCCCTGCCCATTGTGAAGTGCGAGGTATCATCTACCTCAGCGCTGCAATAACCGCCTCCGTCACAGCCTTGCTCGATTGCGGATTTTGACCCGAAATGAGATTACCGTCGATTTCGACATGACTTGTAAAGGGCTCTTTTTCGATGAAGTTGACACCCATTTCCTTGAGGCACGACGCAAGATACCACCCAATCTTCTGCACGCCGCCTAATTTCTCCTCACGATCAGTAAAAGAAGTCATGGTACGACCGGCAAACAAGAAGTTGCCATTGGCTTTTTTTGCAGCGAAAAGGCCCGCGGGACCGTGGCAGAACGGAGCGATGATCTTGCCAGCGGCGTCCGCTCGCTCAAGAAGATGGCCCATATTCTTATCAGCCGCAAGATCAACCATCGGACCGTGTCCGCCAGGCATCACGATGGCGTCATAATCTCCTGCAGTCACATCGCTGATTGCCATGGGATGCTCCAAAACGTCTGCAATAGAGGCGAGGTACTTCTTATAATCGACGGAGGCCTCTGCGCCCACCATCTCTTTGGTCAACGAACCCGGATCAGCAGGAGCGGGCTTACCGCCAGGAGTCGCGATGGTGACGTCGAGACCGGCCTTCACCAGACCCCTGTATGCCACAATAAACTCCTCAGCCCAGAACCCCGTCGGATGCATCGATCCGTCCTCGAGTGGCATGGCATCCGCCGACGTCAGAACAACTAACACCTTTTTACTCATGAATCTCTCTCCTTGCTCTGACCATGATAGCCGAACGTCTTCCCCGATCGGCAATTCAGCGCTGCTCGCCTCAGAGCTACCTCAGTGCAGCGATGACGGCGTTTGTGACGGCAGCACTCGACTGAGGATTCTGACCGGAAATGAGATTACCGTCAATCTCAATATGGCTTGTGAAAGGCTCTCCGGCTGTCACATGCGCGCCGCGCTCGTTCAGTTTGCTCGCCAAATACCACGTGATGCCCTGTACACCACCCATGGTCTCCTCGCGGTCGGTGAAAGCCGTCATAGTCCGACCTGCAAAGAGAAAGCTGCCGTCGGCTTTCTTTGCTGATAAAAGACCTGCGGGTCCGTGGCAAAACGGTGCAATAACGATTCCTTCCGCATCCGCATGTTCCAACACATGCCCCATGGTCTCATCAAAAGCGAGATCCACCATTGGTCCATGCCCTCCTGGCATGACGATGGCGGAATAATCTGTGGCGTCAATGGCGCTTAATGACAGCGGATGCTGTAACTGGCTGCTGATTGACGCCAGATACTGGCGGTAATCACGGGCGGCGTCCTCACCTACCGCCTCAACGCTTACAGATCCAGGGTCTACCGGGGCCGGCCTTCCATCGGGAGTCGCCACCGAAACGTCGAATCCCGCCGCGAGAAGACCGCGATGGGCAACAATAAACTCCTCCGCCCAAAACCCCGTGGAATGAGTAGACCCATCTTTCAGAGGCAATGCGTCAGCCGCTGTGAGAATTATTGCTACTTTTTTTGCCATGATTTACCTTTCGTTGAATCATGATGAATCATTCTCGCTCCAGCAAAGCCGATCACAACGAGGTACATCAAAACAATGGGTAGGGTGTTAGCCCTGCGTGGGATTGTGGAAGTGCACGGGAGCACTGTCATCGAGTCCGCGCAACGTCTCGAGATCACTCTTGTCAAGCGTGAAGTCCAGAGCGGCATTGGCGGCAATATGTTCCTGAGAACTCGCCTTGGGAAGAGGCAATACCCCGTTATCGAGTACGAAGCGCAATGCGATCTGCGCCACCGAAACACCATACTTGGTAGCCATTGCCTTCATCTGCGGATTGTTCAGCAGGTCTCCCGTCGCCAATGGCGAATACGCCTCAACAAGCATGTCGTGTCGCGTACTGAAATCGACAATCTTCGGCTCGGTGAAGCCCACATAATACTGGATTTGATTCACCATAGGAGCGACGTCAGTATTATCCAGAATGTTCGTAAGATCGTGGACGTCGAAATTTGAGACGCCGATCGCGCGAATCTTGCCGGCCTTGTACAACTCCTCGAAGACCTTCCACACTTCGAGATTTCCTGCGTCGTCACGCTCTCCTATCCGACTCCACGGCCATGGGGCGTGAATCAGATACAAATCCAGATAGTCCATGTCAAGATTGCCAAGCGTTTCCACGAAATGACGACGAGCGTCCTCTGCGTTTTTAACCTCAGCCGGCAACTTTGAGGTCACAAAAACCTTATCCCGGTCAATGCCAGAATCCTTGATCGCCCTTCCGACGCTTTCCTCGTTACCGTAAGCGTAAGCGGTATCGATGTGCGTGTACCCGCTCTTCAGAGCGCCAGACACCGCGTCATACGCGGCTTTCCCATTGGGTATCTGCCACGTTCCAAAGCCAATCTTGGGAATCTTTACACCGTTGCTGAGCGTATATGTCTCATCGAGGACAGTCATATTCCACCTTCTGCATTCGGGAGTTTGTGTGTGCCAGCATCGTATGACGCGGCCCACGACGAATCACGGCAATCAGCCGATAGAAAATTCAGAAGGGTTTTACCACATTTTTAACGTGGACTTATTTATCGCTTATCGGGAGGAAGCGCATGCAGTTTGTGTTGTTTCTCATATTCTTCGATTTCTTCCTTCGGCGCCTTCTTTTCGAAGAGTTCGATGAGATGCTCGTGCTCATCAATGGACGATTTCTGCCGTCCGGGACGGAAATAAATAAATCGGCGATTGAGATTGATGAGGTTCAGGCGATCCAACTCATTGTCGAGCAACTCCACAAGGTGAGGATCATCACACCTTTTATAGATTGCTTCATGGAAACCTCTATTAAGTCTATTGAAATCTTTCGAATTTTCAGGAGTGGGATTGTCGAGATCCATTGTCTGCAAAATCGTATGCATCTCATCGTCAAAGCCACGCAGTTTTTTGATATCGGCAGCCGTGATATGGGGAGCCGCCAAAACCGTGGCGAGTGCATCGAGACGAGCAATGAGCTGAATTTGTTGATGATGCTCATTGATGTCAAACGTTGCAACGCGAGCACCCGCATTGGGGATGATATTCACCCATCCCTCTGCCTCAAGACGACGCAATGCCTCACGCCACGGAATGGGACTGTAACCGTTCTCCCTCACAAGGTCACTGACAACAATGCGATACCCAGGGCCGTACGTCTTGTCGAGTATTCGCTCCTTTACAAGGGAGTACACCTCATCGACTTTGCTTTGGGGCTTTGCCGCAGACGCCATTGATACCCGACACTTTCTGAACTGATCTAGAACCGTATGCTACTTACATATCCTGCATATCTTGGTTCGTATATGTTTTCTTATTCAAATTCTAACGGATGGAGGAACCGGCAGAGGTCGCAACTCCTTGTTTTCTCGCCAGGCGTTTCCGCAGAATGACAACCGTGCCAATGGCAATAATCAAACTAATTGTCATAACGCGCCACATAGCGGGATATCCAAAATTCTCTGCCACCAGACCGCCCAACGATGGCCCTACAAGATTCCCGAGATCCGAACCAATGAAATTCGTGGAACTTCCCGCTCCTCTTCGCTCACTCGGAACCAGCTTCATGGTCATTGCCTGCAGAACAGGCTGGCACGAGCCGTATCCAAGCGCAAAGATCACTGCGGCGAGAAGGAACTCCCATAGTTCGGAAGCAAAGCTGATGACAAAGAAAGCAGTAACGAACAGCGCAAAAAAGGGAATCAAAACAGAGGAACCCCAGCGATCGAAAAGATACCCCGCAATCGGTCGAACTCCGAAAAGCATGACCGCATAGACAGTGAAGAAATAGCCGATATGAAGTCCCAATCCCTTCTCTGTTGCAAACACCACAAGGAAAGAGTTCACCAAGCTATAGCAGGAATACGTACAAAAGAGCAGAAATGCAGGAGCGAGAGCTTCTTTGGCGATAATATTTTTGACTGAAATTTTGAAAGGACGACGCTCACGTGCCGGCATGGAAATGTTGAATGCGAGAACGATGACAAGCGCCATGACTCCCGCCGCCACGAAGAACAACGTTTTGTATCCAAAAAGGTGTGAAATATACAGTGCCGTAGTAGGAGACACCATCTGAGCGATGCCAGCACCCAGAGTGAAGATACCCATGCCCGTTCCCATTTTTTCGCGAGGCAGCGCATCCGCAGCGAGTGCGATGCAGCACGTAGCAGTAAACGCCTGACCTATCCCCTGCACGAGACGAAATGAAATGACTGATTGGATCCCCGAAGATATCCCATAGCCACAAAACGCGATCATGACGAGGAAGACGGCAGCCATGAGGACGTGATGCCTGTCGAAGGCATCAATAGCGGGAGCTGAGACACATTTGAAGATGAGAGATGTGATAGCGATGGAACTGGCGACAATGCCGATGATTGTAGGAGTCGCACCCATCGACTGGGTAAACTTCCCAATGAGAACGTTGCACATCTCCAACCCGATGGACAGCAACGAATAGGCCAAGAATACAGATACAAACGAACGATTCCACAATTTAGTGGGACCCGTCTGCGCTGTTTTCGATTCTATCGACGACTCCATTATCATCTCCTGAATAGTCCCTATATCACAATAAGGCTGGGGAGCATGGCTGCTTGCCCCACGCTCCCCAGCAATCCAGCATCACATCACCATGCACGCTGTGTCTGGAAGAATCGGTACCAGAAATTGATCTTCTTTTCACTCGCTACTTCCATGGAGCCACAGTGCTGTCCGATTTCCATCACGCGTGGCACGTCGGAATCATAGAGGGGCCACTCCACTAAGCCTTCCCCGTTGGGATCGCCAGTTTTGATGAAGTTGGTCCAATACGTCGAAATGGTGTCACTCACCTCATGGTCTGTAGCATTCCATCCACGGTCCTCGACATCAAGGTTATCGAACGCGTAGATGATTTCAGAAGCGTGAGCGGCGCGGCGGGGCTTGTCTTTACCCACGAGCGCACGATACGTCCAGAAATAAGTCCGGACAGGCAGCGAAACGTGCTTCGTCCAGTCACGCCCCCACAAATACGTTGAAATACGGGCATTATCACCTACCGACTCATTCGAAGCCAAAGAGGCTTCCTCATCATTCGTCGCCGGATAGAGAGCCAGGTACTCCTCTGCCAGGTCACCGAATTTCTGCTCTGCAGACTCGCGGAAATCCTTCAAAGTGACGTGCGTTGGAGGCATCCCCGGATGCCATGGAGCATTCGGATCCGCAGCATCGTCGCGATACTTTTGAAAAGTCTCGGGAGGAACTGCGCCCGACTCGTCCAGGTTGTTGCCTGCAATGTATGTCACTTGATTTTGCAGACCTTTTTCATACGTTTCATCGTATCCGTGAGGTAGAACCCATCCGTCAATGACGGGTCTGAAGAGCGGTGGACGAGCGCTCGACCCGGTGTCGATATCCATGTCAGCGGGATTGCCATCGCCCTTGAAAAATGCGTCCCAGGGCATATTTCGTAATTCAGTCGGATTGAGATTGCGACCTTCTGAGGTCAGCGATTTTACGAATTCCGTACCGCATTCTTCAGCATGGCTCTTTTCTCGATATGACGTCGATAAGTACCGTAGTTCAGTGTCACGGCTATAACGCGCATGACTTTCCGCAATGACCTTTTGGAACAGACCCTTTGCCAAAGGCGACATGGAGAGGAAGTTGCAGGTCCCCGCCCCAGCCGATTGTCCGCCGATAGTCACGTTGCTGGGATCGCCACCGAAAGCTGCGATATTGTTCTTGACCCAGGTAAGCGCCTTGATGCAGTCGAGAAGACCGTAATCACCGGAAGCGTTATGCCCCGACTCCTCACTCAGTTCGGGCGTTGCGAGGAAGCCGAGAGCACCGAGGCGATAGTTGAAGTTCACGACGATCATGCCGCGCGAGGCGAGATTCTCGCCATTCAACGTCGGATCTGCGGCGCTTCCTTCTTGGAATCCCCCACCGTAAATCCAGACAAAGACTGGCAAGCGGTCAGCAGCGTTTTCTGCACCGCTCCACACATTGAGATACAGGCAGTCTTCGTCCATGGGGAGCCCGAGATTCTCAATGGAAGGATTCATCCTTTGTGGGCTTACCGGACCATATGAATCCGCGGTACGTACCCCCTCCCACGATTCCGCATCCTGTGGAGCACGCCACCGCAAGTCCCCCACGGGAGGCTTTGCGTATGGCACACCAAGGAATGCCGCAACCGGCTTTTTCTTCCCTTCAATTCCCTCGAGGTCACCGTTTTCAGTGTGAACGATTTTTAACATGTTTCCTTCTTAGATTTCCCAAAAAATCTCGCAGTTCTTGCCTCTGGACTTACTGCACGTCGGCATACACAGCGACCTTGCGCTTGATGTAGCCGTTGGCAACAATCACGATGATGATGGCCACCACAAGCACAACCGTCATGATCTGCCACATGGCGCTGTATCCAAGTGCGTCAGCAATGCCACCGCCCACGATCGGTCCAATGATGTTGCCGGCGTCGGAACCGAGGAAGTTCGTTGCAGAGGCAGAGCCTCGACGGCTCTTGGGAACGAGCTTCATCGCCAGAGATTGCAGCACTGGCTGGCATCCGCCGTAGCCGAAGCCAAAGAGAACAGCAGCAAGAAGGAACATCCACATTTGATTCGACACGCTAATGAGGAAGAACGATCCGATAAAGAGCACAAGCATGGGAACAAGCACAATGTAACCGAACTTGTCGGCGAGCTTGCCGGAAAGCGGCCGCGAGAGGAAAAGCACTGCTGCGTACACGGTGAAGAAGAATGAGATGTTGCTGCCAACAGACTTATCTGCATATGTCGCCAAGAACGGGTTCACGATGGAATAGCAGGTGAAGAGCAGCACCATGAGAAGCGCAGAGATAAGGACTTCCTTGGCAAAAATGTTCTTTGGGTTGAAGGAGAACTTCTTGGTCCGCGTGAACTTCAGCTTGATCTGCGATGTGAGGAAGATGGCGATGATGGCCACAATGCCGGCAATGAAGAAGGAAACACCATAGTTATAAGCTTCGGCAACCTTCAGCGCGATCACCGGCCCCACCATCTGCGCAACGCCTGCTCCAAGCGAGAAGAAGCCAAGACCAGTTCCCATTTTTTCTCTGGGCAGTGCATCTGCAGCAAGTGCAACGAAGCAGGTGGTAGAGAAAGCCTGACCAGCTCCTTGAATGAGGCGGAAAGCAAACAATTCAGAAACATTGCCAGAAATTCCGAAGCCAAACATAGCCAATGCAATGGCCGCGATGGCGCCGATAAGAATGTGCTTGCGATTGAAGGTATCCAGGGCAGGCGCTGAAATGAGCTTGAGAACGATGGCCGACCAGGCGAAAGCACTGGACACGATGCCCATCATCTGCGCAGTGGCACCAAGCGACCCCGTGTACTTCCCTACCAACTGATTACTGATCTGAAGAGCAATCGAAACGAAGACGTTCGCCAACACGATGCTAACGAACATGCGGTTCCAAATTTTTGTGGGACCACTGGACTGGAGTTCCACTTGTTCCTTGTTCTCCTTGGACGCGGCTTCAACGCCGGTTGATTCGGAGGTTTCCTGATCCATGATTTTCCCTTCATCGTTAAAGGTGAATAGTGTGGCGCCGTCAAATACAATATCATATATTATATGAAATACAAAAGGGCTCTTCTTCTTCGTTGCCTGTGAGACGCAACCACTACATCTCTCTCAGTGCGTCTTTCCATAAAAATTCCCAGATGTGACGCTCATCTCACCCGATTCCTCGGTTAGATTAAGAACCCGCTTTTCGGTTGACGCCCGCCACGCCCTAGCGTTTGATGGCAAGTGAGAAGAGTTGCAACGCCGAGAGAACGCCACTTCTCTCAGGCGCCAGATTTCAAGGAGGAATGATGGCAAAAATGATCGCAGGACAGGCACTCGTCAAGGTTCTCGAAGAGTGGGGAGTTGACCATGTCTACGGAATCCCCGGAGGCTCCATCAACCACACCATGGAGGGTCTGTATCTCGAAAAGGACCGCGTCAAATACATTCAGGTGCGTCATGAGGAAGTTGGCGCCATCGCCGCCTCCGCCGACGCAAAGTACACCGGCAAGATTGGCGTCGCCTTCGGCTCAGCGGGCCCGGGCGCTACCCACCTCTTCAACGGCCTCTACGACGCAAAAATGGATCACGTACCCGTATTGGCGCTCGTAGGCCAGGTTCCCACCGTCAACATGAACACGAACTACTTCCAGGAAATGGACGAAGTTCCCATGTTCTCCGACGTGAGCGTGTACAACCGCACCGTCACCACCGCCGAGCAGATTCCCTACGTCATCAATCAGGCCATTCGCGAGGCCTACCGCCAGTCCGGCGTTGCAGTTGTGGTACTGCCGGAAGATCTCACCGAGGCTGAAATCGATTACGTGCCGTCGAAGACTCCGAAGGTATGGAAGAACGACTTCAAACAGATCATTGACGAAAACGCCATTAACGACTCCATCTCGATGATTCAGCAGGCCAAGCACCCGTTGCTTTATGTGGGTCGAGGCCTTCTTGGCGCACGCGATACCGTGGAGCGCTTCGCTGAGCAATTCGCCATGCCGGTTATCAATACAGTTCCAGCAACCGGCGTCATCTCGCCTCTCCACCCGAACTCCATCGGTACGTTCGGCAGGCTTGGCACGAAGCCAGCCTTCGAGGCACTCCAGCATGCGGATCTCATCTTGTTCGTCGGATCCGAGTTCCCCTTCGCCCGCTTCTGGCCGAGTAATGTCAAGATTTTGCAGGTTAATACCTCCGCCTACGACATCGGTAAGACCGTTCCCGTCGACTACGCCGTCATCGGCGACGCTAAAACGTATCTGGAAGCCCTCATCGAGACCGGTTATTCCGTCCAACCCGAGGCCTGGATTGAGCAGAATCACGAGAACAAGAAGAACTGGGATGCATGGCTCGACGCTCGCGCCAACGATGATTCCAAGGGACTGAATCCCGAAACCATCACCAAGCACATCGCCGAACTCGCCGGCCCCGACGACATCTACGCCGTCGACACTGGCAACGTCTCCGAGTGGGGCGTGCGCGGCCTGCCAATCACACAAAACCAGCGCTTCGCCATCTCCGGACTCTTCGCCACCATGGGCTTCGGCCTGCCTGCAGGAATCGCCGGAGCACTCAACGCCGCACCGGGAGCCAACGTCTGGGCGCTCAGCGGCGACGGCGGCTTCTCAATGGTCGCCCCGGACATCATCACCGAGGCCCGCTACGGTCTTCCCGTTGTCAACGTGGTGTTCTCCAACAACCGTCTCGGCTTCATTTACAAGGAGCAAATTGACACCCAGCAACACCTCTACGGAGTTGACCTCACCGACGCCGACTGGGCGAAGGCTGGCGAGGCGTTCGGCGGCATCGGTTTCACCGTGCGCTCCATCAAGGACGTTGAAGAAACGTTCAAGAAGATCGCACAGCTGCAAAAGGACGGCAACAAGAAGCCCATCGTCATCAATGCCATCATCAATCCCGACGATCCAGTCGCGACGGCCTACATGCCGCTTGATCCCGAGAAGTACGGTCAGGACGCTGTTGATGCCTTCTCCAAGCAGTACGGCATTGACACCGTGACTCAGCCTTCACTCGGCGAGCTGCTGAGAGCAAAGGGCGACACGCTGTAAATAATTCAACAGGTCGTGACGCATCATAGCTGAACGACAGATTTCAAGGAACCGTTGTCATCAGGTATGGCAACGGTTCCTTCGTTTTCTCTCCCCTCGTTTTCCGTTGACATGCGCACAACGTAGCGTACGCTCTCAGCTTTCTCCTAGGTTTATCCGTTTTGATGAATCAACCAGCCACCACGCGGCCCACATGGACGTTACCCAAGCACCGCGCAGTCTCCTGTGAAGTGCTCCGGTTCAGGGCGCATCGCCTCGCGCGATCCCCATGCAACCACAACGCGACCACCATGCGACCGCCCAATTTCACGGAGGAAAGATGGCACAAATGATCGCAGGACAGGCACTCGTCAGGGTGCTTCAGGAGTGGGGCGTCAATCACGTTTACGGAATCCCCGGAGGCTCCATCAACCACACTCTCGAGGGGCTCTATCTCGAAAAAGACGCGGTGCAGTACATTCAGGTACGTCACGAAGAAACCGGCGCCATCGCGGCCTCTGCCGACGCAAAGTACACCGGGAAAATCGGCGTGTGCTTCGGCTCCGCAGGCCCCGGCGCCACGCACCTTTTCAACGGCCTCTACGACGCAAAAATGGACCACGTACCCGTGCTCGCTCTCGTCGGTCAGGTGCCCAGCCGCAACATCAACACGAATTATTTCCAGGAGATGGACGAAATTCCCATGTTCTCCGACGTCTCCGTATACAACCGCATGGTGACCACTGCCGAACAGATTCCGTACGTCATCAATCAGGCAATCCGTGCCGCCTACGAGCACAAGGGCGTCGCCGTCGTGGTGCTGCCGGAGGACTTCACGGCCACCGAGATCGACTATGAGCCCACCAAGACCGCTCCTACGTGGCAGCAGGATTATCACCAGGTGATCGACGGCACCGACATCGCCACGAGCCTGCGCCTCATCAAGGACGCCACTCATCCCGTGCTCTATGTTGGCCGTGGGCTCCTCGGCGCGCGCGACGTGGTGGAGGCCGCATCGGAGCGCTTCTCCATGCCGGTCATCACGACTGTCCCTGCGACTGGCACCATCCGTACCGACCATCCCAACTCGATGGGAACCTTCTATCGGCTGGGAACCAAGCCGTCGTACGAAGCGCTGCGTCACTCGGATCTCATCCTGTTCCTAGGCGCTCAGATACCTTTCGCACGCTTCTTCCCGAAATCGGCAAAAGTCCTGCAGGTCAACACGAACATCTACGACATCGGCAAGGTGGTACCGGCCGATTATGCAGTGATTGGGGACGCACGCACCTACCTCGAGGCGCTGCTCGAGATGGCGGATGCCGAAGGCTATCGCACGCCAGACTCCACGTGGCTCGCGCTCAACCGAATCAATAAGCGCAACTGGGACGCGTGGCTGGAGAAGCTCGCCACAGACGATTCCAAAGGGCTCAATCCCGAATCGGTATTCAAGAAGATCGCGGAGATGGTAGGACCAAACGACATCTATGCCGTGGATACCGGCAATGTGTCGGAATGGAGCGTGCGCGGCCTCCCCATGACGCACAACCAGCGCTTCGCCATCTCTGGACTCTTTGCCACCATGGGCTTCGGCGTACCTGCGGGAATCGCCGGAGCGCTGGATGCGGGCCCTGATGCGCAGACGTGGACGCTGAGCGGCGACGGCGGCTTTGCGATGGTAGCTCCGGATCTACTCACTCAGGCACGTTATGAGTTGCCGATCATCAACGTTGTGTTCACGAACAATCGCTTCGGCTTCATTTATAAGGAGCAGATTGACACGAAGCAGCATCTGTACGGCGTCGACCTCACCCAGGCGGACTGGGCCAAGACGGCGGAAGGCCTCGGCGCAATTGGCTTCACTGTGAGCTCGATTGCCGAGACGGAGCGCGTTTTCAACAAGATCACAGAGCTGCAAGCCCAGGGTAACAAGCGGCCGATCGTTGTCGATGCCATCATCCGCCCCGATGATCCCATCGACACGGGAGTCGTGACGCTGGATCCGGTGCTCGACGGAGAAGAAACGGTGCGCGCCTATGCGGAAACGTACGGAATCGACGTGGACGCCCAACCCGCGCTTGGCGTCATGCTGCGAGCGCAGGGAGACGAGAGGTAGATAACAGCGTCAAGGAAAAATGGCTCCTCACATCCCTTTCGGTGTGTGAGGAGCCATTTTCTCTCTAACGGGGCGAACCGAAGGATTCCCTACTCAGAGTTCACTCGACGCTCTGCGCATCGAGACGCTTATGCAACTCGCGGTCAATATTGCGCACGGACGAGCTCGCCAGTGCCACCAGCCCACAGGCAATTCCGCCGATACCAGCAATGAGGAAAAGCTTCTCCACGCCTATGGCATCGGCAACGGGACCCGCGAACACCAACCCGATGGGACCAGCAGCGCTCATGAAGGAATTCATCACGCTCATCACTCGGCCGAGCTCTTCCGGCGGATACGACTGCTGCACTACCGCCATGTAGAGAATGTTGAACAGCGAACCCACCATGCCACCCACCGCGTTGAGAATCACAAAGACAATGAACCCACGGAAATTCCCTGTGAGGAAACCCGAGATGCCATACGTGACACCCACGCCGAAGAAGGAAAACAGCACGAGCGGCATGCGATTCTTCCATTTCCCGAAGATGCCGATGAACGCGCCGCCAACGAGCATCCCCGCGGAATAGACCACTTCCACAACACCCGCTTGGAACACGGTTCCATGAAAATAGCCCATCGTCATGAGCGGGTACATGCTCACTGCCGGCATGAAAAGGAACATGAACACAGTGCCTATGAGCGTGACGTACCAGATTCCCTTGTTGCCCATGAGCCGCGAGAAGCCGAATTTCGCATCTGCCAGTACATGCGTCGGAGTGTGCGCTACCTTCGATTCGGGAATGACGATGAACATCAGCATGAGCACGCCAATGATTGCCCCAAGCACGTCTGTGAGAAGCAGGAAGTTGATCGAGATGAACGAATACAGGAAAGCTCCCAGTGCAGGCGCAACAATGAAATTCGCCGACTGCACCATTCCCAGCTGCCCGTTGATTTTGGTAATTTCCTCGGCGGGAACCATGGAGGGAATGATGGATTGGACCGTGGGCATCTGGAACGTTTGCGCCACTGAGCGGATGAACAGCGACACGAACACCAGCCACAGGGGGAAAGTTCCGGATAGCGTGCCTACCACTGAGAGCACGATAGCAACACCAGCCGCCACCACATCGGGGACGATGAGCAGCATCTTCTTGTTGAGGCGATCCACGAATCCGCCGATAAAGGGACCAAGTGCCACCATCGGGATCATGCCGAGCAGCGTTGCCACGCTGAGCACTGTCGCGGAATGCGTCTCCTGCGTGAGGTACCAGATGATGGCGTATTGCACCACCATGGAAGTGATGCCCGTCAGAAATTGACTGACGAGGAAAAGATTAATATTCTTGCGCCATCGCTGTGGCATGGCGTCTGGGTGTGATGTTTCGTGTTGCACGAGTGTCTCTCAATCGATGTCGTCAAGGCGCTGACCATATACCGGCCTCCATGGCCGAAGCTAGTTCACAAGGCTCATGGCCTCACGCTTTGCAGGATTTCTCACTCCTTCGTTTTTCTTGCTTCATGCGCGACCGTGTGCAACGACGTCGCGAATGACCATTAAAGCGCAAGGCATAGAAAACGACACGCCCGGATTACACGATCTATTCCGGGGTCACACGATCAGTGATGGTGTCGTAATTGCGCAAATAAGCCATCTCGTCATACACGATGCGCTCCTGCAGCTTTCCCGCAACCTCCGCTGGAATCTCCCCGTCCATGAGTGCCTTCTGGAAGAATTCATACTCAGCATGGAAGGCCGTGAGGAACAGTTGATAGATGACGTCGCGGCGTGGTTCCGGTAGCGCAAGCCTGCGATGCCGTTCCGTATAAAACTGCGTGACGGCGTGCAGTTCCCTCCGGGCTCCGGGCCAGTTCTCTGGGTGCAAAGTCGCCATCGCCGCGTCAAAACCTGCGGATTCGGGAATGCAAATATTCTGCCCGCGCAAGTCGAAGGCACGACGCCAATAAATTTGCTCGGCGACGAGCGGCGACACATATAGCATGTTCTCACCCTCCGTCATCTCCTCGTGCCGCGAGGTGTGCAGTCCGAAGCGAATGCGCAGCAGGATATTTTTCCATAGTGAATTGTCGAAGGAGAAGATGCTGATCTCCAGAAACCGCGCGTACTGGGAAAGGTCTTTATCCGAAATCTTTCCTTGCTCATGAAGTGATCGCACCGCCGAAAGCTCTGCATCGTTGGCGGCAAGCAAAATTTCGCGTTCCTTCTTGGGATGACGCAACTTGCCGTCCACCAGCTGCTCGGCCAACGCAGATACCACGATGCCAGCCTCAGAAGGGTGCTCGGAATCGCCGCGGACGGCCTTGATGCCTTCCATGATCATGCGATGCGTCCACTCGCCGTACTCGCGTTTCTCCTTTTCCTGCTCGTCTCCACCGCCCACGACGCGCGGAAGGGCGAAAACCGGCGCAATGATGCTGATAAGAATCACTACCGTTGCCACAAAGACGAGCATCGGACGGTAGGTGAAGGGCTGTCCATTCACTTGAGTGGGCAACATGAGCGCCAAGGACAACGAAATGGTGCCGCTCACCCCGCTGAACGCCATCATGAGCGAGTCAAGCCACCGATGTGCGCTCTTTTTGTGCATCCACACCAGGTACCGCGTCCAGAGGAGACGGAGCACGAATTTCGCCGCATACAACACCACGCCCGCTCCCACGAGCACCCAGATCAGGCTGCGGTGAGTTGCCGAGATCTCCTGAATAACCTCTGGCAAACTCACTCCTAACAGCACAAAAACAATCCCGGAGAGCACTTCCTCCACGATTTCCCACACGTTGCCCCGAACGAGCTGCATGCGGCTTGACGACAGACCGAGATCGGCACGCTCGGCACCTTGCACCAGGCCGGCGGCAACCACCGCCAAGATGCCAGACACGCCGAGTTCCTCACCGGCAAAGTAGACGATGAAGGGAATGGCGAGCTCCGCAACAACCACGATAAACGCCGTATCGTCATGGAATTCCATCAGCAGATGCAGCAGTCCGCGCACCACGAAGCCCAGAACGACCCCGAGCACCAGGCCGCCGATGAAGGTCAGCAGGAAATCTCCGACCGCGTGCTCCACGGAGAACTCGCCCGTGACGAATGCCGCCAGGCTCAGTTCGAAAGCCACGATGCCGGTAGCGTCGTTGAACAATGACTCGTTTTGCAAGATGATCAGTGGAATCTTGTATTCGTCATTTTTGGGCACAAGAGCGCCTACGGCTGAGGCATCGGTAGGCGTCACGATGGCACAGACGGTCATCGCGAGCGCCAGGGGTATCACAGGGAAGAGCACGTGAACGAGTGCACCGACGGCCACCACCGTGACGGCGACGAGCAGAATCGCCAACGATACGATGTTGCGCGCGCCGCGTCCGATCCAGTAGCGGGAGGCTGTTTGCGACTCGTGGTACAGCAGCGGCGAGATGACAGCGAAGATGAAGAGGCTGGGATCCATTGAGAAGTCCCAGAACATGGGGAAGAAGGCGAGCACGGCACCGAGCACAATGAGAATGATGGGGAGTGGAAGTATGGGGATGTGGCGATGCGCAATGCTGGCAAGCACCACGACCGCTACCATTGCCAACACGAAGAATACCTGCGTCATGAACTTCTCCCCCAGTTGTGCTTGATTCGGGCTCCCGGCTCAGTCTCTCATTACAAAGTCTCAGGAATATTGTCGCTGGGAACCCGGACGCAGCGAAATACCGTCATTTCGTAGCGCTGGTTGCCCTCCGGAGAACGCTCACCGGGATTTTAGAGGCGTCGAAGCGGAAGTGTCCTGTGATCTTTAATTTAGTGTGCGCTAGGAAATCTTCCTCGAAGGGGCCCGCTTGGTGGTTGTTGTGGATGAAAGTGGCGATGCCCTTCTGGTCCCGTGTATCGCTCACCATGCCGATGTGCCGCGTGGTCTCAAAGACGACGATGTCGCCCTGTTGCCACTGTGCCGTATCAGTGACATCTGTTGTGAGCGAGATCGCATGAAGCGCAAAGAATCTGCCAAGAGTTCCCGTACGACGGTAGTCGATGTTGGGATCGGGCGCTGTGACACTGGGGTAGTGATTCGGATGTGCAGCGATGTCGGCGTCCACCATTGCTTTGAGGTCATAGCCGGCGTTTTTGAATGCCTCTACTATGAGGTCTGTGCAGGCTCCCCGCCCTGCAGGCGGATATCCACCTTGGTAGTATCCGTCGTCATAGGTTGGGTGTTCTTTCGCCACCTTGCGTGCGCCCGCTACGAAATCCGTGTAATCGTCCGTTCCGTTTCCGTTTTCGTCGACTGAGCTTTTCAGTAGGGGATTCATGGGAGCGACGCGTGTCTGCGCTGACTCGCGAGGGAGCGACGTGGCCGCATCCTCGGTGTCATTCGTAACGAGAGCGCTGTTCTTTAACCAGAGCACAGCAGCAACCAGCGCCGCCACGACGATGACAGCTCCCATGGCAAGAACGAGTGCACGCGCCTTTTTGCTCATAGTCGTAGTCTAGGCGAAATGCCGCGTTTTAATTAGACAGCTATTCCTGCTGTACCTTTTTGAGAGTCTCAATCATTGGAGGGAAATCAATCATCACTGTGTCATACAGCACATCCCAGTCCAGTTCGCCATACTCATGAACAATGACATTGCGCAATCCCCTGAGTTCCTTCCATCGAACTGAAGGAAAGCGATTAATAGTATTTTTGCTCAGCTCTTTGGCACATTCTTGAGCAAGTTCAATTTCCTTCGACGCTGAATTCTGATCCCGCCGGCTCCGCGCCAACGCCTCAGAATCTTTAAATTGACTGACATCAGCATGAGCATACTGAAGATGTTCTATAAGACGTTCCAGAAGAAGAACATCTCGATGAGTTCCATTGGTCATCACACCACCCTCTTGAGGTCTGGGCGAATAGAATCGTAGAACATTTTGCCACTCTTCGAATGCTCTGCGTTGAACTTCAGCACGCGCATCGAAAGGAGAGACACCGGCTTTCCAAAGCCCCTCTCCAAGGACTCTTTCAGGGAAAGGATGACGCCCGCCGTGGCTTTTTGACCTTTCTCAAGCTGATACACAAAGTCAACGTCAGACTCGGAATCTGCATCGCCGCGCGAAACTGAACCGTAGACGTACATCTCCCGCACGCCATGCTCCTTGGCGGAAGCCTGGGCGATATGTCGAACATCGCTGAGTGTAAGAGTGCTCATACTTCTATATGATATCCAAGAAGCCATGTTTCGCTGCCTGTGTGGGCGCTCTCCTGTTGCCTACACAGGCCACGTGCGCTCACACGGCCGTTGCAACGGCGCGCAGCCGTCGGTAATCCGCCACCCACCGCTGGTTTTCAGAATCCCAAAGGTCCCCGCACACTGACCTCTCAACATCGGTCAGCACTGCGTCCCGTTGTTCGGCACTGAGAGGCTCGAAATCGGCCTCGCAGAACTGGAGGATCCATTCTCGCAGCCCCTCCCAGCCGTCCGACAGCGGCGTTGGGCGCTCGTATTCATATACTTCATCGCAGACGAATCCACAGGCCACGAGGTTGGAGGCGAAGAGCGTGGCGGCGGGAAAATTGAATCGCTCTCCCCTGTCAATTCCAAGGTCGTCATGGAGCGCCTCATTGAGCGCTGTTTCGATTATCTGGATGTTGCCCGCCGCTCCGAATTCGCAGACGAGTCGCCCGGTGCCGTCGGATACAAGCGCGTGATGCACGCTGCGCAGAAGGGCCACGTGATCCGGGATCCAGTGGAACACAGCATTCGAAAAGACGACGTTCCATTCATGGTCATATGGCAGATGCGTGGCATCGGCCACGTCGAAAGCGCACTTCGGATGGTCTCGGCGCGCGGCCTTCACCATTTCGGGCGAGCTGTCGACACCGAGCACACGGTGCGTTGGGCCTCCGTGTTCTTGCTGTAGTTGCTCGGTCAGTGTTCCCGTTCCGCATCCAAGGTCGAGAATCGACGACGCGTCACTGGGCACAAATTCCATGAGTCCCTTGCCATACTCAGCCACGAACCCGTGCTTGGAATCATAAAGCTCTGCATCCCACTTCATGCCAGCACCTTCCCTTCTTACCTCTGCCGCTATCTGCACCCAGTATGAGGAAGAAACAATCGATGTCCATTTTTATGTCCACATATTGACCTCTAAAGATGTCAAGAGAAAATTTTCGCTATTGCGCAACCCGAGGAAACACAGGCGCTGGTCTCACTCCTCAGGCACAATGGAGAATATGGCTGAATTCATCTATCAAATGTACAAAGCACGCAAAGCTTTTGGAGATCGCGTCATTCTCGATGACGTGTCACTGAGCTTCCTGCCTGGCGCAAAAATCGGCGTGGTGGGCCCCAACGGCATGGGCAAGTCCACCCTGCTCAAGATCATGGCCGGTCTCGACACCGTGTCCAATGGCGACGCGAAGCTCACTCCCGGCTTCTCGGTCGGCATCCTGCAGCAGGAGCCGCCGCTGGACGACACCAAGACTGTCATGGGAAATATCGAAATGGCAGTGGGTGGCTTGAAGTCCAAGCTCGACCGCTTCAACAAAATCGGCGAGGAAATGGCTGATCCAGACGCCGACTACGACGCTCTCATGGACGAGATGGGCAAGCTGCAGACGGAAATCGACGCGGCAAATGCCTGGGATCTTGACAACCAGCTGCAGCAGGCGATGGACGCCTTGCAGTGCCCTGATCCAGACACTCCGGTGTCGGTCCTCTCCGGTGGCGAGCGCCGCCGCGTGGCACTGTGTAAGCTACTGCTTGAGGCCCCAGATCTGTTGCTGCTCGACGAGCCCACCAACCACCTGGACGCAGAGTCCATCCTGTGGCTCGAGAACTTCCTGCACACTTACAAGGGCGCTGTGCTCGCGGTGACCCACGATCGTTACTTCCTCGACAACGTGGCGGAGTGGATCTGCGAGGTGGATCGCGGTCACCTCTACCCCTATCAGGGCAACTATTCCACCTATCTGGAGACCAAGGCAAAGCGTCTCGAGGTTCAGGGTGCCAAGGACGTCAAGCTCGCCAAGAGGTTGAATTCCGAGCTCGACTGGGTCAAGAGCTCCCCCAAGGCACGTCAGGCCAAGAATAAGGCTCGTCTGGAGCGCTACGAGCAGATGGAGCAGGAGGCACGCAACTCCAAGAAGCTCGACTTCTCCGAAATCCAGATTCCGCCGGGGCCGCGCTTGGGTTCCAAGGTCCTTGAGGCGGAGCATCTGCACAAGGCTTTCGGCGAGCGAGTTCTCATCGACGACTTGAGCTTCACACTTCCACGCAACGGCATCGTGGGCGTCATCGGTCCCAACGGCGTGGGCAAGTCCACGCTCTTCAAGACCATCGTGGGCCTGGAGCCTCTCACTTCCGGCGAGCTGGAGATCGGCGACACCGTCAAGATTTCCTATGTGGACCAGAACCGCGAGGGCATCGATCCCGACAAGACACTGTGGGAGGTCGTGTCCGACGGCCTTGACTTCATGGAAGTCGGCGGCATCGAGGTGCCAACGCGCGCCTACGTGGCAAGCTTCGGGTTCAAGGGCTCTGACCAGCAGAAGCCTGCCGGCGTGCTTTCCGGCGGCGAGCGCAATCGCTTGAATCTTGCACTCACATTGAAGCAGGGCGGCAATCTCCTCCTGCTTGATGAGCCCACCAACGATCTCGACGTGGAAACACTCGAAAGCCTCGAAAACGCGCTGCTCGAGTTCCCCGGCTGTGCCGTGGTCATCTCCCACGACCGTTGGTTCCTCGACCGCATCGCCACGCATATCCTTGCGTGGGAAGGTACCGACGAGGACCCCGCCAACTGGTACTGGTTCGAAGGTAACTTCGCCGCCTATCAGGAGAACAAGGTCCAGCGTCTGGGCGAGGAGGCCTCGAAGCCCCACCGCCTGCATAGGAAGCTCACCAGGCAGTAAGAGAAGCGGTAAAAGTAGTATTGGCATAAGCCCCGGAAGGCCGTCCCACGAAAACATGTGGGGCGGTCTTCGTGCATCAAGGCCACATCGCCACGACATTGTTGCGGTTTCACGCCGCCTGCGAACGCGACACCAAGTGTACAGAAAAGGCGAAGGTGGCTACTAAAATCACGCATAGAAAACTTGCTTGAAAGAAGGACCATGTCGGATTCAGTGGCACCCATCGACCATCTTGTTCACGTCTTGGGCCTCGGCGCGCCCAGCACCCATGACGAGCACACCTTTGTCACCGGTGAAAGCCTGTACTTTCCCACGGGCAGGGTCTATGGCGGGCAGGTTATTGCGCAGTCGCTGATGGCAGGTGCGCTCACTGCCCCATCCACTCGCCTTCCCCATTCGATTCATGGCTATTTCATTGCTCCCGGAGACATACACCAAGACGTGTTGTTCGACGTGGAATCTCTGCGTGATGGCCGATCCTTCTCGGCCCGTCGCATCAACGCAACTCAGTCGAACGGCGCCATCCTCACCGCCATCGCCAGCTATCAGGAAGACGGCCAAGAGGGCATCGACTTCTACGATCCAGCACCCACTGACGTCCCCGATCCCGAGACGCTCACAAGCGCACAGCAGTTGATGGAGCCGTATGCCGAGCAGTCGGAATTCGCGAATTACTACGCCAGCAAGTCGGCGTTCGACATTCGCCACGTCACACGCACAGTGATGCTGGGAGCAGATAAAAAATCTGCCGCAGCCGAGTCAAGCCGACAATTGGTGTGGATGCGAGTGGATATCCCCGAGCAGGCTCACACAAAACCTGAGAACATCTCCCGCGTCCTCAACCGTGCGCTACTTGCAGTGGGCTGCGACCAGATCATGATGGAACCGGTGCTGCGCCGCTCAGGCCTGAGCTTCATGACGCCCGGGATCTCTTTTGCCACCATCGACCACTCCATGTGGTGGTACGGAGATATCGACGTCACCCGCTGGCACTTGTACGTGCAAGACTCCCCCGTGGCGGGGCAAGGGCGGGGCCTGTGCCAGGCGAAAGTGTATCAGGACGGCAGGCTCGTGGCCGCCATGACGCAGGAAGCCATGATTCGCGTTCCCAAGAAGTAACACTCACAAAGCGTTATAAACTACTGCCGCTTACTTTTTAGCGGCCTTGGGCGCAATGCGATTCGCAAGATTCGACACCGTGATCTTCGCGCCGTCCTCCACGTCAAGATCGGCACGAGGGCCATCATCGCCTGGAATCGACGGCTTCGCCTTCGGCAGATGCATCACTGCAGGCGTTCCCGAGTAGACGTATTCCTTTTTCTTGGTCTCTTCGCGAATCCACGCCGCAAAACTCTCATCGTTGTGAAACACCAACATATTCGAGTCGTCAAGCGCCTTGGAAATTTGGGCATAAGCCGGGAAATTAAGGTTGTCCTTAATGCCCGTTCTCATCTCCAGCAAATCCGCCGCGGCGAGGTCATCAAGCCCCTCAAGCAACGCATCAAAGACGGCAGAAAGGCCACAGTACACATCGAGAGGGTCCTTCTGCTGATTCGAGCGAGAGAACACGTTGGTCACGAAATAGGCCTGCGGGTTCACCCGCACCTGCGCCATGGGCTGGTTTTTTCGCCAATTCTTGGATTTGCGCACATCCGTAATGGGCTGCGCATCTGGGGTCACCACACCGGAGAGGATATGAGACTCCATCTTGTTCCAGAGATTTTTCGCGTCCGAGAAACGCTGCGCGTTGCCCGAACCATCAGCAGCAGAACGTTGCGCTCGGCGCGTGAGGGTCCTCAACGTGATGGAAGGGGCTCTCTCCGCCTTGGAAGCCTGAGCACTACCTACCTCCAACGAATCTTCGCGCACAGACCCGCCGTCTACCACATCGAGCACGTCGACAAACAAGTTCGGCAGATCCGTGTAATAGCGATCCGACTGCAACGGATAGAGCTCCTGTGGATCATAAAGACGACTCGTACGAACGCCACTGGCAGCGTCTTCTACAACGAGGGCGATGTCGTGAGAACCGCGAGGCTTTGTGAATTTAAAGTTCTTCATACCCCTATTGTGTCATTGATTCCGCACACAAAGGTCACAAGTGAGCAGAAAGAGCGAAAACCGTCAGCGCCTTCCGGCTCCGGAATGGTTCTCAGGGTGCGCATGCGTCGCAACCTTGGGCGCCGCTCCCGCATCCCCCATCATCTTCTTGCGTTGCTTCACCTTCGGGTTCTCCGGACCATCCTTCGGCGGAAGCTGGCACCACATCTCAGCGACGACTCCCGCAACCACGTCGAAAAGTGCCACTCCCGCAGATACAGCGCACTCGAGAATGATCTCCGAATAGTACGGAGAATCTCCCCTTGGCAGCACCACAAACAGCTGTCCCAGATACCAGCCGGCGAGCGCCGCGCCGGCAACGGACAGCGATTTCGCCATCACCAAAGTGTTAAAGGCCCGGCGCGGATCAATGTCCTTGAGTTCCCCCTTGGCGTACTTGTGCACGTTCCACGCCAACACCATCACCAGAATGCCGAGCAGCGCCAGAATCACGGGAACTACCCAAGAGGAACCGAGCACGTTCACGGACGAGTTCATGCTGCCGAAGGCGAGCGCCGCTCCTGCCACGAGACCGGCGATGAAGGCGATGAGAAAATAATGCCACGGTGTTCTGCGAGCCTTCATACCGCATCTCCTTCTCCGCCTGCATCAAGCAGACCTTTCCCGCCGTTCGATCCTAGAATCCAATCGTCGGACACACGCTTAACGACATCTTTGTCTGGGCACGCTGCCAGCAGATCCACGACTTTACCGCCGTGTTCTCCAGGAAGCACCGCATCGGGCAGCACATCGGCGAGCGGTGCGAGCACAAAAGCTCGCTGCCAGGCTCGCGGATGCGGCAGCGTCAACGTGGGATTGGTGCTCACGATTCCGTCGAAGTCGATGATGTCGAGGTCCAGTGGACGCGAACCCCAATGCACTTCGCGGCTGCGTCCATGCGCCGCCTCGATCATCTGCAACGCCTCCAGCAGTTCCAGAGGCTCCATGGTGGTGCTCAGCTCCACGACGGCATTCAGGAAATCCGGAGTGCCCTCCTCCATTCCCCATGGAGTGGTGCGGTAGAGCGGAGAGATCCCCATAATTTGGTTCCCGGGTATGCCGTCCATGGCAACGACCGCGGCGCGCATGGCCGTGGAAGGATCGCCGAGATTACCGCCCATTGCGATGATGGCGCGACGAGGCACGGGAGGTTGGGATGCAGCCGTTTGCGCGGCAGAGGCGACGGAGCCGGCGGAAGCGGTGCGATGTCCACGCGCTCCCTCATCGATCTCGCCGCCCATGCGGCTTTCGGAGTTTTCTCTTTCCCCGTCGTTCCCCACATCTCGAGACCGCTCAATAGTGACGGCAACGTCGTCAAAGGGTACCTGAATTGGAGCCTGAGGCTTGTGCACCGTCACGATGACGCGCCGGATGGCGGACGTTTGCAAGATGGAGTCCGCGATATGAGCCGCCAGCGCCTCGATGAGATCGAAGTGCGGACCCTTGATAACGCCGGCAATTCGGGCGGCAATCTGGCCGTAATCTACCGTGTCTGCGAGATCGTCACTGCTACCCGCCTTGCTAAGGTCCACGAAGAGCTGCGCATCAACGCTGAAGGTCTGGGGTTGCTCGTGTTCGAAATCGAGGACACCATGGGTTCCCTGCTCGCTGACGCCACGAAGAGTGATTGAGTCCATGTCAGTCCGCATCCCTCTGCGTCGGTTCTGCGCTCTTCCACGCTTGTGCCACGGCGAGTGCGTCTCGACTCATTGCAGCGTCGTGGACGCGCACGGCCCATGCGCCGCTCAGCGCGCAGAGAGCAGAAAGCACAGCCGTCGCCACATCCTTGCGGGAGGTGGTGGGCTCATCTGCGTGCTCCCCCTGCGAGGGGTTCTTCAGCAGAGCGCCCACGAACCTTTTGCGCGAGGCTCCTATGAGGACCGGGTATCCACTTGCTCGGAACGTTGCCAGATGCGTCATGAGTGGCAGATTGAGATCCACGCCCGGCTTGGAGAAACCGAGGCCCGGGTCGATGATGATCTTTTCAGGAGCAACGCCGGCCGCAAGCACGTCGTCCACCTGCGCCATGAGTTCGTCGTAGACGTCTGCCACCACGCCATGCACATAGGTGGAGGAGTTGGAATCCGCAACACCACCGGAGCCTCCAGACAGCCATTGGCGCCAATGCTGCACGATGTACAGGCAGTCGCGCTGCGCCACAAGCCGGGGAATTTCGGAGTCGAGGCGTCCTCCGGAAACATCGTTGATGATGCTGGCACCCTCGTCGAGGGCCGCGCGGGCAACGCTGGCACGCGTGGTGTCGATGGACAGGGGAACGCCGAGCCCGCGCAAATTGCGCACTGCTGTGACTATTCGGGAGCGCTCGGTATCAGCGTCCACACGCACCGCTCCGGGTCGGGTAGATTCGGCACCGATGTCGAGGATGGTGGCGCCTTGGGCCACAAGATCTCGCCCATGCTGAGCAGCGGCCGAGGCGTCAAGCCAGAGGCCGCCATCCGAAAATGAGTCCTCGGTGATGTTGAGAATGCCCATGACGTGAGGTGTCGAAGGCTCTCGGAGGGCCTGTAACGTCTCGATGTCCATTTTTCTCCTCGTTCTACCGAATCCACCGACTCGTTATTGCTGCCTTACCGCCTGCCGTTGATAATGAGACTCATGGCCTCGGAACGTGTGGCCGGGCTGCGCATTACCCCGCGAACCGCTGAGGTCACCGTGCGCGCCTCGGACTTTTTGATGCCTCGCATAGACATGCAGAGGTGCTCGCATTCCGTCACCACAATGACGCCGCGGGCATCGATTTCGTTCATGAGCGCATCGGCGATCTGCTGCGTGAGACGCTCCTGCACCTGAGGACGCCTGGCATACACCTCCACCAAACGCGCCAGCTTGCTCAGGCCCACAACCTTGCCGCGTCTTGGAATGTAACCCACGTGGGCCACGCCGTGGAAGGGCAGCAGATGGTGCTCGCACACCGAGTAGAGCTCGATGTCTCGCACCAGCACCATCTCTTCGGTGTCCACATCGAACTGCTTGGACAGCACGTCGTGTGGATCCTGGTGGAGACCGGCAAAAAGCTCCTTGCACGCCCTGGCAATGCGATCCGGAGTGTCGAGGAGCCCCTCGCGGTTCGGATCCTCTCCGATGGACTTCAGGAAGAGGCGCACCGCCTGACGCACGCCCTCGGCGTCGTAGTCGCCGTAGGGCTGCGTTGTAGTTACAACTGTGGATTCCTCAGACTCCATTGATGTCCCTGATTCAGGCGTTGGCATTTGCTCCGCCATTGCTTTCGTTTGTGTTCTCGTCATCAATTCCGGCGGACTTCTTCAATTCGCGCGGAATCTCAACGGGAGGAATATCTGACAGTGGACGGTCCGGGTTCGACAGCCATTCCGCACGCTTCGGGGCCTTCTTGACGGGTGCGAAGATGCGAGCGAGTTCCTTCTCGTCCAGGGTTTCCTTTTCGAGGAGCTCTCGCACAAGCTGATCAAGCACCGCACGGTTTTCATTGATGATCGTCCACGCTTCTGTGTGGGCCGTTTCCACCATGTCGAGCACCTCGTCGTCGATCACGCGTGCGACCTCGTCGGAGTACTTATGCGGTGCAATAGCTTCCATGCCGCCGCCCTGATCGTCGTCGCTGGACTCCCACTTGATGGCACCGAGCTTGGTGGAGAAACCAAATTCCACCACCATCTGACGCGCAATCTTGGTCGCCTTCTCGATGTCATTGGAGGCACCGGTTGTGGGATCGTGGAACACGATTTCCTCAGCGGTGCGCCCACCCATGGCGTAGGCCATCTGGTCGAGCAGCTGGTTGCGTGACTGCGAGTAGCGGTCGCTCGTGGGCATCACGGCGGTATAGCCGAGTGCACGACCACGCGGCAGAATCGTCACCTTGGTCACCGGGTCCGTGTCATTGAGCGCGGCAGCAACAAGCGCGTGCCCGCCCTCGTGGTAGGCGGTGTTGCGCAGCTCGTCGAGGGCCATGCCCTTGGACTTGCGGCGCGGGCCTGCCATGACGCGGTCGATGGCCTCGTCCACAGCGCGATTGTCAATCAACTGGGCGTTGGAACGCGCAGTGAGCAATGCAGCCTCGTTGAGCACGTTCGCCAGATCGGCGCCAGTGAAGCCTGGGGTTCGAACGGCGATCATGTGCAGGTCGACATTGGGAACGAAGGGCTTGCCCTTGGCGTGCACCTTAAGGATGGCCTCGCGGCCCTCGAGATCTGGAGCTTCCACACCCACCTGACGGTCGAAACGACCTGGGCGCAAGAGCGCCGGATCGAGAACGTCGGGTCGGTTGGTGGCCGCGATGATGATGAGGTTCGTGTCGTTGTCGAAGCCGTCCATCTCCACGAGGAGCTGGTTCAGCGTCTGTTCGCGCTCGTCGTGACCGCCGCCCATTCCTGTGCCGCGGCGGCGACCGACGGCGTCGATCTCGTCGATGAAGATGATGGCCGGTGCGTTCTTCTTGGCCTCGTCAAAGAGGTCACGTACGCGTGAGGCACCAAGACCGACGAACATCTCGACGAAGTCCGAACCTGCCATTGCGTAGAAGGGAACGCCTGCCTCGCCTGCGATAGCGCGTGCGAGAAGTGTCTTGCCGGTTCCGGGAGGGCCATAGAGCATCACGCCGCGAGGAATGCGGGCGCCAATGTTTCGGTACTTGGTGGGGTCCTGCAGGAAGTCCTTGATCTCTGCGACCTCTTGAACGGCCGCCTCTTCGCCCGCCACATCGGCGAACTTGGTCTTCGGCACTTCGGAATCGGGGATCCTGCCGGCGTTCTTCTTGCCGCCCATGCCGAGGAAACCGCCGGCTCCACCCTGCAGCTTCGTCATGGCGTACCAGAAGATGCCCATGATGAGCAGGAACGGCAGAATCGACGTGATGAGATACGTCATCATCGAGGTTTCGGGAACCACCGAATTGTAGGTGTATCCCGTCTGCGAATCCGCCTTTTCGACGGCGCTCACAACTTGGGCTCCCTGTGCGAAGACGTAGTAGAACTGGACGTCCTTGCCATAGTTGACGCTGTTGCCATCAACGGACTTTTGGTAATCACCCGTGAGCTTGAGCTCCACCACCTGTTTGTCTTCGGTGATGGTGGCACTGGTCACCTTGACGTTGGAGTCTTGTTGCAGCAGCTCCAGGCCGTCCTTGGTGTCAATGGTCTTGGGGCCGCGCGTGCTGAAGAGCTGGAAGCCGATGAGCGCAACGAGTGCCAGAATGATGACCCACACCAGCGGCTGACGCCAGAAGGGACGCTTTTGGCCGTTATCACCATTCCCATTGTTCGAATCGTTGCCATGGAAATTGAAAGGATTGTTGCGTCCGGGTCCTTGCGGGTTCTGACCGCCATTCCCCGGACCGAGCGGGTTGCTCATGACTGATCTCCTTCATACACTTTCGGTTTCAGAGCCGCGATGGAATCGAGGTTCCGATACTTCTCGTCATAATCCAGCCCGAATCCGACGACGAATTCGTCGGGAATCTCGTACCCGGGGTATTTCACATCAACGTGGACCTTGTTCCGTGCCGGCTTGTTCAACAGAGCAAACGCTTCAACGGAGGCGGCCCCACGTTGATGGAGCAAATCCATCAACCACGAGAGAGTTAGACCTGAATCAACGATATCTTCCACGATGAGAACATGCCGACCGCGAACATCAACCGACATATCCTGTCGAATTGTCACTTTTCCGCTTGACTCAGAACCCGAGCCATAACTGGAGAGACTCATGAAATCCATTTGCGCATTGAGATGAAGGTGTGACGAAAGCGCCACGAGAGTATTGACGGCCCCCTTGAGAACAGCGAGAAGCAAGACATTCTTGTCCTTGTAGTCGCGGTCGATGACGGCGGCGGCCTCGGTTATCTTCTTCTCAATCTGCTCCTTCGTGAGCAGCACACGGTCAATATCGTCTTGGACATCAGCTATTTGCATGCGTCCTATCTTGGCACAGCTCAATGACGTGTCCCTGACGCATTACTGAGAATCCGCTGGATATCCTCACTTGTGACTGGCCGTGCCAGTCCGTTGCCAGCGCATCGATTCTCTCAAGAAGTGCTCGAGTTGGCGCAACGCCATGCCTTTCCAGCACGATGCGTTCCACGCGCACGCGCAACGGTTCGGGCACCTGAGCCAAAGCGTCAGCGTCAAGACGCTCCAGAAGTACGCCGCGCCCACCTGATGCCGCTCGTCTGTTGCCGGCACTGCCGGCGCTATCGGTACCGTCGTCGGTACCGGTGCCATCAGCATCAAGGCACACACGCTCTATCGCCGTGCGCGCCTGCTCTTCGAGAAAGTCTTGGTCCTTCCGCGCGCTTTCGGCCATCGCGGCAATGTGATCCATGACCGCGTCGCCCGCCACCTCACGCAGCACAGGCACAAGCTGCTGCCTCACCCGAGAACGCAGCGGGAAGGACGCTTCGGCTCCGCCTGCGCCTGCGCCGCCATCCACGCGTCCCGGAGTGTTCGTGGGATCGTCCCACCATTCGATGTGGTTCTGCTGGCAAATTTGCGTCGTGTCATCGCGGCTGAGATCGAGAAAAGGTCTCAGGAAACACACGCCATTCCGGTCAAAGGACCGTGGCATGCCAGCCATCGCCATGGGTGAGCTGCTCCGCGCCATGCCCAGCAGCACCGTCTCCACCTGATCATCTCGCGTATGAGCGACCGCAACGGCGGCGGCACCGAGTTTCCTCGCCGCACTCACTAACGCCTCATATCGCGCCTGACGCGCCGCTGCTTCCACCCCTTCACGACGAACGAGGTTCTTCTCCACCGTTACTGTGCTCACCCTAACGGGAGAAAGGCCTATCTCCTCACATCGTGCGGCCGCCTGCTGCGCCACTGCATGGGAGCCCTTCTGTAGCTGATGGTCTACGATGATCGCGCCGCATCGCAGTCCCCAGGAACCTGCCACAATGCGTGCCACTTGCGCGAGCGCCAGCGAGTCGCGGCCTCCGGAACACGCCACAAGGATCAAGGGGGCGTCAGGGGCAGCGGAATGACTGCCGTGCCGAGCAAAAATCTCAGATTGCCGATGCAACCCTGCAGCCACAAAAGAGGCTCGCACTGCACCCACGGCCGTACGCATTTGAGAGGAATAAACCACGGGGCACCTTCCTGCGATTCTCTATCAATCTCTATCAGAGGTTCGCCAGTTTGCTGACGAAGGAGTCGATGGCAACGTGAGCCGCCCACATGTCGTCTGCCTTGTTGACGATGACGGCGAAGTACACCATCCCGCCCTTGGTGCGCGCTACGTTGCCCGTCATGGAGGTCACAGTGGTGAGTGAGCCGGTCTTCAGCCGTACCAGCCCTCGCACCTTCGACGTGAATGCGCGTTCCAGAGCCGTGCCCGAGAATCCGCTCACGCCAAGCCCTTCCACCGCAGCTGCGTTGGTGGAATCATCCATGTACTTCTCTTGCACCTGGATGAGAGCCTTTGTAGTGAGCTTGGAGTTGTCCGACAACCCGGAACAGTCGCTGAGATGAAGCCCCGTCGTGTCAATGCCGTGTTTCTTCAAGAGAGCGAGGACACTGGCGGTTGCCCCTTTGGGGGAATTCTGCGCGCCTGTTCTGAGAGCCACGAGCCGCCCGAAAAGTTCGGCATAAGTATTATCCGACTGCTGAAGGGTGAAGCGCAGCAGCTCCCACAGTTTCGCAGAGCTGACGGAGGCGATGCGATCCTCGGAACTCTCCAGTGTGGAACTCGGCAGCGTTGTGCTTGAAACAGTTCCCGCAACCGTGAGCCCCGCCTTCTTGAGCTTTGTGGCGAAAGCCTGTGCCGCCTCCGCGGCGGGCTCGGTAGTTCGTGTGGGAAGCCACGACAGCAACGCGTCAGGATCGCTGGGTTTTTCGCTTGTGCCCCACTCCCGCCCCTCATCTACTGCAAGGGAGGACACCGGAGTGAAGTTGCCACTGGAGATCATGTCCGGATTCATGTCGTCCGGGGTGCGCTTGGTGCCGAGGAGCGAGTCATCGTAGCTGAGGCTCACTTTCGTGATGCCCTTTTTCTTCAGTGCCATCGCGGCCTGCTGTGCCAAGGTGGTAAGCCCGGCCCTTCCGTTCACATGATCGGGATCGGACGCGCCCGTTCCCAGCAGCATGTCACCGTTGCCACGCAACGTAATGGCGGCACTTGTGCTGCCGGATTCAGTAACGTACACCTGCGTATCCAACGTGGAGTCCATATCCAGCGTGGTGGCGGCAGCAAAGGCGGTCAGCGTCTTCAGCGTCGATGCGGGCTCGCGCGGTGTGCTGCCTTTGGACGAGGCCAGTTGAGTCCCTGCTCCGTCAGCCACGATGACGGACACGTGCGATCCGAGGCCGTCGGTTTTGAGGAAGGATTTTACGAGTTTTTTTGCAGCTGATTTCTTGACGGCTTTGGCTGTATCCATGTCCGAGATCGCCGAGTTGGAGGCCACCGCGGCAAGCGGTGCCGCCAGGGACTGCGACGTGGCACTCTGCTCTGCGTAGGTAAGATAACCGGGGAATACGTCAGCGGCGTCACCAATTGCGTAGCCGGCCAGAAGGGCCATTGTCGCGACGGCCGAAATACCGACGGTGATAGCACGGCGTGTACGACCGTTACGATACTGGCTTGCGCCATTGCGATGCGTCGCCACTCATCACCCTTTTCCATCCACAACCCCACACACCGGGGCCCTTCCACAGTTCAGTCACACATCTTAGCGTCACGGCCTTATTTCCTGCACTTCAGCCGCACTGCTACTGAGTTCCGTCCCTTTAACTATTTCTGAAGGCTCGCATAGTTAGATAGCGTCGCGAGCACTTGAGGAATTCTGCGGTCGAGAATCTTTCCTCCCAGTGTCACACCGCCCACAAGGAATGCCACACCATTGATGACGCCCACAAGACCCACCACCCACAGCAACCCAGGGTCACCAGTTCCAACCAGGATTCCGATGAGTACTCCAATGGTGGGAACCATCAGCAGGAACGATCCCAGCATCTGAATGAAAGGGAAGAATCCCTGAGCCGCCACGCGCCCCTGAGGAGAAGAGAAGGGCTTGTCGGCCGACGCCACCGGGTAGATCAACACGGTGGAGAGGACCTCCGCCAAGCCGATTCCCGCAAGAACGAATCCGATGGCACCGCCCACAGCCGCCAGCGAGATGTCCATTGCCAGACCGCCTCCAAAGGCATGCGTGGCGAACATGGCGATGAGTGACGTCACAATGACGAAGAACATGCTGACAACGACGCTCACACGAGCCCGGCCCACTCGGTCGTCACGTCCTGAGACCCCTGCGAGCGCATGCATGGCGAAGCCGGTGCCGTCATAGGCGAGATTATTGGATTCAATCATGGGGTAAATCATGCCCATGGTGAGCGGCGCACCCCACAGAACCGCGGGCTCCTTGCCTGCACGAATAATGAAGATGACCGTGAGGATCACTGGCATGATGAGACCCATGGCGTATCGGCCATCTCGCTGCCAATACTGGGCGATGCGGCCAGTGACGGCGCCCGACACCGAGTCGGGGACGCGCACGAGCCAGCCTAAGCCCTTGGCAACCGTCGCCTTGGAATCTTGGCCCTGCAACCTGTCCCGGCGTAGGCACCACAGCGACACATAGTAGGCGACGGCTATGGAGGCACCGATGATGACGAGGCGGGCGGCGAGTCCGGCCCAATTGCCCTGCGCTACGTCCATCGGCATCTGGAAGGGAGCGCCCCACGGAGTCCACGAGCCGATGGAGGCGACGGCGGCGAGCACCACCACCAAATTCTCGAAAGTGATGCTGGACTCCCCCACGCTCGCCATCACCTGGCCAGGTACTTCGAAAACAATGATCATCAGCGCAATGACGGCAACATACAGGATCATCTGGCCGCGTTTGGAGCGTATGAGGGACCCGGCGAGCGCGATGAGCGCCTTGGAAATCGACACCGCCACCACCACTGCGAGGATGGCAGCGATAACTCCCGTGATAACTGCACCCACGCCGAGGCTGCGATAGGCGCCCGCCGCGAAGAACAAGCCGATAAGCGCGGCAACTGCCGGAATTCCGCACAATGCGGACAACAGGATTCCCGTGGTGAGCCGGGCGTCGTCAATGCCGTAGAGCACAAAACGACGGGGACTCAGACTTGAGCCTTCGCCCGTCAGCGTCAGCGGGATTATCATCCACAGAATGCCGCCCACTGTGGTGAGCAATATCAGGACGCTGCGTACAAGACTCACGTCGGCCAGCCACTCCTGTGGCGATGAGGCGGTAGAAGGGACGGATCCCAGCCATGAGAAGAGGAAGGCCGCGGCAATCACTGCAGCCAGAGATGCGAGCACGCCAATGACATAGCCGACGGTCTGCCACACGGACTTCCGCAGGGCCGCGAAGGTCAAAGACCATCGCAGTGCCACAATGCGCCACGAGACACTCATCGCAGACCCTCACTCGGCTCGCTGCTCACACTGCCAGCGCGGGTATCGCCGTCACCGGGGGCGCCCTCATCGTGAACTCCACCGTCGTGAGCTCCGCCGTCGAGCCACGAGATATGAGCCGCAGCATGCCGGCCACCCACGAGATCGAGGAAGCGATCCTCAAGATCCTCTCCCGCAGCAACGTCCGCAATAGTTCCCGCCGCCTTGACGGTGCCCTTATCGATAACGGCGACGTGGGTGCACATCTTTTCGACGAGCGCCATCACGTGAGACGACACAATGACCGTGCCACCGGTCTGCGCATATTCAAGGAGAATGTCACGCAAATTCGCGCTGGATACGGGATCCACAGATTCAAAGGGCTCGTCGAGGAAGAGGATGCGTGGGCTGTGGATCATGGCCGTAGCAAGCGAAATCTTCTTCGTCATGCCTGCCGAATAGTCACTCACCATCGTGTCGGCGGCGTCTGCCAGGTCGAATGCATGCAGCAGGTCACGGGAACGAGCGCCCGCTTCTGCGCGCTTCATGCCACGCAGCATTCCCGAGTACACCAGCAGCTGGCTGCCCGTGAGTCTGTCGAAGAGCTGGTCCGCCTGGGGCATGACGCCAATGGAGCGTTTTGCGCGATTGACGTCGCTCCACACGTCGTTGCCGAGGATGGAGATGTATCCCACGTCAGGAACAAGCAGCCCGGTCGTCATATTGAGCGTGGTAGTTTTACCGGCTCCGTTGGGTCCTACGAGTCCGAAGAAGGATCCCGTGGGGATATTGAGCGACAGATTGTCCACGGCGCGCTTGGACCCGAAGGTCTTGGTGAGGCTGGAGATGCTCACGGCAAAATCCGCGGGCGAAGGGGTGGGGACGCTCATGCGGCGGCCTCGGCTTTCTGTTGATGAGGACGGGACGACTGCTGATGCACTTCTGATTCTGACTTCTGACCGTGATGGACGATGGGCTTCCACTCGGGCTTGGAGAACAACGCAACGAAGCCGATGGGGACAGTGCTGATCATGTAGAACGGGAAGCTGAGGCAGTACGCCACGAGTTCCTTGTTGGTGGCGCCGATCTTATCGCGTTCGGCGATCACGGTGATGGCCGCCAACGCCATCATGAGGAGGAACGTTCCCCCCACGCCGGTGACGTACGCCCACAAGCTCGACAGCTGGCTCTCCCACGTCACGAAGCCGAGTGCGGCGAACAACAGGCCGAGCCCAAGCCGAACGAGCGCGATGACGGCGAACGGGCTGATAAGAAGGGTGAGATCCACTGCGGAAAAGTCACGATCCACGATGGCGCGGCGCATCAACGCCGGACCGTAGTAACGGAACACCTGCAGGAAGCCCTTGCTCCAGCGCACACGCTGACGCCAGGATTGTGCGAAGGTCACGGGCTGCTCGTCGTAGAGGATGGCGGTGCCGCAATAGCCGATGGTGTCGCCATGGAGGATGGAATCGAGGGTGAATTCCATATCTTCGGTGAGCAAGTGGAATTTCCATCCATCGTTGCGTTCCATGATTTCACGGCTAAACATGAAGCCCGTGCCGCCCACGTGGCAACTGGTGCCGAACACCATGCGCGTGGAGTTGAGGAAGCGAGATTCGCGGATGAACCATAGCGCCGACCCCGAAGACACCCAGTTTTCCGAGAAATTACGGGAGTTCCTGTAGCTGGTAAGAATCTTGTAGCCAGCGTGGAAGGCCTTGTTCATTTCCGTGATGTAGTGAGGATCCAGCAGATTGTCTGCGTCAAAGATGAAGAACGCATCGTAGGTGCTGGCCACCTTTTGTTCGATCATCTGATTGAGGAGAAAAGTGAGTGCGTATCCCTTGCCGATGTGCACGGGGTCTCGTCGCTCGATGACGTGCTCTCCCAGGCCGCGCACTAACTCTGCCGTGGAATCCGTGCAGTTGTCGGCCACAAGCCAGATGTCGATTTTGTCTTGCGGATAGTCGTTGGCGCGAATCGAGGCGATGAGGTTTCCAATGACCTCTTCCTCATTGCGAGCGGAGATGAGAACGGCATAGCGCTTGTCTGCCGGCGCCTCAGGAAACTTGACGGGCTTTGTGACCACAGACACGATGATGCACAGCGCCTGATATCCCATACCTACGGCGCCGATGACGACAATTACCGCATCGAGGAATGACAGCAAACCCATCTGCTACTTCTCCTCCTTCGAGGCGCTTTCCCGAGCATCCTCTGCGGCACCATCAGGCGATTCCGAAGTGGATGCCGCTTCGGCGTCAAAGCTCGGCGGCTGCTCCATGCCTTTGGATCCCCACAGCTTGCGCTTCGATCCAGATCCCGAGGACGGCGTCTGCTGGGCCTGCATCTCGAGATCCTCCTTGCTGGTCTTGGGAATGGCGATGGTGGCAGACTCATCGAGCTTGTCGGCCGGCGTGTAATTCGCCAACTCGCGTTCGACGTCCGCCAGCTGGGCATCAGTAGTGACTCGCACAGTGGAACCGCGAGCAGCGCGTGGAAGGTGATCGGCAATTGGCTTGACAACGTGCTCCGAGAACGCTTCTCCGGCCTCCACGACCTTCGATTTCTTGACGGGCACGGGATCGTCCAGCAGCGGCGACTCCACAAGATCCTGTTTCTTGGTATAGGCGCTGAAGATCACCTGGATGCTTGCGACGACTGGCAGTGCGAGGAAGGAACCGAGCACACCGAAGATTGCGCCAAAGACGAAGACCGCCAGCAAGCCTATTGCCGGATGCACCGACATTGTGCGCTGCTGAATCTTAGGTGCGATGAGCATGTTTTCAATCTGCTGATACACAAGAATGAAGGCAGCAATGATAATTGCCGCCGTGAAGCCTTTGGATGACCACGTCACCACAATGGGCAGCACCGCTCCGATGAAGGCACCCACCATGGGAATGAACTGCGCCACTATGGCATAGAAGAGGCAGATGGGCAGCCAGTAAGGCACCCCCGTGGAGATCATGAAGATGGACAGCACCGTGGAGGCGATGGCCGCCAGAATGATGCGCGAGTTGAGGAAGCTGGAAATCTGGTTCTGCACCACGGTCCACACAACAAGGAACTTGCGCTGAGACTGCGGCTTAAGCAGTGCGCACACCTTTTTGCGCACAATGGGGCCCGAGGCGGCGATGTAATAGGTGACCAGAATGATAGTCATCATTTGCAGCAGCACATTGACGATGGTCGAGGTGGTGGACACGGCCTGGCCCGCAAAATCAGTAATCCACGATGTTTGAATGCTCGAGACGAGGGTGCTGCCGAGGTCGGAGAGGTTCGGCATCTTCCAGGGCGTGTTCTTCGCCACGAAATCCGCGATGTTCGTGTACACGTCGGGAGCCGACTGCACGAGGCCCACAATCTGGCTCACAAACAGAGATCCGAAAAGTGTGAGCAATCCAACCAACGCCAGAATGACCAAACCCCAGACGAAACCAGCGGCGGCACCTCGCTTCCACCCATGCCGAATCAGGAACAGGACGCCAGGCTCCATCGCGAGCGCTATGAAAATGCAGATGACGAGGTCGAGGAAGATCCAACTGACCGAGCTCCACGAATTCCACGCGAAAATTGCCACGAAAACGGTGACGACACACATGATAAGGGCGCGCCACAGCCACTCGGGCGGGTGCTTAGGGTCTCCCTTATCCGGGAAAACCTTGCCGATGTAATAGCGTTTCTCGGTTTCTTCCATGCGTTTCATTATCCGTAACAACGCTGACAAGCGCAGGCTTCTTTCACCGGGCGAACACGAACGACGTGCAGTCTGCGCAAAATCTGAGCTCAGGTGCCTTTCTCCCGCCACACGCCGAAAGCAACCTACGGAAGCGTAACTATCTTCCCTTGCCTCTACTGTAGAAGGCATGCTATCTGTTTCGATTGTGATTCCCGCGTGGAATGAAGCCGAGCGAATTGCCGACTGCCTCACCAACGCAACCCGTCAGACCCAGGCGCCACACGAAGTGATCGTGGTCAATAACAACTCCACAGACGACACCGTCAAGGTCGTCAACCAATTCATCGCGGACAATCCACAGGCCAACGTCCACCTCCTCAGCCAGAACGAAGAGCAGGGACTCATCCCGACGAGGAACTTCGGTCTCAACAACGCAACGGGTGACGTGGTGGGCCGCATCGACGCGGATACCATGCTCAAGCCCGACTGGGTGGAAGTGGTCTCAGGCATCTTCACCGAGGACGAGGAGGCGATGGGAGCGACAGGACCCATGGTGTATTACGACATGCCAGCGCACTCTTTCAGTCTCAAGGGAGACAACCGCATCCGCCGCCGCGTGTTCAAGTCCGACGGGCGCACGTTGCTGTTCGGCTCCAATATGGCGCTGCGCCGTTCGGCCTGGAAGCTCATCGCGGGTGAAGTGTGCCGCGACAAGGCGGACGTGATGCACGAAGACATCGACATCTCTCTGCATATGGCGGGCCGTGATCTCAAGACCGTGTATTCGCCGCGCATGATTGCCGGCATGAGCGCCCGCCGCATGGACACCTCCCTGCCGAGCTTCCTGCGGTACATGAAGCGCTTCAAGAACACTTTCGACGCCCATCCGCAGCATTCGCGCAAGGTAAAGCCGGAATACATCTTCACGGCCCTCTACCCCATGCTCCACGCGTGGTTCCCCGTGTACCAGAAGTATTTGCAGATGCGCGACATCAATCCGGCCGAGCGCATCTGGATCAAAGAGCAGATGCAGCTCATCGAGGACGACAAGCTCGACGACTACTCCACATACGAGGACGAAGAAGAGGGCGCAAACGGCGAGGAAGCCAAGTAAGTCTCGGCTTCTTTTCCCTCATGCAATAAGGCTGCGGCTGGGTATGAAGATGATATTCATACCCAGCCGCAGCCTTATGCGAGTCTCTCAGATCAGATCAGGCCTGTTTCCACGACGCAACATCGATGTGGTGCTCCGGGTTTGCCTGCCATGCCTTCCACGCGGATTCGACGATCTCCTCCACGTTGTACTTGGCGTGCCATCCCATCTCTCCGTTGATGCGCTTGGGGCTGCCGATGAGCTTCGGCGGATCTCCCGCACGGCGAGCTTCGATAGCCTCGGAGAACGGCAATCCCGTGACCTTCTTGATTTCGTCGACGATTTGGCGAACGGAGGTGCCCTCGCCCGTGCCGACGTTGAAGGCGTCGTACTTGCGCTCGTCGCGGTCCAAGTAGTCGATGGCAGCGAGGTGGGCGTCGGCGAGGTCGACCACGTGAATGTAGTCGCGCACGCAGGTGCCGTCGGGCGTCGGGTAGTCAGCGCCGAAGATTGCCGGGGCTTTGCCCTGCTTCAGGCGGTTGAAGACCATCGGCACGAGATTGAGGATCGCGGGATCTTCGAGTTCCACAGGTCCGCAGCCGGCGACGTTGAAGTAGCGCAGCGCGCAGAAGCGAATGCCGTACGGCTTCTCGCAGGCGCGGGCCATCCACTCGCCAAAGAGCTTGGTTTGGCCATAAGGGTTGATTGGCAGCATGGGAACGACGTCCTCGGGAACAACGTCCACCGGCGGCTCTCCGTACGTTGCGGCAGAGCTCGAGAAGACGAGCTTCTTGACGCCCGTGTCCTTCATGGCCTGCAATACGTTGAGCATTCCGTTGAGGTTCTGCTGGTAATACCACAGTGGCTTCTCGACGGATTCGCCTACCTGCTTGCGAGCCGCGAAGTGAATGACTGTGTCGACGTCATAATCGAGCATTGCCTGGGCGAGCACCTTGTCGGCACCAGGAGCGGAGACATCCTGGAAAATAAGGTGGGAATCGCCGATACGCGTCTTCTTGCCATAGCTCAAGTCGTCTACAACGACGACCTTCTCACCCTTGTTGTGCAACGCGTTCACCACGTGTGCGCCTATGTAGCCGCAGCCGCCTGTGACCAAAACAGTCATGATGTGCCTTCCGTTCCTTCGAATATCCTGTCAACGTATCAACAGCCTTCACTGTATCACCATTTGTTATATTTTGTCACATTTTGTTATATCGTGTGCAAATATGAACATCGCAGCGGAACAAAATTCTCATAATCACTGGAATAACAGCATTCTTAGATTACTCAACCGCACATTTCGACGAGCTGCGGCGACACGACGACACCGCCGTTTGCCCAAATCGAGGCCATCACGTAATATCTAACAGGTTCGCCCCCGTCGTCTAATGGTTAGGACACCAGACTTTCACTCTGACAACGAGAGTTCGATTCTCTCCGGGGGTACCACTTCTAAGCCATCAGAAACGTTGAGATAACAGCGTTCTGGTGGTTTTCTTTTTGCCAATCATATTTCTTCAGTCCCCGTTGAGCCCCATGCCAAAGGCCGCAGGAATCATCGCCTAAATCAGCCCCGCCCTCTCAAAGGCATGCGCGAAACCGTCCTCGTCCACAGAATCGGTCTCCATATCCGCCAAGCCCTTTATTAAGGGCGTCGCATTGCCCATGGCAATGGCGTAATCCGCCTCGCGCAGCATCTCTGCGTCATTCTCACTGTCACCGATTCCGATGAACCGTGCGTTCGGCACCCCAAGATGCCGACGCAATTCACGCACAGCGGTACCCTTGCTCACGCCCGCAGCCGTAATCTCACCGTTGCTGGGATGCTTGGCGTCAAGTGAGCCATCAACAATAGTGAGCCGGTCGTCAAAGGCTTCTCGAAATTCCTGGGCTCGATCCGGGGATGGAGCCTTAAAGAGACATTTGAGGACATCGTCGATCTCTTCCTCAGGATCGCGGAAGACGCGCCACCCTTCCGGTAGTCCCGCGACATCGGGTCTCACCGCCTGGTGCAATTCCTCAAGCAGCCCCGGATCACCCCACACACCGCGTGACGCCTGCCAGAGAAATTCGAAACCGTTGGCGCGGAAATACTCGAAAAGCTCGTGCGTCCGCTCGGGTGGAATGGGCGATTCAAAGAGCTGCTCACTTCCCCACGACACCGCACCTCCCGACGCAGACACGATGCCATCAAATCCTATGGCCACGAGAGAGGGCAACAGTTCCGGCAGCGAACGTCCCGTACTGAGCACCAGCTTGATGCCATTCGCACGCGCCCTCACGCACGCGTCGCGCGCAGATACGGGGACCACTTTCTCGGAATTCACCAAGGTACCGTCAATATCAATGAAAACGTATGTGTCGCTGCCCATACTTCCTCACCCTAGCAAGGGGTATACGCCCACAATTCCACGCAATGGATACCTCGCTAGCACAAGAACCCCTGACGATGGACATCGCGCACCAAGTGGGCAAAAATGCCGGCAAAGACGACGAGTGGGGGGGCATGAATACCTTCTCGAAGGACATCGTGCTGGGTATGCTTTCCGGGGCCTCTGACGTGGCAGCCGGTATTTCGTTCCTCGCAGGCCACGATTCCGATTACATGACTGGCCAAACGCTGATAATCGACGCCGGCATGCAGTTTCAGTGGCATGTGCGTAATGGCGTCTGGCAACATCTAAGCATCATAAATTATCCAAAGAGCCACTCAGTAATATCCATGCAACGAAGTGGCCCTTTGATATTCGTCATTTAATTTTGTTATTCCGCATCCTCAGGATCTTCTGAATTGTCAGTTTTCGCAGTGACGCTCTATCACCACAAGACTGATCCACTTATCTCCTAGCCCTCTATGACCTCCTTGTATGCAATCAACTGCTTATTGGCACCCTTCGCGAGGATGACCAGATCATCGCCGCTCTTGAATACTGCAGTCCCTTTCGGAAGAACAGTTGCAGTCAATTCCTCAGAATGATTGGCCTTCCATGATGAAACAATGACACCGATTTCTTTTCCCTCTTTTTTCGCAGAACCCGACAATGATTCCCCCGCATCGACTTTTTGATAAGTCTTGCCATTATGCACAATGAAATCCACCGAGGGATCTGAACGATATACGCACTCCGGAGTAGCCGACATGCTGGTATTAGCAGGATTCTCACAGATATTGTTGGGATCCGAGGACACCTCTCCCCCGCAACCCATAAGCAACGTTCCCACTCCAAAAACCATGAATACAATCATTGACAATCTGCGAAAGAACAAGTTCTTCACGACCTCACCTCCAAATAATTCGTAGAAAGAATTACTTTTACGGAGCACGAACTATTTTGTGGTGAAAGATCGGCTAGACATACCACTTGCCAAACATCCAGCAGCATAAGCGGATTGAGGAAACAGTAGCGAGACCAATAAAATTGACGTTCCTAAACAACCTCCAACAGCTTTAGCAATAACTCGTTTTTGTTGTCTAGCATTTAAAATATTACTCATAGTCGCCTCCTGACATAGGCTCCATTGCCTACATTTTTAGTATAGAAGATAATCAACGTGATGTCTATTAAATTCATCTAGGTTATATGTGTGGCTCTAAACTTATTGATACAGACAATCGTCTCCGCTCGCCAATTCGATCCCAATACGAGTACCCCAAAAGCGAGAACAATTTTTTACTTATAGTATTCGAAAAATACGTTATTCTTCTCGAATTTTTAGATTTCATTCAGGTGTGAGCTAAATCACGCGCTAATATAAGAGACGTCACGAACCCACAGAAAAGTTCGAACGAACATGAACCAATATGTTCAAAGGAGAGTCATATGGTCTACAGAATGATCTTGAACCAGAACGCGTACTTCGGACGCGGCGCCATCAAGGAAATCCCAGGTGCCGCCAAGGCACGCGGCTTCAAGAAGGCATTCATCGTCACGGATCCGGTGTTGGCCGATCCCAAGGTGGGAACCGCCAAGAAGGTCACCGACGTGCTCGACGCCGCCGGCATTCCCTTCGAGGTCTTCACCAACGTGAAGCCGAACCCGCCAGTCGAGTGCATCAAGGACGGCGTTGAGAAGTTCGCCAAGTCCGGCGCTGACTTCCTCATCGGCCTGGGTGGCGGCTCACCACAAGATACCTGCAAGGGTATCGGCATCGTCACCGCGAACCCTGAGTTCGCAGACGTTCTGAGCCTCGAGGGCGTTGCGGACACCAAGAACCCGTCCGTCCCGATCTTCGGCGTGCCCACCACTGCAGGCACAGCCTCCGAGACCACTATCAACTATGTTGTTACCGACACTGCCAAGAAGCGCAAGTTCGTGGCCGTCGACCCGCACGATATCCCGATTGTCGCTTTCGTCGATCCTGACCTCACTGACGGCATGCCGCGCGGCCTCAAGGTCGCCACGGGTCTCGACGCCCTGACGCACGCCATCGAGGGCTACATCACTCCGGGCGCATGGGCATTGAGCGACACCTTGAGCCTCAAGGCAATTCAGATGATCGCCAAGAACCTCGCAAAGTCCGCAGACGGCGACGTTGCAGCTGGCGAACAGATGGCCTACGCGTCCTACATCACGGGCATGGCCTACTCCAACGTTGGCCTCGGCCTGGTCCACGGCATGGCTCACCCGCTCGGCGGCCGCCTTAACGTGGCACACGGCGTGGCAAACGGCATCCTGCTGGCTCCTGTGATGGAATACAACAAGGACTTCTCCGGCGAGAAGTTCCGCGACATCGCTGCTGCCTTCGATCTCAAGGACGCCTATACCGGCGATCTCGAGACGGTTCGCGAAGAGGCCGTTCAGGCAGTGCACAAGCTCACCGTTGACCTGAAGAACCCGACGAAGATCTCCGAGGTTGGCGCTACTGAGGCCGACATCGATCCGCTCTCCGCCGACGCTCTCGCCGACGTCTGCACCCCGGGCAACCCCCGCAAGGCCACTCTCGAGGACATCAAGAAGATTTACACCTCCCTGATGTAAAAACGCAGCTCCGAAAACTAGGAAATCGACAATCTGTCAATTTCTTAAGCCACTAGGCAAAAAGGACTACCAGCCATCAGACTGGTAGTCCTTTTTTCGTCTCCTCGAGTTATCGTTGTGCATTAGTGACCTCCGTCACATTTCCTCTGGCGGACAGGCACAGTACAACCAAGGAGACACCTCATGGTCAACGTCACGTATTTCAATCAGAACGCGTTCTTCGGACGCGGCGCTATCAATGAAATCCCCGGAGCCGCAAAGGCGCGCGGTTTCAAGAAGGCATTCGTCGTCACAGACCCCACGCTCGCGGACCCAAAGGTGGGAACCGCCAAGAAGGTCACGGACATTCTCGAGGCGGCTGGCATTCCCTTTGAACTGTTCACGGACGTCCGCCCCAATCCCCCGGTCGAGTGCATCAAGGACGGCGTCGCCAAATTCAAGACTTCCGGCGCTGACTTCCTCATCGGACTGGGCGGCGGCTCACCGCAAGACGTCTGCAAAGCCATCGGCATCATCATTGCCAATCCCGACAGAGAGGACGTCCTGAGCCTCGAGGGCATCGCCAACACGAAGAACCCCTCAGTCCCGATCTTCGGCGTGCCCACCACAGCGGGAACCGCCTCCGAAACCACGATTCATTACGTCGTCACCGACACGGAGCACAAGCACAAGTTCGCCTCCGTGGACCCGCACGACATTCCGATCGCAGCATTTGTGGATCCCGATCTCACCGACGGCATGCCGCGAGGCCTCAAGGTGGCCACCGGCCTTGACGCCCTCACACACGCCATCGAAAGCTACATCACCCCTGGCGCATGGGCGCTGAGCGAAGCACTCAGTCTCAAGGCCATCGAGATCATCGCAAGCTCCCTTGCCAAGTCCTCCGAGGGTAACAAGGAGGCGGGCGAGCAGATGGCCTACGCGTCCTACATCGCAGGAATGGCGTTCTCAAACGTCGGCCTCGGCCTGGTCCACGGCATGGCCCACCCGCTCGGCGGCCGCCTCAGCGTGGCACACGGCGTGGCAAACGGCATCCTGCTGAGCACCGTGATGGAATACAACAAGGACTTCACGGGAGAGAAGTATCGTGACATCGCAAAGGCCTTCGGCGTTGCAGACGCTCAGACCGGCGACCTCGAGACCGTGCGCGAAGAGGCCGTCCAGGCAGTGCACAAGCTGGCAGTGAGCCTCGGCAACCCCACCACAATCTCCGAGGTAGGCGCCACCGACTCCGATATAGACGCGTTGGCACAGGACGCCTTCACCGACGCCAACACCCCCGGAAACCCGCGGAAGGCAACGCTTGGCGACATCAAGGCGCTGTATCGTTCACTGATGTAAATCAGCCTCCTCGCCCAGCTGTTCGTTATTCCCAAAGGCTCTCGCTCTCAACGCCTCTCTAGGCGTAACGAGCGGGAGCCTTTCTCATACCTCCTAAAATAAGGAGGCATGGCACAGCGAAAACAGCGTCAAGGAATGACCCAGCGACGCAGCGAGGCAAATCCCTCATACACTCCAACCCACTCGCGCTCCGGGGCACATCTCGGCACGAGACTGGCGGCCGCACTCGGTGGCGCTGCCGCAGTGGGGATTGCCAGCACGGCCGCACATCTCATCGCCCGCTCGCGCAAAAGCACACCGACCGCGAACGCTCACAAAGCGGCACGCAACGCCACCATCACAGGAGAATCCGAAAAACTTTTCGGCGTGGATGACGCAATGGTGCAACGCCTCTTCGCAATGATGCGAATCCCCACCATCTCCGGTTCCGACAGCCCACAGAAGCCCTTTACAGATTTCGAAGCGTATTTACACTCCGCCTACCCACTCGTCGCCGCGCACCTCACGCGCGAACGACCCCGCGCCCGCCGATCGTTGCTTTACACGTGGGAAGGCAGCAACCCGCAGCTGCGGCCGCTCGTTCTCATGGCGCATTACGACGTGGTGGATCCCGGAGATCCCCACGACTGGGGAGACGGCTCTCATACCGCCTTCGAGCCCTATCTGGACGATGACGGCGTGATTCACGGACGGGGCTGCCTCGACGACAAAGGGTGTCTTCTCATCATTTTCGAGGCGGTGGAACGCCTTCTCTCCGAAGGATTCACACCTGAGCGCACCGTGTACATTGCCCTCGGCGGCAACGAGGAAACGGTGGGAGCAGACGGTCCTAACCCCATTCCCGCGCTTTTCGCAGAACGAGGCATCGAGCCGTGGATGGTGCTCGACGAGGGAGGTGCCGTCATCGACGCCCCACTTCCCGGAATCGACAAACGTCTCGCAGTGGTGGGTGTCTCAGAGAAAGGCGTTCTCACTCTGAGAATGACAGCACGGTCGGCCGGAGGCCACGCGTCGACACCGTCGAAAGACTCCGCGATCTTTGTGCTCGCCGAGGCGCTCGATGCCATCTCTACCAACACTTTCCCTCGCCGCATGCCTCAGCCGATGCGTAAGATGCTCACTCTTCTTGCTCCCTATGCGCCCGCACACCTGCGTACGGCGTTGTCGAACATCGACGTTCTGAGCCGCCCCGTGGCAGAGGCACTCGGCCGCACCGACGGGGAGCTCGGAGCCAGCATGCACACCACCGTCGCTCCGACAATGCTTGAGGGAGGCACAGCTCCCAACGCACTACCCACAGAGGCAAGCGCAACGCTCAACGTGCGCATAGCGTTAGGCGAGACCATCGAATCCACAGTGACACACCTGCGCCGCCAGGTGAACAATGACCGCATTAGCTTCGAGGTCATCGAAGGCGACGATCCCTCACCCATCTCCCCTATCGACAATCCGCAGTACGACGCACTCACCACGGCCATCAAAGGATCCTGGCCCGATGCGCTGCCGGTTCCCTACGTCATGCTCGCCTGCTCCGACGCTCGCTTCTGGCACAAGCATTGGCCCAACGTGTATCGCTTCTGCCCCATGTATATGAGCGCGGCACAGCGTAAGACCATTCATGGATTCGGCGAGAATCTCAACGCCTCGGAACTCGAACGCGGCACAACGTTCCACATGAATCTGCTGCGAAAAGTGGCACGGGGTTCGGGAAAGGTGGGACGTTAGCCACCTCAGCCGTTGATATCTCACCAGTGGATATCCCAGCAGTGGATATGTGGACACCTCGGGAGAGCTTTCCACATATCCACAATCTTTGGGGCTCTTTCTGCAGGTTGAGTCTCGATAGGGCATGCTTCTCTCAATGTGTTCGTCACCGTCGACGAACACGCCGAGAACATATTGAGAGGAGTTCTCATGTGTGGCAATCGTTATCAAAATTCGCCCGCTACCCGCATTACTCAAATTGCCCGTACGTGGCAAAACCCGGTAAAAGACCAGCTGAGGCACGGAGGCAGACAGCGATTCGTGCGTCCTTCCTCGCTGCATTCCCCTTCCGCGCGCCCGCCCGGTTCGCGCAGACACGGTACAGGAGGAGGTGATCTTCTCGAACCCGCGCGCTAACGGTCAGAACGGTGAGTCCCTCACATGACAGAGCATTCAGAACTCGTAAATTCGTATCCAAAAGGATACAATTTGATTGCAGGAATTGAAACTGTCGGACGTTTCGAAATATGGCTCTCAGAACTACGAGATTCTCGAGGGAAGGCCTTGATCCAAAGACGGTTGCGGCAGATGACACTAGAAAAACGAATTATCGGAGATACCCGTTCACTTGGCGGCGGAATTCTCGAGCTGAGGTTCTTCACCGGACCCGGCTACAGAATCTATGCCACCAGGCGCCACGGCTACCTTCTTCTGTTGACCGGAGGAACTAAAGCGAGCCAGCGACGAGACATCACGATCGTTCGACAATTAGCAAAAGAGGCATGATATGGCAAAGCTGGAAACACACCCTTGGAGAGCCTGGGACTATCTCGATACGCTCGATGACCAAATCGCATATCTCCAAGCGGTGCTTGAGGAAGACGACCCACTCCTCGTACAGGCAGCGGTAGGCGACATCGCCCGAGCCCAGGGCATGACGAAACTCGCAAAGGAGATTGACGTCGGCCGCGAGTCACTCTACAAATCCCTGAGCACCAAACGAAACGCCTCGTTCGCAACTATCTTCAAAGCCATACGCGCCCTCGGCTTCGAGCTGACAGCAGTTCCCCTGCGTCATCATCCCGACTCGGACGAAACGGTTGCGGAGCCAGAAACAAGTTCAAGCCCCGCAACCGCACAGTAGCCCATCGCAGCAACAAGCACCCCTCCTGTTTACGAACTCTCATAAACAGCGTCAGCGTCAGCCATCTAGGCCGCCGTCTGGAACTGGCTGTTGTAGAGATCGGCGTAGAAGCCGTTCCTTGCCAGCAATTCCTCGTGGTTCCCGGATTCGATGATGTCGCCGTCCTTCATCACCAAGATGAGGTCCGCGTTGCGAATCGTCGACAACCTGTGCGCGATGACGAACGACGTGCGTCCAACGGTGAGCCCGTCCATCGCCTTCTGCACCAATTGTTCGGTGCGGGTATCCACCGAACTGGTGGCCTCGTCGAGAATCAGGAGCGGCGCGTCCTGAATCATGGCGCGCGCAATGGTGAGCAACTGCTTCTGCCCCTCCGACAGCGTAGTTTTGTCATCGAGCACGGTGTCATAACCCTTCGGCAGAGTGCGAATGAAATGATCCAGCCCCACCGCCTTGCAGGCGGCCTCAATCTCCGCGTCGGTGACATCCTTCTTTGAATACGCGAGATTCTGGCGAATCGTCCCCTCGAAAATCCACGCGTCCTGAAGCACCATGCCGAATTGTTCGTGAACGTTGGAGCGCGGCACAGAATCCGTGGGAACGCCATCCAGCAGGATGCGGCCACCGTTGAGATCGTAGAAGCGCATCAGCAGGTTGACGACGGTGGTCTTTCCTGCGCCCGTCGGACCGACGATGGCAACTTTCTGCCCCGCCTTCACCGTTGCCGAGAAATCATTGATGATGGGCTTGCCCGGAACATAGCTGAAGTTCACGTGCTCGAAATCAACGTCTCCGCGGACCTTCGACAGCGTGCGAGCCTTGCCCGTTTCATCGCTCAATTCGGGCTCCTCGAGGAAGTTAAACACTCGCTCGGAGGCAGCTGCGGTGCGCTGCAGATTGTTGAAGACCTGCGCGAACTGGCTCAACGGCTGGGTGAACAGGCGAATGTACAGCATGAACGCCACGATGACGCCGAAGCTGATGGTTCCATTCATCGCGAGGGCGGCACCCACGACGCAGACCACCACGTAGCCGAGATTTCCGACGAAGGTCATGAGAGGCATCATGAGACCAGAGAGGAACTGCGACTTCCACGCGGAAGAATACAGGTCCGTATTGATGCCCTCGAAGATGCGGGTGGCTTGGCCGGACGCATTGTAGGCCTTGACCACGTTGTGTCCGGAATAGACCTCATCCACATGTCCGTTGATGGCGCCAAGGTCATGCTGCTGCGCCACAAAGTACTTTTGCGAGCGTGAGGTGATGAGCAGCATGAGAGCGAAGCCGACAACGACGGAGCCAATGGCTGCCAACGTCATGATCCAATTGTTGTAGAACATCATGATGAGCGAACCGACGAACATCGTGATGGCGGAGATGAGCGTGCCAAGGCTCTGGTTGAGCGTCTGGCCCACGGCGTCCACGTCGTTGGTGACGCGGGACAGCACGTCACCGTTGGAGTTGGAATCGTAGTACTTGAGGGGCAGCCGGTTGATTTTGGCGGAGATGTCGCCGCGCATCTTTTGCGAGATGCGTTGCGTGACGTTCGCCATGATCTGGCTCTGCACCATGTTGAGGATGAAGGAACCGGCGTAGAGGAACACGAGCAGCCACGCGATATTCGCAATTGATGCCATATCGATGCTGCCGAGAACCGGCTTGCCGTGCACGAGTGCCGGCAGCCCCTTGGAGATCTCGTTTGTCATGTCCTTGAGCTTGTCGGGCCCCACAATTTGCAAAATGGTGCCGATGGCCGCGATGACCATGGAGACGATGATCGCCGGCACCCAGTGCTTCATGTACGTGATGAGCTTGCCAACGGAGGCTCCGAAATTATTGGCTCTCTCCCCCGAGCCGGTCATGCGGCCGCCAGGGCCATGCATTCCGCTTCCTGCGCGGGGCGCAGCCGTTCTCGTTTGTGCTGATGAGTCTGTCATTTTTCGAGCTCTCCCATCTCTTCCGATTTTTCGGTGCCCATGTCCAGCTCCTCGGCACTCAGCTGGCTCAGAGCAATCTGGCGGTACACGTCGTTGGTGGCGAGCAGCTCACGGTGCGTCCCCTTGCCGACGACCTTGCCTTGGTCGATGACCAGAATCTGGTCGGCGTCCATGATGGTGCCGATGCGCTGCGCCACGATGAGGCTCGTAACACCTTGCGTCTGTTCCTTGAGTGCCTTGCGCAGAACTTTGTCGGTCTTGTAATCCAGAGCCGAGAAGGAGTCATCGAAGATGTAGACTTCCGGCTTGCGATACACGGCGCGGGCGATGGACAGTCTTTGCTTCTGCCCTCCCGACACGTTCTGCCCCGACTGTGCGATGGGCGCATCGTAGGTGTCCGGCATCTTACTGACAAATTCCTCCGCCTGAGCGATGCTGACGGCCTTCTCGACACCCTCCTGCGAGCGTTCGTCGGCATCCTGGCCAAAGGCGACGTTGGAAGCGACGTTTCCTTGGAACATCACCGCTTTCTGTGGTACATAGCCGATTTTCTTGGTGAGCGCATCGTGGGAGTACTCTTTGACATTCACTCCGTCGATGCTTACCGAGCCCTTGGAGGCGTCGTAGAAGCGTGGCACGAGATTGACGAGGGAGGATTTGCCCGACCCCGTCGAACCGATGAATGCCACCGTTTCACCCTTTTTGGCAGTGAAGCTCACGTCGTTGAGCACGTAGTCGGCGGCGTCGGGGTACTTGAAGCTCACGTGATCGAACGTGACCGTTCCCTCTTGCCCGGCGAGTCCGGCCTCCGCAGTGCCATCAACGATGGTGGATTTGGTATCAAGCACCTCATTGATGCGCTGTGCCGAGACCTGGGCGCGCGGCAACAGAATGAAGATCATGACGACCATCATGAAGGCCATGATGACCTGCATCGCGTAAGAGGAGAACACGACCATGTTCGAGAAGAGCGTGATCTTATCCGCCATGCCAGCGGAGTTGATGAGGGCGGCGCCAATCCAGTAGATGGCGAGGTTGAGGCCGTTCATGATGAGGCTGATGGTGGGGAAGATGACCGCCATGCCACGGCTGGTGAACAGCTGCGTATTGGTGAGCTCCGTGTTGGCGTCGTCGAATTTTCCTTCCTGATAGCCTTCGGCGTTGTAGGCGCGTACGACGCGCAAGCCAGTGAGGTTCTCAAGAGTGACGCGGCTGATGTTGTCGGTCAACGACTGGACGCGCTTGAACTTTGGCACGACGAGCGCCAAGATGACGGCGAACATCACCAGCAGGATTCCTGCCGCGACACCCGTTGCTACCGTCCACTCCACACCCTTGCCGGCGATCTTGACGATGGCCCACACAGCGGTGATGGGTGCCATGATGAGAATCTGCAGGCCCATGACGATGAGGAGCTGCACCTGCGTCACATCGTTCGTTGAGCGCGTGATGAGGCTAGCAGTAGAGAAGCTATTGATTTCGGCCATGGAGAAGGAATCAACCTTCTTAAACTGCAGCGAGCGCAGCGTCTGGGAGAAGGAGGCGGCAATGCGGGAGCTGAGAAACGCTACGATGACCGTCGCCACGAAGCTTCCCAAGGCGCACAGCAGCATCTTGCCGCCGGCAATCCAAATGTCGCTCATCTGCGAATTCGGAGTCTCCACGAGAACGGTGATCCTGGACATGTAATCGGGTAGTTTGAGGTTCAGCCACACCTGAACCACGACGAAGACAAGACTCAAGGCCGCTTGGAGCCATTCCATCTTGCCCATGTATTTGAGTAATTTGAGCACGTTAGTCCTTAGAAATCTTCACAATTAATACAGTTTGTAATGAATGAGTGTTTGTTACGAATGGTGTTAGCCTTTGGGCATAAAAAACTACGGAGGGCTCACTCCCCATGCACCTCCGTTTGCGAGCGTTTCCCCTTGCCAGCGTCCCCACGGTCCCAGGCCCGCTGCACGTCACGGTCCGAGGCATCCATATCATCGTGATGTTCTCTCATGAATTCTGCCGTTTTCTTCACGAGCCGCAGAATATCTCTCGAATCGTCTACCCCGAGGTAGGCGAAAAGCTGACGGACTCCGGAGAGCATATGCTCGGAAATCACCGCCGCGCGATCGCGACCTTCCTGAGTGAGGTCCACGAGAATGCGACGCCGATCGCTCGGATCGATCTCACGCCGAATGAGACCCTTCTTCTCCAAGCCGTTGAGTGCGGCGGCCACTCGCGCAGAACTGATTTCCATCTCCGCACTGATCTCGCTGGGCTGAACCTTGCGTCCCAGCAACATGATGTATTGCACAATAAAGTGCTCGCCACGCATGGATTCGTTGATCTGCTTTTGCGGGCGAGAACGATGCATCATCGGCATGACGCGAAGGAACTCTTTTGCGAGATCGTCAATCTCTTGATCCTGCACCGCCGAAGCCTTGTGAGACATCTGTGACATCCTCCACCGCCTTCCATTTACTAACGATGTTAAACATTAACGGGGTTAGTATCTTTTGTCAAGCAGCGAAATTCCTGTACGCTGTGACGCTATTCCGCCGAGCACGGTGTTGCGCCCTCAGCGCCCGCACCTTCCGCACGCCAATGAACAGCAGCCTACACAGTGGAAGCAAGTACAGGAAGCACGCCGCAATCACGCTGAGTTCGGGGCCCCCTACCGAACTCAGCGGTACTGCCCCGGCAATCGACCACGGAATCAGCGGACACACCACCACGGCGGTATCCTCCAGATTGAGGGCCTTACGTTCCCGCTCCTTCTCCTCCGTCGCGGAAACGTCATCGACGCCAGCGTCACACAGCTGATCCGTCATCATGATGTCCAACGTCTGGTTACATGAAATCATCCCTGCGACGACGGAAGTGACGAGCATTCCAGCAAAGCTGCCCACCACGCCTTCCATCCGCACGATCGCTTTCTTGACGCTCCCCAACAGGTCAGTTCCTGCAAAAATCCCCGCGTAGGCCGAGGAAAGGCACACGATTGCCGCCACATTGAGCATCGAGACGACGCCCCCGCCATTGAGCAATCCTGCCACCTCTCCGGTGCGAGCAGCATACCCGAAAACGATTCCGCGTCCCATGGAGAGCACGTCCACGCCCTGAAAGAAGTAAGCGAATCCGGCGGCGAGCACAATCGAGGCACCCATCGCGATCTTCACGTTGACGCGCATCACGGCGAGTACCAGCATCAGAACCGCGGGGGCCACCATGAACCATCTCATGTCGAACTCGCGAGAAAATATCGCCGTCACATCGACCGAGCCGTTCCGCGCCGCGAGAAGCATGCCGAACGCTCCATAAATGGCACACGTAAGCGTAAACGGCAACGCGGCGGTGCGCAGCATGTTGCGAATATTGGTGAACAGATGCGTGTGCGTAAGCTGGGACACCAGAAGCGCCGAAGTCGAGATTGGCGAGCAGCGGTCCCCGAAGTAGACGCCAGATAAAATCGCGCCGCCGACGAGCACAGGGTTGATGCCCATGGAATTTGCCATCGTCATGCAGATGACGCCCATGGTGGCCGCCGTTCCGAAGGCGGTGCCTGTGAGTACCGACATGATGCAATTGAGCAAGAACGTCAGCAGAATCATGAGATGCGGCTGCACCAGATTCATGGCGAGGCTGATGATAACAGGGATGGTGCCGCTCATGCGCCACAACGCCGTCAACACTCCGATGAGCATAAAAACCGTGAGGATGCCACGCACTGTTTTGATTCCGGAAAGAACCATAGAGCCTAGCTGCCGCCACGAGGAGTGACGCAGCTTTCCGTAGGTCAAAAAGAGGAGCAGGCCGAATCCCAAAGCGTAAAGAATGGAGAGCTTCGTGAGAACGCAGGCGATAAGAGCAGCACTGAACAGCGCCAACACTGCGATTTCCACTCCAGCTCTCCTCACCTTGCGGCCTTGCACGATGCATTTGAGACTACGCAGAGAATGTAACGTTCATAACACTGGGACGTTAACCCTGCCACGAGCTTCCCGCAGACGGTAGGCTTGAGAAGGATTCAAGACTTACGACCTCACCGCAGAGATTGCACAGGCCGCATTCACAGACGAGGAGATACGACCATGGCTGATACAACCGGAAACAAGGCAAACGATGCACTGCTGCACAAGCTGCAGGAGAGTCCTCAGATTGCCTCACTCATGAAAAACGTCGATTCCGCCCGCGCCGCAGCTGAAAAGGCGAACGCCGCCGAGGGAAACGACCCCGAAGGCGTTCAAAAGGCCATGAAGAGAAACAAGGATGAGCAGGAGCTCGCACCTGGGAATCCAAGGAGCCTTCAGCAGATGGAAGAAGTCGCTCCGCGCGGTGACGACGAGGACACGGTGGCGTATTTGGATCGGATTTTCGGATGACGTGTTGGTTGTTGCTGTTTCGGCGCGAAAAGCCACTTAGCGCCGAAACAGCAACAACCAACATCAGGGTAGGGAGAGCAGGGAGCAGTTTGCGAGGGAAAGTGCGTCCTGACGCAGCGGGCTAGGAGTTGGGGCGGTTGATGCCGAGACTTTCGTGGGTGCCGAAAGAAGGGGTATGGAGGAGGCGTGACACGAGGTTGGCGATGGCCGCTCGCGATACGTCGTGCCCGCCGAACGGTTCGCCTTTACGCGTTATCTGATACCCCGTGTCGTCCGAACCATTATCAAACCATCCAGGGCGAATCACGGTGTAGTCGAGACCAGATTCTTCAACGACGTCCGCTGCTTCGCGGTAGCTACGCAGCATGGGATTTCGAGAGAGGTTGCCCTCCGCACCGACCGATGCCGGAATCTCGTCATAAATTCCCATTGAGCTGATGAAAATCAGACGTCGAGCACCCGCCGCCTTCATCGCAGTGACAACGGTTTCCGCAATCTCTGTCAAAGCGCCGCTCACCGCCACGAATACTGCGTCGATTCTGGACCCCGAAAGCGCCGTGCTCAGCGCGCTTTCGTCAGTGGCATCGATATCGAGCGCCGTTTGCCGCTCTGCATCGCGCAATCGCAACGACGACGCACTCCTCGCCATGAGCGTCATCTCGTCATCGGAATGTTCCAATAAATAATCTGCCACCGTACGGCCCAGAGACCCTGTGGCACCAATAATCGCAACCTTCATCGAATAACCTCTTTCTTTTCCTGACTACTGTCATTTTCCACCACGTCAAATAACCTGCCACGCTTCTCCCCCGGCAGCACCAGGAAGATGCCACACAAAAGCGAGCCAAGCAGCAGGGCGGATCCCAACAAAATCGCATTTCCAAAGCCGGCGACCTCGGCAGCGGAAGCGAGCGTAGACGACGCAGAAGTCGTGCCGGAGAGCCGCTGCGCTACAGTTGCTGCCTGTATCGCAACGAGCGCAGACAGACCCACCGAGCCACCGATCTGGTGCATCACATTCACCACTCCAGACGCTGCACCCGCGTCCTCCGGCAACGTGTGCGCCACTCCGGCAGCGGTGAAGGGACTCAGCGCAAGCCCCTGACCGAAGCCGATGACGAGCATGGGCGCGGCAATTCCCCACCAATATCCCAGAGACGGCACGAAACGGCTCATCCACACCATGCCGAGCAGAGTAAAGAAAATGCCCGCCACGAGAAGGCAGCCGTTGCCGAAGCGCTCGGTGAGCCTGCTCACCTGCAGCGCCACCACAAAATTGACGATGGTGAGCGGGAAGAAACCCACGCCTGCCATGAGCGGAGTGAAACCGAGCTGATTCTGCATAATCTGCGGCGTGATAAACCAGAAGCCAAGCATGGCACCCATGTAAAGGAATCGTCCGGCGTAGGCACCGATGCGCTCTCGATCGGCGAAGAGCCTCAGCGGCATCATCGGATGCGCCTGGCGAGCTTCGAGCACGATGAAAATTCCCAACAAAATACCGGCCGCCAAGAGGAACCACAGGTTTCCGCCGTCGCCGACGATGGCATATACCAGTGACACCATGCCCAGCAGCGACGTGACGGTTCCCCACCAGTCGAGTCCGCGGCCACTGCTGCGTTCCTTAGCGGGCGAAAGGTGACGCCGGGAGAGGTAGTACATCCACGCTGCTATTGGCACATTGATGAAGAATCCCACACGCCATGTGAGCAAACTTGCGAACACTCCACCGAGCACCAGGCTCACGCTTGCGCCGATGCCGGCCATGGCACCGTATGCCGCGATAGCACGGGTTCTTGCCCGTCCCGTATAAGTGTCCATGAGAATGGCGAGCGTCGTGGGAGCGAGAATCGCAGACCCCACACCTTGGAAGGCGCGAGAGGCGATGATGACAGGTGCGGACCACGACAGCCCCACCAACAGCGAGCCAAGACCAAAGATCACGAGGCCGATAGTGAAAACACGGCGGCGGCCGAAGATGTCGCCAAGACGTCCACCGACAAGGAGGAAACCACCGAAGGTCAAGGAGTAAGCGCTGCTCACCCAGCTCAGCAACCGTTGATCAAGGCCGAGATCCGCTGCAATTTTTACGGTACCGGTAAAGATGATCGAATTGTCCAGCAGAATCATGAAATAGCTGAACAGAATGACAACGAGAATCCAATCGCGTCGTTTTCGAGACATAGTTATCCTTAAATAAATCGTATTGAGAGAAAATGGGGAGAGCGCAATGAACAAGGGCAGACTCGAAGCATTCACCGATGCGGTGCTCGCCATCGCGATGACGATTCTGGTGTTGGAACTCGCCCAGCCCAAAGCGCCAACGTTCGCCGCCGTCTGGGAACTGCGGCAAAGTTATGCCACCTATTTGATTTCCTTCGTTGGCCTCGCAGTGATGTGGAACAATCACCACCACATATTTCAGTTGGTGCGCGTGATCGACGGCCGCGTTCTGTGGGCAAATTGCATGATGCTTTTCTTCGCCACGCTGTTTCCCTACGCCACGAAATTCGTAGACACGCATTTCTTCGATTTCGTGCCGGAGTTGTTCTACTGGGTTGTGTTTTGCATGCTTTCGGTGGGTTATTTCCTGGTGTACGCAACACTCGCCAAGGCCGACCCCGGCAACGAGAAGCTGCGGACGGCTGTGGTCCGCCCGGCAAAGATTATTGCCGATTTCAGCGTGAAAGGCGTGGGTCTCATCGTGGGATTCTTCTATCCGCCGGCCATGATCATAGGTACCTTCGCCGCCATGTTCATCTGGGTGATTCCGGAACGGAAGGCAGAGAAGGCACTCAAAATCCGCTGACGGCGCCCCGACACGTCCACGTAAGAAGTTGTTCTTTAATCCTTGCCCTCATACGCGAGGCGTTCCGTCTCGTAACCGAGCATGTGATCGTCCCAATGCTCAATCTTGTAATCCAGGTATTTCAACGTCTTGTGAATCTCGGCCTCCTGCTGTGCAAGCTGGGTGCGCTGATCCGCCAAGAGTGATTTGCGCGCCTCACGGGTCTGTGCACCATCGCGAAAGAGCTTCACGAATTCGATGAGCGATTCGATGGACATCCCCGCCTTACGAAGAACCTGAATGTAATACACCCAGTTCATGTCGTGTTCGGTGTAGTCGCGATAGCCGCTGGTGTTGCGCCTGATGGGTGGCAATAATCCAATGCGTTCCCAGTAGCGCAGAGTGTCTTTCGTGAGATCGAACTCGCGGGCTACTTCTTCGATTTTCATGAGAGACCTACTCGTTTCCGCGGTTTTCTTGGTTTTCTCGTTCATGATTGATGGGACCGCTAATGCCAAAGATACGCTCCATCTGCTCAGGATCACGATGATCGAAGAATTGGCTTTCGTGGGTATCAATCGTTGCAATCTTGGCCATCTCCGCGTCAGTGAGCTCAAAATCGAACACGTCGATGTTTTCTTCCATGCGGTTCTTATGAACCGACTTCGGAATGACCACCACGCCGCGTTGCAGCAGCCAGCGCAGCATTACCTGACCGGTGGACTTCCCGTGTGCCTGCGCGATGGCAGCCAATGCCTCGTTCGCGAAAATACCGTTACGTCCCTCCGCAAAGGGCGCCCACGCTTCGGGACGCACGTCAAGACCAGGGTTCTGCATGAAGTCAATGGCCTGACGCTGCTGCATCAGCGGATTGATTTCGATTTGATTGACGGCGGGAGTCACCTCGTTGAAGTGGGCAAGATCCAACAGCCGATCGGACTCAAAATTAGAGACGCCGATCGAGCGAATCGCACCTTGCTTCTGCAGCTTTTCCATAGCCCGCCAGGAACCATAGATATCCCCATAGGGTTGATGGATGAGATACAAATCAAGGTAGTCCAAGCCAAGCTTCGACATCGACACATCGAAAGCCTTCTTCGCGGCTTCCTCTCCCGTATCACTCACCCAGAGTTTCGTGGTGATGAAAAGATCCTCGCGCTTCACACCACTGGCCTTGATCGCGGCGCCCACCGCCTGCTCGTTGCCGTATGCCTGCGCTGTGTCGATGAGACGGTAACCTGACGCAATGGCATCCTCAACCGCACGTTGCGCCTGAGCCTGATCAGTGACCTGAAAGACACCAAAACCGAGTGCTGGCATTGTATTGCCGTCATTGAGCTTTACATAATCCATGAGATTTCCTTAGAAAGTCTTTTGCAATTTCTTTCAACGGTTTTGACACTAAACCTTGGTGTGAGCTCCAAGGCAAACCCTGAGAACCGCGATTAAGCTCACGGCTCATCTCATGCAGGTCTTAACCCTCAGCCACGCAAACGTGGGCATTACGATTTTTAATTCGCAATGCCCACGCACGATATCGCTGCTGCTCTATTGACTCAGTCCGCCACCTCAGTCCTCTCCGAAAATCCTCTTGGCAATGCCAAATGCCGACCACGCCTTGGGCCAGCCCGCGTAGAACGCGAGATGCGTAATGAGCTCCACCATTTCGTCGCGCGTGACGCCGTTCTTCTTGGCAATGCCCATGTGCGCCTCGAGTTGCGGGAACAAGCCCTGCGCCATAAGCGCCGAGCACGTAATCATGCTGCGATCCCTCGGGGAAAGCTGCTCCTCACGAGACCACACCTCACCAAAGAGCACATCATCGTTGAGTTCCGCGAATTTCGGAGCGAAGTCACCCAGCTGATCACGTCCTGCTGTCTGTTTCTCTGCCATGTCCTCCTACTTTCTTTCAATCATTTCGCTGTGCTTTCACGCGTCAAAAGGCCAAAACGGCGAATGAACCTCTCAGTCAGCCAGCGTCGTGTAATACTCATCATCGACGGGCTCCAGCCATTCGGCGGTACCTGCGGTAATGGCCACGTGCGAGAACCACGAATCTTTAGTGGCACCGTGCCAGTGCTTCACTCCGTCGTGAACAACCACGACGTCTCCGGGAACCATCTTGCGCGCGGGCGAACCCTCTTCCTGATACCAGCCCTCGCCACCAGTAGCGAGCAGAATCTGGAATCCGCCGTTGTGCCTGTGCCAATTGTTGCGGCACCCTGGCTCAAACGTCACATTGCCCACGCCCACATTGAGCGCAGGATCCGCCACCATCGACGCCAGCCATGACTGACCCTTGAAATACTTCTGATAGGCGACGTTGGGATCTCCCAGCGGAAAGATCACGCCGTCCTTAACGTCCTCATTTTTTGCCATAAAAATCCTCCGGCTCTCTCTCCCTTTCGCACTCCACACCTAATATTCGTCGAGTGCGAAAAGAGAAGAAATATCGCATCGCACCATTAACACGCTTGTTAGCGTTCTCCACTCAGAAATCTCTTTTCGCACTTAACTGCCAATGGTCAAAAGGTGCGAAAGGAGAGACCATCACCTCACGGCTTGACGATGACTTTCAGTGCCTTGCGCGTATCCATCGCCTTATATCCCTCGGCGATGTCATCGAGCGCTACGGCCTTGTCGAACACAAGTCCGGGGTTGATCTCACCGGAGAGCACACGCGGCACAGCGTCGTCGAGATAGGCGCGAACCGGAGCAGGGCCACCCGTCAGAGTCGCATTCTTGCCAAAAAGCGATCCAAAGCCAACGGGCGCATCCTCGTACTGCGGCACGCCCACGCGGCTGATGACGCCTCCGGGGCGCACCACACCATACGACTGAACATAAGCGGGCATGTACCCCACGGCTTCGAGCACAACATGAGAGCCCAGGCCACCTGTCAGTTCAAGAACCTTGGCGATCCCCTCGTCACCCCGCTCAGGCACAACGTCGGTGGCACCAAAGCGGCGTCCCAGATCAGTGCGCTCCATGTGCCGTCCCATGAGAATGATCTTCTCCGCACCCAACTGATGCGACGCGAGAACCGCGGAAAGTCCCACGGCTCCGTCACCGACCACCGTCACGGTCTTGCCGGCCGATACGCGGCCCATGTGCGCAGCGTGATATCCGGTGAGATACACATCGGACAGCGTCAGCAGGCTGGCTAGCAAGTCATCCGGGCTTTTTTCGGTAACGCCGGGTACCACCACGAGCGAGCCGTCCGCCTGAGGAATGCGCGCGTACTCGGCCTGGAGACCGCCGGCCGCCGCACCTTCCTCACCGCCATACCAGCCACCCTTGGGGCAGGACGTCTGCATGCCCTCACGGCACAACTCGCACGTATTGTCCTGGTATGCGAACGGAGCAATGACGAAATCGCCCTTGCGCACATTCGTCACCGAGGAACCGGTTTCCTCCACCACGCCAATCATCTCGTGGCCCATTGCCCAGCCCTCGGCATGCGGAGTCATGTGACGGTATGGATGCAAGTCGGATCCGCACACGCAGGCACGCACCATGCGCACGATGGCATCGGTGGGCTCCTGAAGAGTGGGCATGGGAACGTCTTCGACGCGAACGTCGCCCGGCGCAAACATATATGCTGCTTTCATTGTGACTTCTTTCCTTTTTTGTTCTGTGTTTCGATGATGATTAAAACATTAAGAACTTCAAGCACTTGAAGTCAAAAGCAAATAATGGCAGCGTTCCAGGAATTAATTTCCCCGCATCTTGCTCACGAGAGCAGCGGCCTGGGACCCTATTTCGAGCGCCTCGGCATCATCCCCGGCCTCACTGGCCTTCCAGTAGCGCACCTTCAATGCGAGATATTTCTGCTGCGCCTTGAGCTGCTTTTCCTGCTCCTTGAGTCGCGCCTGTTGATCGCGCAAAAGAGAAATCTGAACCTGCGGCACGGGATTGCCAGACCGATTCGCCTGCAGGTAATTGCGCATGTCGTCCAAGGGCATCCCCGTGGCGTTGAGACACGACACGGTGAGGATGGAATCAATATCGTGTTCTCCATAGACACGATGGCCGCTGGACTCATCGCGATGCGCCGGTTCCAGCACGCCCACCGACTCGTAATAGTGCAGCGTCGACTCTGGCAGCCCCGTCAAACGAGCGGTTTCACTGATGGTGTACCACCGCACACCCTGAATAGTCATCGTCATGAAATAAGCATATGCACGTGCGAACACCATCACGTCACCCAAAATCAACGGAATCTTCCACGGGCAGAAAACTACACGTTTTCGCATAGGATGTCCGATAAGTCACACACACCACGACCTTGGCTACACGCGGTCGCTGCTGCCGTGCCGACGAGCATGGAGGAAAAATGACAGCTGCACAGAACGACAGACGCTACATTCGTACGGAGGAACGCATCCTTCGGGCGATGACGGACCTTCTGAGACTTCGTAAATTCGACAAGATCACCGTCACGGACATCTGCAAAATGGCGCATGTGAGCCATTCCAGCTTCTATGCACACTTTTCAAGCAAGCAGGACCTCGTCAAGAAGTACGAAGACCGCATGCTCGCCGACGTCGCCAACGACATTTCCTCCCGCGAGCACGTCCCATTACGAGAAGTGATTCTCAAACGCCTCTCCTTCCTCAATTCCAAAGGCGAACTCATCGCACAACTGCTGTCGAAGAACGGTTCCCCCGAGATTCAGAGCCAGCTAGAACACGATCTCATCGAGAATTTCAAACGCATCGTTCTGCCCCGCATGAACGTCACCATTCGCACGGAAGTCGGCGAGCGTTACCTCTCGGCCTTCCTCGCCAACGCCATGCTCGGCGTCATCCAGGAGTGGATTAATTCAGGGCGCAAGGAAAGTCCGGAGCGCCTCGCCGGTCTCATCGATTCAATCCTCGGATTCACGCTGGGAGCGGCCCCGCGCGAGCCGGCCACGCGTCCCGCAAAAACGAGTCCAGCTCAGTCCTCGGCCTAGGCCTCTCTCCCTCAGTCGGCGGCCAGCGCGTCGATCGGGTTGAGATTCGCCGCGTGCCTACTGGGCAGCAGCGAGGCAATGAGCGAGATCACCAAAGCGATGATGAACACCGTCAGCACATTGCCCGGAGTTATCTGAATGAACGCATAGTCCGCTATCTTCGCCAGCAAGGAGTTCGCGGCGAACTCTGCCACAAATGCCAGAACCGTTGCGAGCGCTGCAGACGCGACGCCGATGATGAGCGACTCCGCGATGAACAGCAAGCGGATATCTCCCTTTGATTCTCCCAGCGCGCGCAGCACACCGATCTCCTTAGTGCGAGCGCTCACCGACATGTACATCGTCACAATGATCATGAGCGCGGACACCACCAGCGAAATGGCGGCGATAGCGGCGAGGATTGTGGTCGCCAGGCTCACATACGTCTGCACAGTGCTGATGAGGCTAGCCACGGAGATTGCCGAGAATAGTCGCTTGTTATTGGAATCCTTCAGCGCATTGATTTTGTCGCCCACCGCGGAAGCATTGTCGTAATTGTCAACCTTCACGACCGCCTGCGCGGGATCGGTATCGACGTTCTTCTTGCTCAGCTCGCTGATGAGCGTATCGGTATTGACAGCCGAAATCTGCATCATGCCGGTGGAGCTTTCGGCGATGCCCGACACCGTGACGTCGAACTTGATGGTGACGGGCATGCCGTCCTTGTCCTGTGACGCGAAGGACACCGTCACGGTTTTGCCAATGAGCTTCTTCCAGTTCTTCGAGCTGCCGAGTTTCTGCGCGGCGCCCGCCTTATCGAGCACTATCTCGCCCTTGCCGGGAGCCTTACCTGCGATGATGGAGGATTTGGTATATGAGTTCGTCCAGTTGCTCATAGAGGTCAACGTCACCTTGTCGTCGCCCTTTTGCACAACAACGCCAGTTTCCGTATACCCCTTTTGCACGCTCGTCACGTGTTTCAGGGCGGCAATCTTCTTCAGCTGTGCGGCGCTGAATCTCGGCGCTGTCGTCGACGTCACCGCTCCCATAGCACCCATATTGCTGCCGCCACCAGCCTGAGAACCGGCGGCTCCCGAGGTTCCAGATTGAGATCCTGCGGCGCCCGATTGCGACGATGCCGCCCCCGAAGTGCTGCTCGAACTGTCACTACTGCTATCGCTGGTCTTCGAACTCTGATACCTGCTGACCGTGATCATCTGCGGGTTCGCCACCTGCGTGATCTGCTCGTTGATGTAGCCGCTCAGCCCGTTGCCAAGTCCCGAGAACAGGATGACGGAGAACAGACCGATGGCGGTGCCGATCACAATCAGCGAATTTCGCCAGAAATTGAATCTCAGATGTTTTGCGGCCATGCCGAGGCTTGAAGACGCGCGTAGCGGACGCGACACGATGCGGCCAGAGCGTCTGGGGGCACGCGCTTCGTACGCGGGCTTGACGCGATGACCGTCCACAATCTTGCCGTCGGCGAGATTGACGATGCGGGTTCCGGAATCCGCTACTGCCTGCGAGTGCGTCACTGCGATGACGAGACGGCCCTCTTGAGCGATCTCGTTGAGTAATTGCAGGACTTCCGCAGTATTCTGCGAGTCGAGTGCTCCCGTGGGCTCGTCGGCGATGATGATCTTGGGGTCACTTGCCAAGGCACGCGCGATGGCGACGCGCTGCTTCTGCCCGCCGGAAAGCTGATTGGGATACTTGCGAATGTGCTCTGCGAGACCCACCTGAGTCAGCAGCTCTTTGGCCTTTTCTTCGCGCCGATGCTTGCTGAGCGTCGTCATGTCAAGGGAGACGAGAACGTTGTCGAGAACGCTCAGGTGGCTGATGAGATTGTAGGACTGATAGATGTAGCCCACCGTTTCGCGCCGGTACTTGTCCATGCGTTTTTCGTTGTGGTGATCGAGTTTCTGCCCGTCGACGAGTACCTCGCCATCAAACTTGCGGTCAAGGCCTCCGATGATGTTCATGAGGGTGGATTTGCCGCCGCCCGATTCGCCGAGGATGGAGACGAATTCTCCGAGATCAAAATCAAGATCGATGCCCTTGAGCACAGGAAACTCTTGTTTCCCCAAAAAATACGACTTGTGAATATCCTTCAGCTGAAGAAAAGCCATTGCCGATGAGTCCTTGTCTATCGCGGGGTCTCGGGGACGGGCGCCTTCTCATTCGCACACGAGCCTTTGATTGCTAACAGTATTGGATATTAATGGTGTTATAGACAAGCCGTCAACCACTGACCACGTTTTTCACACAGCGCGCAGATTCCTCGTTCTCACCGCGCTCTCGACGACACCAATTATTATGCCAAGGATTGCTGGAGTCACCCACCCAAGTTGGAAGGCATCAAGAGGCAGATACGCGAGCGCGGCACGCAACCAGGGCAGAGATCCGCCAAGTACAACTGCCATGCTCTCCACGCATTGCGCCGCCGACACGATCCCCACGCATAGGACCGTCCAGAAATACACCCGCGAAAACTTTGACGAGAACACTCGATGCACGAGTGATAGCAGTACCACCACGATCGCAATCGGGTAAAGCGCGGACAGCACCGGCAGTGACACCTTGATGATCATGCTCAGCCCAATGTTCGATACCAACAGACTGAACAACGTGAAAATCGTGCTCCACGCTCGATATGTCATCTTCTCGCCTCGCGGCGTGCGCGCTGCCGGGAACCGCTCTTGAAAATACACGCTCACGGTGGAAATCAGACCAGTGCACACGTTGAGACAGGCGAGGAAGAAAATAAGTCCCACGAAAGCAGTGCCCCAGGAGCCGAACAGCTCCGTCGTGAGATTCGTAAGAACCGTGGCGCCAGTGTCGTGCTCGCTGTCCACCGGCGAAAGTGATCCGGAAACCGCACCAACGTAAGAAAGCACCGCGTACACGAGAGCAAGCAGCACCCCGGTGGAAAGACCACCGAGGGCCGTTTCCCTGCGAATCTTTGATTCTTCCTTTACCCCCATCGCAGACACGTTCGCGGAAATGACGATTCCAAAATACAGGGCCGCAAGCATGTCCATCGTCTGATAGCCATCCAGAAAACCACGCACCATCTGGTTGCTGGCATAGTCACCGGCGGGTGGAGTCAGGCTTCCCCGAAAAGTAGCAACGCACCCCACGAAAAGCACTGCGATGAGAATCAGCAGCAGCGGCCCCATGAACTTGCCGATGATGGAGGCGAGCTTGTCGGGATGCTGGGCGAGAACGTAGGCAAGGGCGAAGAATACGAGGGAGTAGAGGAGCTGCAGCGACCATTGCGGCATGCCTGGAAGGAAGTGAGCAAAAGGAGTCACCGCCATCTCAAATGACGTCGTCGCCGTACGCGGGATGGCGAAGCACGGGCCGATAGTAAGAATGATGAGCAGACCGAACACGAGGGAAAAGTTTTTAGAGACGCGGCCAGCGAGCACGTCGAAGCCGCCCGCAGTGGTGACCGCGAGCACACCCAATATGGGTAAGCCCACCCCCGACACGATGAAACCGATTGTGGCAGGCAGCGTTGCAGAACCTGCCTGCGCGCCCACGATGGGAGGAAAGATAAGATTCCCCGCACCGAAGAACATGGAGAAAAAGGTGAAAGCGATGAGGACACGGCCACGACGGCTGAGGGAGCGAGAACGATCTCCAGCGGGCCCCAGGTCCTGCTCGGATTTCTGCGCGGACTTCTGCTGCTCGGACCCTTGCCCCATTGCCGCTCCCATCGATCGAGTTCACGAATTTAGAATCCGTCAAGTGCGGTCTCGACTTGTGGACTCCCGAGGGTTCAGATTATCGTATGCGCCGTACGCCGCACAAGCGGGCGGTGGGAGCGACACTCAGCGAATGTGCTTACGCATCCTCACACGTGACGATTTGAACTGACACATGACTACATCGTGAAAAATCATGAAAGTTCGAAACCGCTGTAGATACAGAAAATCCCCGGATTCCTTGGAATCCCGGGGATTGCTGGGGTGGCTAACGCGGCTCGAACGCGCGACCTCCTGAACCACAATCAGGTGCTCTACCGACTGAGCTATAGCCACCATGTGCGACTCGTAACAACCAAGCGCAACAGAGATTGAGTGTACACCATAAAGCAGACCTACGCGAAAGATAGTGTCGCGCATGCGCTCTAGCGAGAACACCACGAATCCAGCTCGTTGGACACGCGCCACGGCTACGCCTCAGAAAGTCACCGTATACGCTAAACTGTTCCATTGCGGGTTCTTACCGCGTAAGTTTCGGGCGATTAGCTCAGTTGGTTAGAGCGCCACGTTTACACCGTGGATGTCGGGGGTTCGAATCCCTCATCGCCCACCCACTATTACCGTTGGAATTGCAACGGTTCAGGTACTTTTAGAATCCCCAGTGAGCGCATTTTGAGCACATTTTACTTTCTCTACCTTCTTATCTATATCGTCTTCCACTTCTCACTGCAGCCCGCACCACACCAGATTTAAAGATCAAAACAATCATGAGCGCCGCTAACACAGAACCCCACGGAATGTAAAAACCGGCATCTACACCTCTGGAATCGATGAGGACACCTACCAGCGCCGATCCCACCGACGAGCCCAGCGCCGAACTCGTGCTCAGCCACGACAACCCCTCGGTGAGGTAGGTTCCGGGAACGCTGTTTTCGATAATCATGCTGCAGGTGGCATATGCAGGAGAGTCAAACAGGCCCACGATGAACTGCACGATGCACAACGCTACGAGATTGGACTTCACGAGACTAAATGAGAAGAAGCCCAATGCAAGCACCGCGAGGCACAGCATGTAGCGCATCCAGAGCGAACCGTGCCACTGGCGTGCTCCATAAATCAGCGCGCCAACCATGGAACCACCGGTAAAGGTCGCCATGACCACGCCCACGATGTATTCTTCCCCCGCCGCCTTCGTCATGGCCACAAGGATGACGTCATAAGCACTGAAGCTCATGGACAACACCGTCAGGCTAAGAATCAGCAGCGACATCCCCGGAAATCCTAACGCAGTGTGCGTTTTCATGGTGCGCAAAAGTGCGATGGGCGAACGCCGCGAGCGCTTAAGAGGCGGCGTCGCTTCAACCTCTACGCGCTCAACGCTCACAGCTGGAGCCACAGTCACAGCCGAGCGCAACGCGAAAAACACTGTACCTCCACCAATCATGGCCACCAACGACACGAAAAGCTGTGAGACCGGGTGAACGGCAGTGGCAAGAAAAGTGGCAAACACAGGGCCAATAACATAGACGAGCTCGTCGATGGCGGCCTCGAAGGAATACGCGCTGTTCAGGGCCTGCCGTCGTTCTTCCAAGCTCAGAGAGGTATCGCAACGCAGAGCACGCGCCCACCTCGTACGCACGAGCGCCCCGAAGGAGAACTGCGTCAACCCCATGGCAATGGCCAAAACATACAGAATCCACAATGGCAGCGCAACCAGCACGCCCGACGCAAACGCCGCGAGGCTAAGCGCCGAGAGAGGCAATGCAACCCTGCCCACGCGTCTTTGGCCATAGCGGTCGAAAAGACGGGCGAAAATCGGAGTGGCGACCGCAGCGGCAAGGACGAAAACGGCAGAAAGCGTGCCTGCACTCGTCCACGCGCCATAGATGTGATTGATAGCGAGAACAATGCCCAGGGAAATCATGGATTGGGGCAGGCGCGCAAGCGCCGCGGATATGCTGAAAGCCTTCACTCCCGGAACGCGGAAAATCCGAGTATAAGCGTTCCTTCTCGCCATCTCACTCCCTCTCTGATAAATCTAGTTGTTTCATAAATCTACTTGTTTCAACGACGACCGCCAGTATTTACCACGCATACGCTTCTGGAGCGGAGCCACCGGGTCCGGGGAAAATCTCGTCAAGCCGGGCAAGGGTGGCGTCATCCAAATCAATCTCCACCGCATGAACCGCCTGCTCCAACTGCTCCACTGTGCGTGGCCCAATAATCGGCGCCGTAATAGCGGGATTGTGCAGCAGCCACGCAAGAGCGACGTTTGATTCGCTCTCTCCCAGTTCACGGCACACGTCAGCATAGGCGGAAAGCTGCGCACGAGTCTTGGCGCTCAGTTTTTGCGCTCGCTCGGCACGGCGGCCCGAAGTGGCAGACAGCGCACCCGGCGCCAAGAGTCCTCCCTCAAGCGGACTCCATACAATCACGCCCATTCCCAAGTCCTGTGCGGTAGGCAATAACTCGAGTTCGGGCAAGCGCTCAAGTAGATTGTACAGATGCTGCTCACTCACCAAACCGGTGAAGTGACGCTTATCAGCGGCAGCTGCCGCGTAGGCCAGATGCCGCGCACCGAAATTGCTCGAACCCGCGTAGTACACCTGCCCGCGCGCCATGACGTTTTGATACGCTTCAAAGATCTCGTCCCAATTGATGGAATGATCAATGTGATGCATCTGGAAAAGTTCAACGTGATCCGTCTGCAACCGTGTGAGTGATGCTTCGAGACTCCTGTACAACTTGTACGCGGAAACGCCGGGATTGTCATTCGGTCCATCCAGCGAGTTGTCCATCTCACCGTAGAACTTTGTGGCCAGCACCACGCGCTCACGCCTCTGGCCGCCCTGAGCAAACCAACGGCCAATAATCTCCTCCGTTGTTCCACGACCCTTACCTAGTTCGCCGCCATTGCCATACACATTTGCGGTGTCGAAGAACGTGACGCCGAGCTCCAGGGCCCTGTCCATGATGGCAAAGGATTCTTCCTCGCTAGCCCGCGTTCCAAAATTCATGGTGCCCAGCACCAGCCGGCTCACCTGCATACCCGTACGACCCAGTTTTGTGTATTTCATGCGACCCTTCCCGTTCAGCTATTTCACACTGAACACAAACTTAACTCTCGTTGTAATTCTGCGCTATTACTCTTTCAATTTTCTATGGTCGAATCGTGCGCATCAAACGAGAAACGATTCCCAAGGCAAGCGAACCAGGTACAGCAAACAGACTGTGTAAGGCAACCGGAGCAACTCCCCTCATCCTCCTTTCCGCCTTCATCGCTCTGGCAGCTATCTCGCTCTTCCCTTTCTCTGCACCACTCACCTCCTATGAGCTCGCGTTACCCGGGCTCTCCTCGCTGCCCACAATCGTGGCACATCGAGGCGGAGACGAAGCGGCCCCAGAGACCTCACTCATAAGCTTTGAGACAGCAGCCGCGCGGAATCTGCCCGTCGAAATGGATCTGCGAACGCTGTCGGATGGCGGCATCGCCATTTCGCATGATTCCACAACCGGCAATGAGATTATCCACTTCAAAAGCACCGACATCGATCTTCTCTCCACGAAGCTATGGAATTCTCTCTGTCTCAAAGCGGCCACGCGTGTCTGTTATTCCACCACCACGTATCGCGAAGTTCTTTCGCACCTGCCCATCACGGCAGAAACAGTTGTGGAAAATAAACAGGCTGAAGTTTCCACGACTCGTCTCGAAAAAATACTCGCACGCACTGGCCGTGCGCACAGCACGCTCGTGGAATCCCTAGATTTCAATGAAATAAAGCAGCTAGGAAAAGATGGTTTTCGCTCGCTCTACGTCGTGCACAAGGGCGAAAAGATCGATGTCACTGCTGTGGCGCGCGCAAAAACCGAGGTTCTTGCCGTCAGCTCGTTCTATTCCACGTCCCTTCTGGCGAAGGCTCACACGGCTCATTTGAAGCTGTGGGTATGGACCGTTGACCGTCAGACGATGGCTTTGAAATGGGAGCATGCAGGCGTCGATGGCATTATCACTGACCACCCCTTCGCGATGACAAAGCTTCTCGCAATGGACGTAAGCGTCACGTCTTGTGGAATTACCACGACAGATTTTGTTACGGAAGCACTCACGCTACAAGCAAACCCTGAGAACTACGCCACGCGGCGCCGACACGCTTCGTCCGGAAGTCCCTGTCAGTATGCGCAAATCGAAGATTCCCTCGCTAGCGTTCCTGACGTCCCTTACCGAACGACACCAGGCGCACGCCATTCCAGTTGCCGCTCACGGTAACAGGCGTAAGAACATTCATTCCGCAGTTCTTTGCGGCGTTCTGGATAGTGAATGGGCTTGCCGCTCCCTCGCGGCCGGGCTTTGGCGTCACAATCCAGAAGGGCGCTTCCTCGCCACGCGTTGCCTCGGCATCCACGATGGTGTCGGCGAGTTCGTCTTCGTCATCGCCGTCGCGCCACCACAAAATGACGCCATCTGCGACGCCGTCGTAGTCTTCGTCCACTAAATCTGTGCCGGTGATACTGGCGACACCATTGCGAAGCTCCTCGTCCACGTCATCGTCCCACAACCATTCCTGGACGATGTCCTCGGATCCGAATCCAAACTCCGCAGCTCCATTGGAGGTAGTACTTTCCACGGTTTGAGCATATCAAGACGCGCGGAGTTTGCATGTTACGACGCGCGTTCTCGCATTTTTCGCGAAATATTTCGCTTATAACGCGCACGCAGCCACACCGGATACAGCGCTTACTGCGCGCACACTACGAACAAGTGCGTCGAAAGCTTTACTGCTCTTGCTTCTCACGCGTAATTGTCACTTCGTCGTCTTCACCGTGCAATGCGGCAGACTTGCCCCCTTGCCCTGCCCAATGGCTACGAGAGCCTTGTACGCCTCGTCGAGCGTTCTCACCTTCACGTCTCGCAATCCCGCAGGAACATTGCCAACCACTTCGTCGCAGTTGGCGGCAGGCGCAAGGAACCACGTGGCACCATCACGCTTGGAAGCGATCATTTTGAGACGAATGCCACCGATGGCACCAACTTCGCCCTTCGAATTCATGGTGCCCGTTCCTGCGATAGTTTTCCCGCCCGTCTCATCGGCAGACGTGAGTTTATCGATAGTTCCCAGCGTATACATGAGGCCTGCGCTGGGGCCGCCGACGTCGCCACCGTTCATAGTGACCTTGATTTTGGTAACGTCAACGCCCTTTTTCTTGAGGAAAGCGAGCGCCTCCGTGTGCGCCGCGGACTGCGCCGACTGCATCTGCTGCTCGGATTGCTTCTCGTACTGATCACCCGTTTGGGTGCTGGGGTACACCACTTCGCGCGGCATCACGGTGCGCTGCGGACTCACCCACGCCCACAGCGTCTCCCAGTTCATGGCAGGAGAGCTTGGCAGACCGGAGGCGTTGACCGTTGTCATCAAAAGTTTTCCGGAGTCCTTGTAGGTTTTCGCACCGGTAATGGTGATGGCGTCGCCCGTGCCTCCGTTGCCGTCCACACTCCCCAGCACGTTCATCGTGGGGCCCGGGGACTCGATGACGTAGGCACTAGGCAGCAGCAGACCGACAACGCAGGCGAGCACCAGAACAGTTCCAGCAGTGACGCGGGCACGAACGCGACGCGACCAAGAGAGCAGTCGCGACGCCTTCTTCGGAGACGCTTCCCCGTTTTCCGCACGTTCATCGTGACTCCCCTGATTCTGATCCGCAGACTGCTCAGACATGCTTTCTCCCGTCACGCTGCCGCCTCCATTCGTACAAGCTCTTCACGCCGCTTTCCACGCTCTGCGCGAGAATGACTCAACTTGTTATGCATCACCGACATACCTCCCATACTATTGGCAGTATTCGAACAGACAGGATGTGATGCCGGAATGGAAGACAAAGAACTGCACGATTGGATGATTGCCTCATTCGGTCCGCTACAGGGTGAGGCCGCCTACGCCCAATTTTCGCAGTTGCCAGATTCCATCAAAGACCAGATTCTCGCACAAGGAGTAGAACATCTCCCCAAGCCCGAAGAAGTTCACGATTTGGTGCAGGCCTTCACTGACGGCGGCATCAACACCATGTCCGACGTGGACAAAGTGGTGCAGTCCGGTCCGATCAATCTCTCCTTGGCCAAGTCACTCGCCGTGCGTAAAGCACGCGAAAATTCTGTGGATACCGTCTCGGCCGCACAGGCCCAGCAGACACGTGATGCGATGAGTACCGTCAATCTATGGCTCGATTCGGCGAGCGCCTTTGACCCCGCTCCCGGAACCATTGACGTCGTGACTCCATCGGGGTGGGCAGAGGCCACCATGGACTCCTGGACGAAGCTCGCACAGCCCGTGGCAAAATCGATGAACGAGGCGCTCGCGTCCGTTTTCGCTGACCGTCTGGGTGGAACACTTGACGGCGAAGTGTCTTCCATGTTCGCCGGCCCCGTTCCGATTCCGATTCCCGAAGGTTTGAAGGATCCCCATAAGCTCATGGAACTTTTGGGATCCACATCGTTCGCCATGCAACTTGGCCAGGCGTCGGGAACCATGGCGCACGAGGTGTTCGGCAGCTTTGATCAGGGCCTCGTAATGACCGCGAACCCTGCAGGCGCCCTCCTTCCTGAAAACATTGAGAAGTTCGCCAAGGAGCTGGAGATTCCGCTTCCCGAGGCGCTCTCCTTCCTCGCTTTGCGCGAGTCGGCGCATTCACGCCTTTATAACGCCGTGCCGTGGCTCATGCCACGCGTGGAATCACTCATCAGCAAATACGCGCGCGGAATCTCCATCGATCTAGACGCCGTGGAAGAACAGCTGCGCGACGCCAACGAGATGAACCCCGAAGGCATCGCCGGAGCCGTCAATATGGCAAAGGTCGGCATGAAGGAAACCGACGAGCAGAAGGAAGCGCTCCACTCTCTGGAGATTCTGCTGGCATTGGTGGAGGGCTGGGTCGATTGCGTCACTTGGCGTGCCGGTGCACCCTTCCTTCCTCACATCGAGCAGCTGCGCGAGATGATGCGCCGCCGCCGTGCCGCAGGAGGCCCGGCAGAGCAGACTTTCGAGAACCTCATTGGACTGAAACTGCGCCCACGCAAGCTGCGCGAAGCCGCCGCCGTATGGGAGCGCCTCACCGCACAGGAAAGTGTCGACGATCGCGACGCCCATTGGTCTCATCCGGACCGCCTGCCCGTACTCGAAGGGGCCCCGGTCATCAACGGCACCTCCACTCCAGCCATCTCGGACGAGATGCCGAGTGATGCCGACGCCGCGTCAGAGACCCTCCCCTCCAACGATTCGGCAGATGCCGATGACGCAGGGTCGCAGGATCATCCCGCAGGTTCAGCAACGGGCTCGGTCAGCTCCGTCAACTCTGACGCGGACACCCCAGAGGCTCCGAAAGAGAGCGCTGACTGGGATGCGGAACTCGCAAAACTGCTTGAAGAGGAAGAGCACAAGGGTGATGACGCTTCCGGCACCTCTGACGAGAATCCCGAAGATCAGGACCCCAAAGAGTAGCGATGCGAAATAGCGCCTCACTCAAAGGTCAATAATCAGTAACTTGATGCCGCTCACCACTGGGCGGCATCAATTGTTTCTGTGCGCGTCGTCTGGCCGCTCGTCTCTCCGATGGCTGTGGCGACCTTTTCGACATCTTGAGCAGCGATCACGACGGAGCGATTCGCTGCACCAGCCGGGAAGGCTACATCACCGTCGATGGCCGTGATGCTCTTATCCACTATTGCCTCAACGGAAATCTCGCTCGTGGAACTCATTTTGAGAAGATCAAAAAGAGACACCGCGCCCTTGTGCGCGCCAAAGATCCCCTGAGCCTCATCGAGCCTGGCCATACTGAGGTGCGAAACGCCTAGCGTAGCCGCGACCTTCCTCAGATTCACACGCTTCATTCCGGGCGTGACCAATAAGAACAAATGATGCGCAGAATCTCGCACCAAAAGGTTTTTGATGACGTTGCCCAGTTGCACCCCCAACTGATCCGGCACGCCCTTCTCAAGGGCCTCCTGCACCGACGTAATGGCGGCATGAGTCACGAGGCGGTGCTCCACCTCGTGACTCATGAGAAAATCATCTATCAGTTGTGCTTCACTCGTCGCCATGCGCGATACCCTCCATCGTTAATCTCAGCTATAGCAAGATTAAGTCCTTTGGGGTACCGCGATTTGCGAGCGATTCTTCTTACCTCTTCTGAACGCCGCTCTTGCGAAATGCGGTTGCTGCAGCACCCGCGACGATGAACAGCACTGTCGCGATAGCGACCGCGTCCACACTCGATCCCGTGGTAGCGAGGACAGCAACCGAGGAACCCGACGTCTTGGGGGCCGTCTTCTGAGGAGTCGCCGTGGACTTCTTCGGAGTTGGAGTCACGGGAGTCGCCGTGGACTTTTGGGGAGTCGGAACGGCCTCTGTCACTTTGGGCACGGCGGGCGCCGGTGTCCGAGGCGTCTTCGGGGTCACCACAGGTGTTGAGGGAGTTGCAACTTTCGGAGTCGAAGGCGTTGCGGGTGTTGTTGGGGTAATCGGCGTCGTAGCCACAGGCGGCGTTATGGTCTTGGTCGTCGTAGTCGGAGGCGCAACGGGAATCTTAGCGTCCGTAAAAGAGATCACCGGGACAGTGACGTCTGCATCGCCATCTTCGATCGTCACCTCATGCGAGGCCGTTCCCAGCGCGCCATCCAGCGTATAACCCTTGGGAGCCTTTGTCTCTTGGAACTCGTAGATGCCGGCGGAACGCGCTGCAGTGTACTTCAACAGACCCTTTGAATTAGTCACGAGATCCTCGGCCACAACGGTCGGATCCTTCGTGGACACAGAACCGTCGGCATTGAGTGCGAGCTTGACAAGACGGAACTGCGCACCTTCAAGCGCTGACCCATCGGCAGCATCGGTCTTCTTCAAGGAGAGCGTCATCTGAGGAACGGCAGTGAAAGTCGTCTTAACGGTATTCGACCTGAACGAGAGGGAATCCGACTTCACGAAATTTGAAATGACGGTTCCCACAGGAATCGAGCTGGCAAGCGTCGCGTTATACATCACACTTGCCGCGTCACCAACAGCAATGTCTTTCACAACCTTAAAAGTCGCAGTATGTGTCCTGGCGTCATATGAAACCCTGACGCTATTGGGAACATTGGTGAAATCAACCGCCGTAATAAGGGGATCGAGTTCATCAGTAAACTCGGTTCCGGCAGCGATTGCGCCGGAGTAGATCTTAAAGTCAATCGTGTAAGCAAGCGTAGATTCCTGTGGCTTGTTCGTCGTGGGATCAACTAGAACCTGACTTTTATCGACAGACTTCATCACGGAGACTCCACCGCCCGAATAATTGATGGGAACAGCGGGATAACGAACCGGTATTACCTGATGCGCTCCATTGATGTCACCTGTGAACGTCGCCACGTTGTCCTGAATCTGGCCCGCTGAATCATTGACGTGAAGACCATACGTAATGACATAGGAATCCGTGGGAGCGATATCTCCCATCTTTACCGTCAGCTCATTGCCATGAACAGTGATGCCACTGGCAAACTTCGCCGTCGCATTTTCAAAGACGTTTCCGGCATCTGTGAAAGTTACTTTATAGACGCGGATGCCTGAAGCGGTAACACCGCCCACCTTGTCAGTCGCAGCTCCCTCGACGATTGATGTGTAGTCAGGAGCAATGTCCTTGATCACTACATTCTTCAGCGTATCTCCGGAATAATTGACGGGGATATTAAAAGTATTCTCCGTGGGCTCCGTAGTGCTCATGGCACATACCCCGGGAAGAGAATCGATTTTCCCGCAGCTCGCCCACTTATCGAAAAGCGGATGATAGGAGGCGGGAGGATCAAAGGTGTAGTCGCGAGTCTGTTGAGCAGTCGAAGAGTCATATTTCACGGTAAATGGCAAATTCTTATAAGAATAAGGCTTGGCAAGATACGCGCCGTTTGCCTTGAAATGAACTTCAAAATCTGCGTTGAGCGAGAGTTCGCTCTCCGCTCGCACCGGAGTCACCGTGACAATGATGTTGTCAGGATCCGAATCAGCGTCAATGGCCGTAAGCTCAAACGACATAGGATCTGAAGCCTTGTTCTTCAAAGTGATATCGTCGCTCGTGAGTCCTTGAAGCACAATTTTTTTAGGAATGGACACCGTAACGGGAATGTTCCCGTCAGTGCCAATATCAGAACTCACCGATACGGTGAGCGTGACAATTTCGTCACGCGTAATAGTGCCACCGGAAGTTATATTGAGCGACACCCTGTTCCCATAACCGGATCCAGTACCAGTGTCAGCATTAGCGGGCTTCACAAATCCGCCAATGGCGAGCGCCGCGACGGTGACGACGCACAAAATGGCATAAATAATGCGCGTCCACGCAGAATTGGCTCCCTTTTTATACACTTTTCCCATGCTTCCCTTCTCTCAAAAAGGCAACACACTATCACAATTTGTCGTGTTAGCAGTCAGCCCTTTTATACCATTCCAGTTGGAGAAACACGAAACTGGGCGTTTATAGGAACCTACTGCGCGCTCTTTCGAAGCCAGTATGCTCATCCTTTTTGCGCGCATAGGACAGCGCAACATGCTTTCTGCCGCGCGTCACCGCCACGTAGAGCAATCGCCGTTCCTCTTCAATCTGCGCATCGTCAATAGCGGAGCCGAAAGGAATGAGCCCTTCGCTTGCTCCGATGATAAACACGTGATCCCATTCAAGTCCCTTAGCGGCATGGATGGTGGAAATGGTGACTACCGACGAGTTCAGCGATTCGATCTCTCCGCTGGTAACTCCGTTTCGCACTGCTCGGGAGAACGAGGTCTCGTCCATTCCCTGGCCCATCATGCGACGCACCATATAGGGAATGGTGAGCTGATCACATGCCATGCATATTGCCCGCGTCTGTGAGTTGATGCGCGACAGCACAGCGATTTCTGAAGCGTCCACGCCCGCGTCGAGAAGCTTTCGGACGGCTTTCGCCACTCCCGCAGCTTCCTGCTCGTCCGTTCCGAATACACGCGTCGTCACGCGAGCAGGCGCGCTCAGAACGCCGCGCGCCCGAGGTGATGCGACAGAAGTTTCGGCAGAAGCTTCGGCTGGCACCAACGGCACATAATCTCCCGCAAGGGGCGATGCGCCAAGAATCTTATTGGCATACCCCACGATCGGAGCAGTGGAACGGTAGTCCGTATCGAGCCGCACGTCTGCGGACAGCCCCTTGAATTCCCGCTCAAAGTCGAGCAGATAGTAACTGGTAGCCCCGGCGAACGAATAAATGGTCTGCGCGGGATCTCCCACCACGCACACGTTGGTATTCTTACCCAGCCAGGCGCCCATAAGCCTGTGCTGGAGCGGCGACACATCCTGATATTCGTCCACCGTCAGCCACCCGATGCGTTTGCGCACGCTCGCTGCTACTTCGTCGGATTCCTCGATGATATGACACAGAATCAGCAGGATGTCGTTGAAATCAATGAGATTGCGCTCTGATTTCTGCCTTTCAAAATCTGTGATGACGGCGGCCATCTGATCCGCGCTGAGGCCAGCGGGAGGCTGACGGTGAAACGCCGCGCACACACGCCCGTACTCCTGGGGAGCAATGAGACCGACCTTCGTCCAACTGATCTCCGCGAGGATATCGCGCAGCTCGCGTGGCGAGGCGCCCACGAGGTCCGTCTCCCGTTCAATCGAGCCCTCCGCCACTTCGGAGGCATCTGTGATGAGCTGAGGAAAATACGAATCCGTGACTTCCGACCACACGGAACGCAGTTGCGACAAAGCGAGCGCATGGAACGTTTCTGCCGTGACGCGCCCGGCTCCGAGCTTGTTGAGACGTTGTTTCATCTCTCGTGCGGCCTTCACTGAGAAGGTGACGGCGACGCAGCGTTCGGGATCCCATTTTCCCGAGGCGCAGCCATAGGCAATGCGGCGGGTGATGGTGCGCGTCTTGCCTGCGCCCGCCACGGCCATGATGCGCACTGGACCCTCGAGGGCGCTGGCGGCTCGCCGCTGGGCGTCATCGAGATCGGTCAAAAGAGAGATAGCTTCACGAGGCACACCCCCATTGTCGCAAAAATATGGACTTTGCATGTATTAGTGTGGGAATGTGACGAAACGTAATCCATACCTTCTCGCCGCCATGGCGTCCGCAGTTGCTCCTGACTTGAACGTGGTGGCTATCCACGATGCCCGAAATCTCACCGAGTCGGGGGTGCGAGCCACCATCGAAGCTGCCGTCGCGCTCGATGCGCAGGGTGCAGAATACGACGTCGCCGTTGCAGACAGTTCAGCTTCGGGCAAGATATTGCGCCGCCGCGCCCTCGCTGCAAAGCTGTTGGAACGGTCGAAAGAGGCCATGGGACTGTCAATTCACCTTGAGAAAGCGATTGCCACCGGAACCGTTGAGGATCATCCCGTCACCATCACGCGTCATCTCGAAGGATCGTCGATTCCCTTCGAAAACCTCACGCTCGCGCAGTGCGCCGCGCTTGGGACCTCCATCGCTTCAATTCATTTGCTGAGCACCGATTTTCTCCTAGACGCGGGCTACCCACGTTTTACCGCAGAATCGATCCGTGCGGATCTCACAGCATGGGTAAAGCGGCTGCACGACAGCCCCGAAGTGCCGCAGGCGATTGTGAAACGCTGGGAGCAGCTGGCGGGTATCGATGCGTTGTGGCAATTCACGCCGCGAACGATTCACGGAGACTTCTTCCCCAACGACATTCTTTTCCGCGACGATTCTGTTCGCGCCGTGAGGTATTGGGAGAATATTCAGGTGAGCGATCCCGCCCGTGACTTTGCGTGGGCCTATGAGGACTGGATCAGCGACCAGCAGAGGGATGCCGTTCTCTCGGCGTACGGACGCATGATGGGATCGCGCATGGATGCGCGCATCGTGCCCCGCGCACGACTGTGGCGCCAAATGGACCTCGTACGCGAACTTTTGCGTGCTCTCGACGCCGCCGACCGCGCCTGGATTCGCTCAGCACGAGAGCGAGTGGAGAGACTCGCCGGCATTCTCAATCCCGTTATCCCCGTGACACCGAAAAAGAACGTCCCCGCGTCTGCACACGACGAGGCAAGCTCCACCATCACCGTGGGAACGCTGCTGTCGGAATCCGGAGACAATGGTGCTGCAAAGGATCTTGCAGGAACCGCCAATCATCCCGTCAGCCCAGAAGCTCCGTCTCCCTCCGCGCGCCCCGCTCGACCCACTTCTTCAACAGACGATGCCCCCACAGAGCTCTCTCAACCTACCGCTGCACAATCTGCGGCCGCACAATCTGCAGCGCCCCAGCACAAGGATGGCACCTCAGCCGACGTTGTGTTCGAGGATGCTGCAGCAGAACACGCCGCGTCGCACAGCGAGCCCTTATCACGCCCCACACGTCCCACTAGCTGGCCACAGAAGCCAGCACCCGAACCGGAGGCCATCTACGTTCCCAGCGAGCGTAACGATGAGGTCAACGGAACAGACGGGAATACGGTGGATCCTGAGCTCGACGCCATGCGCGGCGCAGAGACTGAAACCTTCGACCGTTCCAACGGGTCGGCTTCCGCCAGTGATCCACAGTCTCTGCAGGAATTGCAGGGTTCCGCGTCAAAACCGCTGAACGCGAAACCCGGATACGTCAGCCTTGACGACGACGACAAAAACTCACCTTCCACTCCGGCTTCCAGCGAAAACGAGTGAGCCCACGGCGTTGTGCCGACTACCATCGAACACATGACACACGCGCAACCCCGCGCGGGCACAGCATTTCAAGGAGCATCATGGACGTTGAAATCGGAATCCAGCACATTGCACGCACGGTAACTTTCACTACGGATAAGACGGCAGATGACATCGTCGCCGTCATCAATGACGCTGTTGAAAGCGGTAAGAACGCCGACATCGTGGATTCCAAGGGACGCCACATCCTCATTCCGGGAAAAACCCTGGGCTACGCCATCGTGGGCTCGGAAACCGCTCACCCGGTGGGCTTTGGCGCGCTCGACTGATACCTTCCGCCTCATATAAATATGAGAAGAGGTCTGCACGGCATCAACCGTGCAGACCTCTTCTCGTCTCACTACTCGCAGTCTCGCCAAGCAGAAACTTACGGAAGCAAGTGTCCCGCCGCCTTGTACAAGGCATACCAGCTTGACCGATCCAGTTCTATTCCCATGCCGCCAGCGATCTCGGTGAGGCGCTGCGGATTCATCGTCCCCGCCACTACCTGAGTTCGCAATGGCAGCCGCAGCATCCACGCAGTGACAATGGCATTGACGGATGTGCCGTACGCGGTGGCTGCTGCACGCAACGCCTTGTTGAGCTCCTCGTAATGCGGATTGTCGATGTAGGGACCGAAGTCAGTTCCCGATTGGAAAGGACTCCACGCCTGCAAAATCATGGCATGCTGCTGCATGTAAGGCAACAGGCCACTCGTCCGTGAGGGGGCGCCATCATCGGAGGTGTTGAGTACCTCCTGCTCGTCGACGATTCCCGCGTGCGTCATGCTGAACTGCACCTGGTTGATCTCGAGATGCTGGCCAATGGCACTCTGCAAATACTCAATCATCTGAGCGCTCATGTTGCTCACTCCAAAATGACGCACCTTGCCTTGCTCCTGCAACTGCGCAAAGGCTGCCGCAATCTCGTCAGGTTCCATCAGGACATCGGGACGATGCAACAAGAAGGAGTCAACATAATCCGTCTGCAACACGGAGAGTTCGGCATCCACCTCTTCCAGAATGTGTTTCTCCGAGAAGTCATAGAAATTGGTGCTGCCGTCCGCATAGTCCACATCGTTGCCGGCCTTGGTCTGAATGGAAATGGACTCACGCTCGATGCCCGCCTCCTTCAGCGCCTTGCCCAGGACTTCGGAGCTGGCGTGCATGCGCTTGACTCCGAACCCATAGATGTCGGCAGTATCGAAGGAGTCAATCCCAGCGGCCTGCGCGGCGTTCACAACCGCTACGGCGTCGGTCACGCTCAGCACATCCATGCGCATGACTCCCACGCTCACAGTGGACATGCCGTTCCCGGGCATGCCGGGAACATCGATTCTTTGAGTATTCATTGACTTCTCCTTTGAAACTTCTGAAACCCGTGCACCATTGGGGCTGATGCCGTCACAGCGCTAGCCGACGAGGTCTATCGTTCCTCTACTCACAATTTCAGCAACGACGCTGGGATCTGTCCTATTTTCACCGAGGACGTTCGGCTTGCCCGCACCGTGCCAATCGGAACCGCCAGACTTCAGGAGGCTGAAACGGTCCGCGATACCAGCAAGGCGCTCCTGCTGCTCGGCGGAGTTGTCGCGATGCCGCACCTCGAGACCATCGAGACCCCGGTCTGCGAAAGCATGGAAATCGTCGTCACTCAGCAGGAATCTGTTGCGCGACGTGGCGCCGGGGTGTGCAATGAAGATCACTCCGCCAGCCTCCTTGACCGCGGTAATCACGCTTTCAACGCTCGGCGAGCTCACCGGGATGAAGTACTTGCTCCGTCCTCCCACCGCAGCGGCGAAGGCCGCGGAACGATCGGGATAGACTCCGGCTGCAACGAGAGCGTCGGCGATGTGAGGCCTTCCGATGGTGGTGTCGCCGCCCTCCTTGGCCTGTGCCACCACGTCGTCCCATGTGATGGGAAAATCTTTGGCGAGGCGATCCACCATGCATTTGGTGCGCTCGATGCGTCGCGCTCGAGTCGCCGCAAAAAGCGCCTGCAACGCAGGGTTGTCGGGTATGTACAGATAGGCGAGCATATGCACCGAAATTCCATGATGATCTGCTGTGATCTCCGAACCACGCATCACCGGAAAATGATTCTCACGCGCCGCATATCCGGCATCAGCCCAGCCGGCGGTGGTGTCGTGATCCGTGATGGCCACGCCACCCAGACCCTTTTCCTGTGCTTCCCGAACGAGACCTTCCGGGTTCAAAGTGCCGTCCGAGTACACGGTGTGGCAGTGCAAATCCCACCCAGCCTGCGTTTCTTCCTCGCGTTGCCTCGTTGTCCTCATAAAATCCATCGTAGACTAAAGGCGGACTGACCCGAGGAGTGCCGCTGCAAAAACGCAGAGAGCAGACACGAGACTGCGAGGAGAATCATGAGCACCACACACGATGGAGATGAAGTGGATGTAGCACCCCAAGAGGTGTCTGCCACATCAGCCAGTCACGATTTCCATAACAAATGGCGACACAGCAGCACATGGCTCTATCTGGTCATGCTCGTTGCGTCAGTGGCTGCACTGTATGTATCCTTCATGCTCGCGGCAGAAACGCTGCAGCTCGCTCGGCACCCGAAGCAAGCCTTGGGGTGCGACGTCAACGCCGTACTCTCCTGCTCCACCGTGGCAGAATCCTGGCAGGCCGAATTTATCAAGTTCGCGGGTCTCAGCTTCCCCAATGCCTTCTTCGGCATCGCTGCGGAGGCGGTATTCGTAACCATCGCCGTCATCGGCCTGGCACGCATCAAGGTGCCGCGCTGGTTCGCCACAGCCACGTGGTTCGGAGGCCTTGCCGCACTTGCGTATGCCTACTGGCTCTTCACGCAGTCGCTGTACGTAATTCAGGCGCTGTGCCCGTGGTGCTTGGGGCTCATGTTCGCCACCACGATTCAGTTCATGGCACTCACCCACGCCACGGTGACTGTGCAAAGGCTACCGCGAACGGGCGAAGGCGATGAGGGAGGGCACTTCGGTGGACTGCGCCGGTTCCTGGACGGTTACTACCGTCCGAATCTCGACCTCATGATTGACGTTGTATGGATTGTGGTGCTCGTCGCCATGATTCTCATTAAGGACGGCGCGGCTATCTTCTAAATTTCGCTTCTCACGGCCCTGGTAGTCCGTAAGTTGGCCCGTAAGAAGAGGGGCCTTGTTACTCACCGTTACTTCGTCAACGTCACAGTACCGACGAGAGTGCTGGAGCCAGTGAGCGCGACGTCATCGTCTGAGACCTCGACGCGCAGAACACCGCCTCGCACTGTGATGGTCCAGTTGGCGATTCCCGTGATTTTTCGCAGCACAATGGCTGTGGCGCACAGTCCCGTTCCGCACGACAGCGTCTCGCCCACTCCACGCTCGTTGACGCGCATGGTGGCAGTTCCTGCATTGGCCGACGCATCCGCGGTATCAATGCGAACAAATTCTGCGTTCTGACCGGCGGGAAGCGCAGGGCTCACGACCGGGGTACGTGTCAGGTCAAGGTCGTCGACGTCGGGAAGCGAAGAGGCTGGCAATGCCGCAGCGAACTGATGCGTGCGATCTGCCACGACGCTGACGACGTGCGGATTGCCAAGATCCGCGAAAGTCCCTTTTGCGCTGCCTTCGGCCGTGGGAATCAAAACATCGTATTCGCCAATCTCGCCCGCCTTCCACGCGCCCATATGCACGGTGAAGACGTTGCGTCCAAGCTCGTCGTCATTGCCGCGGTATACCAGCGTTTTGACGCCGGCGCGGGTGGCCAGCGCGAACTTGGTACCGATTTCCGTGCTCAACTCCCCCAACGACTGGGCAAAGAGCGCCGTGAGACGCGTGCCATTGCCGCACATCTCAGCGAGGCTGCCATCCGCGTTGCGATAATCCATGAACCATTCGGCGCCCTCGCCGCGCAGCATATTCTTCACGATGACGCTAAGATCCGCCACATACTCGGGTCGAGTGAGACGAATAAGGCCGTCTCCGCCGATGCCGCGATGACGGTCACAGATGGCCGCCACTTCCTCCGGAGTCGGGTCGTAGGCACCCGTAGGATCTGCATAGATGACGAAATCGTTGGCGGTGGCGTGGCCCTTGGTGAGCGTTGTTGGCAAAGTCATGGGTACACAATAAGTCACGCGTGCGAAATGACTGTTACGCATGCTCGCGGCTGAAATTGCATTGGAGGCAACAGCGGGGCCAATAGAAGCACCGCCAACAAATCTTTAACGAAGTCCCACTACTGTGGCGTCAATGAGCCTTCGCAGCACTTTTCTCACGCGCTATCCCACTGCACAAGACCGCACTGCGGTATACAGCGCCGCATCCGGTGTCAGTAATTTTGTGCTGGCTATTGTGAAAATCATTATGGGCGCGGTGCTGTGGTCCGTGTGGCTCATCATCTTCGGCGGCTATTACGTTCTGCTGTTTTCCACACGCGCCTTTCTCGTGCATCGGTACGTGCTGTTATCCCGCAGCGAAGTCACGGAGGGCAACGTAAACCGATTCCTGCGCCTTGGCGGCATCCTCTACATTCTGTTGGGCGCGGTGTTCACGTTGTGCGCTGTCACAATGTATTTCGGCGGTTATACGGAGAAATTTACCAAGGTCACTGCCATCACCATTGCCACCATTGGTTTCTACAAGATCATCTCCGCCATTGTGGGCTTCGTGCGCGTGCGCAAAATGCGGCATGGACCACTCATTTTTCTGAAGGCAGTCAGCATTGCCGACGGCCTCGTTGCCATTGTTCTCACGCAATATGCTCTGCTCAGCTTTGAGAAGAGTGCACAGGCCAACACCTCAACTGGACTCTTTGGAATGGGCGTCGGAGTGCTTATCACAGTGGTAGGCGTCGTGATCACCATCATCATGTTTCGCCGCGGTGGGGCGAAGGATTGAGCGGGTGCCGCCTCGCCAGCCCGTCATCTCATCGCTTCCCGGCGGGGCAATCCGACTCAAAAATTACGCAGAATTAGCTCAAATTGGTATCAAACGGGAGTCAAATTGCCCCGTGGAGGCAGAAACAGTAATGGGCGGATGAACCCCTCTTTTCACAGCGGCAGGTCAACGGTGAACGTCGTTCCTTGACCCAGCTCACTTTCGACCGATATAGCGCCCCCGCAGATTTCCACGATTCTCGCCACAAGTGCCAGTCCGAGTCCGTTTCCTTGCCCGCTGTGTGCGGTATCGCCTTGGTAAAACTTGTCGAAAACGTGACGCCGAGTATCAGCATCCATGCCAATACCGGAATCTGTGACGCGTACACGTGCGAGATGAGGATCTCCCTTACCCTCACCCATCACTTTTTGCACGGATACCGCAAGGCTTCCGCCGTCGTTGCTGAATTTAATGGCATTAGACACAATGTTGTTCCATGCCAGCTCAAGCAGGGAACGATCAGACGTCACGGTGATGTCGTCATCAAGATCCGCACGGAGGTCGAGATTTTTAGCCTCCCACAGCGCCTCGTGAGCCACCAGCACTTCTTCCAGCTGCTCGTTGAGCAAGAACGTGTCATTCTTAGGCGCAATATGCTGATTGTCCAATTTATTGAGGCGCAAAATATTACTGATGAGCTCGCTGAGGCGTTGCGTCGCTTGAGAGATCTTCGCGGCATAGACGTCACGGTCGGAGGCAGCAAGCTCCGGATCTCGCAGCATTGTCGCATAGTTTTGAATGACGGCGAGCGGCGTCTTCAATTCATGAGAGACATTGGCGATGAAGTCGGTTTGCAGGGTTTCGACGCTGCCGAGCTCCGCTGCCATGATGTTGAAATTTGCGATGATGACATCGAGCTCGTTACCACTGCTGCGTAGCGACGAGGGTGATGGCTCAATGCGCGCTGTAAAGTCGCCGTTGGTGAGTTTCTCTGTTGCTGCAAGAATTTTCTTGACTGGTCGCCCTACCACAACGCGACGCCAGATGCCGTTGACGAGCGTCAGTATCAGCGACAGCCCAAGCACTGCCACAAAACCGAGAATGCTGCGGGGATGAGAGGAATTCGCGCTCGTTGCGGCACCGGAAGGTTCGAAAATAATGAGAACGGTAACGGTGACCACGAGCGCACTCATGAGAAAGTACTGCAGATAGTTGCCAAAATCAAAGATGCTGGTACCGATCTTTGGCCGTGGTTCTTCCTCAGTTTTCACGAGGCACCGCCTTGTACCCAAGTCCACGCATGGTGACGATGTCGAAGTCATCAACGCCGCGGTCGCGCAATTTCTCACGAATCTTGGTGATATACACGTCCACTGTGCGCGTGCTGGAACTGGTTCCCGGGTCCCAGAACTCGTCCATGAGCTGGCGACGTGTGAAGGTTTTCTTCGGGTACGTCAGTAGCTTCAGCAAAATATCGAATTCACGCACCGTGAGTTCAATGGAATCGGTACCGCTGTATGCCACATGCTCGTCCGAGTCCATCGAGAAATTGCCAAGCACCAACCGCTTCTGCGATTCGATACTGGCCCGTCGCAGAAGTGCACCAACGCGCAGCACCAGTTCGTCAAGGTCAATGGGCTTGACCATGTAGTCGTCGATTCCCAGTTGGAACCCCTTGCGCTTCGATTCGAAGTCGTCGCGCGCAGTGGTAAAGATGATCGGCATGTTCTGATTGAGCTTGCGCACCGTCTCGGCGAATTCGAATCCGTCGATTCCCGGCATCATGATGTCGGAGATAATGAGATCGAATTGGCGGGAGAACAGCACATCAAAGGCCTTCTTGGCGTTCAGTACCCCGCTCGTTTTGAATCCGCGTCGCTCTAGGGACGTGCACATCGTGGCGTTGAGATCAACGTCATCCTCAATTACGAGTATCGAAATCATTTTCTCCGCCCCGCTGCTCTTGCAATCTTCTGATACCAGCTACTCAAGAAGCTTTATCGCTCAGGATAACGCCACAGAACGAGCATTACCGCCTCGTCTCGCCCTTGTTTTTGCTACCACTATTATCCTCGTCCGCCTCTGGAATTGGTTCCAAAAACTTATCGACAAAAGCGGTTTCTATTTTCTTATACGTCCCCACCACTCCGCGCTCAATGGCGTGGTGAACTCCCAGAAGAGAATCCGCCGTTCCATCAATCGATTTTTTGAGGCTATTGCCAATGTGGCTATTCATTGTCGGTGTGCCATCCTTGTGCTGGGTCTTCAAACGATACTGCTTTTCAGTCATTGCTTCTGCTCCTTCACGATTCCATACAATCCCAATAACCCTGGCACCACTTCAGTTCTTGACGCCCTTGAGAAGCACGATGTCGACCAGCACAAGACCAATGCCCACGAGTCCCACAACAATTCCCCAGACCATCATTCCCCACACCATTGCCATGCACATGCCAACGCCGAGCACCAGGAGAGCCACAACTGAGAAGATCGAGAGCAGCAGAGTCTTCGCCTCGACATGTGCGACGAAGGACTTTCCCTCCATCTTGCGCCGTACACCCGTGGTGATGAGCGCAGACACAATGCCGATGCCACCCACAATGACTCCCGGCGTAAACGCATTCCACTCCGGCAGCAACGCCATGCACATGCCGAGTGCAAACAAGACTCCGCTCAGCGTTCCCATAACCATTGTGACGATATTCTTCTTTTCCATGATGACGACCTTTCAAAAGTAGCTGCGGTATGTATTTCCGCTGACATCTTTTATGATCGAGGATCCATGTTGAAGAAGTGCTAAAGCATTGTTGACGATGTGTTAGAAATAAAAAAACTGTGCCTCCCGACATAAAAGTCGGAAGACACAGCCAATGTCTATCTCACTATCGCAAAAGCAAGCGGGCGCTACGCCTTGTGCAGCGACACCGCCAGTTCGGAGGCACCTGCAGCAGTCGAGATCTCTAGCGAAGTCGCCAAGGTCTCCGAGGAGATCAAGTCGCGGAACTGCTCTGCAGCACGCGTGCCGAGTTCATCGGACGTAGGCACAACGAGCGACAGCGCAATGCGGTCGGTGATGTCCAAACCGGCGTCCTTGCGAGCGTCCTGAACTGTACGAATCGCGTCGCGCGCCCAACCCTCTGCTTCCAAATCGGGAGTCAGCTCGGTGTCGAGCAGCACAAAGCCGCCAGTCGGCAACGCCGTGGACGCGGTGTTCGCCGCCTCCGACGCATCCGATTCACGAACGCTATTGTGCACCTCGTATTCACCAGGCTCAAGCGCCAAATCCCCTGCGGGAGTCGACACGGTCACAGCACCGGTGGCTGCGTCCTGCTTCCAGGCGCCAGACTTCGACGCCTTGATGGCAAACTGAACGTTCTTGCCCAAACGCGGCCCCGCAGCACGCGCGTTCACGCGCAGCTCCGACACCAACTCGAGTCCGTGCTTGCGCGCGTCCTCCAACGTGGAGAACTCAATCGCCTTCACATTGAGCTCGTTGGTAAGCAGCTCGGAATACGCACGCACCGCCTCGACGTCCTCCACCACAACGGTGAGCTTGGAGAGAGGCTGACGAACGCGAATCTGCTGCACCTTGCGCAGGGAAAGCGTGGCGGACACGACCTCGCGCACCTTCTCCATGGAAGCCACCAACTCAGGGTCGTCCACAACGACGCGGCCCAGATCCGTGGCTTCTCCCGTCTTCTCAGAAGCCAGGTATGGCCAATCGGCCAAGTGCACCGACTCGCCGCCGGTGAGCCCGCGCCAGATCGTCTCGGCCTCCATCGGCATCAGGGGCGCCACCGTACGCGCAAAGACTTCCAAAGCCGTGTACAACGTGTTGAAAGCCGCCGCATCTTCCTTCCAGAATCGATCGCGGGTGTTGCGGATGTACCAGTTCGTCAGCACGTCGATGAAATCGCTGGCAGCTGCGCAGGCATCGGCGATGGCGAACTCGTTGAGGCTCTTCTCCACCGACGTCACAAGCCTGTGCACACGCGCCAGCAAGTAACGATCCATGTTCGGGAGCCCTGCCACTTCGTCCTCGCGCAGGTGTCGGGCGTTGAAGCCGGCACCGTTGTTCGCCGCATTGGCATACAGCGTGAAGAAGTAATAGCTGGACCACACGGGCAGCAGCACCTGGCGCACGGTGTCGCGAATCGCGTTCTCCGTCACCACGAGGTTGCCGCCACGCAGCACCGGCGAGCTCATGAGGAACCAGCGCATGGCGTCGGAACCGTACTTGTCGAACACGAACGACACGTCCGGGTAGTTGTGCAGGTGCTTGCTCATCTTCTCGCCGTCGTCACCCAGCACTATGCCGTGGCACATGACGTTCTTGAAAACAGGCTTGCCGAACAGTGCCGTTCCCAGCACGTGCTGCACGTAGAACCAGCCACGCGTCTGACCGATGTATTCCACCACGTAGTCAGCGGGGTAATGCGTCTCGAACCACTGCTTGTTCTCGAACGGGTAGTGCGCCTGTGCGAAGGGCATGGAGGCCGAGTCGAACCACACGTCGAAGATGTCGGAGATGCGGTGCATCTGGGACTTGCCGGTCGGATCGTCCGGATTTGGGCGAGTGAGCTCATCGATCCAGGGGCGGTGCAGGTTGACCTTGCCGTCCTTGTCCGTTGGGTATTTACCGAAGTCGGCCTTCAGTTCGTCGAGCGAGCCGTAGACGTCGATGCGGGGGTACTTCGGGTCATCGGAGACCCACACCGGGATGGGGGAACCCCAGTAGCGGTTGCGGGAGATGGACCAGTCGCGCGCGTTGGCGAGCCACTTGCCGAACTGACCGTCCTTCACATTCTCGGGAATCCAATTGATCTGCTGGTTGAGCTCCAGCATCTTGTCTTTGAACTCGGTGACGCGGATGAACCAGCTGGACACCGGCTTGTAGATGAGCGGGGTGCCACAGCGCCAGCAGTGCGGATAGCTGTGAACGTACGACTTCTCCTGCAGCAGGATCGCGCGGTGATCCTCAGGGATAGCAGCGAGCGGGCCGTCTCCGGCGCGCAGGTTCCTGATGATGGGCATGTTGGCGTCGAAGACGTAGGTGCCCTCATAGTCAGGCGCGAGCGAGTTGAACACGGCGCCTGCGTCGAGCACGTCCATGGTGCCGATTTTCTTGGCCTTCAGCGTGGCCATATCGTCCTCGCCATAGGGAGCCTGATGCACCAGGCCCGAGCCCTCGACGGTGTCGACGTAGTCCGCGGTGAAAATCTGATAGGCGTTGGGGCCGGGAGTGCCACCCTCTGCAAGGTCTTCGTCCTTGCTGAAATAGGGGAACACGGGCCAGTAACGCCAGCCCTCCATTTCGGAGCCCTTGAGCTCGCGCACAGTTTCGTAGTCCTCGCCCAGTTCCTTTTCGTAGGAGCCCACGAGCGCCTTGGCAAAGTAGAACTTCTTGCCGGCATACTTGCCCTGAGTGGGGCGAACTTCGACGTAATCGATGTCGGGACCCACCACGATGGCGAGATTGGTGGGAACAGTCCAGGGAGTGGTGGTCCAGAAGACGGCGTAGGCGTCGTCCTCGTCCTTGAGCTTGACGGCCACCGATACGGTGGTGTCCTGACGATCCTGATAGACGTCGGCATCCATGCGCAGCTCGTGGTTGCTCAGAGGCGTCTGATCCTTGGGGCAGTATGGCAGCACACGATAGCCCTGGTAGGCAAGTCCCTTGTTATAGAGCTGCTTGAAGGCCCAGATCACGGACTCCATATAGGTGAGGTTCATGGTCTTGTAACCGCGGTCGAAGTCCACCCAGCGCGCCTGGCGGTGCACGTATGACTTCCACTCACCCGAGTACTTCATGACGGAGCGACGGCACGCGTCGTTGAACTCGGCGATGCCCATGTCGTCGATTTCCGACTTGTTTTCGATGCCGAGTTCCTTTTCGGCCTCGAGTTCAGCAGGAAGACCGTGGGTATCCCAGCCGAAGACGCGATCGACGCGATGACCCTTCATGGTTTGGAAGCGCGGGATCACGTCCTTGGCGTAGCCAGTAAGAAGGTGACCATAGTGAGGAAGACCATTTGCAAAAGGCGGGCCATCAAAGAAGACGAACTCGTTCTGAGCGTGATCGCCAGAAGGACGGCGCTCGATGGACTTCTTAAAGGTGTTGTCCTGATCCCAGTATCCGAGGACGTTCTCCTCTTCCTTAGGGAAGTTGGGGCTCGGATTCACCTTCGCCGTAGCCGCACTGACGGCGACCTTGGGGTACACGGATCCCTCACCCGAAACGTTGGTGGAAACTGGAGTATCGCTGGTATCGCTCACTTGTATCTCCTCGTAGTGGTCAAACTCCTACGAGGACGATTCGCGCTGTTCGCGCTAACCGCGGTACCACCTCGCTTACCGATTGCCCGCGCGCTGTGCGCGCACTGCAGACGGCCGCTCAAAACAGGCTTTGACGGGCCTTATGCGCCGGGTCTAATGAGAATCTTTCAGCTGATTCTGTTCTTCCGGAAGCTCCCCGCTGATAACGGATCACTGCCAACTTCTGGTGTGCATCTTAACACTGTGCCGCAGACACTGATGGCTGAATCTCACACTAATTTCGCGAGTAGTGCGAAAATGAGCGCACTATTGTCAACGTTCGTCTACAACCGATTTGTCACCATGCCAAAAAAAAATCTATACTGCTTTTGAAACTTGTATCAGGTTTTGCACTTACTCTAGTTCACACTGGCTGCCACTGACGAGTGGCTTATTAATAACAATGAAGTTATTGATGAATGGGATGGAATAGAAATGAAGAGAACTCACAAAGGGTTGATCGCCATATTGGCATCAATAGCCTTTGCATTATCACCTGCAATAGCAGCAAACGCTGACGCACTAAAAGTGTATGAAAACATTAAGTTGAAAGGTGCGTCACTAACTTCTTCCAAATGCACAGTCGACTTAGTTGACAATATTTATGACTCCGGAACATGGAGGGGGGCAGCTGATCACACAAGTATTTGGAATAACACAATTATTTTTGGCGATGAGAAAATTGGCACAATTTATAATAATGTGCCTCTGCTTTCATTCGTAAAAACAAATGCGGCTGATCATGCAACTTGTAATGGCTAATTAGCGAGTTGTGTCCATCTTCCTCACAGGAGATGGACACAACAAGTTTTCTGGAGAGAAAATGCACTCACCCAATAGAATTGCACAAGGAGCATCAATGCTGCTGCTCATGCCGTGCCTTTTGCTCAGTAATGCATGTGGAGCTGGACAATCAGTAGTATCCGAACATTTATTTGAAGCAACGGATTCTCTTCTATCTCCTCCCACAGAAGTTATTCTCGGAAGAACTATCATCGAGAACCAATGCCTTCGTTCTCACAACCTGCGAATGCCGATACACTACGAAGTCACCAGAATTTCAAGAAGCGTTGCTGATGTGGGAGGTGTTTTTCGCAGCAAAGAAGATGCCCTTGCCAATGGCTACTCTTCAACCATTAACATGTCTTCTCTCCAAAGAGCCATAGACACTTTTGAAAATTCACTTTCCGCAAAAGATAAGAAGAAGTATGACGAACTAACTGATTTCACCGGACCTAACAAAGATCATTCATGCGTCGCAGCATCTAATAATATTATTTTCGGTTCCACAAAGATTACTTCCGACGTTCTTAACACTTTTAATGACTATGGGGCAAACAAAACTGAATCCACCCTTGAAGACAAAGATGTCCAATCGGCACTGAAGAAAATTTATTTCCCGTGCATGAATAGAGCGGGATATGAGATCTCAAAAATCGGAGAAATGTCTAAGCTCGCGCTAAAGGAGTTGGGGACATATCGTAGCCCCTCAACGAAGCCGAATAAAAAAGAACAAGAAATGGTGCTTATTGATTATTCATGTCAAAAGCGCGCCAAACTTTTTGACATATTCCAAAAATCTCTTAAACGCACGGCAGGAAATTGGATGGCTGAAAACGAAGGAATGCTCCTCGACCGATACGAAAAACTTCAAGCGGCGCTTAAAAGATCCAACCAAGTCATAAATGGCGAATTAACGTATGAAAACGCTACTGCTTCAGTGAAAACAACAAAATGACATATCAATCCCAGGCCACTGAAAAGAAGAACGCCTCACGCGTATCCACTTCCATTCTCACAGTCATCGGAGGGTTTCTCCTCGTCGTTTCCACAGTGATTGCGACACTCGGCATCTCGAATTCCATCACTTCCTCAAGAATTCCCACTGAGAAAACACCTACTGCCACGATCACAACCGGCATCGTGGAACAAAAGATTAACGCCTCCCTGATTGCCCAACCCGCCGCCATCATCGATGTGGGCGCCGAGGGCACAGTGACACAAAAGGGAGTTGCAAAGGGCGGCATCATCAAAGAGGGCGGCATCATCGGCGTGGTGAATGAGCGACCGATTTTTCTGGCTCAAGGCGCTATCCCGATGTACCGCACGCTCACCACAGGTGCCACCGGCAAGGACGTGGAACAGTTGCAAAGCACCCTCAAACGCTTGGGATACGCGGTGAGCGACGCCGCGGGTTCTTACCGCTCGTCCACCGCATGGTCCGTCGCCGCATGGTATAGCGATCGTGGATTCACGCCCGTGGATTCGGGCGGCGGCACACTCGCTCGTAACGCTTGGGGTCAAGCCGCGGTCCCACAGAGAGAGCTAGTTTTCCTCGCCTCCACTCCCGCAAACGCAAAAACTGCATGCGGCATCACGGGCGCACAGGTCCAAGGCCCACTGTGCTCACTAGAAACGGAAAAACGCGAATATGTGATCAAGGTAGCAACGGGGCTCACCACAGATGCCAAAAAACTCGAAGGTCTCACTGTTCATCTTGCTCTCGACAAGGTCATCTCAGCACAAGTCGGTAGTGAAAAAACAACTGCGGATGCCGATGCACAGAACGTGCCAACGGACGCATTGGACTCGGACGATAACGCCAACGCCTCGTCCAGTACAGGTGACGCAGCCAGCGGCAGCGACGCAGATCAGTACCGTTATTTTTCTCTCATCCTCCCCGAGAAGAAGACACTGCCTCGTTCAAGTGACGGAGCAAGCGCCACCATCATCGCGCGGAGCAGCGGGAAGAAGGGTTTTCTCGTCGCTTCCGTGGCGCTGCACAACAACGGTTCCAACGATTCCTATTGGATTGAGACAACAGACGAAACGCACGTGCCCGTCACGGTAGGAATGTGTTACGAGGGTCAATGCGCCCTCACCGGCGACAAAATACATAGCGGGATGGCCGTCATGCTGCCGAAAAGCGCGGCACCCACAACGGAATCGCAGGAATGATGGCACACGCCAGAAGCAACGCCGCCCCTCCCCTCGTCCTCATGAGTGGTATTACGCAACAATTCCCTCCGAATACCACAGCATTGGAAAACGTTAGCCTCAGCCTTGACCATGGCCAATCATTGGCGATCGTCGGTCCTTCAGGCTCGGGGAAGTCAACGCTTCTGGCGATACTGGGACTGTTGGAAAAGCCAGATGGCGGAGACTACATTCTCGACGGACGAGCACTTGGAAAACTCTCTGCGACAGATCTTGCCCAAATTCGTAAAAATGATATCGGCTACGTGTTCCAGTCTTTCAACCTCATCGACTATCTCAGCGTGGAAGAGAACATTCTCTATGCACTCACAATCAAAGGCATACGCGGTTCACAAGCACGCGATCGGATGCACAGAGCTCTTGAGAACGTCGGGCTTTTGCATCGCCGAAACGCCAGTCCCTCTACGCTATCTGGCGGTGAGCAGCAACGTACCGCCATCGCACGAGCCATCGTCACGGCACCAAAGCTGTTGCTGTGCGACGAGCCGACCGGCAATCTCGACAGCGCAAACTCCAACATAATCCTCCATCTCATCCTTGATTCCGTCGCCGCAAATAACGCCGTCATCATCGTGACACATGACGAACACATTGCCGCTGCCTGCACGCGCCGGGTGGTGCTGCGCGACGGACATTTACGTGAGACGCCGGGAGGAGGCACGTTATGAGGGATCTTCTCGCCCGAGCCGCTGTGACGCTTGTGCGACGCTCGTTTCGAAATGCGCTAACACTCATCGCCATCGTTTTAAGCGCCACCACCATCACCGCACTGTTTGGCATCACAGCGGGTTCTTCCGCTCAGACAGCCGAGCGGTTCTCACAACTGGATTCCCCGATAATTCAAGCTACGCTGCCTGCAACCGAATGGGAAAACTCCGAAAACGATATCCTTCAGCGCCTTGTGGGCTTTACGAACATCACACGCGCGGGGACCCTTGACTTGCCTCAAGACACGGCGAGTTCGCTCACCGTCACTGCACCGCGCTGGGGCACGAGCATCAAAACCAATATTGCAGTGGCCACTGCCCAGGGACTCATGGCTCGGCAAGCCAGCATCACTTCCGGAAGCTATCCCGTGAGTGAATCAGTCTCAGCGAGAGATCCCTATACCGTGTCACTCGGGAGCAGACTCGCCTCGGAGCTTGGGGTCACTGCGAGCGTCAATCAAGGCTTGTCCGCACGCGTGAGCCTCAACGGTACTGAAATGGCAGTTACCGGAATCCTGCAAGACGCTGAGAACCAGTCAGAGTTGAGCACCGCCGTCGTCGTCACACCACAAACCGCCGCACTCCTGGGACTTCTTCCACCCAACAGGACACTCCAAATTCGCGTCACCGAGAACGCCGCGAGTACAGTGGGATCGCTCCTAGGGCTTGCGTTGCACCCGCAGGACGCGGAAGCTGTGCCACTGAAATATCCAGCGTCACCTGAGAAGTTGCGCGCAAGTCTCATGCAGGATTCGCAAAATCTCACGCTCATTATCTGCGTCATCATGGCGATAGTGAGTGCTTTCAGCATCATCAATACCATGCAGATTGCGGTGACGGAACGCCGCCGTGAAATTGGCATTTCGCTCGCGCTCGGGCTTAGCGGAAAAGACATATCGATACAATTTCTGTTGGAATCAATGTTGCTCGGAACACTTGGCGGTTTCATCGGAATGTTAATCGGGTCCGTAATCGTTGCGGGGGCCAGCCTGCTGCTTTTCTGGCCGTACATCTTACCCCAAGAAGTACTACTCATTCCTGTAGCAGGCATTATTATCGGCGCATTGGCAGGACTCATACCTGCAATTCGTGCTGCTCGAATCGATCCAGTTGAACTCCTCAGGAGCACATGAGTCGAGCTCCTGACAGAATCAACACCCCGTCTCGGCCACAGACCTTCTATAAAACCGCAGAATTTCATTGAGATATGGCTCCAGAACATCGTTGGGCTCGGAGAAAATCTCGTGTGTGGAGCCAGCGGCGTGAAGAAAGCGAATGGGAACACCCGCAGCTCTGGCACGCTTCACGAAGAGATTCTGAGCGCTGGGGCGCACCCAGTGATCGTCTCCAGCTTGGAACAGGAGAATCGGCGTTCGAATTGCAGCGATGGCCTCCGTAGAGAGCACCGCCGTGTCTAAATCGAGCGCGGCCTTCACCCAGTTGAGGCTCGGCGCTGACGTACGATACCGCCAGTCATTCACTCTTTGCGCAAAATACCATTCAGCGCGGGCCGTGGACCGCGCACCCGACTTATTCTTTCCCGGTTCCTCCGAGAAAACAGGCAACGTGGGAACCTTATCCGTACCGTGCCCCAATGTCACGGCCGCCGACGCCATCGCATACGCCACCCCGAGCGGCATACCCACCTGCGGCATGAGCATCGGGGAGCTCAGAACGGCCTTCGCAAACACATCAGGGTGGGTCTCCACAACAGCCGCGCCGATGGCACCGCCAAGAGAATGCGCAAAAAGGAACAACGGGCCTGCTTCATCAAGAGAAAAACGATGCCGCGCCTGGTCAAGCGCGCCTACGAAATCGGTGACGTAATGCCGCCAGTCGTCAATACTCACAACGGTGGGATCGGAGTTCTCACGCAGCGATGCTCCGTGTCCCCTGTGCTCAATGATGAGCACATTGAATCCAGCACGCAAAAAATACCATGTCAGCTCGGAATACTTCACAGCAGCCTCGGTGAAGCCATGAGAAATCACGATGGTGCCCAGCGCTGATTCTGCCGCCGCACCAAACTCAGCCACATCATAGAACACAGAGTGAATGCCCTGTGACCGGTGCGACTCAGCATCCGGAATCTTCAGCGGCACAGATTCACGCTCTACGGTGTACCAGTCGTCGTGACGGCAGGTTGCGAGCGCAGGCATCACGGTCTTCTCCATGGTGCGCGCATAATCGGTCTCAGGAATCGGGACAATATGTTGATTCAAATCTGCCATACCCTCACCTTAATCCGCACAACTACGGACCCGTGACAAGATTCCAGGTGAGATTCCCGGAATACTGCCCAGCCCCTAAGGTCACCGGCAGATTCGTCAGCGTCGCTTTGCTCACCGTGAGGCTGAAGTCACGTGCCGCATCCGAGGTCGCATCGGTATCTGCCGCAACGGGCGCCACAGTGACGGGCGTTCCGGACGTGAGATTCACCGTGGAATCGACGGTGAGATTCCCGGCAGTCCCCGTAATCTGCAATGTCAGGTCGGGCGTGAACGTAGCCGAACCAGATTCGGAACCCGCGCTCCACTGCGAGGCCTCCACGGTGATGTGCTGATTCGCACCGAGCGTACCGGTCATCGTCAACTTTGACGTCGACTCGACCGGCGTGCCCTTGTACAGTTGCTCGATACCTATGGAGCCAAAGTCGAGAGATCCCGTGACCTTGATCGAGCTGATGGGAGTATTGGCGAGAGTGAGCATGTTTCCGAGAGCCGCCTTGACGTCGGCATCCGTAGTGGAGTCGATCACCTTTTGCAGGTTTGCCTTGTCTTTATCGCTGAGCCCCTGCACAGACGTTGCGCTCTTGGACATGATCGCCTCAAGGATTCCTGCCGTTGGCGTCAGCGGCGAATACTTGTGGGAGTCATCGGCGGAATAGGCAAGCCATGCGGAAAGGACAGACGTATCGATGCGATCTGCCACGGATTCCAATCCCTTGACCGTGAGCGTTCCACGCCACGTGGTGTCTGAAATGGCCGCGATGAGCGTGGCGGAAAGAACGGACTGGTCGATGGTGATGCTGGCACCATTCGTTTCGATGGCCTTTTCCAGAACGAAAAGGGTGTTCTTGTCCTCGTCACTGATATCGAGATTGCCCGAAAGATCGAGCACCGCATTAGAATTGCTGAGAATGTTTTGGAAAAAACCGCCATTCTGGTAATTCAGCGTGCTGAGGTCATTGCCGTTGAGGTAGAGCCGCGACACGGTCTGTGCCGCCACGGAAAGCAGCGTGGCGTCGATGGCGTGGATGTCGTTGTTATCCAGATACAGAGCGTCGAGATTCGGAGCTCCCAAAGGGCCCATCTGGAACCAGTTTGCAGCCGAATCAGTGCAGCTTTGCGACGAGTCACTATTGGCGCATGCCTGCGAATCAATGCCGATGCCGTTGTATCCCAATTTGAGAGTCGTCAGCTTGCTCAGGGCCTTGCCCTGCAACAGGGAGAGCAGTTTCAGGCGGATTCCTGGGAATGTTGTGGCGCTCAGGTCTACCTGAGACAGTAAACCCGTGAGATCGATTGTGGTGGCCGACACCGCACTATTGGCAATCGCAATGAGAGCATTGAATGCGGGGGTGGGTGTATTCCATGAGTTCGCAGCGCCACTTGCAGTCGTGTATTTGGGAACGCCATCCGTCAGGATTTTCTGAGTCATGGAGGCATCTGTCCACAAGTCGTATCGCAGTACGGCATCCGAACGAATAGACGACTCATCGGCGGTGAGAACCTGTTGGGGATTAGTGGCACCCTCCTGCCAGATTGCCGCAGCGCCACTGATGATTTTCCCGACCCATGCTGCCACCGTTGTGTTGGTCGTCGAATCACCGGCCGCCGTACGGTCGGCCAGACTGAAAACCGTCATCTTCTGCACGTCCGCCACCGTCATGGCCGCGGCCGTGATGCCGTCCTTGCAGGGAGCTTTGCCGTCTGTCATGAGCGAGTTGTCGCAGATCACCCGCACCACGTTTTCGGGAATCCCGTAAGACACAAGCGTGGCATTTGGGTATGCCGCAGCCGCCGAAGCAGAGGGCACAACGCCGCCGGCAAAAAAGATGACAGCAATCACCATAGCGAGAAAAGGGGTCACCGCGTCGAGAGTCGCACGACGCCGGCGAGGCCGCCCGTGTGTGCCATGCGTCTGCTGCGCGATGATCTGCTGCCTCATGCCCGGTGCGCACCCCCGCGGCTCTTGCCATCCTCGTATCCGCTGCCACACGGTTGTGCCGCGAGTTCCGAGCGTAAACGTTTCGTTTCGTTTTGCTTGCGGCGGTAGAGCACATACGCAATGATCAACAGGATCAGGAATACGAGCGCCGCGATGATTGCCGCGTAGACCCACCAGGCAGGGCCAGGTGCGTCGCGAATCGTGCCGATGGATTCCGCCATGGACTTCGCCTTGTCGCTGCTCACCGTGACGGTTCCGTTGAATACCTTGCGATATTTGAATTTTTGACCGTTCGCACCGGTGTAGGCACCCGCAGAATCCTGAACGTAATAGGCCGTAGCCGACACGGCGTACGTGCCGGGGGTCACGTCGTCGGGAAGGGGAATCGCATAGGCGAAGGAGGAGGTCGGCGCCATTTGCATTGCGGTGGCCGACTGCTTGTAGGAGGTCTCCTCATGTCCCTTGAGGCTCGCCGTTGCGCTCACCTGCAGCTGATTGATAAAGGTTGCACGCGTATTTCTCAGTTGCAGCGTGATGCGATTTTTATAGTTGACCTGCTGCACACCCGTGGTGCCGAAAGTGAGATCCGAGGGAACGATTTTCTCGTTGTTGCGCGCCAGAACGGCGATGACATAGCGATATTTCGACGCGATGCCGATGCCCACTCCCCCACTTTTCGACGTCTTCTCAGAATTCTGATTCAGCTGCTCGAAGGCGATGCCGCCTGCCATAACGCCATCGAAAGCTGTCGCTGGCATAGTGAGCTTCGTCGTGAAACTCGTTGTTCCATTGGCGGGAATAGTCAGCGTTTGATTCTTGACACTGACGTCATCGCGAAGGTCGCGCACGAGAAGTTTCTTATCCGTGACCGTTGATTGATAAGCGACGCTGCCAGATTCGCTTGTCTGCGCCGGCACAACCGTCGCAGACACTTTCATCGCCGCGGAGGTTTTGTTAGTGAGGGTGACCTTCATCGTTGTGGTGTGACTCGGCGCCGCCTCAATGTCAAAGTACGACGTGGTCGCTGGTCTCTGTTCAGCGGGAAGATTTGGTGTGACCGTCAGCCCGAAGCCCGCGGCATGGGCCGGCGTTATTGGGGTCGCAAAAAGGGTCGTTGCAAGTACAACGGCGAAAGCCACCGCCACAACCGCGACAGTAGCAAATACGCTTACCACACGTGAGGTCACTCGACTATGCATCTTCTCGCTCCATGCAGAATCAAAAAACAAACGAAAGGGATTACGTCGCGCATTTCCCTCAATAAGACGGGAAACTTCCGACGGAGCAGCTCGCCCTCATTCGAGCGGCGCCCGTCGGAAGAAGAACTTATCAGACGAAGAAGTTACTTGCCTTCGCCTTCACCCTCAGAGACGGAGGTACCCAGAGTCCATGTGAGAGTGTCCGTGTAAGTCTGCGTCTTGGCGTTGGTGCCTGCGGGGACACTAAGGTCAACCGCGTAGCTGAGATTGGTTACGCCATTCGCGTTGGTGGCATTGGCAACCTGCGTAGCGGTCGTGCCGATAGTCTTTGCTTCGGTAGAGGTTCCGAGAGCGGCACTCGTCGCAAACTTGTCCGCTGCGCTGCCACTGTCAGAGATGCTCAGGTCTGCGCCAAGCTGGTTAGCGAAAACTCCGTCGCTAGTGACATTGAGAGTCCATGCGCCAGTATCACCACTGAAATCGGAAACAACAGGCTGTTCGCTGATGGACTTTCCACTTGCCTTGCTGTCGAATCCGCTGCTGTGAATATCGGCCACCGTGGTGCTGCCAAAGGAACCATTGGTTGTTCCGGAGAGATTCAGTCCGCCTGCAGTAACCTCGAGGGTGTTATTCGAAGTTCCGGTTGCTGAGGTCGTTGCCGAATCATCTGCATATGCAGCGGTAGGAGCGGCGGCCAGTGCAAGAACGGCGAGGCCGGCAAAAGCAGCGCTGGAAAGCGCAGTAATCTTCTTGTTCATCGATTCTCCTGACATTACCGAAACGTTTCGCTCTCTATCGACGCCACGCGTCACGCACAATTTCGGTTTGCTTCTTTAATATGTCCCGTAAAAGAAACCCTCGTCAGGAGCTCTCACCCTCCCACTTCAAGAGAGAATTGAATCACAGAAACCTGAATGCCAGCAATGCGACACGCCGACGCTATTGCGGTGGGCAGAAAAGGGATTAATAGAAACTTTTCGGACCGGCGTCAGATGGCACGCCTCACCATGAAGGAAGAACCCACCGTTGGCCCCATCACGGGTGAATCCAGCGGACTGAAAATCACATGATACCCAGTGTGACGAGAACTACTCACCACAGTCGTGGAGACTGCGGAATCATTGGAACGAGCGACCGAGGAACGAGCCACTGCGGAACTCGCGATAACTCCACGATGAATAACAAGAATTCCGTTGCAAGAGCGCACGGAGAAGCCCACAGTGATTGCGCCGCCGTCGGTTCCGTTTGTGGAGCGCGGATCAGATCCGTTCGCAGCGCCGGATCTGTACACTCCCGACGTCGCAGACAATCCATTCGAAGTAATTGATGTTGAGGATACCGCCACGGGCGACGCGACGCTGCTGGCCGCAGGTACCTCGGCATCGGCATATGACGTGGTCGGAAACGCAAAAATAATGGCAGCAATGCCCGCAAAGATGACACTCGAAACCATGCTCAGTTTCTTATTCATCGATTGTTCCTAGCCTCTCCACGACTTTGTGCTGAGGAAGCCTGTTCCCCGCCTCAATGACATGCAAACAAGCGAAGCTGAAAATAATCAGAGAATACATTGTGACGAGGGTGAAAAATACCACCCAATTGGAAAAAATATCAACAGTTTCACAGAAAATGCTGCGCTTATGAGAAAAGCCCCAGCTTTCACCGGGGCTCTCTCAACACAGCGCTATGCGAACGTGGCCGCTTTTACGAGGCGGGCTCCAATTCAGGAGACATCGGTTCGCGCGCCGCTTCCTCCGCCGCCGTGGCATAAGCCTTCTTGGCGGCAGAGATCATGAGCTTGATGCGGTTGAGCTGATTGGCCTCGGACGAACCGGGATCGTAGTCAATAGACACGATGTTTGCCTCGGCGCGCTGACGGCGAATCTCCTGGAACATTCCACGGCCAGTCACGTGGTTCGGCAAGCAGGCGAACGGCTGAGCGCACACCACATTCGGAGTGCCAGAGTCAATGAGCTCCATGATCTCGCCCGTGAGCAGCCAGCCTTCGCCGGCCTGAACGCCGACGGACGTGACCGAGCTGGCCTTTTCCACCAGTTGCTCCATCGGCAAATCCTGCTGGAACTTGCCGTGCGCCAGATCGATGGCCTTGCGAATCGGCTTCTCGTAGAGGTCCATGATGTCTCTCATGGCCCCCTTCACCTTGAGATTGCCGCCGGTGCCCAGATGCTTCTTGTTCCAGTCGGAAATGTAGAGCGTCTGCACCATGAACTCGGTAATGCCGGGCATCACAGCCTCGCATCCCTGCGACTCGATGACGTCAATCACATGGTTGTTGGCGTCGGGGTGGAACTTCACGAGAATCTCGCCCACCACACCCACACGAGGCTTGCGCGGCACATCTTGCAGCGGGAAGGCATCGAAGCCCTTGACAATGGCCTTGGCGAGCGCGCCGTACGTGTAGTACGAGCGGCCGGTCACCTGCTTGGCGGTGTCGGAAGAGCCATGGTGCTCAATGGTCTCGCGCACGATGGCGTCCCACTGGTGGTAGAGCTTGTCCGCAGAGCCCTTCTCCACCTCGTAGGGGCGGACGCGCAGCAGGCACTTGAGGAGCAAGTCTCCCAACAGGAACGCCTTGACGGCGCGGTGCAGCAGCTGAGGCGTAATCGACAGGCCAGGATTCGATTCGAAGCCCTGCGTGCTAAGCGCAATAACTGGCACCTGCGGGTAGCCAGCGTCGGCGAGGCCCTTGCGCAGCAAGCCCGTGTAGTTGGTGGCGCGGCACATGCCACCTGTCTGGGTGATGATGACCGCGCACTTGTCGGGGTCATGGGAACCGTCGAGGAAGGCATGCACCAGCTGGCCCACCACCATGATGGCCGGGTAGCAGGCGTCGTTGTTGACGTACTTCAGGCCCGACTCCACATCCTCGCGGCTTGCGTGCTCGAGCAGATCGAACTTGTACCCGCCGGAGGTGAACACCGCCTTGAGCAGGGAGAAGTGAATCGGCGACATCTGAGGCGCCAGAATCGTATAGCCTTCCTTCTGCATCTCCTTGGTGAAGGTGGCGGGATGCGCGTACTTGCTCAGAGTCGACGTGGTGTGCTCGTGTTCGTTCGCACCAGCCGTCTTCGACCCCGCCTTGGAACCGCTCGGGGTGCCAGATTCAAGGCCCTCGCGCACATCCGCCATGGCGCTGATATTGCTCACCGCGTCGTACACGCGAGCGGCCTTGGCGGCACGCTCACGCTCTTCGACGGCGGCCTTGAGCGAGCGCAGACGAATCTTTGCGGCGCCGAGGTTGGTGACCTCGTCGATCTTGAGCTGTGTGTACACGTCCGCCTTGTCGGCCAAAATCTCCTGCACCTGATCGGTGGTGATGGCATCGAGGCCGCAGCCGAAGGAATTCAGCTGCACCAGCTCGAGACCCGGATATTCCGCCACGAAGCGGGCGGCTTCATAGAGTCTGGAATGATAAGCCCACTGGTTCATGACGCGCAGCGGAAGCTTCTTCTTGCCGCTCGCATCTGTGCCCGCGGTCTTGCGGAAGCCTTCTGCATCTTTTTCGCGACTCGGCAGCTCGCCACTCGGCACAAAATCGGTGAGATTCGGCATCGACTTCGGCGCGAGCTCGGCGATGGCGTCCTCGGAAAGAACCGCCATACCGAGGGTGTTGATGGTTTCAGGAATGCCGTGGTTGACTTCGGGATCCACATGATACGGACGACCCGCCAGAACGATGCCGCGCACATTGTGCTCGCGCATGTACGCCAGAGCCTTCAAACCTTCCTGCTGAATGTCCTTGCGGAAGAGCTTGGACTCGGCGTAGGCGGCCTGGACGGCTGCCGCAGCCTCTTCCTCGGAGACGTCCGCCCATGCGAACTCCTCCACAATGCGGCTGACCATGAGATCCTGGTTCGCCATGTTGAAGTAGGGGTGCATGTACCGGATGCCCGGTTCGCGCAGGTCGGGCATGTTGGCGCCGATCACCATCGGGTAGTTCGCCACGATGGGGCAGTTGTAGTTGTTGTCCGAATCCTCCACGAAGTTCTCTTCGTAGGAGACGCAGGGATAGAAGATGGTCTTCACGCCCTTTTCGAGCAGCGTGCGGATGTGTCCGTGCACCATCTTCGCCGGGTAGCAGATGTTCTCGGATGCGATAGTGTCAATGCCCTTTTCGAACACCTCGTGGCTGGAGCGCTTGGAGATCATGACGCGGAAGCCCAGCTTGGTGAGCAGCGTGAACCAGAACGGATAGTTCTCGTACATGTTGAGCACGCGCGGAATGCCAATATCTCCGCGGGTGGCCTTCTTCTCGGTGAGGCGACGATAGCCAAACGCGCGCTTGTACTTGTAGTCGTACAGGTTGGGCAGCGTGGACTTCTTCTTGTTGCGGTCGCCGCCACGTTCGCAGCGATTGCCGGTCACGTAGCGCGTGCCGTCCTCGAACGTGGTGATGGTGAGCTTGCAGTGGTTCTGGCACAGCTTGCACACGTCGCGCTCGGTGGTCATGGACAGATGGTCGAGCGCCTCGCCCGTGAGCACAGAGGAGGTGCGGCGGAAGCCCGCGTCGGACTCTGCGGCCTCATCGTCCTCGAGATTGCCGTAGTGCATACGTGCAGTGAGCGCGGCACCGTAGGCACCCATGAGGCCCGCTATGTTGGGCCTGGTGACCTCGAGATCCGTCAGCAGCTCGAAGGCGCGCAGCACGGCGTCGTTGAGGAACGTTCCGCCCTGGACCACAACGGTGGTACCGAGATCTCCGGAGTCACGCAGTTTGATGACCTTGTACAGGGCATTGCGCACTACTGAATAGCACAGGCCGGCGGCGATGTCCTGAATGGAGGCGCCTTCCTTCTGCGCCTGCTTGACGGAGGAGTTCATGAACACGGTGCAACGCGAGCCGAGATCCACGGGGTTCGTGGAGTCAAGCGCGGCCTGCGTGAACTCCTGGATGCTCAGACCCATCGACTGCGCGAAGGTCTGGAGGAAGGAGCCGCAACCGGAGGAGCAGGCCTCGTTGACGGCGATGGAGTCAATGACGCCATCGGTAACCGCCAAATACTTCATATCCTGGCCACCGATATCGATAACGGAGGTGACGCCGGGGCTCACGACTTCGGCGCCACGGTAGTGCGCCATCGTCTCGACTTCGCCCTCGTCCAGGTGCAGGCCTGCGGTGATGAGGCCCTCGCCATATCCTGTGGCGCAGCTGCGCGCGATGTAGGCGTCAGCGGGAAGCTCGGCCGTGATTTTCTTGACGATCTCAGCGGCACCGATGAGCGGGCTGCCCTGGTTGGTGGCGTAGGACGACCACACAATCTCCTGATCGTCGTTGACGAGCGCCGCCTTGATGGTGGTGGAACCCGCGTCGATACCGAGGAAGTGCGGGCCGTGGGCGCCGTCGAGGGTGCCGACGGTGACCTGCTCGCGACTGTGGCGCTCGTTGAAGGCATCGCGCTCTTTTTCCGTCTTGAAGAGCGGGCGCATGGAGGCTATGTTCGCCTTGATGGTAGAGAGCACCTGCAGCTCAGTCAGCAGCTCTGCACAGGTGACAGCCTCGGCCTTGTCGGCGTTTTCGCCTTCGTCGGAGCCGGCGAGAAGTGCCGCTCCGTACGCCACGGCCAAGTGCGCGTCCTTTGGGGTAATAAAGGTATCGGTCACGCCGTCGAGAGTGTGGCGGAAGGCCTCACGCAGCTCCGACATGAAGAAAAGCGGGCCACCGAGGAACACCACGGTTCCCTTCACCGGACGTCCGCACGCCAAGCCGGCGATGGTCTGCGTGGAAACGGCGTTGAAGATGGAGGCCGCGAGGTCCTCCTTTGCCGCACCGTCGTTGATGAGCGGCTGCAAATCCGACTTCGCGAACACGCCGCAGCGGGAGGCGATGGGATACAGAGTAGTGGAGTGCTTTGCATACTCGTTGAGACCAGCGGCGTCCGTGTTGAGCAACGTAGCCATCTGATCGATGAAGGCACCCGTTCCGCCGGCGCACGAACCGTTCATGCGCTGCTCTGGAGTGGGCTTCAGATACGTAATCTTGGCGTCCTCGCCACCGAGTTCGATGATGACGTCCGCCTGCGGATAGTCCATCTGAATGGCTTCCGTCTCGGCGATGACCTCCTGAATGAACTGCGAGTGGAGGGCGTCCGCAAGGCCAAGTCCGCCGGAACCCGTGATGGCGAAATGAATGGGGGTATCACCGCGATCTTGGGAGATGAGGAGCTTATGAATGTCCTGCACCAGCCCCGCTACCGTGGCACGCACATTGGCGTGATGACGCCGGTAATCGGAGAAAATTGTTGTCGGTTTGTCTGCGGTCGGGTCTGCGTCGTCATCAAGAACAACCGCCTTCACTGTGGTTGAACCGATATCCAGGCCAACCCTCAACGCGCGCTTCTTCGTTTTTAATAACTGTTTATTCTCGTCCACCATGCTTCATCAATTTACTAGGCCAGCGTTACTAACCCCTCCATAGGTGGTGTTTCTCGGACGGTTGCGGCGAGTTTGTACAGTCGTCTTCGGGGCGATTTTCATTTATCCACACGCGCTTAAATGGCTTGCATTTGTCCCCGCTCTGCCTCAGTGTTGAGGCATGAGTTCATATCAATCGGGTGCGGCAGCGAGCACTCCGCATTTGGTGGGAATCGGTGAAACGACGCCCGTAGCGGCGGGCACTGATCCCTTCCCAAAGTTTGCTCGCGACACCACCGCAGACAACCCATGGCCAGTGAGCCACATTGCGCAGGTCTATCACCAAACCGTGGAGAAATGGCCTGGCGCGTGGGTCGAGGGACAAATCTCAGAAATTAATACGCGGCGCTCTGGATCTGCCTATATCACTCTGCGAGACAACACGGAGGAGATCTCTCTTCAGGTGATGGGCTTCGGCCGCTTCGCCGGCATGGCACGCGAGTTTCAGCAGGGCGACCGCGTTGTGGTGCACGGCCGCGCCGACATTTGGGTGAAACAGACCCGCCTGAGCTTCATGGGAGACGATATTCGCCGCGTTGGCAAAGGCGATCTCATGGCTCAGATCGAAGAGCTGCGCAAGAGACTGAAGGGCGAGGGACTTTTCGACGACGCCAACAAGGTGGCGCTGCCCGAGTTTCCCAAGCGCATCGGCCTGATTTGTGCGCCCCAGGCCCGCGCGGAGGGCGACGTGATCACCAACGCGCAGCTGAGGTGGCCTACCATCGCTTTCACCGTGGAGCACGTGCACGTGCAAGGGCCGCAGTGCCCTCCCGAAGTCATCGCCGCCATTGCAAAGCTCGACGCCGACCCGGACGTTGACGTCATCATCGTGGCACGCGGCGGAGGCTCCTTCGAGGATCTCATCGGATTCTCGGATGAGGGAGTCGTGCGCGCGACGGCCGCCTGCGTCACACCGATCGTGTCTGCCATCGGTCACGAGGACGACTGGACGCTCATTGATCTCGCCTCCGACATGCGCGCCTCCACCCCAACCGACGCCGCCAAGCGCATTGTTCCCGACGTGCTGGAACAGCAGGCGCTCATCGCCGAGGCCCGCGAGCGCATCTCCATGCGCATTCAGGCACGGCTCGACTCCGAAACACGCTTCATCGAAGGCTATGCGAACCGCCCCAGTCTCACGCAGCCGCTCACCATGCTGGAGCGTCCCCAACGATTCGTGGACGACGCTCGCCAACACCTTGACATCGGGCTGCGGCGCATCGTGGACGACGCCTCGCTCACGGTGGAAAAGCTGCATTCGAGTCTCACTGCCCTGAGCCCCCAGTCCACGCTGGATCGCGGTTATGCCGTGGTTCAGGACGCTACGGGACGCGTAGTTTCCAACGCCACAGATCTCCACGATGGTGACACTGTGGGCGTCACATTGAAATCCGGCCGCATCACCGCGTCCGTTACACATACCGAAAAGTAAGGAATCATTATGGCAGCAGCAAAGAAGAAGGAAACGGAAGCCGCCGTGTCGAGCCTGACCGACGAGGAACGCAAGGCCATCGCGAACCTGAGCTACGAACAGGCACGCGATCAGCTGGTGCAGGCCGTGCAGGCGCTCGAGGCCGGCGGCCTGGATCTGGATGCGTCCATGCGCCAGTGGGAAATCGGTGAGGCCCTCGCCCAGCGCGCGCAGGCCCTCCTCGACGAGGTGCGTGGCAAGCTCGACGCCGCCCAGGCGCAGCAGGCCAGCGCGGGCGCTCAGGCCGGCACGCAGGGAAATCTCGCGGCCTGAATCTCCTCTGATTTCTCTGACTCTTTTAATTCTTTAGGCGCTTCTAGCGGTAGTCTTTTCCGCCGCCAGAAGCGCCTTTTTGCGTCAAGTCCACCACTTGCAGCCGGACATCGCTCAACGCGCGCCATCGATACTACTTTTTCTGCTGTGCCCGATCCTGCCGCCCATGCACTCCGCGAACGGTCAGAAGGATCACTGCCAATACGAGCCCGGAGATGGCCACGATGCCAATGCCCCACACTGCTGTTCCGGTCTTCGCCATGCGCGACCACCACGATTGCAGTGGAGAAGACCCCGTGGAGCCAGCCTGAGGGAATAACGAGCCGGGCAGGCTACCCCTCCTTGTGTTCGTCACGGTGAACACTGTGTTCTCGCGATCAACGCTCACCGTGTAACCTTGCGCAACGCTCTCTTCGGCCACACGCCAGTCGTATGCCGCATCAAGGCCGCTCCACGTATGGGTCCACTTGTTCTTATCACTTAAAACAACGGTCCGGGAAATGGCGCCGTTCCTCAGGAGATCAATCCGCACGGATGAGGGGTGTGCCGCACTCGAAGTCCCGGTATCACTTTGCGATGCATTCTCGTCGAGAGCTCCGTCGGTAGCCCACACCTTTTTCACCGTTCTGCTGACGGTGCGCGGGGCTGCCACGCACTCCGCTTTGGGCACTACCGTCGTTACGTCGGCGTCGGCGCCATCGACTGAAAGTAGCACGGCGGACGATTCACATGTGAGATTCCCCGTCGCAAACTGTGGAGCCGTCACGAGATACAGGCCACTGCTCAACCCCGTCAAGAGGGCTTCGCCACTCGCGGAGGTGTTGGAATCATCTGTGGTGTGGAGCGCATCCCGCACACTGTAAGCTGCCAGAGTCTGTGCCAAGGCCCTGGAACTCGCCTCGTGAGAGACGCTCTTCGGCCCCGCGCCGGAAGAAGAACCTTCTTCGGAAGAATCAGTGATATCCCATGACACCGGATATGCGGCGAATTCTTGGGTCGGGACCCATCCACGCTGTGATCCGTCCCATTGTGCCACCCGATACGCGCTGAACGTCACGCCGGATAGCGCAACGCCGTCGGCGGCATACTGCACCGCCAACGACCCCTCGGCATGGTCTCCATCACCGTCTGCCGTTTGCGATGATGCGGTTGATGATGACGATGCGGTTGGCGCCGCCGCGTGAGCGCTCGGCAGAGGCGTCCCGAACACGCCAAGCGTCACGAAAAAGAGCGCCGCGACGACGAAAACAGCGAGCGCACTCAGCGATGCACGTTTCATCATTGTTCCGCTCCTTTCACGTCATTCCTCGTTCCGTAAACCCCGCCATTATGCTGTCCATACGGCGCATGCATGCCCGCGAGCACGATGAACCGCCTCCGAGACTTCGCGCCCAGAAGAACCAGTTCGAGACCCGCGAGCACGAATGCCCCGATCAACGCCACCGTGCGGATCATCTCATCGGGAGTGTCGTACACCGTGGTGTCGGCCATGGGATTGGGAATTCGGTGGCCTCGCACCAGCAGCCGATGCGTGTTGATCCCGTACGGGGTGCAGGTGATGAGGGTGGCCTCATCCTTGCCGTTGCTGATTGCCAGCTTGGAGAGCTGATCGGGAAGCACCACACTGATCTGATCTACCTTGTACGTGAACGTCTCGCCTAGCACGTGGAAGGCAAAAGTGTCACCCTTGCGCAGCTCATCCAGCCCCGTGAGCAGACGGGCGGACGGCAAGCCCGTGTGACCGCTCACGACGGCATGTGTGGAGGCTCCCCCCACAGGAAGCGACGAGCCCGGCAAATGCCCCACCGCCACCTGCAGCACGGTATCGCTCGTGCCGTGGTAGAGGGGCAAGCGCACCGCGATTTTTGGAATCGTCACATATCCCATGATTCCCGTATTCGTGGTGTCGAGCAGCTTCTCGTACTCCTTCTTTTGACCAGACGTGAGATTAAAGCGGCTGAGCCCCCTACCAACGAGCGTCTCGTTGTAGGCGCGAGCGGCTGCCATCTCTTTCTGGCGATCAGCGGCACTCGTATCAGCGACCTTCTCGATATACCCCGCCACCGCACGCGACTCGTGGTAGCGATTCCACCAGTCACTCACGGTGGGATACAACACCAGGCAGAGCCCTGCAACCAACACAACGGCAAAAAACAGCGTGCCGAGGCTGAGGCCGTGGCGTTCACGGCCTCCTCGCTCGGGATGGCGTCCCTTTGGGCGTGCTGACTGCGTCGATGCCATCAGTTGGTGCTGGACCTCAGCTCACACCCCGTCAGTTCTTGCTCGCCTTGCGCCGACGCAGACCGAAGTAAACCCCTGCAGCCACGACCAGAATCCCGCCGCCGACGTAGAGGAGCGTGGTGCCCATGCCGCCCGTGCTCGGCAATAGTGAGCCGGTGGTATCGACCACCTCGGTTGAGATGATGCCGGTTGTCAGGTCGGCAGCGAACGCCGTTTTATCGGTTGTGAGAGTCTTCAACTGCGGATCATCAGAGACAGTGTCGTATGTGGCATTAATCGTGAACGTCATGTCATCCGCTTTGTTATAACCGGCGGGGACCGTGGACTCGACGAGCTTGTAGGTTCCTGCATCGAGGCGTTCGAAGGCGAAGGTGTTGGACTCTGTATTCACCTGTTCGTCGCCGACCTTAGTACCGGTAGCAGTATCGGTAGCGTCAGTTCCATCCGCCACTTTATAGAGCGTGAAACCGGCCCCCTTTAGCGGATTTTTGCCGTCCGTCTTGGTCACTTTCAGACCATAAGTGAACACAGTTACCTTGTCTGGGGGTGTTTGGCCCGTTAAACCGGTGTTGTAGGGATCATTAGAGAACTCGAGATAAGCGGTGTTGGGATTGCCCGTGCTACCTTCAACAGCGTCTGACGTGAGCTTCGCACTGTAATCAACTTCGATTTGGGTGTCACCTGACAAAGTCAGAACATTACCGTCTGTGTCTTTCGCCGTTTTCAGATCGGCAAATGACACTGTGAAACCATTCTCTGTGGAAGCAACCTTATAGGAAGCGGGATCAACGGTCGCACCATTGAAAACCTTGACGGACACTGTTCCGTCTTCATACTTCAAACCTTGAGACTCCGTATCGTGGAAGACGTACTTATAGGTGTCGTAAGCGTCAATTTTGTCGGGTACCGTGCCCACGAGCTTGAAGGGAATGCTCTCGCCTTCGGCATAGTCGGCGGCATCTTGCCAATCACTCAACGCGCCTGTGGAGCTATCGGAGTCCTTTACCTTCTTCGTGAGTGTTACCGAATCGGCCTTGAGGGTGAGTTCCTGATCACGCCCAGCGGTACCCAGCATCGCCAACGTCGCGGTATGGCCTTGCGCCACCTTCTCTGATTGTGAAGCGAACAGATAGTATCCCTGTGGCAACGACGGGAACGTCGCCGTTCCGGAATCATTGGCGGACTCAGCTGTGTTGGTTGGTATATCTGCAGCTTTAATCTTTTTGTATGCCGCGTTGGCAAAGGTCTGAATCTTGGAGCTGTCTTTGAGAGCACCCAGCGTCTCGATGATCTCGGCATCCGTCGCGCCGCTCTCGTCTTCACCGGTCACAGCGGCCATGCCGGCCTTCAAAACGTCTCTATATGAATCGCTGACCGTGTACACAATGGCATCGTTGCTACCGATCGAGGCAGTCATCAGCTCGTAGGCACCGTATGACTCGCCCTTGACGCCATTGATCGTGACCGTGCTGTCCGTTGCCTCGCCTGCCGTGGTATCCGCTACAGCGGTCCCCACGCCCATGAGTCCGGCAACCGCCATTGCGGCAGCGGAGATGACGCCAACGAGCGCCTTCCATGTCCGTTTCATTACTTCTCCTTGTTAATCTTTCTGCAAAATCTGTTCTTCATTTAAAAATCAAAAGTGTGCGATGTCTCGGCACCGCTACGGAGGCCCCTGTCTGCAGGAGGTAAGAACGCGGCCATGCCGACGACCCCGTGCACATTCATCGTGTGGAGGCATGAAGGTCACCGCCCGTCCCCGCATCTCGCGAGCGCCGCAACCTGCGTCTCAGCTGCCACGCCGACACAACGATGAGGGCCGCACCCGCTCCCACAACCGCCGGTGCTCCCGCTCCGCCGGTATTGGGAAGGATGATTTCCTTATCGTTGGGAATATAAAGGTCGCCGCCGCCGCTGTACGTCATTCCTGAGTAATCAGCGGGTTTATGCTCGGGATACGTGTTCGTGTCGGAGTCAAAAATCACAAAATAGTAGGGCTCGCTCGACACCAAATACCCTTCCGGCGCCTGCGTCTCCACCAATTTGTAGGCGGTGTTGTACGTGATGGAAGCGTTCTCCCCTGAAAGGTCCAACGTGCCGTCCTCCGCCGTGGTGAAGGAGTCCGCATCTTGATCCTTCGGAGTTACCTTCTGCCACTCGCCCGCCGTGGCATCCGCCGCATCGGTTGGCTTCCACACATACAGGTCAAACTGGGCGCCGGCGAGACGCCTGCCAAAGTTGGCGGAATCAACCTTCTGAACGCGGATTCCCTTGATGTTGAGATCCGTATTCACGTTCTCGATGGGAACGGACGTCGTGGTGGTTGCGGTGCCTTTCCCGTTGACGGAAGCGGTGTTCTGAACGCTTGACGACGTATTGGGTTGCCCCGTGCAGCGATACTCGTAGGTTATGATGAGCGGCTCGTTGTCGGGAACTGAGAACACGATGGTCTTTTCGCGATTGTTGTTCGTGCCTGCATCGGATCCCGACGTCACGTTCGTGGACTTATAGGTGAACGACACTTCACCCTGACTGAGCTCGTCTCCCTGGCTGCCGTCCGCGTTCATGTGATACACGTGGATGGAACTCTGGATGAGGTTCGCCTCCAACTGCCCGTAATACTGGTTATTGTCGTAACTCATGACGTCCTGAAGCGTGAGCTCCGACGTGCCGGCAGTTAGACTCGTTCCATCGGGATTGACGATGAGCGTGTAGGGAATGATGTTATTGCTGACGGTTCCCGCCTTCTTCTCCACCACGGGATCAGTGACGGTCTGTGTTTGCGTTGCGGTCCCATAGTTGCCGCCAATACTGCCGGCGAGGTTGGCGGAATTCGCAAAGCTCTCGGGCTTCTTTTGCAGGGCCTCTGCCGTCACACTCGAATCCAAAGCGACCACAAAAGTAACGGTAAACTTCGACCAATCAGTGCCTGCCGTATCCACGAACTCACTGGGCAGTGTGAGAGTCACCACATTGTCGCTCACTTTCACGGAGGTGTGGAAAGTTTTAGTTTCCGTCCCTATCTGCTCCGAGATGACCAGGTCTCCACCGTCCCCGCCATTCGTCGAGCCATTTGACGTATGCCACTGCTCCTCGCTGTCCGCCATATTTGAGTGGAAGACGATGCCCGGGTACCGAGAATCCCCGGTGAGCAGATGGAGATCCTTGGGGAGGTTTTCCGTCAGCGTCAGACTTTCGCCCGCGTGACGTTTAGCAGCACTTGGCAGCGACGCCTCAATGGACCATTGCAAAAGCTTGCTGCCGTCGTCGGCTGCGGCAAGCGAATCGTATTGGTGCGTGGTGTCCGCAATGCTCTGAATGTCCAAGATTGGATCCGTTGCATCGATCTTGTCCGTCGTATCAGCCTTGGTAATCTGCCACGGCAACTTCTGCGCGAGCGGCTCATAGATGAGTTGTCCATAGTCGCTGTCACCGCGAGGACCCAAAGTTGCGTTATTTGTGTAGTAGGTTTGCTGACTTGGATTGGGGATCGTAGCCGAGGACTCGTACCTGAAAGTGATATCCGTATCTTTGGGAACGGTAGAAGAAGATGTCACCACAAAAATCGTGGGCTTATCGGCCGTCTCTGTGGTGCCGTCGGACGCAAAGAACACGACTTTTGGAGTCGTCAACCCGGCCGTCTTGAATGCGGCATTGACGGCAGATACGATCGTTTCCTGCTGATCCGCGGAGAACCACTGCAGCGTTGCGCCGTCATTGCCCTGCTGTAGGGAGTCGGTGTATGTCCATGTCCCGCCATCGGAAGGAATGACGGCGGTGCCATCAAGCTGCGGCTTGATCGTCGTCGTCCACGTAAGGACGGCGCTGGTTTCATCTGCAGACGCAACCAGCGAGACTCCATCTTTGGTGAGAGTGGGGTATGAAACTGTGGTGGAAGAACTCGGTGGAGTCTTGCCCGTATCAATACCCTCCGGAGGCGTAAAAGTAGCAGTATTCGTTGCATTTGTGGCGTTCGTGCCACTGGGCGCATCCGTCGAATACGTCACCGTATATTCCTGCGACGATGACCCAAAGGTGTACGGAAGGCTTACGGACTTCTCGGTGCCATCCGCGCCCGTCAGCGTGACGGTGCTCGGCAGGGTAATGCCCGCGCCCGGAGTATCCGACAGGGTCCATCCCTCTAGGTTGGAGCCATTGGTGTTGAGTTTAATGGTCCAGGCTACTGATCCATCAGACTGAAGCTCTCCGGATTTTTCGATAGTGGGGTCGCTTCCGAATTCGGTCGTCGTGCGATCCGTTGCATACAAATCGGTTCCCGTGGTGTCTTTAGACGAGGCGAGTACGTGATTGGTGGCGTCCAGCACCCCTGACGCGGGAACCTTCGTAGAAGAGGAGTAGGTGACAACGTATTCTCCCCCGGCAGCGAGCTGCGGCAGCGTCATCCCGAATCCGATTCCCTTGACGCCTGGGTCGTACGTAACATTACTCACCGCTGCGCCAGCTGCGTCGACGACGTGTGGGGCGTCGCTTCCGCTTGGCAGCGTGTTATTAAACCATGATGTCGGTCAGCTTCACGTCGTCGGCCGTGCCGTTCACGCTCTTTACCGTGAGGGTATAGTCGATGGTTCCATCGGATCCAACTTTGCGCGCAGTCTTTGTTATGGTGAGATCACTTTGCAAGTTCACGGGTACATCAACGGTCTCGGATGGGGTGAAATCGAGTTTTCCTCCTTGTCCCTTATTCACGTCGCCAGGATCGACGTCGAAAGAGAACGTTCCGGTCGGCGTCAGGCCGCTGGCCCTGTCTATGTAGTCTTGGGAAAAGTCGAGCGTCACCACACCCGCCGCGGTAACGCTGTATGTTGCCATTTCCTGGCCCTCATATGAAATCGGCTGCTTCGATAACGCTGTCACCGTCGTGATTGATGAGGGAATCTGATACGTCAGCGTGTGCTGAGAGCTGCTGAGAGTACCCGCTGGAATATCAAAATGAACTTTGAAACGAATCTTCTGATTGAGGTTGACTTGATCGTTACCCTGAAGCGTTGTCCACGTGGAGCCGCCATCCGAGCTCACATCGAAGGTGACGCTCGTGATCCACTGGGAAAGGTCCTTCGTTGACGTCGAGGATTCTGATGCAGCCGAGGCAGCAGGGGTAGTGACCTGAGACACGTTCGCAAAGACGACAAGAAGAACGGCTGCGAGAAGAAGCGACAGAAGCTTTCTGGCATGTGTAAAGCCGCTCACGCCCGTCACGCGTAAAGCATGATGTCCTTCATGCCTCGCAGCCATGCCATCGCCTCTTTGCCGTCATTGTGTAACGAATAACCTTTTCTTCTTTCACCACAGAATATACAAGCCCCACGCGACGGGGGCCAATTTTCCCACATACCAAGAAACGCTTTTATTCCAACGGATACGGCCTAAAGTTTTCGTAGATTACAAGGCCTTTTCACCGAAACGCTTTTCCCCACAAGCGTCGCTCACCCCGCTCCAAGGACGATCTCTCAGATCTTGACGAACGGGGACCATCAGTACAGCGCAGGAAAAATAACGCATTCAGTATCTCACACTCGAACGTTTCGACGCTCTTACAAGACAAACAGCCTCACGTATCTTTTCTAGCGCTAGATTTCTTCCCACACAACACCCAACGACGCCTGCGAAGATCACGCGCACATGAGTATATTGACAATCTATATACCTCGTTTTACAAAGACATCTAACACCACCTACCGGCAACCCTTCACCACGCATAATCGAGGAAAAATGGCATTATCATCACTGGCACGCAAAAAAATCAACGCTTTCGCGGCTGAGATGGTCACCGAGGGAGTACCCGCCGAGGAGCTGAGCTACCCCGAACGCTTCACGCGCAAAATCCATGAGACCCAGGCCAAGATCAGCAAAAAGCTCACCTCAGACCGCTCGGCGGACGTCGCCGAGCTCTCCGGTTACATGAGCGATTACATGGAGACGCTCATGCACGACGAGCACCTCAGCGAAGCTGACGCCTACGAAAAGGCCGCCGCCACTTTCACGGCAGATATGCGCGCAGCAGGAAGCACCACAGACGAGGCGGCCCTCGCTACAGCACATTCCGAGTATTACCGCACCATGGATCCCGAAACCACGGAACGCATTGGCCTGGGATACGCCAGCGGCCTGCTGTTCGGCATCGCCTTGGGAGCGGTTCTCGGGATACTGGGCCAGGCATGGTACAACCATGCTGTTTTCGGGATCGTTTTTGGTGTCGTCCTGGCGGCAGGAGCGGTCGCGGGATTGGCATACGGAATGCGCGTACAGATCACGGCACGGAATCACAGAGAATAAGGGCGGCGGCGCGACTACTGCGACTACTTCTCTGTTCCGCGCAGCCCTCTCGCGAAGGCGTACTTGATGATGCTCTTGCGGCGCACAATGCCCACAAGCGAGCCCGACTCATCGATGACCGGCATCTTCTTGAAGCGTTTCTTCGACAGGACGCGCGCCACGTCACCGATGGCACGATTCGACTGGACGCACACCACATTGCGCGTGGCGATGTCCATCACGTTCTGGGAGGCGAGCCTGCGCACCTTTTCTCCCGTGGTCTCGTCGTCGAAATACACCATCGACGACTGCGCTCCGTTAAAAATTGACTGTGGCCCATACGAAGCGATGGCACGCATGATGTCGCCATCACTCACGAATCCGATGATGTTCGTCTCGTCGTCCGGTTCCACCACGGGCAAACTGCTGACCTTCAACTCGATGAGCCGATCCGTCAGCTCACCCACCGTTGCATCCGCATGGCACACATACACGTCGCGGTCCATCACATCGGCAACGGTCGAATCTTTCGTCACGTTCTTTTCGTTTTCTTCTTTTTCGCTCACGTACGAGACCTTACTCAGGCATTCTGAGCGGTAGGCGAAACACATGCGAAAGCGGGCATGAGGAACAATGAGAGATGAATCGTCGCTCCCTGCACGTCAACCACGGAAGGAAATCCCACAATGACAACAACCGAAGCACCCAATCAAACACAGCTCGAGAGGCGCGCTTTGGGAGCGCTGCGCGGCCTTTCCCTCGGCGACGCGCTGGGAATGCCCACGCAATCCATGAGCCATACCGCCATAGCCGATGCCTACGGCACCATCACCGGACTCAACGACGCCATCGCAGAACAGCCCATCGCGCCGAATATGGCGGCTGGCTGGGTCACGGATGATACAGAGCAGGCGCTCATCGTAGCGCAGCTGATTGGCGATGGCAACGGCCACATCGATCCACACGACTTTGCGGAACGCCTGCTGGCATGGGAAGACGATATTAAGGCGCGCGGGTCCCTCGATCTGCTGGGCCCCTCCACCAAGCTCGCTCTCGATCAGGTGCGCCACGGAGCGGACATCAGCACAACCGGTAAAACCGGCACCACCAACGGGGCCGCCATGCGCGTCACCCCCGTGGGCATCGCGAATCCCTCCACGGACCCCGCGCTCCTCGCCGAACGCATCCACGAATCCTGCCGCGTGACGCACAACACCACTCCCGGATTCCAGTCGGCGGCACTCATCGCTACCGCCGTGAGTCTTGGAATGGACGGCCGCAACGCACATGAAGCACTCACCATGGCCCTCGATATGGTGGAGGAAATGGACGCTCCTGGGGCATGGAGTCCAAAGGCAAACGTCGTGACGCGCGCACGCCTGGCCCTGAAGTACGCGGACCACAGCGTAGAACCCGATGAGACCCACTTCCTCAATCGTCTCCGTGCAGAATGCGGAACGTCCGTGGAATCCAACGAATCCGTTGCAGCCGCCTTCGCCCTGGCGTGGAGGCACGCTGACCAGCCGATCCAGGCACTGTTCTCGGCGGCCGCCATCGGAGGCGACACCGACACCATCGCCGCTATGACCGGCGGAATGCTGGGAGCTGCGGCAGGCCCCGACGCCTTCCCCACCGAGCTCACCGACCAAGTGGCGCGCGTTTCCGGAATCAGCCTTGAACCCGTCGCCCACACCCTCGTAAAGCTGCGTCTCAAGTAAATACATCACTCCCACATCTGCACTCGGTACAATAGCGAGCGTTTGGACCACGCGGCGAGTGCCACCTACCGTGACGAATTCACTGCCCACGTCCGAATGGCCACGCGTAAATTTTCATGAAATTTAGCGAAGCCACCTCAAAATCCATCAAGGAGAGACAATGACACACGAGGACTCCAAAACCTCCATTCTGTCCCGGGTCGAGCAGCGAGGCATCGAACCGGTTCCCGACAACGAACGCAACGGATCACCCGCCCAGTTGTTCTGGGTCTGGTTCGCTGCCAACATTTCGATTCTGGGCATCCCGCTCGGCGCCACCATCATCGCGCTTGGACTCAATCTCTGGCAGGCGATTCTCGCCACTGTCATCGGTGCATTCGGCTCTTTTGCCCTTGTTGGCCTCATTTCCGTGGCCGGCCGCCGCGGAGGCGCACCGTCCCTGACGCTGTCCCGCGCCATCTTCGGCGTGCGTGGCAACGCGGGACCCACGCTCATCGCGCTGCTGTCCCGCTTGGGCTGGGAGACGGTCAACACCATGACCGGGGCCTTCGCCCTGCTCTCGCTGAGCGCCATCATCTTCGGAACCTCCGCCGATTCACATCAGGTGCCGTGGCTCACGCTGGCCTGCATCCTCATCTTCGTTGCACTCACCGTGGTGGTATCCGCAGCGGGACACTCCTTCATCCTCACCGTTCAGAAGTGGGCAACGTGGATCTTCGGAGCCCTGACGCTCTTCGTGGCAATCTACCTCGCCACCACCGTGAACTGGTCTGCCTTCATCGGCAACAAGCCCGGCTCCATCAGCGCCGTCGTCATCGCAGTGGGAACCATCGCGGCGGGAACCGGCATCGGCTGGGTCAACTCGGGCGCCGACATGGCGCGCTATCAGCGCCACAGCGTGAAGAGCGGTTCCCTCATCTGGTCCGCCTCCGCCGGCGCGGGCATCCCGCTCGTCATCGTCATCGGCCTCGGCGCCGTTCTCACCGCGGGCGACTCCTCCATCGCCGGAGCCGCCGACCCTGTGGCAGCCGTGCGTTCCGCGCTGCCGGCATGGGTCTCCATTCCCTACCTCATCGCCGCCTTTGCGGGCCTGCTGATGTCCAACAACCTGTCCGTCTACTCAGCCGGCCTCACCACCCTGACTCTCGGAGTGCGCATCCCGCGCCCGGTCGCGGTCATCATCGACGTGATCGTCACCACGACCGGCGCCCTGTATTTTACCCTGGGATCCGACGGATTCTACGGCCCCTTCGTCACCTTTATCTCGCTGCTTGCCGTGCCGCTGACGGCGTGGACGGGCGTGTTCCTGATCGACATGATCAAGCGTCGTCGCTATGACGCGGACGCGCTGCTCGACCTGTCGTCCACATCCAAGTACTGGTACTGGCACGGCATCAACTTGTCCGCCACCCTGAGCTGGCTCATCGGTCTGGTCATTGGCTTCCTCTTCGTCACCGCGCGCGTGTCTGACACCGAAGTCTGGTTCTCAGGGCCGCTTGCCAATACGGTCATCGGAAAGAACGGACTGGCATGGCTCGTGTCACTTCTCGTTGCCGGCGTTCTGTACATCTGCACCGGCGGGCTGAAGGACAAGGGCAAGGATTCTCTCGAGGAGGCGAAGTGAGCGTGGGCGCTGCTGCTACTGGCGGCACAGACACGGACGGCGGCACTGGCGCGGACGTTCCCGCCACTCGGTCCCCCAAGGTTCTTCACCTGGCACAGGTGGTGGTCGATCTCACTCTGCAAATCGACCACCTGCCCGAGCGCGGCGGCGACATCTTCGCCACCAAGAACGGCATCAGCGCGGGCGGCGGCTACAACGTGCTCTACGCGATTCGTCGACTCGGAGCCCCCGCCGCTTACATGGGTGCCATCGGCACCGGATCCATGGCGTCCATTGCCACGTCGGCGCTCAACAGCATCGGGGTGGAGGTGGGTGGTGCGCAGCTACCTGACATTGACACCGGCTATTCGGTGGCCATGACCGAGCCGAGCGGCGAGCGCACCTTTGTGTCAACTCGCGGGGCCGAAACCCGGGTGCCCGCCGATTTCTACGAGAAGCTGTCGCTCGTTGAGGGCGATGTGATCTACCTGAGCGGGTACTCCTTCGCACACGCCATGAACCGAGAGGCGCTTGAACGCTTCGCTCGCAAGAATGCCGGATGGAACGGACCTGTGCTGTTCGACATCGGCCCCATGGTGCGCGACCTTCCGGACGATTCACTCGCGGCGGTGCAGCTGCTGCGTCCGATCTGGTCCGTGAACGAGCGCGAAGGCGGGATTCTCATCGAACGCTTCGGGCTGGAGGCCTCCGTGCCAAACGTGCCCGCGGATTCACCCGAGCACCATGCGGCAGTCGCTTCCGCACTGTCGCAGCACCTGGGATCCAGCGTCATCCTGCGCGCGGGAGCGGCAGGTGCGTGGTTTGCGCGGGCTACTGCAAAAGCCGCGGCTAGCTCCGGTGCGGGCGACGCGGTGACGTACGTGCCCACTCCCCACGTCACCGCCGTCGACACGAACGGTGCGGGCGACGCCCACTCGGGCGCACTGTGCGCGGGATTGTTCCAGCACAGGCCCCTCGACAAGGCACTGCTGTACGCCAACTGTGCCGGCGCACTCTCCACCACAAAAGAGGGTCCTGCAACGTGCCCGAGTCTCGACGAGATTGAGGCTGCGGCCAAGAAGTTGCAGTAGCTTATTGCAGTAAATCGCTGCGGTAGCTTGCTGTGATAGTTCACTGCGCGGGTGCCACCGTTTCGTTTCTGGCACCCGCACCCCTTGATTGCCGTCCGCGTGCCTTCCGCACGCTTTCATTCAGTGTGCCTTCATCCGGTGTGCCTTCATCCCACGCGCTAGGCTGTGAACATGACTTCGAGCGCGCCCACCGAACCGAACGAGACCCTTGCCGCTGCAACCGCAGACGCCCCCTCTGCTCCTCGCATCACCACGCACAATCGCCCTCTCCTGCGCAATCGTGCCTACCTCTATGCCACCGAGTTCTTCGCCGGCATGGCCGTGATGGCGGCGGAACTCGGCGCCTCCAGGCTTTTGGCACCCTATTTTTCCAGCTCGCAGATCGTGTGGACCATCATCATCGGGACCATCATGATCGCCATGGCACTGGGCAACGTGTGGGGCGGGCGCCGCGCAGACAAGGATCCCAACCCCGACAAGCTGTACATGCGCATACTCATCGCCGCCGTGTGGATTGCGCTTATTCCGCTTGTGGGCAAGTACATCATCCTGGGAATCTCGGGCGCACTCATCGTCACCGTCTCTACGAATTTCCTCGTCATTGCGGCCTTTGCAAGCTGCATGATCATCTTCGTACCACCGCTGTTTCTTCTGGGAACGGTGACGCCGAGTCTCGCCAAATTCACCATGGATTCGTTGGACGACAACGCGTCGGTGGTGGGTCGCCTTGGTGCCGCCAATACCATCGGTTCCATTCTGGGAACCTTCCTCCCCACGTTCGTCACCATTCCCGCGGTTGGCACCTTCGTAACGTTCCTCATCTTCTCCGGCGTGCTGTTGCTGCTGCCGCTCGTGTACTTTGTGGCGGCGCGCGTGCGCATTGTTGCGAGCGTGATCTCCGTGGTGATTTTCGCGGCCTCGGCAGCCGTGTCTCCCTTGACCGGCTTCGCGTTCTGGGAAAAGAACGTGGCATTCGAGGGCGAGTCCGTCTACAACTATCTGCAGGTGAAGTCGCTGAGCGACCGCACCATTCTGTCCACGAATGTGCTCTTTGGTGTGCAGTCGGTGGCCATGAAGAGCGGCGGGCTTACGGGAATGTATTACGATACAGCGCTGGCGGCACCCGGACTCGCCACGCATGCCCGCACCGCGCTCGTGCTGGGCATGGGAACCGGCACGTATGCGCGGCAACTGCGCCAGTACTACCCGGATATGAAGATTACCGGCGTCGAGATTGACGACAAGATCACGACCCTGGCGGACCGCTACTTTGGAGAGCCCACCGACATTCCAGTGAGCACGTATGACGGCCGCGCGTGGTTGGCGGCGGCCGGTGACGCCCGCTACGACGTGATCATGGTGGATGCCTATCAGGACATCACCATCCCCTTCCAGATGAGTTCGAGCGAGTTCTTCTCGCTGGTGCGTTCGCATCTGAATCCCGGCGGGGTGATGGTGGTCAACATGAACATGCATTCGGACGGGGCGGGTTCGATCAACGAGGCCTTGGAAGCGACCATCGCCCACACGTTCTCGGATTCTCAGGTCGCCACCGCTGACGTTGCCGACACCACGAACCGAGAGCTATTCGTGAGGAAATCGGGGGCGATTGAACCCGCGCTCACCCGGCTTTCCAGGACCACGCTCGCTCGCACCGGCAGCTACGAGCTCAGCGGGGCGATGGCAGACGTGGCAGGTAACGCGAAGACGGCTACCGCCGCAGACTTTGACGCGTCGTTGGTGCTGACCGATGACCATGCGCCCGTCGAAGTGCTCGGCATGAAGGCGATCGATGCGCTCATCGCCGATGAGGCAACTCCCTATCGGGACGCCCTGCGCACCAAGGGAATCCAGGGCTTGCTCGATATGGCGTGAGGAAGCGGGAGTCTCTTGCTCACCCCTGTTCGCTCAAATCCTGCGTGGTGAAGCGACGGAATGCAATCGCCAGGCTACCGGCAATCACGGCGCACGCCACCACGGTGTACCCCACGCTCCACTCCCCCGCAAGCAACTGAGAGGGCGTGGTGTAGCGCAACGGCGAGAACACACGAATAATGTTCGCGGCGGCCTCGTGATCCGAGAACGCGTCGTAGCCGACGGTGGCAACGTAGCCCACCAAGACCGCCACGTTCGCCCATTTTGCACCGGACTCCGGCTTCCGCACGAGCCCCGCAACCGCGGCGCCCACGGCGAAAAACACAAATCCCACCACAGCGCACCACGCCGAGGAGCGCACATACAGAGACGTATAATCGCGCCCAAGATCAAGGCTCTGCGCCACTGCCGCGCTCAACAGAAAATTCAGCATGCACATCACCACGAGGTAGACGGCGCCGGCTAGCAGCTTCATGCTCAGCACCCAGCTGCGCGAACGCGGACGCACGAAGAGAAACTCATAGGTGTGCCCCACCATCTCGCGGCTCACGGCGCTGCGGCCGAGCTGGGCGGCATAGAACGCCAGGATGATGCCGATGTAGAACTCCATCACCATGTAGAAGCCGGTGAAGGTGGCCATATTGCCGCTGCCCATGCCCATCACAGCGCGCACGAGTGGCGGGTAGGCGTTGATGACGTCGGTGATTTCGGCGCCGCCGTTCTTCACGCCCGTGAACTTGGTGAGTCCTGCTCCCAAGAAGAATGCCACGACGATGGCCCAGATGATGAAGGCTTTGAGATCCGCTCTCATCTCACGACGGAAAATGTTCATGATTCACCTCACGCTTTCACATCTGAACGCACATATGCCACGCACGCCACAGCGAGTGCCACGACACACAACGCGCCCGCTGTTACCAGGTATCCGGTCTCGTACGTTCCCTGCGTCTGCATCTGTGACACGTTGAAATAGCTGAACGGCGAGATGGCCTTGAAGTTGCTTTCGTTCGTCATCGGCGGCAATGCAGACAGCACGAATCCCAGGATTCCCAAGCCCACGCCGAGTCCGGTCACCGAGTGCAGCCGCGGCGCAAGCACGGCGATGAGCGCTCCGAGAGCCGCAAAGATGAGTTGCACTCCTCCCACGGCCAGTGCCATGAGAACAAACTGCCCGACGCCGGGGCTTGTGGCCCCCACACTCGTGCGCACCCAGAGTGCCACTCCGAGAAAGACGCCGTTCATCACCACGATGCCGGTGAGCACCACCAGGGCTTTCTGCCAGAACAATCCCATGCGCGAGGCCGGCTTGCTGATGAGGAAATCCATGCAGCGATCGAGCTTCTCGCGCCCGAATACCTTCAGCCCCCACAGCGCGCCGAAAATCGCGGCCACGATGGCGAGGTACACGTAGATGAAGGCGAAGAACCCACCAAAGGAAAACATGTCTTTAGTGATGCCGAACGCCGCCGCAAACCGTGGCGGGAAGCCGGCGAGCACCTTCTCCACGTCCTTTTGGGAATCGTGATACATGGGATACATGCCACCAAGGAACACCGCCGCCACAATCGCCTGGGTGAGTGTGCCCGCGAGAAAGCTGCGCCACTGGCGGCGAAACTCAAAGAGATAGACGTTCATCGCTGCGCACCGTCCTGAGCCGCAGAATCGTGTGCCGCGCCGCCACGATCCGCACCGTCCTGGTAATAATGCATGAAGATCTCCTCCAGGCTCGGCTCGGTGATGTTCACGTCGGCGAGGCGGCGGGCAGCGAGCGCGGAGAGCAAAACGTTGCAGTCGCCGTTGAAAACGAAGCTGGTCTGCGGGCCTTCAGTCTCTGCTCCCGCAAAAGAACCAGCGGGCAGGCCAAGCGTCGCGAGATTGAGCGGCACTTCGCCCGCAGCCGTGACGCTCACGCGCTTCACAGCCGTGCGGCGCAACTCGGCAATGGATTGCGTTTCGATGATGCGGCCGTCGCGGATAATGGCCACGCGATCACAGATGTTTTGCACTTCCGAGAGGATATGCGAGCTGAAGAGCACCGTGGCACCGCGCTCATTTTCCTCACGAATGAGATCGAAGAACGTGCGCTGAGCAAGCGGGTCGAGTCCGGACGTAGGCTCGTCAAGAATGATGAGATCGGGGCTGTGCAACAGCCCCTGGATGATGCCCACCTTCTTCTTGTTGCCCAGGCTCATATCGTCGATGCGCTTGGAAAGATCGAGATCAAGGCGCGCGGCAAGGTCCTGAATGCGCTGGGTAAAATCGCCGTCGTAGAAACTGGCAGCGTACTTCAGCAAGTCCTTGGCGCGCATGCCATCGTAGTAGAACACCTCGCTGGGAAGATAGCCCACATGCGCGAGCATCTCCTTGCGCTCGTTGGTGATGTCGTAGCCCAGCACCGTTGCGCTGCCGGAGGTCTTGGAGATGAGGCCCAGCAGAGTACGGATGGTCGTTGACTTGCCGGCGCCATTGGGTCCGATGAATCCGAAGATCTCGCCGCGGTTGACCGTGAGATTGATATCGGTGATGCCGCGGGCCTTGCCGTAGCGCTTGGTGAGATCATGAGTCTCGATTGCTGGTTGACTCATAGGTATTCCTCCTTGTACGCGATGCGCTTGTACATTGCGCACCATTTTCCAAATTCAGTCATGATGCCATCGATGTCGATGGCCTTGCCCATGCGCTGACGCTCGTGGATGTAACCATCGGTCATCCATACGAGCATGCTGAGAATCTCTTTGGGATCCACGTCGTCGCGGAATTTACCCCAATTGACACCCGTGAAATACTGCTGCGGCAACGTGGAGATGGAATTCTCCATGTAAGCGTCAAGTTGGCCCTGCACTTTTTCACCCTGCCCTTGCGGGTAAAAGGCCTTGACCGCAAAGTCCAAAAGGGCCGGGAATTCAGAGATGACCGCCACCTTGCGACGAGCGGCGTAGGAGATGGCCTCGAAGAAGTCGTCCGTTGCGGCCAGCTTGTCGTCAACTACCCCACTGATGATGGTGCTCGCGATGAATTGCAGCGTGTACATATACAGCTTCGACTTGTTCCCGAAGTAGAAGAACAGCAGGCTTTTCGAGATCTTCGCCTTGGTGGCGATGAGTTCGGTGGACGCGTACGAGTAATCGTAACGGCCAAAGACCTCGACGGCGGCGTTCATGACGCGCTTGCGCTTGGACTCCGGCAGCTTTTCGAACTTCTCGATTCCGGATTCCATAGTGTCTCCCTTCGTATTCCGCGGTTTCTTGCGGAAGATTTCCTGCCGTATGAAGCCGAAGCGTGCACATCCTCGCTGACCGATTCGGTCAACGATGGATACTTTATTCCATTGACCGATTCGGTTAAGGGTGTGTTGAGAAATATCTTTCGCACCTTTTGTCTCCACACCAAAAGGTGCGAAATCCTCCGCCCTCGGCCATCCCCCATTTATCAACGTTCAGCGCCAATTGCGTCTTTCGCACCTTGCACTTCCCCGGTCAAAGGTGCGAAAGGGAATCGTAGGATCAATATCAAAGTGATATCATATTGCTATCAAACAACGCAGTTCCCGAAAGGAATCATCATGACGCACCCCACTACCCCCGAAGGCAGCCCCTCCGTTGCCGAAACCCAAGGACGTGCCGCAAAAGGCGGGCCAATGCTCGCCGCCACCGTGGTCATTGTTGTCGCCGCCATCGCACTGTTCGTTTTCGGCGTCACGCGGCCAACACCTCCCGAAGCGCTCATGGTGGCGAGCGTCGTCATCTTCCTCATCGGCGTCATCCTCGCCTGTGGCTTCTTCACCCTGCAGCCCAACGAGGCTCGCGTCATGGTGCTCTTCGGAAGCTACAAGGGAACTATCAAGGACACAGGCTTCTACTGGGCGAATCCGTTCTACTCTCGAGCCCTCCAGTCTGAAGTCAATCTGACGTCCTCCAAGAAAAAGAGCGATGACGACGATGACATCACCACAAAAACGGTGAAGGCAAAAGTGTCACTGCGTCAGCGCACGCTCAACGGTCCAAAGCTGAAGGTCAACGACAAGAACGGCAACCCCATCGAAATCGCCAACGTCATCGTGTGGCGCGTGGTCAATACCGCCAAGGCCGTCTTCGACGTGGACAACTACGAGCAGTACGTGTCAACGCAATCCGAAACCGCGCTGCGCCACGTGGCAAGCCTCTACGCCTACGACAATAACGAGGACGACAACGCCGAGCAGATCACTCTGCGTTCCAACATCATCGAGGTGTCACAAGCCCTGCGCAAGGAACTGAGCGAACGCCTCGCACCCGCCGGCATCGCAGTCGAAGATGCACGCCTCACTCATCTGGCCTACGCACCCGAAATCGCACAGGTAATGCTGCGCCGTCAGCAGGCCGAGGCCATCATCTCCGCGCGCACCAAGATCGTGCAGGGCGCGGTATCAATGGTCGACATGGCCATCAAGGAGCTCGACAAGGACACCGACATCACTCTCGATGACGAGCGCAAGGCCACGATGGTCTCCAATCTCATGGTGGTGCTGTGCGCCGATAACGATGCCCAGCCGGTCATCAACACGGGCTCGCTGTACAACTGACGCGAAAGACAACGAATAACCACAACAAATCGCTGGGCGCCTCACCCGTTGATGACGCTCAGCGATTACACTAACCACAAGTATCCGCAGGAAAGGGGACCCATGGCCGCAAAAAAGCAGTATCCCCTCCGCGTCGACCCAGAACTGTGGAAAGCCGTCGAGAAATGGGCTTCCGACGAGCTGCGCTCCGTCAATGGTCAGATGGAATTCATCATCCGCGAATCGCTCAAACGCTCGGGCAGACTGCCACACCCGCCGAAGGACGAGAAGAAATAGTGGCGTCCTTCTTGACACTCAACGCGCCACGCTGCGTAAGTGTCAAGAAAGAAATGACCGAGAATCACTGTACTTCCAGCGATTCTGCAAGGAAGAATCTCTTGACACTCAATCGGGTTCACTCGTCGGGTGTCAAGAGTCAGAAATCAATCCGATCAAACGGCACGAATGCTTCCGGAGCTACCGGCACCTCCCCCAGGGTCTTCTCCATCCACACCACGTCGAGCCACCGGTTGAACTTGAAGCCAAAGTGCGCAAAATTCGCCACGGTCTCATATCCAAGATGGCGATGGAACCCAATGCTTTCAACATTCTCAGCCGTAATGCAGGCGCCGAGATTCACCACGTGCTGAGCCTGAAGAGCGCGCTCCAACGCCGCGTAGAGCAGCGAGCCCACCCCTTGCCCACCACATGACTGGGACACATAGATGGCCGTTTCAACCGACCAGTCGTATGCCACTCGCTGCGAATACGCTCCCGCGTAGGCGTACCCCAGAATCTCGCCGTCCACGCGCTGCGCCACTAGATACGGGTAACGCTTCAGCGTTGCAGCGATGCGCTTTCCAAACTCCTCGACACTCGGCACCGTCTCTTCGAAGGTGATGGTGGTGTCGCGGACGTACGGCGCATAGATGGCAACGAGCGCCGCAGCATCTTCGGGGCTCGCCACACGGATGCGCACATCGCCACGCGCGGGTGTCGCAGCATCGCCAGGAGCCGCCGCTCCTGTACTCATATTTTTCGCCATAGGTGGATTGTACGCAGGCACGAATTTCTCAAATGTGCTACTTTCGCAATCAAGAGGTAACGCGCGTACAACGCTTGCACCATAACTGAAGAAATGCTCGCCACCGGGTGAGCGCGCCAGCGGCGCACGCCGCTTGAGACATGTTCGATTTCATTAGGTCATCAGAAGAAATCGGAGATGTCTTTTTTTATGCGCTCACACCAGCGCACCAGCGCTCACCCACCCGCCACCTCATCACTGAGGGGCACCCCGAAAGGACACACACCATGCCATGGATCGAACTGATAGCCGCAGGACTCTTCGAATTCGTCTGGGCTTCCGCCATGAAAATGAGCGACGGCTTCACAAAGCTCGGATGGACGCTCACTACCTTCGCCACGATGGCCGCCAGCGTTGGGCTGCTGGCCTTGGCCACCAAGCACCTGTCCCTCAGCCTGGCCTATCCCATCTGGACGGGCATCGGTGCCGTCGGTTCAGTGCTGATAGGCGCGCTGGCTTTTAAGGACCGCATCGCTCCCATGACGTGGGTGTTCATCGCACTGCTCCTCATCGCCATCATCGGCATCAAGATGACCAGCAGCGAGTGAGGCCCAGGTGCTCGCCGAGTCTCTTCTTTGCGAGAGCCCACGCCAGCACCCTCGTCACTCCTCCTCAGCGATTGCCTCGCGTTCCATCGCAACAAACTTGCGCACGCTGGCGGTCACCGAATAATGCTCCAGGGTGTGCGTTGCGTACGTTCTGCTCCACCGCGCACGCTCCACGGGATGCTCAATCCACCAGTCGATGCGCTCCGCCAGAGCCTCGGCGTCCTCCACGGGGAAGGACGATTCATCGCACAGCGCGAACTGGCCCGCGGCAGAGAGCGCAGAATCGGCGATCACGGGGACGAGTCCCGTCGCCATCGCCTCGATGACGCTCACCGATTCGAGATCGGCTATCGAGGGGTGCACGAACAGATCACCCGACTTCAGGAATGCCGGCATGGCGGCGTTGGCGTGAAAGTCAATCGAGATGGGGTTCGCGAGCAGCTTTTTGGCGTGGCGCTTGAGCCTCCGCCGCAGCGGCCCCGTGCCAGCGATGAGCACATCGATCTGCTCGTTATATTTGCTGAGTCCCACGGCCTTGATGAGCGTCAGATGATCTTTCTCATTCGCCAGCCGACCCGACGCCAGAATCCTGAAACGGCGCGGCAAATGCACGGCAACGTCCGTGGGGTTCTCGTTTTCCTCGATAACGCTGAGCTGCTTGCGCACGTCGCTGTAGTCATCATTGGTTTCGAGAACCGCCGCCTCCCGCTCGGCGCGGGTGAGCTTGTTCGCAACGAAGATGGGCCTGTACCCGTTGGAAATAACGTGCAGCGTATTGCGGTATCCGTGGTCTTGCAGCAATTGCGCGCCCAGGTGCGTGGGAACGTGCACGTGCGTCACGTACTTGTAAAGCCAATGCTTGAACAGCCAGTACAGGAATCGCGGAATCCCGGGAACGTAGCGCACACCCGCCGAGTAGGTGATGTTCTCCGGTTGCAGATGGAAAGCGGCCGTCACGGGGATGTGGCGGAATCTGGCGGCCTTGAGCGCCTCGCGGCCAAACTTGAAAGGAAGATAGATGTGCACCACGTCGACGCCTTTGAACGCCTGATCGAAAAGCTCGGGGCTGGGCTGGGCGAACGACATGTACTGCTTGCTGGCGATCCACGTGACGAGCGGCAGATGGTGGATGCGCGCGCGGTATTCAGACGCTCCAACCCCCACGATGCGAACGGTGTGCCCTTGCGCTTCCAACTCGGCGGCGTATTGCAGGGCCGAGTTCGACGTCCCGTTGCCCTGGGTTCCGATGGTATCCATCACCATGGCGATGGTCAGCGGAGTCTCCTCAGAATCCAATGTCATGAATTCCATCGTATGCACCCGCGGCTACACAATTCTTAACAGCACCGTTCGGAAACAATGCGATGACACGACGATGCCACAATGTGAGGTATGGCGCTCCTTCATGGAGATTCCTCCCTCGGGAATCCATTGCAAGACCACAACGTACGCGTTCTCCTTCTAGGCTCGGGCGAATTGGGCAAGGAAGTAGCTATCGAATTTGCGCGGCTCGGCGCGTGGGTGTGCGCGGCCGATGCGTACGATCACGCTCCCGCCAGTTATGTTGCCAACGAATCGCGAGTTCTCGACATGGCCGATTCCGAGGCTCTGACTGCGTTGATTGCAAACACTCGCCCCACGATTATTGTTCCCGAGATCGAGGCGATCGCCACAGAAGTTCTAGCGGCAGCGGCAACAGGAAAAATCACAGATCGACGCATCACGGTGGCGGCGAGCTCGCAAGCAATCGAGATCTGCATGGATAGGGAGAGGTTGCGCACACTGGCCGCAGTGGATCTTGGACTTCCCACAACCCGTTACCGCTTTGCCGGTAACTTAACCGAAATGAGAGCGGCGGTTGCCGAGGTAGGAGCACCCTGCGTGGTGAAGCCGGTCATGAGCTCGTCCGGGCATGGGCAGTCGGTAATTCGCTGCGGCGACGAGATTGTGATCAATGACGCCTGGGAAATCGCTCAGAACGAGCGGCGAGCGGCGGACGAGGGAGATATCTCGCGCGTCATCGTGGAGGCCTTCGCTCCGATTGACTACGAGGTGACGCTGCTCACTGTGAGTTCCGCGGCCGGCGTGGAATGCTGCACCCCGATTGGGCAGCGGCAGGAGAATGGCGACTACCGTGAATCCTGGCAGCCGGCCGTCGTTCCCAACGACGTGCTGCAGGAGGCGCGCCGCATCGCCACGACGTGCGTCGAGGGGCTGGCACAAAAGGCACGAGAAACAGGAGAGAACTGCTTCGGAGTCTTCGGCGTGGAACTATTCGTTCTGACCGATGGCAGCGTGCTGTTCAACGAGGTCTCCCCCCGCCCTCACGACACCGGAATGGTGACGATGATCTCCCAGAATCTCAGTGAATTCGCACTGCATGCCCGCGCGCTCCTCGGCGTCCCGCTCACTTCCGACTGCCTCGAGCTGCGCTCAGATCACACAACGTGGGCATCACGTCCCTTGGTGGCGCACGGCTACGGCGCGCCAGCAATCACTGGAATAGCCGACGCGCTCAGCGTCCCCAGCGCCGATGTGCGCATTTTCGGCAAGCCCACCATCGCCGGCAAACGACGTCTCGCTGTGGCCCTCGCCAGCGGAAAATCAGAGGCAGAGGCGCGCTCAAGAACCCAGAAAATTGTTAACTCTCTCGAAACAAATGTCAGCTGAATTCAGCGTTTCTTTGTAACGCAGAATTGCTAGCTTGTTAACTGTTACGGAATTTCCCTATCTCTTCAAAAAACGCAATCGAAAGGCGAACATGGAGAAGCTGGGTCTGCTCTATCAGGGCAAGGCAAAGAAACTGTACGCAACTGAAGATCCCGAGGTTTTGTGGGTCGAATACCTCAATCAGGCTACGGCCGGTAATGGGGCAAAAAAAGAGCAGATTGTGGGGAAGGCGGAACTCAACAACCGCATTACCACTCTGATCTTCGACGAACTCAAGCGCGTCGGCATCGATAGTCACTTGGTCAAGCAAATTTCTCCCACTGATCAGCTGGTGCGGAAAATGACTATGTTCCCCCTCGAAATCGTGCAACGCAATGTGGCAGCAGGCAGCTTCTCGAAGCGCCTGGGAGTCGACGAGGGAACAGCTCTCAAGGAACCGGTGCTGGAATACTACTTCAAGTCGGATCCGCTCAACGACCCGTTTATCAACGACGATGACGCCGTGGCACTCGGCCTCGCCACTCGTGAGGAACTGGCACAGATCGCCACGCTCGCCCGCACCATCAACGTCAAGCTCACCGCTCTCTTTGCTTCCATCGACGTGAGACTCGTCGATTTCAAGATCGAAATGGGAAAGACCTCCGACGGTGAGATTCTCTTGGCCGACGAAATCACGCCCGACACGTGCCGCCTCTGGGATCTGCGCTCGGGCGCAGACGCAGAGGGCGATGGCGCGGTGAAAGATGGCCAGATCGAGCGCCTCGACAAGGACATCTTCCGAAAGGACTTGGGAAGTATCCTTCCCGCCTATCACGAAATACTGGGCCGCCTCGAGAACCTGGCAGCGAGCCACTGAAAATCACAGTGAGCACCGTGAAACCGCACAGCGATAAGGAGAGTCACATGGAATCTTCAAAGAACTACAAGGTCACGGTGTACGTGACATATAAGGAATCGGTGCTCGACCCCCAGGGCCAAGCCGTCCAGGGAGCCATTGAGCGCATGGGCTATGAGGGCATCGATTCCGTGCGCATTGGAAAATACTTCGAGATCACGGCGCACGCCGAGGATGGCAAGAGCCTCGAAGAAACAGTGGACGCTATCTGCGACAAGCTGCTGGCCAATCCCAACATGGAAACGTATCGCTACGAGATCACCCACGCCGAGACGGACGGGGCACAGGCATGAGTGTCAGCTCCCCCCGTTTCGCTGTCATCGTCTTTCCCGGATCCAACTGTGACAAGGATCTGCTCTGGGGCATCAAGAACGTTGCGGGCATGGATGCGGAATTCGTACGCCACGACGCCACGAGCCTCGACGGCTTTGATGCCGTCCTCATCCCGGGAGGCTTCTCCTACGGCGACTACCTGCGCTGTGGCGCCATCGCGCGCTTCAGCCCGGTTATGGAGGAGGTCCGTCGCTTTGCGGAGGAGGGCAAGCCCGTCTTCGGCACCTGCAACGGTTTCCAGATTCTGTGTGAAGCGGGGCTGCTCCCGGGCGTGCTGCTGCGCAACACCTCTCTGCGTTTCGTGTGCGAAACCGCGGACGTCGAGGTTGCCAACGCCTCCACGCGTTTCACCAGCGAGTACGCAGACGGGCAACAGCTGCGCCTGCCGGTAGCCCATGCTGAAGGCCGCTACACGGTCACCGACGAGGAACTTGCCGATTTGAAGGCCAACGGTCAGATCGCCTTCCGCTACGCGAAGGGTCACAATCCCAATGGATCCGTGGACGACATCGCCGGCGTCACCAACAAGGCGGGCAACGTGCTTGGCATGATGCCCCACCCCGAACGCGCCGTCGAAAAGCTGCTCGGCAGCGACGACGGCCTGCCGTTCTTCACGTCCCTCATCAATTCCCTGCAATAATCTGCAACGAAAGGCCTTCGCCTGACATGAAAAGCACAAATGCGAGCGCGGCAACCGCAGAACCTACCGCAGAAGAAGTACGCGACACCAAGATCTACCGCAACTGGAGCATGACCGACGCCGAATACGAGCGTGCAGTTGGTATGCTCGGACGCCTGCCCAACTACACAGAGGCCGGCCTGTTCGCCGTAATGTGGTCGGAACACTGCTGCTACAAGTCCTCCACCCCCATTCTCAAGACCTTCCCCACCAAGGGTCCTCGCGTGCTGCAGGGCCCCGGCGAGGGCGCCGGCATCGTGGACATCGGCAACGGCAAGGCCGTGGTGTTCAAGGCGGAAAGCCACAATCATCCCTCTGCCGTGGAGCCCTTTGAGGGCGCGGCAACTGGAGTGGGCGGTATTCTCAGAGACATCTTCTCCATGGGCGCCCGTCCTGTTGCGGTTCTCGATTCGCTGCGCTTCGGCGAGCTCGACGCTGCTCACGCCAAGGACGTGGATCGCAATAAATTCCTGGTCGATCAGGTGGTGGCCGGCATCTCCAGCTACGGCAATTGCATCGGCGTGCCCACGGTGGGCGGCGAAACGGAATTCGATGCGTGCTACGAGGGCAATCCTCTGGTCAATGTGATGTGCGTTGGACTCATCGACGTCAAGGACATCCAGAAGGGCCGTGCCGCGGGTGCCGGCAACTCCATCATGTACGTTGGCGCCACTACGGGCCGCGACGGCATTCACGGCGCCACTTTCGCCTCCGAGGAATTCGGCGAGGGCAATGAAACCCAACGTTCCGCCGTTCAGGTGGGCGATCCCTTCATGGAGAAGCAGCTCGTGGAGGCCTGCCTCGACGTGATCCACAACCACAACGACATCCTCGTGGGCATTCAGGATATGGGCGCCGCGGGTCTGGTGAGCTCCTCCGCCGAGATGGCGTCCAAGGCCGGCACCGGCCTGTACCTTAAGCTCGACGACGTTCCGCAGCGCGAAACCAACATGACTCCCTACGAGATGATGCTCTCCGAGTCCCAGGAACGCATGCTGTTGTGCGTGCGCGCTGGCCACGAAGAGGAAATCACAAAGATCTTCACGGCGTACGGCCTCGATGCGGTCACCATTGGCAAGGTCACCGACGACGGCAAGTACACGCTGGAGCACAAGGGACAGATCGTGGCCGACATTCCGGTGCGCGCACTCACCGACGACGCTCCCGAATATCATCTTCCCGACACCGAGCCCGCTCGCCTTGCCGGCCTGCACGCAACGGACGCAAGCGCTGCGGCACTGCACATCACGAACCCTTCCGAGACTTTCCTGAAGCTGCTTGCAAGCCCCACGATCGCCTCCAAGGAACACATCTGGCACACCTATGATTCGCAGGTTCTCACGAACACCGTGATTCGCCCTGGCTCAGACGCGGCAGTGATTCGCGTTCGCGACACCGAGACGGCGCTGGCAATGACCACCGACTGCAACGGACGCTACATCTACCTCGATCCCGAAATCGGCGGAAAAATCGCCGTGGCAGAAGCGGCGAACAACATCGTGGCATCGGGTGCCACCCCGCTGGCCATCACTGACTGCCTCAATTACGGCTCTCCCGAGAACCCCGAGGTCATGTACGATCTCAAGCGCTCGGCGGCCGGAATCTCCGAGGCCTGCCGCACCTTCGAGACTCCTGTCATCTCCGGAAACGTGAGTCTGTACAACGAAACCAGCCACGAAGCCGTGTACCCCACACCCATGATCGGCATGGTGGGCCTCATGGAGCACACGGATCACATCACCACTCAGGACTTCACCACGGCCGGTGACGCGGTATATCTGCTTTCCGGCTCCCAAGGCATACGCCCCGACTTCGCCGGGTCCGAAGTGCAAAAACTCACCACGGGAAGCATTGGCGGTGTGCTCGCCGACGTCGATCTCGACGACATCAAAAAGACTCAGGACGCACTGCTGACGGCAATCCGCGCTGGTCTGGTGAATTCCGCACACGACGTGAGCGAGGGCGGCGTGGCGGTCGCACTGGCGGAATCCGCCTTCGGCTTCGACTCGAAGTCCGGGACCGGACGCAACAACCCACAAGCCGATGTGCTGGGCGTGGACGTGAATCTCGACATTGACGACCCCCTGCTCTTCGCGGAAACCGTGGGAGCGTTCGTCGTCTCGGTTCCGTCGAGCAAGGCAGCCGCCTTCGAAGCGGCCGTTCCCGCGGCCACCTCTCTCGGCCGCGTCACCGACGACGGCATGCTCACCATCGCAACGCGCGGTAGCGGCATTCGCGTGGCCACCATGAGCGCGAAAAAGGTGTGGAAGGAGTCGCTGGCATGCCTGCTGAACTAGAGGGATTGCACGAGGAGTGCGGCATCTTCGGCGTCTGGGGGCATCCCGACGCCGCGAGGCTCACCTACTTTGGGCTTCATGCCCTCCAGCATCGAGGTCAGGAGGGCGCCGGCATCGTCGTCAACAACGACGGGGTGCTCGACGGCTACCGCGGACTGGGCCTTCTCACCCAGGTGTTCAAGCGCGAGGAGACGCTCACCAATCTCGTGGGCAACAAGGCCATCGGTCACGTGCGCTACGCCACCTCCGGGAACAGCTCCATCGACAACATCCAACCCTTCCTTTTCAACTTCCATGACGGCCAGTGCGCGCTTGCCCACAACGGCAACCTCACCAACTGCCCGAGCATCAAGGAACGACTCGAAAATCAGGGCGCAATCTTCCACTCCAATTCCGACACCGAGGTGCTCATGCACCTCATTCGTCGTTCTGCCGCGAGTACCTTCGTCGACCGTCTCAAGGACGCCCTTAATCAGGTGCACGGCGGCTTTGCGTACCTGCTCATGACGTCCAATGCCATGATCGGCGCCCTCGATCCCAACGGCTTCCGGCCGCTGTCCATCGGTCGCATGACCAACGGCGCCTACGTCCTGGCCTCCGAGACCTGCGCGCTGGAAACGGTGGGCGCTGAATTCGTACGCGACATCAAGCCGGGCGAAATCGTCATCGTGAACGACGACGGCTATCACATCGAAAGCTATACGAACACCGTGCAGCAGGCCATCTGCTCCATGGAATTCATCTACTTCGCCCGTCCCGATTCCAACATCTACGGCGTCAACGTGCACTCTGCCAGGAAGCGCATGGGTAAGAGGCTCGCCGCGGAGTCCCCCGCACCCCATGCAGACATGGTCATCGGCGTGCCGAATTCCTCCCTCTCTGCCGCCTCCGGCTACGCAGAGGCCAGCGGGCTGCCCAACGAGATGGGCCTCATCAAGAACCAGTATGTGGCCCGTACATTCATTCAGCCCACTCAGGAGCTGCGCGAACAGGGTGTGCGCATGAAGCTGTCCGCCGTGCGCGGTGTGGTGGCCGGCAAGAGCGTGGTGATTGTTGACGACTCCATCGTGCGTGGCACTACGTCGCGGCGCATTGTGCGGCTGCTGCGTGAGGCAGGGGCCGCAGAAGTTCACGTGCGCATCGCCTCGCCGCCGCTGCGCTTCCCCTGCTATTACGGCATCGACATCCAGCGCACCTCGGAACTCATCGCGGCGCACAAAACCGTGGACGAAATCTGCGACTACCTCGGCGCTGACTCCCTTTCCTTCCTTTCCGTGGATGGTCTTGTGGAATCCGTGGGACTGCACGCAGATGCGCCCTACGGGGGTCTGTGCGTCGCCTACTTCAACGGCGACTACCCCACGAGCCTGGGCGACTACGAACAGGAATTCCTGGCGTCGCTTTCCCCCGAGGAGCGCGCACGCGTAGCGTCCTTCGCACACGATGCCAGCGGGTACAACGGCAACGAATTCACGTATTATCAATCTTCCCCATCTCACTCCGAATCCTCTCACTCCGAAAGGTGATCCCATGCCCTCCGCATACGATTCAGCAGGCGTCAACATCGAGGCCGGTTACGAGGTGGTCAAGCGCATCGGCTCCCACGTGGCGCGAACGGCACGTCCCGGCGTGATGGGCGGCATTGGCGGCTTCGGCGGCCTGTTTGACCTCGCGTCGCTGGGATACAAGGAGCCCGTGCTGATTTCGGGAACCGACGGAGTGGGCACCAAGCTCCTCGTGGCAAAGGCGGCCGGAAAGCACGATACCATCGGCATCGACTGCGTGGCCATGTGCGTCAACGACATCGTGGCCCAGGGCGCGGAACCGCTGTTCTTCCTTGACTACATCGCGTGCGGAAAGAACGACCCGGCGCTGTTGGAGCAGGTCGTCGCGGGCGTCGCGGACGGCTGCGTGCAGGCGGGGGCGGGGTTGATTGGCGGCGAAACCGCCGAGATGCCCGGAATGTATGACACCGACGAATACGACCTCGCTGGATTCACGGTGGGAGTCGTGGAGAAAAGCCGGATTATCGACGGCTCTTCCATTGGCGCCGGAGACGTTCTTATAGGACTTGCCTCTACGGGCGTGCATTCCAACGGATTCTCGCTGGTGAGAAAGGCTCTGTTTGAGGACGGCGGGCTCACGGTGGAGTCCACGCCTTCCGAACTCGGCGGGAAGAGCGTGGGTGATGTGCTGCTCACTCCCACCGCCATCTACGTCTCCGCGCTCAAGCCGTTGATTGCCGAGGGACTGATTCACGGCGTCTCACACATCACCGGCGGCGGATTCATTGAGAATATTCCGCGCATGATGCCCGAGGGGCTGACGGCGTCGGTGCGTCTCGGTTCGTGGGACGAGTCGGCGATCTTTGGACTCATCGAGCGGTGCGGATCCATCCCGCGTGCCGAAATGTACAACGTGTTTAACATGGGGCTCGGCATGGTACTGTCGGTTGCCTCCTCGCAGGCCGACCGTGCGCTGAAGCTTCTGTCCGACGCCGGTCAGAAAGCGTGGGCGGTGGGCACTGTGGTTGACAGCGATGCGGCCAAAGACACCGCGAAGGGCGTGCGGCTGGCGTAACGCATAACGATTCGAGTTGTGCGAAAGAGGTGCATGAGTGCGGAAGGACATCATCATGGGTAAGAAAATTCTCGTCATCGGTGCCGGTGGACGTGAGCACGCGGTTGCGCACGCTCTGGCGCAGTCGCCAAGCGTGGAAACGGTTTTCTGCGCTCCCGGAAATCCCGGCATGAGCGGCGATGGCATCCACATTGTGGATCTTGCACAGTCGAACCACGCCGCACTCATTTCCTTTGCGCAATCCAATGAAATCGACTGGGTGTTTGTGGGACCCGAGGTGCCACTTATTGAAGGCATCGTGGACGATTTCGAGGACGCCGGGATCCCCGCTTTCGGCCCCTCCAAGGCCGCCGCGCAGATCGAAGGCTCCAAGGACTTCGCCAAGCGACTCATGATGCGGCACAGCATCCCCACAGCCGCCTACCAGACGTTCGATCAGGAAGAATCCGCACAGGCGTACGTGCGGTCCCATGGTGCACCCATCGTGGTGAAAGCGGACGGATTGGCGGCCGGCAAGGGCGTCACAGTGGCGTTGACGATTGATGATGCCATGAAGGCACTCGACGATATTTTCATTGAAAACCGCTTTGGACAGGCAGGCGCACGAGTGGTGATCGAGGACTTCCTGGAGGGTCAGGAATTCTCTCTCATGAGTTTCGTGAGAGGCTCCGAAGTGTGGCCCATGCCCATCGCACAGGATCACAAGCGCGCCTACGACGACGACCTCGGACCGAACACCGGCGGCATGGGCGCCTACTCCCCCGTACCTCAGATCCCTGACTCGATGGTGGCAGAGGCAATTGAGACTATCGTGAAGCCCACGGCACAGGCGATGGTGGACGAAGGATATCCCTTCACGGGCGTGCTCTACGCGGGACTCATCGCAACGGCCGACGGGCCAAAGGTGATTGAGTTCAACGCTCGCTTCGGCGACCCCGAGACACAAGTGGTGTTGCCACGACTGACCTCCGACTTTGCGGACGGAATCTCCGCGATTCTCTCTGACGGTGATCCCGAGTTCACATGGAATACTTCCGGCGCCACTCTGGGAGTGGTGCTGGCCTCCGAGGGCTATCCCGATCATGTGGTCAAGGGAGCGATTATCCCAGAGATTCCCAACGGGGATGGTCTTCACACGTACTACGCGGGTGTCGCAAATTCGCACGTGGGAATGGTGGCGTCCTCGGGACGCGTGCTGCTGGTGGAGGCGACACGTCCGTCATTGCAAGAGGCGCAAGAAGCGGTGTACGGCCTCATCGAAGACTTACCGACTGAGGGCATGTTCTACCGTCACGACATCGGTGCGAAGGCGCTGAAGTAACAGCCGTCTTCGCACTTTCTCGTACGTGTGCGCAGTGCTTCTTGCGTCGCGCACACGAGGCTAGAAGCTACTTGAGGTCGTCCCAGATTCCGCTGGCATCGGCCTCAGCCGCAAGGGCCACAGGATCCGCTCCCAGCACCGTGATGTGCCCCATTTTGCGGTTGTGCTTAGCGTCGGCCTTGCCGTAATCATGGAAATTCCACGTGGGATGCGTCGCGATTGCTGCGCGGGCCGCCTCCACATGCTGTCCCAAAACGTTGACCATGATCGCAGGGCTCAGGAGTTTCGGCTGCGGCAATGGCCAGCCAGTGATGCCACGGATATGCGCGTCGAACTGGTCGATGCTGCACGCCTCTATGGTGTAATGGCCGGAGTTATGCGGCCGCGGCGCCAGCTCGTTGACGAGCACAGAACCGTCGCGCAGAACGAACAGCTCAATGGCCAAAGTCCCTGCCAGCTTGAATCCGTCGGCGAGGCGCAGTGCCAAGTCCGTCGCCACCTGCGCGGTCTCGTCGCTCATCTCGGCCGGAGCGATCGTCACGTGCAAAATGTTGTTCTTATGGATGTTGCGCACGATCGGGAACGTCACGTAATTTTTCCCGTCACCCGACACGAGAATCGACGCCTCATACGCGAAATCGACAAAGCCTTCGAGGATCGAGGGCGGCACGTCGGAGGGATCCACATGGGTGAGGTCGTCTGCGGAGTGCAGCACCAATTGCCCATGCCCGTCGTACCCACCGGTATCTGTCTTCAGAACGGCCGGGTATCCAATCTCATCAAGCGCGGCAGTGAGACCCGCGTAGGACGACACAGCTCGCCACGGTGCCGTGCCAATGCCATGCTCGTTGATGAAGGTCTTCTCGTGAATGCGATCCTGCGTCACGCGCAGCAAGTCTGTTCCCTGCGGAATGGCGACTTCATCAGCCACCAGGTCCAGAGCATCGGCGTCCACATTCTCGAATTCGTATGTCAGTACATCCGAGCGCCGCGCCAACTCCGCAATGGCGTCGCGGTCATCGTACTCTGCTGTGACCTGGAAATCGGCGACCTGCGCAGTCGGGCAATCCGGAGTGGGATCGAGGACCCCGATGCGAAAGCCCATGTATTTTGCGGACAGTGCCATCATCCGGCCGAGCTGGCCTCCGCCCACAATGCCAATGACCGACCCCGGCATCAGCTGAGACACTGCGCCATGCGTACTTTCAGACAAGCTGGGCATTCGACTCCTCAACCTTCTTCTTGAGATCGTTACGATATTCCTCGAGCGCCTCGGCGAGCGCGTCGTCGGCAATCGACAGGATTGACACGGCGAGCAATCCTGCGTTGACGGCGCCGGAACGCCCGATCGCCGTTGTCGCCACAGGAATTCCGCCGGGCATCTGCACAATGGAGAGAAGGGAATCAAGCCCGTTGAGCGCGTGAGACTGCACGGGGATGCCGATGACCGGCAGCGTTGTCTGCGCCGCCACCATGCCCGGAAGGTGCGCCGCACCACCCGCACCGGCGATGATGACTTTGATGCCCTTGGCGCGCGCCGTTGAGGCGACTTCTGCCATGAGTTCCGGCGTGCGGTGAGCGCTCACCACCTGCTTGGAATAGGCGACACCGAACTTGTCGAGCATGTCGCATGCGTTTTTGACGGTGTCCCAATCGCTAGAAGACCCCATGATAACGGCAACGCGAGGGGTTGATTGGGTGGGTTGAGAATCGATAGTTGCCACAAGTCCTCCAGAGTCGTGACTGCGAATCTTTCTGCGATTTCAGGGTAGCGCTGCAGTGTGAACATGCGATAAATAATCTTTTGCGGAGCGGTTGGTGTGGGAGGTCTCTTCTCAGACATAAAGACTTGGCCTGAGCGGTCCGGCGCGGATTTGAGAAGAGACCTCCCCTCCCCCGAGCACGGCAAACGCTACATACTTTGAACCGCCTATAAATAAATTCGAAGACAGAAGACGTTCATTTTCAGCCATATGAAGAGTCGCTGACTACTGAGTGCATTATTCTTAAGTCACACACGTACCAAGATTCGTTGCATTTTCATGCGTGCATGCAGTTGCACGGTATGCTGACGAATCTTGAGCACACATGCCCCTGAGGAGGAGTAGTCAATGACATTCAGCATCAAGACGGCCGTTAAGCCCGTCGCAGCAGTCGCCGCGGCATGCGCCCTGCTGTTCACGGCAGCGTGCGGCACCAGCTCGCCCACGTCCACGTCCAGTTCTTCGGCATCTGGCTCTTCATCGAGCCTCGACCTCGACACCGCCGCATACGACAAGCTCGTTGCGGGTGGAGAAAAGGCCGACGACGCCACTATCAGCGCCAACGAATGGGCCAGCTCGGTCAAGAAGGCCGGCGTCCTGAAGATCGGTGGAACCAAGACTTCCAACCTGTTCAGCCAGCTCAACGAGAAGGATAACAAGATCCGCGGCTTTGACGCCGGTCTCGCACAGCTCCTCGCACAGTACATTCTTGGCGACTCCTCCAAGGTCGAGGTCACCCAGGTGGATTCCTCCACCCGTGAGAAGGTTCTGCAGAACAAGCAGGTCAGCGCTGTCTTCGCAACGTATTCCATCACTCCCGAGCGCGAGAAGGTCATCTCCTTCGCCGGCCCGTATTACACGTCTCATCAGGGCGTGTTGGTGAGCGCCACCAACTCCGACATCAAGGGTGTTGATAGCCTCGCAGGCAAGAAGGTCGCCACTCAGGCTGGTTCCACTGGCCCCGACGTGCTGAAGAAGTACGCACCCAAGGCCACCGTTCAGGAATTCCAGACGCATCAGGAGGCCGTGGACGCCCTCAAGCAGGGACGTGTTGACGCCTACGTCACCGATTACACGCTGCTGCTCAACGCCGTGAATCAGGATTCCAAGAACGTCAAGATTGCAGGTAACGCCTTTGGCGACGCGGATCCGTACGGTATCGGTCTGCCCAAGGGCTCCGATGGCGTGGCTTTCGTCAACGCCTTCCTCAAGAAGGTTGAGGATGAGGGCACATGGTCCAAGCTGTGGAAGCTCACCATCGGCGACCGCACCAAGACCACCGAGGTCCCCACTGCTCCGGCCATCACCGAAAAATGAACGCTGAGGCCCTGAAAAGGGCAATCGGCAGTAGTACGCAGTAGACTCACCAGAGAGTGAGTGTGGCGAGCTGAGTTCAACGACTCAGCTCGCTTCTGTATCATCAGCTATTGCGGGCAAAACGCAGCATCGCGCATCAACGAAGGAGGTCGTGTGAGCATCGGCTATCTCGTGTCCCATTACGGCACGCAGTTTCTCAGTTCGCTGCTAACAACGTGGCGGCTGACGGCGATTGGCTTCGTCTTCGGCATTCTCCTCGCCTTGCTGCTGACGATTGTGCGCGTATCCCCCATCAAACCGGCGCGCATGGCCGTTGAGTTCTACGTACAGGTGTTCCGTAATATCCCCGGCCTGTCATTGCTGATCTTTATTGTGTATGGCCTGCCTGCGCTGCATATTTTGCTCGATTACGAACCATCGGTGATCACGGCGCTCATCATCATTTGCTCTGCTTTCGGATGCGAAAACCTCATGACCGGCATCAACACAGTGGGAGTGGGCCAGGTGGAGGCAGCGCGGTCTCTTGGACTTGGGTTCACGTCGATCGTGACGCGCATTGTTATTCCTCAGGCGCTGCGATCCGTTGTCCAGCCGATGACGAGCCTTCTTATCGCCGTCATGCTCAGCTCCTCCCTGGCCTCCCAGATTCCTGTGACGAACCTGGATTTGACCGGCTTGGTTGCCAAGATCAACAACGCTGAGGCGGGCGGCATTCTCACCTTCGCGCTGGCAGCCGTTCTGTACCTCGGAACAGCGCTGATTATCGCGTCAATTGGCGCCGCTATTGACAGGAAAGTGAGGATTGCACGATGACGTCGACAGAACAAAACCACGCACCCTCACCTCGCCGCCACGCACGTCGTGTAGCTCCTCCCACCACCCAAGATGCGCTTTTCGAAGTCTCTGGACCCCGCGCCCGCAGATGGATTCATGTCGGAACCGTCATCTCCGTTCTCGTCATTCTCGGTCTGTTGTATGTGATTTATCAGCAGTTCGCGCTGTCGGGACAGCTTGACGCACAGTACTGGTCGTTCTTCGGCGCCTGGACCACGTGGACCTTCATTGGCAGCGGCCTGCTGGGAACGCTGTCCGTAGCCGTCACCGCCGGCATCCTCGCCATTGTTGTTGGCCTGCTTCTCATGAGCGGACGCGTGAGTTCCTTTGCTCCTCTGCGCTGGCTCAGCACCGCCATTATCGAGGTGGCACGCGGCGTACCGAGTCTGTTGTTCATTTACTTCCTCTTCCTCGTGCTGCCGACGTGGGGCATCACCATCAGCACCTACTGGATGATCACTATCCCCATCAGCTTCAACGCCGCGGGCGTCTTGGCGGAAGTCTTCCGCTCCGGCGTCAACGCCGTGCCGAACGGCCAATCCGAGGCGGCCACCTCTCTCGGCCTCTCACGCGGTCAGGCCTTCCGCAGCGTGATTCTTCCGCAAGCAATCCGCTACGTGATCCCAACGCTGGTCACACAGCTGGTGGTTGTAGTGAAGGACACAACGTTCGGCTATGTGGTCACCTACCCCGAGATGATGCAGAACGCGAAGGTCCTTATTTCCAACTACAACTCGCTGGTGCCTGTGTACGTGGTGACGGCAGTGATTTACATCGTCATCAACTACCTGTTGAGCCGTCTGGCGCGCTACATCTCACGCCGCACCGGTGCTAAGATCGTCGTCTCGTGAGCTCACCTACCATTGCATCAGATACCACGCCGACCACTCCCCACGCTTCACAACCCACGGTGACCGTTGAGAACGGACTCGATCATCTCGATGCCGTTCAAGGTCTCATTGTGGAATACACCCAGCGCCTCGGCCGTGACCTGGGCTTCCAGCACCTCGATGCGGAGCTCGCAGACCTACCGCTGAAATACGCCGGCGAACACGGCCGCATGCTCATTGCGCTCGTCGATGGTGAAGCTGCCGGATGCGTGGCCTATCATCGCCTCACAGACGCTGAATCCGTAGCACACCAGCGAGCAGAGATGAAGCGCTTGTACGTACGCCCGCAGTTCCGTGGACTGCATCTGGGTCATAGGCTCGCGGAAGCGATCATTGACACAGCACGGGCCGATGGACACAAGCAAATGGTTCTGGATACCATCGCTCCACTCACAACTGCCATTCATACGTATCACAGCCTTGGCTTTACACAGATTCCGGCGTACTATCACAATCCCATGAGGGATGTGATCTATCTGGGGTTGGATCTGTAAGTAGACACAATCCATCCGAGAAGTGTGAGAGGGGACGCATGGTGAGATTTTTGCATCGCCATCTTTGTCTCCTTCTCTGTATCGGCCTTTTTCTAGCGCTGTTGTGTGGCGTCGCCGTCAGTGCACAGTTACCTCAGGCACACGCCGAGAGCGTCGATTCCTCTCCGCAAATCTCCCAAGTCTCCACAGCCCGCGCCTCTGCAGCTTCTGAGAACACTTCGGCACCTGGGTCTGAGGCCTCGGAGCTCTTCGACGATTCCATGGTCAACACGTGGGTCTTTACTGGCGGCGCCAACGTGGAAGGCGGATTCTCTCACACTCGCGGCGTTCGCAATTACGTCAGTCAATTCGAAAACTACATCCGGTGGGCTCTGCCACGGCATAAAACAGATGCAACGCTTCCCTCCATCGCAGTTGTGGCCCAAATGCAGCGCTATGTCACCAACACCGCAGCAAGCGGGCAGACCCTCCATGCCATCGTCAAAAGCTTTAACGACGTCATCATTCCACTCGGTCCCAAAACCGTTGGGTACATGGTGGGCACCGAAGATGAGGCCGCAGGCCCCAAGGGCATCTCACAATTTTCGAAAGATTTGAAAAAACTCATCACGAAGGCCACCGATCTGCGCTTCGATGACGGTTTCATTCTTCTGCAAACCCCTCCAACCCGCGGAGGGGCAGCTGATACGAATGCCGCACTCTACGCGCAGGCAATGCGGAAGGTCGTAGCAACCTACAAGGGCACAGACGCGTACAACCGCATCGTGTTCGTGGATCATTACAAGGCCACCAAGAAACTTCCCACATTCGTTCGCAACGATGAGGATGCCCAGGGGAATCTCAACGCCGCCGGACACCTCGTCATCGCCCGGCAACTCATTGCGGTTCTCAGCAAAACGGCGGGCGTCACCGATTCCTTCACCGCCGACGATATCGACATCCAACGCGCCGAAGTGCCAGAGCCCACCATCTATCTCACGAAAACTGCGAAGGTCAGCGCCACTGCGCACGCACTTACAGTGACGCTTCCTGCGGGGCTCACACCGAACAAATGGCGATATACCCTCAAAATCAACGAAAGTACGGCCCCCGTCGTCGTGGGATCTGACGCCGAGTTCTCCATGAGCGGGAGCATTCATTCCGCGAAATTCACCATCGCCAACGTTCCGCGCTCCCATAACTCCGGCGGAGAGGACGCGTGGACGCTGACGCTGCGGTCTGCGGACGGAAAGCGCCAGCTGAAAACCCTGTACGGGAAACTGGGCGCGGCCGCCAGCACGGGAACGAAAGACACGAGCACCGTGACAACCGCGAAGATATCACCCATCGCAGCGCTCAAGAAGAAATTTGCCGCCGGCACGCCACTCACCTGGCTGTTCATGGGAGACTCCATCACACACGGCGAGGAATACACAAAAGGCCACGACTCGATTTCCCAAACCGTGGATAAGTATCTCAAGGGGGTTCTCGGACGCACGCACGACGTGGTCATTAACACGGCCGTCGCCTCCACCACCACAAAGCAGACGCTCGAGAATATCAATCAGCGTCTGCGCGCCTATTCTCCCGACGTGGTCTCCGTCATGCTCGGAACGAATGACTCCGTGGTGCCCTCGATGACACCGGCGCGCTACACGCATAATCTCACGCAGATCGTGGCCGACATTCGCAAAGACAATCCGCATGCACTGATCATCTTGCGGACTCCCACACCCGGTTCCCGGTCAAAAGTAGTGGCACCCTACGTCGCCGCGATGAAGCGAGTGGCGGCGCGCGATGCCTCTCTGCTTCTCATTGACCAATATTCGCAATGGCAGAAGTTGAGCCGCACCTACCCGTGGCTTCTCGAAGAACCCACCGACCTTGGGTCCGGCGGCACCGGCGTGGACCAGATTCTCATGGGCAACAAGCTGCACCCCGGGTACAACGGGCAGCTGGTGATGACGCGGCAGTTCCTCAAGAAACTGGGCCTATGGACCCCCGACACGGACGAAGCGAACATCGTGTACGAGACGGCGATCTCGCAGGAGAAGACCACGTCGTCACTTGGAAATTCACTGGAGATCAGCGTTCCGAAGAACACCAGCAGCTCCGCGTCGGGGACGCATACCGCGGTGACCGCAGCGACGGGAGGAACCGCAACGCTTTCTGTTGATTGCTCCTCACTGCGCGACGTGACCGCGTCAACGGCCGAAGGGAAGGTTTTCGGGGAGACACTCGGAACGATAACCGTCAGCGCCACCTCCGCCACTACCGGAGTGACGCGCAGAGCGACCGCCTCCGCTGCCGATGCGCACATCGTCATTACCGGACTTGCCACTGGCGAGAAATACACGGTGGCAGCGTCGAGCTATGCAACATCGCGCGCGGCACACGTAGACTTCCCCAGGTACGCCGTCGAAACGACGTCAACGTGGGCGGCAGCGCATCGCAAAGCCGTCATCGCACACAACGACGCTGCTCTCAAAAGGCAGGGAGAAAACGGGGACGCGAACTCTCCGGGAGCTGCCCACACCAAGATTCCTGCCGCGACCGTTGGAGCCAGCGCCACCATGTTGTGGATTTCACAACGCGCATGGAAAATCGTGCCTCTCATCGTGGCCGTGCTTGCTGCCGGAGCGATCGTGATGGTGTTACCGGGAAGGGCAAAGAAGGAGCGCACGCCCGATACTCACTCCCCGTCCGAGCGTCGCATACAATAGTGGGGTGCGCCCCGGTAGCTCAGAGGATAGAGCAGCTGACTTCTAATCTGCGTGTCGCCGGTTCGATTCCGGCTCGGGGCACTTATCTTCTTCACTTCCGCGCAGGGCAGAGAAAAACAGCACCGCTCGTCCGCCCACACGCTCACAATAAAAACCATGACAGAAGAAGAGACTCCCATCACCCCCGCAGGCGTCGCGCTCAAGCTCGGCCAGCACCTCTCCACAACTGACGGCTGGGCAGGCCTCGTGCAGCAGGCAAAGGCCGCTGGCAACACTTCCTTCGCGTTCTTTCCCCGTTCCCCGTATGGCCGCGAATCCAAAAAGCTGAAAACGCAGGATCCGACGCCACTCGTAGAGGCCCAGCGTGATCTCGGTTGGGGACCGCTCGTGGTCCACGCGCCGTACGTCTACAACCTTGCCGGCAAGGATGCAAGCAAACGGACCTTCGCCATCACCAGCATGCAGGATGACGCGCAGTTGCTCTCAACCGCAGTGCCCGACGGCCACCAGATCTACTTCAACTTCCATCCCGGCAGCCATGTGGGTCAAGGAATCGACACGGGCATCGAATTGATTGCCGAGGGCCTCACGCAAGTGTTCGAAAAAACACCTAGCAACGTCACAATTCTGCTGGAGACCATGGCAGGCAAGGGAACCGAAGTCGGTTCTCGATTCGAGGAGCTGGCGGAGATCATCGCGCGTCTCGAGGCTGCCGGAGTCTCCGGCCCTGGAGCACCCGGCATCGGCGTCACGCTGGACACCTGCCACGTGTACGACGGCGGCTACGACGTAAAGCAAAACCTCACGGGAGTGCTAGCCGAGTTCGACGCCACCGTGGGCCTCAACCGTCTCAAGGCCATTCATATCAACGATTCAAAGTTCGGATTTGAGTCGCACAAGGACCGTCACGCTCCCATCGGTCTCGGCGAACTCGGTGTTGATTTCTTCCGGGAGGTAGTCAACAATCCCACGCTCAAGAAACTACCGATGATTCTCGAAACACCACCACGTGACGACGACGTGGACGAAGTGGCGCTGTTGCGCGGGCTGGCGGAATAAGCGAATAAGCGAATAAGCGAATAAGCAGGAATAGCAAAGGGCGTCTTCCGGATTTCTCCACAGAACCGAAAGACGCCCTTCGAGCACACCGTGATTCCCGCGCCAACGCGGCGTTCTTACGCACTTACCCGCGTTGTTGGGAATCGGACCCTATAGCAACGTGAGGTGTGCACGCAACTCCGCCAACACCTCCTCTTTGTCAAAAGAGGGAGGACTCTGCACCTTGAGGCCGATAAGAACGTTCGGAACCGCCGCACACTCTGCGAGCGCTGCTTCGCGTGCTGACTGGTCGAGCAACGTCGTCATCACCTCAGATGTTGGAGAATCAGCACTCTCCGGAATAACGAAAGGCGTGTGTGTATCGGCCCATGCTGATCCATACACAGTCTCGTGATCCGCCGTACCAGAGAAGAACACAGATCCCAGCAGACCCGCACGTGACACTTTGCGAATGTGCTCGATGGCGAGTTCCGCGGAGTGCCCCTCAAGTGCGGAGCGCCCCCAATTGATGGCGATGTCGACACTCGTCGCGGCAGCAGAGGAAGAATCTCTTATCTCCTGTGCTATCTCAAGCTCGGCGTCGAGCGGCAGTAATCCTTTCTGCGGCGCCTTGCCAAAAGCAGAGTCGCAGTGCTCCAGCAAAAGACGCGCTCCGGACCAGTCCCATGACGCAATCTCAGATACAGAATCCCCATAGCATTGCGCTGCAAAGTGCACCGTCGACGTGGGGTCGTAATCCGGAGAGAACGCCGCCATCATGGGATGTGGTGCCGACTGAATCTCGACGGCCGCAACGCGACCCGCGCCAGCGCCATCATTGACTCGAGCCACCACGTCACGCACATGCCGCAGGTCCCGTAGTGCGGCCTTGCGTCCCTCTGCGGAGTCCGAGGCCAATCCATACGTGTTGCCGCTTGCCGCCGCCTTCGCCATGGTTCCGGCAACCATCGTGATGACGTGCGAACCGCCGCGTTCCATGAGCGCAATCGCCCCGTCCTCATCGGGGAGAAAGTCACTTTGATACCACGGCAGCTCGAGCCCTGTCACGCCAGGAAGACGGAGGACATCCTGCAAATAGTTCTCCTGTGCTTCCCAATTCCCCTTGAGAGGCCGGGGAGTGGCGGCATAGGCACCTACCACCACTCCCCCCACGTTTGATCCCGACGGGGCGGACACCGTTGCTGCAGACATCAGCGCACCGGCTTGAGTCCCGCGTCCACCAGATGCTGACGAATGATGTCGGATTCCGCATCATTGAGCGGCAGCATAGGCGCGCACGTCGTCGGATGATCGATAACGCCGAGTTGATACAGCGCCATCTTGAAGGAACCCAGTGCCCCGGCGGTGAAACCGATGCGGCTCAGGTCCGCCACGTTGACGATTTCGAACAACTTGATGAGGCGCTCCTGCTCCTTGCGAGCGGTTTCCCAGTCACCGGCTTCAGCTGCCTTCTGAATGGTCACGTAGCCGTAGGGATCCACATTGCCAATGCCGGGAACAATGCCAGTTCCGCCCAGCTCCAGCGCGAGGTCAGCGAAGACCTCAGAGCCCGTGAGCATGCCGATACCAGAATCGCCAACGGTTTCGAGGGCTGTACGGAAGTACATGATGTCGCCGCCGGAATCCTTGAGTGCGCTGATGGTGCCCTCGTGAGCAAGAACATCGAGGCTCTCCATTGGGATGCCCACCTGGGTTGCCGAGGGAATGTTGTAGGCAATCACGGGAACCGACACAGCCTTGGCGAGCGCGCGGTAGTGCTCGATGATCTCGGCCGGGTTCGGCGCGATGTAGAACGGCGGAGTCGCCACAATGGCCTTGGCACCGAGCGCAACAGCACGCTTAGCATGATCGATCATGCGCAGCGTACCGGTATCGATGACGCCTGCGAGAACAGGCACCCTGCCCGCAGCGGCGTCAACGGCGGCGCGCACCACATCGTCGCGCAGGCGATCACTCAGCAGCGCCACCTCACTTGTGGAACCACACACGAACAAGCCACTGACGCCAGCGTCGACGAGCCTGTCAACAAGGCGCTTGTACGATGCGGTATCAACCTCGCCTGCTTCCGTGAGCGGGGTCACCAGCGGTGGGATAACACCAGAAAGTTGATGTGCCATTTTATTTTCCTCCTATTGATTCACATTCATTGAAACTTCACGTTGTTGTTGAGTACTGTGGAAAAATGTCGTCTCACACTGCGGATTGCGCCGCTTGCGACTGTGCTTTCGCTGCCTCTTTCGCACTGAATTCGGCGAGCACCGGAATCTCTGGATCACCCTGCGGCAGTACTGCATGGCCCACGCGAGCGGCGATGTTGAAGCCCACGAGAATGACCATCACCACGGTGAACGAGGACGACAGCACCAACAGCGCCGTTCCGAGGTTTCCGATAGTGGTGGAGAGATAGGTGCCAATCAGCGGCGAGATGGCGCCGCCCAGAGCGCCCACGTTGTAGGTGAAGCCGAGGCCGGCAGCGCGAAGTCGCGTCGGGAAGTGGTCGCCCACATACTTCGGCAGGAGGCCCGAGATTCCCTGGCTGGTGAACTGGAGCACGAACAGCAGGATGGCCAGCAGGAACATGTTGCCGCCGCCGATGAGGAACACCGGGAACACAAGCACCAGGGAGACCAGCAGACCAACGACGTAGGCCTTGCGGGTTCCCAACTTGTCTCCCAGCATGCCGGAGCACACGGAGCCGAGCGCGTAGCCCAGGCCTGCCCATGCCAATACCGCGGACACCTGGCCGGCATCGTAGCCGAGGTCGGTCTTGAGATACGTTGGCAACAGGGACTGGATGGGCCACGAGTACAGAAAGGCGGCGCACACGGTCACCATGAGCATCACAAGCATGGGCCACACGCGGCGTTCGAGCTGGAATGCGAAGCCGATGAAGCCCGCAAGCGCCACGAGTGCGTAGAGCCACGTAAGGCCTCCGGCATTAGCGGTGAAGATCATCACGAGGCAGAAGGAGATGACGACGCACAGCGCAATATTGGGCCAGCGCATCTTGCCCTTGAACAGGATGTCGAACGTGGTGGCAACAGGCTCTTTGGCGCTGTCCACCTTCTCGGACCATTCTTTTGCCTCAGGCAGAGTGCGACGCATGACGAGCGTGAGGAGAACTGGAATGACGCCGATGTAGAACAGCCAGCGCCAGCCGAAGCTGGGGACGATGACGACGTAGAGCAAGCTCGTGGCGATGACGCCCACCGGGTAGGCGCTCAGCAGGGCGCCGGATGCGCGGTTGCGCAGACGCTTGGGCCACGACTCCATGACGTAAGTAGCGGAAGAACCATACTCGCCCGCCATTCCCAGGCCGACAATGGCACGGAAGATGAACAACGACCAGTAGCTCCACGCGAAACCGCACAGAAGGCTTCCCACCGAGAAACAGACGATGGAAATCATCATTGCGGGCTTGCGGCCGAAGCGGTCACCGAGCGCACCGAGGATGAGGCCGCCCAGCCACCGGGAAACGAAGGCCGCGCTCACCAAGGTTGACGCGACAATCAGAGAAAGCTGGAATTCTTGCGCGACTTCCGTCAACACAAGTGTGATCAAGATGAAATCAAAGCCATCGAGGAAGTATCCGAGCCATGCTGCCCAGAAGCCCTTCCAGTCGGCGCTTGTTAAATGTTCGTGCGCCGAGACTTCGCTTTGCGGCGTTGTTGCCATAACGGTCTCCTCTTCATTGAGTGACTATTTTCAGGACTTCCCACGTAGGACGTCCCATGTCTGTTACAAGATATCATCAGCTTTCCAACGACGCAAGCTTCCTGCTTTTATCACGTCCACAAGCCCATAATTTCCTTGAAAAACACGGCGTTTCTCCCCATTCTCAACTTTTCGTGATCCTCAAGCGCAACACGACATCCCTGCCGGGTAGACTTTCACTCAGTTACGTATCGAAAGGATGTCATGACCCGCAAAAAGACATCGTCCACCGCGCTCGATGAGGCCACTCTTCTCTCCCTCCTCGGAGATGCCCCTCAGCCTCTGCGCACCAGCAAGCAGGATCAAATTCGATACGCCATACAAAAGTACATTCTCGATCATGAATTGCAGCCGGGCGACACACTGCCGAGCGAAACCGAGCTATGCAAGGAACTCGGCGTGGGGCGCAACGCCCTTCGTGAGGCTATGAAGGCACTCGAGGCGGTCGACATCGTCGAAATCCGCCATGGCTTCGGCACCTACGTGGGCAGCCGCAATCTCAAGGTGGTGGAAGACGGCCTCACCTTCCGCTCCGCACAGTCAGCAAACGACGATTTCTCGGAACTCCGCAACATCCTCGAAGTGCGCGAAGCCCTGGAGGCGGGCCTCAGCGAGGATCTCGTCGACGCCATGACAGACGCCGACATCGACAAACTTGAAAAAATCGTGGACCAGATGGAGAAAAAAGCAGCCAAGGGAACTCTGTTCCCCGAGCTCGACGCCAAATTCCACAGCACCATGTACGCAACGCTGGATAATGGTCTGGTCACAGAACTCATCGGGGTGTTCTGGCGAGTGTTCACAAAATTCGATCCGCTGCTGGACGGCCCGCAGTACACAGCCGCCACCGCCGCCGGATGGCACAGGTCAATCGTCAACGCACTGCGCCACCACGACGCCACGGAACTCGCCCAGGCGATCCGGTACCACTTCTCAGGTATTCGCGGACGCCTCGACTCGAAGCACTGACAGCCTCACACAACCTTGCGTTCCCACGCATCCTCGCTAATGCCTTCGGCAAGAATCTGCTTGCACCATTCCTTGGCGCTGAACAGGCTGTGATCGCGATAGTTGCCGCAGCTATAAATGTCCGTTGCGGGCACCTCGCCTTCCTTCACATCGTTGACGATGATCTCAAGCGATTCTTTAAGCGCCACAGCAATATCGCGTGTAGTGTGCTCACCCCAGGTGAGAAGATGGAATCCAGTGCGGCAGCCGAATGGTGAACAATCGATGTATCCCGGAATGCGCTCGCGCAGCAGCCCCGCCAAAAGATGCTCGATGGTGTGGAGGCCGGCAGTGGGAATGGCATTCGTGTTGGGCTGAACGAGACGGATGTCGTAATTGGAAATCTTGTCTCCGGCAGGTCCCTCCTCCACAGTGATAAAGCGCACGTATGGCGCCTTGACCTTGGTGTGATCCAGCTGGAAGCTTTCGACCGTTGCGGGCATAGCGGATTCCTTTCGGGGATGATTCTTCGCAAACCTTGCGTACTCGTAGCGTACCGCGGTGTGGACGCGAGGCACACTGTCAGCTTTGACGCATAAGATGGAAGCACGTGATTCTTTAGAAAGTGAGGCTCGCGGCCTCGCACAAACGGAAGGTGGACACATGGCAAACGCAATTGTTCTGATTGACGTGGCATCCGATCGCATCAATGAGGCGGCACAGGAAATCGTCAACATTGAGGGCGTCTCCGCCGTGTATTCCGTAGCAGGGGACGTCGATCTCGTAGCCGTGGTCTCCACCAAGAGCTCCGATGATCTCGCCACCATCATTCCCGGAAAGATTGCCAAGGTCGATGGCATCATGAGCACGCATACGCTCATGGCATTCCGCGAATATTCCGCAAAGCAGCTCGACGAGGCGTTCAACATCGGTCTGGATTAATCCCGTCGATATTCCCGTCTAGCGGTGCTAGCGCGCTAGCGTAAAAGACCTCCTCCTTCGTAATGAAGCGGGAGGTCTTTTCATAGACCTAGGTACGTCTCCCCAGTTGTGCGATTGGAACCAGGGTTGTGCGATTGGGGTTGGAGTCGTGCGACGACCGGCCGAGTTGTGCGATTGAGAAATCGTGCCATAGGCGAGTCACAACTCTCAAAGCCGTCGCACAACTCCAACCCCAATCGCACAACTCAGGAAGCGTCGCACAACTTCTGAGATATCGGCGTTTCAGGGACAGAAGCGGGGAGAGAAATAGAGATAAATACAGATAAACGCGCGTCAGCCCCTGTGCGACGCCTCGAAGATTTGGGCGCGGATGCTCTTGCGCTCTGCCTCGAGCTTGGTAATGGTCTCCAGCAGCTTGATCTTCACGTTCGGGTCACCCGCTGAATTCATTTGGTGATGAATCGCGCTGATGCGTCGCATCAAAGATCCGTCGCGCAACTTCGCCATCAACTCCGCCACATATTGCACCGCAGCATCGGATACAACGACCGAGCGAACACTCTCTCCCTGACCGGAACCAGCACCGAAACCGGAACCAGTACCAGCACCAGCACCAGATCCATTACCTGATTGACTCTGGAAACCGGACCGTGCACCATTCTGAACTGCGCCCTGCCCGTTGGAACCATATTGTCCGTTCTGGCTGCCGCCGAATCGAGGAGCGTTGCCGCCGGGACCACTGCCAGATCCAACGCCTGGACCACCGGCCGCGCCCCCATTGTCCTCTCCCGGCAAGGGAAGGGGCAGAACGGCGAGCTCGTCGATCACCGGTTCAAGCAGTGGCCCCGCCGCCTTACTGAGCGTATGCAACCACTCTCCTGCGGGAACTGATTTCTCCGGCAGCCCTCCCGCCACAGTGATGGCCTGATACAGCGATTTGAACACGGGAATCGCGAAGCTCATCTCGTCGAGGCTGGCGAACATGTCACGGTTGATGGCGCCGGGAATCTGAATGATGGCGCCCATGAGCTGCTGTTCCGTGATGAACACGGAATCGTCGACGTGATAGTACCCCTGCTGGGCCGCGCCGCGCCGCTGTGCAACGAGTCTCTCCCGGGAACGCGCACCAGGCGTCGAGGCCTCGTTGCGTTCGAGCTGATACGCAAAATTCTGATTGTTGCGGCGTCGCGGGGCATACGCATCCTCGTCTCGAACACCGAGCCGTCGGCGAGCCGATGCCACCTCCGAGTTCATCTGCTGCAGACTGATGCCGATGGTGCGCGCCGCCTTCTGCGCGTACATGCCCACCAGGGAACGGTCTCGAATCTGGGCAATCACCGGTGCCACAGCCTTCATGGCACCCACCTGACCCGTGGTGTACTGGGTGTCGAAGGCGGCGATGGCCGTGTCGATCACAAAGTCATACAAAGGCTTTGCACCCTCGATGAGCTTCTGTACCGCCACATCCCCGTGCTTGATGCGCAAATCGCAGGGATCGAGTCCATCCTGTGCTACCGCCACGAAGGTCTGGGTAAGGAACGTTCCGTCGAGACCAAAAGCGTGGATGGCGGCCTTCTGCCCTGCCGCGTCGCCATCGAAGGTGAACACCACTCGGGAACCTTTCACCGGTCCAATCAGCTGAACGGCGCCGAGTGAATCGTCGGAAATGAGACGGCGCACGATCTTGGCATGCTCGAGCCCGAAGGCCGTTCCACAAGTCGCCACTGCAGTATCTATACCGGCAAGATGGCACGCCATGACGTCGGTATATCCCTCCACAATCACCACTTGGCGCTTGGATACGATGGCTTTCTTCGCCAAATCGATGCCATACAGCACTTGGTTCTTGTGGTACAGGGTGGTATCGGGGGTGTTGATGTACTTGGCGGCGATCGCATCGTCGTCATACAGCTTGCGCGCGCCGAATCCGATGGTGCGACCAGTGGAGTCACGAATGGGCCACGTGGCGCGACCTCTGAAGTAGTCATAGGCGCCGCGCTGCCCCATGCGGGCGAGACCGGCGTCCGTCATCTCCTTCTGAGTGAAGCCGAGAGACGCCAGGTGGCGCACCAGGTTATCCCATCCCTGAGGGGCATAGCCGCAGCCGAAACGGGCAGATTGAGCTTTGGTGAAGGTGCGCCCTCCCAGCAGTTTGCGGGCGGGCAACGCCTCCTTGGTCATCAGCTGCTCGACGAAGAACTTCTGAGCCTCCTCGTTGGCCTGCAGCAAACGCGAGCGCGTGGAGCCGCTGCGCTGCTGTGAATCCGGGGTGTTCTCGTAGTGCAGTTCGATGCCGTACTTATCGGCCAAGATCTCGACAGCCTCGGCGAATCCCACGGACTCCGATTGTTCGACGTAGCCGAAGATATCGCCACCCAAGCCGCAGCCGAAGCAATGCCACGCACCGAGCGAGGGGCGGACGGAGAAGCTTGGGGTCTTCTCGTCGTGGAAGGGGCACAACCCCATGAAAGTACCGGATCCCGCCGGCTTCAGCGTCACCGAATCCGACACGATATCGTAAAGGTCAGCAGAGGCACGGACCTTCTCGACGTCCTCTTTTTTTATTCTTCCGACCATGGTCTTTAGGTTACCGTTCGCAGGTGACGGCGCGTGCAGCTGCGGGAGAAATCAGCTCTCTGCCGTCTCGCTGCGTCCATGACGCAGGGCGCGTTGCTCGCGCCACAGCTCGTGGAGGTTCACAGCGAGCGCTGCAAGCATGAGCACCAGGCACAAGAGCATGATGTTGTGCAGTCCGGAATACATGATGGAGCGCATCCTTGGCAGCAGCGCTTGGGGAAGGCTCGCGTTGCTGGCCGCGTCGGAAAGCTTGTTCATCATTTTCATGGTGATGGTGCCATTTGCACCACCGTCGGCCGCGCTCTGGGCGATGCCGCGATGCAACGCGGAATTCAGAACCAGCCCGAAGACCGCTGCCGTCAGCGTCTGACTCAGCATGCGGACGAGGAAGGAGGACGAGGTGGCGACGGGGACGTCGAGACGGCTGGCATCCTGCTGCACCTTGACCTGCAGCTCGCTGAAGCACACGCCGTTGCCGAAGCCTTCAAACACAGCGGCGAGCAACAGCACCCAGTACGGAGTGTGGGGCCCGGCGAGAACCATGATGGCGAAGGTCACCACGAGCGCCATGATGCTAAAAAGAAGCACCTGCTGGGGCGAAAATCTCTTGCGCAGACTCGCCACGGAGCCGGCGCCCCCGAAGTTGGTGAAAGATCCGGGAATCTGAGTCGCGCCACCCACCAATGCGCTTGTTCCCAGCAGCGCCTGAGCCCACATAGGCGCATAGACGATGAATCCGATGAAGGATCCCCAGATGAGTGCGAAGAGCACGAAGTCCACCATGAGGTCGCGGTTGCGAAAAAGCCGCCCAGGAATGATGGGGTCTGCGGCGCGCGCCTCCACGGGCAGCATCGCCACGAGGCACACCACGGCCACAGCCATGAGCCCACCCACCAGCAAGGCGCTCTGCTCGCCGATGAGTTCGATGCCCCCAAGCAGCGCAATAAGCCCAACGGTGAGCAGAGAGGCGCCGAGATAATCGATGCGCGTCACAGCCCGCTTCACGCGTTGTTCCTTGAAAAACACCTGCACGAGAACGGCCGAGACCAAGCCGATGGGAACATTGATGTAGAACACCCAATGCCAGCTCCACGCGTCCACAATGGCGCCGCCCACCAGCGGGCCAATGATGGTGGCGGCACTGTACGACGCCGTCACAAAACCAAGCACTTTCATGCGCTTGCGCGGGTCTTCGTACAGCTGCGCATAGATGATGTAAGGCAGCGAGATCATCCCGCCGTTGCCGATGCCAGCAACTGCTCGCGACACAATCAACGACACCATATTCGGCGCCAACCCCTGCAGCAGTGAGCCGAGAACGAACAGCACCGCGGCAATCTGATACGTACGCCGGTTACCGATGCGCTCTCCCATCTTGGACCACAGCGGCGTCGACACGGCCGTCGCCAGCAGGAACACGGCCACGATCCATCCCATGAGTTCCAGGCCATGCAGGTCGGCGATGATCGCGGGAAGGGCCGTATTCACAATGGTGCTGTCGAGCCCCGCCATCGCGTTCGAGAGGAGCAGCGCGAAGGTGACGATGAGAACATTTCGTTTGGACACGACGGATTACTTCGCTTTCACGCTACTCAAAAGAATCACAAGGCTCAGAAATCAGCACGAGGAAACACGGGGACAGTCATAACTTACGCTCAGGAATTTACATGCGCCGTACCGTCCCAGGATCCTCTCGGATGTCAACACAGTATGGAATGCAGGGCGAGGGCGGAACCGTCTGTGAGGCTCGCCACCTGATCGATGGCCACCCGAAGCCGTTCCTCGTAGCTGACCGCCTCATCCCAATCTTCGATGAACTGCGTCTCGAGCGCGTCCGACGGCTTGGGATCGTTGCTCATCATCACTTCGACGAGGTCGGTGACAATTTTCAGCTGCTCGTCATGGAAGGGCTGCTTTTCGTTCGGTGCCATCACAAAGTACACGGAGATTCCCTTGAGCGCCACGATTTCATAGGAGGTCTCCTCCGGGATCACGAGGGACGCTGAATAGCGAGTGAGAGGGCCGGCACCGTACTGCGCGCGCGTTGCGCGTTCCACAGATCCGGCAAAGCGCCCGATGAGCGCGGACGTCATGTTTTTCAGCGTTGCCAGCGAGCGCCGCGTTCCCGTGAAGCGATCGGGGAACAGATGGGAGTCGCGCAGCCTCGTGAAGGCGGCCTCGAGTAGGTCGGGATTCCACTTCTGCCCGTACCACTCGCGTGCCTTGGCGACGATACCGGCAATGATTTTGGGATCGCGCAGCGTGATGGGGTCGAAGGAACCTCCCACGATGGCATCCTCCACGTCGTGAACGCTGTAGGCGATGTCGTCACTCAAGTCCATGACCTGGCACTCCATCGGAGTGGTCCATTCGGGAGCGTTCGCGCGGAGCCAGGCGAAGACTGGGACGTCATCGGGGTACACGCCAAACTTCACCGTGCGCTCCCCCTTGGGATGCTCGGCGGCACGGTTGAGGGTCCACGGGTATTTCACCGAGGCGTCGAGCGCCGCACGGGTGAGGTTCACACCCGCGGAGGTGCCATCGTCAAAAAAGACCTTCGGCTCAAGTCGGGTCAACAGGCGCAGCGTCTGGGCGTTGCCCTCGAATCCGCCAATATCCTTTGCTATTTCAGCGAGAGCGCGCTCTCCGTTGTGGCCGAACGGCGGGTGCCCGAGGTCGTGGGCGAGGCAGGCGCAGTCAACGACGTCGGGATCGCAGCCCAGAAGCGCTCCGATTTGGCGGCCGATTTGAGCCACCTCAAGCGTGTGCGTCAAACGAGTCCGCGCGAAATCATCGGTTCCTGCCACCAGAATCTGAGTCTTAGCTCCAAGACGACGCAGCGCGGAGGAGTGCACGAGGCGGGCGCGATCGCGCTCAAAGGCAGTGCGATCACGCGACTTTGGCGGTTCCTGAACCCACCGCTCCTCGTCCGAGGGAGTGTATCCCTCTGCCAGCAGACGGTCGCCGAAGTCGCTCAACGTCATGTGCACCTCCTCAATTCTGTGTCTATTCTACGAATGAGGAGGGATAAGAACCGCCATTTTCCGCCGTTCGAAAGAAAGGAACTCTTCGCGTCTCTACGAGAGAATCGAGTCGGAATCGAGCATCAACTGGTCGGCGGCCGATAACGTCTGCGCAGCATGGAGATACAACCTAGGAATCCTGTTGCGCAGGCACGTGAAAATCTCGTAGCTGATGGTGCCGGCGGCCTTGGCCCAATCGTCGGCGGTGGGCTCCGCAAAGCCCGATTCCGCGCCACGGCCTGGACCGAAAAGCTCAACAGTATCTCCCTCGGAAATTCCGAGATCGCGCGCAAAACCACCCAAGTCCATGACGAACTGATCCATGCACACACGGCCCGACACGTGGACAATGCGCGGTCCCTGCGTCGTCATCACGCGCACCGGTCCGCCCAGATGCACTGCGGCCGGCCCTCCTGCCCCCAGCTCGTTCGCACCCGAAGCCGAACGATGAATGCCATCCGCGTAACCCACGGGAACATCCGCGGTGCTCGTGGCCGTCGGTGTCAGGTAAGTACGGCCGTAGGAGATTCCATGATGAGCCTCCACGTCCTTGACCGTAGCCAGCTGAGCTTGCAGAGTCATGGCGGGCTGCAAATCAAAATCTGCGGCTACTCCCATCGAGGGATCGGGCTCGTAGCCATACAGTGCAACACCGGGGCGAGTGAGCTCATAATGAATCTCGGGTCGAGAGAGCGTGGCGGCGGTATTTGCCAGATGCCGTATCTGTGGCGGCAATCCCGCCTTCTCCATGCGCGAGACGAACTGTTCGAACACCCTCACCTGCGCATCGGTCGCGGCAACAAAATCGGGAACCTTGGGCATGTCTGCCACCGCGAGGTGACTCCAAACTCCCACCACCTCAAGTGCACCATCGCTCACGTGAGCCTTCAGCGCTGTCAACGCGTCGTCAAAGGCCTCGGGCGTAAAACCGTTGCGGCCGAAACCGGTATCCACCTTGACATGCACGCGGGCGGGCTGGCCGAGCTTTGTGGCCGCCGCCGCAATCGCCTCAATCCCCTCAAAGGAGCCCACAGAAATATCAATATGCAGGGAAATCAGGTCGTCGAAGGGAGCTGCGGCGCCGTTGTACATCCACGTGAGAATATGAGCTCGGTCCACGCCGATGCCCGCTCGACGCAGAGCAAGCGCCTCGCGTGGTTGCGCGGTTCCCAGCCACGTGGCGCCGCCGGCAAGCGCCGCGAGCGCGGCAGGCACGAGGCCGTGTCCGTAGGCGTCGGCCTTGACGACTCCCATCACCTGAGTGGGTGCGTGGCCCGAATGAGATCCAGCCACCACCTGCGTCAGATGCTCCATATTCGCCTTCAACGCGGCGAGATCCACAATTGCCTGAGCCGGGTAGTCGCGCTGTGCTCGCGCATAATTCGCTTGCCCTGTCGCAGAAGTGATGTCCCATGATTGTGTCGCGCTCAATGTCATGCTCCCCAGTCTTACGCTCCCCTCAATCGTTCGTCTCTCTCCGAAAGGAACTTCCCACAACTTCCCACACATCGAGAACAAACGTCTCATGTTAACGTGCGCACAGTATTCTGTGACATACCCCAACCAACCCCGGAGGTATTCGAAGTGGATCTGTTCCGCAAAAAAAGCGTCAAGGACGCCATCGCTGAATCAACTCCGCTGCGCCGCACCATGCGCACGGTGGATCTCACACTGCTGGGTATCGGCGCCATTATTGGTACCGGCATCTTCGTGCTCACCGGCAAGGGTGCACTCACCGCCGGTCCGGCGCTGTCCCTGGCCTTCCTCCTCGCCGCCATCTGCTGCGGTTTTGCGGGCCTGTGCTACGCGGAATTCGCCTCCATGGTGCCTGTATCGGGATCTGCTTACTCGTACTCCTATATTGCGTTCGGCGAGCTCATCGCCTTTGTCATCGGATGGGATCTCATCCTCGAGTACGCGCTGCAGGCGGCCACCGTGAGCGCGGGCTGGTCCGGGTATTTCGTCAAACTCCTCGAGGGCTTCGGCATCAACTTCCCTGTGGAGCTCACGGCCGCCTACGGCACCACGCCCGGCGTCACCACGTATTTCAACCTGCCCGGCTTCATCATCGTGCTGGTCATCACATGGATTCTGTCCATCGGCATCAATCAGACCAAGAAGACCAACGACATCATGGTCATTGTGAAGATCGCCATCATTCTGCTCTTCATCGTCTGCGTGGTCTGGTACGTCAAGCCCTCCAATTGGAAACCCTTCTCCCCCTACGGCTGGTACTCCTTCAAGGCCGGCTCCACCACGCCCATGGGCATCATCCCCGCAGCGTCCATCGTGTTCTTCAGCTTCATCGGCTTTGACGCCGTCTCCTCGTCAGCGGAAGAGACCATCGAGCCCAACAAGACACTGCCCCGCGGCATTCTGTGGTCGCTCGGCATCTCTACCGTGCTCTACATCGTGATGACGCTCATCATGACTGGCGTCGTCCCCTTCAAGGAATTCGCCAACTTCATCAACGCCCCGGTGGCAGGAGTCATCGAAAAGACCGGTATGAATTGGCTCGCGCTCATCGTCGATTTCGGCGCCATCCTCGGCATGACAACGGTGATTTTGGTTCAGCTTTACGGCCAATCCCGCATCTCCTACGCCATGAGCCGCGACGGTCTGTTCCCCAAGTTCTTTGGTGAGGTGCATCCAAAGTTCCGCACACCGTGGAAGGGAACGTGGTTCTTCGGCCTGCTCACCGCGGTCGCGGGTGGTTTCATCAACATCAACATCCTGTTCGAGCTGGTGAACATCGGAACCCTGTCGGCTTTCATCATCGTGTCGGCGGGCGTCATTTGGATGCGTCACACACAGCCGGAAGCTCATCGTGGCTTCCGCGCCCCCGGTGTTCCCGTGACGCCGCTTATTTCGATCGTGTTCTGCTTCGTCCTCATCGCAGGCCTCAACTGGGAGACCTGGGTGCGCTTCGCAGTGTGGTTTGCGCTCGGTCTAGTGGTGTATTTCGCCTACTCGCGCAGGCACTCGAAGCTGGGAATGGTGGGCTCGGGAGATGACTCCGTCCAGGCGGGATTAGGCGGTTCCGATTCCGACGCCAGCGAGCTCAAGCCGGTTCTCTAGGCGGCGTCCGCGAGCGCGTCCGCCACTTCCTCCACGATGAGTCGCATGGAGGCGCGTGCCTCTTCCGGGTCTCCCTTCCACACACCGTGTGCCGCCGCGATATGTGCGGCCATGGCCTCTGGGCGTGGGGCGCTCGGGTACATTCCCAGCTCGACGCGACCCTTGAGAATGGTGGAAATCGTATCGGAGAGGGCGGCGAAAAGCTCGTTGCCGGAATTCTTCAGCAGAAGTGAGTGGAACCGAATATCCAACTCGTGGAAGTGAGCGAGATCCCCCTTATCGGCTGCCTGCTTCATTTCATCTGCCAGAAGCGGCATCATGGCACGCACGTCAAGCTTTGCATTCTTGGCGGCAAGCCCTGCGGCCACCGGTTCCACCGCCTGCCGTAACTGCGTAAGAGACAAGAGTTGTGCCTTGCGTCGACGAGAGCTGAGCTTCCACTTGATCACCTGCGAATCAAGCGACGACCACTCGGAGACCTTCTGGGCGATGAGTCCCACCCTGCGACGCACTTCCACCACGTGCATGGATTCAAGCGTCTTGGCGGATTCGCGCGCAACGGTGCGCGATACTCCGAAGCGATCCTGAATCCCCTCGAGAGTAACAGCCGAACCCGGCTTCCATCGTCCGTCGAGAATATCGACCGCGAGAGCACGAGAAATGGCGCGATTCATGGGTTCCTTTGCATTGAACACCACCGTTGCCGCAGCCACATCCTTTTGTAGCGAGTCATCCTGTGAGCCCGTTTCTCGTGGCTGCATCGTTCCATCCCGTCATCGTCATTTCATATGAAAATTTCATATGACTATTTCATTCACTGGTAACAGGATATCTCATGGCTTCCACACCATGACGAGAGACGAGACTTCAGCGCGAGCGCTGGTCTCCTCCCACCTCTGCGATGCCTTCATAGAATTGCTGCCTGCCCATGCGATCTAAATCCGTGAGCACCACCAAATGGTGACCGCGCACGTCCAGCGCTTGGGGCTCCACGCACAGCGTTGCCGCACGGTCCTCCAGGAAGCGGATATCGGCATCGGCGTCAGGGGTTCGTACTGCGGGATCCACGTCGGCGTCATCGTCGGCGTCAGGTGTGAGCGATGGATCCTCCACCTGATTCGAGATTGAAAAATCGTAGATAAAAACGCGCTGTGGCAACTGATCCGAAGATCCCGCAGGAACCGAAATATATTCGTACGCAGCAAGGTCGCCATAGGAGCGGTCAATTTTCAGATAGTTGCTGATGATGCCATCTTCGGCCGCATCGAACGGAGGCTAATCCCATGCAATATCGATCCCGAGTCGCTCCGCCTCCTGCTGAGCCGTCTCCCCTGATTCTGCCGTGCCATTTACCGCGAGACGCTGCAGGCCGAGCCCCGGAACGAAGCGGGCGTCCAATCGCCTTGCGAGCTGAGAGAGCTTTTTGACGGAGTCTTGCCTCAGCGCCAGCACCGCGTATAGCCACCGACCGTGTTTCACCGCAGAGGAACGGCCACGAGCCGACACGAGCCAGATGACAATAGCGAGAAGCACGACGACGCCCACGGCGATCAGCACGAGAGATTCCCACGACAACAGTGGAGACTGCATCGGAACCTCCTTCAGCGATATTGAGCACGAAGAGTCACGCACATTGGCGCATCATCAGTCCTCAGGATATCCCTTGACTCTAACGTGAGGCACCTCTCATTATTCGTAGTACTTTTAGTTTGACAAATATGTTTATTGACTTGTACTCTTTTCTTAGACAAAAACGACAAAGCCGTCGAGTAAACAAGGAGCAATAATGAGTATTCACGTCGTAGTGATGGGTGTTGCAGGATCAGGAAAATCAACGGTGGCGGAAGCCATTCGCGATCGTCTGGGGTACTTCATGGCCGAGGGCGACGATTTCCATCCCCAAGCAAACATCGAAAAGATGTCACACGGCATTCCCCTGACCGACGAGGACCGCTGGCCCTGGCTGCGCGTCATCAACAGCTGGATGGTGGCACGCGAGGCTCTCGGCGAGAACACCGTGGTGTCAAGCTCTGCCCTCAAGAGGTCCTACCGCGATGTGTTGAGCGAAAACGTGGACGTGTTCTTCCTTCATCTTTCAGGCTCTCAGGAACTCATCCAGTCGCGCCTGTCGGCACGCAAGGGCCACTTCATGCCGCCCGCGCTGCTGCCAAGCCAGTTCGCTGATCTTGAACCTCTCTCCCCCGACGAAAACGGAGTTGCCATCTCCATCGAAGGCGATATGGAAGAGATGACGGACCGCGCAGTCGAGGCCGTTCGCGTCTACGCAGAGAAAGTCTTCGCCCAGCAAGAGCAAGAGAAGAAGTAAGCAGTAAGTCTGTTCGTCACCGGATCGCAGCCGATCCGCCCGCGCTTCCAGCGCCTCACGCAGTACAAGCGAAATAACGAGTATCCACCGCGTCGGCACCCGGCGCGCATCACACCAAAGAAGGCACGATGAACCTCATCCTCGCTGCAGTTTTGGGCATTGCAGTCATTGTTCTGCTCATTGTCTGGCTCAAAGTCCACCCATTCCTCGCCCTGCTCCTCGGCTCGGCAACCACCGCCGTCGTGGCAGGCGTCCCTTATATGCAAATGCTCGACAGCTTCGCCAAGGGAGTCGGCGCCACCATCGGCACCAACACCGCAAGCTCGGTCGGCATCCTCATTGTGTTGGGCGGCGTCATAGGAACGCTCCTGATGAAAACGGGAGGCGCCGACGTCATCGTCGACACCATCACCTCGAAGACGAGCGCCAAGGTTCTGCCGTGGGCCATGGCCGCCGTCGCCTTCATCATCGGCATCCCGATGTTCTTCGAAATCGGCGTCGTCATCCTCATCCCTGTCGTCATGATGATCGCAAAGCGCTCCAAGCAGCCTGTGGTCCTCCTCGGCATTCCTGCTCTTGCAGGCCTGTCTGCGCTCCACGCTTTCGTCCCCCCGCACCCCGGTCCACTCGCCGCCATCAGCAACATCGGCGGCGCCAACGTCGGTCTGGTTCTGGGTCTCGGCCTCCTCGTCGCCATCCCCTCCGTCGTCATTGCCGGTCCGTTCCTGGGTCACTACATGGCAAAGTGGGTTCCAATTACGGCCGACCAAATCAAGATTCTCGACGCCGACAAGGGCTCCGAAGCACTCGAAAAGAAGCCATCCTTCGGCAATGCCATCTCCGTGATCCTCCTGCCGGTGGTTCTCATGCTGCTGGCAACCGTGGTGGAACTTCTGGGCTACAACAAGGCGGGAGTTGGCATGTTCATCTCCTTCCTCGGCACCCCGCTCATCGCCCTCCTCGTGACGCTCATCGTGGGCATCTTCTCGCTCGGCGTGGCACAGGGTCACAAGGGCTCGGAAATCAACGGCATCTTCGGCAAGGCCATCGAATCCGTGGGCGGCATTCTGCTCATCGTGGCAGCCGGCGGCGGCTTCAAGCAGACGCTGGTTGATTCCGGAATCGACAAGGTCATTGCCTCGGGCATCTCCGACGCCAACATGAACCCGCTGTTCGCGGCGTGGCTCGTAGCGGTCCTCATCCGCCTGGCAACCGGTTCCGCAACAGTGGCAACCGTGACAGCCTCGGGACTGGTGGCACCTCTCGCCGCTGGCATGAGCCCCGCGCATCTCGCACTCATGGTGCTGGCCATCGGCGCCGGCTCCATCTTCCTCTCCCACGTCAACGACGCCGGCTTCTGGCTGGTGAAAGAATACTTCGGTATGACCGTGAAGCAGACCTTCATGACCTGGTCTCTCATGGAAACCGTGCTCTCCGTCGTGGGATTCGTCCTCGTCTTCCTGCTCTCGTTGGTGTTGTAAGGAACAGTTGCAAGAAACACCGCACCCTATAAGAGCACTTTTCTGAAAGGAATACATCATGAAGATCGGAATGATTGGCCTGGGCCGCATGGGCGGCAACATGGCAACACGCCTGCGCAACGGCGGACACACGGTTGTGGGCTACGACCGTTCGCCAGAATCGGAACGCGACGTCGACAGCCTCGAGGCTCTTGTCTCAGCTCTCGACGGTGAAACCCCACGCGTCGTATGGGTAATGGTCCCCGCCGGCACTCCGACCGCTGCCACCATCGCCTCACTGGCAACCCTGCTGGATGATGGAGACATCGTCATCGATGGCGGCAACTCCAAGTACACCGACGACGCGCGCTCCGCGGAAGTGCTGGCAGCTCACGGCGTTCACTTCGTGGACGTCGGCGTCTCAGGTGGCGTCTGGGGCATCACGAACGGCTATGCTCTCATGGCAGGCGGCGACGCCGCTGACTTCGAGACCATTCGGCCAATTCTCGAGACGCTCAAACCCGAAGGCGACTCCGGACTCGTTCTCGCGGGCGGTGTGGGAGCCGGGCACTTTGCCAAGATGGTGCACAACGGCATCGAATACGGCATGATGCAGGCCTTTGGAGAGGGATTCAGTACTCTCACAGCGAGCGACATCATTGACAACCCCGCAGCCGTTCTTGACTCCTGGCGCGAGGGATCCGTCATCAAGTCGTGGCTGTTGGATCTCCTGTCGGATTCACTCAAAAAGGATCCCGAGCTCGAGAGCTACCCGCCGGTTGCCGATGAATCCGGCGAAGCCAAGTGGATGGTGGAGGCAGCGCTGGAACTCGGCGTCCCCGTGCCCGCAACCGTGGCATCGCTCTTCGCGCGTCAGGTGTCCCGTGGCAACGGAGACGACACCCTGCGCGCCGTGACCGCCATGCGAGCCCAGTTCGGAGGCCACGTCACCAAGGCGTGATCCTCACTGCTCACACCAGAGAACAAAAGGTGGCCGGCTGTCATCCACAACGGGATGACAGCCGGCCACCTTTATTTTCGAAATACGGTTCGATAAAGCGCGATAACCCGCTCCGACTACTTCACCTTCGCAAATGCCTGGTCGAGATCCGCAATGAGGTCATCAACATTCTCGATGCCCACGGAGAGACGCACGAGATTGCTCGGCACCGCGAGCGCCGTGCCCGCGACGGACGAATGCGTCATGGCGGCGGGGTGCTCAATGAGCGACTCCACCCCACCGAGCGATTCAGCGAGCGTGAAGAGCTGCGTTGCTCCTACGAAATCCTTCGCCGCCTGCTCTCCTGCCTTCAGCTGTGCGGAGACAACGCCTCCGAAGCCACCATGCATCTGACGAGCGGCAATGTCGTGGTCCTCATCAGATTCGAGACCCGGGTAATACACGCGCTCAATGTTCGGATTCTCTTCGAGGTAGCGGGCCACGGCGAGCGCGTTGGCGCTGTGACGCTGCACGCGCACGTCAAGTGTCTTCAGGCCTCGGATGGCAAGCCAGGAGTCAAAGGGGCCGGGAACAGCACCTGCTGCGTTCTGCAGGAAGGCGAGCTGCTCGTAGGCCTCGTCGTCGTTGGTGACGACGGCGCCGCCCACGGTGTCGGAGTGACCTCCGATGTACTTGGTGGTGGAGTACGCCACGAGATCGGCACCCTCATCGAGCGGGTGCTGAAGCGCTGGTGAGGCGAAGGTGTTGTCCACCACTACCTTGGTGCCGTGGGCGTGAGCCGCTGCGGCCGTGAACGCGATGTCGGTGATGCGCAGCAGCGGATTGCTCGGGGTTTCCACCCAGATGTAGGTGTAGGGCTTGCCGTTCGAGGAGTTTCCTCGGTCGAGAGCCTCTGTCACCGCCGCCTGATCAGTGATGTCGATGACGTCCACCGTGATGCCCCACGGCGCAAACACCTGGTGCATGAGGCGGTAGGTGCCGCCATACACGTCGTTGCCCAACAGCACGGAGTCGCCAGGAGTCAGGGTGGAGCGCAGCAACACGTCGATGGCGGCAAGGCCGGAGGAGAACGACAGCGCGTGCTTTCCCCCTTCGACTGCGGCCAGCTGCGTGTCGAAGGCATCGCGCGTGGGATTGCCGGAGCGCGAATACTCGTAGCCGTTGCGGCGCCCGCCCACGCCGTCTTGCTTGAAAGTGGAGGTTTGGAACAGCGGAACTACAACGGCCCCGGTTGTCGGGTCAGGTTCCTGCCCTGCATGGATGGCGGCGGTAGCGATAGCGCGTTGTGAATCAGTCATTTTGTTGTCCTTTTCTGTAATTTCGAAGTATGTGTGTGGTATTAAATCGTTATGCCGCAACGTCCACGGCATGCGGCGTCGCCAGATAGGGCGTGAGATCGAGATCGTTATTGTCGACATCGAAGCCGTGCGAGCTCATCCAGTCATCATTGAAAATCTTGGAAAGGTAGCCTCGCCCTCCGTCTGGCAGCAGGATCACCATGAGCGCGTCGGCGGGGAGATCGCGCGCGGCCACAAGTCCAGCCGCCACTGCCATGCCGGAGGATCCACCAACGAGGAGGCCCTCAGTGGCGGCCAGCTTGCGCGTCATGGCGAAGGCGTCGGCGTCACTGACCTGAATGACCTGATCAACGACGCTGCGGTCGTAGGCCTTGGGGAAGAAGTCCTCTCCCACGCCTTCCACCAGATAGGGGTGAACGTTTTCCTGGCCACCCGAGTAAATGGATCCTTCTGGATCGGCACCGATCACCGTGACGGCACCGGCCGAGGCTTCCTTGAGGAAGCGACCGGTACCCGAAATGGTGCCGCCCGTGCCAACGCCCGCAACGAAGTGCGTGACGCGATTGTCGGTGTCGTCCCAGATCTCGGGGCCCGTAGTGCGGTAGTGGCTTTCGGGGCCGTTCATGTTGGAATACTGGTTGGGTTTGTACGCGCCGGGAATTTCGGCGGCGAGGCGATCGGACACCGAATAGTACGACCGTGGATCGGAGGGCTCGACGTTCGTCGGCGCGACGACGACCTGCGCGCCATAGGCTCTCAACACTGCGCGCTTGGATTCCGACACCTTGTCTGGGACCACGAAAATGGTGCGGTAGCCACGCTGCTGGGCCACGAGGGCGAGGCCCACGCCCGTGTTGCCGCTCGTGGGTTCCACAATGGTGCCGCCGGGTGCGAGCTCGCCTGAGCGCTCGGCCGCATCGATGATGCGTACCGCGATGCGATCCTTGGAGGATCCGCCGGGATTGAAATATTCCGCTTTGACGGCCACTGTAGCCGCGATGCCCGCTTCCGCCGTGACGTGGTTGAGCTGAATGAGCGGCGTGCGGCCGATGGTGGAGATGATGTTGCGCGCGATTCTCATGATGTTCCGTTTCTGATGATGTGCTGAAATCGAATATCGCAACGGAATTAAGATGCACAGAATACTGAAAATTACGACGAGATGGTAAGAGTTACCAAGGTCTCATGACTGAAGATGAAATAAAACATTCTCTCGACGCAACCATGTGCAGAGCATAATTCACGTCGCGTGTGTGCGGCGTGATCAGCGACAACAACATGGGAATGCGTGCATGTGAGTGAGTGTAGCACCACAAAGTGTCGGCGTGTTGTACATGGGCCAAAACCCGCTACAACGACGCGGCGGCAATGAGATGCTTGGTGTAGTCGCATCCCGGGTGCGCAAGAATCTGCGCGGTGCTGCCTGATTCCACCACGCGTCCCTCGTGCACCACGAGGACGCGATCCGCAATGTGCTGCACCACCCCGAGATCGTGCGACACAATGATCGTCGCCATCTCGTGTCCCTCGGAATTTGCTCCGGAGTGCAGTGTCTTCAACATATCGATCACCATGAGACGCGTCGGCATATCAATGGCGCTCATGGGCTCGTCCGCCAGCAGCACGGCAGGACGGTTCACCACTGCGCGGGCGAAGGCCGCACGCTGCATCTGCCCGCCAGAGAGATCGGCGGGGAAACGATCCAGATACACGTCCGGATTGAGATCCACTGCGCGCAGACCCGCGCAGACAGCGTCGAATTTGCGAGCGGGCTCCCAGTCAGGATGCTGCAGGTCCAAGGGCTCTCGGATGGAGCGCTCAATGGTCCAGCGGGGGTCGAAGGACGTCGCTGGATTCTGGAAGATGACTCCCGATGAGGCGCGCAGACTCGTTCGCACTGCGCGCTCCGACAGGGGGCTCCCCCGAAACATCACCTCGCCGCGCGTCGGCGGCGTCAGCCCGAGCAAAATGCGTGTCAACGTGGTCTTGCCCGACCCGGAATCCCCAATGACCGCAAGCGTCTCATCGGGGAAAACCTCCACTGACGCCTCGGCGAGCGCGGTTGTAACACTTGAACGCCCGAGAAGCCGCTGAGAACGACGGCGGTACACCTTGGAGACGTCCCGCATCGCCAGCACTGGCTGGGAGGGAGAGGCTTCATTCGTCACAGTTGACCTCCCTCATGAGAGCGCGGAGGCACCGGCATCTGATCTGCATTTTGCGCGGAGAAGCTGAGACGGCGTGCGGCCTCCACAAGTCGCGCGCCCGCCGCAGAACGTGGGTGTGCGAGGAGTTCATGCGTCTCCCCCGATTCCACGATGGATGATCCCACGTTGGACGATCCCACGTTGGATGATCCCACGTTGGACGATCCTGCGGTGGACGATCCTGCGCGCGCGGATTCCGGAGCGGCTCCCAGTACATAACAGCGCTGCGCCACGCGCGCCAGCACGGAAAAGTCATGCGTGATGAACAGCAACGACGCGCCCGCGTCATCGACGAGAGAACTCAGCAGATGCGTTATCTGCACCTGCGTCATAGCGTCCAGCGCCGTGGTGGGCTCATCAGCAATGATGAGGCGCGGAGAGGTGATGAGCGCACAGGCGATGGCCGCGCGCTGCGCCTGGCCGCCACTCAGCTCGTGCGGATACGCCGTGGCTAGACGCGGTTCAAGCCCCACCTTTTCAAGCATGGCCTCCACCCTGCTGCGACGCTCTGCACTGCCCAGTGAATAATGTCGCTTCAACGGTGCAGCGATCTGCGTCCCCACTGGCACCACGGGATTCAGGGACGCCAACGGATCCTGGAACACAAAACCAACGGACCGGCCGCGAATATCGGCAAACTGATGCGGGCTTAGTCCCACGAGCTCTTGCCCATCGAGGAGGGCTGAACCGCGCACAGTCACGTTCGACGGCATGAGCCCCATGACACTCGTGGCCAGCATCGACTTGCCGGATCCGGAGGCGCCGATCAACCCCACACGCTCGTGATCTCCCACGGTAAGGGACACGGACGTAAGAATCGGCGCACCTGAGGCCGCGACGCTGACATTCGAAATCTCAAGACTCATAAGCGCACCTCCTCTTCCATGACAGCCTCGTCCGAAGCAGCTGCATCCGTGGCAGCCTCGCCTGCAGGCTTCCTGCCCGCAGTCACCTTGCCCGCGGCGTGAGGCCTGGCGCTGCCTCGCGCTCGCAACCCGGAATTCACCACGGGGTCGACGGCCGCCCGCAGGCAATCGCCAAAGACGTTCAAGGCCACCACCACGAGCGTTATCAACGCACCCGGCCACACAACGGTGAGAGGAAAAATGCTGATGAAGGACGCAGAGCTCGACAGGGACGCTCCCCACGAAGCCGTGCCTGCCGGGACTCCAATGCCTAGATACGTCAGCCCCGCCTCGGCGAGGATGGCAGTTCCCGCGCAAATCGACAGCTGCACAGAGAACACCGGGATGAGGTTCGGCAGCACGTGCGCTCGGAAAATATGCCACCGCGAGCTGCCCGCCGCCCGTGACGCCTCCGAGTACCGGGCATTCGCTGCGAGACTTGCCGCCGGCTTGGCGATGCGCGCCAGATTGAGCCCGTACGACAAGCCACAGGAGACAATCACCACGAGCAGTGACGCACCGAGCGGCACCGCGAGAATGAGAGCGATCAGCACAATGGGAATGGACAGCAGCGTATCGGTGATGACGACGGCGATCTCGGACACGAGCCCTGAGCGCGCCAATGAAAACGATACGAAAAGCACTCCGATGAGGGCGGCAAGAAGACAGGTGGCCACCACAATCTGCAATTCCGTTCCCGAGCCGGCCATGAGCCAGCTGAGCATGTCGCGTCCCGTGCCGTCCGTTCCCATAGGGTGCGCGGGTGTGGGGGAAGCCCACGTGTTGTAGCCATCGGATTGACTCAAGGGCTGAGGCGTCCAGAAAACAGCGAGAAGGCACACAAAGATCCACGCAGCGAGAACGAGAAGCGAAAACTTGCCCTCGCCCCGGCGCCATATGAACCCAAAGGTCGCGCGCACAGAGGCAATCGCAGAGGCACCGGCGGAGGCACAATGAGCGCGCCAAGGAGTCACAGATGTCATTGCACACCCCCTTCCAGGCTCGCTCCCGCGCGCAGCCGGGGATCCGCTATACGATGCGCAATGTCTGTCACAAGCCCCACGGCAAGGAAGAAGGCTGCTAACAACATCAGCTCCGACTGCACCTTGATGAGGTCACGGTTACCCACGTCGCTCACCAGCATGGAGGCGAGGCCGGGCAACGAGAAGAGATTCTCGATCACAAGAACGCCGGTCACCATCTGCGCAAAGGACAGCCCCGTTACGGAAATCAGCTCTGGCAGCACAATGCGTAGGCCCGTGGTGCGAATCGCGCGCGCCCTCGTGGAACCCGCCGCCATCGCCATGGTGACGTACCCGGATTCCGCCACACCGTCGAGTGCGGACTGCGTGTATCTCATCATCTGCGCACCACTGATGATTCCCACCGACAGCGCCGGAAGTATCAACGAGGAGAACGCCTGCCCAGGCGAACCCCACCCGTTGTCGGGGAAGCCCTGTGCCGGGAAGATCCCCACGAGTCCCACTCCTTGGCCGAAGACCATGATGAGCAGAAGTCCGCCCCACAGCGCCGGTACGGCACCTGCGGCCAGCGACACGTAGCGCAGCACGGAATGCAGTCCGCCAGTGCGTCTGGTGGCGCCCACAACGCCAAGCGGCACCCCAATGATCAGGGACAGAATCAATCCAAAAATAATCAACGGCAGCGTCACTTGCGCGCGGCCCCACGTCTCTGCCATGGTGGAACGTCCCGTGAGCATCGAAATGCCGAGATTGCCGTGCGCCATATCTGACATCCACGCCGCGTACTGAGCAGGGTAACTGCGGTCGAGCCCCATTTGGGCAGACAGCGCCGCCACTCGCTCGGGCGTGGAATTCGTACCGGCCATCACGGCCGCCACGTTACCGGGGAGAATACGAAGACACGCAAACACAACGACAGACAGCAGCGCGAGGGCGACGACAAAGAGCACGAGCCTGCGCACCACAAACTTGAGCATGAGTCACTTCCGTCAATCGCGTCGTTGTTTTACCGGCTCGAGCTTACTTCTTATAGCTCACCGCCGCCAATGGCAGGCGTGACTGATTGAGGTTCATGGGGAATCCGCTCACACCCTTGTCGTAGGCAGTGGTGACGCGGTAGTTGAGCAGCCAGTCGGCGGCGGCGTCTTGCGATACCTTGCGCGCGGCCTGCTTGAGATAGTCGGCCTGCTGATCGGCGTCCGTGGCGGCCAGCGACTTCGCGTAGAGGCTCTGGACCTCCTTGGAGTCGTATCCGTAGTAATACGTGGGATCGGCCCACTGATAGAAGTCGTGGCTCTCGTTGTGATCTACCAGGGAGAGGTCGTAATCGTGGTTGGTGTAGACGTCCTGAAGCCACGAGGAGAACTCGACCACCTTCACGGTGAGGTCTATGTTGATCTTCGCCAGCTGCGACTTGAGCTGTTCTCCGAATTCGGTGCCATAGGTGTTGGCATATTCAAGAGTGAGCTTCAGGGGCTTTTCCTTTGTGTAGCCGGCATCCTTCATGAGTGCCGTTGCCTTGGACACGTTGTAGGGGTAGAGGCTCGTGAGATCCTCGTAGCCGGGATCGAGTGAGGGAATAGGGCCGCCGAGAGTTGCGTCCACGCCACCGCGGGAGGCGATGATCTCCTTGTGATTGATGGCATACCGAATAGCTTGGCGGATTTTGATGTTGTTCAGCGGCGTCTTCTTGTTGTTCATGCCGAGAACGTACTTGTCGGTGTCGTCACCCTGTCCCACAACAAAGCGACTGTCCTTTTCGAGACTGGTGGCCATTTTCGCGTTCATGACAGGAGCGAGCACCTGCACGCTGCCGGCCTTGAAGGCGTTGAGAGCGGCGTTGTCGTCGGCGTAGTAGTGCAGCGTGACGGTTGGGATGGTGGCCTTTTTGCTGCCCCAGTATGTTGGGTTCTTGGCCAGGACCACCGACGTGTTCTCCTTGAAGGACTTCAGCAGATAAGGGCCGGAGCCGATGGCCTCGGTTTTGGCATCGTAGCTGGCGTGTTGGTCGAAGATCAGACCCGGACGTCCCGACAGCGCCCATAGCAGATCCGAGTAGGGCGCGGTGAGCGTGATGGTGACAGTGCTCGCGTCGGTTGCGGTGATCTTGCTGATATTGCGCAGCTGGTCGTAGCTGGCGTATTTCTTGGAAAGAAGTTGATTGAGCGACCACACCACATCGGCAGAGGTGAGGGCGTCACCGTTGGAGAAGGCCATGTTCTCGTTGAGGTGGAAGGTGTAGGTCTTTGCGTCCTTGGACACCTCCCAGCTCTTTGCCAAGCCCGCTGTGACCTTGTTGTTGGTGTCGCGGCCCACGAGCGGCTCGTACACGTTGTCGATGAGTACCTGATCGAGCGCAGAACCTGATTGGTTGCGGATGTCCATATTCGTGGGCGCCAATTTCAGGCCGATGGTGAGTGACTGCTGCTCGGAGCCGCCAGCCGCGCTGGTATCGGACGCCGAATGCGAACGCACTGCCCATACGACGCCGATAACGACGGCGATTACCGCAACGATGGCGATGATGATCCATGCTGTTTTCCTGCCACCACCATTGCCCTTCCCTCCGGTGGACGGGCGTCGCTTCGCACTCAGAGAGGCATCGGTGCTTCCGGATGCGGCCGCATTATTCGATTCCATCGGCGACGTGGAAGATCCTGCGCGGTTGGCTGGTGCTTGTGAGGTGACGGACTCGTCGTTGGTACGTGACATCTGTCGGCTTTCTTCTCTAGACGCTCTGTGACGCGTGCGGCGCGTACACGGTGGTGACGTCTCGATAATAGACGAGACTCATCCGCACGTCACTGTCGATGGATACAAGAATATCCATCGTTTGTTGTGCGAAATGCGCTACCGGCGAATGCTCAACGCTCTCTGTACAGAAAACCTTCTGTGAAATAGCGACGTGCCGATAGTATCGGTATGTTCGTATACGCGCTCTCTCACGAGCGCATGAAGGAGAAGGCAATGTTGCTGGCCATCGACATCGGAAACACCACTATCGGCATCGCATTCATGAACGGCTCCACCGTGACACGTGCCTTCCGTCTCATGACAACGAATCAGCGCACCAGTGACGAGTTCGCCGTCATGCTCACCACCTTCATCTCTCAAGCGGGAATCGCGGCAGACGGTTTCGATCAGGCGATCGTCTCCTCTGTGGTCCCAGCGCTCACGAGCCGTGTCACCGATGCCATCGCACAGGTGACCGGAACCGTGGCTCATGTTGTGAGTCCGCGTCACGCGGAGGATTACGGAGTGCGCCTTGACGTTGCGGAACCCATGAGCGTGGGCGCCGACATCCTCGTCGACTGCGTAGGAGCACATGCGTTCTATGACGGTCCCACGCTCGTGGTGGATTGCGGCACCGCCACCAAGTACATTTACGTCGACGAATCCGGCGTGTTCTCTCGCCTCGCCATCGGCGTCGGCTTCGACGCCGGAACCCACGCCCTCACCGATCGCACGGCTAAGCTTCCTCAGATAGAGCTCACAGACCCGGGCACCGTGCTGGGAACCACAACCCTCTCCGCCATGCAGGCCGGGCTTTACTACGGCTTCCTCGGCGGGATCGACTTCACACTGCGGCACTTCATCGAAGAGCTGGAAGCTCTGGGAGAAGGCCGTCCACGCATCATCACAACCGGCGGTTTGGGTGGCGTCTTCACCCCTGCGCTCGATCTCGTGGACGCCTATGACCCCGACCTGCTCTACAAGGGTCTTGGCGTCATCGGCGAACACGCGAAAAACGTCTAGAGTGAGAGTGGATTTCATCATTCGAGCAACTATGCAACCGGGAGGCGCAGCGTGACACGGACATCGCCGAAGACGCCCACTGCGACGCCAGCGCGGCGCGCCACACCTCGTCGCACCACCCGGCAGCGCACCATCATCTCGGCTCTGCTGAAGAATCTCGACGAATTCGTCACCGCCCAACGCGTTCATGAACTGCTCACTGAGCAGGGTTCCCACGTAGGCATCGCCACCGTGTATCGCAATCTTCAGACCATGGCGGCCGATGGCGCGGTGGATGTATTGCACATAGACGGAGAGGCACTGTACCGAGACTGCGATGTGCAAAAGCATCATCATCACATCGTGTGCCGCGAATGCGGCAAGGCTGTGGAGATTGAGATTCCGGGCTTTGAGCAGTGGGTGCGCACGCACGCGAACCGTCAGGGCTTCACCGACGTCGAGCACACCGTGGAAATCTTCGGACTGTGTCCCGAGTGTTCTGCAAAGGCCGGACACTCAGAATAGGTGCGGCGTGCAATAGAAGTCAGCGCTTCGGCACTTACTTCACAGCCGCGTCAACACTTTTGACAAGGCTTGTGACCCATGTCGTCAGATCCTTCTCCTTCGACGGCATCGATTCCGTGAGATGCACAATGGGCACCTTTGACTTCTTCGCGGTGGAGACAATGAGGCTCGATGTTGAATTCATCTCTTGATCGTTGACGATGAGCATCTTGATGGAGCCGCTCTCCAGCTTCTTCTGGAACGTGCGGATGTCCCCCGGCGCCGGCTCAGAATCGTTTTCTGTGGCCTGCACATATCCGGAGGGGGTGGCATCCTTCAAGCCCAGATCCTCCGCGAGATAATGCGCCACCGATTCCGTTGCGGCATAGGAGATTCCCTGAGTCTTCGACTTTGCCTCTGCGATGGTCTTCTCGAGTGCGTTCTCCTTCTTCAACCACGCCTCGTATCTGCCGGCAAAGTAGGAAGAATCGTCGGGCGCCGCCTTCTGCAGCTGCGTGAGATATGCCTTGGCCGCTGCCTTGCGCGCCGCGGCGGAGAACCACACATGCGGGTTGGCGCCGGAGGCAATACCCGCCGTTGTCGCTGCATTGACGACCACTGCGTCCGGGGCGTTCTGCGTGGCCTTGGTGGCCCACGAATCGTACCCCGCGCCGTTCACGAGAACTATCTGTGCCTTGGAGATCTTGACGATATCCGAGGGCTGCGGTTCAAAATCGTGCGCCTCAACGTTTTGGTTTGCGAGAATCGACGTGACGGTTGCCTTGGAACCACCGATATCACTCGCCACGGATTTCCATTGGTTGATGCTGACGACAACGTTCACCGTGCCATCTGCAGCGCTACGTGCCGACGACGTTCCGCACCCGACAGTCACCGCCATCATTGCCACTGCGCCCACTACAGCCGCTACGCGCGCTGCAATCTTGTGGAATCCACTGGTATTCCTCATAATTCCTCATCTACCATGCCATGCATGTTTTTCAGTGAGGTACCGCTCTCCGACGAGCCGTGTTGCCCTCGAATTCCATAGTACACATAATGATAATCATTATCAAAACGGCGAACGTAAACCAACATCCCTGCGAACGTTACGCGGGTATCTGCGATTCGAACTTCCAGTGAGCCCCGGTAATGGGATCGTCCATCTCAAGGGTCCGCGCCACAAGATGCAGAGGCGAGCTGAAGTCGTCGTACGCCCGATCCACCACTTGCGGATACAGGTCGTCACCCTTGATGGGGAGCCCAAGGCTGTTCATATGAACGCGAAGCTGATGCGTTTTCCCCGTTTTGGGATGCAAACGATACACCTGATACCCCGGAAAATCGGCTGCCGCAGCCTGGTTCTCCGAGATCTCAATACGGGTCTCCGCGTTGGGAATCCCCTCAGCCTCATACGCTTGGAAAACGCTGCGCTCCTTGACGATGCGCGATTTCTTGACGAGCGGGAACGCGAGCGCCTCCTGACCGGGAACGTTTTCATCCGGAATCGGTGCCAGGCACTCATACGTCTTTGAGACCTCGCGATTCTGGAACTTCATCTGATAGGCACCGCGATCGTTGACGTGCTTGACGAAAAGAATCACTCCGGCCGTTGCCCGGTCGAGGCGATGCGCCGGAATGATCTCGTCGTTATGAAACTCCTCTCGCAGTCGCATGAGCGCAGAGCTGCGGTACCACATGCCCCGTGGGGTCGTGGCCAAAAAATGCGGCTTGTCGATGACGATGACGCGCGCATTCTCGAAAAGAATTTCCGCGCGAAACGGTATGTCCGGTTCGTCGGTGACGTACCTGTGGTGAGTGTTACGCTGCGTCATTGCGCTGTCTGAGCCCCCGCAGCCTCGCTCGCCGAACGGAACCCAATCGACGCCGCCGCGGATGACGCCTTCCTCATGGCCAACAACGCCCCAATGACCACTGGGAGCGTCCGTACAATGTCTCCCGCCACAATCGGCTGGCCAGGAACGTGCGACGTGAGCATCACCGACATGGCATCTTGCGGATCCTCGTCGCTTCCGGTCGTCGCCGATGCGAGGCCTGCCGCATATCCGTGCAGCACCACCGAGAGCGCCGCCGCCTCAGCGAGCGACACAGCGCCACCATCAATCTGAGACGACAGCTGCGCCACCACGGTCCCCATGATGCCCGCGAGAACGTCGCCCGTCCCCGCCGTTGCGAGCCAATGAGTGGGCGCTGCAACAACAAGCGGTTCCTGGGTGCTCCCCGCAGGCACAATCACCGTGCGTGCGCCCTTGAGCACCACCGTGCACCCAAGAATGTCCCGCGCGCGCTGCGCCCACATGAGGCGCGAGTCGTCGCTGGCATCAACGTCCGAGTGCGAAATCTTTGAATACCCGCTCTGCGCGAGAACTTTGGCAAGCTCACCGCTGTGCGGAGTCACCACAAAACGGCTGCGGTCCGAGGAATCCTTCTGAGCGATGCGCGCGAACTCGAGAAGAGCCCCTGCGTCAACGATGCGATACGCGGGATCGTCAGAACCTCCCCGGGAGAGAAAACCCGATTTTTCGGGGTCACCGCTCAGCAGAGCCTCAATGGCGTCGTAGCGCGGATCCGATTCCGAAATATCCGCCATGCCGGAACCGATAACCCATGCGTTCGCCGAACCGGCTCCCATAACCGTTTCGGGACGGCACGCCAGCACCAAATCCTCGCATCGGCGTGGACCAACATACCGCACGTATCCCGCGCCCGTGCGGGCGGCGCCACCGACGCCCAGCACCGCAGCGCCCGGGTATTGATTCGAACCGGTGATCAATCCCACCACTCCACGCGTGTATTTAGAATCCTGTGCTCCAGCCGGGCTTAACAGCGTACTCGCCGCACGCAATCCGAACTCTTGCATCGCAAGCCTCCATCCCCGACACCGCTGCTGACTCCACTGTACGCGGTTGTGCGTGGCAGACGAATCTCGCCTCTACTCCACCGTCACGGACTTGGCGAGGTTGCGCGGCTTGTCCACGTCCAGCTTCTTGAGCTCTGCGGTATCCATAGCAAACAGCTGCAGCGGCACCACATCGACCAGCGGACTCATCAGCGTGGGGCACTTGGGTCGCCAGAACACCACGTCGGCGTATTGCTCCACATCGGGGTCGTCCTCCTCGGCAACGGCCACGGTGAACGCGCCACGAGCCTTGACCTCCTGAATGTTGGAGATGATCTTGTCATGCAGAATGTTGCGGCCTCGCGAGCTGGGAACGATGACGACTACTGGCTCGCCTTCTTCCACCAGCGCGATGGGACCATGCTTGAGCTCGCCTGCGGCGAAGCCTTCTGTGAAGGTGTATGCGATTTCCTTGAGCTTGAGCGCTCCCTCGAGTGCCACGGGATAGCCCACGTGCCGGCCCAGGAAGAGGAAGGAATGAGCGTTGATGAGCTTTTCGGCGGCCTTATGGATGCTGTCCGCCTGATTGTCGAGCACCCACTGGATCTTCTCGGGCATGGCGCGCAGATCCCGCAGAATCCCCTGGATCTCGTCGCGGTACATGGTTCCCTTGACCTGGGCCAGATAGAGGCCGAGGAGGTAGGCGGCAGTTATCTGGGCCACGAAGGCCTTGGTGGAGGCCACGGCGATTTCCGGGCCTGCGTGCGTGTAGAGCACGGCGTCGGACTCGCGAGGAATGGTGGCACCCTGCGTATTGCAGATGGCCAGCACTCGGGATCCCTGCTCGCGAGCGTGCCGCAGCGCCATGAGCGTGTCCATGGTCTCGCCGGATTGCGAGATGGCGACGACGAGTGTGCGCGAGGTGAGAATAGGGTCGCGATAGCGGAATTCGTGCGCGAGTTCCACCTCCACGGGGATGCGCACCCAGTGCTCGATGGCATACTTCGCCACGAAGCCAGCGTAGGACGCCGTTCCGCAGGCGATGACGATGATCTTGTCGATGCTGCGGAACACGTCCTCCTCGATGTGCACTTCGTCGAGATTGAGCGAACCGTCGCGATCGAAACGCCCCAGCAGCGTCTGCGCCACGGCCTCGGGATCCTCGTGAATCTCCTTGTCCATGAAGCTGGGCCATCCGCCCTTTTCTGCTGCCGAAGCGTCCCAGTCAACGGTGAAATGCTTGGGATCGGTCACCACAGTGCCGTCGAAATTGGTGATGGTGACGCGGCCTCCGCAAATTTCCACCGCCTCGTCCTGACCGAGCTCAATGGCTTCCTTCGTGTACGCCACGAATGCCGCGACGTCAGAGCCGAGGAAGCTTTCGTCCTTGCCGAGCCCCACCACAAGGGGAGAATCGTGACGGGCGCCCACCACGATGTCGGGCTGACGCACGTCCACGGCGAGGATTGTGAATGCGCCGGTGAGCATGCGTGCCATGCGGCGCACGGCCTCGAAGAGATTGGGGGTGCCGGTTTCAGCGATGATTTCGTTGGTGATTTTGCCGAGCAGTTTGGCGGCCACTTCGGTATCCGTGGCGGAGACGAAGGTGTAGCCCTCGGACTGCAGATCGAACTTGAGCGCGGCGGCATTCTCGATAATGCCATTGTGGATGATGGCGACCTTGCCATCCTGGCTCACGTGGGGGTGCGCATTGATGTCGGAGGGCTCGCCGTTGGTGGCCCAACGCGTGTGACCGATGCCCACCTGCGCCGGGGGAAGCGGCGCACGCTTCAGCTCTTTTTCGAGGTTGGAGAGGCGCCCGGACTTCTTTTTCCATGCCACTTGGCTCATGCCCGGATTGACGAGCGCGACGCCCGCCGAATCATAGCCTCGATATTCGAGACGACGCAGTCCTTGAAGGCACACTTCGAGAGGCTTGGTGGAAACGCTGATCTGACCTGAATATCCGATGATTCCGCACATAGCTCACCAGTGTATGTGACTTATTCGGTCTCAGCCGCAAGCAGGAATGACGCTCTTCGGATTCTCCACACCCAACCCACTCACAGCACGTGTGCGAGGAAGTCCTTGAAACGCTGCTCAGTGGGATGAGCGATGATCTCCGGGGTACCGGACTCGACCACAACGCCGCCGTCCATGAACACCACCTGATCCGCCACCTCGCGCGCGAAGCCCATCTCGTGCGTCACCACGATCATGGTCATGCCGGCCGCCGCCAAATCACGCATGACGCCCAGCACCTCCCCCACCAATTCGGGGTCCAGGGCCGACGTCGGTTCGTCGAACAACATAATGTCGGGATCCATCGCCAACGCACGAGCAATCGCCACGCGCTGCTGCTGGCCGCCCGACAGCTCGGCTGGATAGTGCTCGGCACGGTCCGACAGGCCCACGCGCGCAAGTTCCTTCTCCGCCCGCGCCTTCGCCTCCGCCTTGGAGATGCCTGCCACGTGAACGGGAGCCTCCATCACGTTCTGCAGAGCCGTCATGTGAGGAAAGAGATTGAAGCGCTGGAACACCATGCCCAGCTTGGCCCGCTGGGCGGCGATCTCCTTCTCCGTCAGCTCCTGCAAGCGATCCTGACCGCCGCGCTGCACGTGACGGTATCCCACCATCTCGCCCTGCACGTCGATTTCCCCGCCCGACAGCGTCTCCAGCTGGTTGATGAGACGCAGCAGCGTGGACTTGCCGGAGCCGGAGGGCCCTAAGATGGCCGTGACCGTACCCGGCATCACCTTGAGATTGATGCCCTTGAGCACGTGCAAGGCTCCGAAGGCCTTGTGCACATCCTTGACCTCAACCGCGGGAACCGTGTTATGTGAAGTATTTTGTGTGCTCATGCGTTCAGCCCCACCCAATTCGTCTGATTAACTTTGTCGACTTCGTTCTTCAGATCTCCCGACGTCTTGCCAGGGAAGTGCGGATCAACCTCAACGGCCGCAATGGCGCGCTGTTCGAAGCCCTTTCCGAAGTACTTCTCCAAACGCGACTGCACGATCATGAGAATCGTGGTAATAACCAGGTACCAGATGCACGCCACCAGCAGCAGCGGAATCGGCTTGTAAATACGGTTGGCAATGGCGTTCGTGGCGAACTGAAGGTCCAAGGTGAACGGCACGGCAAGCACCAGCGAAGTGGTCTTGAGCATGCCAATGGTCTCATTGCCCACAGGCGGCACGATGATGCGCATGGCCTGCGGCAACACAATACGCCGCATGATCAGCCCGCGACGCATACCCAACGCCTGCGCGGCCTCACCTTGCCCGGGATCCACTGCCTCAAGTCCCGCACGCACGATCTCCGCCAGATACGCGGATTCGTTGAGCGCCAGACCGAGAATGGCGGCAACAGTTGCGGTCATCACGGTCTGGGAATCAACGGACCAGAATTCCACACTCGTGAACGGAATGCCAAGGCTCAGGCGAGGAATGAGCACAGAGAAGAGACCCCAGAACACCAGCTGCGTATACACAGGAGTGCCACGGAAGAACCAGATCCAGAACCAGCTCACCCCACGAAGGACCACGTTCGTGGAGCTCCGCATCACCGCCAGCACCACGGCGAGAATCGTCGCGATGATCATGGAGGCGACAGTAAGAATGAGGGTCCAGCCGATGCCGTTGAGCACGTTCTCATTAAATAGGTACTTCCACACCACGTTCCATTCAAAACGCGGATTGGTCACCAGGCCCTGCACCAGCATGAGAGCAAGCAACGCCACAATGATGCCCGCCACCACGGGGGGCAACACGGCGTACTGGCAGCGCGTCGATCCGATTCGGAATGTCGACTTGAGGCTGTTTCTTCTTGCCCAATGCCATTGCTCCCACCCATTCTTTGGCCGTTGAATTTTAAGACTGCCGTGCGCCGGTCATTCTACCGCACGGACTGTAGGAGCGGGAAATACTCAGACAGAATTTCATATGCGAAGGCGGGTCACGTCTCAGAACGTGACCCGCCCACATGTGTACTGCAATACAGACTTACTCCACGCTCGGGTTGATGACCGGCTTGTCGATGGCGCCAGACTCAATGCCCCACTTCTGCATGATGCGGTCGTACGTGCCATCCTTGATGAGCTCCTCGAGCGCCAGCTTCACGGCCTGTGCGGTCTGAGTGTCACCCTTCTTCACTGCGATGGCCTGCGGCGTCACATCGACGTCCTTGCCCAGCGTCTGCAGTTCGTCACCGGTCTGCTTGATGGCGTAGTTGGTCACAGGGGTGTCCGCATAGAACACGGCGGCCTTGCCTGAGACGACGGCGGTGGTGACGTCGGTCTGCTGATCGTAGGAGAGCACTTCCATCTTTGCCTTGCCGGCCTTCTCGCATTCCTTGGCCTTGGCGTTGATGTCTACTTCCTCCGTGGAACCCGTCTGAACGGCAACCTTGACGCCGCACAGATTGGAGAGGTCCACCTTCTTGGGGTTGCCCTTCTGCACCGCGTACGTCATGCCAGCCTGGAAGTACGTGACGAAGTCAACGGCCTCTTCGCGCTCCTTGCTCACGGTGAGCGCGGAAATGCCGAGATCGTACTTGGAACCGACGGACGGAATAATGGTGTCGAGCGTTGAGGTGACGACCTTGGGCTTCAGGCCAAAGACCGCGGCAAGCGCCTTGGTGAGGTCGATGTCGTAGCCCACAGGGGTCTTGCCGTCGGCATCGATGAAGGCGTCGGGAGCGTACGTGGTGTCGGCACCGTTGAGGAGGATGCCATCTTTGGTGATGGAATCCGGCAGCATGGCGGCGATTTTCTCGTTCTTCTTGATTCCCGAGACGTCGAACTTCTGCAGATCAGACGTGGACCCTGAGCTCGAGGAGCTTGAGTCCGACGATGAAGACGACGAGCTCGCCTCATCCGTCGTGCCGCAGGCCGCGAGCGAAACCGCCGCCGCGAGCGCCACAACCGCTGCTAGTGCTTTTGTGCGAAGCGCCGTCATATGTGTTCTCCTTTACCGCAAAAATCAATGGCTCTCAATGAATACGTTCCCGAGAGTAAGAGCGTTGCGTCACGAAAGCATTACAGCGCCCAGATAGTGGAGAGAATCCAGCCGGAATGGTCGTTCAGTCCGCTCTGCGTTAGCCCCGCAGATTCTTGAGGCGCATGGCACGCTGGGCATCGCGCTTGTCTTGCGCCTCGCGCAGGGACTGACGCTTGTCATATTCTCGCTTGCCTCGAGCCAATGCGATGGACACCTTGACGCGGCCGTCCTTGAAATACAAGCTCAACGGCACAATGGTGTAGCCCTTTGCCTCGGTTTGGCGAGAGAGTTTGCCAATCTGCTGCTTGTGCAGCAGGAGCTTGCGCTTGCGTTTGGGAGCGTGGTTGGTCCACGTTCCATTGAGATATTCGGGAATATTGGCGTTCTCGAGCCACATCTCGCCATATTTATCGATGGAGACGAAGGCCTCCACCAGCGAGGCGCGTCCCTCGCGCAGGGACTTCACTTCCGTGCCAGACAACACGAGCCCTGCCTCGAGTTGATCCTCAATTTCGTAATCGTGGCGCGCGCGGCGATTATTCGCGATGACGCTCGTACCCGTTTCCTTGGCCATATCACAATCCATTCCGCCCGAGCGTTCCCAGCTACAGGCCTCTCTGTGTCTGGTCTCATTATGCGCCTACCCCACGGAACGGCCGCTCACATTCAGCTGGCGAGAAACGAAAGGCTCTGAGCGTACCGAGAAGGTCCGCTCGCTGCTCAGTTGTGGATGTACCAGTAGGCGTGCACGTTGCTCACCGTCTGGTAGTACACGGTGCCGTGCATGCTGGCGCCGCAATTGGAGGTGAGGATGGTGCCGTTTGCGTTGACGCGCTCCACGATGGCCACGTGTCCGTACACGGGATTCGAGCCGTTCTGACCGGGCAGATACGACACGATGGCACCGACACTCGGCGTGTGGTTCACGGTGTAGCCCAGCCGCATGGCCGAACTCCACCACTGGCCACCATTGCCGAAGTACGACCCCACCGGAAGCCCCAACTGATGGCGTCGGATGTAAGCCCACCACGTGCACTGCGAGAACGGATAGGCGTTACCGACGTCGCCCGTCGCATGCCCCACGCGGCCCGATGAACCCGAGGACGTCGAACGCCGCGTCGTAGTGGATCCCGACGACCGAGAACTGGACGAAGACGATGTCGAACGACGCGTCGTGGTAGAACTTGACGACCGGGAACTGGACGAGGACTTTGACGCCGCACGCAATCTTCCCTGTTGCTGCGCAGCGAGAGCCGCTGCCTTCCTCGCAGCAGCTGCCTGCTGAGCCGCGTACTGCTTGTTATAGGAATCAACCTGAGACTCAACCACAAGGCTGGCGGCCGCTTCCTTGGCCGCCGATGTCTTCAACTGTGACTCCTGAGCCGTCAACGCCGTGCGCTGCTTCGTGCCCTCGTCGCGGAGGGACTCCAGCTTGTCATTCTTTGCCTGGGCATCACTCGCCGCCTGCTGAGCCGCAGCCGATTCCGCATCGGCCGCCGACTTCAGTTGCGCAATCTGCGTCTCGATGGCCGCAAGTCTCTGCTCACGATTCTTCGACGTGCTCAAATCCTGAGCCGAGCTGTTCGCGTCCTCGGCCTCGGAGCGTGACACTGCCGAACTGGACTGCATGGTGTTGACGAAGTCCGACGCATCCTTTGACCCAACCACCATCGACATGGTGTCTGACGCCGAGGAGCCGTGCATGCTGGTGCGCGCCACCTCAGCAACTGCAGCGTGGGCGTCGTCGTAATCCTTGCCCGTCGCCTTGATCTGGGCCTGCAAATCCGTCTTGTCTTTTTGCGCCGCGCTCAGACGTTCCGCTGCGGAATCCGCCGCATCCTGCGCATCCGCCGAAGCCGCGTTCGCGCTCGTCACCGCTTCCTGAGCCGCAGGAATCTGATTGTTCGTCAGATCGTCCAACTCGAGAATCTGCTTCTGCAGTGACGCGCTCACTCCAGACAGCTGCGACTTCAGATTTGCCACGCGCGCCCTTGACGCCGCCGCCTTCGAGCGCGCCGCCAACAACTGCGAATACGTCACCGCCTGCGCCGGCTGAGCCACCATGCTCACCGACAACGCACCGACGGACAGTATGGCAGCCGCAACAAGTGCGCCCCGCTGCAGCACTGTGAGACGCCTGCTCGCATGCCCTTCGGAGCTAGAGGCAGCGTTCATCACGTCGCGAACGTCGCGGAACGCATGGAAATTCCACGCCTTCCGGAAGGCCGCAAACCGCGGACGATACTCAAAATGAGCCTCGGGAGTTGTGAGAATCTGCTCTGACATACATGACCTCGTTTCATCTCTCTGGATCATCGCCGGATACCACCAGGGATTTTCCATGCTAGGGGAATCCCGCGCTCCCCTCAAGCGAAAGTTTTATGGACTTTGGCTGGACGCGCCCTTAGGCCTTGAGATAGCGCCGTAGCGAAATCACGGAGGCAAGCACCGACAGCAGCACAGCTCCACCCACTAAGAGAGGCGACAGCAACCACACGGTTCCGGAGTCGACGAAGGAAATCCACGTGATGGAGTGCGCGAGCCAACCAGTCACGAAAGTATTGACCACCACGAAGAGCGTTCCCACCGCCAGCGCCGAGCCGATGATGGCGGCTATGACACCCTCGAGAATGAAGGGCAAGCGGATGGTCCAGTTCGACGCGCCCACAAGACGCATGATCTCCGTCTCGTTCTTGCGCGATGCCGCCGACATGCGAATGGTGGTGCCCGTCAGCAAGATGGCCACGAGCACCATGACCGCGGCGAGCACCACGGTGACGGCCGTAGCCCGATTGAGCACGGTAAACACGGGCTCGAAGATCTGGCGCTGATCCACCACCTCCTCGACGCCCTTGCGGCCCGAAAGCACCTCGGCCACAGCCTGATACTTGGTGGGGTTCTTGAGCTTCAGACGCAGAGTGTCTTGCATGTCATCGGCAGTGAGGGTACGGCCTTGATAGACGCCACCCGGATACTGCTTGAGGAAAGTGTTCTTGTAGAACTCGGCTTTGGACACATACGTGATGTTCGACACGGAATCCGACAGCTGGGAATGAATCGTGTTTTCGATGGAGGCAATCTCACTCTGAGTGGGCGACTTGCCCTCCGCGCACGACGCGGCCTGGGACGTGCCGTCCGGGCAGAGCCACACCACCACTTCCACCTTGTCGTACCACTCCGTTTGAGCACGCTGGATCTGTGCCTGCATGAGCGCGGAAGCGCCGATGAACACAAAGGAGATGAAGGTCACCAAGGTGACGGAAAGAATCATGGAGAGGTTGCGCCTGAGGCTAGTCCAAGTCTCCGAGAGAACGAAGCGAAGTCTCATCGTGACTCTCCCTTCTGATCGTGGCCCTCAGGTGCCTTTGTTGACGGCTTCGGTGCGGGCGGCGGAGCGGGAAGGGAAGACGGCCGTTTCCCCTTCGTGGCTTTCTGCGGCGCAGCAGCGTCGGTACCGGTGGCGGGCTGTCCCTCTGTGCGCGGTGCCGCGTGTGATGCAGCGGCGTGCGGCGCGGTGGCCGCAATGTCAGATGCCGCGATGCCCTTGCCCCACGTCAGGGTGTCTTCCACGGGAGAGAAGGTCTCCCCATAGCGGCCCGTGCGGCCATTGTGTACGGTTTTGGCGAGACGGCGCAGACCCTCATCCTGAGATTGCACAGCGGGAGACGTCCGCGGGGACTCACCGGAACGATTGGCGGCGGCGAACGTTTCACGAACGCTCCTCGATTTTTCATTGTCCTTCATCGAGCCGCCGCGAGCCTGCATCTCGACCTCAGCGTCGGGATAGTAGCGCGCGGAGTCGTAGGAGCCCGACTTTTCGTCGCGCACGACCTTGCCCTCATGCAGCTCCACAACTCGCTTGCGCATGGAGTTGACGATCTCTTCGTTATGAGTTGCCATGAGAATGGTGGTTCCCGTGCGATTGATGGCGTCGAGAACCTCCATGATGCCCACCGAGGTGGTGGGATCGAGATTTCCTGTGGGCTCGTCGGCGAGCAGAATCTGCGGGTGATTCGCATAGGCGCGGGCGATGGCAACGCGCTGCGCCTCGCCTCCGGAGAGCTCGTGCGGATAACGATTTTCCTTGCCCGTGAGCCCTACGGTATCGAGCACCTGCGGCACCACGGACTTCACCGTGGAATGTTTGGCGCCGATGACCTCCAGACCAAAGGCGACGTTCTGCCACACGGTCTTGTTGGGAAGCAACTTGTAGTCCTGGAACACGAAGCCGATGGTTCGGCGGTATCGGGGAACCAAGCGTGAGGGCAGGCGACGAAGATCGTTGCCGGCAACGTGAACCTCGCCGTCACTGGCCTCCTCCTCCCGCAACAGGAGACTCAGCAGGGTTGTCTTTCCGGAGCCGGAAGACCCCACGAGGAACACGAAGTCTCCCCGCTCAATGTCCAAGTTCACAGAATCCAAGGCGGGACGTGCCCCTTGCTGATAAATCTTGGTCACCGACTTCAACGAAATCATCGCCATGACTGTCTCTCTTCCGCGGTGCGTGCAGCTGCTTACTGTCGCTTCTCGTTACTCGTTCTTCTCTTCTGCTTCGAGCTTTTGCTGCTGATGGCGCCACCGAATACCCGCGTCGATGAATCCATCGATGTCCCCATCGAACACATTCTGTGTTTGCGAAGTCTCATAACCGGTGCGCAGATCCTTCACCATCTGATACGGGTGCAGCACATAGGAGCGCATCTGGTCTCCCCAGCTGGCCTTGATATCTCCGGCGAGCTCCTTCTTACGCTTGGCCTCTTCCTCGTGACGCATCACAAGAAGACGCGACTGAAGCACTGCGAGCGCGGCGGCCCTGTTCTGGATCTGGGAACGCTCGTCCTGCATTGTGACCACGAGTCCGGTGGGAAGGTGGGTCATGCGCACCGCGGAATACGTGGTGTTGACACCCTGACCTCCCGGGCCTGAACTCATGTACGTATCCACGCGGATATCCGAGTCGGGAATGTCGATGTGATCGGTGGCCTCCACGAGGGGGATAACCTCGACGGCGGCGAAGCTCGTCTGGCGCCGACCCTGATTATCGAAGGGAGAGATGCGCACGAGACGGTGCGTTCCGCCCTCGACGCTCAGTTTTCCGTATGCGTAAGGTTCATTGACCTGGAAGGTGGCGGACTTAATGCCGGCCTCTTCCGCGTAGGAAGTGTCGAGCACCTTGGTCTTGTAGCCGTGTCGCTCGGCCCAGCGCAAGTACATGCGCAGCAGCATCTGCGCCCAATCGGCGGCATCGACGCCACCAGCACCGGAGCGAATGGTAACAACGGCCTGACGCTCGTCGTATTCTCCATCGAGCAAAGTGTTGATCTCGAGATCGGCCAAGTCCTTGGAGATCTTCCCGATCTCCGTGTCCGCCTCGCTCAGGGTGTCCGCGTCATCTTCCTCAGCACCCAGCTCGTGCAACATTTCGACGTCGTCGATGCGCTGGCCCATCTCGTCCACACGACGCAACTGCGCCTGCGCGCTCGAGAGCCTGGAGGTGACCTTTTGTGCGTTCTCCTGGTCGTCCCACAGGCCCGGAGCACTCGCCTCCTTTTCAAGGTCGGCTATTTTCGCACGCAGCTTCTCGGGTTCCACGGCACCCGAAATAGTGGCGAACGTCTCCTTGATTGCGGAAAGTTCTTGGGAAAAATCGATGTCTGACACAATGCCCACCCTACGGAATCTAATTGGAAATACGTTGATTCACAGGGCTTTCGCCCAAGCCCTGCACATTTTTTGAGATGATAAAAGAGCTTGTAAGGACGTCAAAAAGTAACGCCGGACAGTGCCGGGACGATGAAGCCGACACCCATCGACAGCGCGGCAACAATAGCGATGATTCTCGCAATGGTACGACGCCGGGCTTTCTTTCGATCGCTTTCGTTATCATAAGGACGCATAGGAAGCATCGTACCGCGAACAGCGGAGGGAACGGGGTTGTGTGATGACTCAGTCACGAAAAGCATGGGGTTGGGGACTTTCAAGCATTGACGAAGAGGGCGCCACTCTCGATGTGTGGTATCCGAGTCTGCACCTGGGAGACGCACCCGAACCAGCGCTCAGGCCCGCGCATGGCTTTGACGCGCTGCTTCATGAGACGGCCGATGCTCGCGGAGTGCGGAGGGTTGCGCAATTCGTGGAATCCGATCTGGATGCGGACATCACCAGCACCGCCGACGCCTATCTCAAGCTGCACTTGCTGAGCATGCGTCTGGCCGCCCCCAATACTCTCAACCTGGAGGGCATTTTCGCGGCACTCACCAACGTGGTGTGGACCAATTACGGCCCCTTCGCCGTCGATAATTTCGCCGAGCGCAAACTCGCTGTGATGGGAGCCGCACGCACAGCTGCCACGGGTCCCGCAGCCGGCGCACCTTCGGCTCCGGTAACCGACGTCACCGTGCTCTCCGTCGACAAGTTCCCCCGCATGGTCGACTACGTCTTGCCCACGGGAGTACGCATCGGCAACGCCGACCGCATTCGCTTGGGTGCTCACCTTGCCGAGGGAACCACCGTGATGCACGAGGGCTTCGTCAATTTCAATGCGGGAACGCTCGGTACCTCCATGATTGAGGGCCGCGTTTCGCAGGGCGTGGTCGTTGGTAACAACTCGGACATCGGCGGCGGCGCCTCCATCATGGGAACGCTGTCGGGTGGCGGCAAGCTGCGCAACTCGATTGGCGAGCATTCTCTGCTGGGTGCAAATGCCGGCATCGGCATCTCACTGGGCAACAACTGCGTGGTGGAGGCAGGGCTCTACGTGACGGCCGGCACCAAAGTGACCCTGTACAACAAGGAAAAAGTGGCTGCAGGCATTCCACTCGACGTGGTCAAGGGCGCAGAGCTCAGCGGCAAGGACAACATCATGTTCATCCGAAACTCCGTCACCGGCACCATTGAGGCACGCACCCGGAAGCACGGCATCGAACTCAACGCCACACTGCACAAAAACTGACGTTTCCCACACCTCTGTATCTCAAGAAACCAGGACCATGTCCACCACCTTTGATCTCTCCGCACACATCACTCCGGAGACTGCTGAACTCAAGCCGTCCCTCATCCGAGCGTTCAATCAGGAGATCTCTTCCATCCCCGGAATCCTCAAACTCACCCTGGGCGAGCCTGATTTCGACACCCCTCAGAGCATCCGTGATGCCGCCACCGCAAGTCTCAAGGCCGGCCACACTCATTACGGGCCCTCGGCTGGAACACCCGCTCTGCGCGCTGCCATCAGCGCCTTTCTCCTGCGCCGCAGAGGCCTCTCCTACCCCGCCGACGACATTGTGGTGAGCGAGGGCGCCGGCGAGGCGTTGTCCGCCGTCCTCACGGCCTTCCTCGGGGCGGGTGGCTTCATGCTCTACCCGAGCCCCGCGTTCTACATCTATCGCTCGCTCGCGCTGCTCAATGGCTCAACCCCCGTGGCGCTTGATACCTCTGACACCAACTACGTCCTCGCGCCCGCAACATTGCGAGCCGCTCTCGAAAAGCTCGATGGCGCACCGGCCGTGCTCGTGCTCAACTCCCCCAACAATCCCACGGGAACGGCACTCACTGCCGAACAGCTACAGGCCTTGGCGGAAGTCATCCGCGACTACAACGTGCTCGTGGTGAGCGACGACGTCTACGCCGATCTGTGCTTCGATGCGCCCTTCCACTCCATCGCGGAATATCTGCCAGATCGCACCATTATCGTGGACTCCACGTCGAAGTCCTTCGCCATGACGGGATGGCGCATCGGCTACTTCACCGGTCCGCACGACATGGTGGCGGCAGCGGCAAAAGTGCATCAGGTGCATGTGGTCTCCCCCGCCACCTTCAGCATGGACGCGGCCACCGTGGCCTACGAAAGCTGCGATGCCGACATCGACGCAATGGCCGCCGAATATCGCCGGCGCCGGGATTACTTCGGTGCCGCCATGCGGAATCTCGGGTATGAGACCACGAACCCTGCCGGAGCGTTTTATCTTTACGTTCGCATTCCGGACGATTTCGTAGGAACGGCCATGGAATATGCCCGCGCGATGGCACGCGAGGCCAAGGTGGCCTGCGTGCCCGGTGACGCTTTTGAGGAAATCACCGGACCTGACGCTTCTCCCTCCCCAAGCCGTCACGTTCGCTTCAGCTACGCTGCCGATATGGAAACGCTCCACGAAGCGGTGCGCAGACTCGAGGAGTGGAGGAAGCCTCTCAGTGAGACGTCCGCGCAATGACGAGCTTGCCCGCAGTCTCCGCAATATAGATGAACACGAGATACACCAGCACCACGGCGATTGACGCGTCTATCATGTAGCGCTGGAAGCCGTAGCGAATGGCGAAGTCTCCGAGTCCACCGCCTCCCACAACACCAATCACGGCGGTCATGGAGAGCAGATTCACGATAGTGATGGACGTAACTTTTGCTATCTGGGCGATGGATTCACGCAGATAGACACGCCACACAATCTGCGGCTTGCTCAATCCCATGGAGACTGCGGCCTCCACGAGCCCTGGATCAACACCGAGAAGCGCAGACTCCATCTGACGCGAGAAAAATGGCGTGATGCCCACGATGAGCGGAAAAATGGCGCCTTTGAGACCGATGGCCGTTCCCATCACAATGCGGGTGAAGGGAATCATGGTGGTGGCCAGGATGATGAACGGAATCGAACGGAACAAGTTGATGAGCTTGTCGAAGAACTGATACACCGCCGTGTTCTCACTGAGGCCGCCGGGTTTCGTGGTGGTGAGGATCACAGCGAACACAAGGCTGAGCACAAAGGACACGAGACCCACGATGCCCACCATTATCAGCGTTTCCACGGTGCAGTCATAGAACTCATCCATGCGAACGGACACGTCCGGGAAGAGAGTGCTGAGGAAGTTCATGCGCGCGAGGCCTCCAATACTTCGACGTTGACGGATCTGGACCGGAAGTAGCCTATGACCTTCTCCCGCGTCTCTGCAGATCCCTTGATGACGGCAATGATGCCTCCCAGCGGCCGAGAACCGATTTGGGAGACCTCGGCGAAGCGGATGTCTATGTCCACATCGAACTGGCGCGACGCCGTGGAGATGAGGGATTCCGATACGTTCTGATCCACGTACTGCATCTTGATGAGCGTCTCGTCGCTTGCGAGCTCAGTTGCCGTGTTTTCCCCTTGCCCAAGCGCAGAGGTATTGGCAATGAACTGTTTAGTGAGGTCCGCCTGTGGATTGGCGAATACCGAGTACACGTCGTTCTCTTCCACAACAGTGCCATGCTCCAGCACGGCGACGCGGTTGCAGATCTCCTTGATGACTTGCATCTGGTGAGCGATGACGACAATGGTGATTCCCAGCTTTGCCTGAAGATTCTTCAGCAGTGCGAGAATCGCCTCAGTGGTGAGTGGATCGAGTGCGCTCGTCGCCTCGTCGGACAAAAGGATATCCGGATTATTGGCGAGTGCACGTGCGATGGCGACGCGCTGCTTCTGCCCTCCACTGAGCTCAGCTGGAAACTTATCAGAGTGTTCCGAAAGTTCCACCAGATCAAGCAGCTCCGCAACGCGCTGCGCACGCTCCTGCTTGGAGAGACCGGAATTTCGCAATGGGAATTCCACATTGCCGGCCACCGTGCGAGACGGCATGAGGTTGAAGTTCTGGAAGATCATGCCGATGCGGGTACGCAGGCCGCGCAGCTCCTTGGGACGTAACTCCCCGATCTCCTTGCCTTCCACTCGCACGCTGCCGCCACTCACGCTTTCGATGCCGTTGATGGTGCGCACAAGTGTCGATTTCCCGGCGCCCGAGAGACCGATGATGCCATAGATGTCGCCTTCGTGGATGGCGAGAGTGACGCCATCCAAGGCCTTGCGCCCCTCGCCATCGACGTCGTAGACCTTCGAAACGTTGTCAAATTCAATGATTGTTGCGGGGGAACTCGTGCCCACACTTGCCGTGCTCTCTGGTGCTGTCATCAGTCGTGAACCTTCTTCTCACCCGCGCGAATGGCGAAGGGCAGCTGGTTGCTGGCAGGAGCGAAGGGGCAGGTGCAGTAATCGGAGTAGGCACACGGAAGGTTCCAGGATCTATTGAAATCGATGTACGTGACGCGTTCCGGGTGTGTGGTGTCAAATGTCAGAGCTCGCACACCACCGTAAGTTTCCTTGCCTGAGGTGGCGTCGCGGAAGAGAACAAAGCCCATGCCCTCCGTGTCGGTGCGGTTGTCAAGGTACACGGTCTCTCCGGCATCGTTTGTGCCAAGGAGCCCGGAGTCGTCGTTGTGACCTTGGAATACCGCCAGGCGATACTGCGCCGAGGCAATGGTGAAGTAGAGCCATCCAATGGTGGTCTCGTCGTGTGAAAGGGTTCCAACCGAGGCGCCCACTTCGGAGGTCTCCCACTGATTGGAGGGAACATAGCGGGCAGGAAACACCCATTTCTGATCCGGCTCGAATGTGGGAATCCCCGTGAATGTGGTGCGGTTCTCGGAGTGAGGATTGCGCACCCGCACCGCATATTGCCGCGAGTCGCCGATGCGCTTAATCAGTTGGGCCCTCACATCACCGAAATCAAAGTCTTCCACGTTGTAGTCGCCGGTTTCCGGGATATCAAGCGTAAAGGGTTCCGTGAGAGCGATTTCTTTGTTCGTCACTTCGTGCACACCGTCGGGAACATACGTCACTTTTGTGCCCTCTTGGAGAAAGTATCCCGGGAAATCGGGAATCTCATGCTTTTCTCCGTCAGCGAGCCAGTCGATGCTGGCCAGCGACAACCATCCGTGGGGAGCGGACAGAACGCTTTCGCGGTCGTCGTGCCAGCGATGGAATTCCTCCTCAAAGTCGTGCGCAGGCTGCGCCGTAATCTGCTGATAGGTGGCGGAAGCCGCTTCTCGCTTCATGCCTTGCTTGAGATGATTGATGACGATGTCGCGGACCATTGGTGTCTCCTGTGTCGTAATTGTTGGTGAAGTATGTGTATCTGTGCTGAATCGTGCGGTGCTCACAAGGCGAGCGCAGCTCCTGCTGGGGTCTGCGGATACGGTATAAAATCGCCGATCGTGGCTGGTTGGTCGATGAGTGACTTCTCCATGTAGACCTTGTCATACCAGGTGCTGAACTTGTAGCCGCAACCGTACTGGCGTCCCACCACGCTGAAACCAATGGCGGAATGAAAACGCGGGGAGGTGCGCGGCAGATGAGGGTCAGATCCGCTGTCCTCGGTCGCGCCGAAATCGGCCACGCCTTCTCTTCCAGCGCCCGCACGGCGAAAGGCGCCGGGCGTGAAACCTGTAAAGTCAGCGCGCAAATCAGCGAGCGCATCGTCCTGCGCACACGTGATGTAGGCGAAGAGCTTGGCCACGTTCTGCTGGACCAATCTCTCCTCCAGCGCTGCGTAGAGTGCGCGTCCGATGCCGTGGCCGCGAACTTCTCGGTCAAGATAAATCGAGCTAAGCGCCGATACCAGGAAAGCTGGCCGGCCTGAAAGCGCCTCGCCGAAGATGTATCCGACGACTCGGCCATTATCTGCACCAGCCTTCGCACCGTCGACCGCCACGAGGAACGGGTACTCTCGCTGTACCGCGGCTATTCTCCTGCGGAATTCGTCACCTTCGGGTGCCGCGCTCTCGAAGTTGATGGCCGTCTCCTCCGCGTAATAGCGGTAGTAGTCGGCAATCTGGTCGGCGTCGGCGGGCCGGGCGTCACGGATAGTCACTGTAGCGTTCATCATTCCTCCTGTTCCTCTGCTCAGTAGTCGAAGGCCACTTCGTAGGCCGTGCTGAAGTTTTTGGAGAAAACTTGTGCCACTTTCTTGGTGCGGTAGGCGCTCAAGATCTTCTTATAAACGGGGTTATTTTTATCCTCTGTCCGCGCCACGAGGGTATTGACCCATTGATGGTCCTTGCCGTTGATATCGAGCTTCGGATCGAAGACGGCATCCTTCTTGGGATCGAGGCCGTGATCCATGGCGGAGTAGCCATTAGTGACGCCGACGGCATAGTCGTCGAGGAGGTTGGGGATCTCGTTGGCATCCACTTCCTCAATGTCATAGTGATGGGGATTTGATGTGATTTCCTTCGTGGTGGGGTAATTCTCACCCTTTTGCGTCGTCGTCCCAATGAGACCCGCTTCTTGCAGAATGAGCAAGGCGCGCCCTCCATTGGCTGGGTTGTTCGGAATGGCGATTTTCGCGCCGTCGGGAAGATCCTTCACGGACTTGTACTGCTTGGAATAGATGTCGAAGCGGGAGATGTAGAGGTCACCGATGGCAGTGAGGGCGTAATGCTTCTCGGCAACCTGCGCAGCGAGGAAGTTGTGGCTTTGGAAGGCGTTGAGATCGAGGTCGCCACTCACCGTCGCCTGATTCGCCAGACCAGAACCTCCCTGGAACTGCGTGGTGACCACCTTGATGTTGTCTCCACGCTGGGCAAGGATCTTGTTGACCTCATCCCACACGAGGTTGTCATTCTCGGACACAATGCCGATTTTGACGATCGTTGTCTTTGCGTTCGTCGTTGGCTTGTCGTAGGCGATGTGACCCGCAACAAGCGCTGCGATTACCGCAACAACAGCGATAGTGAGGCCAATGATTGAGCCGAGGTTCTTGATGTGCTTCTTCTTTTGAACTGCTGCCACGTTGTCTCCAGAGGTCGTGAGTGTATGGGTTATCCGCCGCCGACGCGTCAGGCGGTGATTCCTTCGATGTCGTTGAGTGCCGCGCGCACCCTCTCGGCAGTGACACTGGGAACCGCCTGCTTAAAGCGATGTTTGAGACCCACGGCGTACGTCGCGATGGTAGAGAGGTTCTCCTCGTTCGGTTCCACACCCATGTCTCGCAGCGACAGCGGCAGGCCCGCAGCCTTGTAGAAATCGCGCAGGCCGGCGATGGTGTCAGATTTGCCTTCCACCTGAAGCTGCACAAGAATTCCGTATGCAACCTTGAGGCCATGAATAATTGATTTCGTACCCGGAACGTAGGTGAGAGCGTCGTTGATGGAATGGGCTCCCGTGGCACGTGCCTTGACACCCGCAAAGCCACCGACCGTACCGCCCAGCGCGATGATAGTATCAATGACCGCGGTGAGCCTCGGTGTCGCCGCGTGAGTTTCGGCATCAGCGAGAGCTCCGACTGACTCCTCGCGAAGTATCGTGTCGATGAGTTTCGCTGACTGCAGGCCAAGGCGGTCCGTAGGCGCGAGATGGCTCATACGAGCAAAAACCGGCTCGGACTCGTACAGCTTGGCAAGCGTATCGCCCACTCCCCCGCGCAGAAACTCGATGGGCCCCTTGGCAATGAGCCCCGGATCCACCAGAGCTAGCACGCTGTTGCGTGGATGCATGGGCGAGTTGGCATAGCGGTGATTGTCGTCGTAGTTGACCGACAGCGCCGAATATCCGGAGCACGTGGCGGCGAGCGTAGGAACGAGAATGAGTTCCGTTTTTGTAAACTCTGCGGTATTTTTTGCGGTGTCAGTAAGTTTTCCCGCGCCGATTCCCACGATCACGTCTGCGCGTGCCCCCCGAGCCTTGACCGCGAGTTCCGTGGCATTGCGCACGGTTGCCGAGCCGTCGTAGCGCAGAACCGTTCCGGGGAGGTCCTCGACGTCGATTCCAGTGTGCTCGGCGAACGCAGCCGCTGATTTCTGGCCGGTGATGATGACAGGACGCTCATAGTCATGAAGGAAATTCGGCAGTTCCTTATCAATGCCGTCCACATTGATGTATCGGTCTGGCCCGGAACGCACGTCCTTGTCGACGTCGCGCACGGTTGTAGCTGCTGCGTTCGTTTCTTCTGTTCGACTCGTCATAGCCTCATGTCTTTCTCTGCCAGGATTTCTTGTCTGTTGTGTCTCGCCATCGTCGGAGTTAGTCACCGAGTGAGTAGTCGATGACTCTCGGCGTGCACTCCCCTGCTTCCACTGCAAAGGGGAGGTTATTCTCAAGCGGGGCAAACGGACACGTGCAATACGGGGTGAAAGCGCAGGAGGCGTTGTGCGCGCGGTTGAAATCAACTTGCGTAATGGCCTCTGGATTGCTGACATCGATGGTGAGACGCCGGCCTCCCCCATAGGTCTGTTTCCCGGAGGTTGCATCGCGAAACCTCAGAACGCCCGTGTGCTCAGTTCCGTGGCGATTGTCGAAATAGATCCTTTCGCCCGCTACATTTACGGTGCTCATGCCCGTGGAATCGTTGTGATCCTGCAGTACCGTGAGGGCAATCTCCTTGCCGTCAACAGTGACATACAACGTGCCGAAACGGTGCTCCACCGAGAAACTGCGCTTGTCGGCGGAAACCTCCACGTCCCTCTTTTCAGAATCTGGAATAAAACGCGCGGGAACAACCCACGAGGAGTCAACGTCAAAATGAGGAATGTCGTCAAATCCCGTACGATTGGGAGACTTCGGGTCTCGGATTCGCACCGCAAAAATGCGATCCGACCCCAAGCGTTTGATGAGTTCGGCACGTACGCCGTCCGCAGTATCAATATTTTCCGCGCTGATGTCACCACTTTCATGCACCGTGACGGCGAGAGACGAGGTGATTCTCGTGCCACGATTGGCAACGTCCGTCTCGGCATCAGGCGTGAAGGTGACCGTATCACCCTTCTGAAGCCACGTTCCCGGGAATGAGTCGATGCGGGTTACTTCACCCTCTTTGAGCCAGGTCATCGAAGTGAGCGACAGCCAACTGTATGGCTGCGAATACTCGTCCACACGTTCCTGATGCCACACAGACCATTCGTCAAGGAACTGCTGCGTGGTGGCTGATGGTGCATCGAGGCTCATGGCTGGATTCTTCTTCTGAAGTGGTAGTGGAGGACGGCTGTAAACAGCCCTCAAGCTAACACCGCAGTATTTTGCGCAACAGTGTGCACGCCATTAGGAAATGCAATGAACTGCTCAATATTGAAGTTATAGCCCCGTCATTCCAAGGGTTTCGAGAGGTTCGCGAAACATTTCGAAGCTTCACTGAGAACCTGTCATAAGCAACACTGATAGCGGCTGTCCGAATTCTGGACACTCTGTTGGCCGTATACCAATGCCTTCGGCCGTCGCACGGGGCATTCCGACTCAGGCCCTCAACGGAATAGCAGGCTTCTTGCTCTCACTTGTGAGTCGGAATGCCCCGCAGCTTGGGGAACTTTGGGTAGGGAAACGGACAACGCTCGCTTGCTCGCATTGCGCTAGCGGGAGAAGCCGAACAGGGAATTCTACCGATTTTCAATTGGTACGAATTCTCGTTCTGCTTCTCCCGTGTATACCTGCCTCGGCCTGCCAATCTTGGACTCGGGGTCGGCGAGCATCTCACGGTATTGCGCAATCCATCCGGGGATGCGCCCCAGCGCAAACAGGGTCGTGAACATGGCGGGATCGAAGCCAATCGCCTTGTAAATCAACCCCGTATAGAAGTCGACGTTCGGGTAAAGGTGACGGTCCACAAAATAAGAATCCGACAGCGCAATGTCTTCCAGCTCAAGCGCCACGTCGAAAAGTTCGCGGTCAGTCGCCTTCACCTTGATGTCGGAATTCATGATGCGCTCAAGATAACTCTTCGCAATCGCGGCGCGCGGGTCGTACGACTTGTACACGCGGTGACCCAGCCCCGAAATCTTGCGCCCTGCGCTCTTGGCGTCCTCCACATACTCGCGCACGCTGACGCCGGAGTTCACAATCGTTTCAAGTTGGCGCAGCACTGCCTCGTTCGCCCCACCGTGAAGCGGCCCGCTCAGGGCGTTGATACCCGCAGCGATGGAGGAATAGAGGTTCGCATGCGCCGAGCCCGCAATGCGCACCACAGACGTGGAGCAATTCTGCTCGTGATCCGCGTGGATGATGAACAGCTTGTCGAGCGCATCCACAAGCAGAGGGTCGGATTCAAAGGGCTCGTACGGAATCGCAAAACTCATGCGCAGGAAATCGTCCACGTAGCCGCGCGAGTAGTTGGGATAGAGCAGCGGTTCGTCACGATGACGGCGATGAATGTACGACACGATGGTGCGCACCTTCGCCATGATGAGGACGGCGGCCTTGTCGAGTTGCTCGGGGTCGTTGATGTCCGTGGTATCAGGGTAGAAAGTGGCGAGCGCGTTCACCGCGGAGGCGAGCACACTCATGGGGTGCGCGCGCCGCGGGAAGGAGCCCATGAAGCTGCGGAATTCCTCCCCCACCAGCGTGTGATGGTTGACTTCCGCGCGGAAATTCTCGCACTGGCTTTTCGTAGGCAGCTCGCCGCGTTGCAACAGCCACGCGACCTCGAGGAAGTTGGAATTCTTGCACAGCTGCTCGATGGTGTACCCGCGGTAGCGCAGAATGGAGCGGTTTCCGTCGATGAAGGTAATTTTCGACTGGCACTGAGCAGTCGTGAGGAATCCGGGGTCGAGGCTCACCCAGCCGTCATTGCGCAGCGTCGAAATGAGAATGCCGTCCGGACCGCACGTGGCCTTTTTGAGAGGAAGGGTATATTCCGTCTCCTCAACGCTTAATTGCGCGGTGGGATGCTGTGCAGTGGATTCATTATTTGTGTCGCTCATGAATTCCTCCTTGCGGTAACGCTATCGAGGCTTTGTTTCGTGCGACTTTACCTGTTCAAAACATAAGAAAGGCTCGGATATTTCGTTCGTGGAATTCCACGATGAAATATCCGAGCCTTGGCCTTCGCCCGGCTGCGGCGCAACCCGGCGAGAAGAAAAATCAGGCCTTCAGCGCCGCAACGATATTGTCGTTCTCGCGTTCGGTAAGGATGATGGGGTCGCCCTCCGTGATGGCGATGGTGTGCTCGGTATGAGCACCGCGCGAACCGTCGGAGGAGCGCAGAGTCCAGCCGTCCTTGGGATCCTGATAGATCTCGTCGGTCGTGGCGAGCAGCCATGGCTCGATGGCGATGACGAGACCCGGACGCAGACGGTACCCGCGGTGAGCGCGGCCGTCGTTGGCGACGTGCGGATCACCGTGCATGATGTGTCCCACGCCGTGTCCACCGAACTCGAGGTTGACCGAGTAGCCCTGCTCATGCGCCACTTCGCCGATGGCGGCCGATACGTCACCTAGGCGATTGCCCGCACGTGCCATCTTGATGCCGGCCACCAAGCCGTCCTGCGTTGCCTTGATGAGGCGCAGATCCTCGGGATCAGCATCGTTGCCCACAACGAAACTGATGGCCGAATCACCCACCCAACCGTCAACGCTCACTGCAAGGTCGAGCGAGAGCAGGTCTCCGTCTTTCAGCGCATAATCGTACGGCACGCCATGCAGCACAGCGTCGTTGACCGAAGCGCAGATGTAATGTGCGAAGGGCCCCGTACCAAAGTCAGGCGCATAGTCCACGTAGCAGGATTCCGCACCAGAGCGTCCCTCGATGGCGCGGCGCACGTAGTCGTCGATCTCCAGAAGGTTGGTTCCCGGTTTCGTCATTTCCTTGAGTCCGGTCAGAATCTCCCCGACGAATTTGCCCGCGGGACGCATCTGCTTAATTTCTTCTGGTGTTTTTAGCTCGATCACGACAACTCACTTTCTTGGAAAATCACTGATTCCAGCGTATCGCGTGCCGGGAATATTACGCCCTGCATGGCAGCGACGCTCACACCTCGTCGAGCCACGAGTCTTTTTTGAACTGACGATGCAGATTCAACGCCGCGGTGAAAATGCATCCCACCGTGTTGACCACTTCATCATGGCTCGGATCCGTGCCGAGGTGGAAGGCGGATTCCTTCCCCGGCAACTGCGGCGCCCATACTCGAATATCGAGCCCCTCCTCAGTCTCGTCGATGGTGGCTTTTGCCTCGGGACGGAACGCAAACGTCACGTCAATATGGTTGTTGCCTTGTGCCGTCCAGCTGATTTCGTTGGTCGGAAGGTCGAAGCTATCTGTGCTCAACCGGAAAATAAAGGATCCTAGCAGTCCGCTCATAACCCAAAAAATAACACATTTGCAGCGGCATTCATTCCGCTGTGCGCATGGAGGGGTCAGCTCACTTGCTTCTGTGCCTCCACTCACCCAAGATAGAAGCACAAACCCTCTCATGGGTCCAACAGAAGGAGAACGACATGCGCATCGGAATTTTCTTGGGAGCTGTAGGCCTCGCACTCGGCGCAGTCAGTTTTGCGCTGTCATTCTTCTCACCTCTGGCCGCAGGACTTACGGGACTCGCCGCTGGCGTCGTCGCGTTTATTTGCGGCGCGTTGGCCCCACGACGGCAAAAAACAAAGGCCGCTGAAGAGCCTAGCGAAAATGCCGTTCCCGTTCCTACGGATAACGAAGACGTGCAGTAATTTCCAGGGTTTTCAACGCACCTGAGAGAAATGCAAAAGGGCTCCCGGCGCAAACCGGAAGCCCTAATTTCATGCGGATGGGGCGAGATTCGAACTCGCGGAGAGTTGCCCCTCAACGGTTTTCAAGACCGTCTCTTTCGACCGCTCAGACACCCATCCAGTTGTGCACCGAGAGGCTCATGTGTCCGTCCCGAAGCACGCGTTTTATCATAAGCGCATTGACCTCAAATCAGCAAACTGAGGCAGGAACACGCTGACGAAGTGAACCGTCCGATCACTTCTTGCCAAGCGGTTCGATGACCTCCACGCCGCCCATGTAAGGACGCAGCGCCGCGGGAATGACGATGGAGCCGTCCTGCTGCTGATGGTTCTCCATGATCGCAACGAGCCAACGCGTGGTGGCCAAGGTGCCATTCAAAGTTGCCAGGTATGCGGTCTTGCCATCCTCGTCGCGGTAGCGGATATTGAGGCGGCGTGCCTGATACCCCGTGCAGTTGGACGTGGACGTGAGCTCACGGTAACGATTCTGAGTTGGAACCCATGCCTCGCAATCGAACTTACGAGCAGCGGAGGAACCGAGATCGCCGGCTGCAGTGTCGATGATGCGGTAGGGAACTTCCACCTTGCCGAGCATCTCCTGCTCCATAGCGAGCAGCTGCTGATGCTGGTCGCGGGATTCCTCAGGCTTGCAGTAGACGAACATCTCCACCTTGTAGAACTGGTGCACGCGAAGGATGCCGTGGGTATCCTTACCTGCGGCTCCGGCCTCGCGACGGTAGCAGGCGGAGTAACCGGCGTAACGAATGGGACCATCAGACAGATCGAGAATCTCGTTCTCGTGCATGCCGCCGAGCGCAACCTCGGACGTGCCGACCAAGTACTGGTCGTCGGGCTCGCGCAGACGGTAAATCTCGTCGGCGTGCGAATTCAGGAAGCCCGTTCCGGCCATGATCTCCGGACGCACCAGCGTCGGGGTCACCGTAGGGATGAAGCCGTGTTCCTCGGCCTGGTCGAGTGCCATGTTGTACATGGCCATCTCGAGGCGTGCGAGCTTGCGCTTGAGGAAGAAGAAGCGAGATCCGCCAACCTTGGCGCCGCGTACGGTGTCAAGGCCACCGAGGCCTTCACCCAATGCCAAGTGATCCTGCGGCTCGAAGCCCTCCGCCGAGAAGTCGCGCGGCGTGCCAACCTTCTTGACGACGATGTAATCATCCTCGCCGCCCTCTGGCGCCTCGGGCTCCACCACGTTGCTGAGCTTCCACATGGCAGTGGTGTACTCGGCGGTTGCCGCGTCGGCCTCGGCCTTGAGGGCCGCGACCTTCTGAGACAGTTCCTTCGTCTCGGCGATGAGCGACTGCTTCTGATCGGCAGGAGCGGAAGCGACCTTCTTTCCGATCTCCTTCTGCTGGGCACGCGCCGCTTCGTAGCCCTGCAGGGCATCGCGGCGGTCAGAATCGAATTTCAGCACTTCGTCGACGAGCTCTACCGACTCGGAACGCTTCCTCTGAGATTCGCGAACGACATCGGCATGGTCACGGATGAATTGAATATCAAGCATGCGTCCTAGGTTAATGGCGCACGCAGACACGCCCAGAATCTCTAGGCGGCACACTTCAAGACATTTAAGGCATCTGTGTCCGTCAGAAGCCACGCACAGCTCCTCTTACTAATAACTCTCACAGAATCACAACAATGCAGAGAGTTTAATGGAACTATGCAGATTCCAGTATGGGTAATTGTCATCGTCGCAATCGTTGCGGTGGCGCTTGTCCTGCTGCTCATCCGCTTCTTCGTTTCAGCCAGGCGTCGGCATCTTCTGAACCAACAAATCGAAGCCCGCCGCGAGGACTCGGTTTCCTACGCCTTTGTCATCAATCCTTCCAAGCCGAACGCGGCCAAGGTCACGCAGCAAATCCTTGACTTCTGCAGGGAACGCGACATCGACGATCCCATGATCATCGAGACGCAGCTCGACAAGGACGGCGCCGCCTGCGCACGTGAAGCGCTGAAGCGGGGCGCCGACGTCGTAGTGGCCGCCGGAGGAGACGGAACGGTGCGTACTGCAGCGAGCGCACTCGCCGGAACTGATCACGCCTTTGGAATCATTCCCATCGGAACCGCAAATCTTTTCGCCCGTAATATGGATATCCCTCTCAACGATGTGCGTGCCGCACTGCAGGTGGCGGTATCGCACGGCTCGCGGCGCGTTGACATGGGAAGGCTCGCAGTTCTCGATTCGGACGAGCCGGAACACCGCCACGGTTTCCTTATTATTGCGGGAGTGGGCTTCGACGCTCAGATGATCGACGAGACCGATCCCAATCTCAAAAAGAATTTGGGATGGGTGGCGTACTTTTTCGGCGGCGTCAAGCACCTGCTCGGAAAGAAAAATAAGGCTGACATCACCATCGAGCAGGCGGATGGCAACACCTCCACCATCAGAAACGTGGCCTTCCGCACTTTCATGGCGGGAAACTGTGGCCAGATCCCCGGTTTCTCTCTCATGCCCGAGGCGGACTACGGCGACGGGCTTCTGGACTTTGAGCTCATGGACACCAACGGCGGCCTCATCGGCTGGGCAAGCCTCTTCGGAGACGTGGTGCATCAGACGGTGACACGCAAGCCGGGGCAGAATCCCCTCTCACTCAACTCCACCATCGAACAGATGCAGGGTTCACGCGCAGAACTGGTACTCAGCAGGCCCACGCTGGCGGAAGTGGACGGCGATATCTTGGGAGAGACCAAGCACATTGAGCTCACGGTGGATCGCCGCGCGCTGCTGGTACGCGTTCCAACCGAGCCGGATCTCTCCGCCACAGCGACCATTCCCCCGATTAAAATCTAGATTTCGTAGGTATTCCGGGTTTCAAACGCAGGCGTAGCACAACGAATGACGGCCAACACGTTCCCCGGATTCTTGCCACTGCTTTCGTCCACCCAGCGCAGATTTCATCGAATTTTGACCGGTCTAAAGATGACATAATGCGCACATCGTGACACAATAGTGAACATGACTGCACAAAACGCGGGGCTTCCCGCACAACCTTCGGATCTCATCGACGTCGATGACGTCATCGGAAAATACTATGACCTCATCCCCGACTCTCACGTGCCCGATCAGATGGTGGCCTTTGGCACCTCCGGACACCGCGGCTCCAGTCTGCTGACCTCCTTCAACGAGGCACACATCGTCTCCATCACCGCGGCGATCGTGGAGCAGCGCGCCAAGGCGGGCATCAACGGACCGCTTTATATCGGCCGCGACACCCACGCGCTCAGCCTCCCAGCATGGAAGACTGCCATCGAGGTGCTCATCGCCGCCGGCGTCACCGTTCGCATCGACTCACGCGACGACTACACCCCCACCCCCACCGTGTCACAAGCGATCCTGACGCATAATCGCGCGGCAGATGGCACACAGCGCTTCACCGGCGAAGGACTGGCAGACGGCATCGTGGTGACTCCGTCCCACAACCCGCCCACCGACGGCGGCTTCAAGTACGATCCGCCGACAGGCGGCCCAGCACCGGCCGAGACCACGAACGCCATCGCGCAGCGCGCCAACCAGCTGCTGCCCGCATGGACCAGCGTCAAGCGCATTCCGTTCGAGCAGGCCATTAAGTCCGATCTCGTGGAGCGCTTCGACTTCCGCAAGCACTATGTGGACGATCTCGTCAACGTCATTGACTTCGACGCCATCAAGAAGGCGGGCGTCCGCCTCGGCATCGATCCGTTGGGCGGCGCGAGCGTGAACTACTGGCCGCTCATCGCCGAGACGTACGGGATCAATCTCGAGGTCGTCAATCCCACGGTCGACCCTCGTTGGCCTTTCATGACGATTGATCACGACGGCAAGATTCGCATGGATCCGAGCTCCCCCTACGCCATGAAAGGACTCGTGGACCGCCTCAACGGCGGCGCATGGGACAAGTATGACCTCGTGGGTGGCGCGGATCCCGACGCCGACCGCCACGGCATCGTGTGCCCCGACTGGGGCGTGATGAACCCGAACCACTACATCGCCGTGTGCGTGGAGTATCTGTTCTCCGGCAACCGCCCCGGCTGGCCGAAGGGCGCAGGCGTGGGCAAGACCCTCGTCTCCTCGAGCCTCATCGACCGCGTGGCAGCCTCCATCAACGCCAAGCTCGTAGAGGTTCCCGTGGGCTTCAAGTGGTTCGTGGATCCGCTGTTCAAGGGTGAGGTGGCATTCGGCGGCGAGGAAAGCTCCGGAATGAGCTTCCTGCGCAAGGATGGTCGCGTATGGACCACCGACAAGGACGGACTCATCCCGGACTTGCTGGCAGCGGAGATCACCGCCAAGACCGGCAAGAACCCCGCGGAACTCCACAAGGACCAGGTGGCGCGCTTTGGCGAGTCCTGGTACAAGCGCATCGACACCCCCACCACGCTGGAGATGAAGGCACGCCTGTCTTCCGTCAAACCCGAGATGGTGCTCGCCACCAAGCTCGCAGGTGAGGACATCACTGCCAAGATGACAAAGGCACCTGGCAACGGAGCGGCCATCGGTGGCATCAAGGTGACCACAAAGGACTCCTGGTTCGCGGCTCGCCCCTCCGGCACCGAGAACATCTACAAGGTGTACGCGGAGTCCTTCACCTCGGAAGAGGCGCTCGACACCGTGCTCACCGACGCTGAGGATGTGGTGCACATCGCCACCAGTTCCTCCATGACGCAGGCGCTGTGACATTTGTGACATCACGGTAAGGCAACGTCTTTCTTAGGCGTATTAAAAGACCGCACGGGCTGGGAAATCAGCGCCGGGCGGTCTTTTAATACGCACTTAATCCTCGTGTCCTCGCGGTTTCAATTTAACCGCCTAGCAGCATGGGTCAGTGAGCGCTGGCACTGCTGGTGGCATCAACGTTCATGGCGAGCGCGCGAGGAATCGCAGGGCCGTCGGCAACGCCTGTGTTGGCGGCTGCCTCTCCGTGATCGTCAACGTTGTCCGCGGCAGCCGTCCCCGCGCCCTCGGGAGCGCCGCCCGTGGAGGCACCACTCGTTGCGTCGGGAGTCACGCCGCCAGTTTCCGCCATCTCTTCCGTTGTGGGCCATGCGCCCGCCTCGAATTGGCGCAGAATGTTCTCGACGCTGCCGGTGAACTCGATGGTTCCCAAGTAGCGGCCGTCTACGTCGCGCAGCGCGTAATACTGGATGAGCGTGCGATGACCGTGCATCATTAGCGGGCGCTGCACCATGTCGGACTTACCTTCACGGAAGCTGTTGATGATTTTCATCACTATCGGCAGCGCCTTGGGCGGATGGCATTCTTCCACGCCCTCCCCCAGCTCGGACACGTAGCGCACATGCTCGCGATTCGGCTTGTCCGAATACCACGTGAAGTGATCGGTGGCGTCGATGAGATCCACTTCGAAGGGAATGGTGCTGAAGATCTGCTGGGCCTGGCTCAGCGTGAGCTTTCCCGTGGGAAAAGTGATGTAAGCGTCTGAGATAAATGGCTTTTTCAGCATTTCTGAATTCTCCTGTAGGCTCGGCATGCTGTTGATGGACGTCGCGTATTCCGCAAACGCCACAAAATTGTCTTCGAGATTCTTGATGGATGCGGGATCGCTCAGTACCCCGTCCGAGAAGGTCTTCCCCACGTTGCCGATGAGCACCTCATGGCCGGGGAGAACGTAGGCGGAGCAATCGGGCGAGGCGAGAATCTGACGCAGGTGTTCCTGGGCACGGGCCGATGCCTGCGTCCCGTATGCCACACCCACCACCATCGCCGGTGTGTCAGTGAGACAGGTGGCCTTGTACGACAACCATTCGATGGCGCTCTTCAGCGCGGCAGGAATGGAGTGATCATATTCGGGAGCTGAAAAGATGACGCCCTCGGATTTGTTGACCGCCGTCTTGAAACGCCACACCTCCGTTTGCTCAGCGGCAGTGAGATCGTCAAAATCCTCCGTGAACGCGGGCAACTGAGACACTTCCAGAATCTCGATATCGGCAAGCTGCCAGAAATGCTTGCGCATGAACTGCAGCAAAAGGCGATTGTACGAAAAATCGGCGTTTGTGCCGACGATTGCCGTGAGCTTCATTTCGTGACCGCCCTTTCCTCGTCCTTTTCGCCATCCTTTTCCACTGACTTCTCGCGTTCCTGCCTCTCGGCGACGGCGTTTTCAACCGCAGTACAGTCGGAGCAGCCTTCGTCAATGAAATGCTGGACAAATTCGGCAAACTGCGCCACGCATTTCTCGAGGAACGTAACCGTCCCAGCGGCCGCTATGGCACCATCGTCATCGAACGCCGTGGCGGCGTTGCCAAGGAGGAATTCGTCACCCTGAAACACAATGGCGTCAATACCTGGAGAATTGAGAATGTCCCGCAGGTGCGTCTGCGCGCGGGAGGACCCCTGCGGATACGTCGAAGCGCCCACGAGCATCACTGGCTTGCCACGCAACGGGTGAAGTTCGTACGACAGCCACTCAATGGTGCTTTTCAGTGCCGAACTCACCGAATGGTTATATTCCGGGCACGCAATGATAACAGCGTCGGCCTTTTCGGCCTCCGTTGCCAGCTCGATGACAGGTGCCGGCATATTCCCCGAGAAGTTCTCGTTGAATAGCGGGATGCCGCGAACGCTTTCAATCGTGATGTCGTGATCTGTGAAGTGTTTTTTCATGAAGGTCAGCAGCTTAAAGTTGTTAGACTTCTTCGCGCTAGACCCAGCGATGGCAAGTATTTTCATACGCCCTCCATCTGACTCGCCGTGACGATCCTCATGCTGTCGCCGGCCTTCCTTGGCGCGAAGCGCGGATCTCTTTCAGAAGAGTAACGCACTTGACCACGGCGCACCAAGACTCTGAACAGCCATCTCAGTAGGGCAACACGGCCTGCAGAGTCACTTCTGGTGGCATACTTGGAAAGGATCAGATTGGAGAGCCATGACAACCACCATCGTTTCAACAGACGGAAGCGCTTTGAGCAACCCAAACGGGCCGATGGGATGGGGCTGGGCCAATCACAACGACCGCAGCCACGACGCGGGCGGTGCCACCAACGGCACAAACCAAATCGGTGAGCTGTGCGCCGTGCTCCAGGCCTTACGCACGCACCACAACGCCGAGGACCTGCTCATCGAAACGGACTCGCAATACGCCATCAACTGCTCCACCACGTGGGTTCACAACTGGAAGAAGAACGGTTGGCGCAACGCCGCCAAGAAGCCAGTGAAAAACGTGGAACTCATCAAGGCCATAGATTTTGAGATGCACAACCGGCCCGGCTCCGTGGCGTTCAAGTGGGTCAAGGGCCACGCCGGCAATGAGTTCAATGAGATCGTCGACGATCTGGCGCGCGGTTACGCAGGCGACGCCCAGTCGGGCGCAAAGCCCGGGAAGCTGCCGTTGGAGGGATGGCAGTCGCTGCTGAATTCTCCCTATCGCAAGGGGTTGGAAGTCCCCGCCGACGTACAGGCGCAACTTGACGGGAACGCGGGCGTGGCGACGGCCACGGCAACCGCTCCCGTGACCACGGCGCTCCCCGTCTCCGCCACACCTGCAGATTCTTCGACTGCGACGCCAGCGGATGCAGCTCCCGAAGAACCCAGCGCTGCCAATGGGTACGGAACGCTCGAACAGCTGTCGCTCTTCGACGATCCCGAGCCCACCGCCGAACCTGAACCACCCGCATCATCTCCCGAGGAAGACGATCCGCGCCAGGCAACGCTGTTTTAAGATCTCTGAGCACCATCAATCCAGATCGCCGCGCTTTCGCAAGTCGCTATCGCACCAACGCCACACGACCTCTCACAAAGCATTATGCGAACTCCTTCAGTTCACGCCCTCGCGATAGAATAAGACCGTTCAAAGAGACTGCCGACGCGGTGTTGCCTTCACGAGTTCTCTCGTACAGCGCGCACGATGCCGGCGTGGGATCGAAATGTTTAGACGAAGGAGACTCCCCATGGATCAAGAAGAACAGAACAAGCTGAAGAAGGCCGCGGGCATCAAGGCCGCGCAGTTGATTGAGAACGGCATGGTCGCAGGTCTTGGAACAGGCTCCACCGTCCGTTACTTCGTGGACGAGCTCGGCCGTCGCGTGAAGGAAGAGGGCCTGAGCTTCACCGGCGTCACCACTTCCGTACGCACCAAGGAGCAGGCGGAGGGCTACGGCATCAAGATTGTGGACGTGGACGATGTCGAGAGCATTGATCTCACCGTTGACGGCGCAGACGAAGTCGACAAGGACTTCAACGGCATCAAGGGCGGCGGCGCTGCACTGCTGTGGGAGAAGATCGTGGCTACGAACTCCAAGAAGATCGTGTGGATCGTGGACCAGTCCAAGGTGGTCGACACCATCGGCAAGTTCCCGCTCCCCGTCGAGGTCATTCCCTTCGGTGCCGGCCACGTCATCAAGACCTTCGAAGCAAAGGGATACAAGCCGGTTCTTCGTCTGGACGACTCGGGCACACCCGTGCGCACCGACGAGAAGAACTTCGTCGTTGACCTGCATCTCGAGAAGATCGAGCACCCGCAGGAGCTGGCGGACGATCTCATCCACACCGTTGGCGTGGTGGAGCACGGCCTATTCCTCAATATGGTGAACACGGTTATCGTGGGCGCCGAGGGCGAGCCAAAGGTTCTCACCAACCCCAACAAGTAATACCCATGATTTTCTGAATCTGAATCGGAAATCTAGAGTGTAGTGAAACGGCCTCTCAGAGGAGCTTTGCCTCCCTGAGAGGCCGTTTCACTACACTCGAAATAATGATGGTGCGGTCACGGCAGAAATCCACACGTCACTCCCAGAAAACCCGCATTGAAATTGCAAAGGCCCTATTGAAAAAGTAAAGTAAATAGCCAAGTACAAGGTTGTACTAGATTCTTGGTCACAACCTGATTGCCGGCATGACTATCAGAACTACGCGGAGGAAAAATGGGGTTCACAAACGGAGACGGACCATCGTTCATCAAGAGTGAGCTGAGGATTGATCCCGACTTTACTGTTGCGCGCGTAGACGATAGGTTATTCGGATCCTTCGTAGAACATCTTGGCAGGAGTATTTACGGCGGAGTGTATGAGCCGACCCATCCGAGTGCAGATGCTCACGGATTCCGAACCGATGTCTTGGAACTCGTCAAAGAGCTCGGTGTCACCACCATACGGTATCCGGGAGGCAACTTTGTGTCCGGTTACAGGTGGGAAGACGGCGTTGGGCCAAAGGAATCCCGACCCCGTCGTCTCGATCTGGCCTGGCACTCCACAGAAACCAACCAATTCGGCTTGCACGAAATGGTGGATTGGCTTCACGAACTCGGCGGAAACGAGCTCATGGAGGCCGTGAATCTCGGCACTCGCAGCCTTCAAGAGGCTCTCGACCTTCTCGAATACACCAACGTTTCCAAGGGCACGAAGCTCTCGGATCTCCGTCGTCGGAATGGCGCGGAAGAGCCCTTCAATATCAAGATGTGGTGCCTTGGGAATGAGATGGACGGAGATTGGCAGCTGGGACATAAGTCTGCCGAAGACTACGCCAAGCAAGTTGCTCTCACCGCAGCGGGAATGCGCCAGATCGACCCGAGCATCGAACTCGTCGCGTGCGGTTCTTCCTCGCACGACATGCCTGAATTCGGCACGTGGGAGAGAACCGTTCTGGAGCACGCTTACGACCTCATTGACTTCGTATCGTGCCACGCCTACTACTACCCACACGACGGCGACATGGAAAGCTTCCTCGCCTCTGCGGTAGATATGGACAGCTTCATCAAGGACGTCATTTCCAACATCGATGCTGTCCGCTCGCAGCGCCACTCCGATCATCAGGTCAACATCTCCTTCGACGAATGGAATATCTGGTATTCAGAGGCAGAGCCGTCGAAGAACCCCGAGGGCATTGGGAACTGGCCCGTGGCACCGCGCCTGCTCGAAGACGTATACACCGTGGCGGATGCCGTGGTGTTCGGGGATCTCCTCATGACGCTTCTGAAGAACGCCGACCGCGTCCGTTCCGCGTCCCTCGCTCAGCTGGTCAACGTCATTGCACCCATCATGACCGAACACGGTGGCCCCGCATGGAAACAAACGACGTTCTTCCCCTTCGCTCTCACTGCCGCCGCCGCAAAGGGAGGAACAGTCCTAGAGCCAAAGACCTCGTCCGACACCATGCCAACGCAACGTTTCAATGATGTTTCTGCAGTCAATTCCATAGCCGTACGGCAGCCGGACGGCTCGCTGTCAGTTTTCGCCGTCAATCGGTCGATGAAGAATCCTGCAGAGTTCCGCATCAAGCTCCCGGTTTCCCTTGCACACACTCTTGACTCAGTCACCGCTTCCACTTTGAACGACGCCGACATCAACGCGACGAACACGCTCGAGCACCAAGACCGAGTTTCGATGAAGGACAACTCCACGGTGGCAATGAATGGCGGCGGTGAAGTCACTCTGCAGCTACCACCCGTGTCGTGGACGGTGGTATCGCTGAAGAAGGCACCCACTCTCTAAAGAACAGGGAAAGTTGGCATCAGGCCGTATGAATGGACGCGTAACGATCAAAGACGTTGCCGAGCAGGCACACGTCTCTTTCAAGACCGTATCGAACGTCGTCAACGACACCGGAAACATGCGGCCGGAGACCCGCCGACACGTCCAGAAAGTGTTGAAAGAAATGGGCTATCTGGCGAACGTATCGGCAAGGTCACTGAGAACCGGAACCAATAAGCTGATCGGCCTCGGAATTGACACCTTCGCCCAGCCCTTCGCACCCTACTTTGCCGGGCAGGTCATTGCCGCAGCCCGCGATAAAGGGTATGCCGTGGTCGTCGACACTTACGGGGACGACATTGAATCCATTATCTCGGACGCCACTCGCATCGCGGCAGACGGGTGGATACTGCACGTCACAGCGCCTTGGGAAAACGAGGGCGAAACGCTCCTCCAGGAATACCCCGTTGTGGCGGTCGGCGAACAGCACTCCTTCAACAAGGCGGATTCCGTCACCATGCCAAACGTGCAAGCCGTCAAAGACATCACCACCACACTGCTCGCCATGGGCCACCGCAAAGTGGCTCTCATCGGAGAACCGCCCGAATGGAATATTCTGCATAAAAAAGGAATGAGTGACGTTCAACTTCACGAACTCGCACTGAACTCATCACAAGGAGCACAGGAACTCCGCACTCGCGGTTACGTTGAGGCCTTTGACGACGCGGGGATACCCATCAATTGGGATATGATGCTGCCCGGGTACAGCTGGACGAGGAGCTCAGGAAGCCGTGCGGCGAATGAGCTCCTCGACAAGGGCGTCGTTCCCGAAGTCGTCGTGTGTCTCAACGATGCTCTTGCACTCGGCGCCATTCATTCCTTTCAACTGCATGAGCTTAATGTTCCGCAAGACATTCAAGTCACAGGATTCGATAACATCACCGAAAGTGAATACTCTAATCCTCCCCTGACTACCATCGACCCCTCCGTCGAGGAATACGCTCAGACGGCGGTCACCATGCTCATTGAGCGCATTGAAGGGTATACGGGACCCGCACGATCCACTGTCACCCAGTACTCCTTCGTTGAGCGCCAGTCAGCATCGTTGAAGTAATCCTCCAACAAAAAATCCCCCACGCCGTGGAGGATTCAATGTGTACTGCCAAGTCGACTTCCGACACAAAAGTCGGTGCATCAAACTGACAGCCTTTCGTGCGATACCGGAGTGGCCGGTCATCGCACCACTAACGCAAACTACTTGCGCTGGTGACGAGTCTTGCGAAGCATTTTGCGATGCTTCTTCTTGCTCATGCGCTTGCGACGCTTCTTAATGACTGATCCCATCCCGAGCCTCCGTTCGTATTACAGTCAAGAGTCAACTTTCCAAATACTACTACGCTTTTGCGACAGAATCACATAGCGGTCTACATGAGGCCAGAGCTATCGTCATCCGCTTCTATTTCACAGCTTCTTTTTACTTCTCAGCTTTACTTCTCGTCGCTCGCTCCACCGAGTTCTCGCGACTTGTCCCATGCTGCCTGCGCGGCGGCAATGAATCCTGCCCGCAATCCCGCCTTGTCCAATTCGAACAGAGCCCGAGCCGTGGTCCCTCCGGGCGATGTGACTTGCTCGCGCAAGGTCGAGGGCGGCACTACGGGAGTAGATGCCATGCCATTCATCGCCATCTTGCCTGACCCCAGAGCCGTCTGCGCTGCAAGTTTTACAGCGACGTCGCGCTTGAGTCCGAGCATGACGCCCGCCTCTGCCATCGCATCGATCACTGCGAAAATGTATGCGGGGCCGGATCCCGAGATTGCGGACACGGCATCCTGATCCTTCTCTGGAACACGAATAACCTCGCCGCTTGCTCCCAGAATTGCCTCGGCAAGATCCAAGTCTGAATCGTCGGCAGCCGAACCAGCCGAAATTGCCGTCATTCCCAGGCCAATCTGCGCCGGAGTGTTCGGCATTGCCCGCACCACGGGAACAGGGCCCAAACGACGCTCGTAGAACGAGGTTGGCAAGCCTGCCGCCACGGTGAGAACCATGCGGGTGGCGCCTTCATACCCATTCTCAAGCTGCTCCGCAAAGGCCGGCTTCACCGTCTCAAGCACCGTTTCCACATCTTTGGGCTTGACGGCAAGAACAAGTGCATCTGCCACGGTCACGGCCTCAAGAGCGTCCGTCACCACGGAAACTCCAGGAAAACGCTCCTGAAGGCCCGCGACGTGCGCCCCATCCTCCGCTACCGCCGTTACGGCACTGCGATCAACCCCGGGAGTACTCAGGAACGCCGACAGAATGGCGCCACCCATGACGCCAACACCTACGAAAGCGAACTTCTTCCCCGAGATCTGTTCTGACGCTGCTGCCATGTCGTCCTTCTCCTTCACGATTTTCTGCACTCCCACACCTATTGCCTCATCGGTATCACTATCGATTTTTACAACGGGCTGTTTTTACAACGGGAACTTCTGGTAGAAATCCTTCACCGCATCGAGTGACCCATTGATCTGGAACACGCACGTGTCGTTCTGCCACACGGCAACACCCTTCGCGGAATCACCGGCAGACTCGTGCACTTCGTAGGCACCTGTATTCTGCCCCGACACCTTCACATTACCGGCGGCAATTTTCTTGCCGGACAGTTGCCCGATGAGCGAGGTGTACTGGGTCTTTGCGTTATCCGACTTTGCCCACTGCGCCACAATCAATGTGACGTCTTCCGAAGCCGTGCCCGTGGAGTACACCACGGTATGCTCCTCCAGCGGCGAGGCGGACGTCCACGTCTTGGAATCAGTCACGCCTTGGCGCGCGTATGTTCCCACGGTGTCTGGCATGGACTTGAGCAATTCCGTGGCCGACTTGGGCAGCGCCTTCGCCTTGATGGTGGGTGTCTCGTTCTTTTCGGCCTTCTTCGCCTCGGCCTGTGACGCCACCGTTGTGCTCGCCGCCGGATTCGAAGAATGCGTGGCCCACCCTGGCCACACGAACGCGGTCAACAACACGAAGACCACGAGCACCACAAGCGTAATGATGACGCCGGTGGCAACCTTATGTCCGGATTTCTTAGGTGTGGACGTGGGAGAGTCGTCAGAAACATCTTTTCTGGTTTTGCTCATAGTCTCGATTCTTCCACAGCTTCAGGACTCGCTTGAACAAGTCGGAACAACTGCGTAGCCTGCAAGCTATGGCGAAAGCAGCAACAACATATCTGTGTAGTGAGTGCGGTTGGAGCGGCCCGAAATGGTATGGACGCTGCCCCGAATGCGGCGAGTGGGGAACCGTCGAAGAGTTTCATGAGCCGCGCGGTGGAGTCTCGAGAGGGGCACGCAGCGGGGCGCGGTCGAGCGCTCACGCAGGTCGCGCGGGCACGAACGGCTCCAACGCCAGCGGCACACGCTCGCTCGCTGTGGATCCTTCTGTTAAGGCACTTCCTGTGACCGACGAGGGAGGCATCACCGACGAAGATCGCATCGCCACAGGATTCTCCGAATTCGACCGCGTTCTTGGCGGCGGAGTGGTCCCCGGATCCGTCATTCTCATCGCGGGTGAGCCCGGCATTGGCAAGTCCACGCTTCTGCTGGAATCGGCCGGGCGCATCGCTGCCGCCAACCCCTCCAACGTGCTCTACGTCTCGGGTGAGGAATCCCAGTCCCAGATTCGCATGCGCGCCAAACGCATCGGGGCCATGCATGACAACCTATTACTGGCCTCCACCACTGATCTCGACACAGCGCTGGGGCTCATCGAATCTCAAGCACCTCAACTCGCCATCGTGGACTCGGCGCAAACCATCACCTCAGGGGATATCGACGGCATCTCCGGCGGTTCCGCCCAGGTCCGTGAAGTGGCAGCGGGCATCATCGACGTGGCAAAATCACGCGATATCCCCGTGCTCCTGGTGGGACACGTGACCAAGGATGGTTCCATCGCCGGGCCACGCACCCTGGAGCACCTGGTGGACGTGGTGTGCCAGTTCGAGGGTGATTCACAAACTGCTCTGCGCATGCTGCGCGCCACCAAGAATCGCTTCGGGCCTACCGACGAGGTGGGATGCTTCGACATGAACGACGAGGGTCTCGAGGAAGTCACCGATCCCACGGGACTCTTCGTGTCTGATTCCGACGTGCCCACCGACGGAACCTGTGTCACCTTCACTATGGAAGGGCATCGCAGCCTTCCGTTGGAGATTCAGGCGTTGGTGACGTCGTCCGTTCTGCCTGCCCCCCGACGCGCCACCGTGGGCGTCGACAACAACCGCGTTGCGATGCTGGTTGCGGTGCTGTACAAGCACGCCCATCTGCAGCTGCTTGCCAATGACCTCTATATCTCCACGATCGCGGGCGGCACTGCCAAGGAGCCCTCGTGCGATCTCGCCATCGCGATTGCCCTGGGATCCGCGGCGAAAAACATTGCCATCCCGCGCACAACCGCAGCTTTTGGCGAGGTGTCGTTGACCGGCGAGATTCGCTCAATTCCACGCGCCGAACAGCGGATTGCGGAGGCAGCGCGCATGGGCTTTGACCGCATCGTAATTCCAGCCTCACAACGACTGCGCAACGCAAAGAAGCTTGCAGGCGTAGACATTGTGCGCGTCAAGACCCTTCGACAAGCACTGCAGACGCTTGATATTGTGCGCTGACACTGCTGACACTGCTGACGCTGTTATTTGCCCGTTCCAGCCGCAGTGACTTGGAACGTGACCGACTTTGACGTAACGTCCGACATTCCCTTCATGGACAGCTGTGCCTTATACGTCCCGGCGGCGGCAGGTGTGGAGGCAGTGGCGTCACACTCACTCGCGCTCGACGTTGTATCCCACGTGATGGTCTGTATATCTTTGTCGCTGTCTGACATCAGCAATGACCGCGAACTCGCGGGGCACAGCTTCGAGCTCCACATGGTCTGGTCCCCGGAAGTAATCGTCAGAATGCGCGAGCTATCTGAAGCGTCCACCAAGCAGGAGACGCTACCAACGTGTTGAAGCTGCGCACTAAAGCTCATCTTTCCACCAGAACTCACCGAATCGGTCGTTGGTGTCAATGTCAGCTTCAGCTGATCCGATGTGCAATCCGAGAGACCCATAGCAGCCGCCGAATCGGGAACGGCGTCCTTGCTCAAAGAAGTGAGCTGGTCCCTGTGCACGTAGTTGTAGGCGGCATGCCCCACCGAACTCACGCTCGCGACCAGCGCCCATACGAAAGTCCCAATAAGTGCGAGCGCGGCAATAATCGCCACAATGGCAACAATTCTGCGGCGACGATAGACCCTCCTCATTTGAGGGGTAACCGCTCGCTTCTGTGATGCCATATCTCAGAGTGTACGAGACCGATCGAAAAAATTCCGGAATCATTCGAAGAATGCCGCAATTTTACTCATTCGGAAAGGCCACGCCACCGTCGGGGAGAATATCAATGAGGTGATCGTCATCAAGCCCTGCCACGCATTCTCGCAGCTGTGCCTGATCGGGCCACAACGCCTCAAGCTCCACGCTGCTAAGCTGCGCGCGACCTCTTCCCGAGGAGTCCGCACCCGCCGTCACTTTCTGGCGTAACGCATCAAGCACACGTCCGCGCACCTGCCGATTCGTTCCCCTCCATTTCTGCCGCTTGCGCGTCGGCTTCTCCCCCATTCCGGGGTAATCCGCCGCCCGCCACGCGCACACGTCGTTGAGGGGGCACGTTTCGCACTGAGGCGATGACGCCGTGCACACCGTGGCACCCAGCTCCATCACGGCTTGATTCCACAGGACCGAGTCCGCCGTCACTGCAGGAAGGGCCGCCGCGGCCCGAGCCCTATCCGCGGCAGTGGTGGCGCCACCATAATTTTCCACTCCGTCAAAGACGCGGGAAATCACACGCCGAATGTTCGTATCGACAACGGCAACGCGCCGGCCGAACGCAAAGGCCGCAACGGCAGCCGCCGTATACTCCCCCACCCCCGGCAGGCTCAACAACGCATCGCTATCATCCGGCAGCTCGCCGCCGAAATCCGCGGTGACGACCCGCGCGCACTCCTGCAGTCTCAATGCCCTGCGCGGGTATCCCAACTTTCCCCACGCTGTGATGACCTCCGCCGAGCTCGCCTTTGCGAGCGCAGCCGGATTCGGCCACACCCTCATCCATGCGTTCCAATAGGGCACCACGCGGATCATGGGGGTCTGCTGGCTCATGACCTCAGACACAAGGACTCCCCACGGACTTGTGCCAGGGCGGCGCCATGGCAGATCGCGAGCGTTGTTCGACCACCACGGGCGCAACCGCGCAAGGACCGCCTGCGGTTGGACGCTCGCATCATTCATATCGCTCACATCGCTCATGTCACTCACACCACCTAATCTGTCGCATATGTCGGACGAGCAGAAATCTCAGAAATCAACGGACTCCAGCGTACAAACAATGTACGAATATGGGTATCGCAAATCGGGCTACGGACCCGACGAACTGGTGACGGATGCGCACGGAAACCCCATCAGCGTGGTGGACGCCATGATGAGGGCCGAAGACGCGAAGGACACCCAAACCCTCACTCCTCATCTGTGCTTCTACTCGCCACGCATCCCCGGCAACACGGGTTCCGCCATTCGCCTGTGCGCGGTCACTGGAACCATTCTTCATCTGGTGGAGCCGCTGGGCTTCAACCTGCACGACACGAAGCTGCGCCGTGCGGGACTTGATTACCATGACATGGCACATGTGGTGTTGCACCCCAACTTCGACAACCTGGTGGAAACCATGCCCGACTCGCGCATTATCGCCTTCACGGCACACGCCACGAAGAATTACACGGATATCGAGTACCGACCGAGCGACATCCTGCTCTTCGGGCCGGAACCGGGCAACATCCCGGATCCAATGGACATCATGGAGGGGCCTCACGTGGCCGAGCAGGTGCGTCTGCCCATGCGTCCCTCCGCACGGTCGCTCAACCTCACCAATACCGCCTCCATCGCCATTTACGAAGCCTGGAGACAGCTGGGATTCTCCGGCGGCCAGTGAGCCTGAGCCCTCATCTTGCTGAGTCTTGGCAGGAACTTTGCCGAGACTTGGCGCGGACTCCGCCAACCCGCTTAACATCACGCCGATATACTGACCAGTACCTTCACTCTCAAGGAGCCCGCATGAACAAGGCAATTATCACTGTCGTCGGCCAAGACACCGTTGGCATCATCGCGCGAGTCTGCACCTACTTGTCGAAGTCGAACGTCAACGTTCTCGACATCTCGCAGACCATCATCGACGGATTCTTCAACATGATGATGATTATCGATTACTCGGACGCCGACAAGGACTTCGGAACTGTGGTGGACGATCTCGAAGGCCTGGGCGAGGAAATTGGCGTGCGCATCCGCTGCCAGCGCGAGGAAATCTTCACCAAGATGCATCGCATCTGATCGCACGAGTATCTGATCCGGAAGGAACCCAATGCTGAATATCATGGAGGTCCACGAGACCAACCAGATGATCGAGCAGGAAAAGCTCGACGTGCGCACCATCACCATGGGCATCAGCCTGCTGGACTGCGCCACCGATGACGTGACGACGCTGTGCGACAACATCTACACCAAGATCACCACGAAGGCCCATGACCTCGTGGCCACCGGCAAGGCCATCGAGCGTGACTACGGCATCCCCATCGTCAACAAGCGCATCACCGTCACCCCCATCTCGCTGGTAGCAGGCAACGCGTGCCACACCATCGACGACTACGTGGCCGTGGCCCACGCCCTGGATCGCGCCGCCAAGGAAGTTGGCGTGGACCTCATTGGAGGCTTCTCCGCTCTCGTCAGCAAGTCCATGACGCCCGCAGAAAACCTCCTCATTCGCTCCCTGCCGCGCGTCCTCGCGGAAACCGATATTGTGTGCTCCTCCGTAAACGTGGGGTCCACCAAGACCGGCATCGATATGAACGCCGTGGCACTCATGGGACACATCGTCAAGGATGTGGCCGAGGCAACCGCAGACAACGACTCTTATGGCTGCGTCAAGCTCGTGGTGTTCTGCAACGCGCCCGACGACAACCCCTTCATGGCGGGAGGCTTCCACGGCGTCACGGAAGGTGACGCTGTCATCAACGTGGGCGTTTCAGGACCCGGCGTCGTCTCCCGCGCACTCGACGAGGCTCGCGGCAAGGACTTCGAGTTCCTGTGCGAGACCATCAAGCGCACAGCGTTCAAGATCACGCGCGTGGGGCAGCTCGTTGCGCAGGAGGCCTCACGCCGTCTCAATGTTCCCTTCGGCATCATCGACCTTTCGCTCGCCCCCACCCCCGCAGTGGGTGACTCCGTGGGCGAAGTGCTCGAGAAGATCGGCCTCGCACAGGTGGGAGGCCCCGGCACCACGGCGGCCTTGGCCATGCTCAACGATCAGGTCAAAAAAGGCGGCATCATGGCGTCCAGCTACGTGGGTGGGCTCTCTGGCGCCTTCATCCCAGTGTCCGAAGACAAGAACATGATCGACGCCGCCGGTTCCGGCAACCTGCGCATCGAGAAGCTCGAGGCCATGACCTGCGTATGCTCCGTGGGCCTCGACATGATCGCCATTCCCGGCGACACCACAGCCTCCACGATTTCCGGCATCATTGCCGACGAGGCAGCCATCGGCATGGTCAATCAGAAGACCACCGCCGTGCGCGTCATCCCCGTTGCCGGCAAGGGAGTGGGCGATTCCGCAGAATTCGGTGGACTCATGGGCTACGCACCCATCATGCCAGTGAACAACTCCTCGTGCGAGGAGTTCGTAAGCCGCGGAGGTCGCATTCCGGCCCCGATCCACAGCTTCAAGAACTGATCGCGTCTCCCTTTTCGCACTCGATGCCTTTTAGTCGGCGAGTGCGAAAACCGTGCAATACAAATGGCCTACTGCCCGCTTAAATGCAGACAGTAGGCCATTTCTCACTCGCCGACCATTAAGCGGCGAGTGCGAAAAAACGACTGACCCTCACTCTCGCACTCAGCGATCCCTCGACGCCGAAGCCGCAGGGAACGCCGCGAGTGCACGAGGCGCGTTGAAGCCGCGGCGAGCGAACTCGTCGGCTACCTTCTGTGCGATCTCGTGCGACCGTCCCTTGTCCACGAGCGCGATGATGGATCCGCCGAAGCCGCCGCCCGTCATGCGTGCACCGTAGGCGCCATTCTCGCGCGCCACAGCCACCGCCACGTCGAGCTCGGGAACGGTGACTTCATAATCCGCGGCGAGCGAGTCGTGGGAGGCATTCATTAAACGACCGGACCGTGCAATGTCTTCCTGTGCGAAGGCGGCCACGAAGTCGCGCACACGCTGGATTTCGGTAACGACGTGACGTACACGCTTCTTCATCGTCTCATTCGGCAACATATCCAGAGTTTCCTTGAGCGCCTGGAACGGATCGTCGGAGCGGGCGATCGCATCCGCCGTGACGCGCAGGTTTGCCACGCCGAGAATCTCGGCGGCCTCCTCGCAGGTACGGCGACGCTCGGCGTACTGGCCGTCGTTGAGCTGGTGCGGGGCTTGGGTATCGATCACCACGAGCTCGAGATCGTGTGCTGTGAGGTCGAACGGCTTCTGAGACACGTTCTCCAGCGCGGTGAGCTCCGGGCGGCAGTCGAGCAGCAGCGCGTATCCCTCTTGGCAGCGCAGCGATGCCGACTGGTCCATGCCGCCGGTGGCAGCGCCGGCCATCTCGTTCTCGGAGCGAATGGCGGCCTCCACGAGAGTCACGCGGCCTGCATCCATCTGGCCATATCCCAGACCGAACACCTCATCGAGCGCGAGCGCCGTGGAGCACGTCATGGCAGCGGAGGAACTCAGGCCTCCACCCAACGGCACGCAGGAGGCGAAAGCCGCATCGAAGCCACCCACGGGAAGCTTCTTTTCGCGCAGCGCCCATGCCACCCCAAGCGGGTAGGCACCCCAGCCTGTGACTCCGCCAGCCTTGAGCGTGTCAAGATCGACTTCCACGACGTTGGAGGGATCCATTGCCGACACCACACGCGCTATGGAATCCTTGCGAGGGCTTACTGCGATGAACGTGCGATGCGGCAGCGCGATGGGCAGGCACAGGCCCGCGTTGTAATCCGTGTGCTCACCGATGATGTTCACGCGTCCGGGCGCGCTCCACACGCCCGTGGGCTTGGAACCGTACGTCTTCTCGAACAGAGCGGAGGCGGCGTCGGCCCCAGCAGCGGAGGTGAATGCGTCGGTGAATTCAACTTCAGCCATGTTATTTCTCCTTATTGGCAACAAGCGGTATAGCTACAGTTTCTGGTGGCGGCTTTCAGTCGTCGGCTTCCAGATCCACAGGGCCAAGCTCGTGGAAGCGGGCGGCAATCTTCTCGGGGGTCGTATCGGAAATCCACGCGGCCATCCCGGACTCGGAACCGGCAAGATACTTGATCTTGTTGGCGGCGCGACGGAACGAGAAGAATTGCAGATTGAGGCGGTAATTCTCGCGGCGTGCGTCGTGGATGGGCGCTTGATGCCATGCGGAAATGTAGGGAAGATCCATACCCTTGCCGTCACCGGTGTCGAAGAAAGCGTTGCCGCGCTTGAGCAGCGTGGAATACATCTGAGCCAAGCCCCAGCGCTCGTCGTCATTGAGCTGGTCGATGGTGAGCACGCCGTCGCGCACAGGCGCCACGTGGACCTCCAGAGGCCAGCGAGCGGCTGCGGGAACATAGGCGACCCAGGTGCGATTGCGGAATACGATGCGCTCCTCGGCGTCGAGTTCAGCGGCGAGGATGTCCTTGAGCAGGTTGCCCCCGGTGCGCTCGTGGTAGGCCTGCGTGTGAGTCAGCTCCTGCTCCATCTTGGGAGCGATGAAGGGATAGCAGTAGATCTGACCGTGGGGATGCGCCAGTGAGACACCGATTTCCTGGCCGTGATTTTCGAAGGGGAAGATTTGCTCGATGCCGTCGATCTTGGAGTTTTCAGCTGTGCGGAAGGCCCAGCCCTCCACCACAGTGCGCAGACGGCTCACCGGAAGATTTGCAGGCAGACCCGCTTCGTTGGGGTCAAAGCAGATGACCTCGCAGCGGCCGGCGGCGATCTTCTTTTCCCACAGCGGGTTGCCGTTGATGTAGCTCGTGGCATCGGGAGCTCCCGGCACCTGCTGCATGGAGGGGAAACGATTCTCAAAGACGACGACGTTGTAGTCGGTGTCCGGAACCTCACCATCCTGGTAGGGATCTCCCGGCTTGCGCGCGGCGAGCGGATTGCCCTTTGCCGTGGCACCGGGCCCTGCTGTGATAGGACGATTCATGCGCGCGGTGGCCATGGGAATCCAGTCACCCGTGAGCGGATCACGGCGCATTTGAGGAGCCTGAACCGGAATCTCGTTGCCATCGGCGTCCTTGTGAGGAGCGAAGCGGTCGGCGAGGGGACGCGGATCGTGCAGCTCGCGCGTCTTGGCACCAGAAACGTAATCGGGGTCGTCATCGAGATAGAAGAAATCACGACCGTCCGCAAGCTTCGTGGGTGTGATGCGAATGTTCTTTTTCGCATACTCGCCAGGTTCATAGTTCTCAAATTGTGACATTAACTTACCTTTCTCAAATTCTTAAAAGGGCTGTAAGGAACGCGGCAGTGGGAAAGACTCACTCTTCGCCGGGGTCCTCTCTTGACCCAGCATCCCCCGTGTCGCCATCCTCTGACGTGGCGTCATCATTTCCAATGCCGTCGGCCAGCACGAGGTCCTTCACTAGCTCACGGGTGGCGGAGGCCTGCGCGGGGGGAAGCCCCGAGTCGGCGATCACAGCATCCACTGCGTCAAAGCTGGCGAACAACGACAACGACGTGTTCTGCCACTTGGAGTGATCGGCAAGAATGAACGTGCGATCCGAAATCCCCATGAGCGCCTGATTGGTGGAGGCTTCCAGTGAGTTTGGCGTGAGGAAGCCGCGAGGAATGGAGACTGAATGCGTTCCGAGGAACAGCGAGTTCACGCGCAGCGACGAGATGATCTTGTCGGCAATGGGCCCCACGAGGGAGTTGGAACGAGTGACGACTCCGCCCGTAACGATGACCTCAACGTCCTTGCTTTCCGTCGCTTGGACGAGTTCTGCCACGGGAGTGGAGTTCGTGAGAATGGTGATGCCATCGGAACGGCGAGACTCCATGAGACGCTGTGCGAACACGTAGGTTGTGGTGCCTCCGCCGATGGCAACAACGTCACCCGGGGACACAAAGGATATGGCTGCCTGCGCGATTTCGTCCTTGAGATCAACATCGAGTTGTGACTTCACCGAGAAAAGGGGCTCTGCGAGCAGTGCACTGGTGGAGACAGCACCGCCATGAACCCGACGCAGGAGTCCACGGTCTGCGAGATCCGCAATATCTCGGCGCACTGTCATGGAGGACACACCGAGCTCTTTCGACAAAGCTGCGATGCGCACGGCACCGCGCGTCCTCAGCCGCGAAAGGATGAAGAACTGTCGTTGTGAAGCAATCATATGAACATTATCTCACACTTTCTTTCAAAATAAACCACAAATGCACAGAAAATGGTCACTTCAACTCGCCAGACTCACCTACCTGAGGAGTACGGAAAAAGTCGGTACCATGAATGGAGAGTTATCAGCAGAATGAAAGGAGCCTCAATGCCCGACGCAACACATGGCGCAACTGGCGAGGAAATTCTGCTCAAAACCGCACTTTTCAGTCAGGTCCCAGAGGACGAGGCAGCACAGTTGCTGCCCTCTCTCCAGACCGAAACCTTCAACAAGGGAGACTACATCTTCCGCGAAGGTGACACCGATCATCAGATGTTCGTCATCGAATCGGGCAGAGTGAAGCTCACGCGCTCCTCTCGTGACGAACGCGTGCAACTTTTGAGCATCCACGGACGCGGTGAAATTCTCGGAGAAATCCCGGTCTTCGATCCAGAAGGCGGCCCCCGCACTGCCAATGCAGTCGCCATGACGAATAACACCACCGTCGCCTCCCTCACCCACGAGGCGCTCTTTGCCTGGCTCAACGAACACCCCCGCGTCGCCATCAACATGCTGCAGGTCCTCGCCAACCGCATGCGCAAGAACAACGAGCGCATTTCGGATCTCGTGTTCACCGACGTACCCGGTCGCCTTGCCAAAACACTGCTCGATCTTGCCGTCCGCTTCGGAGCTCCCACAGAGGAAGGTCTCGTGGTTCCCCACGACCTCACCCAAGAGGAACTCGCCCAGCTGGTGGGATCCTCTCGAGAGACGGTCAACAAGGCTCTCATGGACTTCACCAACCGCAAGTGGATTGCGCGCAAGGGCCGTACCATCGTCATCTTCCAACCCGGAAAGCTCATCAGGAGAACCCGTCAATAAGCCGTAAATAAGCTGAGAACCAGTGGGCGGAAGCCGTGAAAATCGGGGCCGCGCTTCACCGATCTGTAGGGTGGGAACAATAAACTGGCGAGCATGGCCCAATCTTCTGAAAAACAGCCGATGACCGTGCGTCGTTTCCTTTCACTCCTTTTGGTGTACGTTCTTTTGTGCATCGCGGGAGGTACTGCGGCGTCCGGATTCTTCGCACCCGTCGTCATCGGCGTGAATAAAGCGGCCAAAAATCTCATTCCATCGCTTCAATCCGAATCCATCGATATGGATCTCGCGGATCTCCCTCAGCAGTCACGCATGTACGCCTCGGATGGCACGACAGTGATCGCCCAGTTCTACGACCAGAACCGCATTGTGGTGGCGCTCAAGGATATTTCAGAACCCATGCAAAAGGCCGTCGTAGCTCGCGAGGATCGTCGATTCCTCGAGCATTCGGGCATTGACCCACAGGGCATTGCCCGCGCCTTCATCCAGACTTATATCAAGGGCGGGGATACGCAGGGCGGTTCCACCCTGACCCAGCAGTACGTGAAGAACGTGCTCATCGACCAAGCGGAGGAAAGTGACGATCCCATCGCCGCCTATCACGCCTCCGAGGAGACCATTGCCCGCAAGCTGCGCGAAATGCTCATTTCCGTGGAGCTTGAAAAGCATCATAGCAAGTCGGAGATTCTGCAGGGCTATCTCAATATCGCTCAGTTCGGCACCAGTGTCTACGGCGTTGAAACAGCAGCACAACACTACTTCAGCAAATCGGCAAAAAATCTCACGCTCGGGGAGGCGGCGACCATCGCTGCCATCACGAAGAACCCCGCGAGTTACGACCCCACGGCGCATCCCGAAACCGCGCAACAGCAGCGCAACATCGTGCTTGACCTCATGCAGGAGACCGGTTTCGCCACCGCCAAGGCAGTCAAGGCCGCAAAGGCCGTACCACTCACCAAAATGCTCAAGGTGAAGTCCGTCCCCGTGGGCTGCCAGACGGCAGGAACGGCCGCCTTCTTCTGCGATTACGTGGTGCACAAGATTCTCAATTCGAAGAATTTCGGTAAAACGGAGGCCGCGCGCAAGAAGCTGCTCTACCAGGGTGGATTGGAAATCTACACCACCATGAACGTTGACGCGCAGGCCGCCGCGTGGAAGGCCGTCACTACGGAGATCCCCGTGAAAGATCAATCGGGCGTGGAGGATGTGCTCGCCGCCATCAAACCTGGCACGGGTGAAGTGCTGGCGCTCGCGCAAAACCGTTATTACGACGCCACCACGAGCGCCGACCCATATTCCACTTCCATGAATTACGCCGTTGATCAAATAGACGGCGGAGGCCAAGGCTTCCAGATGGGTTCCACATGGAAGCCTATCAACTTCGCGGCTTGGCTCAAGGCGGGACATTCAGCAAATCAGGCGCTGCGAACGTACACAAGCTACAGCCAGGGATCCTTCCCCTGCTATCACGCGAGCAGTGTCCCCTGGAACGTCACCAACTCCGAGGGTGGCACCGTCAATCCGGAGACGCCTCTTCACGCACTGAACTACTCGCACAACACCACGCAGGCTTCCATGGCCCAGATCATTGGCCTCTGCGCCATCGCGGACACCGCCACGGAGATGGGGTATCACAACTCCAGCGAAGCTCAATCAGACGTCCACTCCACCATGACCCCAACAATGGTCATCGGCGGCGGCGCAGCTCAGGTCTCCCCGCTCACCATGTCCAATGTGTACGCAACGATCGCCGCTGCGGGCAAGGAATGCACGCCTATTGCCATGACGAAGGTCATCAATGCGGACGGCAAGTCACTCTCCGTTCCCAGCGCCGGCTGCCACCAAGCCATCGACAAGAACGTCGCCGAAACCACCGCCTACGCCATGAATCTCAACGTGACGAAGGGCATCGCAAACGCGGCGCAGCTCAGCGGTGGTCGTAAGACCTTCGCAAAAACAGGTACTAACGGATTGACAACCCTCGTCACCGGCGGCTTCGTGCCACAGGTAGCGGCCATGAGCTTCGTCGGCCACGCGGACAATCTCGCCAAGGAGCTCAGCGGCGCCACGATTAATGGCGTCACGAAATCCACGTGGTACGGCGCCGATATCGCTTTGCCTACATGGAAACTCTTCATGGAAACGTACCTGAAGAACGCCAAGATCAAGAACGACAACAGCTATGGCACGCCAGATCAAAAGATGTTGACAACGGGAACTGGAACGTCCTCCTCGTCGTCAACCTCCAAGTCCACAACCGGCTCCACGAACTGAGATTTTTCGCCGTTCAGCAACTCATGAGCATGTGCTCCATTAGGAGGAGTATCTTTCGTACTAATACGCGTATGAAAGGTGCTCCTCATGTCATCTCAGCAGATTTATGGCGACTCAGTTCCAGCGGCTCCCCCGGCTCCGAAGCACGGGACACACGCCAAACCGGAAACTGAAGAATCTGAAATAGTGCACACACAGAACAACGCCACGGTCTCAGGCGCTCACCCCCTACTTTTCAAGCCCATGACCTTGCGCGACATCACCTTCCGCAACCGTGCGTGGCTGCCTCCCATGGACCAGTATTCGGCTTTCAAGCAAGACGGCATGCCCACCGATTGGCACTATCAGCATTACGTATCGCGCGCAAACGGCGGCTTCGGACTCGTCATCACCGAAGCAACTGCCGTAAGCCCCGAGGGCCGCATCTCCCCCGACGACGTTGGCCTGTGGAACGACGCTCAGCAGAACACGTGGCGCTGGATTGCCAGCGGCATTGCCGCGGCTGGCGCAGTTCCTGGAATTCAGCTCAATCACGCCGGGCGCAAGGGATCGAGCGGTGACTTCACCGTCGGCTTCAACAACGCCTCCGTTCCTTTTGAAAACGGCGGCTGGCAAACAGTGGCACCCTCGCGAGTGCCCTTTGGCTCCTACGCCATTCCCAATGAGCTAAGCCGCGACGAGATTCATGGCATCGTCGCTGACTTCCGCAACTCCGCAGCTCGAGCGGTGGCAGCAGGATTCAAGGTCATTGAGATTCACGCCGCACACGGCTATCTGATTTCACAATTCCTGGATCCCCTCTCCAATGTGCGCACTGACGACTATAGCGGATCACTGGAGAATCGGATGCGGTTCCTCATCGAAATCGTTGACGCCATCCGCGAGGTATTGCCTGAGTCGTTGCCGCTCTTCGTGCGCATCTCCGCCACGGATTGGGCGCAGGGCGGCTGGGATTTGGATCAGACTGTCAAGGTGGCTCAGGTGGTCAAGCGGCATGGCGTCGATCTCATGGACGTGTCCACTGGCGGCATCGTTCCTTACGTCAGCATTCCAGTGGCGCCGAATTACCAAGTGCCCTTCGCCGCAGAAGTGCGAGCGCAAGCGGGAATTCCCACCACCGCGGTCGGACTCATCGACAAACCGAAGCAGGCGGAGAAGATTCTGCGCAAGGGATGGGCAGACGCCGTGGAGATTGGGCGCGCAGCCCTGCGTGAACCGTCATGGCCGCTGCATGCCGCGTACAAGCTCGGGCTTAATCGTCATCAGGCCCCGTATCCGCCGCAGTATCTGCGCGGTGCTTACAGAGACGAGAAATAACAAATCCGAAAGAGAACGCTCAGTCGACGTCGATGCCGACCGCCTCGTCCACAGAGTTGAATCCGTCAGCGCGGAGGAGATCCGCAAGGCCACGCTTCAATGTGGTGATGTTCTGTGGGCCGCGGTACATCAGTGACGACACGAACATCACGAGACTGGAGCCCTTGCGAATCTTGCGGTAGGCCTGCTCACGTGTGAAGACTCCACCGACGCCCGCGATGGCGAGCTTGTCGCCATAATCGCGGTAGGTGCGTTCCACGAGATCGTCGCTGGCGGGCCCTGCCGGCATGCCGGAAAGGTTGCCTTCCCAGTTCTCGGGGATGTCAAGTCCCGTACGGTCCTTGCGGAGATTCGCGATGGTGACGCCGTCCACCTTGTGTTCCACGAGCACGTCGAGGAGGTCGCGGAACTCAGGCCACGCTTTGTCTTGCGGCATCTTCACCAGAACTGGCTGGTCGTGCGTCACTGTGTCGAGTACATCGAAGAGCTTGTCCAGATTGGTGGGATCCACGAAGCGTTCCCCCACGCGAGTGTTCGGGCAAGAGATGTTGACCTCGATCATGTGGGAGCGATTCGCGGCACGCTCCATCGAAATGCGGTAGTCCTCGATGCCTTCGGCGTCGTCGCGAGTCAAATTATCATTCGTACGGGCGATGGATACCGAAAGACGCATGGTCTTCGATTGTGTATACGCCTTTTCGACGCGACGAATGACCTTCTCTGAACCGTCGTTGGCGAGACCCACATGCACCATCATCGACGCGTATTGCGGTAGTCTGTGGAACCACGGGCGAGGATTCCCTTCGCTTGGACGCGCGGTGGTTGAGCCGACAGTCTCGAAGCCGAAACCTGCCGCCTCGAGCACTGTGGGAAGATCACAGTTCTTGTCGAGACCGGCGCTCAAACCGAAGGGATTGTCGAAGTCGACTCCCATCACATTTGTCTCAAGGATGGGATCCGTGTAGTCAATCATCTCGCGCAGCAACCACATGAGTGGCGCTATCTTGCCGGAGTCACGGCCGAACGTCATGGTAGCCTCGTGCGCCTTGTCGGGCGTCATCGCGAAGACCGCCTTCTTGACGCCGTATTTGTAGGCAGTCTGGAAGAGAGCCGTCGACACTTTGTTCACGCTATTGTGGACCGCAGATTCAGAGACGTATGTCATGGCTCTATTGTTGCACAATCTCTGTGAGAATCTGCGGCTCTTAATAATGCTATATTTCACATTCTCAACGAGTCTACTGCGGACAGCACAGCCTCCTCGTTTGTATGTTTAGGAGTCCATCCGAGGAGATCCTGCGCGCGTTGCGTACTGACTTTCCGGCTGAGGGAAAGCATGAGATGAGCTTCACGCGCCTCCTCAGAGAAGGGGGAAGCCAACGTAACAAGCGTGTTCGGCAGGCGTTTTTGCGAAACGGCAGCGGCACGTTCAGGACGCTCGCGACGGATGAGATCGGCGATCTGTGGCATGGATATCGAGCCGTCGGCACTTGCAATGAATCTACTGCCTGGAGCGTTCGGGGACTGGAGCGCACGCACGTGCAGAGCCGCCGCGTCTCGAACATCGATCACATTGAGGTTGATATTCGGAATGCGGACCATCGAACCATTGAGAATATTCTTCAGAATGCCAAAACTTCCGGAAACGTGGTGCCCCAGCGCAGGACCAAACATTGCGACGGGGTTTACTGTGACGAACTCAAGCGGTGAGACACTGCCCGCTGTCTGCCTGCCTATCTGCCGCACATAATCCCAGGCTCTCTTTTCCGCAATCAATTTGGACTTCTCATAGGGAGAGAGGCCACGTTCGGACTCATCGGTCCAATCATTCTCAGTGGTTGTGCGCGACAGGTCTTTATTGCTGAAGCCGACGGCTCCGAAATTTCCCGTCATAACGACGCGACCCACGTGAGCATCTTTCGCCGCACGCAGGATCCGCAGTGTGCCATCAGTGGCCGCGTGCATGTCCGCGTCGGTGGGAACATATTTTTTACCACCCGCGCCGGAACCCGGGAACACGGGAGAAGCAACGCTCATGACGCTGTCGACACCTTTCATCGCTGCAGCCCATCCGGAGTCGCCCATGAGATCGGCTTGCGCAAAAGTCAACCGTTCAAGGTGAGGAGTCGCAACGCCGCCCAATGTTTCTTTAATGACTTTCCCCTGAGAAAGGGAGCGAACCGTGGCGCGCACAGCATACCCCTGCTCGAGAAGTTGACGGGTGATGTGCAATGCCAAGAATCCGTTGCCGCCAGTTACCAAAGTTGTATCAGTCATCGTCAGTCTTTCTCTGTGCTAAATATCTTTCGATCGAATGTGCTTATGATGACGACGCTAAACCCTCGACCTCACTCGAGGGCAAGCAGAAGAGACGGAAAGCGAAGAACCGTCATTTACACATCGGCAAACGGAGCCTCACATGACATATTCCATCAAGGACGTTTCAGAGAGAACGGGACTCAGCATCTACACGCTGCGCTACTACGACAAGCAGGGACTGCTGCCCTTCGTGGCACGCAACTCTGCCGGCTACCGCGAGTTCACCGACGGGGATCTCCTGCTGCTTCACACAATTTGTTGCCTCAAGAACACAGGAATGAAAATTAGCGATATCCGCCGTTACATCGACTTCGTGATGGAGGGACCTTCCAGCGTTGCACACCGCCGCGCACTTTTGGAATCGCACCGTGCCGCCGTTCAGAAACAGCTCGTTCTTGTCCGAAACAACCTGAAAGAGATCGATGCTAAGCTCGCCATTTACTCCGCTCCGGACGCAGCAGCTAAGGTGTCACAAGAATTGCAGGCAGCAGTTGGCGAAAAGACGCGACTCGGGCTCGCCAACACCTTCGAAAAAGCGTCTGCGGCATAGGGAAGCACTCACGCCTTGCGATAGGTGAAATCGTGAACCGTGTGATTTTTCTCAAGGCCCTTGCGCTCGAAGCTGGTGAGAACGCGCCCCTCGAAGCGCTCTGATTCAGGGAATTCCGCATGAGGAAGGTCGGCGGCATCATCAGCGTTGCCCTTGCCAACGTGCTCCGTGGCAAGGCTCACACTTTTCGTTCCTTCGTTTGCGAAGCCGTGCGCCTCATCCATGACCTCATGGACGTGAAGGGCATAATCGTCAATGTCGGTGGCGATGCGCCACATGCCGCCGGGTACCAAGGCCGTGCGAATGGCCTGCGCCAAAGCCGGCTGCACAATGCGGCGCTTGTGGTGCTTCATTTTGGGCCACGGATCCGGGAAATAGGTCCACACTTCTTTGGCGATGTCGGGAGCGAGAGCATGTTCGAAGAGATCCGCCGCATCGACCTGAGCGATGCGGAGATTTTCTATGGAGTGTTTGCCCGCGCGCAGAAGCGTGTGCGCAACACCGGGGTCGTACACCTCGAGTGCGAGATAATTTACCGCGGGATTGGCGAGCGCAGCCGCCGCGATGTTCTCGCCTTGACCCGTGCCGATTTCGATGATGAGCGGATTCGTATTCCCCCAATGCGCTTGAACGTAGTCCGCATCGAAAACGAAATCAGGGCTCACGCTCAATTCTCCACCGTCCGGGTTGCGAGCGATGTCGAGAAGATAGTGTCGGGCGTAATCGTCCCACGCCTTTTGCAACTTCGGAGGAAGCTTGGAGGTGCGACGTACGAAAGAGACGACGCCGCGATGGGCGAATTGTTGACCGCGATCTACTGAAACCTCTGCCATGTGCACCTTCCTCGTATCGAGCCTCTCCAGAGTAATCGAAGCTCCACCCCAAGCCCAAAATCTCTGTTGCCGCTGCCCTACTATCCGGCCGGCCGGCCACATTGCTGCCATCTCGCGGGCGAGGCCTCACTCTACCGTCAACGCTTCGGCACAGCCTCACCGGGGCACCCGTGCAGCACCTTGAGCATCGTCTCTTTCTCAGAGGGCGTCACGCTGAGCTCATACTTGGCCTTCACGCCGATCTGGCGAGCCACGTAGTCGCACTGAAAACTCGTGTTTGGGGGAAGCCAGTAGGCTGCGGAGGCGTCGGATTTGTCCTCGTTTGCGGGGCCGTCCACTGCCAGCATGTTGTATGAGTCGTTGCCGTACTTGTACAGTTCTGTGGAAGTCCATGTGCTCGCGCCGGATTTCCACGCGTCACTGAGCGCCACCACATGGTCAATCTGCACCGCAGTACTCGTCTTCACGCCGCGCACGAAATGGATGATCTTGCCGGTATACGGGTCATCCAAGGTCCCTGTTTTGATCTTGCATTCTCCCGGGCCCGTATGTGTGATGTCAGTGAGATCTCGCGCCAGCACGTCTTCCCGAATGGTGCAGCCATCCCCATTTGAGTCAACCTTTTGGTATCCGAACAGCTCGCGGTCATATGTCTTCTTCGGGCGGCGGGAGTCGGACACCGACAACGTTTCCAAGGTCTCGGCAGCATCGCCAACAGCGTGATACTCCCCCGTGAGTTTGCCCACGCTCGGCGACAACTTGGGGAGAAGCAGCCCGATCGTCACACCCACCAACACCGCAAGTACCACGAAGCTCAGCACGCGCTCCAGCGTGCTCGTGCGCTTGAAGCCGCGCCCGTAATGCCTTCTTTTAGGCATACGTGAACGTCATAGGATCGTGACCGGCACGCGTATCGGAGTCCAACGCGTCGATGGCTGCGTGTTCGTCTGGTGTGAGCGCAAAGTCCATCAGATGAAGGTTTTCGATCTGGCGCTCACGATGCACCGACTTGGGAATGATGATTGTCTCGTTTTCGATATGCCAGCGCAGAATCACCTGTGCCACAGAAACGTGCAACGGTCCACCGTCACGCCCCTCTCCCACGCTGTGCGCGGCGGCGATACGATCAAGCACACCGTTGCCTGCCTTCAGATCAGCACCACGCGCGATGGGCGAATATGCCTCGACCGCGATTCCCTTCGCACGGCAAAAGTCCACTACCTCGCGTTGCTGCCATGTGGGGTGCAGCTCAATTTGATTGACGGCCGGGTACTCCCCCGTCTCCTTGTGCAACCGTTCCAGATGCTCGGGAAGGAAATTGCACACACCAAGCGTCTTCACCCGGCCCTCGTCGCGCAGCTTCGTGAAAGCCCTCCACGTTTCCCCGGAACGCCAATCGAACGGCGTGGGCCAGTGAATCATATACATGTCAACATATTCGAGACGCAACAGCCCGAGTTGACGATCAAAAGCCTTGAGCGCCGAGTCATATCCTTGCTCGGAGTCCTTGAGTTTCGTGGTGACCCACACGCTTTTACGCGCAGAGCCTGCGGCGAAGCCAGAGGCCTCCAGTGCCTCGCCCACTTCCGCCTCGTTGCCGTACCCGGCCGCCGCGTCGATGTGCCGGTAGCCCACCTCGATGGCGGACTCCACAACTGGCTGCGTCTGCGCATTCTCCACGCGCAGCACGCCCAACCCAATTTGGGGGATCGCGGCACCGTTGGAGAGCTTCACCATCGGAACGTCCGACGGCAGCGACGATTCCGCAGGGTCAGCGAGGCGAGGAAACTGTTTTTCTGGAAGTTCGGAAGTCATGATTTCAGAGTAGCGAAGCGCTCGGAAGTTAGCAGAAAAATCGGTGCGTAGTGGAAAACTCGGCTCACCGTGTGAACGTTGCGCTCAGAATTCGATTCACTGTCAGCGAGTTCACCGCTCTTCAGTCTTTCTCGTTAGAATGGCGTGCAGAGACTAGCGATGATCATGAGAACGAGCAAGAGGGAAGTCAATGACGGAAGATTCGAGTATCGGCGCGCCGTTCTCTGACGTTGCTGCCGACACGATCAGTGAAGGCGACAATTCCATGAACGCCAATGACTCAGCGTCTGCTGAATCTTCTTCCTCTCTTCCTCACCGTGCCGCGCGTCCGCCCAAGAATAGCTTCTGGAATTTCAAAAAACGGTATCAGGCACTGACCTCGACACAGCGTAACGTCGTCAATCACAGCATTATCGCGGCTGTACTCGCCGCCGTCTCTATATTCTTTTCGCTGTGTGATTTGTTGCGCGCCATTGCGCCCGATCTTCTCCTGCGTTTCTCCCAACCGCTGTATTTCGCACCGTACATGGTGGTCACGCTCATCGCTGGTGATCTTGCACTGTTCGTGGCTCTCATGGGAATCCAAGCTTCGCTTGACGGGCGGACGCGATATCACGGCAACCGCGCCGCACTGATCGTCACCATTGTGTCCATCGTCTTTGCGGTTACCGGAGGAGTACTTGCGCAGGCGTACCCAGAAGGCGTGATTTCCGACGACAATTCCTACCGAGCCCCCGTACAGAACCCGGCCGTTATGGAAAGTACCGTCGAGAAGGCCGCCGGAGTCTGCGATTCCGGCTGGGCCTCATTGGAGACCACCACGTACTACGGAACTGAATACGTGGCCTCCTGCCAGACGAATCACACAGCTATTATTGTTTTTGAGAACTCGGCCGACGCGGATCTGGGCCTTGCCCGAATTCAAGAGTCTGCTCTCAAGCATATTTATGGCACAAACGGCGACGCGTCCGACAAGAAGGCACAGGCTGAGGGCTTCAGCGCACTCAACGGTTCGCGCTGGTCCATCATCGGCCCCACAGGCGCCATCTACACGCTGCAGCAGCAGTGGGACGGCACCGTGGTGGATCTCAAGGCCAGATTGCATACGATGCTGGATTAGCCCTACCCCGGCTCCAGAACAATTCTCTCACAACAAGAAGAGCCCGACCACCTGCACCAGGCAGGGGTCGGGCTCTTCTCTATCGCATCAGAACTTCTCGTTGAGGCGGTAGAACACCTCGTTGACGCGCAGATCCTGTTCGAACTGCGGAACGGTGGTGTTCTCGTCGATGGTGGCGAGTTCGACGCCTGCGATGCGGGCGAAGTCCTCCCACACCTCACGACCAACGGACGTCGTCATGCAGGTGTGGTGTGCAGCGCCAGCGGTGAGCCAGGACTGAGCCGACACCTTCAGAGACGGGCGCGGTGCCCAGAGCGCACGCGGCGTCGGCAGCGCCTTGAGGGAGCCGTCGGGCTCCACAACGTCCACCACGTTCATGACGAGGCGGAAGCGCTCACGCATATCGGCCATGGAGACCACCACAACATCCTTCTTGGGCTTCACAGTGAAGACGATGCGGACGGGATCTTCCTTGCCGCCAATGCCGAGCGGGTGAATCTCGAGCTTCGGCTTGTCAACGGTTCCGAGAGCAGGATTGACCTCGAGCATGTGCGAACCGAGGATCTTCTCCTTGCCTGGGACCCAGTTGTAGGAGTAGTCCTCCATCAACGAGGCGCCACCGTCGAGACCATAGCCCATCACGTTGCCGATGCGCACCATGACGGAGGTCTTCCAGTCGCCTTCTGCAGAGAAGCCGTAGCCGAGCTCCATGAGGCGCTGTGCTCCCACACCAGGCAGCTGATGGAGGGCGCCAAGGTCCTCGAAGTTGTCAACGGCTGCAGTGGCACCGTTAGCGTCGAGCATGTGACGCATGCCGAGCTCTTCGCGGGCGGCGGTGACAAGGGAATCGTAACGGTCGCCGAGCAGCTCGGGGGCAACGTCGTATTCCTTCTTGTACTCCTCGATGAGCTCCTTCACTTCGTCGTCCGTGACGGCGTTGACGGCGTCAACAAGCTCGTTGACGGGCCAGGTGTTGACGGAGACGCCGAACACGCGCTCGGCCTCGGTCTTGTCGCCCTCGGTGACGGCGACGTTGCGCATGTTGTCTCCCCAACGCATCACCTTCATGGTGTTGGCGGCATCCCAGCCAGCGCAGGCGCGTGACCAGGTGCCGATCTTCTCGGCGACCTCAGGATCTGTGTAGTGACCCACAACGATCTTGCGACGAATGCCGAGGCGGGTGACGATGTAACCGAACTCGCGGTCACCGTGTGCCGACTGGTTGAGGTTCATGAAGTCCATATCCATGGTCTCCCACGGAATCTCCAAGTGATGCTGGGTATTGAGCTGAAGCAACGGCTTCTTGAGCTGCTCCAGGCCACGGATCCACATCTTGGCGGGGCTGAAGGTGTGCATCCAGGCCACAACGCCAATGCAGTTGGGATCGGCGGAAGCGGCGATCATGAACTCCTTGATGGAGTCAGAGTCCTTCAGCGTAGGCTTGAGCACCACGGGGAAGGGAATCTTGCCGGAAGCGTTGAGCGTGTCGGCGATGTCCTTCGATTGTGCGGCGACCTCGCGCAAGGTGTCTTCACCGTAAAGGTCCTGCGAACCGACGGCGAACCAGATTTCCTTGCCTTCGAACGGGTTTCCAAGTGACATTTTTGTTCCTTACTTCATTGTTGGGATTGGGTGTGAGTGAAAGAGTGCGATTCACACAGTAAAGATGTGGCGTGATGCGGGCGTCACCAAGGCGCGCGAGCGAAGGCGTACGAAGGTACGTCGAGCAAGCAGCAACGCCGGTGACGCTCCATCACGACTCATCTTTGGCCGTACACGTTCTGGTAACGGTCGTTGAGCGCGTCAATGTCTTCCTGGGCAATGGGAATGATGTCGCCGAGCTGACGAGCGACCCACATGGTCTTGGCAACCTCTTCCGTCATTGCGGCGGCCTTGACTGCGGACTCCGCGTCCTTGCCGATGGTGAAAGGACCATGGTTCTGCATGAGGACGGCCGGGGAATGAGGATACTTCTCGAGGGTGGAGACGACGCCCTCGCCAATTGCTTCGGAGCCGATGAGGCGGAAGGGGCCGACCGGAACCGGGCCTCCAAACTCGTCGCCCATCATGGTGAGACCGCAGGGAATCTCCTGCCCTGTGGCGGCCCACGCGGTTGCATAGGTGGAGTGAGTGTGCACCACGCCGTACACATCAGGGCGGTGACGGTAGATGTAGGCGTGCGATGCGGTGTCGGACGAGGCGGCCTGTCCGTCGACCACATTGCCGTCGAGATCGGTGACGACCATCGATTCAGGAGTCAGATGCTCGTAACGCACGCCGGAAGGCTTGATGACCATGAGATCCGCAGTGCGCAGGCGCTGCGACACATTGCCCGCTGTCCAGACCACGAGATTCCACTTGATGAGCTGGGCGTGCAGGGTGGCGACGACCTCGCGCACCTGCTTGACCTCGGCACGAACCTCGGGTGAATAATCATTCAACGTTGCCATAGGTGGTTCCTTTCATTACTTTTCGTCTGTGTTCGAGTGCTAAGTTCAGTTGTTTTCGAGGGGGATGGCCTTGATGGCGGCCCTCTCAATATCTAGTCCGGTGCTAAAGCGCGTGAAGAAGTCCTCGAATCCTGCGACATCCGTAGCATCCGGGGTTTCCGTGATGGCCTGAGCCCCGGCAAAAACACGCTCGTCGAGGTACTCGTCCAACGGGGTCTCGGTGTGCTGCAGGTAGTCGGCGAGCACTGCCATGCCCCACGCGCCGCCCTCCGCCGCCGTAGCCATCACCTTGATAGGTGTGTTGAAGGCTGCCGCGAGAATCTTCTGAGCCACCTTCGGCGTAGTGAAAATGCCGCCGTGGCCTACGAGCGAATCCACAGCGACGCCCTCGTCCTTGGTCATGATGTCCATGCCGATCTTGACGGGAGAGAATGCGCTAAACAGCTGCGCGCGCATGAAGTTGCCCAAGCTCATACGCGATTCCGGCCCACGCGCGAACACGGGACGACCTTCTTCAAGGCCCGCCAGGAACTCGCCCGAGTAGAAGCAATAGTTGAGCAAGCCGCCGGCGTTGGCGTCGGTATCAGGGGCGATGGCCGCGTTGAACAGCGTTCCGTACAGCGTGCCCGCGTCAAGCTTGTGACCCGTGAGCTCCGAGAACTCTCCGAAGAGGCGCACCCATGCGTTGAGATCGGAGGTGAAGTTGTTGGCGTGAGACATGCCCGCCATGTCACCGGCGGGGGTCGTCACCAGGTCGACCTCGGGGTGCAGACGCTCCAACGGTTTCTCCAAAACGACCATAGCGAAAATGGAAGTTCCGGCCGACACGTTGCCCGTACGCACGCGCACGGAGTTGGTGGCCACCATGCCGGTTCCCGCGTCACCCTCCGGGGGTGCCAAGCGGATGCCCGCCTGCAAGGTGCCAGAAGGATCAAGCAGCTTGGCTCCCTCAGGTGTCAGAGTGCCCGCATCCTGGCCGGCGACGAGTGGCGTCGGCAAAATGTCGCGCACGTTCCACGGCTGCGCGGCCACCTTGGGAAGGGCGTTGAATTTGTCGATGAAATCGGCGTTGTACTGCTTCGTGGCGGGATCGATGGGGAACATGCCCGATGCATCGCCCACGCCCAGCACCTTTTGGCCGGTGAGCTGCCAGTGCACGTAGCCGGCGAGCGTGGTGAAGAACGCCACGTTGGGCACATGCTCCTCGCCCTTGAGCACCGCCTGATACAGGTGAGCGATGGAATAGCGCTCGGGGATGTTGTACTGGAAAAGATGGGAGAGCTCCTCCTGAGCCTGACGCGTCATGGAGTTGCGCCAGGTGCGGAAGGGAACAAGGAGAGTGTCGTTTTTGTCGAAGGCCAGATAGCCGTGCATCATTGCAGAGAAGCCGAGGGACCCCACGCGGGTGAGCTTCTCGCCGTATGCGGATTCCACATCGTGTGCCATCTTTGCGTAGGCATCCTGCAGACCGGACCACACTTCGTCGAGCGGATACGTCCACACGCCGTCGACCAGATGGTTTTCCCACTCGTGGTCGCCGGCCGCGATGGTCTGGTAATGCTCGTCAATCAGAACCGCCTTGATGCGCGTGGAACCAAATTCAATTCCCAGCGCCGTCTTGCCGCTTCGAATGCTCTGCGCAATGAAAGCGATGTCATCGTTGCTGACTGCCATTCCGCGTCTCCTTTGACTGTTGTTGACTCGTTGACCTATTGACTATCGATTGCTTATCTCAGGTGTCTATATCTGCAATTTTGAAAGGGTACGTCGCGCGTTCTCCACCATATTCTCCATCATATGTGAACGCTCACATCTTTGCTTAAGAATACACCATGCAGACGGGAAACTTCCACTTTTCTTGTTATCGGGAGCGGGAATTCATCTCCGCTCACCACCCTGCTCCGTGAAGTGTCGCGGAGCCCCCCCTAAATGGCCCGTGGCCGAGCGCTGGACTCCCGCACTATCAGATGAGAGGTGAATGGAGGCTTATCCTGCTCCTTCGAATACTCGGAGTATTCCGAACCACCCATGTACCCCAGCAGCTCTTGCATGGCGGTGCGACCCAACTCGTCAAAATCCGGCCGCACGGTGGTGAGCGCAGGAGTGTAGTAATCAGAACCGGGCATATCGTCAAATCCCACAACACTAATGTCTTCCGGCACCTTAATCCCCAACTCATCGAGCGCCTTGCACACGCCGAAAGCCTGTAGGTCGTTCGAGGTGACAATGGCCGTGGGCAGTTGATCCCGCGGAATTCCCGCGAACAATTCCCGAGCCTTCTCATAGCTTTCAGAGGCATCCCAGCTCTTCATGCACACCGTCTGCGCATCCCATCGTTTCTCTGCGGAAAAACGGCGCCAGGCGCGTAAACGCATCGCAGCATCTCCCCACTCTTGCGGGCCAGAGAAGAATACGCATCTCCTGTGTCCCAGATTCGCCAGATGGTCAATTACGCTGCGTGCCGCTGTCACCTGATCAATGCCAATGAGCTTGATACCGGGATGCGATGCGGCAGAACCTTCCAGCTGCGTGGACGTCAGCACCACACGCGGTTGAGAAATGTTCGCACTCACCGCAGCCTCCACCATTGGCAAGGTCGGTGCGAGAAAAATGAAGGCCTCCACACCCTGATCAAGGAAGCTATCCGCCACCTCTTCGAACGATTCGCGCGTGTATTCGCGCTCATCGAGAATGGCCACGGAGAGATAGAAGCCGTGGTCACGCGCCACGGATTCGATGGCACCCATCGTTGAGATAGGACCGTAGTAATTCACGCCGCCGGCAATGAAGCCGATGGTCTTGGTGTGCCGAGTCACCAGTGCGCGAGCGGAATTCGACGGCCTGTAGTTGAGATCGCGAATCACTTCCTCGACACGTTCGCGCGTGGCTTGCGACACGTTGGGAGAATGGTTGATGACGCGTGACACCGTCTGGTGAGACACCCCTGCACGCTCCGCCACCTCATTCATGGAAGCGCGATGGCTTACGTGGGGATTCTTGCCTTGTTCCTGATTCACGTGCCCTCCACTCACTCAGTTACCGTCAGATCTCTTAGATATCTTCTCTATAACTCATCTCTGAATACCCTAAGAATAGCAACGTTGTGAACGTGAACGTAGCATGCCCAGTTGTGAGCCGGCCTCACACCAAATGCCAGCTCACTCGATGAAGGTCGCTCGGTCCCTGTTCCTCGATGGCCGATCTGTGTGCCACCGACCCGTATCCCTTGTTATGCGCCCATCCATATGCTTCGTATTCGGGACGCGCGGCGAGATCCTCCATAAGTCTGTCCCGCGTCACCTTTGCCAAAACCGACGCCGCCGCAACGCTCGCACACCTCTGATCTGCCTTGACCTTTGTCGTCATCCGCGGAACAACTCGTAATGATGGCGCATCAAAAGAAGACACGTCACGTGAAATATAATCAAACGGCCCATCGAGAATGCCAGAGATCACGGGAGCATCGCTCGGCACGAAGAGTCCGCCCACGGAGTCCTCCTGAAGATTCACCTCAACCGCAGCCAATGCTCTCAGGGCAGCAACGCCCAAGGCGTGCGAAATTCCCCACTGATCAATTTCACGGTTGGTTGCGGAACCCACCGCCCACGCCGCAACCCACTGCTGCAGCGGGTCAAAAAGCGCCTCCCGCCGACGTTCTGTCAGCATTTTTGAATCCGCAAGACCCTCAGGAACAGAGGAATCTGGCAACTGCTGTGATAAGGCGGCAGCACCCACCATCACCGGACCGGCAAGCGCTCCCCTGCCCACTTCGTCAAAGCCCACCACAATATCCGCTCCCGCCTCAAACAAGGCGCGTTCCTGCGCGAGGGTGGGATGGGGCCGAGTGGAACGATGTGAATCAGTGGCACTCACTGCGCGTCAGGGACCTTCGCAAAAACGGAATCGGGCCGGCTCAAATGTGTGAAGTGACTCAACGGCCAGTACACGAATTTTGCCACGCCCGCCACGTCGCTCACTGGCACGAGTCCCTCCGCGCCGTCGTTGGCATGGTACCGAGAATCGGCGGAATTGGAACGGTTGTCCCCCAAAACGAAAAGATGATCCTTCATCACGGTGATGTCGAAGGGAATGGTGCTGGGCTCAACGCCCGGGCGGATATAACTCGTCTCGTCAATGGCAACGCCGTTGATGGTGATCTGCCCGCCGGCGGTGCAGCACTTGACGTGGTCCCCCGGCAACCCGATGAGGCGCTTGACCAGATACTCCGAAGAGAACAGACTGCTACCCTCAGATTCGGATCCCAGCCAGTTTGCCGGGTCCTTGAACACGATGACGTCTCCGCGCTTGAGCTGGAAGATTTTCGGAGAAAGCTTCGACGTGATGATGCGATCATTGATCTGCAGCGTGTTCATCATGGAACCGGAGGGAATCACATACAAATCGGCCACGAAAACGCGCGCAAGCACCACAATAAGCGCGGGAATAAGAATGAGCAGCAGCAGCTCTCGAACCGAGGAGCTGCGGGAACGTCTTTTCGGAATGGCTGAGCCTTCCATAACAGGTCGCCTCTGATGTTGAGCACGCGGGCCCGCCTCATTCAATGACACGGGATGGAATTTGCTGGTGGCGACAGTGACCCGGCGCGGATCCATATCGGTGGAATGCGAGCCGGTTTTTTTGTGTGATGTACGCTGCGGGGACACGTGCGATGCACTCGACGCCGGTTGCGGAGGCGTCGGCGGTCGTAGGTCGTGCGAAGACGCAGATACCCGAGAAACCTGGTGGTTATCTCGGGTATCTGGCATTATGCCCCGCTAAATTACTGGGATCCGCTGTGGCCTCAGGCCTTGGCGGAATTGTCCCTGCGCTCGACGATACGAGCTGCCTTGCCGCGCAGATCGCGCAGGTAGTACAGCTTGGCGCGGCGGACGCGGCCACGGGAAATGAGTTCGATAGAATCAACGGTCGGTGCGTGGACCGGGAAGCGGCGCTCAACGCCAGTTCCGAAGCTGATCTTACGCACGACGAACGTCTCGCGCAGACCTTCACCCTGGCGCGCGATGACGACACCCTGGAAGCTCTGGATACGAGAGCGAGTGCCCTCGACGATGTTGACGTTCACCTTGACGGTGTCACCGGAACGGAAGTCCGGAACAGATTCTGCCGGCTTGAGGCTCTTGGCCTCGAAATCTTGAACTGCACCCATTGGTAGTTCCTCCAAAGCTGCCGCATATCAGCAAAAGTAAGGGGTCGCGCGCACTGCATTCTGCGTTTCCCAAATTCAATCCCTCCGAGTTTGCCCGGAGAGAGCGTGCCGATCCGGTCGATAACGGCCTAGACCAAGGGACGCGTTTCCATGCGGCAAAACGGCCCCGGCACAACGTTTCAAAATTATACACTGCACGACGCTTCTACGCTACGACTCCGTACATTCGCGTTAACAGTTCCACCGTTCAATCACGTTGTCTCCCTTGTACTGCGACAGCACCGAATAATGGGCCGTATCGAGACGGAAGATGCGCGCCTTGTCCGGGTCAAGACCAAGCCAGTTGGCGCTGAGAATGCGCAGAACGTGGGCGTGTGCCACGAAGAGGACGTTCTGTCCCGACTCGACGATGGGCAACGCCTTTTCGATGACGGATGACGTGCGCTCGTAGACGTCCTGCAGCGTTTCACCCTGCCCGTTGTGCACGTGGTAACTTTTTCCGTCGGGGAAAGTGGCAGTCCAGTCGGCGTCAAGGGAGGGCTCCAGGGCCTGCGTTCCGTCGTCCCATAATTTCCACGGGCGGCCATGCAGCTGCGCAACCTGCTCCCGTGTGCGGCCCTCAGCACGGCCGTAGTCCCACTCCGCAAGCTCGTCGACAACCTCATAGCGATGGTAGCCCGCGAGTTCTGCCGTTGTGCGGGCGCGGTACAGAGGACTCACGAAGACGTGGTTAGGTTCAAATCCCTCGGGGAAGGCACGACGCAAGCGCTCCCCCGCATCCCGCGCCTGCTGCTCGCCGATATTTGTGAGCGGGAGGTCAGTACGTCCCGTATGCTGCCCGGACACGCTCCACGCAGTTTGCCCGTGCCGTAGAAGGACGATGAAACCGGGATGCGGCCCCGTCGCTCCGGGATCCGTTGCACCTTCAGAAGCGCCGCTATTCTTCGAGTCGACGTTGTGCTCGCTATTAGCCACCATGGTTCAACCTTACCGTGGCGGGTGCACGGAGCCGCCACCCCGTTTCGCACTGTGGAGTGAAGTGCATATGAAATGGGGCGGCATCTGTCGAAACAGGTGCCGCCCCACGAAGTGCCCCTCAGTGACGAGGACTACTTGGACTCGTGATATGACTTCTCCGTATTGACGTCCCACACGTTCTTCTTGGACGTCTTGCCGCTCTTGATGTTTCCGACCGCTTCCATGGCGGTTGCCATGGAATGATCCTGGTTGTTGTAATGGTGTTGACCATTGCGGCCCACGCAGTACAGATTTCCGAAGGAATCGAGCCATTCGATGAGCTCGTCAATCTGACTGTAGGTGTCGAAGTAAGCCGGGTACGCCTTGGGTACACGCTCGCGGTGTGAGTCGATGACGTCCGCGGCGCCGCGGATCACGTGCATGCGTGTGAGTTCCTTGATGGCGAACTTCGTGGCCTGCTCGTCGCTCAGATTCCAGAAATCGTCGCCTTCCTGAGCGAAGTACTCGAGGCCGACCCACACGGTGTCGTCCACGTCCTTGACGAGGTAGGGGCTCCAGTTGTTGAAGATCTGCAGGCGACCCACCTTGTATCCCGGGTCCTGAACGTAGATCCAGTTGTCGGGAACAATCGGCGGGTTACCGAGCGTTGGCATGTCCGTGGTGTTCTTGATGGCCAAGCGCTTTACCAGCAGGCCAACCGTCACGAAGTCACGGTACGGAAGACCAACTGCAATCTTGGTCATGTCGGCGGGTGCCGGGTCCTTGGAGGCGTTGAACGCCTCAAGCAGGTCCTTGAGCGGCATGGACGAGATGAAGTCCTCAGCTTCCAGAACGGTGGTGTCACCGTCGGAATTTTCATACGTCAGGGACGACACTTTGCCGTCGTTCTGGGAAATCTGCGTGACCTTGGCGTCGGTGAGCACCTTGCCGCCCATCTCACGTACGCGTTCCTCAACGGTCTCCCACAGCTGGCCCGGGCCGAGCTTGGGATACCAGAATTCCTCGATGAGAGAGGTTTCCACCTCGGCAGAGCTGCGCTTCTTCGGCAGCATCTTCTGCACGGCATTCTTCAGAACCGCCACAACGCTCAGGCCCTTGACGCGCTGCGCGCCCCAGTCGGCACTGATCTGCGAGGGATGACGTCCCCACAACTTCTCGGTGTAGCCCTCGAAGAACATGGAGTAGAGCTGGCGACCGAAACGATTGATATAGAAGTTCTCGAGATTCGTCTCGGGAAGCTTGTGCACCATGGACTTGAGATAGCTGAAGCCCGCCTTGAAAGTGAGCTTGACGCCCATGGCCTTGAAGGTGCCGAAATTCAACGAAATAGGATAATCCAGGAAATGTCGGTTCCAGAAGATGCGCGAAATGCGGTGGCGCTTAAGCATCACGGCGTCGGTCTTCTCAGGATCGGGTCCGCCTGGCTCCAGATCGTGATGGCGTCCCAGCTTCTTGTCGTCATACGACGGCGCACCCTGCAGAGGAAGAATTTCCTTCCACCACTGCATCACGCGATCGTCCTTGGAGAAGAAGCGATGGCCTCCAATGTCCATGCGGTTGCCGTTGTACTTCACAGTGCGCGAGATTCCGCCGAATTCCTTCGTCGCTTCCAGCACGGTGACATCAAACTTGTCGGCTCCGCCATCACGCAGCAACTCGTATGCCGCGGTCAATCCAGCAGGACCTCCACCAATCACCACCACGCGATGCTTCGCCACCATTGTTTTCCTTCCGAACGCCAAAACCGCACGCGAATAAACCAATCAAACCTTCAGGCGATTCTAGCGGGGACGGCACGCGCACGGTGGACGGCGGGATTTCCCACACTTATCTGACATAAAAAAGAGTGGGGTTGTGAGAAAAACTACTCGAGACGCTCAGGAATGTCGATATCGGTCTGCTGGACCTCTTCCACATTGACGTCCTTGAACGTCACGATGCGTACATTCTTCACGAAGCGGGAAGGACGGTACACATCCCACACCCACGCATCTGTGAGGCGCACGTCAAAATACACGTCTTGGCCCGACGAGCACGCCTTGAAATCGACCTTGTTCGCCAGATAGAAGCGCCGTTCGGTCTCCACCACATACTTGAAAAGCTTGATGACGTCGCGGTATTCACGATAGAGGGACAGCTCAGCATTGGTCTCGTAATTATCCAGATCTTCAGCACTCACTGTTGTCTTCCTCGCAATCTTGCACTTCACACCGCCGTCTCCGGTACTTCCTGACTCTACCCTGAGAGGCGCCGCCCCCGCTCATGCTCAGCTTTCGGCGTCCGCTGCCTGGCTGCGATCGCGGTCACGGCCATGTCCCAAGCGACGCCACCATGCGCGCTTTGACGTCGACGACGTGGCGGCATCTCCATCGCGTTCTGGATAGGGCCATTGTTCGTTGACATCATCCTCGGCCTGTGTGCGATGACGGTGCCGTGCCGCCTTTGCGTTCTCTGCGGCATCAGAACCAGCCGTTGCTGCGGCGTCGACCGCTTCAGCAGAGCCATCGGCGCCGGCAAGTGCAGCCTTCCCGGAATCTTTGGTGGCGCGCTTAGGCCGCACTTCCATCGTTCCGTCGTGATGATCGCGCACGATTTCTATTGAGTGCTCATGGGCGCTCAGCGCCTCTTTGACCCCGGGGTTATCGGGATTCATGCGCATACCAAAAGTATCCAGCGCGCGCACGGGATCGTACTCATCGGCGAGAGTCCCCATGATCACCTGATCTTGGTATTTCGAGTTCTCCTCGTCCCACAGAGCGTGGCGCAGGGTGCCCTCCAGGGTGAACCCAAGCGACTGGTACACGGAGATGGCACGGGTGTTCTTCTCGGGAACGGTCACCCAGACGCGGTGCAAATTGAGACCCACGGGAGCGGCGGCAAATCCGTATGTCATGACGCGCGGCATGGCGTCGCGGGAGTATCCACGGCCCCGGAAGTCGCGGCCAAGCACCACCTGGATACGCGCCGAACGCGACCAGGCGTCCACGCGCGTCAAGAAAATCATGCCGATGGGACTCAAATCATCCGGACTCGTGGAACCGGCAACCTTCTTGAGCATGGTCCACGAAATGGTGCGTGTGTGTCCGTGCGCATACAGCGTTGCCTCAACGTCCACGTCTCCGAGGCTCCACGCCACCGAATCTCGCACCCACGAGGTGACGACGGACCTCTCGGCCTCGCCTGCACGCCCAGTGATAGTGGAGGCGTCATAGAACGCGTCGATTTGATCGAGAATATCCAAATCCTCAAGCCGCGCCGGACGCAACTGCAGCATTTCCCCCTTGATCATGGGGATGTGAATGGAAGTGGGCAGCTCCTTATCGGGAGCGTTGACCACATCGTCCACTGCCTGAGATTCGTTACTCATCCGTTTCTCCATCCGTATGCTTCAGCCTGCCAAGTGTAGCGGAACGGGGCGCCCGCGCGAGTTGCACGCCGCGAGCGCCCAACGGAAAATCAGCCCTTGATCTTCGCCATCACGAGCTTGCTGACGGCCTTGGCGTCAGCCTGCCCGCGCGTTGCTTTCATGACGGCGCCGATGATGACGCCCATGGGCTTCATGTTGCCAGACTTCATCTTCTCCACCACATCGGGGTTGGCGGCGAAGGCATCGGCGACGGCCTTCTCCAGAGCGCCATCGTCCTTCACGACCTTGTAGCCGTGCTTTTCGATGACTTCTGCCGGAGTTCCCTCGCCTGCGAGCACACCGGACACGGTCTGCTTGGCAAGCTTGTCGGTCAGGGTGCCAGCGGCGATGAGCTTCTCGATCTCTGCCACGTGTGCGGGGGTGATGGGGAGCTCTTCGAGACTGGTTCCACGTTCGTTGGCCTCGCGGGACAGCTCTCCGAGCCACCACTTGCGAGCGCCAGCGGCCGTTGCACCGGACGTCACAGTTTCTTCGACCAGGTCGAGCGCGTCGGCGTTGATGAGGTCACGCATCTCCTTGTCGCTGAGGCCCCACTCGCCCTGCAGGCGGTTGCGGCGCTCTCGCGGCATCTCTGGCATCTGCTTGGCCAGCTCGTCGATGTGCTCCTTGGTGACGTGCACCATCACGAGGTCCGGGTCGGGGAAGTAACGGTAATCGTCAGCATCCGTCTTGAGGCGGCCGCCGGCAGTGGTCTGTGATGCCTCGTCCCAGTGACGGGTCTCCTGCAGCACTTCGCCGCCGTCGGTGAGCAGCGCGGCCTGGCGACGAATCTCGTAGTTGATGGTCTTCTCGATACCGCGGAAGGAGTTCACGTTCTTGGTTTCGGAACGGGTTCCCAGTGGGGATTCGGGGGTGTCACGCAACGAGACGTTGACGTCGGCGCGCATGTTTCCCTGCTCCATGCGGGCGTGAGAGATGTTGAGTGCACGCACGATGTCGCGAATGGCGCGCACATAGGCACCTGCGATTTCGGAGGCACGGCCGCCGATGCCCGTGATGGGCTTGGTGACAATCTCGATGAGCGGAACGCCGGCGCGGTTGTAGTCGACCAGCGAATGGTCTGCGCCTTCGATGCGACCGTCGGCGCCACCCACGTGGGTGTTCTTGCCGGCGTCGTCCTCGACGTGTGCGCGTTCGATCGGAACGCGGAAGATGGTGCCATCGTCGAGTTCAACGTCGAGGTAGCCCTCGCCGTTCAACGGCTTGTCGTACTGCGAGATCTGGTAATCGCGCGGCATGTCTGGGTAGAAGTAGTTTTTGCGGGCGAACTGGCTCCACTCCGCAATGTCGCAGTGAAGGGCCAGGCCAAGCTTGATCGCGTAATCGATCGCTGCCTTGTTCACCACGGGGAGCGATCCCGGCAGACCGAGAGAAACGGGGGTGAGCTGTGTATTGGGCTCACCGCCGAACTCGATGTGGGCGGGGCAGAACAGCTTGGTGTTGGTGCTCAGCTCAACGTGTGTTTCAAGACCCAAAACCGGGTCGAACTTCTTGACAGCTTCGGAAAGCTTCATCAATTTCTCTGCCATGTCACTCCTCCACCGTCTGGGTTGCACTGTCTGCGGAGAGCGATGCAAGCCACGGAGTCTTCAACTCGGACCAGATCGGTGCCTTCCACTTGTCGTTGAGCGCTGCTTCGAGGGCAGCCGCGGGCTTGTACATCACGTCGTCGCGCTTCTGCGGGGCGAGGAACTGGAAGCCAACTGGCAGTCCGTCGTCGCTCAGGCCTGCGGGGATCGACATTGCCGGGATGCCTGCGAGGTTTGCGGGAATAGTCGCCACGTCGTTCATGTACATGGTGAGCGGGTCGTTGATCTGCTCGCCGAACTTGAAGGCGGTGGTGGGTGACGTGGGAGATACCAGCACGTCGACCTTGTTGAACGCGGCCTCGAAGTCGCGGATGATGAGCGTGCGCACCTTCTGTGCGGAACCGTACCAAGCGTCGTAGTAACCTGCCGACAACGCGTAGGTACCGAGGATGATGCGGCGCTTGACCTCGTCGCCGAAGCCGGCTTCGCGAGTGTAAGCCATCATGTTGGCAGCTGTCTGCGGGACGCCCTCGGGAGGCATGACGCGCAGGCCGTAGCGCATGCCGTCGTAGCGAGCCAGATTGGACGAGACCTCGGACGGCATGATGATGTAATACGCGCCAAGGCTGTAGGGCAGGTGAGGAACGCTCACATCGACGATTTCGGCGCCCATGTCTTCGAGCAACTTAAGGGATTCGTTGAAACGCGCCTGCACACCGGGCTGGAAGCCCTCGCCGCTGATTTCCTTGACGACGCCGACCTTCATGCCCTTGAGATCGCGCGCCGCACCCTCGCGGGCCGCCTTGACAATGGAAGGAAGAGCCTCGGGAATGGACGTGGAATCACGCTCGTCGTAGCCGCCAATGGTCTCATGCAGCAACGCGGAATCGAGCACTGTGCGGCTCACGGGGCCGATCTGGTCGAGCGAGCTGGCCATGGCGATGGCGCCGAAACGGGAGACGCCGCCATAGGTGGGCTTGACGCCAACGGTTCCCGTGAGGGAACCAGGCTGACGGATCGAGCCGCCGGTGTCCGTTCCAAGCGCGAGCGGCGCCTCGAAACTGGCAACTGCCGCGGCAGAGCCACCACCGGAGCCACCGGGAACGCGCGTGGTGTCCCACGGGTTGTTGGTGGGATGGTATGCGGAATGCTCCGTGGAGGAGCCCTGTGCGAACTCATCGAGGTTGGTCTTGCCCAAAATCGGCATTCCTGCCTTCTTGAGCTTCTCAATCACTGTGGCGTCGTACGGCGGAACCCAGCCTTCGAGAATCTTTGACGCTGCGGTGGTCTCGATGCCCTTGGTGACAATCATGTCCTTGATGGCAATCGGGACGCCTGCGAGCGCGGGGAGGTCCTCTCCTGCCGCGCGGCGCTTGTCGGAAGCCTCTGCCTGCTCGAGCGCGGACTCGCCAGCGACCTTCAAGAAGGCCTGGATGCTGGGCTCAGCCGCCTCGATAACGTCGAGCTGTGCCTGAGTGAGTTCCTTGCTGGACACTTCACCGGCCTTGAGCTTTTCGGCCATTTCGGCCGCGGAAAGCTTTACCACATCGTTCGTTGATGCCATGGAATCACTCGCCTCCAAGAATCTGGGGTGCTACGAACATACCCGCTTCGGTCTTCGGGCCTCCTGCGAGCGCTTCTGCCTGTGGCAGCGGCGTCACGGCGACGTCTTCGCGCAGGTGGGCCTCAAGCGGCACGGGGTTGGCGGTGGGAGGCACATCCTCGCCGGCAACTTCCTGGACTTTCTGGATTGACTCAGCGATGACGTTGAGATCTTTCTGCAGACGCTCAGTCTCGTCGTCAGACAAGGCGATGCGTGCCAAATCGCCAAGATGATCGATTTGCTCTTTTGTGAATGTAGGCATGGCTTCATGGTAATTGGCAAACATGACATAGGGGGTGCGCAGATGGTCTCTGAAGCCTTCCAGGAGACGCTTCCGTAACTCCTCCGTCACACCTACTTAATATCCACTTTTCGCATCACAAATGAGCCGGCCACCGAGAGTGCCACGGCCCATGCCGCAAGAATCAGGCCGGCCTGCCACCAGTCGGGAACCCACCCTGGTGAGCCATAGGCCTCAATTCCCGCTCGCAGGAACGCGCTATAAGCTTCCGTTGGCATCACGGAGTCAACGCTCTCAAGCCAGCTGAGATTGGTTCCCACCGATGCCAGGATTGAGATACCCAGCGGAAGCACGTAGGTGAGGCCGAAAATTGCCAAGATACTCAGGGCAGTGGAGCGGATAAGCGCGGCAATGCCTACTCCCATGGCGGCGAAGGCGGCCATGCTCAACGCTACTCCGAGGAAGGTCATGAGAATCATGCGGCTGTTCTGCCAATTTTCCATGGGGCTGAGCTTTGCAGGAGCCAGAACGATGGCCACAACCGCCCAGGCCACAAAGATTCCCACGAGGGAGGCCACCATGCTCAGGGCTGCCGCAACGATTGCTTTACTCCAGAAGACGCTCATACGGCGCGGATTCGCCACGAACACTGTCTGGATAGAGGAATTCGAGTACTCGGCGGTAAGAGCGAGAGCGGCGAAGATGGCGAAGAGGACCGCGCAGGTACCGCCCGTCGTGGTGATGGATTGCCAGTAGACCGTGCCTGGGATGGCGGCGGGGGTCGTGGCCGGTTTGCCGTCGGGACCGATGGTGGAGGCAAAGCGCATGACGGCGCTCAAGAACGCAGCGCCGATTGGAAACAGGACTGCCGTGATCCCGAGGAATACCCATGTGGATCGCAGACTGACAAAGCGCGTGAGCTCCGAGCGCAGCGCGCCGGAGAAGCTGAGCTGCGGCATCGCGTGGAGATGACTGTGTGAGCTCATGAGCGGACTCCTTCCATCGCGGTGTCAACGGGTCGTTGCGATTGCCCTGGTTGTTGGGGCTGCACGGCGGCGGAGGAGGCGTACTCCGTCGCTCCATGAGTGAGCTGCAGGTAGGCGTCCTCCAATGAGGTGCGCTCCTCGTTGAGCTGGTACACCACGATCCCCTGATTTGCGATGAGCTCTGCTGCTTGAGCGAGCGGAATGCCCGTGATTCGGAATTCTGCGGTTCCACTGGCCACGCTCGCTTCGTCACCGTGACTGTTCAGTTGTTCCACATGAGCTTGCGGAAGCGTTGCAAAAGCCGTGGTGAAAGCATTGGGCGTGGGCGTAATAACGCGCACAGCATGAGATGAGTACCGCTCAAGAAATTCCTGCACCGTGAATTGCGCGAGAATACGGCCCCTGCCAATGATGACAAGGTCGTCCGCAGTGAGCGCCACCTCGCTCATGAGATGAGAGCTGAGAAGCACCGCCCTGCCCGTAGAAGCATAGTAACGGCATAGTTCCCTAACCCAGCGCACGCCTTCGGGATCAAGACCATTGACCGGTTCGTCCAACACAAGATTGTGCGGATCTCCGAGAATGGCAGCCGCGATATTCAGCCGCTGACTCATGCCGAGCGAAAACCCACCAGCGCGCCGCTTGTCCACGTCCTTAAGACCGGCGTAAGCGAGAACCTCTTCGACGCGCTGCCTGGATATTCCATGAGTGTGCGCCATGGCGAGAAGGTGAGATCGAGCCGAACGACCCTTGTGAGCAGACTTCGCGTCGAGCACAGCGCCGACATGCGTCAAAGGGCTGCGCGACGTGGCATACGCGTGGCCGTCCACGAGCGCCGTGCCCGAATCCGCACGAATGAGTCCGAGCAACGCACGCATGGTGGTTGATTTTCCGGCACCATTGGGACCGAGGAAACCGGTAACACGGCCGTCGTGCGCCTCAAAAGAAATGCCTCGAAGGGCTTGTTTCTCACCAAATTTCTTGGAGAGATTCTCAACACTGAGCATGCCTCAAGACTACAGGATTCATCAGTACCAAGAGCGCCACATCACGATTCCCTGAGCTGGATCAGGAAATCGCTTCTACTGCGCTGTTACAGGCATATGCTGTGCGACCCACGCATGCATGGCAACAGCAGCAGCGGCACCAGCGTTGATGGAGCGCACGGAGCCAAACTGGGAGATGTACACCACATCGTCCGCCAGGTCGAGTGCCTTTTGACTCAGCCCAGGTCCCTCCGCGCCGAAGATCATGAGGCATCTCTCCGGAAAGTCGTACGACTCAATTGCCACTGACCCAGGCACGTTGTCAATGGCGATGATGCGTGTGGGCATCTCCTCCGAATCTGCCTGCCTGATGGACTCCACGAGACTCGTGATGCTCGGATGGTGCTCCACGTGCTGATACAGCTCCGTCATGAGAGCACCCTTGCGGTTCCACTTGTGCGGTCCCACGATGTGCACCGCCCCGGCGGCGAAGGCGTTGGCCGTTCTCACGATGGAACCGATGTTGAAATCATGCGTCCAGTTCTCAACGGCCACCTCGAAACCGTTGCGTCCATGAGCGTCCAAGTCGTTGCGAATGGCGTCTACGCTCCAGTAACGGTAACGATCGAGAACGTTGCGAGTGTCCCCGTTGTCGAGCAGATCATCGTCAAAGGGAGCCCCCGATGGCCGCGCCTCATCAGGATGTTCCTCTGCCCAAGGGCCTACTCCCACCTTGCGGAAAGTAGGCTCGCCGGATTCGAGAGCAGCCTTCGTAATGGCATTGGGTTCAGTCATGCGCATTGCCTTCATCGGCACGATTGACGCGTGCCCCCGCGACGTCATCCTGATCGAACACATGAATGAAAGGCAGTTCCGTCGCGGAATCGTCCAAAGGACTGACAACGTCAATAACTTTCTGCGCTTTTGATCCACCGACAAGTGCAGCGATTGCCACGACATCCGCACCAAGCTTCTTCAAAATCGCAAAGTCAAGATTGAGCTCGTTGCCATTTTTCAACGTCACCAAAGACGACGTTTGGATGTATGACTTCTCGCTCAGCCACGCATCAAGAAGGATGACCTTCTTGCCGCTGATGCTGGGACCCTTGATGCCAGGGAACACAAAATCAAGGACGAACCCATCGAGTACTTGGCCCCGAGCTCCTGCCGCCTGAATCATCGCCGTGACGAAGGGAACTGCCGCGGCCGTCAAGGCACCCACCGCATCGAAGTCGTCGAGCGAGTATCCCTCTTCCTCCAAAGTATCGAGCAATACGTGCCCGGCGAGCAGCGACCCATCGTGATGGAAGGCCACGCTACTCAATTCCGAGAAAGGACGGCCCGCAATGTCCTCCGACACCATCTTTTTGAGACGATCTTTTGGCTCCTGGTAGTCGGGATCAACGAATGGATTTGGCGCTGTTGTGCTCATGATTCCACCCTATCCGAATCCGTGGAAACGGTTGGAGACGCTATCACGGATGAGGCGGCTCCAGAGTCGTGCGCATCATCATCGGACTCGAGGAGTTCCGGCGCGGTGAGTTCTCTCACATCAGACTTGTCAGGATCAAGCATCTCGACGTCTTCCAACTTCGATCCATCGATTTTCTCGAGCTTGCGAGCCTGCAACAAAACACGACGTTCCAACGTTCCCACAAAGGAGTTGTAGGCCTGCACAGTTGTAGTAATTGACTTGCCGAGCTTGCCGGCCTTCTCCCCCAACGTCTTGAAGCGTGAATAGAGCTCTCGGCTGATGTCGAAAAGCTCTTTCGCATCGTCCGTCAGGCTTTGCTGCTGCCACGCATAGGCGACCGACTTGAGAACAGCCCACAGCGTCACAGGAGACGTGAGGGCCACTTTCTGCGAGAAGGCGTAATCCAGCAGTGTGTCGTCCGCTTCCAACGCCGACTGCAGCAACGCTTCGTTAGGAATGAAGGCGATAACAAAATCCGGGGTGATGTCGAAAAGCTTCCAATATTGGCGCTCACCGAGCGTTTTCACGTGAGCCCGCAGAGCCTTTGCGTGCGCCTCCAAATGACGCTTCTTCGCCTCGAGCTCCTCGGGACTTGCGGTATCGGGAATCTCGGCCGCACGCTGATACTCCTGATAGGGAGCCTTCGCATCCACTGGAATCGTTTTTCCGCCAGGCATGTGCACAATCATGTCTGGTCGAGAGTTTCCACCGTTCTCGCCCTCGACGTTCACCTGCACGTCAAAATCGACATGTTCCAAAAGTCCCGCAGATTCAATGATGTTCCGCAGCTGTGCCTCACCCCAGGCGCCACGTACTTTGTTGTTGCGCAGGGCGCTGGCAAGCGAATCGGTCTGCTTGCTCAAAATCTCCTGGTGACGGTCGAGCCCCTTCAACTGCTCCGACACCGCGCCAAGCTCTTGCTTGCGCGACTCTTCAATTTGAGTGACCTTCTTCTGCAACGCCGAAAGATTTTCAGTCACCGGTGCCAACGCACTGAGAATCTTGGACTGTTCTTTCAGCCCCTCGCTCTCGCGCTGCCGCTTTTCCTCCTGGCGCTTCAGTTCTTCCGCCTGCTGAACGCGCACACGATCTTGTTCTGCGCGCTGCTGACGATCCAGCTGATCTTTCAAATACGCCACTTGCTCGTTGAGCTGGCGCTGCGACGCCACGGCCGAACTCTGCGCTACACGCGCCTCCTCGAGCTGCGTACGGGTCTGTTCCAACACAGACCTCAGCTCACTGATCTGCGCCTCCGCAGCCTTTGCATCGGGAGACGCGGCGCCACGCTTGCTAGCAGCCGCGAAATACCCTGCAACGGCGCCAACAGCGAAGCCAATAACGAGGAAGAGAATATCGAACATGTGTTCTATTGAATCACCGAAGCTGGACGCGAAAGAGATAAGAACCCGTCCTCAGTTCCCTGCCGAAAAACCTCTTTTAGCCGCGGAAGAAATGAACGATCTTCGACAAAAGCGACAGCTTTGCACCGCCAGCTGCTGCGGCACCCGCAGCGCCCGCGGACCCCACCGGGAACATCGACACTGCCACTCCGACGAAGAGAACGGAGGCCACTATTGCAAGCTGCCCTGCCGTCTTCGATGATCCGCTGATTCGAGCTTCCGCAGGTGCTGGCGACACATCGCCCTCAACGTGCATGTTCGAGTAAGGGCCCTGCTTCAGTTGAACCTCAGCACGAGGCTCTTCTGGGGAGACAACGTCAGGTGACGTAATAACGTCGCTAGGTTCACGCTCTTTCTCGGCGGACGAGTCTCGGGCTGCAGGTTGAGAAGAATTACTCTGTTGGAGAGTCTCGCTTGTATCGACGCGCACTTCATCTCTCGAGGTGTCGCTCTCTGGCACGGCCGTCGCCAAAGGAGTCGCCGTCGTCATCAAAATGGAGGACGAGGAGCCAGCATCGGGCACCACAGACGCAACCGCACTGGGAGAGGCGACGGATACAGCATTGGGCGAGATAATTTGCGACACCTGAGATGGGGAGACTTTCACCGTCTCAGTTGCGACAGGCATCTGCGCCGTTGGCTGCGTAGTCTCGGAAGAGTCAGCCTGCGGGAGAGTGACCGCCTCTGTGACAGTTGTGACAGTTACACCAGTAGATATAACGGCGTCAGTGCGAGGAGTATCAACGGTCGTGTCTGTATCAGTTTTTACGTCGGTGTGCGTGCTGTCGCCGGCAGTACCATCGCCAGGGAGCAGAGCCGTACCCGTCGCCGAGCCCGACTTCGCTTCGGAATCAGCTTTAACGGAGTCTTCGTCAGTAGCTGCCCCATTTGAGGGATCAGTTGTTGCGCTGGAACCAGTCGCAGTACCGGGATCAGTAGCGGGAGCATTTTCTTTCCACTGCGCAAACAACAGATAGCCACGCGCGGGAGGCAGGACGTCTCCAGGCTGATATTCCGTGCCCGAACCGTTAGGCTGCGTATTCCATCCCGTAAACGTGTACCCCTTACGCACTAAATCCGCACCGGATTCGACCGTCGCACGCTCACCGGCAGATGGATCGTACGAAGCATAATGCGAACTCGCCGCAGAATCACCATTGCCCTCGTACTGAACAGCGAACTTTTGGGCAGCGGAAGAACTCGAATCAGCATCCGTAGGTTCCGTAGATTTCCATACGCCATAGAAAGTTGACGCAGAAGGCAACGGCTCTAGCGTTTGGCCTGCCTGCAGTACGACAGTTGAGGAACCTTCGGTATCGGCCCAACCGAGAAAAGTATGCGTGGCGCAGAAAGCGTCATCAGTGGAAACCTGTCCCCTAGTGCCAATGCACGCAGAAGAGGCGGCCGACCCGGGCACGGCGTAGTCGTAGTAATTGACGACGCTGGAATCTAAATGAAGTTCCTCGCCGTACACGAATGTGATGCTCTTGAGGAGCACGCCGGACGCGGAGGCATCAGCCTGCTCAGAGGAGGTATCAGAAGACGTATTAATCGCCGCATTGGAGCCCTCGTCACCTCCGGCGAAATTGATGCCGTAATAAGGGTCATCGGAAGTACCAGCATTCGCAGAAGCCGTGTCAGCATACGCAGGAGATACCGCACAAAAGACAAAAACGAGAGAAACGAACATGGAAAGAAGCAACGCGACGATGCGCCACTCCTTAGAGCTCTCTCTCATCTCTTTCTCCTCTCCATTTGTCTAACATACTCATTCCCGCAGCCCGAATCAACGCTCCCACATGCGGCGCGCCGTGCAGTGCTTGACATTTCTCGACTAGCGTGACACATCTCACGAGATGGACAAACGCGAGCCGCTTCGAGCCCATGTACTCCTTAATCAGGAATCAGTACAGAAGATTTTGACAGTTTATTATTACGTGATAAATTAATCCAGACATCGATGTCACCTTGTTTCAATGCAGAAACGAAAGTGAGAAGAAATGACAAATCCGTCGCATAATTCCCCCGGTGCGGCATCAGCCGGGACCGCTAGCAGTACCTTTGCAATCGATCCTAGACGTGCCCACTTCATCAAAAAGTATTCATCGACGCTCGTTGCATTCGGTGAATTCATCGACGGCTACGACACCACGGTTATCGGCGTAGCCCTTGTTTTCCTAACACCATATTTCAACTTGTCTTCTGCCTCCCAAGGCGGGCTTGTCGCGGTTTCTTTCATCGGGACAGCAGTGGGACTCCTCGTATTCGGGGATGTTGCAGATCGTATTGGTCGGAAAAAAGTCTTTGCCTTCAACCTATGGGTATTCATTGTCTCAGCACTTCTAGCCTCAATCATTAACAGCGTATGGATGCTATGGGCCGTACGTTTCCTTATCGGCATCGCCATCGGCATGGACCTTCCCACTTCCGCCGCCTTCCTGGCAGAAGTCTCGCCTAAGGCGCGCCGCGGGCGCATCGCTGGGTCCCTCCCCAATCTCACATGGGTTGGCGGAGCCATTGTGTCGATTCTGCTAGCACTCGCGCTCGAACCGATTTCCGGCAATTCAACGTGGCGATGGATGTTTGCTTTTGCCGCAATTCCTTCCGCCCTGGTTCTTCTCGCCAGACACTTCCTGCCAGAATCTCCTCGCTGGCTCATGGCTAACGGGAGAGAAGAAGAAGCCCGCGCAGTCTTCAAAGCCCTCGACCTCGATGAAGAAAGCCTCGTCGTTAAGAAAGAAAAGAAACCTGCCCGCGAATACAGGAAACTTCTACACGGCAAGAATCTTCGACGGATGCTTACAGTCACGGCATTTTTCGTGCTCAATACAACGGCCGGTCCCATCGTCACGTTCATGGGCCCCACTGTTCTTGCAGAAACAGGAATATCTGTTGAACAAAATCTTTATATTTCACTCGGTTCCAACATCATCGCTCTTATTGCCCTCCTTATAGGAGCAATGATTATTGATCGCGTTAATCGCAGGACCCTCGGCCTCGTAGCGGCTGCCGTTCTCACTGGTGCGGCCTTGTGCGTCGGACTTTTCGGAGGACAGAGCACAACCATCCTCATCATCGGTTTCGTTATCTGGTCTTTCACCACACAGCTCGGTCCCGCCGTCCTAGCGTGGGTCTGGTCCGTTGAGGCTTATCCAACAGAGCTGAGAGGATTCGGATCCGGAATCACGCAATCGTGTGCCCGAATGTTTTCGGCGCTCACAGCAGCTATTATCCCCGGACTGGTACACAGCTACGGAATGATCGCCATTGCACCATTCTCAGCCGTCTACCTCCTGATGTTCCTTGTGGTACTCGCCAATCCTTGGCTCGCATCTACAGGAAAATCACTCGAAGAGACGACTTCCGTTGCAGAACTCGCCGCCGAGTAGCGAACATGACAAGCTCTGGCACACACCGCATTCACCATCCCGAAAAAGGACACCTACGCGGTTGGATTCTCCGAGGTTTTCCTCAAAGTTGTGTTCCGGGGATGTGCGATTGTTGCCAGGGCTTGTCCAACAGATGTTTTCTTTGACTGTTGAAGACTGCGGGCGTCGTCGAGCAGCTCCGCCACACGCAACGACGCAGCGGCTTCTTCACGAGAAGTACGAGTCTTTTCATTCGAAGCAATACTTTTCTCGAGAGACCTTGACACCGCTTCATTCACCACCAACTGACCGAGTTCTTTCAATGGCCAATATATTGACGAAAGACTCTTTTGCTGGCGACCACCAGATGCAACATCCCCATATCCAAATATTTGAAAATCACGAGGAGGTATCAAGTTGTTCTCTTGGAAAGCTGCAATCGCGCCCAACGCTAAATTGTCATTAGCAGCAAAAACCAAATCAGGTACTGTCTCCGACAGCAAAGAGTTCATCGCCTCTTGGCCCGCGACGCTCAACCATGAATCAGTCGTCACGATACGACACTCGGGGAAGCACTCAATGAATGGTTTGCTCCGGGCCGTCATTTCTCCAGGCCCAACCAAAAAAACTGGATTTTTCACCTTTCCAATATCAATTGACTTCAGAAGGTCTTTTACTCCAGCGCTTTCATCAATACCCGCAAAAAACTGTCTTCCACCCGGAAACTCATTCAGCGAAGCCTGCTCCGATTCTGCCGGCTCAAGACCCCCAGTGTTGAACCACACAGCCGGAACATCCATTTTGTCTAATTCAGACTCCAGAGACCGTAATCGAGGGGAATACTCACAAATGATAGAAGTAAATTCAACTTCCCTCATCACCGACCGAAGTAGCTGTGAAGCAGTGATTTCAGAATCCTCTTTGAAAAGGACAGGCAGTACGTAGTAGCCAAGCGACGCTGCCTGTTCCACGACAGATAGAAGAAGCTCATCGAAAACGGGAAGATGCAATGACTCAGGAATCCTGCCGAAGAAAAGACCTATTACTTTGGAATTTTGATAGCGAAATGACCGAGCAGATGCTCTGGGCGTATAACCTAGTTCTTTTGCTACTTGCTCGACTCTTTTTGCGGTCTCTTTGTTGAAACCAAGCTCCTCTGCCCTGCCGTTCATGACATGGGACACGGTCGCGAGAGAAACCCCCGCCCGCTTCGCCACATCAGCACGCGTTGCCCTTGCCATGTTCCTCCAAAGTTCGACACTCCTGAAAACAAAATACACGCTATAAAGGAGAAGTAAATGAAACAACCAATGAATGAATCCCGCCCTAATTTTCTTGTCATCCTCACCGACGATCAGGGCCCATGGGCAATGAGTCGCACGATGCCTGAACTCGTAACTCCCACCGTCGACGCCCTCGTCAACAGCGGAACAAGTCTCAGCAACTTTTACTGCGCTTCGCCCGTATGCTCCCCTGCGAGAGCCTCCCTGTTAACGGGACGCATGCCCTCGGCTCACGGAATACACGACTGGCTCGTCGGGGAACGACATCCTGATGCACACGAAGACGTATATCTGGGAGGCCTTCCTAATCTTCCGGAAGTATTGAAGCGAGCTGGCTACACTTGCGCGATGACCGGGAAATGGCATGTTGGCACCTCTCGACGACCTGCGCCTGGCTTTGACTATTGGTACGCGCACCGTCTGGGTGGCGGCCCTTATTACAACGCACCTATTTGGGACAAAAATGGCGAAAAGGCCGAAGAGCCTCGCTATTTCACCTATGCCGTTGCCGATGAGGCTCGAACTTTTCTTGACCAATATTCAGAAGGCCATTCTTCCCGCGAGAGTTCCTCACACGAACCCTTCTTCCTGCAAGTCAATTTCACTGCGCCCCACGATCCCTGGATCAAAAATCACCCTCAAGATCTATACGATCTTTATAAAGATTGCGACTTCGAATCTATTCCGAGAGAACCACCGCACCCTTGGGTCGCGCCGCGAAGAGACGACTTCAAACAAGCGTTTGAAAATCCTCTTCCGCATATCCAGGGTTATGCCGCAGCGTTATCAGGAGTCGACCGAGCATTAGAATCACTCATCTCTAAATTGAAAGAGCACGGGCTTGACGAAAATACCGTCATTATCTATATGGCGGATAATGGTTTCAGCTGCGGACACCACGGGACGTGGGGTAAAGGAAACGGAACCTATCCCCTCAATTTCTGGGAAAATTCCGTGCGGGTCCCCTTTGTCATCAAGATGCCGGGCCAAACCGAAAAGCACGAAATAACCAATCATGTTTCGGCTACTAGTTTCTTCCCAACAATCTGCGATTTAGCACACGTAGAAGCTCCAGAAGATCCCTTGAGAGCCGGTGCGTCGTTCGCAAAACTCCTTGTAACAGGCCATGATGATCCCCTCTACGATTCAGTGATGGTTTTCGACGAATACGGCGGAGGCCGCATGGTACGAAGCGGAGAATACAAACTCATTGAGCGTTTCGAGGGTCCTGGAGAGCTTTACAACCTCGACAACGATCCGGAAGAGCGCGAAAACCTCTACGATGTCTCAGATTATTCTGTTATCCAGCTCGACTTACATGACCGACTATCAGAGTGGTTCGAGCATCATGAGACTTTGGCAGACCGCGCTTACGAACGTGGTGTCAGAGGCCGAGGACAGATCAATCCTCCACGCAAGGGCTACGACGATGCTCATACATACGTGCAACAAGACATCACCTTTGACGGAACGAGACACTAACTAACAGAGAGTTATCCTCGTTACGCCAAGGAGGGGTGGGAATCTCGTACCACACTGAGCGAGATTTCCACCCCTCTCCCCTTCCATAATGTCGACGTCAACTTACTTGATTATTCTTTCCTTCTTGAATATTCTCTCCAGATATTTTTATCTTGCTCAAATTTATTGAAAATAATGGCTTGACGCTGTTGATAGCCACGCCTTGAAATTGCGAATTCGATTAACACTCGTCCTTAAATGTTGACGTCAACATCAATAATAATTACAATGGAAGCATCGTCTCAATGATGTGACATCGAGCAGCGATCCCGCTTTGCTCCGGTCAAAACTATATGAAGTCACTATTCCAATGAAGGAGCATATTGTGCCAGAAATCACTCAGCCTCTCGCCTCGGTGGTATCACAATTTTCTTTTATGGGGGACGTTAAAAGCGTCGTGCCTTACGGCGGAGGCCACATCAACGTCACCTTCCTCGTCACGACGAGTGAGACTCGCTATATTCTTCAGAAGATGAATACCTCAGTCTTCCCGGACACCGTGCATCTTATGAGAAACATTGAGCTCGTTACCGCCTTTTTACGTTCACGAGGACAGGAAACGCTCGAACTCATTCCCACTAAAGACAATAAAACATGGTTGGAAGCGCCAAGCGGCAAGTACCGAGCCTACAAGTTCATCGAGCACACCGTTTATTATGACTTAGTTCCGAATGCCTCCATCTTCAGAGATGCAGGAGCTGCGTTTGGTAATTTCCAGAACGACCTCGCGCAGTTCGATGCTTCCGAGCTCACTGAAACAATTCAGCATTTTCATGACACACCTCATCGATTTGCCGACTTCAACGAAGCCCTGAAGGCCGACAAAGCGGGCCGTGCAGACACTTGCAGGCCAGAAATCGATTTCTATCTCAATCACGCTGACCAGTATTCAGTAGTCATGGATGGGCTAGCCGATGGATCCATTCCTTTGAGGGTCACGCACAATGACACCAAACTCAACAACATCCTCATGGATGAGACTACACACAAAGCTCGGGCGATTATCGATTTGGATACGGTGATGCCCGGATCGCTGCTTTTTGACTTCGGCGATTCAATGCGATTTGGAGCATCAACGGCTCTTGAGGACGAACAAGATTTAAGTAAAGTTCACTTCAATACAGAATTCTTCCGTGCCTACGCACAAGGATTCATCGGGGAAGTGCACCCCAGCATTACGGAACCCGAAATTGACCTCCTGCCCTTCAGCGCTAACCTGCTCACGTTGGAGTGTGGCATGAGATTCCTCGCTGATTATCTTGCGGGAGACACCTATTTCGCAACAGCTTATCCAGAGCACAACCTGGTACGAAGCCGCACTCAGATCAAACTGGTTCAAGAGATGGAGCAAAAGGCTTCAGAGACACACAAGATTATTGATGAAGTCATGACGGAGGTGCAATAATGCCAGAAACGCATGGCACCCCCCTCGGTGAAGTTTATAAGTGCCTCGATGCACTCATTGGCTTCGCACACTCTCATTTAGATTTAGATCCACGCGACATTGATATTACCCGAAACCGGATTCTGGGCCTCTTCTCCCTTGACTCATACACTCCCACAAATATTGAGTCAGTTGATGCCGATATAGATAAGCTACTTTCTGAATTCAGAAAATCTGCTGTTGCTAGCGGCCTCTTCCCGGCAGACGAAGGCCCTATTTACGACGATGTTATTATGGGGCTTCTCACAGCAAATCCGTCGGCGGTCCAAGACAAATTTTCCTCGATCGAGCATGAAGACACTGGAATGGCTGCCATGGATTGGCTCTATCGTTATTGCGTTGATAATACATATGTCAAAAAATCCACCCTCGACAAAAATCCTCGCTTTAACTCACATGGACTCGTCATCACCATTAATTTGGCAAAACCAGAGTTTAAGAATATGAAAAAAGCGGCAGCCGGAAATTCACTGTCCGGCGGCTACCCACAATGCACCATCTGCCACGAAAATGAAGGATTCTCGAACCGCAACAAACGTACCCTGCGTACTATTCCTCTCACTCTCGGACACGAAGCGTGGTTCTGGCAATATTCTCCCTATGGGTATTTTCATCAACACGGAATTTGTGTTAATGAACGACACGAACCCATGCATGTAGATCGATCAACTTTCGAGCATCTTCTCGACTTCGTCGATCAATTCCCGAAATACTTTCTCGGTTGCAATGCTGCATTGCCACGCATTGGCGGTTCGGTTCTAGCACACGATCACTATCAGGGAGGCGGCGAAATGTTGCCCATGCATAAGGCAAAAGCATGGGCAACGTATTCCTTCATCGGCCATCCAGAAACAACTGTTGAGATTCTCGATTGGCCAGGTACTGCAGTACGAGTCGTTTCACGACGGAGACGAGACATTATCGAGGCATCAGACGCTATTCGTAAAGCCTGGATAGGATACGACAATCCTGATCTCTGCATCAATTCCACAGACGCTGAGGGAAAAAGACAATCAGCTCTCTCACCTAGTGCCATCATTACAGAACGCGGATATGAAATGAGTCTCATCTTTCGTAATAACGCGGTCAATAAGGACTTTCCAGAGGGCATTTTCCACGCACATTCGGAATTTTGGCCTATTAAACAGGAACCGATCGGATTAATTGAGGCCCAAGGACTCTTCATTCTACCTGGTCGCCTCATCGATCAACTGCAACATATCAAACTCGCACTCATTAAAGGGGAGCCGCTGCCTAGGACGGAAAGCGAATTTACTTTGGAATGGAGCGAGCTCAATGAGCTTCTCCGGGGATCTCGCGATCCAAAAGCTATTCAAGAAGCAGTCCAGGAAGAACTCGGCAGTATTTGCGAGCGAATTCTTAGCAATACAGCCGTTTTCAAAAGCAAAGAGACCACCTCAGAATTCTTAACGAAAATTGGATTCCGACCAAAAAAATAACAAATCGAGGAAGAAAAAATGACTACAATTCTGGTCACCGGAGGCGCCGGCTACATAGGAACTCACACAGATATAGAGCTCCTCAACCGGGGCTATGACGTTATAACCATCGATAATTACACAAATTCATCTCCTGAGGCACTCAACCGCGTTGAAAAGATTACAGGAAAGAGTGTTAAACGCTACGATGGAGATGTCAGGGACAAAGAGCTTCTCGAAGAGATTTTCGCGCATAATTCCATCGATTGGGTCATTCACTTTGCTGGATTGAAATCCGTTGGCGAATCCGTAGCGAAACCCATCGAATATTACGACAACAATCTTTCCAGCACCCTTGTTTTGTTGGACATCATGCGCAACCATAACGTGAAAAAGATTGTATTCTCTTCCTCTGCTACCGTTTACGGGGCACCGCAAGAGCTGCCACTGACAGAAGAAAGCCCCATCGGAGGAACTACAAATCCCTACGGGACGTCAAAGCTCTTCCAAGAGCACATACTTCGTGACGTTTATGTGGCAGATAACTCATGGACAATAGTGCTCCTCAGGTACTTCAATCCCGTTGGCGCACATGAATCTGGCTTTCTCGGAGAAGATCCAAAGGGTATCCCTGCAAATCTGACACCGTATATAGCAAAAGTTGCAATGGGGGAGCTCTCATCAGTTCAGGTGTATGGAGATGATTATGACACCCCCGATGGAACCGGCGTGCGGGATTACATTCATGTGGTCGATCTTGCACGGGGGCATGTCGCTGTCATCGATAAAATCACTGACAAAGGCGTACATGTATACAACTTAGGAACTGGACATGGCTACTCCGTCCTCCAGGTCATCGCTGCTTATGAAAAAGCTGCGGGCCATAAAATTCCATACACCTTCCAGCCCCGCAGGCCCGGAGACATCGCGTCCTGCTATGCCGACGCGACAAAAGCGGAACGCGAACTTGGATGGAAAGCTCACCTTGACATGGCTGAAATGGCCGAGTCCTCGCTCAATTGGCAAAAGCAAAACCCCAACGGTTTTAGAACTGCATAGTTCTTTTGATGCGTGTGGACGTTTTATGGGAAGTCCTTTCCCATAAAACGTCCACACGCATATGTCGCTATCTTCCAAGAGACTCAAAGTATTATTGCGATAGAAGCTTTCATGAAGTTGACTATTGTTGCCTAGCCACGGAGCAAAGGACTTTGAGCGTGAGTAAGAGAAACGTATCCATCGTTGACGTGGCGAAGTATGCAGGAGTCTCTCAACAAACCGTTTCTCGCGTCGCAAATGGGAGCACTCTTGTTACAGAGAGAACACGACATAAAGTGCAAGCGGCGATGACTCACCTTGGATATAAACCGAATAGACAGGCCCGCGCGCTGCGTAATGGTCAGTCGAAAACTGTTGGCCTCGTTATCAAATATTTTCGTAATAATTCTCTCTCTGATCTCCTTGAAGGTATGTCGTCAACAGCCGCGCGCCTCGGCTACGGGATCATGTTCATTCCCGTTCAAAATGACGTAGAAACAACCCTCACGAATGAAGCAGACTACATCACAAGTTTCAATCTCGATGGTTTATTAGTCTTCTCGGATGATGACATATCAGATGCCGTTCTTTCTAGAGTCGGAGATATACCCACAGTGGTGCTTGGGTCTCTTGGATCATTCCCCGCATCGTGGTCTTACGTAGACACAAACGAGGCTCATATCAGTGAGCTAGCAGTTAGCCATCTCCTCAAACTGGGACATCGGACTGTTCACCATATTTGTGGCCCCCTAACTTCTCCCACGTCCGTCACTCGCGTAAATGCCTGGCGAACGGCTCTTGAAAAGAACAATGTGACCGTACCAAATTTTGTGGAATCAGCAGAGTGGCTGCCAGATGACGGATACCGTGCCGCCATCAAGCTCTTCGAAATGTATCCAGACCTCACCGCTATTTATGCGTCAGACGACGCCATCGCCAGCGGAGTCATGGAGGTATGCCACGATCGTGGTCTCATCGTTGGCAATGACATCAGTCTCGTTGGAGTTGACGATACTCTTGGCTCATTTGTTCCTCATAACATCTTGACATCAGTGAAGCCTGATTACCTCGCTGCGGGAAATAGCGCTCTGAGACTGCTCATCGAGACCGTGAGAAATCCGGAGAAAAGGGGAACCAAAACCTCTGTATTTCCTCGTCTCATCGTTCGTAGCTCCACCTCGCCCGCAAAATAGTTAATCTCTTGTCTATGAGAAAGTGGTGGGACACGATCTAAGAATTCTGCATCGTGCCCCACCACTGATATCTGGTTACTGCTTTTACTTTGCTACATCATCCCAATCTGACTTTGCCGTATTTTCCAATGGCACATCGAAATCCGTCATCGCTGCCATCCACTTAGCAAAGACATCGTCGCCTCGTTCATGAAGCTGGTTATACAGTTCCGCAGCAAGAGTTCTTCGTACATCATCGTAGGCTGGAGCAGTATACACATTGTTCAATTCCCACGGGTCCTGCCGGAGGTCATACAACTCATCAATTGATTCGTGGGAAACAATGAGCTTGTAATCATCTGTTCGGACCATACGCTGTTGCAGGGGGAAGTGATGCCCATGGAACTCACAAACAATGTTTTTACGCCACCCATTTACTGGCTTTCCAGCCGCTAGCAACGCCAGCGAGCGCCCATCTTCAACCTTGGTTGTGTCCAATCCAGCAATATCGAGAACTGTTGCAGGAATATCAATGAGACTTACATATTCATTGCATTCAGTGCCGTGTGTGAGACCTGGGATCCGAGCGATGTAGGGAATTCGATAAATGTCGTCATACATGGCGGGTCCCTTGTCGTTTAACCGATGAGAACCAGTGAACTCTCCATGATCGGCAGTGAAGAACATCGCAGTGTCATCCATCAGACCAAGTTCGCGAGCCACATCGAGAATACGCCCAATCTCAAAATCAATCATGGACACATATCCCCAATAGACCGCGATGAGCTTCTTCCACTGCTCATTGTTAAAGGACGATGTCGACCAATAAACCGCGTAATTCTCCTGCACCTGCGGTTTGCCTATCAGAGTGTCCCCGAAACTCGGCGGCAGCACTACGTCATTGGGATCAATGAGATCAAACCACTCATCCGGCAAGAAATATGGCAAGTGCGGCCCAAAGAAATGAACGTCCAAGCTGAATGGCTTGCCAGAATCTTTGTAATCAGCAGCATATTGGCGCAAACGCGCAATCGAACGATCTGCAATAAAACGCTCGAAAGTCGCCTCTTCTGGCTGCTCAAGACGAGCAGCTATGATGTGCCCCGGGCGATGCCCCGGCAGCTCACCTCTCCAAATATCATGTGCTCCAACTGGAGGAAGATTGTTTTCCTTCAGCCACGCAACATACTGCTCATTTGCGACTGGATTCTCGGCACCCCAGAAGGTGTCATCGTCACAACCGAATTTGTCTGGAAGATTTGTTCCGCAGTGATATTTACCAACCATTCCGACGTTGTAGCCGTGATCGCGTAACTCTTGCGTATACGTCCATGCCGTAACGGGAAGAGCAGCAGTGTATGCAATGTTCCACTCGGGGTTTGCAAGAGTCTGATGCTTAAATGGCAGCTTCCCCGTCAGCATCGATGACCTAGCGGGAGTACAAATTGCGGAAGGGGTAAATCCTTTATTGAAAAGACATCCCTCCGCAGCAAGCCGGTCAATATTCGGCGTCTGTGCATGAACATTGCCCATGCATCCAAGCGTATCGATGCGATGCTGATCGGTCATAAAAGTGATAATGTTCCGTACATTCACAGGAATCGTACGTGGCGTATCAGCCATAGTAATTCTCCTTAGTGTTTGAACTCACAAAAAGTTCCTCGAATCCAGGATTTCAATATCTTGCGTAAGGAATCAGTCGCCCATCTCCTCGAGCTGCTTGCCATTGGTCTCATGGAGATACTTAATCGAGAAGATAACTGCCAAGATGCCGAAGGCGCAGAACGTCCAATACGTGAATGGAAGAGACCAGTGGACAAGATAAGGGAAGGACAGAACGACGAGGAGATTGACAAAGAAGTCCGCTCCCGAAGCCAAGGACATCGCGCTTCCACGAATCTGATTGGGGAACATCTCTCCCATCATGATGGAGAAAATTGGTCCCCAAGAGGAAGTGAAGCCCAAGAGGAAAGTGCACAATGCTGCTACCGCGAGGAACCCTAGTACAGGATTGTTGGAGATATCAGGACCATTAGCGCCCACAGGGGCAATCGTGAAGACCGTAGCGACGACCGCCAACGAAATAAACATCAATGTTCCACCGTAAATCAACATGCGCCTACGACCTACGCGGTCAACAAGCAGAATGCCCGCTGTAACACCAATGATCTTGAAACAGGTGAGGATGAGAGTCTGCACAAAAGCTGCTGATTCAGGAATTCCCACCGCTTCGAATAGTGTGTTCGAATAGAAGAAGATGCCATTCGTTCCTGTCAGCTGCTGGAAAGCTGCGAGGGCCATTCCCACCAGAACCAAACCGCGCCAATGAGAGCGCAGCACTGCGATGATTCCCATCTTTGCTGTGCCCTCGCCAAGCGATTCCTTAATTTCTTGGACTTTAGCCTTTTGATCTTGAATCCCTGAAACCTTCTGAAGAATCCTGTCAGCGTCGTCATATTTGCCAATAGAAACAAGATAACGAGGCGACTCTGGAAGCAACGCCGTTAGAACGATATAGAAAATTGCAGGAACAAGCAGGCACAAGAACATGTACTGCCACGCTTTGAGCCCAAATGCCAAAGTTGCTGTCGATGACCCGGCAAACTTCATAACAAGAAGATTAATAATCGCCGCAAAGAACAGACCCAGAATAATGGCGAGCTGACGGAATGCAATAAGTCGCCCGCGGATGCGTGCCGGAGAAATCTCCGCTACATAACCAGGGGCAACAGTCGTTGCTGCTCCGAAGCCAATTCCTCCCATGACCCTGCAGAAGAGAAGGAACGGATAGCCGCCCAAGTAGGGACAGAACGCACCAAAGATTGCCTCGAACAGGAGGAACGGTCCAACCCACATCAACAAACCCTTGCGACCGATTCGGTCTGAAAGACGCCCTGCGATAGGAGCGCCAATGAGCCCACCAATAATTCCTGCTGCGCCAGCAACGCCCTGAGCAAATGTTCCGAGATGGAATTGGCTTCCCACAGCACTAATCGCTCCATTGAGAACCATTCCTTCGAAGCCGAAGAACAATGGTCCCAGAGTCGCAATGAGCGCGAGGGAAGTGGTATATCTCTCTGCCTTTTTCACCGCCGGGGATAGCGGTGCATCAATTTCAACCATAAAACTCTCCTTTGAGTTCACACTGATGGTGGTTGTACTTCAGATGTAAATTCAGCATACATCAATTTGTAAGTAAACATGACATTTAAGAGAATAATTTATCAAGAACTTGAGGATTCTACTATTTGCAGCGAGAATCGATCCCACCTGTCATCTCAATTAAGTTGACATGATGACGTTTCAATTCTCATATTTGCCACAGCGACAAAGTCTGACTGAGAATATGCGATTGTCCCGGTCCAAGCTTTATTGCATCTTCACGGCAATTAACTGCCTCAACGCAGACAAAAGAGTCGGATTCTCCATTTTCAAGATCCGCAATCCTATTTCCTGCCTCATAACCCGGATTCCACACTACGGTGCGATTCGACCCTTTCTTGGAAATTCCAATAGCTCGGCGAAGTCCCTCATCACGAAGCACTAGAGCCTCTCGAGACGAATAAATACGATCAACAGGACCAGTGAACAACACTGGAGATTCCCCTTGACTTTCCAGCGGGAAGTCGGGAAGCGTGGCATCGAGATATTTTGCTTTTTCTAAACCCTTTAGCTCCACATTTGCTACGTCACTGACACGAAGATACGTGTGAAGAGCCTCCTCATAAGTTATAAGGCCTCCCCCAAGATTCGTTACCTTTAGGGTCATCCGCAGATTTGAACCACCCTCCACACGATAAACCACCCGAAATTCTGGCGCACCATCCGAGTCCACCAATTCAAGATATTCCTCAGGGATATCAGACGAATTCAGCACGTAGGAAATATCACCCTTCGAAAGATCTCTCGTGTCCACTGTCCACGGAAGTATCCGCCCGAAACCGTGATGAGGTTTTTTCCCAGCACCTTTTCCATGAGAAAAACCCGAGCCGAACCACGGAAACGCTACGGGAACACCACCCTGGAGTGGCTTTCCATCAATAAAATGCAATGTGTACGGCTGCCACACCACCGGGCTTTCACCGCGGGGCGCCCACGAAAGTACTTGGGCCCCATAATCACTCATCATGGCAGAACCGTCTTTAGATGCCAGTCTTCTCAACACGAGAGAAGGGGCTTCATCTTCATAATCAATGTCATGCTTCATCGCATTTCCTCTTTAAACTGCATTATCAAGAAGTTTTGGATATATTACTTATTAGTAAATAATAATGACAAATTAAGATATTACAAAATTCCATTGGAATTACTGCGATTTAAAAGAATCTGAGCATTATGTATTCCATTGAATGTAGAATATTGAACCAATTAGTGTTATAACGTAAGTTAAATTGACGTAAAAGTTCCAATAAGCGATGATGCTAAGGAGAAAGCGAATGCCTCGACCAGCAAGTCGTTCTTTCATAGTCATTCTTCCAGCGCCTTCGCTTATTGTGTGCGCATGTATGAAACGCGACGCATAATGACTACTTCACAGCTTAAATCAACTCCATCAGATATCAGAATCAACAACATTCAGGCCATCTTCGACCTCCTTTTCCCCACCGAGCAGATGTCTCGCGCCGAACTCGGCCGCCGTGTGGGCCTCTCCCGCATGGCCATCAGCGACGTTGTAAAAGAGATGACAGAAAACCATCTCCTCCGCGAAGTGGGCATCGATTCTCGCAAGGGGCGCGGCAAACGCTCCGTGGTCCTCGCCATCGATACCAACTACTGGCGCACTATTTCGCTGGACATCTCGCAGCAGAACTCCGAACAATTCACCGTGCGCGGCGCGCTCACTGACCTGTGCGGTCGCATCGTCGAGCGCGTCGAGGTCCCCAGCGACACCGAGGGCACCATCAGCCCGAAAATGGTGCTGTCGGTATGCGAAAAGCTGCTGCATATCAGCGATCGCCCGGTTCTTGGCATCGGCGTGGCCATCCCCGGCGTCGTCAACGACGAGGGAACTGTGGTCCGTTCCGTTATTCTGGGCTGGTCCTCCGAGCCACTCCGCGCAGACATCGAGAAGAAACTCGGGATACCTGCAACCGTGGGGAATGACACCAACATGGCCCTCATTGCAGAACGCTATTTCGGCGATTGCTCTGCCAACTCCATGTTCGTCAAAATCAACCAAGGCGTGGGTTCGGCCGTCTGCGTCAACGACGAGATCGTGCAAGGCCACGTCTTTGCAGCGGGTGAGATCGGCCACGTGGTCATCGATCCCAATGGCCCCCAGTGCATATGCGGCAAGCGCGGCTGCCTCGAAATGCTGCTGTCGGCACCCAAGCTGCGCGCCCGCGTCGCCGCCAACCCCGAACGTCGAACCCAAATCCTGGGAGAAGCCGGGCAGCAGCTGGGCCGCGCACTCTCCATGCCCATCGGCTTGCTCGACCTCAGCGATATCTCCGTCTTCGGCCCGCCCGAAATTGTGGGCGAGGCCTTCCTCGGCTCCATGCGTGAGGAACTCGACGCCGACATCGTCACCGATTACCGCACTCCCCCGCGTCTGCACCGCTGCCAACAAGGCGAAGACGTGGCGCTGCGCGGACAGGCCGTATCAGTCATTCGCACTTTTGTGGCGACAACCCGGCAGAGCGCCGACACCGGCGCCACAAGTGACACCGCCACCAACACTCCCGTTTCCACGGCCACGGAGGCACACAAAAAATGAGCACCACACCCACGAGCGCACATGGCCTCCTCCTCGGCATTGACGTCGGCGGCACCAAGATTGAGGGCGTGCTGGTCGCGACGAGCGACGACGCATCTCAGTCCTCTCCGGCCGTACTGGCATGCGAGCGCGTCGATGCGCATCCAGGTGAGCGCAACGTGGTTGCGGGCATTCTCACGGTCGTCACCGCGCTGACGGCGCGGGCCGAGGATTTCATCGCAGAGCACGGACCGTTGCTCAGCATTGGCATTGGGACGCCCGGCAAGGTCGACAGCGGGCGTGGCACCGTCGAGAACATTGCAAATCTTCGGGTCTCCTTCCTTGATCTCGTACGAGAAATTGGCGACGCTACGGGTCTTCCCGTCCACGTGGAGAATGACGTGAACGCGGCGGCCGTGGGCGCGGCGGCGCTGCTGGGCGGCGCGCAGTCGGGCGTCATTGCCTTTCTCAATTTGGGAACGGGTCTGGCTGCTGGCATTCTGCGCAACGGCATTCTTGACCAGGGCTTCAGCGGTGCGGTCGGTGAAATCGGCCACGTTCCGGTGGAACCACACCGTCTGCCGTGCCCGTGCGGGCAGAGCGGTTGCCTTGAGACGATGGCTAGCGGTGGCGCCGTGGCCCGCATGTGGCCATACGACAACCCTCCGATGCCCGCCATCATCGCAACGGCTCACAACACGTCATTTCCCGAGCATGACGAGGCGCAGGAAATTCTCACGAACGTCGTTGCCGCCATCGTCGATGCCATTGACATCCTCGCCGTCACCGTCGATCCTCGCACCATCATCGTTGGCGGAGGCATGGCGAAAACGGGAGATCCACTGCTTCAGGAAATCACGGGAGAACTGAACCGCAGGGCCGCACAGAGCCCCTTCATTGCGTCTCTTGACTTGCCCTCTCGCCTTCGCCTCGCTCCAAGTGATGCGCCCTCGGGAGCGGTGGGAGCCGCGCTGTCGGGGATTGCGTCATAGTCGCATTTATTCATACGAAACACACCACACGTCACATTCTGTAAGAAAGGAAGAATCATGGCAGAAGTTATCATCGTGAAATCACAAGATGAGGCGGGTGAGATCTACGCGCGGTGCGTGGCGGATCTCATTGCCGCAAAGCCGAATTGCGTGTTGGGCCTAGCAACGGGGTCGAGCCCCCTCGCGGCGTACGAGAAGTTGGCAGAGCGCGTAAAGGCGAACAGCATCGATGTGTCGGCAGTGCGCGGTTTCGCTCTCGACGAGTATGCAGGGCTGGATCCCGCACATCCTCAGTCGTATCGCAGCACCATCACGCGCACGGTGGTGGAGCCACTGGGATTGAATCCGGACCTCGTTCACGTTCCCAACGGTGCGCTCGAGACGATCAAGGACGCGGGCGCTGCTTACGACAAGGCCATCGCGGAGGCCGGCGGCGTGGATCTCCAGATTCTGGGCATCGGAACGGACGGTCACATCGGCTTCAACGAGCCCGGTTCATCGCTGGCGAGCGGCACGCGCATCAAGACGCTGACCGAGCAAACACGCGTCGATAACGCACGCTTCTTTGACGACGACATCAATCAGGTACCCACCCATTGCATCACGCAGGGCATCGGAACGATTCGCCGGGCACGCCACCTTGTGCTGCTGGCATTCGGCGAAGGTAAGGCAGATGCCATCGCCGCCACGTGCGAGGGTGGCATCTCCTCACTTTGCCCGGCCTCGGCGTTGCAGCTGCACCCGCACGCTACGATCATCATCGACGAGGCGGCGGCATCGAAGCTGCAAAACGCCGACTATTACCGCTGGGCCTACGAACACAAGCCCGCATGGCAGGGAATCTGAGAGGCGGAGAGTCTCATGGCTGATACGAGCTCAAGCACGGATATGAACAGCCTGTTGGCGGACCGGAAGGCAACGGCCCACGCAGTGACGAAGACGCTCACTACCCCGGAGTCGAGCCTGCGGCCCTTCGCCATCACGAACGCGCGCAAGGTCGACGCCTCGGGCATGCTGGATCACTTCTGGGTTGTGGTGACGAGCGGCGTCATTTCGGCATGCGGAACGTCGGATGCGGAGTTCGAGACCGCACGACGTACCGCCGGTCTCTCCGACTCGGACGTCATTGACGCAGGCGGCCGCCTACTGACGCCCGGTTACGTTGACATCCATGCACACGGCGCCTGGGGAAGCTCCTTCGACGACGGCGAGGAAGGCATTGAGCTCGCACGCGCCGGCCATCTGCTGCATGGAACCACGCGACAGGTGCTGAGCCTCATCACGAATCCGATGGAGGCAATTACCGCCAACTTGGCGACAGTGCGTTCTCTCATGGGCACGCGTCCGGACGTACTGGGAGCCCATCTCGAGGGGCCGTTCCTCGCACTTGAGCGCAAGGGGGCGCATGATCCAGCGTGCCTGCTGGATCCGGAGCCGTCGGTGGTGTCGCGGCTGCTCGAGGCGGCGGACGGTTGCCTGCGCCAGATCACGATCGCACCGGAACTGCCGCATGGCATCTCCGCCATTCGGCAGTTCGCCGCCGCTGGCGTGGTGCCGGCCGTAGGGCACTCTAGTGCCGATTATGAGACCGCACTCGCCGGCTTTGAGGCGGGCGCCACCATCATGACGCACATGTTCAACGCCATGAACGGCATGCACCATCGCAAGCCGGGGCCCATTCCTGCGGCGGTGCAGGACCCCCGCGTGACCATCGAGCTCATCAACGACGGATTCCACGTGCAGAATCCCATGCTGCGGATGGGCTTCGGATTCGCTCCGCACCGCGTGGCCTTCGTCACTGACGCCATGAGCGCAACGGGATGCCCAGACGGCCATTATCTGCTGGGTGCTCTCGACGTCAACGTGGTGGACGGGCATGCCAGACTCGTGTCGAACGGAGCGATTGCCGGCTCTACGCTGCTCCTCGAGAGAGCGGTGCAGCGGGCGGTGCTCACCCTGGGATTTGGTGCCGTTGCGTCCGTGGAGGCTGCGACGCTGACACCGGCGCGGGCCCTGGGGCTTGACCGGGCCAACTCCGTGACGGGCGCACCGCTGGGATTGGTCGCTCCCGGCTATGCAGCAGATCTGCTGCTGCAAGACTCCGGCTCGTGGACCGTCACCGACGTGTGGTGCGCCGGCCGCAAGGTGAAGTGACCAGAGCCAGCCTGCAAAACAGGTAAAAATGAGATAGGTAAAAGAGGTACATCCGAGGGGTGCGGGGAAATATTCTCTGCACCCCTCGTTCTATTTTTCTGAGCACTTTTGCAATTATCGTGCGGACGTCGTATATTATCCAACTGAGACCGGTCACAGTTTCAGTGAAGAAAAAAGTCACTATCGACTTTGACGCAGCAAGATGCAGTGATTGGTCGCGACGTTCAGCAGTTCGGAACGCCCAGGCAACGAATGCGAGAAAGCACGGGGGAAATCACGCCTTAAGAGGCCAAGGGATTTCTGCTCCGTGTTATCGAAACGTTTCGTTAAGTCTGAGCCCTCCGCGCCACCGCGCGTCGCCCGCCACATCGCCAGATGCGCACGCCCACCGAGTTGTACCCATGTCTTTTGTCCGCAAAGACGCAGAAAGGAAGCACCCCTTGACCGACATCCCAAACCCCATTGTGCTTCAGCGCGCTGATCCCTACGTGATCAGGCATAACGGCTGGTATTACTTCACCGGCTCCTACCCCGCCTACGACCGCATCGTGCTACGCAAGGCCAAGCACCTCGCCGACCTGCAGACGGCCGAAGAGGTCACCATCTGGACCAAACATGAGACCGGTCCCATGAGCCACCTCATCTGGGCACCCGAACTCCACCGCGTAAACAACAAGTGGTACATCTACTTTGGATCCGCCCCCAACGACGGCATCGACGACGACACGTTCAATCATCGCGTCATGTGCCTCGAGAATGCGGATGACGATCCCATGAGCGACAACTGGGTGGAACGCGGCCAGGTCGACACCGGCTGGGACACCTTCGCTCTCGACGCCACGAGCTTCATCCACAACGGCGACCAGTACCTCGTCTGGGGCCAGCAGGATCTCACCATCCCCGGCCACTCCAATCTCTACATCGCCCGCATGGAAAACCCGTGGACGCTGGCAACCAAGGCCGTCATGCTCTGCAAGCCCGAATACGATTGGGAAAAGATCCGCTTCATGGTGTGCGAGGGCCCATCCGTCGTCACCCATGACGGCAAGATCTACATCACCTACTCCGCATCCGGCACCGGCCCCGAATACGCGATGGGAATGCTCACCGCCAACGAGGATGCAGATCTGCTCGACGCCACCTCATGGAAGAAGTCCCCAACCCCCGTTTTCGAAACCAACGAAGCGGCTCACCAGTACGGCCCCGGCCACAACTCGTTCACCAAGGACGAGGACGACGTGACCGACGTCATGGTCTACCACGTGCGCAACTACACCGAAATCACGGGCGATCCACTGTATGAACCCAACCGTGAGGCCTGCGCCAAAACCATCTCCTGGAACGCGGATGGCCCCGTTTTCGGCAAGCCCGCAGCCTTCCCCCGCTGGGCCCCGCAGGCACGCTGCGAGGTGCTACCGGCAGACGGCTCGCACGTCAACGTCGCGTGAGTGCAGATAAGTGCGCAAAGCAACTGAGCAAACAACTTGTAGATAAGCAGTAAATAGAATTTACCGGAGCGGCACTCACCACCTACTCCGGACGATGAAAGGAAATCATGAAATCACTGAAGAAGCCCGTCTTCTGGAACTTCGGGTTGCTCTACTTCTTCTACTTCGCCGTCTGGCAGCTGTGGGCAACCTTCGGCCCCATGTGGCTGCAGGACACCGCCGGTATGAACGCGACCCACATCGGCACCCTGAACACCGTGGCAGCACTCGCCGCCCTCGTACTCCAGCCTCTGTTCGGCCCCCTGCAGGATCGTCTGGCCCTCAAGAAGAACCTGTTCTACTTCGTAGTCTGCTGCATCCTCTTCCTCGGCCCGCTCTTCGTGTGGGTCTTCCTTCCGCTCATTCACGCCAATGAGGTCCTCGGCGCAGTGATCGTCGGCATCTACCTGAGCCTCTGCCTCAACGGCGGCGTCGGCATCATCGAGGCCTACAACGAGCGCAGCTCGCGAGCCTACGACTTCGAGTACGGCCACGCCCGCCTCTTCGGCTCCCTCGCAGGCGCCACCGCCTCCTTCGTGGGTGGCTACATGTACGCCTCCAACCCCGAGTCCATCTTCTGGGGCATGACCTTCTGCGGCGCAGTGCTCATCGTTCTCATCAGCCTCGTGCGCGTCCCCAAGGACGCCGTGGAGAAGGCCGAGGGCGTCACCGACGAGAAGCAGGTCGAGGTCACCAAGGCCGACTTCGCCAAGATCTTCAAGGACCGCAGCTTCTGGGGCTTCGCAATTCTGATCATCGGCTCCGCCACTATGTACGACGTCTTCGATCAGCAGTTCGCCAACTACTTCTCCGGCATGTACGTGCAGCAGAAGCTTGGCACGCTCGCACAGGGCGAGGCGCTCTTCGCACAGGTCGTCTCCATCCAGATTCTGCTTGAAGCAGCCTTCATGCTCATCATGCCGATGCTCATCAACAAGATCGGCGCCAAGACCGGCCTCATCATCTACGGCTCCATCCTGTTCGTCCGCGTGCTGGGCTGCGCCTTCATCCCCAACATCGGCATGCTCATCTTCTGGCGCCTGCTGGCCTCCCTCGAGATGCCGTTCATGCTCGTCTCCGTGATGAAGTACATCACCCGCGTGTTCGACAAGCGCCTGAGCGCCACCGTCTACATGTACGGCTTCGGCACCGCCAAGCAGATCGGCGTCTCCATCTTCTCCATCGTGATGGGTGCGCTCATCACCGGCATCACCTTCAAGCACGCCTACCTCGTGCTCGCCATCGTGATTGCCGTGCTGGTATGCGTGGGCGCTCTGCTCATGCGTTCCGACACGAAGGCCGTGACTCCTTCCGACTCGAAGGAACAGGTCGCTGCCTGATCGGTAAAGCGCGAACGCTTTCAATCCCCGTCCTCTGGCCTCCCGCCCATGGGAGATCTGGGGCGGGGTTTCTTTTGCCTCCCGCACCGAAGATTGCAGTACCGTTGTACCGTATTACTTACTGAAGGAGTGACCATGCCCAGCGAGAAGATGACGATTCGCGACATTGCCGCACGCGCCGGCGTCTCGCGCGCCACCGTATCGCGCTATCTCAACGGCGGTCACTGGGTAAGCGATGACGCCGCCGAAAAAGTGCGAAAGGTCATCGATCAAACCGGCTACGTTGCCAACGGCCACGCTCGCTCCCTCGCCACCGGCCGCTCCAATTCCGCAGCCTTCCTCCTCGGCGAGCCCCAGGAAGTACTCTTCGCCGATCCCAACTTCGCCACCCTGCTGCGCTCGGTTGCCGACGAACTCGGCCAACGCGGCATGTCCCTCATCATGATGACCACAGATAACGATGCCGAGGAAAAGCGCAACATGGCGTATCTGCGCGGCGGCCACGTTGACGGAGTTCTGTTGGTGAGCTGGCACAACGGCGCGCGCAAGAGCCTTATTACGTCGCTGCACGACATTGACATGCCGCTCGTAGTGGCCGAGTACCCTTCGATCGATGTGGATTCCACCAGCTACGTTCACGTGGACGATTACCACGGCGCCGGCAAGGCCGTGGAGTACATGCTTGCGCGCGGAGGCCGCCGAATTGCGATGATCGCAGGTCCGAAGGGCCCTTCCGGAACGCTTGACCGCGTGCGAGGCTTCAAAGACCGCATGAGCGCCGCGGGACTTGATGCGGGACTTATCGAATATGGCGATTACTCGCAGGAGTCCGGAAAGGCCGCAGCGTTGCGGCTGCGTGCTCGTGACCCGAAGATTGATTCGATTTTCGTCTCCTCCGATCCCATGGCGACCGGCGCACTCCAAGCGCTGAAAAGCCAGGGGCTGCGCGTCCCCCAAGACGTTCAGGTGATCGGTTTTGATGACCAGCCCATTGCGCGGCTTTCGGATCCCAAGCTCACCACCATCCGCCAGCCATTCGCAGAAATAGGCTCTCACATGGTGAGTCAGCTCATCGGGCTCATCAACGGCGACAAACCCGCTGGCACAACACTTCCGCTGGAGCTCGTAGTGCGGGAGTCAACGCGGTAGAAGGTGAAGCTAAAGAACCAGGTCACTTCATACGCCTCGATTTATCACACAGAAAAGGGCGCCCGCCACGGAAGGTGCACCGCGGCGAACGCCCTTATGTTCAGTTATGTGTGACTACCAGCGAATAACCCTTACTTCACTGTGAAGCCCTGCTGCTTGGCGTAGTCCACAATCTTGGACTGCCATGCTGCAATGCCCTTGCTCAGGGTTGTCTTGCCGGTGAAGGCAGCGCCTGCGGTATCAGCGTAGATGCCGCGTGCGTAGACTTCGAAGGGCAGGAACTGGTAACCCGTGGTCACGTTCGCAGCGGCCTTGGCCAGCACCGCGTTGAACTTCTGACCACCGAAGTACTCGTTCTTCTTGCCATCCGAATCGGTGAGAGTCGTCTGGTTGAGGAAGTCGGAGGACTTCAACGTATCGTTGTCGGAGGGGAAGTTACCGGCGTCGATACGAGTCTTGATGCCCTCGGAATCGTGGCTCACGTAGTCAAGGAACTTATAGGCTGCGTCGGCCTTCTTGGAGGACGAGAGAATGGCGAGCGAAGAGCCACCGTTCTCGGAGTTTGCGGTCTCACCAGCACTCCACTGAGGCATCTGCGCAACGCGCCAGTTGCCGCTTGCGGAAGGCGCTCCTGAGAGCAGGTTGGCAGGCATCCACGCACCGGTCAGCAGACCAGCGATGGAGCCATCACCCAGTGCGCGGTTCCAGTCATCGGACCAACCGGCGGTCTTGGTGTCGATGAGATCCTCATCGATCATCTTCTGCCAGAACTTCGTGAACTTGGTGGCGCCGGCATCAGAGGTGAGCTTCACCGACACAGTGTCGGTTCCCGTGGTCTTGAACGGAGTGCCGCCAGCCTGCCACACCATGGAGTCGTAGAATCCGGCATCGCCAGAATCGGAGGTGATGTAGTTACCGGTCTTGGCCTTGATGGTTTTAGCATCCTGATAGAACTCGTCCCAGGTGGTGGGCGCAGACTTGATGCCCGCCTTGTCGAAGACCTTCTTGTTGTAGAAGAACGCCATGGGGCCCGAATCCATTGGCAGACCGTAGATGCCGCCGTTGTAGTTGACCGATGCCCAAGTGCCTGGAGTGTAGAAGCTCTGGTGATCCTTGGCGGACGTGTCCGAGAGATCCTTCAGCTGACTCTTGATGGCGTACTCAGGAATTGCGTAGTACTCGATCTGGGCCACGTCGGGAGCACCCGAGCCTGCGGCGATGGCGTTGTCAAGGGCGGTGTACTCGTCCTTGTTGGTGCCAACGTTCTGCAGCTTTACCGTGATGTTGGGGTACTTCTTTTCGAACTTCGGGACCACGTTCTTCAACGCCGGCTCCCAGGCCCATACATTGATGGTGACCTTCTCGTTGCTGGAAGTGTCACTTGACGCGGACGATGAGCTCGATGTCGAGCCTCCGCACGCGGCGAGTGAACCCGCCATTGCGAGCGCTCCAACGAGGGCGATTGCCTTCTTTGTGAACGTCATTGTTCTTTCCTTTCCTCAAATGGGGTGTTCTTACCAACACCTCACACCTCTCGGCCACCGGGCGGGTGCCCGGCAGTCAAATTTTCAAATCTCTACTTTTCGGGTACTGCATCGGTTTCGTAGATCACAACGCCGGCCGGCTGCAGGGTAACTTCGCCGCTCTCACCTGCTGCGCCCGCGGCATTGACCGCGTGCGAGCTCACGAGGACGGTTCCGCGCACCTGCACCGCCACGTTGTGCCGCGTGCGGTTGAACTGGAACACGAAGCGTGTCTTTCCATCCGCTGCCACGCGCGTCACGCTCATGACATCAGCTCCGGCTGCATCGGTGTCGACGCCTGCTCGAGAGGCAAGCCCCAGCCGCGCCAGCAGTGGTGCGATGGACTTTGCGATGCCCTTCGACCCCAACTTGGCGCCCACGTAGACCGCCTGCCCTTGCCCGAATTGGTTGAGGGTAATGGCGGGAACATCGTTGAGTCCCGTGTCCTCGTCCGCCTTGTAGCGGGCGAGAACCTCGCAGGTGGAGGCGGTGGAAGAGATGACGTCGATCCAATCGCGTGCCACCGCACCGTTGTCGAGCTTGACTTTGGCGTCGACACCCGGGAAGTCGTCACCCAACGGGTTGAACTCCTCGATCCGTACGCCAGTGACGTCGCGCAGGGCTCCCGGGTAGCCGCCGAGCCAGATGTGATCTGCCTCGTTGCTGATGCCGGAGCCGTACGTCACGAAGACCTTTCCGCCGTTGCGCACGTAGGTGCGCACGCGCTCGGCGTTGGCGGCGCTCAGGAGATAGACGGTGGGTAGCACCACCGCATCGTACGAGTCCCATTCTCCACGGATCGGCACCACGTCGGCCGTGACTCCGCAGTCGAGGAGGGCGGTGAACCAGTCGAGCGGTTCCGTCCAGCTCTGCAATGCCTGCGTGGGAGTGGCAGTGTGCTCAAGCGCCCACTTGGAGTCGCCGTCGAAGACCACGGCGACACGAGACTTCGCGAGCGTGCTGCCCACAACGCCGGCTTCAGAGAGCTTGCCGAGGCCCTCCCCCAGCTCGCACACGTCGCGGAACACCTGGGAATCCTCTCCTGCGTGGGGAACCATGGACGAGTGGAATTTCTCCGCACCCGCTGCCGATTGACGCCACTGGAAGTAGCAGACCGCATCCGCTCCCATGGCGACGTGCGCGTAGGAGTCGCGCAGCAGCTCGCCGGGACGCTTGCGGTAGTTGACGGTGCGCCAGTTGACGGCGCTCGTGGATTGCTCCATGAGCCACCACGGCTTCTTGCGCGACATGCCGTCCACGAGCGAGCTCGCGTAGGCGAGTTCGTCAAGATGGCGGGTGCCAGGCGTGAAGTAGTGATCGTTGGACACGAAATCCACCTGCCGTGCCCAGTCGTCGTAATCCAGCACCACGGACTCTCCGGACACCATGAAGTTGGTGGTGAGGGGCTTGTCGGGGGTAATCTCCTGCAAGGTGTCACGTTCAGCCTCGTAGAAGGCCTTGAGCGCGTCCGAGCTGAAGCGCTTGTAGTCCAGCAGCTTCGTGGGGTTCATGAAGTTGCCCTCGCCGATGAACTTCGGCGGGATGATCTGGTCGAAGCTCGTCATACGCTGCGCCCAGAAGTCCGTTCCCCAGGCATCGTTGACGGCGTCAATGGTGCCGTACTTGACCTTGGCCCAGTCTCGGAAGGCGTTCTGTGCGTCGTCGGAATAGTCGAAGAAATTGTGGCAGCCGTACTCGTTGCTCACGTGCCACGACACCACGTAGGGGTTGTCCTTGTAGTGCTCGGCCATGCGTCGGCACATCTCGAGCGCATAGGTGCGGAATACGGGAGACGTGGGGCGCCAATGCTGACGCGCTCCAGGCCATACCACGTCGCCGCGGGCGTCTCGTGGCAGAATCTCGGGGTGCAGATTGGTGAGCCACGGGGCCGGGGAGGCGGTGGCCGAGGCGAGGTCGACGGCGATTCCCGCTGCACCCAGCTTGGCGATGACCTTGTCGAGCCACGCGAAATCCCATGTGTCGGGACCGGGCTGAATGCGCGCCCAGGAGAAGATGGCAAGGGACACGACGGACACCTTCGCCTTTCTCATGAGGCGAATGTCGTCATCCCACACCTCTTCAGGCCACTGCTCGGGGTTATAGTCGCCGCCGTACCAGATCGTGGGCTGATGTCCCGCTAGCGGGCGCGGGAAGCGGTAGGTGCGCTCCGTGCCTTCGGTGGGTGCCACGTTCTTGCTAGTCATAATTTCTACTCTCAATCCTTCTGCGCTACTGTGCGCTATTCCTTCACTGCGCCTGCTGCAAGTCCTGACTGCCAGTACTTCTGCAGTGCGAGGAACGCAATGATCAGGGGGATGATTGTCACCAGGGAGCCGGTGACCACGAGGTTCTGGATGGCCTGGCCGCCAGCAGTGGTGGCCTGCTTGTTCCATTGGTTCAAACCGATCGTGAGCGGATACCAACTCGAATCCTTCAACATGATCAACGGAAGGAAGTAATTGTTCCACGTCGCCACAATCGTGAACAACGCCGTCGTCACAATACCCGGCGCCAACAACGGCAAACTCACCGTGAAGAACGTGCGCATCTCACTCGCACCATCCACACGAGCAGCCTCCAACAACTCCGTAGGAACAGCCTGCTCACTGAAAATCCACATCAAATACAAGCCAAACGGAGAAATCAGACTCGGAATGATCATCGCCCACGGAGTGTTCGTCAACCCAATCTTGGCGAACAACAGGAACTGCGGAACCGCCAACGCGATGCCCGGAACCGAAATAGCGCCAATCACCACCGCGAACACGGCCTTGCGCCCCGGGAAACGGAACTTCGCCAACGCGTAACCACCCATGATCGCCAACAACGTCGCACCACCAGCACCCACCACCACATAGAGAATGGTGTTGACGAACCAGCGGCCGAAGATACCGTCCTGATAAGTGAACACGGTGACCAGGTTGTCCCACAGAGCGAAGGTGTGGCCGAATCCCAGGCCGAAGGTGGACACGAAGTCCTGCTGCGTCTTAGTGGAGTTGATGATCAGCCACACCAAGGGGAAGAGGCAGTAGATAACGAAGACGCCCGTGATGATGGTGAGCGCCCAGGACCGCAGCGGGTTCGCGGGGTTGGAGAACCCGGACTTGGCGGAGCGAGAACGCTCGGCGGCCTCGTCCTTGGCGATCTTGCGCTGACGGGCCTTCTCTGCCTTGCGGGCCGCACGGCCCTCGAGCGGAGCGGCGGACGACACAGTTGATGCGTCTGAAGTCATACTCGTCATTTCATCTGCTCCTTCATGCTCCGCAGCTGGACTATGTAGGCGATCGCCATGGTGATTACTGCCATCACGATTGCCAGGGCGGCGGCGTAATTGCTCTGCCCGCCCATGAAGCTGAGGTTGTAGGCATACATGTTCGGCGTGTAGTACGTGGTAATTGTGTTGCCCGGGACCATGGACTGCAAGACGCTGGGCTCGTTGAAGAGCTGGAAGCTGCCGATGATCGAGAAGATCACCGTGATGGCGAGGCTGCCCTTGAGTTCCGGCATCTTGATGCGCTTGACGATCTGCCATTCCGTGGCCCCGTCGATGGCCGCCGCCTCATACAAGCTGTGCGAGATGGTGGTGAGAGAGGCGTAGAAGATCAGCATGTTGTACCCGGTGAATTCCCATGTGTTGATGTTGCCGATGGACACGAGAATCCAGTTGGGGTTGAGCACGTCGAAATTCGTGCCGAGCAGGTCGTTGAGCGAACCGATCATGCCGTACTTCGCGCCGTAGATGAAGCCCCACATGAGTGTGGAGACCACGGCGGGAACCGCGTAGGGCATGAAGGTGCTCACACGGAAGAACTTCATACCGTGCAGACGCAGGGAATCGAGCGCCAACGCCAGCAACGCGGACAGGGCCAGCATGATGGGCACCTGAACCACGGTGAAGAGCGCCACGCGGCCCACGGACGACCAGAACTGCTGATCATGGAAGAGGCGAACGTAGTTGGAGAGACCAGCAAAGACGTCACCGCCGATCATCTTGTGAGTAAAGAAGCTCAGGTAAATGGCGTAAATCACCGGAATGATGAACACGAAGACGAACACGATCGCGAAAGGCGCCATGAACTTCCATCCGCGCCAATCACGATGATGGCGGTTGGAACCATCCTCCGCGATGATGTGCTGTGAGCTTGGGCTTTCCGGCGTCACCGTGCGTGCCGTGGTGGAATTCACCACCGCCGCGCCAGTCGCGCCCGTTCCCATGCTCTGTGTGGCGCTGACCGCGTCACTGTTGACAGTACTCATATCGCCTCCTCGTCGAGGGCTATGCATCCGGGTTGCCCGCCCGGATTCTGGAGTGCTCCAGCGGCTGCCTCGCCGCTGTGCGATGTTGTGCGAATCCTGCACTTCCGAGAGATTGCGGAGGCAACCGCGCCTCCGAAAACTCCTCGCATGAACACCGCGTGTCCAGATGTTTACGCTAACTGTTTGCGATAACATTGTATCGCACGAGGATGAATGCGCAAGCAGGATTTTCAGAATCAGCGTTTCTGGCGAAATGTCGGGCATCGCCGCCGACGGCATCGCCGCCAACGGCGTCGCCGCCAGCGAAACGTTTTGACAACCTGCGCTAGCGGCTAGACTGAATTGGGCAAAGGAGACGTGAAGGTTATGTCATCGACGAAATTCCATCCTGTATCAATGCAGGACGTTGCCCGCGCGGCGGGCGTCTCGGCGCAAACCGTATCGCGAGTGGCCAACGGTTCCGGCCAGGTGAAGCCGGAAACGCGCAGCGTCGTGGAAGCCGCGATGGACAAGCTCGGCTACCGCCCCAACTTCGCCGCACGAGCGCTGAAACGCGGCCGCTTCAAGGCCATCGGCGTCGTGATGTTCGACATTCTCGCCACCGGCAACATTCTCACCCTTGAGGGCATTACGCGCGCCGCCAAGGAACAGGGATATGCGGTGACGCTCACCATGATGGAAGACGGAGGCGAAAGCCTTGCCGCCGCCGTGGACCGCATGAAAACGCTGCCCGTGGATGGCATCATCGTCGACCTGGAGAAAATGGTGCCCGACGTGCGCACCTACATGCCGCCGTCCGACCTTCCCCTCACCGTCATTACGAGCGCCAAAGCCGACTACATGAATACCATCGACGAAGACCAGTACGGCTGCTCGCGCATGGTGGTGGAATATTTCCTCGAGCGGGGACACACAAACGTGTACTTCGTCAGCGGCCCCACAAATTCCGTGGCGAGTGAGATCCGCAAGGCGGGATGGCGCGACACCTTGGCAGCCCATGGGATCGTGGCACCTCCCCCGATTCTGGGAGATTGGAACGCCGACTCCGGTTACGCGGCAGGACTTGAGCTGGCAAAGAAAGACGATTGCACCGCGATTTACGCCGGCAACGACGCTATGGCGAATGGAATCATGAAAGCCCTGGAGGATTCCGGGGTGCGCGTGCCGGACGATAAGTCGATTATCGGCGTCGACAATTCGCTGCAATCGATGGTGGCGAAACTGGCACTCACCAGCGTGAGCATGGACTTCTCCGCCGTGGGTCACAAGGCGTTCGAGATGACGGTGGACGCCATCGAGGGCGCGAAGAACACGACCCCCACGCACACGCTCATTCCCGGAGCCATCGTCGAGCGCTCCTCAGTGGCGGATCTGCGGTAGGACGGGCTTCGCCGGGTGCAAAAAGGGCACTCTCTGTGATTCTAAAAACTCTAGTTTTTCTAGAACCTCTTGAATCACACAATGAGAGTGCCCGATTGGTACCGCTCAGTCAGTCAAGATCCCGACAGGAACTACAAGTCGCCAGCGAGATTACCGACGTATTCCTCTTCGCTCATGTTGTAATCCCATACGCTGCCCTCGTCATCGACCGCGTTGAGATCGTCATCAAGATCCTCGTCTGCGACCAGTTCGTACGTCACCGTCTTGATCTCCGGATCGGCGTCCTTAAGGTCTTGGAGAATGGACTCGCCCAAGTCAGCGATCAGTTCATCGACATCGTACTCTTCCGGCTGCTCGTCCTCATACAGGTATTCGAATTGGCTGAGCCTCTCCTCGAGAATATCGCTGAACGGCTTGATGATCAGCCGCACCTTGGCGCGCGCCGAGTCGTCCGTTTCGTTGATGCTCTGGATGTCGAACTCGTATCCGTCGAGCCACGCAGCCATGAACTCATCGGAATCGATCTGGAGCTGCTCGAGAACAGCGAGGTCCATGCCCTTCCGAAGATACTCGTAGCGAGCGGAGTCGTCCGCGCTAACGTCGTAGAGATCGGAGAACAGGAAGTCCCAGGCGCCGTCCTCATCGGTTTCCACGTCATCAATTTCGACGCTCTTGCCAGTCTCTTCTTTCTTGGTATCTTTAGCTGCTTCCTTCTTCTTCCCGGCATCCTGCTGTTGCGTCGCAGGAGGATTCGTAGTGGTGTTGGCCGTGCTCGACGACGACGAACCGCAGGCGGCCGTTGTCACTGATAGTCCTACCGCCAAGAGAGAGGCGATGGTAGCGCGGCGAATTTTCCTTAAAAAGTCTTCGTTCTGTAGCTTTTTCATGTCAGTTCCCATCTTGTGTTCGTAGTGCTGATGCATTGCGGACGAAGGTGACGAACCTCGTTGCAGAACTTCTTCTCGGGCTCTTTCCCGGGGTATTTCCAGAATACAGAATCAACGAATACCAACACACTGTCTATGCTTAGCGTGAAGCACGCGCGTCGCACCGCTCCATTGCGAGGGACGCGGCTGCCAGAGACTGGAACAGAACCAGACGCAAAAGGGGCCGAGCCGCTCGGCCCAGCCCCTCAGTCGCTCACATTTCAGATACGCGCGAGAATATCCTTGCCCACCTGCTCGGTGGAACGCTGGGTGTGGCCATTCTCGACGATATCCGCCTCGACGGCCTCATCGATATGCGCGGCCTGCGCATCCAGCCCAAGGTGACGCAGCAGCATCGCAGTGGAGAGGATTGCGGCGGTCGGGTTAGCGATGCCCTTACCGGCGATGTCAGGAGCTGAGCCGTGGATGGGCTCGAACATGGACGGGTACTCATTGCTCGCGTTGATGTTGCCAGATGCCGAGTAGCCAACACCACCCACCACCGCACCCGCCTCGTCGGTGAGAATGTCGCCGAAGAGGTTGTCGGTGAGCAACACGTCGAAGCGGCCCGGATTGGTGACCAGGAAGATCGTTGCGGCATCGACATGGAGGTAATCGTGCTCGACGTCGGGGTATTCCTCACCCAGCTGGTCGACGATGCGCTGCCACATGTCTCCCGCGTTGGTGAGCACGTTCTTCTTGTGCACCAGCGTGACATGCTTGCGGCGCTTGCGCGCCAGCTCGAAGGCATACCGGGCCACGCGCTCGGCGCCGAACGCCGTGTTGAGCGATACCTCAGTGGCCACCTCTTGCGGGGTGCCACGGCGGATTGCACCACCTGCACCGGCATAGAGGCCTTCGGTGCCCTCGCGCACGACGACGAAGTCGATGTCACCAGGGTTGGCGAGCGGCGAGGTGACGCCCTTATACAGCTTGGAGGGACGCAGGTTGACGTACTGGTCAAGGCTGAAACGAAGCTTCAGCAGAAGACCGCGCTCGAGAATGCCTGCCTTGATGCGGGGGTCGCCAACCGCGCCGAGCAGGATGGCGTCCTGCTGCTTAATGGCGTTGAGATCCTCGTCAGGGAGGATTGCCCCATCGCGCAGGTAGCGTTCTGCGCCAAGGTCGAAGTTCGTGTAGGTGAACGACGCCGCGCCCTCAGTTGCCTTTTCGAGCACCTGCTGCGCCACAGGGGTGATTTCCTTGCCGATGCCATCGCCAGGGATGACAGCGATTTTATAGTTTTTTGTCATGCCCCTGAGCGTAGTCAGGAGTCCACTTAGTGGTCTCGTTCAGTTCGCAGTATGGACGCCTTCTCTATTCCCGCACTCCCATGATGGAAAGGCACCAAGCATTTTCGTAGGCAAGTTCCTGCCACTGCTTGTACCGGCCAGAAACACCGCCATGGCCTGCGGGATCCGTTTCCACTTTGACGATGGCATCAGCCCCCACCTCAGGCTCCTGCAGGCGTGCGATCCATTTCATGGGTTCCACGTAGAGCACCCGCGTATCGTTCAGAGACGTCGTCACAAAGATCGCCGGCAACTCGGATGCTGCGCCCGCTCCGAACCTCTCGCGCCTTTCCCCGGCGCTCATCACATTCTCGTACGGGGAGTAGGTCTCCATGTAGCGGTACACGGCATCGTTGTGCAGAGGATCACCCCACTCGTCCCACTCCGTCACGGTGAGAGGCAGCGACGGGTCCAGAATCGACGTCAACGCATCCACGAAGGGCACATCAGCCTCAACTCCAGCGAAAAGCCCCGGTGCCATATTCACAATGGCGCCCATGAGCAGGCCGCCGGCGGATCCGCCATTGGCCACGACGTGCGATGCGTCGGCCCACCCGGACGTTTCCAGCCATCGCGTCACGTCGATGAAGTCCGTGAAAGTGTTGCGCTTGTTGAGTTCCTTGCCCTGCTCGTACCACTCGCGTCCCATTTCTCCGCCACCACGCACGTGCGCCACGGCGTAGAGCACTCCGCGATCCAGCATCGAAAGACGCCCCACCGAGAACCCGGGATCAGAGGAGATCTCGTACGCCCCGTATCCCGTGATGAACATGGGCAGCGGCCGCGAGGGCCTGTCGGTCACGCTGTTGAAGTCCACGCGATCCTTGCGCCATACGAGTGACACAGGAATGCGCGTCCCATCCGACGCGTTCACCCACACGCGCCGTTCCGCATAATCGTCCGCATCGAACGGACCCAGAACAGTGCCACGCTTGAGCAGCACGTCGGCGCCCGTAGCAGGGTCCAGCTCGTGCAGCTCGCTCGGCTGCGTATACGAGCCGTACGCATAGCGCATTCGCGGCGCCTCGTATGAGGGGTTGCCCGTGGACCCGATGGAGAACAGTTTGTCGCTGGGCTCAGATTCGCCGAGGCCGTGGCCCGGATTGACCTGCGTGAAGTCCCAGTGCCGACCTGCAAGGAAGGCTGCCGCGGCCTCGGATTTCGTCATGACGGCGAGGTGTGGCAGTCCATCGCGTCGGTAGCTGAGCGCCACATAGTCGCGGTACATCTCGATGCCGTCGATTCTCAGGCCCGTGCGAATCTGTGGGTCATCCTCGAGAGTGGTGCCGCGCGCGATGCACACGCCCTCTTCCAGGGTGTAGGGAGGAGTGTGTGTACGCATGTCGATAACGTCGATCTCAAAGTTCGGATCCGACACGTTGTGAATCAGCAGGGCGATGGGAATATCGGCTCGCATCCCGTCGGCGCCGATGTCTCCGGCCTTCTCGAAACGCGCGAAGCTCACATCGTATTCCACGCCATCCTGCCGCGGGATCACCGCCTCGAACGCGCCGCGTGGATCCGTCACCGGCAACAGCAGTACCTCGGACGTGGTCTTGGACGACGTCGAAATCACAAAGTTCTTTTCATCAAAGCTCAGCCCCACGCCGGCCCAGAAGCGTTCGTCTTCCTCGCGCCACACCTCGACGTCGTCAGTCGCGGCAGTTCCCACCTCGTGCCTCCATACGGCATACGGCCTCCAGGCGTCGTCCACCTTGGTATAGAAAACCCAGTGGCCGTCAGGGATCAGGCACGCTCCCCCGCCAACTCCCTTGATGACTTCGCCGGGAATCACAGCATCAAGATCCTGCCCAGGAACAACCCCGAGTGAGCGTGTGAAATCAGACCCCGATCCGATGACGCGCAGTCGCAGATCGTACCTCTCATCGCCTGCGGTATCGGTGCCATACAACATGAGCGCGCCGTCTTTGCTGAGATCGAGCGCCCCCAAGCGGAAGAAATCATGGCCCTCCGCCTCACGGTTGGTGTCGAAGAAGACCTCTTCCCCGGGCAACGATCCCGGCGCGGACGCGGCGTCAACGGTCGGCGGATCCCAGCTCGTGGCATCGTTCACCTCGCTGCCATCCGCATTCCTGGCCACCGGGATTCTGCACTGCAGCCCGTATTGCTTGCCCTCCACGGTGCGCCCGAAGTACCAGTATCCGTCCATGCGCGTGGGAACCGACATGTCCGTCTCCTGCACGCGCGACTTCAGCTCGTCGAACAGCGTCGTCCGCAGAGAGGCCAACGGCTCCATTCTATGTTCCGTGTACGCGTTTTCAGCGTCAATAAATTCGCGCGTGGCTGGCGAGCTCTTGTCTCGCAACCATTCGTAATTGTCTACAAAGGTGTCGCCGTGGAAAGTCCTCTTCGTGGGGTGCTTGGGAGCGGCAGGGTAATTAAAGTCGTGAAGCATGATCACCGGATTCAAGAGTTTGGAAAAATGGGATTCAAAGATTACAGGGGATTACAGGCGCGTGACGGTCACTTTGTGAGATTGAGCCGTTGAAGATACGGCAGCATAGTCTGCATGAGATTGGCGCCAGTGGAACCGTAGAATACCGGGACGTTGACTTCTGGAGTGGGAGTCGCCGCGGTATGGCCTCGCACGAGAATCGACTCTTTTGGTTCGAGCTGGCGAATGCCAATGGCGATAACGCGTCCGGGATGCTTCTTCGCCACCTCCGCATAAGTCTGCGGATCGTGCTGGCCGTCGTCCCCGACGAGGATGAAGCGCATGTCGGGGAAATCCGCCATGAGCTGCTCGCAGAATTCCAACTTGTGCTGCACGCCACTGGGAATGAAGGTCTTGGGGCGCGGGTCGAAATCGCGCAGCAAAAGCGGCCCCTCGGGGAAACCGTGCGCACGAATGAAGTGGCGCAGCGCCGTCTCCACGTTCCATGGCGACGTCGACAGATAGAAGAAGGGGGCGTCCGGAAGGGCACGATGCAATCGCATATAAAAAGCGGCCATTCCCGCGACGGCCTTGCGATGCCGGGGATCCCGGAACAGCATGTTGACCACCGCCGACAACAGCTGCGGCACGTCCGTCACGATGATGGTGTCGTCGAGATCGGAGATGATGCCAACCTTCGCGCTGGCAGGAATCGTGAACAGCGGCGCGTGCACAGCCTCACGCCCCTGCACGCGGTAGGACACGTTGTGCACGCCCTTAGCGTTCTCACCCTGCGCCACCAGATCGAGGTAACCGTGCGAATCGGAGACAGCGAACTCAGCCATCTGATCGCGCCTGGGATCGAAGGGATCGTACAGCTCCGACTGCCCCACCTGCACCGTACGCAGCGGAGTGCCGTCAATCGTAATCTTGACGCGCGTCCTTGGAGCCGGGACCATGAAAACCGAACGAATGCCACGGGTCAGCTGGCTCATCGGTCGAGTCAGCGGAGCATATACCGTGCGGCAAATCAGGCGAGAATAGGCGTCCGTGCCATATCCGACGTAGGGTTCAACGCGCGGGTACCACCCCAGCGAACTCGTGAACGTCTTGGACAGCGACGCCCAACCGTTAAACAACACCGTGACCAGCTGGCGGGCGGCACGCACCACCACAGGTTTGGTTTCAATCCGCTCGCTTTTCGCAGCGGTATCCACCAGCGTGGTGGTATGCGCAGCACGAATCGAGCGGCGCGAACGCTCGCGAGTGCTGCGACGGCGCGCCCTCTTCTCTTCCGGCTTTCCCGCCTTCTCCGATTTTCCCTCTGACACGTGCGATCCCTACTGCTTCGTGACCTTGACGTACTCCTCGGCATCGAGCAATTCGGGCTCATCGTCGTCGGGAGTCACTTTGAGAATCCAGCCCTCGCCGTACGGGTCGGAATTGATGACGCTGGGATCCTGTGCCACGTCGTTGTTGGTGTAAGCCACCACGCCCGACACAGGGCTAATAAGTGGCTCCACTGCCTTGGCGGATTCGAGCTCTGCGATCTCATCGCCCGCCTCGACGCGCGTTCCCACCTTCGGCAGGTCCACGAAAACCAAATCACCCAGTTCGTCAGCCGCGTAGGCGGTAATACCCACCACTACTGGGTCCACTGAAGAATCAACCCAAGCGTGATCCTCGGAATAACTCAGGTAGTCGGGCACATCAAAATTCGGTGCGCCAACCGTCTCAGATTCGTTATTAGTCATAAATACAGAGTACCCAGACTGGCAGCCGAGGCCAAGCCCGGCTGAAACAGCATGCGCGAGGCGGATTTTCAGCGAACGACGCGCACGGCAGCCACGCGCCCGCTCACTTCGAGCTGGACGCCGTTACCTTCGCCGTCTTGGAAGTGTTCGACTTCGTTGTGGTGGCACTCGCACCGGAGACACGCACCGGCGAGGCGGACGTTGAACCCACAACCTCCACCTTGGTGCCGATGACCGCCCAGTCATAAATCCACTTGGCGTCAGAGACGTTCATGTTGATGCATCCGTGAGACGAGGCGTATCCGCGGCTGATGTTGTACGTGTTCCACGGAGCGCCATGGAAGCCCTCGCCGCCGTTGTAATAAGACACCCACTGAACGCCTGGAGTCACGTAGTCGGCTCCTCGCATGGTCTGGGTGGCGTACTTGAGGTACACGTAGAAAGTGCCATTGTCAGAGACGCGGGAACCGTCGGCAGTGTACTTGCCGCTGGCCATGTTGAAGGTTTTCACCACGGTGGTGCCCTTGTAGGCTGTCACTGTTTCAGTGGAGAGATTGACCTTGACCCACTTGGAACCGTTGGCCTTGTCGTAATCGTCAGGCACCTTCACATTCTTGGTGGTGTGCTTGGTCACGGCTGTTGTCACCTTTGCCGTGACATCCGTTCCCTTTTCCAGCGCGGAAGTAACCTCTGTGACAGCCGAGGACACGTCCTTGACCTCAACACCATCGGCGCCCGCCGTCTTGACGAGAAGCTTCTGGCCGGAAGGCGTCACCAAATTTTCCTGATCGACCTTGTCCTGCTTGAGCTTGTCGGGAAGCGTGGTCTCCATGTAGTTCTTGATGGCAGCAGTGTCATAGCTGACGGTAATAGCGCCCGTCTTTATATCCGGAGAAGCCTTGATCCACGTGGCGACCTCTGCCGCCGGGATCGTATAAGTCTTGGAGCTTCCGTTTGTGACGGAGTATGTGTGAAGCAGGCGCTTATTGGCGGCGTCAGCGGCCGTTTGCGCAGCTGCGGCAGTAATCGGCGTCGTCTCGCTGACGAGCTTCACGGTCGCCTTGACCGGAGCGGACGCGGAGGTCTGCGACGTGAGTGACGTAGCAACGGCCTTTTCCACTGAATCCGCCGTTACGGCGTGACCGTCCTTGCCGGGGGTCGTGAGGAACGACTTAGTGACCTTGTTGTACGCGATGGTAGGCAGTACGACTTGTGAGCCCTCGTCCACAAGCGTGGAATCGAGATAGCTCTGCATGGTCGCGGTGTCCGTTTTAGCCGCAAGCGCCACGGACGTGCCGCCAAAGGGATTGACCTTAGCGAAGGCGTTGTCACCGCGCGCATTCAGCAGCGATGCAACCGTCTCCTTGACGTCAGCCGTGACACCAAGATCCTTGTAGGTCGCCTCAGTGGACTTGCCCTCGGCCGTTCCGAGCACAAATTTCGTATCGTCAACCTTGCTGGTGACGAGCTCTGTCAGCTCCGCTTCGGACTTACCTGCCACCGACTGGCCGGCAAAACTGGTACCCAAAGGAGCCCTGTTGGCAAAGTAGAAATTACCCATAAGGAACGCTGCAACTGCAAGGAGAACGAGGACCCCAAGCACAATCAGCGTCGCAATCAGGCCCTTGTGCGAGCGCTTGGTGACGCTTGCAGCCTGACCCGCCATGCCAGCTTGCGCTGTACGATCCTGTACAACCGGAATCTCCAGTGCCGGAACCGCGGAACTGACGGCAGGGATGGCCTGCGTGTCGGCGTCTTCCGGATTATTCAGCTGCATGACATGTCCTTCGTTTCTCTGCTGCGCTCTCCAATGTGCCCTATCTCGACATCAACTGTCGCGTTGCACACCGGGCAAAACACCGCCATTATACGGAGCACATTCGATAAAGAAGGCCGCGCTCACAGCCCTTTTACGAATTCCGCCATCCGCGTGACTGCCTCGGCGATGATCCGCGGGTTTGTGGCGAGATTGACGCGCACATAATTCGCCCACGCGGTGCCTCCGAAAGTGTCCCCTGGGTTGAAGCCCACGCGGCCTTTCTCCAGCAATCCCTCCGCAGGCTTGCCTTCCCACTGAGTGCCGTTGACATAACCGCCAAAGTCTACGAATGCGAGGTAGGTGCCCTTGCCGAGAACAACGGTGGCCTTGGGGAGCTTCTCCGCCATGAGCGTGCGGAAGATGCGCTCGTTTTGTGCGAGACCTTCCACCATGCGATCGAGCCACGCGTCGCCGTTCTCGAAGGCGGAGGCGTGCACATTGGACGCCACGTGGGCGCCGGTGTGAATGTAGTCCTGAGAGAGGTCATCAATCGTTTTTTGGGCCTCGGGATCCTTGCCCGGCACGAGCATGGCGGCCTTGAAACCCGGCAGCGAATAGCCCTTGGACGCGCTCACCGCAACAATCGCCTTGGATGCCTCTGGCAATGCGAGAATCGGGACGAAGGGCGCATCGTCCACCACGATGGGCGAATGAATCTCGTCCACCACGAGGCGCACGTGATACTTGTCGCACAGGGAGATAATGCGTGTGAGCTCTTCCGCTTCGAACACCGTGCCCGAAGGATTGTGGGGAGAACACAGCACGAAGACGGCGTTGTATCCGCTCTGCGAGGGCTTGATCCACTCTTCGGCAGTTGCGGCGGAGAACGTCTCCTCCAGGTTCTCGAAATCCGTGTGATGGGTTTCGGGGTTGAGTGGGGAGACTGCCAGCGTGTAGTTCTTCGGCAGGCGATGAAGGAACGGCGGGTAGATCGGCGTTTGCACAATGACCGTGCCCTCACACTTGGGTTCGGGGGTCTCTACGCCAGTGGCGGCCAGAGCGGCGCGATGCACGTTGGCGCGATCCACCTCCGCACCTGGGACAATGGCGCGGTGGCCGAGCGTGGAGACGATGACGGCGCGAATTCCCGAGATCACGTCCACAGTTGTGCGGCCATGCTCAATATCGATATTCGCGTTCCAGCGACGCTTGGCGAAGTCCGCATACGCCTGCAGATAGCGGCGACCGTCGACGCTCGAATCGTAGCCAGTGTCGCCCTCGTCCACGAGGCGAACGAGCTCCTCCTTGACGGAGGGTTCCAGCGGAACATCCATCTCCGCAACCCACAACGGCAGAACATCGGGGTCGAAGGCACGCCACTTCTCCGAGGTGCGCTTCTTCAAACGGTCCAACGAATACGTTGAAAAGATATTGTTCGCCACGTTTTCGCCGGCAATGCTACATTCGCCCGCCGCTTGTGCCGCCTGATCTGTCGCCGTTCCTGCCATGCTCATCAAATCCTTCCGTATGTTCGCGCTGCGCGGCTCCACAGTCTCCTTCGGTGCTGCGCTGCTTCAACCGGTGCTGCATTCACTTCTTCGGTGCGAAGTTGCTGCGCTTGGTGCTGCATATCTTATCCATGGCGATTGTCCCACGTGCCAAGAGACGGCATGCGGACGCCGTTCTATCTGAAACTTATAAGGGCTTGCAACCTCGCATAGCTACGTGTCGCAGCACCGAACGTTTCTTTGCAGCACCCAGAGATTCTGCAGCGTCCAAAGACCCTGCAACACCCAGAGATCCTAAAGCTCCTGGCCGTACCACTCTTGGATTTGATAGCGGGCCACGGCTGCGCGGGTGGGAAGCTCAAACTCGCCATTCGCCAAGGCCATAGTGAACTCGTCGCGGCTGAACCAGCGGGCCGTATCCACTTCCACACCGTCCACGTGAATATCGGTGGTGAGCGCACGCGCCTTGAAGGCGACCATCAGCGAGCGCTGGAAGGGCCACGGTTGCGATCCTTCATAGGCGAGATCTCCGAGTGTGATACCCACTTCCTCCATGGTCTCGCGCCGCACCGCATGCTCGAGGTTCTCTCCCGCCTCCACAAAGCCGGCGGAGACAGACATCAGCTTGGGATTCTTCCATGCTTTGTTGTGCTGCAACAGGATCCTGTCTTGTGAATCCGTCACGGCCGTGATGACGGCAGGCTCGATGCGCGGGAAAAGGATCTCGCCATGGTCGGGATTGGTGCACCGCTGCGCCCAGCCCGCATTGGCCGGCGAGACGCGGGCACCGCACTGTGGGCAGAAGCGCTGGTAGGACTGCCAGTTGCTCACGGAGACAGCGCTCGTTGCGAGGCCGGCTTCAAGGGAGCTTGCGCGCGGGGCGAAGTCACGTAGATCCACCCAGTCGAACTTGCGAACAATGTCTCCGAGGAGAGAGCCAGGAAGCGGTTCGCCCGCATGGGTTCCGGGGGTAGCGTGTGATGTTGCCGATTCCTCCGCGGCCTTGAGGGCGCTCGTCGGAATGGTGAGAGAAAGATATGATTTTGCCGCGTTGCCCTGTTTCGTACCGAGAAAAACGACAAGGGGGCTTCGAAGATTCGTCGCAGATCCTGTGCCCGTCCCGGATTGCTGCGAGCGCTGTGACGCTTCGATGAAGTCGCGCATATACGTTGCCGGGATCATCGCGAGACGCAGTTTCACAGATTCCGCCTGTGCTACCGCTCCCTGGCCGTGCGGCACTGCCACTTTGCCGCCGCTCACGAGCATGAGCTGGGCGGCAGTGTTGTTGAGAAGTTTTTTGATGAGGCCCGGATCATTGCGTCGATCCACCTCGTAGTCCACTGTTCCCTGCGACAACGGTAGGAAGGGAAGCATGCGAGTGAGAGCAAGAGGGCTGAAAGCATAGTGTTTTGCATCTTGCTGGGCCGGCGAATTGTCTTCTGTCTCATCTGAGTGCGTCATATTTTGAGGTTACACCGGAGCTATTTTCGGCCAGCTTATTCCCGCAGCCTCCCTCATCGAGCCATTCAGACCCTGACATGATCCGGTAAGAAGTTCATTGAGAGTTCAGACAAGTGCCCACGTTATGAGGCAGCGAATTTGCTGCGTCTAGCGGGTTTTTAGCGCGCCATGAATTTTCCTGAAGATGGCCACAACGAGATACCCCACAGCAATGATGAGAAAGAGGATTCCCAAAACCAGGAACCACCAGAGGTCTCTTCCAATATAGAAATAACAGAACAGCATGAGAGCTCCCGCAGCCACATTCTGAAGGATGAACACCCACGGCTTCCTTTTCTTTGGCGCGGTCTCAGTCGTGTCGTCACTCATGTGAGAGTCCTTTCGATTGATGTGAATTGCGCCATTGCACCATCTTTCGCTTCTGGTATTTCTTCCATAGTCCGGCACAAAGTCCGAAAACGGCTCCGACACCAAGGCTGAAAAGTATCGTCAGCCATTGATGACGAACAAGGCTGTACACGGTTCCGAGTGAAGTCGCGCCAAGAGTCCAATACACGACGTTCAGCAAAAGTGAATCGTCTTCCCACTCATCGTCTGAATTGCCCGAACCGTCAGAATCTTCGTAAAGGTCATCGACGACTTCAGCAGCGCTCTCATCCTTTGTATCGTCACTGTTCAGGTCTTCTTCGTTCATGATTCTCCATTCGCTTTGAAAATCTCCCGGCTCCAGATGTCATGAATCATCTGTTTGTTGCATTCGTCTCTTTCTTGTGGCACCTCTTGTACGAGCGAGATTGTGACGTGCTGTTTGAGAAAAGAAACTAGAGCGCCCGGAAACATTAAATGACGCGAATCTTGTCCGGTGATTTCGTCCGTATCACTATGGTTACCAAATCGGTAGCCATAGTCAGAAACAGAAATAATCAGGGTCAGCATGATCGCATAGAACAGAACCCTCGCAATGCCTTGAACCGATGACAGAACCTGCAACGGATTGCCATACGCCATGGTCAATAAAGACCATAAAACAAAAAATAAAAATGACTTCAAGATTCTCTTTAATTCTTTCGGAGTTTTTAAAAAACTTAGGAAGTGTTTAAAGGTCCTCACTAATTTGTTCATGAGAAAACTCCTCGAAAATTCTTAAATCATCGATATTCGTTTCACATTTCTCTGGCAGACTTGATCATGATTTCAATCAAGCCTACCAGCAAATCGTTATCCACAACCGCAATTCTGGGAACCACTCTGTCATCATTGACCATGGCTTGATTTTATCAATTTTTACTGAATGGGAATAATGCAGCACACTGTCTGTTGACATTTGTAGACGAAACAAAATAACAGGAAGCGCAACTATGGATCACATGAAGATGACAGAACCTGATAGCCATAAGGCAGCTGCCGCAAAAGCCATGAATTCCCCGGCCCACGCCGCGGGAGACATGGTAGATACGTCCAGCACAACTTCCATGGACATGTCACACATGCATCACGATATGCCCAGCATGGATATGGGATCCATGCACGGAAGTATGCACGACATGGGCAGCATGCACAGCATGAGCGGCCATAGCATGACAGACACGTTCAAGCGTCTCTTCTGGTATTCAGTGGTTCTCGCAATCCCCACCATCGCGCTGGATCCCATGTTCGCGGAACTCCTTGGCTACCACGCGCCCACCACCCTGCCGCTGACGCTCATCCCAGCGGTACTCGGAACCGTGATGTACTTCTGGACAGGTATGCCCTTCCTCAAGGGCGCAGCCGGAGAAATCAAAAACCGCAAGCCGGGCATGATGCTGCTCATCAGCCTCGGCATCACCGTCGCATTCGTTGCCTCCTGGCTAGCAACACTCGGCGTCATCGCCTCCAGCCTCAGCTTCTGGTGGGAGCTGGCACTGCTGGTCGTCATCATGTTGGCCGGTCACTGGATCGAAATGGGCTCGGTCATGTCCACAAGCTCGGCCCTCGAATCCATCGCCTCCCTTCTGCCAGACAAGGCGCACAAAATAACCGAAAATGCATCACACACCTCGGATGGCGCCACCATCACGAACGACGTCGCCATCTCCGAGCTACGCTCCGGTGACGTCGTCATCGTGAAACCCGGCGAGGCGATTCCCGCCGACGGTACCATCGTCTCCGGCACTGCGGGCGTCAACGAATCCATGATCACCGGCGAATCCCTTCCCGTCACCCGTGCAGAAGGTGACACGGTCGTCGCCGGTTCCATTTCCACCGATTCCTCCCTGCGCGTCCGTGTCGACGCAACTGGCGATAAAACAGCTCTGTCGACGATTCGCCGCCTGATCGAGGACGCCCAGAATTCCAAGACGCCCACCCAACTGCTCGCCGACAAGGCCGCAGGCCTCTTGTTCTGGTATGCCACCATCGCCGCCGCGCTTACGGCAGCCGTGTGGCTCGGCCTCGGCCAGCCGCAGTCCGCTCTTGAACGCGTGGTGACGGTTCTCGTCATCGCCTGCCCTCACGCTCTGGGACTCGCCATCCCGCTCGTAGTCAGTATCGCAATGGGCGGCGCGGCGAAGAGGGGCATTCTCATCACCAAGCGCGAGGCACTGGAAACGCTGGAAGATGTGACGACTGTTGTCTTCGACAAGACCGGAACGCTCACCGAGGGCACGCCGCACGTGGTGAGTATCCGCAGCGCGACGACAACCGCTGCAACCGCTGGCGACTCGCGCATCCTCTCCCTCGCAGCAGCGGCCGAGCAGGAATCAGAGCATCCCCTCGCACGAGCCATTCTTGAGAAGGCTGCGGCAGACGGGGTCAGTGTTCCGGCCACTACCGATATTGTGTCCACTCCCGGGGTGGGCGTGAGTGCGCACGTCGGCGGCGCCCGGATTGAGGTGGGCGGCCCTGCGCTTCTTCAGTCCAGAAGCATTGACGAAGCCACGGCCGCGCAGAGTATTCCGGGCGTAGCGCACGACGACGCCACCGCTCTCTATGTTCTGGAAGACGGCTCCGTCGTCGGCAGCATCGACATCGCCGATCAGGTGCGCCCCGAGTCGGCGCAGGCCGTCAGAGAGCTTCAGTCCCGTGGTGTCACGCCCGTCATGCTTACCGGAGATTCCGAAAAGGTGGCGGCCTCGGTTGCGAAGCAGCTGGGAATCACGCAGTATTACGCGCAGGTGCGTCCCGAAGAGAAGGACGCCGTGATTGCGAAATTGCAGGCGGACGGCGCAAAGGTCGCGATGGTGGGCGACGGCGTCAACGACGCCCCGGCACTGGCACGCGCCGACGTCGGCATTGCGATCGGCGCCGGAACCGACGTGGCCATCGATTCGGCGGACGTCGTCCTCACCGGATCCAACCCGGCGGCCGTACCGCGCGCCATCGAGCTGTCACGCCTCTCCACGCGCAAGATGCACCAGAACCTGTGGTGGGCCGCGGGCTACAACCTCATCTCCGTGCCGCTGGCAGCCGGGGTCCTGGCTCCCGTCGGATTCACCCTGCCGATGTCAGTTGGCGCCTTCCTCATGGCGGCCTCTACGGTCATCGTGGTGATCAACGCCCGGCTGCTGAAGCGCAGTCTCAAAAGAATCTAAATCGCGAAGCTAGGATCGCGACGATGCCGCTGCCACACGCTCGAGTAATTCCACGAGCGCGGCGGCGGTTTTCGTCGGCTGTTCGACGGCAGTGAAGTGCCCGGCATCTGGCACTTCCACGAGGAAGGCTCGCGGTACGCCACGGACACCCGGGATGCGGGAGACGTACGGCCGCATTTTTTCGGGCGGCGAGCTGGGATCGAGTTCTCCGCTCAGCAGCAACGTCGGCACATCGATAGTGCTCAGCACGTCCGCCTGATCGGGGCGACCCGCTGCCATCCTCTGACGCCAGGCGATGCCCTCCGGAGTTTGATCGTGAATCCAATCGATGAACGTGGTGATGAATTCCGTGGACTTCTTGACCATGGAATCCTTGGGCCCGGGCTCGGCAAAGTGCATCACCGTGCGCCATCCCGCGCCATCTTCGGCCTCCTGAGCCACACGCAGACGGTTTGCACGAGACTCGGCAGAATCGGCGTCCGTCTTTGAATCACAGATTCCCAAGCCGGCAACCGCCTTGGGGAAAAGGCGCTGAATCGCGAAGGCGACGTATCCGCCCATCGACAGCCCCACCCAGATTGCTTTAGAAAATCCCAGGGCGTTGAGTTGCTCCACCATCGCGGTCGCCATGTCGTCGAGCGCGTCAGGGTAGGCGCCGTCGGCAGCCACGGGCCCAAACTCCCCATGCTCAGGAACGGGAGTCGCGCCCGCGCCCGGCATCTCGAAAGCGAAAATAGGGACGCGGGAAAGATCCGGGCTTGGCGTCTCGGAGTCGGAGTTCGTTGCCGAACCAGTCGTGGGTGCTGTCAGCTGTGTCAGCGCCTCGGCGGCCGCATCCCACATGCGGTGGTCCACCGGAAATCCGTGAATCAGAATAAGCGGGACCGCGTTGCTACTGCCCGCGCGATACTGCGTGACGCCAATCTGCATAGAATCTCCTATCAGTGCTATCGTGCTGCCGCGCTATTTCAGCGGCCATCCCACGCTATCTCGTGTACGCGAGCGCATCCTTGACAATGAGGCCGTGTCCGTCGGCAAAGGTGGCGAAGAACGCCTCGTCCATCTTGGTGGGCGTGACCCACTCGAGGTCCAGTGCGTCGTCCTGCGGCTTGCAGTCGCCCGCAACCGGAACGATGTAACACAGCGCAATGGCGTGCTGGCGGGCGTCGTGGAATTCGCTGAGCCCAGGCGACTGGAAGAACTCGGCCACCTTGAAAGGCTGCAGGTTCAGGGGAATAAGCGGCAGAGCCATATCCCCCAAGTCCTTGGCTACATTTCTCGCGATGGCTTCGCGCAGCGACTCGTTGAGCAGAACCCGGCCTGCGACGAGAGTCCTGTTGAACTCGGTGCTGGGTGCCACGCGCAAGAGCGTTGCGATGGAGGTGATGCGGCCGAAATCATCCACGCGCACGGGCACAATCTCAACATAAGGAATGGGCACCTTGCTGCGGATCTCGTCAATGGAGGCGGCCGACATCCATCCGGGAGGGTTGCCATTGCCACTCCCGTGGATGAAATCGTCGGGAGTGAGGTCGTCAAACGCCCCAGAACCGTTGCCGTTACTTCCATCCGCATCGAAATCGTTCGAGTCGGGTATTTCTCCGTTTAAAACTGCCATGTGCACCATTATCCGTTAAATATGTGGTCTTGCCCACTCCTCAGCTGTTCGCTGAGCAAGAAGATGCTTGCTCTGAGCAATTGGTCGTGGAGAATAGTACGAGATACGTAATGGAACCCGATATGTAGTAGTTCTACTATTAACCACTATCAATATCGGCTAGTTAGGCGAGAGGGAGGCTCTCATGGCAACTCATGAAGTCACATCAGACACATTCAACGACACGATCAGCAAAAATGACACTGTCCTCATTGACTTCTGGGCAACCTGGTGCGGCCCGTGCAAGGCTTTCGGCCCCGTTTACCAAAAGGCCTCCGAGAAGTACCCGGATATGTACTTCGGCAAGATTGACGTGGACAACAACCAGGAGATCGCTTCGGCGGCCGGCATCCAGGCCATTCCGACGCTCATGATCGCCAAGGGCGGCAAGATTGTGTACAAGCAGGCTGGCGCTCTGCGCGGCTCGGATCTTGAGAACCTCATCGAGCAGGTGCGCAACCTGGACGAGGCAACAATCGACGCTGCCGCTGCAAAGTAAGCAGACGACGAGACTCAGCGACTGTATAGAGGTATAGCGATATAGAGGTATAGCAGTCGCATAATTTGACGCGGTGATGTGGGGAGGCTCGCAGATTTTCACAATTTGCGGGCCTCCTCGCGTTTGCCTCTTTTTGCGGGCGTTTCGCACTGTATATATTCGGTATATATGCGCCTGCGCAGGTATTTGATTTGATTTGGGGCGGGGAATCGTCCTAGTCTTGAAGGAATTGTGTGCGGATGCCAGCCATCCGTGCGCGGAGTGGTGTACTCGTGCGGGTGCATCAAAGTACGCGGGATTCCGTGTGCCCAACGCCGTGCAAATGAGCTGAGGATTATTGATCTATTGAAGGAAGTTATGGCTGAGCACCGCAAGAAACGATTAAGTCTGCTGAAGCGATTTTCTCGCAAGCAGGTCGTGATCGCAGCCTCCTCATTTGTCGCAGCAACGTTGCTGATCGGCAGTGGAGTCGCAAGCGCGCAGATGTACCGCTCGAATGACAGCGTTGCCGTCAAGCAAATTACTTCGTATTCAGCAACAGATAAGGCCGATTCCGATTACTTCACGGCAGCCTCTCGTGATCAGGTGCGTTCCGCACAGACGAACCTGAAGAACGGCCGCGGCGGCTCGGATTCCTCCACCTCATATATCAAGGTGGTTATCAACGGCAAGTCCGAGCTCGTGTTCGGCTCCGGGTTCACCACCGTCAAGTCAGTGCTCGAGCAGGGCAACATCACGCTCGAAGACACCGACACCGTTTCACCGTCGCTGTCCACAAAGGTGAGCGAGTCCACGGTGATCACCATCAACCGTGCCGACACCACCGTTGAGACCACAACGCAGAAGATCGCGTACAACACCATCACCAAGAAGGATTCCAGCCTCGCCAAGGGAACAACCAAGGTCCAGACCAAGGGCGTCGCCGGTGAGATGGTGAGTACAAACCTCGTTCAGGTGGTGGGTGGCAAGACCATTTCCTCCAACACTTTGGCATCCTGGGTCAAGAAGACCCCTGTCAACAAGGTGATTCTGGTGGGCACGAAGGTTGCCGCTGCTTCCTCGTCGGCCTCTTCCGGTTCGTCGTCATCTTCTTCTTCCTCCTCCGACTACGGCACCACCACCCCGGTGGGAACCGCGCAGTCCATTGCGCACAAGAAGGTTCTCGCCAAGGGCTGGAGCGAGTCCGAGTTCACCTGCCTTGTGAAGCTGTGGCAGAAGGAATCCGGCTGGCGCACCAATGCGCACAACGCTTCCTCCGGCGCACACGGCATTCCGCAAGCACTCCCCGGTTCCAAGATGGGTGCCGGCTGGCAGTCGGACGCCAACGTGCAGATCACGTGGGGCATCAACTACATTGCCGGTCGCTACTCCACTCCTTGCGGCGCCTGGGGCCACTCCCAGTCGGTGGGCTGGTATTAAACCTCAGCTTTATTTCCACGGTGCCCGGCAGATACTGTCGGGCATTTTTATGGCACTCAACGGCACAACACTGGTGAGTGCCAAGAACTGAAATCATCTTGTTTGAGTCGAGAGCGAGCTTCTGGTCGGATCATTCTATTGGCACTCAAAATCACGATGTCAATGAGTGTCAATAGAGCTGTTCCAGCAATCTTCCAAAAGTGCGAAAAAACTCCCAAACACACGCCCGAACTGAGCCGAAATAACCCGGTGTTATAGTGCACATCGTCTGCGGGAATGGCGCGCAACATTGGTGCAATCCCAACGACGAGAGCTATCATTCCTCAGATTCATGAAGGGTAGAAGATGGAAAAATTCTTCAAGCTCAAGGAAAACGGAACAACTGCATCCACTGAAGTCATCGCCGGTCTCACCACATTCTTCGCGATGGCATACGTGATTGCTGTTAACCCCACAATTTTGTCGGGTACCGGTATGCCTTGGGGAGCTGTGTTCCTCGCCACGATCATCGCCGCCGTCATCGGCACGCTGATCATGGGTCTGTTCGCCAACGTCCCCTACGCCCAGGCACCGGGCATGGGACTCAATGCATTCTTCACCTTCACCGTCGTCAAGGGCCTCGGCTTCAGCTGGCAAGAAACCCTCGCAATGGTGTTCATCTGCGGTATCCTCAACATCGTCATCACGGCCACCAAGCTGCGCAAGACCATCATCAGGGCCATTCCGCCGATTCTCCAGAACGCCATCAGCGGCGGCATCGGCATCTTCGTGGCCTACGTTGGCCTGCTCGACGTCGGCATCGTCAAGTTCACTCCCGACAAGACCGCAGCGGCAGGCGGCACCCCCGGCCTGGCAACCTTCAACACCGGAGTTCTCGGACTCTTCCTCATCGGCCTCGTGCTGGTGCTGTTCCTCCTCGTGTTCAAGTTCAAGGGCAAGGGCGGCATCATCAACCGCGCCGCGTTCCTCATCGCCATCATCGCGACGGCCCTCATCGGCATCCCGATGGGCGTCACCTCCATGGCGAGCGCCACTGGGCTTGGTCAGGCATTCAGCCAGCTGCCCACCACGTTCCTCGCCATCTTCTCCCCCGCGGGCTTCCCGGCTCTGTTCTCAAACGCCGCCAAGCTGCCAATCGTCCTCGTGACGATTCTGGCCTTCTCCCTTTCCGACATCTTCGACACCATCGGAACCTTCGTGGGAACAGGCCGCCGCTCTGGCATCTTCTCCGTTGAGGACGAGGCCGCGCTCGAAAACGGCACGGGCTTCAGCTCCAAGATGGACAAGGCCCTCTTCGCGGACGCCACCGCAACCTCGATCGGCTCCCTCATCGGCACCTCGAACACCACGACGTATGTCGAGTCCGCGGCAGGTATCGCGGCTGGTGGTCGCACGGGTCTGACCTCGGTCGTTGTCGCGATCTGCTTCGCGCTGTCCACGTTCTTCGCGCCGCTGTTCAGCGCCATCCCGTCCGCAGCAACCGCTCCGGTTCTCGTAGTGGTGGGCTGCATGATGATGAGCTCCTTCGCCGACATCGACTGGCGCGACATCACGCAGGCCATTCCGGCCTTCTTCGCAGCAGTGTTCATGGGCTTCGCGTACTCGATTTCTTACGGAATCGCCGCCGGCTTTATCACGTACTGCCTTACCAAGACCTTCAAGCGAGAGGCCAAGGACGTCCACCCCGTCATCTGGGTTGTGGCCGCGCTGTTCATCCTTGATTTTGCGCTGCAGGCTTTCGTGTAAGCAACCGCTTATTTGCGCAAGAGGCCGGCGTCACCTTCGGGTGCGCCGGCCTCTTGCATACTGCCCGGTATTTGTTTGCGCGCGGAGCGCACTGCGCGCCGCGACGCTCCGGATGGTGACGCCGCCCAGATGGTGACAATGCTCACTGGCTAGCGGTCTCAGTCGTCGGCGCGCACGGACAGCAGATCCAGCGATGCAGCGGCGCGATTCGATGCCAGCGAGCCCACATACACCAACACAAAGCACAGCGCGATGCCACCGACGAAACTGAGCATTGTTGCCGGCTGGGTGAGCGCCTGGCCCATGATGGGGATCATCAGGAACAGGCTGCACGCCGCCGACACTGCGGTGACAGCCCACAGCGGCGTCATCACCTCCTTGCGCCGAGCCGCAGCCAGCACGCGCGCGTCCGCTCCCTCGAGAATGAGCATGCGATACTCGCTCGCCTGGTCGTAAATGCTCCCGGCTTGCATGACGCCGGAAGACACCGCCGCCAGCACAGCGGCAAAGAACAGCGTGAGAAGGCCTCCCATGCCAATATCGTGCATCAGAGTCACCTGCTGGGGATCGTAACCCGACGTATCCAGAGACCCCATAAAGCTCGCCAGCGACGTCATGCCCGCGATGAACACCGCCAGCGCCACGCCACTCACATTGCGCCACGCACGCTTGGGATTGTCGAGAATGCGTCGCATGGCAATCAGCTGCGAGGCCGTGCGCGCTCGGGCGAGGCGGCGGCGAGCAGAATGCCGTATCACGAGCGGTCCCAGCAGATTGATGACGAGGAACGTCGCAATAATGGGAACCATAATGACCATGATGACGGCGAACGAATCATCCCCCGCAAAATTGATGAGTTTCGATCCTGCCATGCCCAGCGCGAAGACGGCCAGAAAGATCCAGAGCCTCCACTTGCTGAGCGCGGCCGGAGTTCTCCGTGCACTCACGCCGAGCGGCGAAATGACGACGCCGCGCAAGGAAATCAAGGCCGACACGAGCGCGAGAAGTGTCACCCCAACCACCACGCCCACCAGCGCTAGCGGGCCTACCCACAGCTGGGTGAACGTGAACGTCGATGCCTGAAAATGCAACAGCATCACTGCGGGAAGCAACGCAAAATATCCCACTATTCCCAATACGGTTCCGCCGAGTGCCTGCGCAGTGGCATCGAGCGCGGTGAGCGCCGTGACCTGGCCGCCCGTCGCACCCATCAGTCTCAGGCTTGCCAGCTCAGCGTCGCGCCGTGACGCCACGAGTCTGGCCGCAGACCCCGCCAATGTGCTCAGCGGCACGAGCAAAAGCAGGCTCGCGAAGAGCGCAAGACTCACGTAGGTGGGACCAACACTCGCGTCATTCATACCCGTCGTTTCCCCAGACCAACCCCAGACCGCCGCGAAGGTATGCGCCGGAGTCGCCCGGTAGATGAAGGCATGAAGGCCGCCTAGAACCGTGAGGAACACGGCAGTTGCTACGGCGAAGGCGATGACGGCCAGAGCCGTGGTGTGATCCGTCCGGGAAGCAGCACGCTTCGAAGCCGCCGTACGCTGATCCCCGGGCTGCACCTCTGAGGAACGCTGCAACCGCAACATTTTCCAAATGGTAAACATCGTCATCGCACACTCACCTTGCCTTGCACACCTGCGGGAGCCGCGGTGAACACTCCATTCGCGGGCTCTTCAGCGACGGACGCTCCTGCAGAAGCGCTCGCAAGCCCGGCGTCGCCGAGCCGCCCGTCCTGCATCGTCACCGTCCGCGAGCAGAAGGAGGCCACACGCGCGTCGTGCGTCACTACGATCAGCGTGGTCGATTGCTGCGCCGCCACTCGCGTCAGCAGCTGCATCACTTCCATGCCCGTGCGCTGATCGAGCGCTCCCGTCGGCTCATCGGCGAAAATAACCCCGGGAGCAATCGCCATGGCGCGGGCGATGGCGACGCGCTGCGCCTGCCCTCCGCTCAATTCTCCGGGCCTGCGATTCAACAGATCCTGCAAGCCGAGGGACACAAGCCATTCTTGCGCGCGGCGCTTGGCCTCCGCAGGCGCAACGCCCGCAAGCATCAGCGGCAACGCAGCATTCTCGATGGCAGGCAGCTCAGGAAGCAATTGCCCTGATTGAAAGACGAAGCCAAAATCACTGCGCCGCAACTTGGTGCGCTGGGCGTCGCTCATTTTCGCATAGCTGTTGCCATTCCATAGCACGTCGCCGCCTGTGGGCTTCATGATACCGGCGAGCAGGTGCAGCAAAGTCGTTTTGCCCGATCCCGAGGGCCCCATGATGGCGAGAGATTCTCCCGCGCTCAATTGAAGGCTGACGTCGGAGAGCGCCGGATGGGCGCTGGGCGTTCCATAATTCATGGTGAGGTGAGACGCCACAAGCTGCGTCTGAGCATAAGTGTTGTTGTTCATATCTGCGATGCTACGGACGCCTTCGCGCCACTTGAATCGGCTTGAAGAACTATTTGGCAGAACAGTGGCGGTGCGTTCTCGTCCCGATGGATGAGAACGCACCGCCACACAGTACAACTAATGATGGTGCACAAATAATTACGTGACGACCATCACGCTACTTCTCGCGAAGTTTCTCCTTGGCGTCATTCCTCTTCTCTACAGCGATTTTTTCAGCCTTGGCAATTTTCTCATTTGCTCCGGCCTTCGCCTCGTCAACTTTGTCCGAGAGAATTTCCAAAGCGTCTTTCGCTTTTTCTGACGCTTTCTCACCCGTTTCTTTGGCGAGATCCTTCGCGTCGTCAAACATATTCATTGTCGTCCTCCTTGAGTCGATAACGGCTTACGGATTGTTGGCAATGGGATCGGCGCCGCCCTCTTCGCGGTCGCCCTTCCCCTTTCAGATTATCGAAAACAGCTGTGCTCACGAAGGCTTTTCGCGCCGAGAATACTGCGGCGGCGAGGAATTCTGGGATTGCACTAGCTGCGCACATAAAGGACTTCCCTGCCAGCTCAATGCCCGTAAGACGCCACCCGAGGGTAGACTAGTGGGGTCAACGAAACCACGAAAGCGAAGCATTCCAAGAGTGACGAAAAAAGCGACCTCAGTGTCCATGAAAACCCGTAAGCACGCAACTCTCACCGGTAGCGAGGCCTACGTTCAAGGGAAGCTGAGCAAGCCTGCACTCATCTCCATCGGAATCCTCACCTTCATCACCTTCGTGGGGAATTTTACGCAGCTGCAGCTCACGAGCGCACTGCCCACCATCGTGCAAGAGTTCCATATTGACCTCACCACAGGCCAGTGGCTCACCTCGATATTCCAGCTCATCATGGGCATCATGGTGCCGCTCACCGCATTCCTTACCCAACGCTTTTCAACGCGCCAGATCGTCATCGCCTCCATGGCCGTGTTCTCACTGGGATCGGTGCTCGCTTGGCTGGGACCCACCTTCCCGCTCGTCCTCGCAGGTCGTGCACTCGAGGCGGTGGGAACCGGCGTGATGTGGCCCGTGCTGCAGATCGTCGTCTTCATGACCTTCCCCGTCACCCGCCGTGGCGTCGCGATGGGAACCGTGGGCATGGCTATGGCCGTGGCACCCGCCGTAGGCCCCACGCTCGGTGGCTGGCAGACGGATTCCAACGGCTGGCGCTCCATTTTCCTCTCACTCGCCGTCATCGGCGCACTGGCATGCGTTGCAGCCGCCTTCGGACTGCGCAACTTCAGCGAATCCAATACTGACGTCCACGCAGACTTCTTCTCGGTTGCTCTCAGCTGCTTCGGTTTCGGCGGACTGCTGTTTGGCTTCACAAACATTGAGTCGTACCCTGTGTCTCACCCGATGGTGTGGGTGCCTGCGATCATCGGCATCGCGGGCATCATCTGGTTCATTCTGCGCCAGTTGCATCAAACGCTGCCGCTGCTGAATCTGCGCGTGCTGAAGAACGTGCACTTCGCAACAGGCACGATCACGGCATCGCTCTCGTTCTTTGCCTTTAGCTCCATCATGGTGCTGTTGCCTCTGTACATTCAGGACGACCGCGGCTTCACTGCCACAATGAGCGGCATTGTGCTGCTGCCGGGAGCCATCGGACAAGCCATCGCGCAGTTCTTTGGCGGGCGGGCGCTAGATCGCTTCGGGGCGCGGCCCGTCGCCATGATTGGCTCCACCGTGCTGTTCCTGGGAACGCTCGGCATGAGTTTCATCTCGCTGTTCACCCCCATCTGGTGGGTGTCGCTGTGCCAGTTCGTGCGCCAGATCGGCATGGGCTTCCTCCTGATGCCCATCACCACCTGGTCGCTGAATTGCCTGCGGCCCGAAGAGGTCTCCGACGGCTCCGCAGTGACGAACACCGCACGCCAGATTGCCGGAGCTGTGGGCGCACCCGTGCTCGTGGTCACGATGGAGGCGCTGACGGCATGGCGCAAGTCGAGCGGCTTCAACCAGATCGACGCCAACGTCTGGGGCATTCAATGGACACTGCGACTGAGCACCCTCATCACTGTCATCATGGTGATGATCGTGATGTTCTGGGTCAAGGGGCAGGGTGCCGGTTCCGCCACCACCTCGCTGCACCAGCTGCAGGAGATGCGCCGCGCACACCACAACGCGCACGCGGCCAAGAAGATCTCCGACTGAGCCACTACTGATGTGATTGCGGCGGAACCCACGTGCGCGCCCGCTGCGCCGCTTTCGGAGACTTGTGAATCTTTCCCGTCATGTAATCGACCTCGATCTTCCACACCGTCGCCGTGCGAATCTGGGCGTCTGTAATCTCAATGTGTGGCATGCCCGCCTGCTGCTTCATCAGTCCCGCGAGCGCGGCGCGCGCCTCGTCGATGTCGTCAAGAACGGAGGCGAGCCCCGTACCCATCACCGAGCGGAAATCATCGGCCCACGCGGACGGCGTTTTCCCGCTAATGAGCACATGATCTGTACTCATCTCAAAGGCGACCGGTAATCCGGAACTCTCTGGATCTGCGGTGGCCTCTCTGAGCGCATCCGTCTTACGTCCCTCCAGCGCCGAGTGGAGGAACAGCGTAAGGTGCCCACTCGCGGAATCCATTTCGTACCCGAAATTGAGCGGGTACACTGCCAGACCTTCCGTATCCTGGAATGCCACGTGGACGATGTTGCAGGAACGCACGATGTCCTCGAGGTCGGGCAGAGCCGTGACCTCGCGATCGGCCCGACGCATGGGACGGTGGGCCCCGGCAACTGTCTCCGCGTGACGACGGGAGGGAACGGGATTGGTGGCGCCGGAGGGCGTTTCTTGAGTGCTCATTCCATCACCATAGGAGCGTCGTGTTGCGCGGGGCTTTCAGACAGCGTTCGGCAAGGAAATATACACTGGAGATCACGAACGGAGGGCGCGCGACATGATCATCTTCAGAATTCTCAGCGTCATCAGTGCGCTCCTCGCCCTCGCGGCGGGTGCGGTAGACGTCACGCGAGTCGTCACCCCGGAGTGGCTGGCGGCGACCGCTCCCGCGCTGTACCAGCTGCCGAGCACGATTCCCGCCGTGGCGTTGGGGATCCTGACGCTGATATTCGTGGTGATTTACCGCGGCCTCACCAAGGGGCACGGGCGGCCGCGGCGCACCACAGGGCCGATCATGGGCGCGCTGCTGGCGATTCTGCTGGCGGTCGTATCGCTCGCGCTGTCGAGCGTCTTCCCCGACGGCATCATCAATACCAAGGGAAAGAACTCCTCCACGCTGTCGGCCTCGGCGGCCACCGCGAAGAAGCAGATCGAATCCGCCTCTGGCACCTGCAGCAGCGGCTGGACGTCTCTGAGTACCTCGAACTATCCCGGCGTCGACTCCGTGGTGGTGTGCGCCTCGTCCATGATGGCCTATGCGAGCTTCGACAACTCCGCCGCCGCGAACATGTACCGCGCACCACTACAATCACAGGCCATCGAGACCATCCAAAGCCAGCTCAGCGACTCGCAGATTGCCAATCTGCCGGCCTTCAGCTCGCTGAGCGGCAATCAGCAGATTGTTGTGGGGCCGACGTCGACCATCAACAAGTTGCAAAAGCAGCTCGGCGGGGTCAAGGCAAAAGTGGATATGAACGACTAAGAGCTACTTCTTGCCCACGCTGATATCGGCCGAATAGCCCACGCACGACGCCGAGCTGCCGGGATTCGTATCAACGCAATCGTCAAAGGCGCTGCCAGACACCATGATGGAGCCGCTCGCCCTCGGTACGTTGTAAGGAATCACGATGCGCGTCGAAAAGCCGCCATGCTCGTTTACCACGGCCGTGCCCAGCTGGTGCTCGTAGCTTTCCCCATCGTTGGTGGATACCGAGAGCGTAATGTCGTAATTCCGGCGGTTCTCGGCAACAATGCACGTCCCGGATTTCGCAGACACTGTGATGGTGTCACCGTTCTGCGGCGCGGAATTGGACAACTGCACCTTCTGCGGGAGACAGCGTGACCCCGAGCCACAGGCCGACAGCGGAATGACGAATGTGAGAAGAGCCGTCACGGAAGCAAGGCAGCGACGTAGGAACGCAATCACCATCACTCTCACCCCCAATACCCTGACGCGGAGGCTGCTTGCACCCGCTCCTTACTGATCTATTTTCCCTGCGTCATGAGACTTTCGCGGGCGAGCGGCCACAATCGCTAACGTTAAGCCGAAAATAACAAGTGCTGCCGCTACCACAAGAATGATACGGATTGACGAGCCTGTGACTGCGAGCGCAGGGGTGAGCGGCATCAATGTCGTCGTTCCTGCCTGTTCAGAAGCGTGCGAGGTGGGCTGAGCTGCCGTGCTGGGCAAGCGGACTACATCATTATCGCTGCTGCCGTCCGATAAGGAATCTCCCTGAGAATCATTATCTTTCAGAAGCCCACCACCGGTTACCGTACCCGCGCCATCTCCTTGGCTTGCGATGGAGGCGTTGCCAGAGTTATCGGAAGCACCACCAGAAACACCTGCGCCGCCGCTCTCACCATTTGTAGTGGGAGATGTCACGTCACCACTTGGTGAAGGGTTGCTGCCACTGTTACTGCCGTCATTGTTCGTATTTGTTGAGCTGCCGCCATTGTTCGTAGTGTTCCCCGCGTCGCTGTCATGATTGCCAGCGTCCGGATCCGATCCAGTTCCCTCATCAACCGCAGGGGTCACCGTTACCTTCTGTTTCAGCGCCCCACCGAAGATACCGATCTTGCGGCTACCAACATACGTCGCCTGAGACCAGACTGCCGTGATTCCACCATCAGTATCTGGCGTCCACGAGATTGTGCCGGACTCGGAGTCGTACGTTGGGAGGCTACCGGAATCGGGCCCTGCGAAGATCAACTCGCGCACGGGTTTGCCATTGCGTGCAATAATCGATGCGTTTTCCCGCATCGTTTCTCCTGCGGACAGCTTTGCCTCAGGCAGAGTTACCTGCTGCCCTTCTGCATGAAGTTTTCCTACTGCAATTTTCCGGAGCGGCCGCAACCACGCCAGGCTGCTTATCTTATTGTTGGAGATATTCAGCGACCTCAGCGAGGTGAGAGTTCTGATTGGTGCCATATCCAGCGTCGTGAAATTCCCCGAGGCAAGACCTAGTGCACGAATTTGTGTCATGTCCCGCAATGGCGTGAGACACGACGGCTCGTCAGTTTGTGGCGACTCAGGGTCAGGGCAGGCTATCTTGTTGCCACCTAACATTAGCATCCGCGCATTCGTCAGAGTGTCGATTCCGGTGAGGTCTTTTATTTCCTTATTGCGCGCGTCAAGCTTCGTTATGTTTTCTAGCGCCCCCGCCGTCACTGTGGACTTCTCATCGAGCTCCGGCGCGACGGTCTTCGCGACCGCACGCGCAAGATTGACGTCGGGGAAGCAATCGTTGTAGCTACGGCCCACGGCACATCCAACGGAATCTACGGGAACCACAGTGACATCAGACGTCATCGTTCCGCTGAAGATCTGCGGCTCGTCATCCTCGCTAGTACCCATCTTTTGCTTCCAAGCGGCGCTGTATTGTCCACTGTCAGTAACAGACTCCCACACATATTTCCCTTGTTTCAAGGCAGCGCCCGCAGACTTAGACTTTTTCGTCAGTTTCGCAGCTTTGCCATTAGCACCTCTGGCGGCTTTCAGGGCAAGATCTGTACCGCTGACGATGGTGGTATTCGGTAGGGTTACCGTCTGATTTTCTGCGTCGATGTCCACTTCTGTACAAGACGAATCCGGCACGGCAGCAAGGGATGAAAGCTTTTTAGCGAATACTGATAGATCAGAAATTTGATTACCTGAAAGACTGAGAGATTGACACCCGTTTAGTACCGGAGCAATACCACTGACATCGCTCACCTCGTTGTTGCTGAGATCGAGAGTTGTAAGATTACGCAGATTCGTTAGCTTGGGAACTGTTGAGATTTTGTTATTAGAAAGATTGAGTTCAGTCAGCTGAAGACCAGGATGAGAGTCCTCTGAGATCGAGGTCTCATCTTGCACTGAGTTTGCCAACGTAACGAGTGGTACCAGATTCGTGATGGAGTTACAACTAAGGTTAAGATTATCAAGATTTGTCATCTTCGTGAGCCAAGAGAGATCTGTCAGCTGGCCACGTATCGTGGTGCAGGAGTAGTCGTCGCTGCTGTCACCTCCCGTCAGATACAGCTCTTTAAGATTGATCAGTTTTTTGAGAAAATCGAAATTAGTAATATATTGCGACTCAGCGTGAAGCTTCTCTAGGGTTGTCATCTCGGATAGCGGAGAAAGGTCCGTGACGGGATCATTTGTGAGATCAAGGTAATTGAGCTTCTTCAAACTAGAAAGTTCTGAAATATCAGAAACGTTATTAGAGGAAAGGTTGAGATAGGAGAGGTTCGGAAGTCGCGAGATTCCCTGCAGACCCGTGATAGACTTTCCCAACATCCCGTAGCCATTGGCATCAATATTCGTGACGCATTTAAGCGCGCCATGAGGCACGGGCTCCCCTATTCCAGTTTCACTCACCTTAACTTCTTGACATTCTTTATCTTGTTGAGCGCTCCCCACACCGTTTCTAGCGCCTTCCATAACAGCTTGAGCGAAATTAGGATCCCTGAAGCAATCTACCCAAGAGCTCGTACCTTCTTCGCATGGGGTGGAAGCAGGTACGGAAGAGTCCGAAGCTGCTGGCTGCGGTGCATCAGCAAAAGCAGTGCCAGGAGCGAGAGTAATGGCGAGTATTGCCGCAGCGCCACTCATCATTGCAATAATCCGACGCGTCATCGCAGACTTTCGCCGCATCCTCATGCCCCCATCTTCGCCGATGTTACCAATGTCCCAATGTCTGTTGTACGCATCCGGAGGTGTCGCGCCACGAGCATGCCTCGTGAGCGAGGTGTCATCATCAACTAGCCTGAGATACAAAAAGACTCCATTCACAGTGTGAATGGAGTCTCTCTACAACTTCGTGCCCCCGCAGGGATTCGAACCCTGGACACGCGGATTAAGAGTCCGCTGCTCTAGCCAACTGAGCTACAGGGGCAATGACTTGAGCCAAGTAAAGATATTACTCAAATCTGCGGATTGCGCAAGCCCGGCGAGTCACGAGTCTTAGTGCCCCGCACTGGGCCCGTCACTCACACAATCTTCGGCATGGCTGTGGTCAGCGACGTGGTGAGGTTCACGTGCAGCAATCCTGCGCCAGCGTGCACTTCTGCCTTCTTCAGCGTCACAGTGCGCTCAGAAGCTGCAGCAGTATCATCGTCGGTCATGGTGGCGGGCGACTTCACAGGAACGACTGCCAAGTCATTCACCGAGAATCCTGCGGCGGCAGCAAGCTTGGCGGCTGCAGCAAGAGACGGCGTGAACGAATCCTTCTCCAGCACGCGCTCGGCGGGAACACCATACGATTCCGCGATGATGTCCTTCAGCTTGCCCATCACGCCTTCGCCCGCAGCACTCGGCGGAACCTTCGCGGCAAGCTCATCGGCGCTCGGAGCGGAAATGGCGGCTATGAAATCATCCAGCTGCGACACGAGGGCATCAGCTCCATCACGGAAGAGATTGCCCGCAATCGGGTCGCGGAATCCCTGCTCAGCCGCGTGTTCGCGCAGACCCTCTACCAGGTCATCCTCGCCTTCCCACAAGTTGAGCAGCGGGAAGCTCGGAATGCCAGCATTTTCAAGCCGCTGAATGTGGAAGGGATAACGCCACTGCAGCGTGGGATCGTCGCGCCAAGTGCTTGCGCGCGTCACCACAATCGCGGCAACCGGCCATTGTGCGCCAAACTCACGCGCCGCAATATCGAGCCACTTCTGCGCACCCATGTCGGCGCCGTACCCTGCCTCCACGAACACGATGTCGTGGCGGGCGCAGGCCATCTCAACTGATACGAGGCTTGGGATACCAATCGACACGTTGGCGAACGGTCCGCAATGCATGTAGACGGGGGAACCCTGCTCGGTCTCGAGCACTGCGGGCTGAACGGCGTCACCCAAAACGGTCGCGATGCGCTGTGAATCCGTCACCGCAGACGCCTTGACGGGTTTGCCGTTCTTCGTGCCCACGATGATATTGCTGATGCGCTCAGCGAGCTCGTCCATCGACTTAGACAGCGTCACAATCTGCATCATCTCGGAGGTGGGCGACAGTACGCACTTCTCCGCAATCTCGCCGCCGGCCACCGCGATCTTGCGCAGCGCCTTGGACGGCACCTCGGACACGCGAGGCAACAGAATCTCGGTGAGCTTGCCCTCCTCCAGCGCCTTCTCCGCCAGGGAGACGATGAGGTTCTGCGCGGTGGCGATGCGCATCATCTCGCCAAAGAGGCCCCAATCCGCGAGGTCGGCATTCTTCAGTGAAGCCTTACCGCCACCCGAAGCGCCACCCTTGGATCCGGCTGCGGTGATGCCCATGCTGGGCTGGCGCAGAACGGCCGTCGCGTCGATGCCGCGGGCGCGCAGGGCGTCGGTCAACGCCACGGTCGCCGTGGTCTTGCCCTCGCCGCGCGACGCCTTCAGCGGCGTATCGGCGGTGACGAGAACCACAAGACCGCGCTTATGAGTGTCGGCCCCCGGAGCGGAAGTGTCGGCGCCGGAAGCGAGGGAATCGAGATATCCGTAGGCGTCCACCTTGGAGATGGGCCCATATGCGGAAACAAAGGAGTCGAATGTGCTCATGACGCCCAGCTTACGGCAGCGGGGCGAACGGCGGGTTAACTGCGAGGCTCGGGTCTGGCCTCACCTCACCTCGCCTCACCTCACCTCACCCAGCCTCGAGCCACGGGCCCCACATACGCCACGGGGCATTCCGACTCATATATACAGTGATTTCCGCCGATTTCGGCAAAAAAGTGAGTCGGAATGCCCCGCGGCAAGCCCCTGAAGGGAAAAGAAAGGACGATCCTCAGTTATCCGAGAGGAAGAATCCGTTGTGCATCTTCATGCTGGTGGTGTAGAGCACCTGGTCCAGCAGCGCATCGGTATCGGCGCGCAGCAAGTCCGCCAACTTCTGGTTCGCCTGCTCGAGGCGGCGGCGCACAAGCGCATTGTCGGTGGAGGTGGCATCTGCGTCGTCAACGGAGTTGGCAAGGGCCTTATCCGTGGCGATGACGCCTGCATGGCCGTACGCACCTGTCTTCTCCTGATACTGGCCGATGGCGGTCTGGTTGTCTGGGAAGTGAGCGTCTGCGAGCGCCGCGATGACGCGGTTTGCCCAGTAGAAGTTTTCGGTGGTGACGCGGGCGGTGGTGTCGTTGAGGTAGGCCGGCGTCTCGTCGACGTTGGTGTAGAACGGCACGAGCGTGTTGAACGGATTCGAGCCGAAGCTGATCCACTGCAGCGCGCGGTAGGCGACCGGACGGTAGGGGCGCATCTGAATCACGGACAGCTCGGACTGGCGGTTGATGCCGATCGGGCGGTACATCGAGCGCGTGGCCTCGGAGCCCTTCTTTCCGTACGGATCGTAGGGAGTGCCCTGGTAGTGCGAGCTGAGCACGTACTTAACGTCCTCAATGGTGACCTTGCGCTCGGGCTGGCGGGCCCACGGAATGTCGTTGGACTCGGGGTTGTGCAGGGCTTCGACCGTGTCCCAGTCCTCGTCATAAGGGTTGAGGAAGCGCTGCATGTACCAGGCGCGCGGGGTGTTGTACACGTGGTCTTCGTCGGAGTGCGAGCCGAAGGCGTCACGCGGGTTGAGCGGGGTATCGGATCCTTCGCCGTCCACGCTGAGGTCGAGGTGGTTCTCGCTGATGAATTCGCGCAGGTCGGCGGAGCACATGTGGTCCGTCTGGTCTCCGAAAGCGTCGTCGAGATCGAATTCGTCGATGCCAAGCTGGTTGGGCATGGTGACGTAGGCCTCGTCGGGAACGCGCTTGGCGATCCAATGATGGCCACCGACTGTTTCCATCCACCAGATTTCGTCGACATCGCTGAAGGCCACACCGTTCATCTCGTAAGTGCCGTACTTCTCGAGGAGGGCGCCGAGGCGCTGCACGCCCTCGCGAGCGGTGCTGGCATAGGGCAGCGTGATGGTGAGGAAGTCCTCCTCGCCGATGCCACCGGCCACTTCGGGCACGTAGCCGTCCTCGCCCTTGGTGCCCTGCGCGCGGACCTTCTCTACGAAGGGATCGGCTCCGCGGACGCGCTCGTTGGTGGTGAGGGTTTCGGTGGCGCTCATCGCCACGTTGGCGGAGTTGACGCCTGCCTCGCCCCAGATGCCTTCCTTGAGGATGGCATTGGGAGCAGCCGTGTACTGCAACGGGTTGTCTGGCAGCTCGATTTCCACATGACTGATCTTTGAGCGGTAGTGGCGAGGCTGCTCACTGGGCTTCACGACCACGAAGCGCTTGGGATTGAACTCGCCGTTGCTCGAGTCCTCGTTACGGGCGATGATGGTGGATCCGTCGTAGCTTGCGGCCTTACCGACCAGAATTGTTGTGCACGGCATGCAGATACTTCCTTTTTACTTTTCAGATTTCCTGTACTTCAGCGTAGTGGGAGGCGCGACAGAGTGAACTCACACGCGTCCGAGCAGCCACAGGCCTGCGGGTTGTGCAGCGGATTCCTCTTCGGAGTGACGCAGTCCTCGCAACATCTCGTTGAGCCAGAAGCCCTGGTTGAGGCCAGGCAGCGGTTCCTTGGTAGCCCATGCGCGCAGAAGATACTCGTGGTCCTCGTCGGGGGGCGTGGGTCCTGTGTAGCGCATGGTGAGATTGGGATCACTCGCCTGCACGAGCTTTGACGCCTGCGACGTGCGTCCCTGCACAGCCTCCGGAATCATGGAGGGCATCTGACGGCTGAAGTCCGCGGGGATGGCGAGCGCATGCGAATCGTTGAAGTCGTACATCAGCGCGTCGATGGGCAGATTCGCCACCGACCAGTGGATCCATTCGAAGCCGCACACGGGAATCGAGTCTGGGTCCACAACCTCCCAGTGCAGGTACTGCGCACCTTCTGGCAGCTCGTCCACGTAGAACGGAAAGCTCACGATGGGTTCGCCGTTCAGCAGCCCCTCTGGGCCGGCGTGCTTGGAGAATTCGTCCGGGAACGTCACGAAGTCAGTTGAAAGTCTCATGTGTTCCAGTATCGCAGAGTGAGCGCCCCGGCGTGCCAACTCACCTGTCTGCGAAAGTCGCCTTCACCGCTTTTACCTCGCGGCCTGTGGCGGAACGAGGGAGGCGAGCAACGCCTCGATCACGAGCAGCGGCGCTCCGTTGCCATTGAGACGGCGGCGGGCCAGGGAGATGTGTTCCACTCTGGCGATGGCGGCGGCGGGCGATAGCGTCACGGAGAGATCCGTGATGGCGGCGCGGTTTTCGAGGTTCACGATTCCTGCGCCCTCTTCCGCGCGGTTTTGCAGCACGAGAACGTCACGATAGATCGAGGAGATGTCGGTGAGAGTGCGGTCAAGCACGTCGCGGGACAGCCTGGTGATAGCGCGTTTGCGGTCCGCAGCCTTGCCGATGGCGTTGTATTCGCGGCGCAGCACAGGAGGGATGCGGTCCTCGGGGGCAAAGCCGCGGTCCGTGCGGAACTGCAGCCGTTCACTCTCGATTCGTTCGTCTACTTCGGTCTCTGCTTGCTCGGCGGCACCCGACGAGATCGAATCCGCCAGCACCACCGCGTCCGAGGTGCGTTTGAGGCCCAATACACCCTCGATGACGCTCGTGCGCGCGGTCAGCATTTTGCGATGCGTTGCGTACAGCGCCGCCAGTCCGATGTGCCCCTCTGCAATGCGCGCAGCCTGCGCAGCGATCTGCGGGGTCACGGGAGGCTCGATGGAGGAATCGTGGCCGTACTTTTCCGTCAGGAATCCGGCCACGGACTCGTTGGAGGGGACCGCGAGCGTAATGAGCCGAGTGCGCGAGCGGATCGTCGGCAGCACGTCCTGGGCGCTGGGGGCGCACAGAATCCAGATGGTGTGTTCGGCGGGCTCTTCGATTTCCTTGAGCAGCACGTTGGTGGTGCGCTCTGTCATGCGATCCACATCTTCGATGATCATGATGCGCCACGGGGCCGTCGCGGGCATCTGCTCGGAATCCTCGATGAGACCGCGCACCTGATCGATGCTGATGGTGACCTTGTCGGTCGTCAGAACGGTGACGTCGGGATGTGTGCCGCGCGTGACGGATTGGCACACCTTGCAGGTGCCATCGCCGTGGTTCGGGCATTCGAGGGCGGCTGCGAAGGCGCGAGCAACGTAGGAACGCCCCGATCCGGGAGGCCCTGCGATGAGCCACGACTGAGTGACCTCGGAAGCGTTCTGGGCAATCGTTGACAGGGTGCGCACGACGGGCACCTGCCCCACGATCTGGTCCCACACGCTCATGAGAGCACCATGTCGATGTCCGCGCGGATGGCGTTCCATACGTCGTCGATGCTCTGCGACGCATCAACTACACGGAATCGCTGCGGTTCCGCTGCGGCACGCGCCAAGAATCCGGCCCGGGTACGTTCCTGGAACGAGTCGGGTTCGGATTCCAAGCGATCGGGCGCACCCGTGAGGCGCGCGTGCGAGGCGCTGGGATCCATGTCAAGCAGATAGGTGCGCGCAGGCATGAGATTCTCCGTGGCCCACATGCTCAACATGAGGATGTCGTCCTCGCTGAGTTGGCGGCCGGCGGACTGATACGCAATGGACGAGTCTACGTAGCGGTCCGTGAGCACCACGGAACCGGCTTCCAAGGCCGGACGGATGACGTCGTGGGCATGCTGGGCTCGATCCGCCGCGTAGAGCATTGCCTCGGCGCGCGGGCTTACAGGCGCGGAATCTGCGGCGTTCGACAAGAGCAGTTGCCGGATCGCAGTACCCAGAGGCGTTCCACCGGGTTCTCGCGTCACCACCACGGAACGGCCCGCCTCCGTCAGATAGGCGCGCAGGCGTTCGACCTGCGTGGTTTTGCCCACGCCGTCGATGCCTTCGAACGAGACGAAGAGTCCGGTCCCGCTCACTTGGATGCTGCCTTCTTGGTGGCGGTTTTGCGAGTGGTGGTCTTCTTGGCGGTTGTTTTCTTGGCAGTCGTTGTGCGAGCGGTCGTCTTCTTTTTGGCGGTCGTCTTGGTCGACGTCCTGCGGCCACGACGCTTGGTCGGGCCGGCAGCGCGTTTCTCGGCGAGCAGACGGAATGCCTCCGCCGGCTCTATTTCCACTGTCGTGTACTGCTTGGGCAGTGTGCGGTTCGTCTCACCATCGGTGATGTAGGCGCCGTAGAAGCCGTCCTTGATGGTAACGTTCTTGCCATTCTCGGGATCGGGTCCCAGCTCGCGCAGCGGCGGCTTGGCAGCACCCGAACGGCGTCCCCGGTACTTGGGCTGCGCAAACAATTCCTTAGCATGGTCCAAGGTGACGGTGAAGATCTCGTCCTCGGAACCCAGCGAGCGCGTTTCGGACTTGCCGTCCGCACCCGTCTTGGTGAGGTAGGGGCCGTAACGACCGTTGTTGGCGGCAACCGTGGCGGTTGATACCTCGCCGCTCGTGGCGTCCTTCTCCTCCACTGTGCCCACTTCTCGCGGCAGGCTCAGCAGCTTGAGAGCATCGTCGAGGCTCAGGCTCTGCGGGTCCATCGTTTTGAACAACGAAGCCATCTTGGGCTTGTCGGCTGCCTTGGCCTTGGAAGACTTGCTGGCCCGCTTTTTCGTGCCCTTTGCAGTCTTCTCCTCGGCGGCTTTCTCCGCCTTTTCGGCTTCCGGATCCTCGGGCTTGACGAGCGCCACGTACGGGCCGAACCGACCCGAGCGCACCTCCACCGTGTACCCGGTCGCAGGATCAGTGCCCAGAATGCGAGCGCCACCGGCGTTTTTCTCCAGCAGGTCGCGCGCCACCTCGACCGTCAGCTCGTCGGGAGCGATGGTGTCGGGGATGGAGGCGTGCTTGAAGTTTCCTTCGGAATCCTTCTGAGTGGTGTCCTCGAGGTAGGGGCCATAGCGACCGACGCGCACGTTGATGCCGTCGCCGATCTCGATGGTGTTGATGGCCCGGGCGTCAATCTCACCCAGCTGCGCCACCTGGGCCTGCAGTCCCTCAGTCGCCTCTTGCTCATCGGCTGCGGCGTTCTTGCCGGTGCCGAAGTAGAACTCGGTGAGCCATTCCTGGCCGGTTTCCTCGCCCTTTGCGATCTGGTCGAGGCCGTTTTCCATTTTTGCCGTGAACTCGTAGTCAACGTATTTGGGGAACTTGGTCTCCAGCAGCTTGATGACGGAGAAGGCGAGCCAGCTCGGAATGAGCGCACGGCCCTTCTCGTAGACGTATCCACGGTCGATAATCGTTGAAATGATGCTCGCATAGGTTGACGGGCGGCCGATTTCTCGGGCCTCCAACGTCTTGACGAGACTTGCCTCCGTGTATCGAGCCGGGGGTTGCGTCTGGTGCGAGGTTGGCTCCACGGTGGTGGCGTTCAATACGTCGCCCTGTGACATCTGCGGAAGGCGACCATCGCGGTCCGCTGTGTCGCCATTGCCGGAATTCTTGCCCGCGCTCTTGCTGCGTCCTGCGGCTCCGGAGTCCATCCCGTATACCTTCGTGAAGCCGGGGAACGTGATGACCGTGCCCGACGCCTGGAAGATCGCAATTCCCTGATCGCCCGCGTCGGCACTGAGCCGAACGGTTGCGGTGGAACCCTGTGCATCGGCCATCTGGGTGGCCAGGGTGCGGCGCCAAATCAAGGTGTAGAGCTTCAGCTGATCCGGAGGCACACGCGTGGCGAGCTCCTCCGGAGTACGGAAGTGGGCACCGGCGGGACGAATTGCCTCGTGCGCCTCCTGCGCTCCCGCGGTGGTGGTGGTGAATTGGCGAGCGGACTTGCTGAGGTATTCAGCACCGAAGCGCTCCTTGACCTGATCGCGGGCGGCAGCGATTGCCTCGCCCGACAGCGTCACCGAGTCCGTACGCATGTACGTGATATAGCCGTTTTCATACAGCCCCTGTGCGGCGCGCATCGCCGAACGCGAGCTCATGCCGAGGCGATTGCCCGCGGCCTGCTGCAGCGTCGAAGTAGTGAAGGGAGCGGCCGAGCGGCGATGATAGGGCTTGGTCTCCAACGATTCCACCGAATAATCGGCGGCCTTCAAAGTGCTGACGAGAGCGGCAGCGTCCTTCTCACCCAGCTCAAGCGGGGCATCCTTCTTCGCAGCAGCCGTCAACTCACCGTCGTCACCGAAGTCTTTGGAAGCGGCGAGACGCTTCCCTCCCAGCTCCACCAAGCGAGCCTCGAAATCGGTGGGATCGGTGGAAGCCGCATCTGCCTTACCAGTCGTCAGATTGGCAAGCACATCCCAATACGTTTTCTGCACGAACGCCATGCGCTCGCGCTCGCGCTCCACGATGAGCCTCGTGGCAACCGACTGCACGCGGCCGGCCGACAGACCCGGCCCCACCTTTCTCCACAGCACCGGCGACAGCTCGTAGCCGTAGAGGCGGTCGAGCACGCGGCGCGTCTCCTGGGCGGAAACCATGGCGGCATCCACGTCGCGAGTCTTGTTGAGCGAACCCTTGATGGCATCCTTCGTGATCTCGTGGAACACCATGCGCTTTACGGGAACCTTGGGCTTGAGCGTCTGCACCAGATGCCATGCGATGGCCTCGCCCTCGCGGTCCTCATCAGTTGCGAGGTAGAGTTCGTCGGCGTCCTTGAGCGCGGCCTTGAGCTCCGAGACGGTCTTCTTCTTGTTCGCGTCGACAATGTAGTAGGGCTTGAAGCCGTCGTCGATATCGACGCCGAACTTGCCGTACTTGCCCTTCTGCGAGGCGGGAACCTGTGAGGGCTGCGCGAGGTCGCGAATATGGCCCACGGAGGCGAGAACAGTGTAGTCCTTGCCCAAATAGCCACCGATCTTCTTCGCCTTGGTGGGAGACTCGACGATGACGAGCTTCTTGGCCATCTCATATCCTTCCGATTGCGCCGCGCGGTGTGGTGCATGCCTGCTGACGATGGCTTATTCCGCCATGCCGCAGACGGGCGTCCTCTAATACGCGTCCTGAGAACTGTATATCACGACTCAGGACGAGATCGACACTTCAGGACTCGTTTGTGGAAAATTGCGATGCGGCCGGAGGCGCGGGCGGGGCACCCACGAGGCCGACCGCAGAGAGCGGCGACGCCGTGATTTGGCGCAGTGCCGAGATCACTCCAAGGCCGAGGCAGGCGGTGCTCATGATGGCGAGCATTGCCGAGCCCTGCGCGGCCGACACGGTCCACGCCTCCTGTGAGCCGAGGCCGGACAGCAGCTGCCACACAAGATAGCCCGTGAAGAGCAGACCACATACGCCGGCAACGAGCATGACTGTGGATACGATCTGTACAGAGGCGCTCGAACGGCGCGCCCCCGCCTTATCCATTCCCGACGCGCGGGTGAAGGCCATGGTGATGAGCGCGAGGCCGGTGACGAGGAGGAAGGCGACGATGACGTCGCTGGGCCTGTGCCACTTCCCCACCACGACGCTGATGCCCACACTCGACGCAAAGAGGAAGCCGACCACGGAGGCGATGGCGCGCAGAGACATCGGCACTGCCATCACGAGAACGGCTGCGGCGGCAAACGCCGCGACGGAGTGGCCCGAGGGCGAGGTGTTGCTGGGGTTGGCGAGCGTTGGATCCAGGGTGGGACGCGGCAGCACTCCCTTGAGAAGGAACCCTGCGAGGAAGCTCGCCAGCGCAAAGCCGATGAGCTGGATGAGCAGCAGCCAGCGGCGGCGCACTACCACCATGAGCACCGAGACGATGCCGATGATGATGATCAGTCCGATGACATACGTGGAGCGGGTGAAGAACTCGGCGAGCGGCCCAAGCGCCGCAGGGAAGCCGTCTTTGAGGGTCTCCCATACGAGATCGTCATACTCCTGGCCCGTCGTTGTGCGCACTGCGACCCACCACACTAGGCCCGCCGCCGCCACGAACAGAAGGCCGAAGACCACGCACAGGACCACACTCGACGTGCGCGGTGCGCGCAGCAGCGGATCCTTGAGTGTTTCGTCGATGGGAGTAGCTGACGCGGGGAGGGAGGCAGATGTGTCTGCGGAAGCCTGTGGGGTAAAAGCATCAGCGGCCGACGCCGGGGAAGCGGGAACGGGAGCAAAGGCCTGCGTGCGGTCGACGTCGTCATCCGCTGCAGCGCGGACCGGTTCCATCGATGCCGTGGTGGCATTCAGATCGTCGTCCACGTCTCTGGCGATCTGTTCCACTCGCGCCGCAGTAGGAATTGAATCTGGCGCAGGCACGGGCTGCGAAGTGGGGGCAGCTTCGGGCGTGGGCACAGGTTCTGGAGAAGCCGCAGCCGCACGTTCCGCAGTGCCCGAAGAAGACTCGATCGCGTCGGAATCAGTCGGTGTCTGGAAATCGCTCATGACACTTGACTGTATTCGCATCCGTGTGGCGCAACTGTGCGCTTGGCCGAATATGCACGCGATATCAACAGAAATCAACAGGAAATTACAGAATATGAAAGACTCCCGCGCACCCGCCAGAGGCCACTTACCCTTGCTGCATTCCTGCCCTGGGGGAGTTGGGTGACATAGCGCCGCGTGGGAGCCGTATTCAGTTTACCCGGTTTTGCGAATGTGTCGAGTCGCGCCAAAGGTTTCCCGCGAAGTGCACAGCACATTCGGAGAAAAACGCTACCGCACGCGCACGTCCGCAATGTCGATGAGCATGGTCTGTTGAGCGAGCACGCCCACAGAACTGACCGGCTGGATCACCGCGTTGGCGACACCCAACGCCCCTCCGAAGCTCCTCGCGGACGAGGCCGATGACGAGGACACGGAATGTCCGGAACGTCGCGCCGCCTTCGCTGCGGCTTTGCGGCGCCTCTTGGCCTTGTGAGAATCATGGTCCGCCACAGATGTCGTGACCTCGGCGGAAGAGACGGAAGAGAAGACCGCGGCTGAGGTGACGTCCTCCGAGGGGCTCGCAGAAGAATCTACAAAAGAATTCGTAGTTGTGGTGTCATACAAGATGGGCGCCGACAACGGCGAGGCGATAGGGGTGTTCTCAGAAGCCGCGGCGGCACCCGTGCCGGTAGAAGGGGACGAGGTAGCAGAGGTGTCGGATTCCGACTCTGTGCGAGCCCACGGCAGCGCCACGCCGTCGCGAGTGACACCCTTGGCGAAGGTACGCTTCATGCGGCGCATGCCCTCGAGATCACGCTGAATGGTGTCGGACACATTGATGTCGTCTTCGAGCGTCTGCTTCCACACAACGGGAATCTCATAGATCAGCATTCCTGCGTTCTGTGCGAGCAGCAACAGCTCGGTGTCGAAGAAGAGCCCGTCGTCGCACACGAGAGGCAACAGGGTCTTGGCAGCGGAGGCTGTTATGGCCTTGAATCCGCACTGCGCATCGTGGAAGCTCGCGCTCAGATATGAATGTAACAACATGTTATAGGTGCGGGAGATAAATTCACGCCGCAGCGTGCGTGATACCTGCGACTCGCTCAACAGTCGCGAACCGATGGCAATGTCGGCGCCGCCCACCAGCAGCGAGCCAATGAGGAAGCCGATGTCCTTGATATCCGCCGACAAAGAAAGGTCCATATACGAGACGACCGAAGCCTGCGAATCTCCCCAGGCGGCCTTCAGAGCACGACCTCGACCTGTCGTATCCATGCGCAGAGCGCGCAGCTGCGTGGGAAACTCTGCCACGAGCCGCGACACCACGTCCCAGGTGCCGTCGGTGCTCGCCATGTCCACGAGCACGATGTTCCAAGTGAAGCCCGCACGATGCGTGGCGTGATCATCGAGAAAGTTCTTCAGCGTGCGCACACGCGAATCCACATCGGACGCTCGGTTATACACCGGGAGCGCCACGTCCACCGACACCGCGGCCGGGGCGCCAATGCGCTCCACCTCACCAGAGACGCCGTACCGTTCGCCGGTCTCCTCCGCGGCACGCATGCCATACGCGGGAGCCGTGCCGGTCGCGGCTATTTCGGTGGAAGTCATCTCTGTGTTCATGATGCCAAGCAAACTCGTCCAAGCTGCACTCAGCCCCGATGGAGTCTTGGAATACTCCCAGCGTTTGTCTGTGAGAATCCTGAAAGTGACGGTGAAGGCCGCGGACCTTCACTGCCCGCGCCGAGCGGCTGCCGCCTCCGTCGCTTCCTTATCCCCTCGCCACCATTCCTCGTGCGTGCGGTACCACTCCACAGTGGCTGCCAGTCCTTCGGAAAAATCACGATGCTGCGGCCGCCAGCCAAGTTCCGACATCAATTTGCCCGCGTCGATGGCGTACCGACGGTCATGCCCCGGACGGTCAGCAACCGTCTCGTAATCATCAGGCTCGCGCCCCAAAGCTCGCAGAATCTCGCCGAGCACCTCACGGTTGTTGCGCTCACCGTCCGCCCCAATGAGATACGTCTCCCCCGCACGCCCACGGTTCAGAACCTCCCACACTGCCGCGCATTGGTCCTCAACGTGAATCCAGTCGCGCACATTCAACCCCGTACCATACAGCTTGGCGCGACGCCCGGTAAGAATATTGGTGATCTGACGAGGAATGAACTTCTCCACGTGCTGATACGGCCCGTAATTATTGGAACAGTTGGTGATGGTGACGGGCAGGCCGTACGTGCGGTGCCACGCGCGCACGAGCATGTCCGAACTCGCCTTGGAGGCAGAATATGGGCTCGACGGCCGGTATGGACTCTCTTCGGTGAAGCGCTCGCGGGCGGTGGAAGCGTCGAGTGGCAAGTCCCCATACACCTCGTCCGTCGAGATGTGATGGAATCGCAGGTGGTAACGCCGCGCGGCCTCCAGCAGCACGAAAGTTCCCTTCACATTGGTGTCGATGAAGGGCTCGGGACCATAGATAGCGTTGTCGTTGTGAGATTCCGCGGCGTAATGCACGATGGCGTCAATACGGTCGCGTTCGAGGAGTGCGTCCACGAGGGCGGCATCGCGGATATCGCCGTGCACGAAGTGCAGACGCGCGGCCGTTCCATCGGTGAGCCCCGCAAGGTTCTCGCGTTTGCCCGCATAAGTGAGAGCGTCAAGAACCGTGACGCGCACGTCGGGAAACCGCGTCAGCACGAAACGCACGAAGTTTGATCCCAGGAAACCCGCGCCGCCGGTCACGAGAAGATGATGATAGCGAGGGGTGGCCAGCTCGGGGTCGATGGAATCGGAAGCGTTCATGGTGCCGATTCTAGAGGAATAGTTTTTTGATCACTGGAATGTGCCCACCCACCCAAGCGATGCACCACGCGGCACCGGCGAGCACTGCCACGAACACCAGGTTAGCGAAAATGGACACCGGAGTGGGAAGCCCGCTCATCGCAGCACTCACGTGCAGACGCTGTTCCAGATGCATGAACTCGAGGATGAGCACCACATGCGTCAGGTACATGCCGAAAGTACGCGAGCCAATGCCCGCGAAGAATTTCGAGGCACGCGGACCGGGGTGCGCCATCATCAGCAAACAGAAGAGCGCGATGGTGCCGAAGAGACCCGGAAGTAGCTGATAGCTGTTGCTGAATTCATAGCTGTGATTGTTGACCAGCTCGTCGAAATGGCGGATCACCAGTAGCAGCGCCTGGCACACCACGAGTACCGCAGCCGCCGCAATGGCGTTGAAGCGCGGCCACGGCCACGTGAAACGCCCCGTGTCGGCATCGCGATGCTTCATGAACGCCTCCATGACAAGCCCGCCTGCCACAAAGTAGACGATGACGTAGCCGAAGAAGCCGAAATAATAGAACTTGGTGACATCATCAAGAACGGAGGCGATGTCGGTGCCGCGCACAGTATCGACGACGTCCAGAATGGTGACCACCGTGAGGCGCACGAAGGAGAACGTGAAGATGACCCCCAGAACCCACCACAGGATGCGTCGATCCACGGCGTCGAAGGCGAGTTTGATGAGCGGCATCACGAGATCGAGCCCGATAAGCGCGTTCAGGAACCAAAAGAAGCCGCTGGGGTGACCCGGGATTCCGTCAGTGCCGAGAAGAAAGGCGAAAAAGTCCTTCGCTGTCACAGGCGCGGAGTCGTGCTCGAGCCAGAAGAGCAGAGCGTAGAGCACTTTCCACACAAGGGTGACCGCCACCAGACGCCCCAGTTTGCGGTAGTGCCGGGAGAGATTGAGGGGCCGCGTCAGCAACAACGCGCCGTTGACCATGAAGAACAGCGGCACGCAGTACTGGTAGGTAACGGCGACGAGGTGAGAGAGCACGGTGCTCGGGTAGGCGGTGGTATAGAAGATGAAGTGGATCATCACCACGAGATAGATGGCAACTGTTTTGATGAGGTCAAGAGTGGCAATTCTGCTACCATGCCCACTTTTGTGAACCGTCGTCGCATTACTCGCAACCGTTGTATTTTCTGCCACGCCGTCTGTCACAAAAGCTCCCGTCATTCACCAAACAACGGGAAATATACCACACAGACTCGCGTGAATTGTTGAGACTTTCATCTGTCGTTCGTAAAAGTCTCATGAGAGGTCAGACTCTCTTCCCGTCGCGCACGCGTGGCCACCGTAGTATGAGGACAGCACGGACGCCGCTGCGCCCGACCGCAGAAATGACCACCCGTGAAGGAAGGTATTCGTGACTGATCTCGTCATCGTGGGAGCGGGCCTCTTCGGCCTCACCATCGCCCAGCAGGCATCTGAGAAACTCAATGCCAAGGTTCAGATCGTCGACATCCGCGACCACATCGGCGGCAATGCCTACTCGTACTTCGACGAGGAAACGGGTATCGAAATCCACAAGTACGGCGCACATCTTTTCCACACCTCCAACAAGCGCGTATGGGAGTACGTCAACCGCTTCACGAAGTTCACCGACTACGTGCACCGCGTCTACACCACGCACAACGGCGAGGTATTCCCTCTGCCTATCAACTTGGGAACCATCAATCAGTTCTTCCGCGCCGCCTACTCCCCCATGGAGGCGCAGGCGCTCATCGCGCAGCAGGCTGGCGAATACGCCGACGTCGACCCGCAGAACCTCAACGATCAGGGCATCAAGCTCATCGGCAAGCCGCTGTACGAGGCCTTCATCAAGAACTACACGGGTAAGCAGTGGCAAACGGATCCCAGCGAACTGCCGGCCTCCATCATCCGGCGCCTCCCCGTGCGTTTCAATTACAACAACCGCTACTTCAAGGACACGTACGAAGGTCTGCCCGCCGACGGCTACACGAAGTGGTTCGAGCGTATGATCGACGACCCGAACATCACCGTCACTCTGGGAACAGACTTCTTCGACGATTCGCAGCCGCTCAGCAAGAAAGCCCTGCGCGGGAACGTCCCCATCGTCTACACCGGCCCCATCGACCGCTACTTCGACTACGAGTTGGGCACCCTCAAGTGGCGCACCGTGGACTTCAAGGAACACCGCTTCGACGAGGTGGATCATCTTGGCTGCCCCGTGATGAACTACGCCGATGCCGACGTCCCCTTCACCCGCTCGATTGAGTTCAAGAACTTCAACCCCGAGCGCACGGACGTCGCGGCACAGAAAAAGACCGTGGTGTGGGACGAGTACTCACGCTTCGCCGGCCGCGATGACGACCCGTACTACCCCGTCAACACCGACGAGGATCGGGAGATGTTCGCAAAGTACGCAGCCATGGAAAAGGCGGAGCCAAACATGGTGTTCGGCGGTCGCCTCGGCGGGTACGCCTACTTCGACATGCATCAGACCATCAACAGCGCGCTCATCGCCTTCGAAAAGCAGGTCGAGCCACTCCTGAAGAAATAGCTGGCACAGCAAATCGCTACAGAAACTTATAGAGAACACAGAACGGCATAAACGAAAGGCCTCACATGAAGTTTTACGCAGTCATCCTCGCAGGCGGCGTTGGCAAGCGCATGGGAAACGTGGGCAAGCCCAAGCAGTATCTGCAGTTGGGGAGCAAGCCCATCATCGTGCACACAGTGGAGAAGTTCGCCATTCACCCCGGCTTCGAGCGCGTCCTCGTGCTCACCCCCGCAGAATGGGTCGAAAACACCAAGGACATTCTGCGCAAGTCCTTCGGCGACTCCGAGCACGTCATCGTGACCGAGGGCGGTGCCCAGCGCAACGACACCGTGATGGCCGCCATCGACTGGATTGAGCAGCACGACGGCATCGACAAAGACACGGTCATCGTGACCCACGACGCCGTGCGCCCGTTCATCTCAGAACGCATCATCGAAGACAATCTCGCCGCCATGAAGGACTACGACGCCTGTGACACCGTGATTCCCGCCGCCGATACCATCGTCGTGAGCGACGAGGGTGAAGAAATCACCACGATCCCCGACCGCAAGACCATGTTCCGCGGCCAGACGCCACAGTCGTTCAAGGCCCTGCGCCTGCGCGAGCTCTACACCTCGCTCAGCGAGAAGGACAAGGACTGGCTGCCCGACGCCTGCTCGATCTTCACGACCAAGAACATTCCCGTCAAGCTCGTGGCTGGCGAGGAAGAGAACATCAAGGTCACCTACCCTGCCGACCTGCGCATGGCCCAGGCGCTTATCGCTGAATAAACCCGCGCCGCGTCCCTCATCCATTAAGCTTCAATCCAGAATTTAGACATCAGGAGATCACCATGCTCAACACCATTTACCGCTTGGCGGCACCTCGACGCTTTGAAAAAGTTCTCGTCGACGAGTCGTTCCACGGCAATGAAGTGCTCGTGCGCCCCACCTATGTCTCCATCTGCATGGCGGATCAGCGCTATTTCCTCGGCACGCGCGATCCCAAGGTGCTGGAGAAGAAGCTGCCGATGGCCCTGGTGCACGAGGCGAGTGGCGTGGTGCAGTACGATCCCACGGGACGACTCACCCCGGGCACTCCCGTTCTCATGGTTCCTGACGATCCTCATGAGACCGATCCCGTGCGCGCAGAAAACTACCTGCGTAGCTCCACTTTCGCAGGGTCTTCGGAGGACGGCTTCCTGCAGGAGCTCGTGCGCCTCGATCCCCACCGCGTGGTGCCGATCGAGCACGGGGAGGTGAGCGGCCAAACTGCGGCCTTCACGGAGCTAGTATCCGTGTCCATGCACGCCATCAGCCGCTTCGAGGTCACCGCGCATTCCGACCGCGCAACTCTCGGAGTCTGGGGCGACGGCAACCTGGGGTACATCGTGTCGCTGCTGCTGACGCGCCTCTACCCCGACTCTCAGATTGTGGTTTTCGGGCGTTCCCGCGAGAAGCTGGAAAACTTCACTTTCGCGTCGGCCACTTATTTGACCGACGACATTCCCGACGATCTTCAGGTCGACCACGGCTTCGAATGCGCGGGCGGCAACGGCTCGGCCGACGCCATTGCGCAGTTCATCTCCCTGGTGCGCCCGGAAGGCACGCTCATGCTCATGGGCGTTTCTGAATACTCCCAACCCATCGAAACCCGCATGGTGTTGGAGAAGGGCTTGCGTCTGGTGGGATCCTCCCGCTCGGGCCGCAAGGACTTCGAAAATACGCTCGCGCTCTACCGCGAGCATCCTGAGACGGTGCGCTATCTGTCCCGCCTCATCAACGCCGTCTACGACATTCGCAACGTGGACGACATCACTAATTGCTTCGAAATGGATTCTCATCCCCATTTCGGTAAGTCCATTATGAAGATGAGCAATCAAGGCTAGCGAGCCATCCGGCTCCGGTGAGGACACAATCTATGCCACAGTTAACAATCATCGTTCCTGTTTACAACGTCGAAAACTATCTCGAGCAATGCCTGACCTCCATTCAGAGGCAGACATTTACAGATTTCCACGTTCTTGTCTTCAACGATGGTTCCACAGATGGCTCCCTGAAAATCATGCAGGACTTCGCCGCCAAGGACCAGCGTTTCGAGGTCATTGACAAGCCGAACGAAGGCTACGGCGCCACATGCAACCGCGGACTCAATGCCGCAACAACCGAATGGGTTGCCATCGTCGAGCCTGACGACTTTATCGCCCCCGACATGTACGAAGAGCTGCTCACTGCAGCCTCCAGCGAGCAGGAGAAGCGTCCCGAAATCGTCAAGGGCTCGTACTGGGAGTATTACGATCCCGCTGACGGCTACGCAGACGCTCTGCGCAAGCCGAACCTGTCGATTTTCGCTCCCAAGCGTCGCACGGTGTCGAATATCGAAGGCAATATCGAGTTGCTCGTGCACCACCCTTCCATTTGGTCCGCCATCTACCGCCGCAGCTTCCTGGATAGCAACAAACTGCGCTTCGTGGAAGCCAAGGGAGCCGGATGGGTCGACAACCCCTTCTACTTCGCCGCACTCAACCTCGCACAGAACATCGTCTGGGTACCGCGCCCGTATTATTACTACCGCATGACCAACGCGGATGCCTCCCGTTATCTCAAGGACTTCCACGTTCCCTTCGACCGTCTGCGGGAAATGCGCGCCTTCGCCGATTCCCATACCATTTCGCGCCGTGCCACGGGTGTGCTGTACGCGCGTGAGCTCGACTACATCGATCAGGTGGTCAACAAGTACGGTTTTAACGAGGCGGATCCGGAGCTCAACAAGCTTATCCACGAGGTCATCGACCCCATGGATTCCACCATCATCTTCTCCGACTCGCACATCCTGCCGAAATTCCGCGCCTACTACATGGACTTCACGGGAACGGGCCAGCAGATCGCAGACCATGCGGCAGTGAGCGGCCCTCATCTCAGCATCGTGGTGGCATTGCACGATCAGCGTGACGCCGTGGTGCCGTTCATCTCGAATCTGCTCGCCACCACCGACTTCCCCTTTGAAGTGGTTGCAGTGGACTGCAAGTCCACCGATCGCACCGTGGCAGCCGTCTCCCACCTCACGCATAAGGACAAACGCGTCCGTCTCATCAAGAGTGACTCGGAGAATCTGGCAGACGGTCTCAATGCGGGCTTGGCCGCGGCTAAGGGCGAGTATGTGCTCTTTGCCGACGCCGGCGCAAGCGTCGAGATGAAGGACGTCCCCACACTCCTCGCCACCGCCCATTCACACCACGCAGTGCTTGTGGAGTGCGGAATCCGCGCGGAATTCGCTGAGGAGACGCTTCTGCGCGCACACGCCGATTCCAGCATCGACGTCATCGATTCGGGACGATACATCTTCTCCCAGCCCGTCACCGCCATCAAGGACTTCCTGATGGCCATTCGTCCCAACGAACTCGGCAACACCTTCTTCCGCCGCACGTTCCTCACCGACCACGCCATCACTGCCGGAGAGACTGATGGCACCAGCGAGGCGGTGCTGCTCGCGCGTGCCTTCGCCACTCTGCTCGACGCCACCACCGCAATTGGCAACGTGCTCACCGCCACGCGCACCGTGCGCGGCGCCACCACTGACATTCCGGTGACTCAGCCCTTCTACCGCCAGAAGCTCTACGCCATTGACGACAAGACCCCCAAGGCCACCGCACCGGCTGTTTTGCAGGCGATGAAGGAGCTCTCAGGTCGCTCCGACTACCCGGAGTACGAAAAGTCGCTCAAGCACCTGCTTCTGGAATCCTTCTCGGCAGACGTGCACGCCTGCGTCACCACGGAATCTCTCGACGGCTATCTCGACACCATGACGGAACCGCTCATCGCGGCCATCGGCGACTCAACCGCCAAGGAACTCGACTGCGAGGGACCGTTCAACGAGTTCCAACGTCTCACACGCAACGACAGGTCGTTCTTCTACATGCACCTGTACATGCAGACGCTCAACCAGCTGAAGAAGTCGAAGGACCGCAACCGCCGCCTCGTGCTGTCTACGCGGTATCAGGTGGGCGAAAAGATCATTCGCCTGGGCCGCACGCTCACGCCCACGGGAGTCGTGGCAAACATCCGTAGGAAGATCACGCAGCGTCTGCGGTAAGGACAGTGCGGTAAGTACGGTAAATACTCTTACCGATGCGAAAGGGGCGGTGCACGCGTAGATAATTGCGCGCACCGCCCCTTTATTAAATTAAATGCAGCTCTTATTCTGCGATATAGCTTTCGAGCGCCTGCCTCACGGCGTCCTCTTCCAGCTCCTTGCGGGAGACGTGCTGGAAGTGCGAATCGATGTCGTTGGGCAACTCCCAGATGTCTCCGTAGGGGCCGTCGAGGAACTTGTCTTTATTGTTGGGCGTCCAGATTTGGATGTCCTCGAATTGCATCTCGCGTGCCGGGAACCAGTCGCTCATAGGGCCAATGTACGGGAAGTGCGTGGGGTCGTCGAAGTTCTCGATGGAGCGGTACATGCCCTTGGCGTGCTCGCGGTCGGTCACGTACGATTCCTGCAGTTCTTCGGCACGGTACTTCGCAAACTCCTCGCGCACTTGTGCGGACAGAGGATTCGAGTCCTCCATCATCCAGATGCCGGGCCATTCGGAGAAGCGGAACTTCTCGTGAATCTCGCTCTTCATGCGCTTGCGGTACTCCTGGGAGCGCTGGAACATTTCGAGCGTGGGCTCGCTGGTCCAATCGAAGATGAAGAGGTCCACAAATGCCGGGTTGTTGGGATCGGTGGTGCGGAAGCGAATCTGCTCGCACACGGCGCGGTAATCCCACACCGTCACGATGCGGTGCGTGGTGGAGTTCTCGAGAGCCTTGGTGAGAACCGCGAGATCGTCGCGGCTCATGGCAACGTCGAGGTCGTCATCCCAAGGAATGAAGCCCTGATGGCGTTCGGCGCCGATGAGCGTGCCGCCCGTGGCAAGGTATTGAATGCCGTTGGCCTCGCACACCTCGCGCAGTTCGCGCAGAATCTTGGTTTGCGCCTTCTGCAGCAGAGCCATGTCTCCCGATGCCTTGGGGATAAGACTGAAGAAGCGGCGCTTGGCGTCGGCCTGTGTCTCTCCGTCACGCTGGAAAAGGGCCCAGAAGCGAATTTCGGTCTTGGGGTCGCTCGCGTTGGCGAGGCGCTTGAGTCCGCGCAGCTCGGCGTTCACGTGGTGTTCGAAGTCGTGGAAGGACCGGGACGACACCGGCATCAACGATTTAATTCTGTGCATGAATCCCATTAGTCTTCGTCCTCTTTCACCTTGACAACACGGCGGTTCAGCATGATGGAAAGCACCTCGTCGCTCGGGCCATCCGCAATGAGCTTACCGTGAGACAGCAGCACCGCGCGGTCGCAGAAGTCGAGGATCTGCTTGGTGGAGTGCGACACGATGACGAGCGTGGTGCCGCCCGCCTTGAGCTCCTTGATGCGCTTGGCGCACTTCTTGCGGAAGGGCTCGTCGCCCACGGCGAGCACCTCGTCGACGAGGAACACGTCCGGGTTGGAGTACACGGCCACGGAGAACGCCAGACGCATGTACATACCCGAGGAGTAAAAGCGCACTTCCGTGTCGAGGAAGCGGCCGATTTCGGAGAACGCCACGATGTCGTCAAAGGCGGCATCGATCTGTTCCTTGGTCATACCGAGAATGGCACCGTTGAGGTACACGTTCTCCCGGCCCGTGAGATCGTTGCTGAATCCTGCGCCTACCTCGATGAGGCCTGCCACGTGGCCACGGGTCTTGATGAAGCCGCCGTCCACCTGCTGCACCCCGGAGATGCACTTGAGCAGGGTTGACTTGCCGGAACCATTGAGCCCGATGAGACCCACGGATTCGCCCTCATGGATATCGATGGTGACGTCATCGAGCGCGGTGAAGATGTTGTTGTCGTTCGGAGCCTTGCGTCGCAGAAGCCTGCGAACGAATTCGTCCTTCAGGGACACGGTTTTTTGCAGACGGAACTTCTTCGTCACGTGGTTCACCTGAACCATGAGCGGAGTCGTTTCCTCTTCCAACGGCGTGAGGGCGGCGAGGGCGGCCTTTTTGTCGAATTTCTCTTTTTCTGCGTATTTCTTCTCTGCCATGTGCTCCCCCTACAGCTCCTGTGCGAAGCGCCCCTCGAGGCGCTTGAAGACGAGTTCCGCGAGACCCAGCACCAACAACGAAACGACCATTGAAATGCCACCGTTGATGAGGACGTGCGGGGGCAAAGCTTCCGTTCCGCTTGTGGTAGGGAACCAGAACCCGAGCTGGAAGAGATTGACGGAGGCGGTGACCGGGTAGAGCAGATAAATCATGAGGCCCCAGTGCGGAAGCACGGCGGCGACCATGGTCCATTTGTACAGCACCGGCGACACCCAGGAGGACAGCATATTGATGACGTCCACGAAGTTTTCGGCGTCCTGATAGAACACGTCGAGGGCACCGAAGAGAATGCCCAGCGCCAATCCGAAGGCAGCTACGTTGATGAATCCGATGATGATTGCCAGGATGCGCCCCGGCGTCACGCCGCCAAACCAACCGCTAAAGACGCAGAAGATAAAGAGAATCGCCACCTGCGGGTAGAAGTGCACCATGGCCACGCGCAGGCTCGATACCGGGAAAAGCTCACGCGGCAAGTAAATTTTCTTGACAAGGCCACGGTTGGAACGGATGGAGCGCGTGCACTGGCGCAGCGTCTCGGTGAAGAAGTTGACGGCGATCATGCCGGAGAAAAGGTAGAGCGCGTAGTTCTCGCCCCTCTTGGAGAGGCCGAGGAAAATACCCATGACGACGTAGTACACGAAGAACTGCGTCAACGGCTTGATATAGGTCCAAATCATGCCGAGGAAAGAGCCGCGGTAACGTACCTTCATGTCCTTGGAGACGATGAGCTTCAGAAGATAACGATAATTAAAGACCGCGAGAAGTCCCTGCCATTTACCCGGGGTTTTAAGCTCCCCAAGATCGGTGGCGTCATCTGTGTGTGTACTTTTCATCGTCACACATACTACTCAATGGGGTCCTCACGGTGAAAACGGAATCCGCTTAATCACACAGCCTTGCCACAGAGCGCGTGATTTTTAACACATCTTTGTGCCGTTTATGACTTTTCCCATGTGAGCGGTTGATAATTAACCCATGGAACCGCAACGAATCCTCATGCGCGCGGGTCGCCCGCCCCACGACGAAACCTCGAATCCCGCTGCATTGGCGTGGCGCGGCGGCGGCCACTTCGCCTCCAACTCGGGCAACATGCTCTTCTCCGACGCCATGTACCGAGTGCTGAACACCTCCGCCGCGTCCGTGACGTGCGACGCCTACCTTCCCGAGCGTTACGTGCTCTCCGATGACCAGATTTCCCATATCAATGACACGTACAGCGCCTATGTTATTCCGCTAGCCAACGCCTTCCGCGATTCCTTCCTCCCTGCTCTGAATCGGCTCACCACGAATATCGAACGCCTCACCATTCCCGTGGTGGTGGGGAGCGTGGGGTGCCAACTGGATCTCGACGACGCCCACGCAACAATTTCCGACGACGTGGCCGCCAGCACGCGCCGCTTCGTCTCCGCCATTCTCGACCACTCGCCCCAGATCGGCGTCCGTGGCGATACGACGCGCAGAGTGCTGCTGAACTTGGGCTTCCACGACGCAGATATCGCCGTCATCGGCTGCCCCTCCATGTTTTCCCGCACGCGCACCTTCAGCGTGGCGAAGACGCTTGACCGGCTTTCCACTGATTCTTTGCTCGCCACGAACTTCGAGGCCGGCAACACAAATTTCGGAACTGCTGGAGCCGCCTCGGACGAGGCGCTCAGCACTGTCTATTCGGCGAATGAGAACGCATACAGTCATCTCACGTCCGTCTTCCAGACTCTCGACGGGGCGAATCTGGTTCTCTGGGGGCAACTGGCGAAGAACTTCCCCGAGGGCACCCCACGTTCCTCGGCCGACAGCGCGTACGCGGAATCCCGCTTGCGCTTCTTCACGAATACGCGCTCATGGTGTGACTTCATGTCCACTCAGGACTTCTCATTCGGCATCAGAATCCACGGTGCCATCGCGGCATTGGTGAGCGGTACGCCCGCCTACTTGCTCTCCGTGGACTCACGCACCCAAGAGCTCGGAGATTACCACGGGATTCCCCGGCAATCGCTCACGTCCGCGGTGGAGTCCGGCCATTACCTCGCCCAGGACTTCTACGAGCAAGCAGACTTCACGGAATTCAACGCGCGCATGCCAGAGAACTGGGATCGTTACTACGCGTACCTCGAGGCGTGCGGACTGCATCACATCCACGAGGCGGGTTTCGAGAATCCCGACTACGACCAGGTGCTGCGAACCTTCCATCCCACACCTGGCATGGCGCCCATCTCGCTGAACGATCCCGAGGGCCTCGCCGAGCGCTTCCTATGGCTCCGCCAGGATCGCGACCGGGACCACTGGCGCCCGGTGCACAATTACCACCCCGATTTCGAGCTCGACGCGGAACTCAGCGAAAAAGTACGCTCGCCACAGGGAGTTATCAAGGACCTGCGAAAAGCAGTAGCTGCCGAAAAAACCACGAGCCGCAACCTGCAGCGCCGTCTCGACGAACAGGCGGCATCTCTACGAACCTCTCAAGAGAAATCCGCAAGGCTGTCGTCGACGCTCGCCACGGCCCAGAAAGAAATCGAGGAACTGCAACGCTTCCGCACCGAGGCGAGCCAGTCGTTTGGAACGCGGCTAGCAAAAGCGATCAAGCGACGGCTACATCTCAAATAATCTGAGGAACCGACCCGCCCAATCGCGTGAAATCTGTGGGCGGACTTAGCGCAGCCTCACCGCAGGCACGCCCTGAATTTGTATACTTGGCACCATGTCACAGACCACGAACAGTTGGGAAACCGTCAATCGCGTCGTCTATCCGGTGCGCGACGCGTCCCTGACCGCCCCGCTCTACGTCATTAAGTGGACTCGTCCTCTCATCAGCGAAGCCGTATTCAACACGAGCGAGCGCCGTGCAACCCTCGACTTCTCGCACATCAACTCGGCGCAGTTCGAGCGCCTTGTGCGTCAGGGTGCCGCGAAAGCCGCCGCCATGAACGTATCCGGCTCCGATGCCCCCTTTACCATCGACTCCCGTGACGCGCTCACGGTGCTCAGCCGCGGCCACGTGAGCCTGTGCACGTTCTTCAACGCCTTCCCCGCTGGCTACTGGCGCCGTTGGACCAAGGTGCGCGAGGTGCGTTTCGAGGCACGCGTCAAGGGCACCGGCACGCTCACGCTTTTCCGCTCCACTGGCCGAGGCCTCTTCACACCCGTGACCTCGCTGGAAATTAACGCACCGAACCGTGCACGCACCGTGAGCGCGCAAGTGCCGTTGGTCAACATGATGGATGGCGGATACGTCTGGTTCGACGCCTCTGCAGGCCAGGGAGCGGACGATGCGCTCACAGTTTCGCAAGCACACTGGCAGGTGCCGTCCGAGCTGTCGACGGCCACTCCGCGCGGCACGTCTGCCGACGGCGACGCAAAGCAGCGCACCTCACTGTCCGTTGCCATCACGACGTTCAATCGGCCCACGTATTGCCGCGATCAATTGCGGGCGCTGAGCGAGGCAACCGAGTTGCGCGAGCGCCTCGACACCATCTATTGCACCGACCAGGGCACAGATCTCGTAAGCTCACAGCCTGACTTCGAGGCAATTGCCAAGGACCTCGGGGATCAGCTTCGGTATATACGGCAACGCAATCTGGGAGGCTCGGGCGGCTTCTCCCGCGGCATGTACGAAACGGTAAAGGCAGGCCGCAGCGACTACACGCTCGTGCTCGACGACGACGCCATCAGCGAGCCGGAGGCCATCCTGCGGGCGATGCAATTCGCCGACTACACAACGCGTCCCACCATTGTGGGCGGTGGCATGCTCCATCTCGACAACCGCACGATTCTGTACTCGCAGGGCGAGCGCATGAACATGAATTCCATGTGGATGCGGCCCTCCCAAGGCCTGAAATACAACCACGACTTCGCGGCGGAACCCCTGCGCGACTCCCCCGAGCGCCATCGCCGCATCGATGAAGACTTCAACGGCTGGTGGATGTGTCTCATCCCCACCGCCATCATCGAGGAAATTGGGCTGTCTCTGCCAATATTTATCAAGTTTGACGACATGGAGTACTCGCTGCGTGCCAAGGAGCACGGCTATCCCACGGTAGGGCTTCCGGGCGTTGCCGTGTGGCATCAGGCGTGGCACGACAAGGATCCTGCCCGCACTTGGGAGGAATACTTCTTCCAGAGGAACCGCTGGATCTGCGCGCTGCTGCATTGCCCGCACCCGACGAAGCGCTTCCTTTTCGAGATGATGTATGGCGATCTCAACGTAGGCATGCGTCTGGTGTACTCAGCGCTCGAGCTGCGGCACATGGGCTTGCGCGATATTTTGCGCGGCCCGGAGGAGATTGTTGCCTCCATGCCCACGAAGCTGGCCGAGGTACGAACGGTGCGGGGAGCCTTTGACGACGCTCAGAGCTCCGACTCACTCGACGACTTCCCCGAACCGGCATCAGACGTGCCAGGTATCGCGGCGCGTTCCAAGCTCTCGCTGACCGCCCGTGGCGTTGCCGATGCGGTGAGTGCTCTGACGGCACACGGACGTCGCGGATCTGGCGTTGACGACGAACGACCCGCCACCACGATTCCGGCGACCGAGGAGCTGTGGGAATCCTTCCACGGTGTGAGCTCGGCGTTGGTGACATCTCCCGATGGCAGTTCCGCTGCGTGGCTCAAGCGTGATTCCGACAGATTCCGCGCCATGATGAAGGAGGGCGGCACGCTCGCTCATCATGTGTATCGCGAGTGGGAGCGCTTGTCTGCGGAGTATCGTGCGGCCGATATGGCGAGCATGGAGACGTGGGAGAAGCTGTTCAAAGAGAGCTGATACTCGTTCTTGCTCTTGCTCATGTGAAAGGGGCTGGGTCTGCGTGGGAAACCTCACGCAGACCCAGCCCCTTCCGTATCACTTGGTGCTATTTTGTGTTACCCGGCATTACTTGGTGCGCACGAACTTCCAGTGCTGCGGGGACAAGCCGTTCGAGGTGTAGAGCTGCACCTTCGCTTTGTTCGCCACACGGCCGCTGGCGAGGTCGACCACCACGGAGGTGTTGAGACTCGACACGAGCTTGTAGGAGCTGCCCACCTTCACGGCAATCCAGCGCTGCGAGTAGATTCCGTTCGCCTTGTACTGCTGCACCACGCCGTGGTTCTGTGCCAGCGAGGACTTCACATCCAGGCGCTTACCGGAATGCACGTTCGTCAGGATCACGTATCCCTTGGAATCGTGCGTCACCCTCCACTTCTGCGCGGAATTGCTGGACTTCTTGCTCAGTTGGGCACGCACGCTGTTGGCAGTGGAGTATCCGGAAATGGCCAGCGCATACTTCGAGGTCTTGGAAGGCTCGATGTAGTACGTGCCATTGGCCAGCGGTGAACGATACTTTGCCGCCATGGGGTCCGAGCCCGCCAGCACTGCGTTGTACGATGCCACCGCCCACTTTTGTGCCTTGGAACCCGTGTAGGAATAGATCTGTATGCGATTGCTGGCCGTTGCCTTGTCCCCCGGAAGGTCAAGGAACTTGCCGGACTTGGAGCCCACGAAGCCGTAGACGCCGCCACCGTAGTTACGGATCATCCAGCGCTGCGAAGGAGCACCGTTGGAGCGGTACTGCCCCACCACGGAATGGTTTGCGGTCTTGCCGCCGGTGACTTCCAGATTCTTGCCCGAGCGCATGTTGGCAATGGTGTAGACGCCGTTGCCCGTCTTGGTGAATTTGAAGCGCTGGCCGGCATAGGCATTCCACTTGTACAGCTGGGCATGAGTGCCGTTCGATTTGGAACCGTGCCAGATTTCGAGGTTCATCTTGGTGTTGAGTGCGGAACGCATAATCATGGGCGTGCCCGTCGCGATTGACGTGACCGATGCGAAGCCGAACTTTTGCGGGCTATGCGCATTGGGGGTGAAGAGCTGAACCTTTGTCCCGTCTGCCTTCTTGCCACCGGAGATGTCAAGCGCCCAGTTTCCCAGCGCGGATTGCAGAACATAGCCTGCGCCCGTGTCTCGGATGAACCAGCGCTGGCACTTGGATCCGTTGCTCTGATACTGCTGCACCACCACGTTGTTTTTGGCTTTTCCGCCCTTCACGTCGAGCATCTTGCCCGAGCGAACGTTGCGGATGGCGTAGGAACCATTCGACTGGCGTGTGAAGTCAAATTGCTGATACGTTGCACCGTTACCGCCACGCAGTTCCATCGCCGCGGAGTTTCCGGTCGATCCTGACCTTGTGGAAATGCTCGAGGAGTCCTTCACGTAGGCGTTGATGTAGTAGCGCCCGTTGGGGAGTGTGGTGAGCGGGAACTGGGAGAGATTGACACCCGTGGCCGCTGCCTTTGCCACACCGAAGGCGTTGAGATCAACACTGCCGGAGATGCCCGCGATCTTCCCGCTGGAGGAATACTGCCACCCGCGGTCGTTCGTGGAAAAGCTCGTGAAGCCCATCCTCGGACCGTAGTCGGCAACCCACCGGGTGCGCGAGCGAATGCTGGAACTGTTGAGAGCCGTGTTGAGCCACGACGTGTACGAATACACGCTGAGGTTCTTGTAGCCCGACGCCTGCATCTTGGCGTACCACGTATTCACGAGAGAAGTATTTTTGGAAGCGCTCGTGGGCGCGGAAGAGCCGCCGGAAGTCCAGTTTTCAAGATCGTAGAACACCGGATACTTCAGCGTCGAGGCGCTCGCACCCGCCGATTTGAGCATGGACACCAGCTTCGTGGCTTCCGTTGATGCACCTGTGGTTGTGCTCGCGTAAGAATAGAGGTAGATGCCGAAAGGAATACCAAGGCGCTTGCATTCCGAAATATTGCGCTTGGCCTGCGTATCCCAGTATCCGCCGCCATAACCGATGCGAATAATGGCACCCTGCACCCCGGCGGCCTTGGCTTTAGACCAGTTGATGGTTCCCTGCCACTGCGAGACGTCAACTACACCCTTCGCCTGCTGGACGAACAGCGATCCACCCTTCTGGAAAAAGGCTGCTGAATTGTTATATGTGCCCCAGTAGGCGCCGTACTGGTTGTTCTGGAGCTTTGCCTCAGTCACTGTTGCGGTATCCGTAGCCGCTGCGGCATCAGATTCAGTGGCGTCCTCTGCGACAGCAGACGACACCATCGCTGCATTGGTCACCGCTCCGCTGGTTGTGGCAGCCGCTATGCTCGTGGTGCCATCAGCACTATGAGTGCTGTCAGCATTGTCAACGGCGTCGCGTACATCCTCGACGCTCACGGGAATGAACGACTTTCCGTTGGTTTTGGCGAGCGGATCGGGAGGCGTATCTTCCGTACCCACGATTTCGGGATCCGTGACCTTTTTTCCACTCGTCGCGCTGACGAGTGTGCCATCTTTCTTCTGCACATAATCGGGAGAAACGTATGTCGAGCTATCGGGCAATGAACTAGAAACCGTATCCGGAAGATTCTCGCTCGGGTTATCGGGGAAAGTATCAGATACTGCTGCGCTCGTTGCGGCGCCGCTATCCGTGCCTTGTTCGTTGATCTGATCTGAATCCTGGCTCGATGCCGCTGAATATGCTGCCGCAGTGGTGTCTACCGAAGTACTCGCTGCGCTTCCCGAACCAAGACCAGCGGCTGACGAGGATGAACATCCCGCAACCGTCACCAGTAAACTGGCTGCCACAACAAGCGCTGTCGAAGCATGAAGTGCCTTCGGAATGTGCATAAGGACTCTTTCTCCTGATTCCGGTGCCTCTCACAACACCGGTGAATACCTCATAAGCCTAAAAGTGACTTATGAACAAACGGAGAGTATCCCCGCGTTTATGCGAAATCTGCAAAACTCAACACACAACGTCGCCTTCTGCACACAGAACGTTCAAACGTACTTCTGAAGGGTATCGAGGAAAAGGTCTTCGTAATTGCGTCCCTCAGGCGTTTCCGAGAGGTAATACTTCTTGAGATCCGCTCGCGTGGCGCTCATCGGATCCTCGGATTCAATGAGGGTGAGAACAGAATCCACATCACGAGCCGAACCATTCGTGAGATCCACCACATAACTCGCCTTGGACAACGGGAAGTCTCTCTCGAAGTCCTCTCTCGTGTCTGAGACGTTCATCATCACCGTGGGCTTGAGCGAATAAAGGTAGTCTGCAGGAACGCTCGATACATCGGAAATCAGCATATCCGACGCGTTGAAGCACTCATTGATACTGATGTCGCTCTCGGCCGCTGCACCGAAGACGTGATGCTCACCATGGGCATTACGCTGCTTCAAAGTCTCCTGAATGCGGTCGCGAATCTTTGCGAGCTGCGGATTCTTATTCGTCATGGGGTGCGATCGGAAAATGACGCGATAACCGTGCTTCAGCAAAATCGAAATGATTTCTTCGCCTTGGAAAAGCGAGGAATATTGGGAGTCACTCACCCAGCCCGCCCAGGTAGGCGCGTACAAAACCGTTGGCGGCTCATCGGCAGCCTTTGCCTTCTGTGCTACCGGGAAAGGCTCCGCCGCGACTGCAACCTCAGCAAGCTGAGGGCGCCCCACAATCTCAAACTGCTCAGGAACAACGTAAATGCCATGGTTCGTGAAACGATCGATGGCTGCTTGCCCAGCCACAAAATTCTTGTCATACATGCGCATGACGGGCGAATAGCTCGCCACCTTGTCGGAATCACCGTGATTGAGCATGATGTGCGTGTACTGGGGGAAACGCACCATCTGCATGTTGTTGAGCGCGGTGTTGACATACAGCATGGTCTTCAGCGAGGGCGTGAAAGTGTTCTCAATATCCTTGAATCGACGGCAATAGACAATAGGAACGTTCGTCATCGACGGCAGATCTTCAAAACTGCCGCGGTTGCGGGTAACAACGAAATACGGCTTACCGAGTCGATCCAACAGATCGAACCACATCTTCACCTGATATAACTGCGTTCGGTCGGTTCCGAAAAACAGCATGAACGTCGGCTTTGATTCATCAAGCGCCTCCATAATGCGCTGCGCCGTTTTCTCGTATTCTCTCTCGTTGATGTGCCCCAGAATCCAATTCGCAATCGTGAAGCCCCATACGGCCGCAATAAGAAGCGCCGCAATGATCGCCGGGATCAAGTATCCTGCCCAACCGAAAAACAGCATCGCCGCGGGAACTATGTAGCCGAGTTGTCCCGTGAACGGCTCGTGGTAAGTGGCCCCGATGCCGGGAATATTCTCACCAGCAAGATCCATCTTGCCCGCAAGACGCGTTGTAAAAGGCTGGCATCCCAGAGCCAGCGCGAAAAGCACTCCGGCGCAGGTGACCCACAGAGAATGATCAAGCGCCAGTGCCCCTACCAGGCACACAGAAAAATAGGCGATATCATCGCGCACGCTCCACTTGAAACCGTGGAAGTGGGTATCGACCAAATGGAAGAACGACGACACCGCCACCAAACACGTCACCGCTATGCCAAAAACGATGTGCTCCGTCGACACCACTGTCGCAATAACACATGCGATGGCGAAAACATCGGTAATAATTTCTATTTCCGCATTACGCTGCAGTGTTTTGAAATGCCCAAGGGCGCGCCCGTATGCTCGTTGAATCACTGTTCGATTCTATAGAATGCCCTCCCCTAAATCACCACAGAGTGTGCACGATTTGGTAAGAATGCTCTGAAGTATGAGCATCACGAAGGCTCCTGCCGCCACCCGCTCGTTCCTTCCCGCCATGCAGCGGCTGTATCCGGTGTGTTTTTCCCCCGCCTGTGGTAACCTAACAAAGTTGTTCGGAGGATTCGCCTAGTGGTCTATGGCGCACGCTTGGAAAGCGTGTTGGGTTCACGCCCTCACGAGTTCGAATCTCGTATCCTCCGCTCTCAGGGTTTCGATTGAAGGATCGGAACCCTTTTTGCATGCGGGTTTTGGCCTAATTCTAGGCGATTCTAACGGCATCGGTCCGAAATGTCACATGCGTAACGCAGCTTAAAGCGACATAAAATGTAGTAAACTAGTGGGTAAATAAGTAGGTGATTTTCCCACACATTAATCGTTACCCACTTAAAGGAGGCTGACATGACTACACCACGAGTCAAAGTCAGTAGACGGCAACGTCGGAGTAACGGCAGAATGATAGAGAAAACCAGTAAACGAGGTGAAAGAACCTACCGATACATTGAGTGCTCCTATTTGACACCTTTGTGGGCTTTTGAGAAGTGGCCGAATCTTCCCAAGCGCCAATATAAAACATTTCGGCTTGAACAAGAATATGACGCCAGAGCATGGATAGATGCTGAAATTCAATCTATTGAGAACAATACTTGGATCCCTCCGCAAATTGTGAGGTCACGCGAGCGCATCCATTCCATCCCCTTCTCGGAATACGCAACTGATTACGTTGAAAATCATCACAAACGCAATGGCGAACCAATACAAGAAACAACAAAGAACAAGTACCGCGAATACCTTCGCCTGTATCTTTTGCCCACTTTCGGCAATAAAGAAATGTCCTCAGTTACTTCGGAGGATGTGCAACGTTGGTACGACGCTTTTCCAATTAGAAAAGGCGGACATGGGGCCAGCGCTCGCAAGCACGTTTATGAACTCTTGTCTGGGATCTTCGCTCAGGCCCGTACCAAGCCTATTAACAGCAGCGGTGAGACCTTGATTAAGATCAATCCCTGTTCATTCACGATTGCTCGCCCGCAACGGAGGAAAGAACCCGTAATAGCCGAGCCGGAAGAATTGGATGTGATTTATAACGCCATGCCACAGTGGTTGCAGCTATCTGTGTATTTGTGCGGTGTGATGGGGTTGCGAGAGGGTGAATGTCTGGGATTGCAGCGCAAAGATTTCGAACTAGACACCGAAACACCAATGCTGCATATTGAACGAAGCGCGAAGGAAGTGGTGAAGAATGATCACAGACTTGTGGTTCTTGGCACTACGAAAACGCAAACAAGCGTCAGAGATTTGGATATCCCGGTCTTTCTGCTTGAACACATAAAGAAGCACCTTGAAATATTTGTGGAAGATGATCCGGATTCGCCAGTCTTCACAGCACCTCGGACAGGAGGGCTAGTCAAACAGCAGACGGTCAGAAATACTTGGTACAGAGCCATCAGGAGCGTCCCAAGACTTGCTGGTATGCGATTCTATGATCTAAGGCATACAGCACTCAGTAAGGCTGTCGAAGCAGGCGCGTCGCTCGGCACGGTCAAGAACATGGCAGGGCATGCAATCGACTCGACCGCATTCAACTACCAGCATGAGAGCCAGTCCAATCGAGAGCAAACGTTGAGGAACATCAACGCTGCCTTCAGTGGTAAGGATCAAGGCGAAAACACCTCCGCTGAGATCCGAGCCAAGACACACCTCAAGGATATTCTCGCCACACTCGACATGCTCTCTGATGATAAGCGACGTGAGGTCATGGCGGCCTTGCCGTCTGATGTTTTGGCCGAGGTGATTTCACATGACGTACGTGCAGCGGTTCAGGTGCGCTCCGAGGTTTCTGACCAAGAGGACTCTGCCAATCTCGAATAGAAAGCGCTAAGTCAGTCGGCTTCCTTTGAGACAGCCTCAAACGGTGCAGCTGGTGACAAGTTCAGCGCACCACATATATCAAGAATCTTGTCAAAACTCACCGACTGCTCCCCTCGCTCGATCCGCCCCATGTACGAACGGTCGAGCTGGGCATCATTAGCCAGCCGTTCCTGACGATGACGCCCGGATTTTTGCGCAGTTTTGAAGTGGTGGGAACACAGCCCGTCCCATGTGTACGATTTTCAATCGCTGAAAGAGAAAACCGATTGGAAAGCAGGTACGGGTCATGCCCAAGCATATTTTACAGGTGAACCAACCCATGTTCGAGACCGAACTCGACCAGATGGTGTCCGAGAAGGTCACCGAGATCCTCAACCGGATGCTGGACGCCGAGGCCGACGAGATCACGGGTGCCGCCCGATATGAGCGTTCCGGTGGCAGGAAGGCGTATCGGGCCGGTCATTACGGGCGAGATCTGACCGTCAAGGCCGGGAAAATGGCAGTGAGGGTGCCGAAGCTGAAGGGCGCCCTGTTCGAGTCGGCGGTCATCGAACGCTACCGGAGGCGGGAGGAGTCGGTCGAGGAAGCCCTGATTGACATGTATCTGGCGGGCGTGTCCACGCGTCGCGTCGATGACATCGGCCAGGCCTTGTGGGGCGAGCGGATGCCGTCGCAGACCCTGTCGGACCGGTTGAAGAAAGTATATGTCCGGATCGACCAGTGGCGGCAGCGCCCGTTGCAACAGCCCTACCCGTATGTGTTCATGGACGGCGTGTGGCACAAGCGTTCGTGGGGCGGCGCCGTGGAGAACGTGAGCATACTGGTCGCGATCGGCATCGGGTCGGACGGGCACCGGGAGGCGGTCGGCGTGGCGGAGGGTATGAAGGAGGATTCGGCGAGTTGGAACAGCTTCGTCTCCTCGCTCATCTCGCGTGGGCCTGCCGGCGTGCGCCTGGTGACCGGCGACCGGTGCGCCGGACTGGTGAACACCGTCAGTGGACTCCTGCCACAGGCCCGCTACCAGCGGTGCATGGTGCATTTCATGCGCAACGTGCTCGCCAAGGTTTCCCCTCGTCACACCCGGTGGGCCGCAGACGCGCTCAAGGCCGTGTTCGCCATGGAATCACGCGACTCGGCCCTGGCCAAGGCCGAGCAGGTCGCCGTCGAGATGGAATCCAGGAAACTCAAGGAGGCCGCCACCCGCCTCAGGGAAGGCATCAACGAGACCACCACGTACCTGCTGGACGACTATCCCGTCGAGCATCGCCGGCGCATCCGCACCAACAACATGATCGAACGATTGAACCGGGAGATCCGCAGGAGAACCCGCGTCGTGGGCGCTTTCCCCGACGGCAGGAGCGCCCTGATGCTCATCAGCGCAAGAATCCGATACGTCACCGCCAACGACTGGTCCACCCGCCGCTACCTGGACATGTCCCGACTGCACGACACCATACAGGAAGCGAACTGAACATCGCATGCAGAACGACAACACCAAAAGTGCGCAAGAACTCAGGCACTACCTGAATATCGATTGGAAGATTTAATAGGCATAATAAAAGACTCCTTTGAAATAATTATAGCGAACAAGTTGTCCGTAATTACATCATAAGAGCCATTGGCGGATAAAGGCTACGTTAGTACAAAATTGAAGCAGGCTTGTCACGCCATCGGCGTAGATTTATGGACTCCTTCAAAGAAAAATCAGAAAGCAAATGATACTATCGACAACAGCTTATTAAGGAAATTTCGGAAGAAAGTAGAAACCGTTATTTCCAGTTTAAGTTTAATAGGTGTTCAAAACTTTAAAAATCGATCTCTGGCGGGGTTTGAAGCACGTTTAGAAGCAATTCTATTGACCTATAGCTTTATGCTGAAAAAGGCGCAGGTCAGCGTTTCTGGAACACTTAGATATTCACTTGGTCGTTTTTAAAATTAACTAGCACAACGGGTTTTACTATATACACAGAATCAACACACCGAATAGATGAGTGGTTAAATCAATAAAAAACTATCCACGACACTGATTTGCTTAATCCAACAATTCTAGTTTGGAAAGTTATCTGTCGTGCATAGTTTTTATTTTTTCGAATTTTCATTGTCTTCTTCATGGGCATATTTTTGCTTTATTTTTTCCGCATCTTTTTCAACCATCAGCCCATCTCTAATTTCAATAATCCGGTCACAGTACTGAACCAAGCGAATGTCGTGTGTCACCATGATGATCGCTTTGTTTTTTTCCTTTGATTCTTTAGCCAAAATTTCTACAACTTCAAAAGCTCGTTCTGAGTCCAAGCTAGCGGTTGGTTCATCTGCCAAAATAATTGTAGGATCATTATATAACGCACGTGCAATCGCCACACGCTGACGTTCTCCGCCTGACAATTCCTCTGGATATTTTTTTACCAACTTAGAAACTCCTAGTTGATCAAATAATTTATCTTTCGATAAGTGCTGTTCCTTGCTACTAATTTTATCGACCAATTTCAGCTGATTTTCGACACTTAAAAACGGAATCAAATTTGAAGCTTGCAAGATAAAGCCAATTTTTTTAAACCTCAACTTGGCCCGCGTTATTTCTTTTTCTTCACTAAAGTTTTCACCGTTGATTTTAACTTGACCCTCAGTAGGTGACTGTAGTCCCCCTGCAAGCGTAAGAAAGGTACTTTTTCCTGAACCAGAAGGGCCAATTATTGCGACAAATTCGCCTTTTTCAACTTTGAAATTTGTTGTTTTTAATGCTTCGATTGTTGTGTCGCCGTCTTTGAACTGTTTTTTAACATCAATGAATTCTATTGCGCTCACACTATCACTCCTAACCTATCGCCTTTAGAGGATCGATCTTTACAATCGTCCTAACTGAGAATAACGCACCTGAAACTGCGAACAATAGCATCAAAATACTAACACCTATCAAAAATAAGTAATTATTTTGATACGGAACCGCGGCTGGCAATAGAAAAGATGTCAAAATACTTGTTAAAGCACCTATTACAACACCCACAAAAGCCAATAAGAATGTTTGAACAATGACAGATTTAGCAATGTAGCCGCTCGAAATTCCTTGTGCCTTCATGACGCCAAATATTTTTTGCTTTTGCATGGTCAAGACATACACAAAAATACCAATAACAATTGCCGCAATAACAATAAGAAACCCAATCATAAAGCCAAAAGTAAGTACTTGTGCACTGTACCCTGGTAAATCATTGATGAAATTGCCCACTGAAATTTTTTCTAAATCATCAGGATATGCGGCAAGAGGTCCCCTAATCACAATGCTGTTGATTCGCGCATTCTCACTCGTATCCTCTTTTTCAAAGCGAATTTCTTGAAACGCGTTAATGCTCGTGTATAACACTGGTGAAACGCTAAATTTTGCATTTTCTGTAAAACCAACTACTGTGAGCTTTTTTTCATTCCCCGAAAGCGAAAGCTCATCACCTATTTTAATGCCGTATTGCTCCTTCACACTACTATCAGCAACCACTTCATCATTTGAAGCAAACATCTTTCCCTCAACTATTTTAGGTGCTAAGAAGCTGTCTGCCTCAATCCCAAAAAAACTAACGTCAATTTTTTCATTATCTTCTGAAGAATTGTCAACGATTACGCCAGGTGTTTGTGCAAGTAAGGCTTTATTTTTGGCATCTACATTGTCTAATTCCTTTCTGGCAATCATTGACATATTTAAATTTGAATTGGCTTCTTTACTCAATAAAATCGTATCTGCCTGCCATTTATCAATAGCTGTTCGATTGTCTTGTGCAAGTCCATAAGCAAGTCCTGTCAAGAAAAACACCAAATAGGCGATTAAGAACATTACGCCCATTACCAAGCTATATCTTAATTTAGCATGTTTTATTTCATTCCAAGCTAAAAACATATTGTCACCTCTACTAAAAAATATTTATTTATATACGCATAATAACAGGCCTTTCGCTGTTTGGTGTGGGTGGGGCTGGTTATATGGTGACGGTGGCCAGGTCGAGCTTGCCGCAGGTCAGGTGGATCATCGTGGGGAAGTGGTCCATGTTGCGCAAGCCGCGGGCTCGGGTTTCGATGTGTTGGATGATGCTGTTCAATCCCTCGAGGATCGCGTTGGTGCACCGGTGGTCGAAATACGTGAGGATGTCCCGCCAGTGACGACGGATCCGGCGGGCGAGGGTTTTCATGGGTTCCGGACGGGAGTGCATCATCCACGGGCACCATGTCCGGAACCCGGCTTCGGCCTGCATCCGGCTCGTGCCGGTGGCGTGGATGTCCTGGAGGGTCTCGCGCATCCGGCGGGCGCGTCCGGTCCTGACCCGTTGTTTCCGCAGGTTATGCCTGGTCTCCAGCCGGAGCCCGGTCAGGCCCTCCTCGTTGCGCGGCCACAGGTATTTCGTGCGCCTGAGCAGGGGGTTGCGCCCGGCCTGCGTCTTGCGGACCTTGTCGACGGCCTCGTTGGCGTGCTTGATCACATGGACCTTGTCGATCACCCTGGCGGCGTTGGGCAGGTGTTCGCGGATGCCCTTGGCGAACCCCGGGCTCATGTCGCAGGCGACCGGTGCCACCCGGTCCGGGTCACCGTTGTGGTCCATGGAATCCAACGCGAACCGTTTGACGGTGTTCGCGTCCTTGCCGGGCACCACGCGGATCACGTCGCGCTCCGCCGGATCGGCGACCACGGTGATGCACCGGTGGCCTTTGCGGCTGGTCTCGTCGATGCCGATCGCCTCCACGCCCGTGTGATCCTCGTACAGGCGGGCCTGGTCCACATCATGTCTGATGAACCGCCACGATCCCGTGTCATGTTCGCCGGCCTGCCCGGCCATGTCCGCGACCGGCCGGCTTTTCGCCGGCTCCACGACCATCGCCTCGAACAACAGTGGACCCGCCGCCCGGACGGGCCCACGGCACCGGCACCGCACGCACGCCGCGCTCGGGGCATGATACGCGCGGCACGCCCGCGTGGATGAACGCCTTGCACCGGAAGAAGCTCAAGTGCCGCCACACCCGGTCCCTGACGTCATGCATCGGGCACGCCTCCCGCCCGCACCCCGCATGCGGGCAAGAAAAACGCGAGCCGGGCCCGAAGCCGATCGTGATGTGCAATTCGCGTCTGCCGCCCTCCCCGTCACGCAACCCCACACCCGAAACCCTCCAGGGATCAGGCAACCGCAAGGCGACGGTGAACAACAACGTGGTATCCATACCCCCAAACTACCCGCCAGCCACCTCCACCCGACCAGCCCACCCACACCAAACAGCAAAAAGCCGATAAAACATATAGAGCACACGAAATCATGTTTGCAAAGGTTGTTTCAATGTTGGTATGAGGGACTGCCGCCCCTCTACCCCGCTGAGCTGGATCAGCTCGACCATGCTCCTGGAGTTGCCGCACGAATCAATAACAGGCTCAATTCCATTGACTCTAAATAGTAGAGTCACAGCGCTTAGATTCCAATGAAATGTGACATGAAAGCATGGTAAAGAAATTGAGGTAATAACATAATTCAATATTGAGGTATATAATATATACGGTATTATAATATATGGTTTCATATTGAGAGGATGAGGAATGACACATGTGGTTGCGGTTATCAATACCAAAGGCGGGGTCGGAAAGACGACAACTGTTATGGAAATGGGACTTACGCTTCACCAGATGGGAGAAAGTGTCTTGGTAAGAGATGCGGACCCACAGGGGAACTCCTGGGATTGGGCGAAGGATGCGAAGGAATCTCAGCACGCATTGCCATTTACGGTTGAAATTGCCAATAAGAAGTCGCTCTCCATGCCCACGGAACAGGATTGGGTCATAATCGATACCCCCCCAAGTTTGGTAGACACGATACAAGCTGCCGTCGATGCCTCCGAGTTTGTCATTGTGCCCATGAGTCCTAGCGACATGGATTACAGGAGAACCATGGAAACCATCCGACAGCTAGATAAGGACGCTTCGGTTCTTATCACCAAGGCACGATTTAAGACAATCCAGCTTGCGCAGGTCGTCGCTGATCTGGATGACCAGAAAATTGGTCGGTTTGACACGATAATTCCATTGAGGGAAAGTGTCAACCGCTCTGCTGGGACGAACATCGTGCCGACCGACAGCAATTATCAGGCTGCCGCGCAAGAACTTGTAGAAGGGCTTCGATAATGAAGAAAAACACACCAGTAATCAACAATGGAGATCTGACAAAGACCATGAAAGAACGGGTCGAAGATGAATATAAAGCAACTTCGTTCCGTTTGCCTATTTCATTGATGGACAAGTTAAAACTATACTCATTGTATATGAAGAAGCCAATGAGTAAGCTTCTATGTGAATGGATAGAGTCGCTCGATCTCGAGGAAGCAATGACGAAGGCGGCCAAGAGCCAGCATCGAAAGAATGCAATATAGAAATATATACCGTAATACTGATTACACTATTAGGTTATTATGGTATATTATTATTTTAATATATCTTTATTCCAATTTCTGTCTTTTTACACGGTGATACCGTTGCACTGTAATAGCTGAGAACGTCGTATGCGCTGTCGTGGAAATAATCCTCATTGGTTGTTCGTTGCAAGTGATGACTTCATTTCGCCGACCAAAATATACATGAATAAAATGAATGGATAAAAGCATTTTGTGTCTGGCTTGACGGTTCTTCTGAAGATTTTCTTCAGAAGAACCGTTCGATTTAGTGCAGAGCGATCTATTTCAGATGCTTTCCGCGTCTGTTTGGAATGTATGTGGCTCCATCATCGACGATCCCGGAGCGCCACAGGAACAGTGTTGCCAGGATCACTCCGCTTCCCTGTATCGCTGCCCACCAGGGGAATCCTGGTAAGTCGGATTTCTTGCCGGAGTTCTGAAGGTCTTTCTTCGGGGTCGGACTGACTCGCTCACCTGTGACGAGTATGCGCTGCGAGTTGATTCCCAGCGGCGTGCAGGTGACCAGGGTGACCAGATCCTTGCCGGGTTCAGCCTTGAGTGCTGCCGTATCGTCTGGGTCGACCACCTCTATATCGAATACCTTGTATGTGAGGGTCTCTCCGAGAACCTCTATGGTGAACGTGTTGCCTTTCTTCACCTTGTCGAGGTTCGTGAACAGGGTTGCGGTCGCAAGGCCTCTGTGTCCTGCCAGGACGGCGTGTGTTCCCTTGCCACCCACTGGCAGGCTTGTCCCTTCCAAGTGCCCGATGCCTTTTTGGAGCACGGCATCGGAGGTGCCGTGATATATGGGAAGATCGAGATGGATCGAGGGGATGCGTATTCTCGCCATCATGCCCGTCGGATCGACAAGAATCTTGTTGTAGTCCAACTCCTCGTTGGGGTCGGTGCTGGTTCCCGAACCTGTCGGTATGCGATGGTTCGCCTCGAGGATCGCGCCTGCGGATAGCGCGGCGTTATAGGCATGCGCTTCCGCGAGTTGTTGTTTGATCGATGGCGAGACGTTCCCGGACTTGATCTGCTGGATGGTCGTATCGATCAGTCTTGACTCGTCATATTGCGAGAACCAGCTTGCCGTGGCCGGATAGGTCAGGGTGAACAGCCCTACGAGGACGAAAAGGGCGGGAATGAATGCATACCATTGGAAATGCCATCTCTTCCTGGCTGCGTTTGTGGAAGCATTGTCCGCGACTGGACCCGCGTGTTTCCCGGAAGGTGACGCTGGACGGTTATCATCATTTCGGCGTTGAAGCTTGCCATAAGAGTTTATACCAAACATGATTCCATTCCATGGCGTTGCAAACATTTCGTTTGGGGTTGCGATAGCAGATTCACCTGCGAGAGACATCTAGAATCTGGGCAAACGCATCAGAGATAAGCAGAGTGGGTGGGCGAGAGAAACTCTTCTCGCCCACCCACTTGCCGAATACCTATGTCAGTCTTGCGACTGAAAAGTGAATGTCATTGGTTGGCGCGACGACGCGACACCACGTAGATGACACCACCGGCAGCGATCAGCACGACGCCGATTACGCTCATCAGGACGATTCCCTGTGCGCCGGTCAGTGGCAAAGTGGGATGACCCTTCTGCACATTGGTGACCGTGACGGTGTTGAGGTTTTCCGTTCCAGCCTTGATGGTTACCTGTTGGACGGCCGCTGCCTCGTATCCTGCAGGTGCGCTCGTCTCATACAGGCAGTAATCCTTGGATGGGGATTCCAACGGACCGTTGCTGCTGTTGGCGACGAACAGGCCCAATGGCGAGGATGCAGGGGATGTCGCATCCCACTGCACGATTCCATTGCCATCGGAAGTTCCGGTTGATACGACTCCATCAGATGGCACGGTTGCTGGGCATGAGGCCCCTGTCTTCGCGGTCACCTTGAACGTGGCACCCTTGAGCGCATTCTTGCTTTCGTCGACCTTCTTGACCGCAAGCTGACCCCAGTAGGTGTATGGGGTTGGGTTTCCTGGAACCTTGGTGCCATTGAACTCCGAACCGTATCCCGGCGTGCCGGTGGAAGAGCCTGGGTTGGCGATGCCGCCGTCCTTGGTTACCTTCTCGACCTTCGTGGTGAAGGTCACCGTGATTGTGTCTCCGGCCTTGATCTTGCCAAGACCGGTCGAGGTAAGTGTCCAGGTTGCGCCCGTGGGATCGATTGTGTAGTCGGTGCCCTCGGTCAGAGCGGTCCCGTTCAATGTCAGTGAAGCGGTGGCATCGTAGGAGAGGCTGCCATCGGTTGGCATCACATCCCAGATGGATGCGGACTTGTATGAGTCGCCGGCGTTCAGTCTCGGCACCTGCTGGTTGATGGTCCACTGGACCGTGTCACCGACCTTGAGGCCCTTCTGGTCCGAATCGCTGTTGATGGTCTTCGAAGGAGCGGACATCACCTGATTCTTCGGGTAGACGTTGACGTCATACAGCCAGCTGCCGCTGCCCTGAGGAAGAGGCAGGGTCACCAGGAATGGGGCCACCGAAGACACGATGTTGTTGTCTCCGGAAGCGGTCTCCTCCACGAGATAGAGGCCGTGAGGCAGGCTTTCAGTTGCCGTCCCGCTTGCATCGGTCGTGATCTTCGTGGCGTTGGCGGTGTCCTTGGTGTAGGCACTGCCGCTCTCGGTGACATCGTTTGCGGTGATGCCGTCGATGGCATCCCAGCCCGCCTCAGTGTCGAGATCGATCTTGGTCTGACCCTTCATCGTCACGGGCGTGACCGTGAATTCGACACCCTTCAGGGGATTGCCCATCTTGGACGTGTCCTGAACCGTGCCATCGCCGACAGCGCCCTGGGCTCCGTCGTACTTATGGATGGTCAGTGATGTTGAAGTGTCTGGGTTGATGTTACCGACTCCGGTCACAGGAGTCGAACCGGCAGCCTGAGCCGTCTGAGACAGACCAGCCAGACCGGCAACCCCCAACGCGAGAGCCCCGGCAGCCGCAGCGATCTTGCGCAGCCAGAACCCATTTCCTGATTGTGTGCTCATTTCCATCCCTTTCGAATTCCCCTATCAATGAGAAAACCTTGCATTACTTCCATTCGCCTGGTGCCGAGATATGCCAGGGCATGCCGGTTCAGCGGACGGAACCTGCCCTTCTTCTGTGCATGGCGTAGCCGATGCCGAGGGAAAGAATCATTATCAGAGACCCGCCGATGAGGTAGGAGTCTATGCTCTGCCCACCGGTGAGAGGAAGTGAAGGCATTGACTGCTGACGATTCGTGATTGGCACCGTGAAACTTGGAGCCAGTGAATCCGCCGAAATCGTGAAATCGTGCGACGTCGATGAATCGGTGACATATCCGGCGGGAGCCTGGGTCTCCTGGATGCTGTAATCGCCCCATTCCAGGTTGGTGACGTTGAAACTTCCGGGGGTGGGGTCGGTGTCGTTGGTTCCAGCGCATTGGCCAACGGCGACGCAGTCCTTCACCACGATCTTCGATGCTGAAGATCCTGTTCCAGGGCCTGTGATGGTCCATTCGGATCCGGCAAGCGGAGCACCGTTCTCGGCCGTCTTGCTCCAGGAAACGCTTCCGGGCTGCTCTTCGTTGATGAAGGTGCAGACGACGCTACTGCCGGACGTGATTCCCTGGACGAGATTCGATGAGGCAGATGTCCCATCGAGATTGGTCGTGGTCGATGTGCCGTTCAGGCTGGTCACGCATGAACCGCTCAGGAACCGGTAGCCGGTCTGCTGCGTTTCGCCAACGTTGATGCTCGCGCTCTCGTCTGCATTGCCGAAAGTGATGGTCCAGGGATCCGTGACGATGCCAGTCGCATTCGTTGTGCTGGTCGTGTTGCCGGACATGGCAATGTCGGCGGGAGATCCCGCTGCCAAGCTTGACGACATCTTCCAGCCGGCGCCGGGTATCTGTGTGCCATCTACCTTCTGTACCACCTTTTTGATGATCACCGTCGCCTTGGGGATGGAAACATTCTTGAAGCTTCCTACGTTCACCGTCGCCGAACCGTCGATGGTGAATGAATGCGTCGTGGAATCCAGCTGGTAGCCGGAAGGCGCGGCCGTCTCCGTAAGATCATAATTCCCCCACATAAGGCCGGTCAGACTGAACTTGCCTCCGGCCGGATCCTTGTCGAGGCTGTCCGCGCATCCGCTCGCATCTTTGGCAACGCAGTCCGTAACCGTTCGCGTGGTCGAAGTTCCGTTTGTGGGTCCAACGAGCGACCATGTCGAGCCGGCCAATGGCGCATTGTTTTCATCGACCTTCGACCAGGTGACGCTCCCATTGCTTACGGGCACGTTGGTGATGGTGCAGGTGACCGCCGCGCCCTTGCCGGTGACACTCGGGATCTTCACTGAACCAGAGGATCCAGTTCCGCTTGAAACGACGGCGTTATTGACATCGGTGCATGACCATGTCGATGTATACCCGTTCAACGCGCTTCCGGAGCCCGAGGCCATGGCCTCGGAGAAACTGTATATATCGTTTGCGACTACTGGCATGGGGCCCAGCTCGACATCCTGAATGCCGGACGCGTTGCCCGTTGTCGTTGTGCTGGATAGTGGCGTCGTGCCTTCTGCCGCCGACAGGGTGAACTGGTCATTCGTCAAGGCGCGTCCATTGGGAAGATTCTTCCTGATGGTCAGAGTTGAGGGGGAGTTGCAGCTTGCCAGATCTGTGCTCGATCCGCCGGGAATATTCTGGTTCGATCCAATCTGCTTCCAAGTCGTAGGATCGTATCGGGAAAGTGTCGAGCCATTGCCCAAATAGATTGTGCCATCCGAATCGAATGCGATTCCATTGACGTTGGATATCACTGTAGACGACCCCTGCAGGCTTGAAACTTTGGTGGCGGGTATCTGGTGGTTCGCGCTCTGCGCGCTTTCCGCCGACTTGACGTTGTCGGCAGTGACCGAATAGATGTTGGTCTGGCTACCGCTCTGTACGACGTAGAGGTTGCCTGCGGCATCGAACGCCATGTCGCCGTTCGAAGTGATGTTGTCGACCGTGAACGAGCCAAGTCGTAGAAAGGCATGCGATGCAACCACGTATTCGAAGAGTTTGAACGAGGTTGACTGTTGACCCTGCCCCAGAAGCACCGTATTGTATCCGCCGAACAGGTAGTTTCCCGTCAAAAGATCCACGGCCCCTGTCACGAGCGAGCTATTCAGACCTGTCGTGTAGCTGGAATTGGCAATCTTGGTCCAGCCAGTCGACGGCGTGTACTGGAGAATTGCAGAAATATCTCTCGAGCTGCTTGTGCGCTCATATGCGTATGCGCTTGAGCCATCGGCCCCTATACCGATGCCATTGACGCTGTTGAAGCTACCCAGCGAACTCCAGCCGGAGAGGGTCGTACCACCAGCGGTGGAGTAAACTTTTCCGTTGCTTTGCTGGGAATAAACATAACCCGGTGCACAGGTAAAAGCCGTCTGGTCGGCGGCCTGGGCTTGCTTGGGAACAAGCTGGGCGATGGGCGCAGTCAGGCCAAAGGCCACACCTAAAACCAGAATTAGTCGTAAGACCCGTCTTACCGAGGTATCCTGGCTAATTCTTGCATGCATCATGCCCTTTCCCCTTCTCTCATGGCACTCCCCAAAACCCTGACAAGGTCTAGCTATGTTTTAGTATAGCGCAAGTTTTGGAACCTGTAGCATGAAATATGTGGCATGTTTACTTTTATCATGATAACGTTTTTGACTATAAAATAAGGATATTCCTCCATATTGGATTGCATACGGCTCGCTATCAGGGAACCATAAAAATATCATCACTAGATTTATCCCAAACTTAAATCTCCGGTAGTAAAGTCCGATTACCGAGTGGCTTTTACAATTTTTAAACGCTTTGACAGGGAAGAAGATGCGGCAGGCAACCATGTGTTGGGGAGATATCCATGGTCACGACGATGCGATGTGTCACTTTCTAGCAGAAACTTGCATTCCCACATTTCATAAATAACGGCCTTTCGCTGTTTGGTGTGGGTGGGGCTGGTTATATGGTGACGGTGGCCAGGTCGAGCTTGCCGCAGGTCAGGTGGATCATCGTGGGGAAGTGGTCCATGTTGCGCAAGCCGCGGGCTCGGGTTT
>JALCQD010000002.1 GCA_022651005.1 Bifidobacteriaceae bacterium
ACGCCTCGATAGCTCAGTGGTAGAGCACTTCCTTGGTAAGGAAGAGGTCGTGAGTCCAATTCTCACTCGAGGCTCCACGGCGGGGTAGCTCAGCTGGTTAGAGCGTACGACTCATAATCGTAAGGTCAAGAGTTCGAGTCTCTTCCTCGCTACAATGTCGGAACTTCCGGCGAGCAACGACAATAGGGGTAAACGAAATGGCAAAGAGCAGCGATATTCGTCCTGGCATCACGATGGCATGCACCGTGTGCAAGGAGCGTAATTACATCACGACGAAGAACCGTCGTAATACGCCTGATCGTCTCGAGCTGAACAAGTTCTGCCCGCGCTGTGGCAAGGAAACGCTGCATCGCGAGACTCGCTGATAGGCGTCACTAAAGATAATCTTGATAAAGCCCGGCTCGTCCGGGCTTTTTTGTCTCGCAACTGAGAGTGTGTCGCACTGTCGCGCCACATGATGCTCGGAAGCACATGATCGAGGGCCGCATGAACACAGCACCGCGTTTTGCCGATATCACCACCATTCGTGTTGGTGGGTCCATTGCACGGTTTGTTGAACCCACAAGCAGGGTCGGTTTTATCGAAGCGATCGAGGATGCGGACTCGGCGCACCTTCCGCTGTGCGTTATTGGAGGAGGCTCCAATCTACTTGCGTCGGATGCGGACTTCATCGGTGTAGTTGTGCGCGATGGCCGGCGCGACATCAACGTTCTCGATCAGGCGGCACCGAGAGAGGGAAATGATCTCAGCGTGCATGTGCAGGCGGCTGCCGGCGCAAACTGGGATGATTTTGTGGACTTCTGTGTACGCATGGGACTGCAGGGCGTGGAGGGGCTCTCCGGAATCCCCGGGACTGTGGGCGCTTCTGTTGTGCAGAATATTGGGGCATACGGGCAAGAGGCTTCGGGCTCGGTTGAGTCGGTGGAAGTGTGGGACAGACTCACGAAGACGGTCAAGACGCTGCGCGCTGCTGAGATGGCGTTCGGCTACAGAAGCTCCGCACTGAAGGAGAGCATGTACAAGGCTCCCGGTGTCGCTGGAGACGACTTTTTCCCCACGCCGCGCTTCGTGGTGCTCTCCGTCACCTTTGTGCTCCAGCACAGTGCGACGGGAGTGGTGCGTTTCGGCCAGCTTGCCGCCGCGCTTGGGGTTGAGGTGGGCCAGAGCATGAGCTGCGCCGCTATCCGTACTGCCGTGCTCGCCGTTCGTGCACGCAAGGGAATGCTGGAAGACCCAACGCGCTATGAGAATCCGTGGATGGCGGGAACGAAGCGTGATGGTATGGCGGCATCCACTGACTCATCCTCTGCAGCTGTTGTGGATCACGACCGCTGGAGTTGCGGGAGTTTCTTTATCAATCCGGTGGTGTCGCCATCGGTCTCTCAGACTTTGCCTCAGGAGGCGCCTCGCTTTGATGCGGTGACCGCTGATGGCAAGAAAGGCGTGAAGACATCGGCCGCATGGCTCATCGATCACGCCGGTTTCCACAAGGGGTACCCGATGGCGGACAATTCCGCCGCGTCCGCCGCACTGTCCACAAGACACACGTTGGCGCTGACGAACCGGGGGAGCGCTACAGCTCATGCCATCGTGGAACTCGCTCACACTGTGCAAAACGGAGTGGAGAGCGCTTTCGGAATCCGATTAATACCAGAGCCGGTGTTTCTCGGGTTGTCCTAATATGAGTGCGCACTGTGGCACAGAATGACTAGCATTTGTTTTGCATGCTTGGCGAAGTTGCCAGGCGAGGAGGATTTTCATGCACGTTCTTCGTAAGAAGACCATCGAGCATTCGTTGGCAGAATCCAAGGAGGCCGGACATTCCCTGAAGCGCACGCTTCACACGCGTGACCTTGCTTTCATGGGTGTGGCGGTGGCGGTAGGAGCAGGAATCTTCTCAGTGGGTGCGCAGGCCGTGGCGTTCCATGCAGGGCCTGCTGCAATCATCAGCTTCCTCATAGCCGCAGTGGTGTGCGGCTGCGCGGCGTTGTGCTATGCCGAACTCTCCTCCGTGGCACCGGTCGCGGGCTCTGCCTACACCTTTACCTACTCCACGATGGGCGAACTGATCGCCTGGATCATTGGGTGGGACATGATCCTGGAGATGCTCATGGCGGGCTCGGTCATCTCCAAATACTGGAGCGTCTACGTCAATGACTTCTTGCGACTCTTTGGCGCGAACGTCACTACCTCAGTGAAGATCGGCTCAGTGACAGTCGATTTTGCGCCGATTATCGTCATTGCCTTCTTCACCATTCTGCTGGTGATGGGAACCGAGATTGGTTCGCACGTCAACAACGTGCTTGCCATCATCAAAATCGTCATCGTGCTCTTCATCGTGGTGGCGGGCTTCTTCTTCATCAAGGCGTCGAACTTCACACCGTTCATTCCGCCGAGTCAGCCGGCGTCGTCAGTCGCCACAAATCCGGGTGAATCCGGTGTATGGTTCCAGCCGCTGTTCCAATGGGTCACAGGGCAGGCTCCTTCCATCTACGGCGTCTCCGGCATCATCTCCGGTGCGGCCCTCGTGTTCTTCGCTTTCATCGGCTTTGACGTTGTGGCAACGGCCTCAGAAGAAGCCGTTGATCCCAAGAAGACAGTTCCGCGTGGCATCACTCTCGGCGTGATCATGGTGACAATCCTCTACATCCTCGTCGCCATCGTCACCACCGGCATGGTCTCCTACAAGCAGCTGGCAGCGGTGAAGGACCCCTCTCTCACCACCGCCTTCGAGCTGGTGGGCGCCACGTGGGCCGCCAAAGTCATCGCTCTGGGCATCGTCATCGGACTCACAACGGTGGTGATGGTGCTGCTGCTGGGCCTTACGCGCATCATCTTCGCCATGAGTCGCGATGGCCTGCTGCCACGTTCTCTGTCCAAGACTTCCAAGCGCGGTATTCCCGCTCGACTGCAGATCGCTGGCAGCATTGTGGTGGCCATCATGGCGTCCACTTTCGACGTGACTGTGTTGTCCGACATGGTCAACATCGGCACCCTGTCCGCCTTCATGCTGGTGGCAATCAGCATCCCGATTCTGCGTCATTCCCGCCCTGACCTGGAACGCACCATCAAGGTGCCAGGAAGCCCTGTGATTCCAATCCTCACAGCCTTGGCATGCCTGTGGCTCATGATTAACCTTTCCCTACTCACATGGGTGAGATTCCTCGTGTGGCTGGTGGTGGGCTTCATCATCTACTTTGGGTATTCCTACAAGCACTCCCTGCTGCAAAAGAACGGTGGTCTCATGCCGGATCTCGCTCCGGAGGGCTCCGAAAAGGGAATGGACACCAAGGCCGGGGCACCCATCTCCGCAGAGTCGGACAAATAATCCATTTCGACACGATTGCTTTGGTGCTATCGGGGCGGCTCGGTAGTCTAAGAAAAGTACTTTACGAGTAAGCGGAAGGATCCATCATGGCGTATGTGATTGCAGAGCCGTGCATCGATGTCAAGGACAAGGCATGTGTGGATGAGTGCCCCGTCGACTGCATCTACGAGGGTCAGCGCACCTTGTACATCAATCCCAACGAATGCGTGGATTGCGGAGCATGCGAGCCGGCATGCCCCGTCGAGGCAATCTTTTATGAGGATGACCTGCCCGAGGAATGGGCATGGTACAAAGATGTGGCCACCGAGTACTTCGCCGAGGTGGGAGACCAGGGTGGCGCGCAGGCCTTCGGGCAGATCGACCATGATCATCCACGCATCACCGAAGTTCCCGCAAAAGAAGACTGAGAATAAGTCTCTCCGTGTCTTTTAACGACTTTTCGACTCCCTACCGCTGGGAGCGTCTCACAGGCGCCAAGAAGACGGCTGCTGCGGCTCCCGGGGGCATGATTGATCTTTCCGTTGGCTCTCCCGTCGATGACGTCCCTGAGTCCGTGCAGACGGCGCTCTCTGCTGCTGCGGACGCCCCCAATGCATATGGTTATCCCACGACTGTGGGAACGCCTGATCTTCAGGAGGCCATCTCTGAATGGTTCCGGGACGTTCGTGGAACGGATCTCGCTGCCATACGGGCCTCAGTGATTCCCAGTGTGGGATCCAAGGAAGCGGTGGCGCTCATGGCGTCGCTGCTGCAACTGGCACCTGGCGCACGCGTGGTTCAACCGGAAGTGTCCTATCCCACGTACGAGATTGGCACCCAACTCGCGGGCGGCACGATCGTTAAGACGAATGTGACCGATCCGAGCACCTGGGAGCACCTCGACAACGTGGGCATGGTCTGGGTCAATTCCCCCAGTAATCCCACCGGCGAGACTCTGAGCGCACGCCAGCTGGCGGCAATTGTTGCCGCTGCCCGTCGCATTGGCGCCGTTGTGGTGTCGGACGAATGCTATGCGCTCATGCACTGGGACGGCGGAGTGAATGGTTCCTTTACCGCCGCTCCTGGCATCCTCGATCCAGAGGTGTGCGGCGGCTCGGCGGAGGGCATTCTCTGCCTGTACTCGCTCAGCAAGCAGTCAAACATGGCGGGGTATCGCACTGCGTTCATCGCCGGTGACTCCGAGATTCTCTCGAAAATGCAGGTTTTCCGCAAGCAAATAGGCCTCATCATTCCCGGACCAGTACAGGCCGCCATGGCCGCGGGGCTGCGAGACACGGCCGCAACTGCACTGCAACATCGTCGGTATGACGCGCGGCTTCACACGCTCGTCGAGGGCTTGCAGGCAGCAGGATACGATGCCGCCATGCCTCAGGGGGCGCTCTACGTGTGGGTGAAGGCGAAGTCCGGCGACTGCTGGGAAGATATCGCTGCCTTGGCGCGCGTGGGAATTATTGCCAGTCCTGGCGAGTTCTACGGGGACAAGGGCTATCTGCGTTTCTCCTCCACAGCGTCCGACGCTCAGATTGCTGAAACCGCAGAGCGTTTACGCCAACTCGCCTGAGATTTTCAAACGTCTAACCCAGACCGAGGTGTATGGAGCCCTTTCCATACCGGGTGCGGATTGAATCCAACGTTTTTTCAGCGGTGCGCAGCCGTTCGAGATCTGCGGTGGTAGTGGCACGAGTACTACCTGTGCGAGAGCCTTTAGCGGAACCCTCTTGGCGGCGGCGTACCGTGTCAGCAGATGCCGTACCGTTATCAGGAGTAGCAGTCAGTGCCGGGGCCTCATCGTTCACATCGAAATCGAGCGCAGGCTGGAGCGCCGTGGTCTTGGATGGTGATAATCCAGACGTACTCACTCCAGCGAGCCGCACTGCCCTCGGGAGCTCCGTGACGTCGGGAGCCATGTGCAGCATCGCGAACAAAAGCTTTCGCGCGGTGGGAAAGATCACGGCCGCTGAATCCAACGGTTCTGTAAGCGTCAGCGCCTTGGTAGCGTAACTGAGATCGTCAAAACGCAGCTTCGTGGTGACGGTCCGCGCCACGAGTCCCCGTGTGCGCAAGCTCGCCGCCACCTCTTCGCTGCTGCGTCGCAGAAGATTCGATACGGTCTGAACATCTGTGGTGTCTGCCATGAAGGTGCGTTCCGCGCCGATGGACTTCTCCGGCGTGTGAGGCGTGACCTTCCGTTCATCCCTGCCCTGAGCAGCGAGCAGCAAGTCGTGCGCGTGAATCTTGGATCCTGTGATCTGCACGAGTTCGCTTTCGCTCAAATCCGCCAACTGTGCCACCGTTTCCACTCCCCAGCGTCGAAAGCGCTCGGCGGAAGCGGGTCCTACTCCAGGAAGAGAGCGCAGCGGCAGCATCTGGATGAATTCGGCATTGCGGGAGGCGGGCACGAGCAGCATACCGTCGGGCTTGGCGTTGGTGGAGGCAAGCTTGGCGATGAGTTTGTTGGTGGCGATTCCCACCGAGCAGGTGACGTTGAAACGGTCGTGCACCGTGGCACGAATCCAGCGCGCAATGGCCGTGGGCTCATGCCACAGCAGAAGCGCGGAGGCGACGTTGACGTAGGCCTCGTCCACTGACACCTGCTCAATTTGGTCGGTGACAGTGGCGATGAGCGCAAAGATCTTGCGTGATGTGGCACGGTAATACGCCATGTCCACTGGCAGGTAGATTCCCTGAGGGCACTTGCGGCGGGCAGTTGCCACTGCCATGGCAGAGTTGATGCCATAGGCGCGGGCCTCGTAGCTGGCGGCGGAAACCACGGCACGATTCCCGGTGCCTATGATGACCGGTTTCCCCTTCAATTCGGGATGGCGCGCGATCTCACAAGAGGCATAGAAGGCGTCCATGTCGATATGAAGCACGGTGCAGCCCGTTTCGTCGTGGCCCCAGTCACGCTTGACTGCCTGGGAACGGGGTGATGTGCTCATGAGGCCATGGTAACGGGGGCTGCGGGCAGACGGCTTAGCTGGCGGAGAACGCGTGTGCCCCTTCGCGGGCTGCGGTAGCGTGGAGGAGTGAAGCAAGCGATAGTGCGGGCAATGAACGCAACACCCGCGTGGATCTTGGTGGTGATCCAAAGCGTTTCGCTCTACGTGGCGACCGGACTGGTCAAGGATGCCTTTTCCGAAATTGAGCCCATGTACGCAGCGTGGTATCGCGTGGGATTCCTTGCGTTGGCCCTGCTGGCGTGGAGACGCCCATGGAGAAAAGCTGTGCGCGAACAGTTCCCTCGGCTGCGAGAGAGCGCTGAAGGTCCCGAAGGAACCTCTGGACGGGCATGGAATAAGAAAGGCATACATGCCTGGATGACAATCGTGATCCTCGGCTTGGCTATCACAGCGATGAGCACAGTGTTCTATATCGCCGTTGACAACATGGACATGGGCGTTGCCGTCTCCATCGAGTTTTTGGGGCCTCTGACGGTGGCGGTGGTCACTGGCAGGGATTGGCACGAACGGGTGGGCATCTCGCTCGCCGCCCTCGGCGTGATTTTGCTCGCTGGCATCTCCTTCGCCGGCCCGTCGTCCGGGAACTTCTTGGTGGGCTTCATTGCAATTCTGTGCTCCGCCAGCATGTGGGGAACCTACATCGTTGCGGGAAGGAAAATTTCGTTCAGTGGGCGCTCGATTGATTCCCTGGCTGTTGCTATGGGAATCGGCTTTGTTGTTCAGTCGCTTGTGCTGGGCGTTCCTGCCGTTCGCGCGGTGATCTGGCCTCGCGCTGGTGCCTCATGGAGCCTTGGCCCCGTTGGTGCCTTGAAGCTTGTGGCGTTGCTGCTGTGCGTGTCGATGTTGGGATCCTTCCTGCCGTACGTGATGGATCAGCTGATTATGCCGCGATTGTCGTCCGGAGCGTTCTCGGTGATGCAGTCAATCAATCCCGCTGTTGCGGTGGTGGTAGGCCTCGCTTTTGGGGAGATCCCGACGATATGGGAGCTGGTGGGGATCGCCATGGTGATTGTGGCCGTGATCGTGACATTCTCCGGCGACCGAAATCCCGCGTAGATGGTATAGTAATTCGGTGTTGTCCGGAAGGATGGCTGTGGAGTGATGCCTGAGTGGCCGAAAGGGGCACCCTGCTAAGGTGTTAAGGAAGTAATTCCTTCGAGGGTTCGAATCCCTCTCGCTCCGCGGATAAAGGTCTTGAGTCGAATGGCTCAAGACCTTTTTGATATTTTGAGGAACGCTACGACGCGGTGGAAATCCCCCGCTCAGTTCCTCTCGTGCAACTCCACGCGGTTGAGCCCGTGGATCGAAAGAATCTGGCCGTCCGTCAGCGTGAGAGGCATCGAGGTGTGGCCGACGCCGTGGATCGTACCGAGAATCTCGTTGTGCGTCACCGCTTCGCCCGTGAGAATCGACACGGTTCCTTGTTCCCCGGCGCGTGTGGCAGAGAGGGAGAAAGTGCCTGCGGGAACATCGATCCCCACGATCCATGTGCCGCTTGATATGGTGGTTCTCATTTCAGACACGGCAGGGACGAAGGACACGGTCCCCAGGCGCTCGATAGTGATGATTTCGTTGTCTTCCAGGTCGGTGGTCACTGTTCCCACGCGCAGACCCGTGGTGAGATGAGCGGAGAAGATTTCGTTGATGCCGCGTCTTCCGTCGCGCTTGACGGAAGAGGTATTGCCGGTTCCGCGCACTGCTGATATGACGTAGCGTCCGGGGGGAATGTCGGTGCCGACGCGCCAGTGTCCCACGCTCAGATCCGTCTTGACGGCGTGTGAATTGTTGTGTGCGGGGGAGTCTTCCTGGCTGGGCATCTCAGAGGTGCTCGGAACTGTGGCAATTCCCTTGGCGGAGTCCATTGCTTCCGTTCCTGCTGCAGCAAGGAGGGGTGCGCCGAAAAGCAGATGCCAGATGAAAGCGACAGTAATCGCCACGGTGGCGCAGTATCCAAGGGCACGCTTGCGCAAGAGTGAAGTCGTGTCTGCGCGGCCTGAGTCTGCACGACGATGTTTTCCCCCATGCTCGGAGACGGAGGAGACGTCTTCTTCGTCGAGAAGTTGCTCGAGAGGAATGATGAGAGTGGTGGGTCGTGTCGTCATCAGGTGCTCCATCGCAGGTGTGCCAGCAAGGCTCTTTTAGCCACTGTGTTTATTTTCTGGAAAATAATGGAAGAACCTGAGAGAAACCTGATACTTGCAGATCCCGGTGCTTCCTCTGAAGCTGTGCCTCCCAAACATTAGAATCGAAGAATGGCTTTGGACACGGGGAATGAGAATGCAGAGGCGCGCGCAACTGGTGGCGATACCGACGAAGTGCGTGGCCAGATCGACGACTTGCTTGCGGGACGTCTCACGACGGTAAGCGGTACTCCAACACGCGTCCTCAGCGTTGCCGGATCGCCCAGGAGCGGCAAAACGACTCTGTGCTACGACACTTTTGTGTCGCCCGCAAATGCAGGGCGAGTGCGCGCGGGGGCGAGTTTTCTCATCGTGTCCCATCGCCGTACAGCCGACTCGCTCAGCAACAAGTCTGTGACCGCCGTCGGCAACAGCGTCGTCAGCCGACCTGTAAAAACACTTGTTGCGCTCGCTTTCGATATCTTGAAAAAGGACCGTCAAGCGCGCGGCCTCACGTCTCCCAAACTTCTCGATGGTGCGGAGCAAGACCAGCTCATTCGCTCCGTCCTCGAAACGCATCGTGATCATGTGCGATCCGGAGACGATGCGACATGCGAGACGTGCGCTCTGCTGAAAAAATACTTCTCCGTTCGCGACGAGGACCTGAGGGAAAGAAGTTCGCAGATCGGGGGTTCTTCGGTAGAACGCGTTGTTGCCGCTCACACAACGGCCTCAATCTTTGAGCAAATGATGACCCCGTCCTTCGCGGATCAACTGAGAGACATGTTCGCGCGTCTGAGTGAGCTCCATTTTCACATTGACGCTTCTGACGAATTGAGTGCCATCGAGGACTCCCTGCCGCTCGATTCCCGTCGTCGCGTGGAGTGGAACCTTGCCGTGGCGTTACGCGCAGAGTACGCAGAGAAAGTGAGGACGCACTACCCGGAAGAATTCCGCGTTGACAATGCCTTCGTGCTTGTGGCGGCCGAGGACTCTGCGGCTCGGATAGCGCGCGAGGAGAACGCGGGGAACAGCCTGCCGGAGCTCGTCATCGTGGATGACGCTCAGGAACTCACGCTCGCAGGCTTCTCCTTCCTGGAGACTCTGGCGGCGCATGGAACCTCACTGTTGATGGCGCGCAATAACGATGAATCGGTGCAAACTTTCCGCGGTGCTTATCCCGAGGTGCTGTCCGAACTCGAGACGGCACCGAAGGGCATGAATGCGCGTCAGACGCAGCTTCCTCATCGCATGACGCGTCCGGATTACCGAACGAACGTGGTGTCACGGGTGTCTCAGGCCATCGGTTCGGTCATGGTGACGAGCGTTCCGATTCCACAGCGTCCTGGGAAATTACCGGCCCCCAGAGCGGCCGCGGAACCGGCGGAAGTCACGGGAGGGACAGCCGAGCGGTGTGCGCACGGCATCACTCCTGACGCAAGTTTGCAGGGCCGCCTTTTTCGCAGCGGTGCGGAGGAGCTTGACGATCTTGTGTGGCAGGTAAAAAGCACACGGTTGCGTGAGGGCGCGGCATGGCGAGATTTCGGCGTCATCGCTCATGACAATGCAACGTTGCAGACGATTGGCAAGCGTTTTGATGCAGAGGGCATTCCTGTGTCGTATTCGTCGGTGTCGCGGCCGTTGAAGGAAGAGAGCGTTGTTCAGGGATTGCTTGCTCTGATGCGCATGGTTGCCATTGCCCGCACCATTGAGGATCGACCACTGACGCAGCCCGACGAGAATGATCTGATGGAGTACCTGAAGCGTGTGGCAGAGTCGCCTCTTTTCGTTGTGCCGACGGCCGAAGGTATCGATCGGCCATTGCGGTTGCAACGCATCATGGCGGGGTTGGCGTCCCTCGCCGTCCTCGAGGGAATAGCGTCGACCGCAACGCAAAGCGATGACGACGATGAGAATGCCGATCTCGTAGATGTGCGCAGTTTTGCTCAGCTGCGTGCGTCGTGGAACACTCTGCATGGCGACGTGGAAGAGGGACGAGTAACGACACCCCTCGGTGTTCGCGGATTGTGTGCTGTGCTCATGTTGGGGGAGAAGAGTGCGCGTCGAGGTCTTGTCCGCATGCTCGACTCGATTCTGTCGCGTGGATACCGGTCGCAGAAACGTGTCGGCAATGCCGATCTTGCTGCCATTGCGCGGGTGGGAGATGCTGTGGAGCGCGCGTCGAGAGCGTGTGAGTCTCAGAGGAACGCGCGTTCCGAGGGTTCCTCTGCAGACTCGACGCCTCACGGCGACGTCTATGAAACGTTGTGGAACGTGTGGGATGCCTGTGATGTGGCAGAGGTATGGCAGACGCGAGCGTTGTCCAACGACGCACAGGGACGTGCGGCAAATCGGTTGCTCGACACGGTCATCAGACTGTTCACACACGCCTCGGCGGCAAGTGACAGCGAAACGGTTACTGACTTTATCGACCGAATTTCACACCTGGAAATCGAAGCCGATTCGTTGGCGAAGGTTGCCCCAGAAGAGGATGCCGTTACCGTGGCGAGCCCTGCGGGAGCATCGGGCTCGCAGTGGGAGTATGTGTGGATACCTTCTCTACAGCAGGATTTGTGGCCCAATCTCACACCTCGTAACACGCTTTTTGGAGCTGAGATACTAGCGGACGTGGTGGTGCGCTCGCGCTTGACGCGGATGCGGGGAGTGGCTGATGACAGCGCCGATGTCAGCATGGATGCACGCCGCACCCGGCTTGCCACCTTGTATTCGGAGATGAAGAGCTTTCTCGTGGCGCTTACACGCGCTGGGACACACGTAAGTGTGAGCGCGGTCGCGTCAGACACCATGGTTCCCTCCGAGTTCCTGGCGGCGTTTCTTCCAGAGATTTTCTCGACAACGACGATCGGCGATGCTGCTGTGTTCACTCGCGTGGGTGGGGAGGGGCTTTCAGAAGATTCGGTGGCAGAGACTGAGTCGGTTCAGGAAGCACGCGGCGGCCTTGATATGTCTCCCCGGGGATTGGTGAGCCTTTCCCGTGCGCGGCTTGCATGTTACTTTGCGCAGCCTTCCGAAAACAACCAGAACAACGATGGCTCCGAAGATGCCGATGTTAAGAATCTGCCGCCTGACGTCCTGGATGCCGCAGAGGCTTTGGCGTATTTGTCACAGCGTGGCGTGCCCGGAGCGGATCCGAGCGAATGGGGATTTGCGGCCATCGTCGCCGATGATGGCGCTGACACAAAAAGTGCGGAGGAACCTGGCAACGACGCGGGTGCCGCGGAAGGGAGAGCGGACGCCATACCCGTCATGCTCTCTCCCTCCAGCGTGGACAGCATCTGGCGGTGCCCGCTGAAGTGGGCGATGGAAAATAAATACAATGGCCCGCGTTCCGGCAACGTCGCCACCAGTTTTGGGACGCTCATTCATGGCTGCGCTGAGGAGGCCACGCAATCGGGTCTCGATCGCACTGCGGACGTCGACGCATTGACAGAGCATATGGTCTCGTATTTTCACGAGTTGCGTGACCGTCAGAACCTTCCGAGTACTCCGGAAGACCGGTACGCCGTGGCACAACAGGATCGCAAGGCCGAGTCAGTTCTGAAAACCATAGCGACCTATTTCGTGGAGAGCCGCAGCCCCTTCTACGGAATCGACACGCAGGCCAAGAAACCGGCAAAGAATGAGCTGCCTCCTGCTGGCGCTCTCGAAGGCGTGGAATCGGAGAAGCCGTTCACTGCCACCTTCAGCTTGAGGGATATCGTGCCGATGGTGGCCGTCGCTCTCGATCGCGATTCGGAGGGATCCGAGGAGGGGCAGAGCAATGACCATGCACTGGCATCTGAGGTGGCCGCTGCCCTGACTGCGCTCGCTGACGGCTTCGACGCCGACTTTTCCGAGCGTGCGGTCATTACCCTCAGCGGGCGTATTGACCGTCTGGAGCATCGCAATCGCAAGGGAGAGAAGACCTTGACGGTGGTGGATTACAAGACCGGCAACCGGCACCGGGGACCTGCCATCTTCGCTGATCTCCAGCTCGTGTGTTATCAGCTTGGCCTCATGTTTACGCCCGACAGATCTCAGAGCGCGCGCGTGGAGCGATCTGTGCTTTTCGATGTGGAGGCCAGTTCTGTGCCCTCTCCTTCGTATGGCGGTGCTGTCGAAGGATCCTATCAACCCGCGTTATTTGAGTCCGGGAGTGCGTTTAACGTGCGTTTCACCCCGCGTCCGGGCGTTCCGCAGTTGAGTAGCATTTTTTCTGACACCGCTACCTATGCAGCGGCATTCGAAGCCTTCGACAGGCTGGAGGTTGCCGCGCACGGTAACGAGACACTTATGTGGTGCCTCACCATGATTTCGAGAATCTTCTACGCCGCCGGTTACCGGCAAGCAGATCGATTTGTTCCCAAGCGTGGCGCCACATGCACTTTCTGCGCTTTCAAGAGCATTTGCCCGGCGTGGCCCGAGGAATCGGGAAGTATTTATGGCGCAACGGTTCCACACACTGATTCCAGAAGTGGTGAGCAAGGGGGAGTGGCACGATGATCCCAGAGAAGAAGAACGCCGCTGAACAGACTGAGTCTGGCTCTACGGTGACCGCCGTGACGACAACTCCCGAGCAGAATGCTGTCATTTGGGCCGATCCAGCCATCGATGAACTCGTGGTGGCAGGTGCGGGGTCGGGAAAAACTTTCACCATGACGGAGCGCATCATCGCCTTGATGAGCGCCAAGGATCCCAGCAAACGAGTGGCCGCTAGCTCGATTCTCGGTCTCACCTTCACGAACAAGGCGGCGCAGGAGCTGGGGAGTCGCGTCATTGAGCGTGTAAGTCGTGAACTGAACGGTCTCGGCAACGATGGTGACGGTGGCAACGGCAACGATGGCGGTGCACGTGGCATCAGCCGCGTAGAGTCGCTTACCATGCGACCCGAAGTCATGACGTATGACGCTTTTTTCCAACAGATTGTGCGCCACTATGGCCTGCTCATCGGTATCGATCAGTCGATAATGCCTCTGAGCGACGCCGGTCGCTACGAACTCGCCAGCTCAGTGGTATCGGAGTCCATGGCGGAGCTTTTCTCTGACGAAAGCGACGCGGAAGGCACCGATGATGGTGGTGCCTACGTCGACACTGGCGACCGCGACAGTGATGCCGACGATGCCGAGGGCGACGGTGACGGTGACGATGCCAGTGACGGTGAGCCCACGAGTCGCTTTGACAAGTTGGTGTACGGCATTCTGCAAATCTCCGACGAGTGCCTTAGCTACATGATTGACGAACATCGCCTCAGTTTCGATGCCGCGCTTGCCTCTGCGCAGGAGTGGAATGACGCCTTCATTGCGAGAGCTCGCGATATCGTTGCGGCGGGTGTGGCAGACGACCCCGCAGCAGCAGAGACTTTTAGCTACCCCAAAAATCCGAGTATCAAATCACGCGCGCGAAAGCCGGAAAAAAGAGAGCCGGAAATTACGGCGAAGAATCATGTGCGTGCGCTCTACCGAACCCACCACCTCCTAGAGGTAGCAGTGCAGCGGCGTCGCCTGCTGCGCCTCGCCAAAATCTATAACGAGCGCAAGCGGGAGAATCACTTTGCGGAATTTGCCGATTTTGTAGTCTATGCGCTTCAACTGCTTGTTCGTTTCCCCTCCATAGGCGAGGAATATCGACGCCATTACACCCACGTGTTCCTCGATGAATACCAAGACACCTCCACCACGCAGGCCAAGCTCATCGCACGACTTTTCCATCCGGAAAGAACGACGGCAGGGGAGACCGCGTCGGCAGCTTCTCGGTCCGCCGTGACGGCTGTGGGCGACCCCTTCCAATCCATCTACTCGTGGCGTGGCGCCAGTCCGGGAGCCTTCGCGCTCTTCCGGCATGACTTCGGTCTCGATGACGTGCCACCAAGCCCATTGACGTTTTCGGTGCGCAATCCGCAGAAGGTGCTCGATCTTGCCAACGCGCTCACTGTTCCGCTACGGCAGAAGGAGTATCTCAGTCGCAAGGGGACCGCGTCCAGCTCTCAGGTGAGCGAAGTGGACGTCGGCAAGCTCAACGTGCTGGACACTCCGGCTCATCCTGCCGCGCAGGGGACTGTCGCTGTAGCGGGATACTCCTCGCGCACTCAGGAGGCCACCGCCATCGCTGCCTTCGCAAAAAAGTACAGCGATCGGTACGCGGCCGACGCCGATACTCCCGTGGCAGTGCTCGTGCGATCGAAATCACACATGGCGCAATATGCTCAGGCCTTGGAAGCGCAGGGGCTGAGCTATGAAGTCGTTGGATTCTCCGATCTCATGCACAAACCTGAAATTCAGGACCTCTTTTCAGTGCTCGACGCGGTAACGGATCACACGGACGCGGGAGCCGTTGTGCGCCTGTTGGCGTCGCCTCGCTTCGGTCTGACGGGGTCCCAGCTTCGTCTGCTCGCTCGCCTCGCCGAACATCTCAACATGGAACAGCAGTATGCCGCGCTGCGCCAGGCCGGGTTCGGGACCGGTACTGAGAACGAGGAGGCACGGCGCGCGCTGGTACACGATCACCGTGACGTGGTTCCCAACCTCGTAAGCCTTGTGGACCTCGTCATGGATGACGCCGTGGAAACGCTAATAACGCGCATGAATCTGCCGCAGTCTGCTTGTGATGCGATTCTTGCGTTGTCTCAGATACTGCGGGCGGTGGAGACCGTTGCAAATGCTGGCGTTGGACGCGCTCTGCGCACTGCGGTGGAGGCGCTTGGGCTTGATGTGGACCTTGTGGTGGGCAATGCTTTGGCAGCGGGTATTCGTGGTTCCGATGCCGTAGGCGTGAGCAGGGCCCAGGTGAGCACCGGCATCGATGCGATTGCGCAGCTGGTGGACACATATTCTGCCGAGTTGCCGGCGGGTATGTCGCCCAGTCTGCGTGGCTTCGTGAAGTGGATCGAGGCCCTTGAGAAGGATCCTGAGGAACCTGCGATGAGCTCTGGGCACCGCGCCGACGTAGTGCTCATGACTATTCATCAGGCGAAGGGCTTGGGATGGAGAGCTGTTGCCGTTGCAGGCATGACGAAGAATGTCTTCCCCTCGTCGTCATCCGTGAAGGTAACCTCCGTGGAGAACGGTTATTACACGGCAATCTCTTCCACGTGGATCGAGGAGCCTTTCGCTGTTCCGGCACCCATGCGCTCCGACGCTGCCATCCTGCCGCGTTTCCCACACACGGCTGTTCCCGGGGATCCCATTGGCTCGCTGAGCATTCTAGATTCTCCCGAAACCGTGGATGCCGAGGTATATGAGACGGATGCCGAGCAGCAGGAGATCGGGCTGTCGCATGATTTCCTCTCGTTGCGAGAGGAGTATGGTTCGCGTGGACACGCCGACGAGCGTCGGCTGGCCTATGTGGCGACCACTCGCAGCAAAAACGCGGTGTTGCTGACATTCGCCGGGCACCCTCGCTATGATGCCTCCAATGGCAGTGCGCTGCGTACGGATCTAGACCCGGCTGCGGCAGGTGTGTTCTGGAATGATGCCTTTGATTTTGTGGCGGGACAAAACGACGGTGGAGAGGATTCCTCGCTGAGGTGGGGCGAGGATCCGGAAACCCTGAAAGATGCAGAGGGCTTGCGACGCCAGATGAGGGGTGCCGTGAGCGGCGATGATGCCGGGGATCTGGCAAAGATTCTCACCACGTCGATTGCGCCGACGACGAATGCCACCTTGGACGCAGAAGTCGGCAAGAGCAGTGTTGTGGGGTCATGGCCATTGGAACTCAACGAAGTATCACGCACCGCTCTGAAGAAATCGGGTTGGGCAGTATCGGCGGCCCTGCACGCCACCATTGCCCTGGATGATACGTCGGGAGAGGGGGCGTCATCCGAATCGCGTGAGGTGGCAAAAGGAAGCCTTCTCGAGCGTGCGGCGCTCCTAGTTCCCGACACACACCATCCGATATCGGAGGCTGTTGGCACTGCCGACAAGCCATTGACATCGGAGGGGAAGCCCGATGCCAAGACCGAGGAAGATCCAGAAATGGCGCAGTTGCGCGCTCGTGTGGAGCGAGTGCTACCACGGCTTTCTCTGGGCGCAACGCAAATGCAGCGCCTTGCGTCCTTCGGCGATGGGACTGGTGCTGGAAGCTCTGGGGAACGTAAGGAACTCGTGGGAATCTTGCGTCCGGTTCCGCAGCCACCGAACTTTGCTGCGGATTTGGGAACGCGTTTCCACTCGTGGGCACAGGAACTGCTCGACGAGGATTCCTCCACTCCTGAGTATGCCGCCGGAGATGGCGTCGATGCCGAACCCGAGACCGCGAAGCTACTCACGTGGCAGCATCGTCTCGCCGACTCTGAGTGGGTGAACCGGCCAGTGGAAGGTCTCGAGGAAGCGTATGTTATCGATATCTTTGGCCTGCGCGTGGTGGCCAAAATGGACGCTGTGTTTAGAGGAGGATATCGCAACGACACCGCTGACACAGAGCGCGTGCGCTACACCATCGTCGACTGGAAGACGGGCCGCAAGCCCTCCTCCGAGGAGGACGTCGAGCACGCGCAACTGCAGCTGGATCTCTACCGGCTCGCTTTGTCGCGCAATCTCGAGGAACCGTTGGAATCCATTGACGCGTGTCTCTACTACATCAATCAGGAGAAGCCGTCAGATCGAATCATCTACGCAGACATCACTCAAGATGAACGTGCGATTCTGGACCATCTGACGCGGGATTCCGCGCTGTTGCAGCATCTGTCTGAAAGTGCGTGAACACGGTCCGTTGTGACACGAGTGGCCTCAGCGTAATGGTCTCCACCCGGCTGATAGGCTGTGAGGGCTATCACGATGGATGAGGAAGGGACGTTGCAGTGCAGATGGACGCGAGCTCGGCGGTGACTTTACGACAAGGGCAGACCGATGATCTTCCCGAAATCGCTGAGATGTCACGACGTATGTGGTTTGGCGACGAGATGGCGGGAAGCCATGAGGCGTCGAACTTAGTGGGAATCAATGACACAGCCCATCTCGCTTCTGAGGCAACGTATGCGCGGGTGGCGGTACTTGATGGTGCGGTGTGTGGCGTCTTGATGGCGCGAGTCAAGGGCGAATCGACTTTGGGTTTGGTGAGCACTGCTGATTTCGAGCAGTCGTATGCCGCCATTGCAAAAGCTCCGGATGGCCCGCACATCGAGCAGTATTTGAGAGAGGACCGTGCCGATGTGGAACGCCTCGCACATGCAACGGATGAACACAGCGACGCCGAGATTCTCCTGTTCATCATGGCGCCTCAGGCGCGCGGGCATCACGTTGGTTCGCTTTTATTCGATGAGTTCCTGACGCATCTGCTCGATTCCGGCGCTGATTCCTATTATCTGTATACCGATTCCGCGTGTAATTACGGCTATTACGACCATCGCGGCATGCGACGAGTGGCGACGCATCTCGGTGCGCCAGCGCTCGAAGGTGGAACGTACGACAAGTTCATCTATGCCGGATCCGCGTACGAGAATCTTGCGTATAAGGCGTCTCCCACGTGGTCAACGTCGCGGAAGAGCTTCACGAAAAGTGAGCACAGGGAGGGCGAGAAGAACTCCAAGGATGGCTGGGGTGTGCGCGTATGAGTGCTCCATCGACTACGCACAAAAGTCCGTACACTCAAATTTTCAAGGTTCCCGGTTCGAAGGCTTTCAGCTTCTCGGCAGCGCTCGCGCGCCTGCCGATGTCGATGATCTCGCTGGGAATCGTGCTCGCCATCAACCATCTGTATGGCGACTGGACGAGCGCGGGAACTTTGTCTGCTGTCTACGTTCTATCGGCCGCCGTTGCCACTCCTGTTTTTGCGCGACTGTTCGATCGCTATGGTCAGCGTGTAGTGGGTCGGGTGGCGTTGCCTCTGGCTGCTGTGACGCTTGCTGTTTTCGCGAGTGCCGTGTTGGTGCGCTTCCCGCTGTGGTCGCTGTACGTTATTGCCGTGCTCATGGGGCTCACCCAGTTTTCCTTCGGCGCGCTTGTCCGTACGCGATGGACGTGGGTGCTGCGGCACAAAAAGGCGGACGGTGGCTCATACGATCCCAAGCTGTTGAGCACTGCTTACTCGTTTGAATCCGCCGTGGATGAGTTGATTTACGTTATTGGCCCGGTTTTTGCAACGTTCCTCGCCACAGCGGTGCATCCCGTGTCCCAGCTGTTCGTGCCGTTGGTGGCGTTGATTGCGGGTGGCGTGGTGTTCTTCGCGCTTCGTTCAGCCGCCGCTCCTGCGGTGACGATGGAGCCGGTGGATGTGTCTGCGGTCAGCCCGCAAAAATTCTCGCCGACCGTTGTAGGCGAGACGGTGCAGCAGGAGGATGAGCGGCACAATCGCACTCATTCGCGCCGTTCTCCCATCGCTCTGTTGCGCGCCGTCAAGACTCGTACGGCCTTGGGCTTCCCCGGAATGGCGTTGCTGATAGTGAGCTTTACGGTATTCTCCATGAGCTTTAGCGCCTACGACGTGGTGCTGGTGGCCATGACGAAGGCGGCGGGAGAAGAATACGTAGTGGGCGTCGTGATGGCGACATTCGCCGGTGGCTCTATGGTGGGCGCGCTGATCTACGGTTCTCGACAATGGAAAGGATCGCTCTGGGTTCGCTATGTGCTGTGTCTCACGGTGCTGACTCTGGGATTCCTTTCATTCACTTTTGTGCGCTCGAATCTCGTGGCACTCTGCATGGCGCAATTCCTTACAGGTCTGTTTGTGTCACCGACGTTTGCCACCTGCAATATGATTATCGAGGACAGCGTTCCCGGAATCTATCTCACGGAGGGCCTCTCGTGGCTGAGCACCAGCTCTGCGCTGGGCTCCTCGATCGGTTCCACGCTTGCGGGCATCTTCATTGACCGCATCGGCGTGGACGCAGGCTTTACTATTCCGTGGGCTGCGGTTCTCGCCACGCTTGTCATCGTCTTGGTACTGAGAAAGGGACTGTTGAGCAGTCTTTTCACACGTCAAAAAAGGAGCACACTATGAAGGTATCTGTTATCGGCGCAAAGGGACGCATGGGAGGCAATGTGGTGACGGCCGTCGCCGGCGCTCCCGATATGGAAGTGGGACTGACCCTCGACGCGGGCGATGATCTCACTCAGGTCACCACAGCGAACACGGACGTCGCAGTCGATTTCACGGTCCCCTCAGTGACGCTCACCAACGTCCTCGCCCTCATCAAGCAGGGCGTCAACGTCGTGGTGGGAACTACCGGCTGGACCGATGACAAGCTCGCGCAGGTGCGTCAGGCGCTCAAGGAAAATGGCGACGAAAAGCAAGCCGTTTTCATCGCTCCTAACTTTGCCATCTCCGCCGTTCTCGCCGATTACTTCTCCGGCATCGCCGCACAGTATTTTGAGTCTGCGGAGGTCATTGAGTTGCACCATCCCGACAAGGTGGACGCTCCGTCCGGCACCGCAATTCACACCGCCCACTCCATCGCAGAGGGCCGCAAGAAGGCGGGACTCGGTTCCGTTCCCGACGGCACGCAGACTGACGGCGGTTCGCGCGGACAGGTGGTGGACGGCATCCACGTCCACGCCGTGCGGCTGCGTGGCCTCAATGCGCATGAGGAGACGCTCTTCGGCAACGCGGGGGAGCAGTTGGTGATTCGTGCGGACTCCTTCGAGCGCAGTTCCTTCATGCCCGGAGTCCTTCTGGCGGCACGCAAAGTGAGCCAGCATCCCGGTCTCACCGTGGGCCTGGACGCCTTCCTCGACCTGAAGTAAAACCGGTGACAACGCCTTCCCCGAGTCCCAGCCGACAGCTAGTCTTAAAGACTATGAGTGAGTCTGATATGCATCTTCTTGATCCTGCCCCGTTCGGCCGCGTTATTCCGGCCATGGTCACCCCGATGTCCGCCAATGGCGACATTGATTACGAGGCGGCAAAGAAACTCGCTCGTCATCTCGTTGCCGACGGTGCCGACGGCTTGCTCGTCAACGGCACCACCGGCGAATCTCCCACGACTCACGTCGAGGAGAAGGCGGATCTGGTACGCGCCGTCAAAGAAGCCGTGGACGTTCCGGTGATTTCCGGATCCGGTTCAAACGACACCGCCCACACCGTGCGCATGAGCAACATCATGCAAGACGCGGGCGCTGACGGGCTTCTCGTGGTGGCTCCGTACTATTCCCGCCCCTCACAGAACGGCATCGCCGCGCACTACGCGGCAGTTGACGAATCCGTGAGCGTTCCCATGGTCGTCTACGACGTCCCGGGGCGCACAGGAGTAAAGATTGACCTCTCCACCTATTGCCGTCTCGCACAGCTCGAGCATGTGGTGGCAGTAAAAGACGCCACGGGCGATCTCGCCGGTGCCGTCAAGAAGCGTGCGGCAACCGGACTCACTTGGTACTCAGGTGATGACGGTATTTTCCTTCCTTTCCTCTCCATCGGCGCTGTCGGCGTCATTTCGGTGATTGCCCACGTGGCAAGTTCTCCCATGCAAGAGCTCATTGCAGCCTTTGATCGTGGAGATCTCCGCCAGGCGCGCGCACTTGCCACGCGGTTGAGTCCGCTCGTCGACGCCATTAACGGTGACGGTTTCCAAGCCGTCATGGCGAAGGCTGCACTGCAAATTAAGGGATACATCCCCGGATCTGCCATGCGCCTGCCGAACGCTGCACCGGGAGCCAAGGAACTCAACAAGGCAGAAGAGGGCATGCGCGCAGCGGGACTTCTCGACTAAGCGCAGCTCTCGCAACCCCCGCAAGGGGAGAAATAGAAAACTAAAACTCTATGGCAAATGAACAGAAAACCTCTCATTCCAAGAAAAGCAGTGGCGAGGGCCGCAGCCGGAAATCCTCCGGAACAGGAAGGGGACGGTCTCGCGGTACGCGCAGGCCTGCAGCTGCTGCCGCACCTGAACGCGACGCAAGCTTGGTAGCTCCCCCGAAGTACCGCAAGGGATCGATGAGAATTGTTCCCCTCGGCGGTCTCGGTGAAATCGGCCGCAACATGAACGTGGTCGAATACAACGGCCGCATTCTGCTGATCGATTGTGGCGTGTTGTTCCCAGAGGAGGAACAGCCGGGCGTCGATCTCATTCTTCCTGATTTCTCTTACATCAAGGATCGTCTGGATAAGGTCGATGGCCTTGTACTCACTCACGGTCATGAAGATCACATCGGCGGCGTGCCGTACCTTCTGAAGCTGCGCAAGGACATCCCACTTATCGGATCCAAGCTCACGCTGGCCTTCGTTGAGGCCAAGTGCAAGGAACATCACATCAACCCGAAGATGATTCAGGTGGACGGCCATGACAAGGTCAAGATGGGTCCGTTCAACCTCGAGTTCGTTGCAGTGACGCACTCCATTCCCGATGCTCTCGCAGTGTCCGTGAAGACTCCTGCCGGCCACATCATCGACACGGGCGATATGAAGCTGGATCAGTTGCCGCTCGATCACCGCATCACCGATCTGCGCGAGTTTGCGCGTCTGGGTGAGCAGGGCGTCGACCTCCTCATGGTGGATTCCACCAACGCCGAGGTTCCCGGCTTCGTTAAGCCAGAGGTGTCCATCGGACCCGCACTCGACAAGGCCTTCGCCGATGCAAGCCGCAAGATCATCGTGGCCAGCTTCTCCAGCCACGTTCACCGCGTGCAGCAGGTGGTCGACACCGCGCATAAGTACGGGCGCAAGGTGGTCTTCGTGGGCCGTTCCATGGTTCGTAACATGGGCATCGCCTCGGATCTGGGCTACTTGCATCTCCCCGCCGACACGGTTGTGGACCTCAAGCAGGCCAAGGACATTCAGGACAACAAGATCGTCTACATGTGCACCGGATCGCAGGGTGAGCCGATGGCAGCTCTCGGCCGTATCGCGGACGGCAACCATCCCACCATCTCCGTGGGCGAATTCGACACCGTCATTCTCGCGAGCTCCCTCATTCCGGGCAACGAGCACGGCGTCTACAAGATCATTAACAAGCTGACCCGTCTGGGCGCGCGCGTCGTCAATCGCGACAATGCCGCCATCCACGTGTCCGGGCACGCTGACGAGGGAGAGCTGCTGTACTTCTACAACATCGTGCAGCCCAAGAACGCCATGCCTATCCACGGTGAGTCCAGGCACTTGGTGGCCAATGGTCTCATCGCGGTAAAGACGGGCGTGGATCCGCAGAATGTGGTTCTCGCTGAAGACGGCGATGTTGTGGATCTCTATCATGGCAAGGCCGGAATCGTGGGATCCGTTCCATGCAACTACGTCTACGTGGACGGCGACTCGGTGGGCGAGCTCACCGACGACGAGCTCGAGAAGCGCCGCATTCTGGGCGAAGAGGGCTTCGTATCCTCGTTCGTGGTGGTGGACACCGAGGAACACGAAGTGGTCAAGGGACCGCGCATCTTCCTCAACGCCGTGGCGGAGGACGAATCCGAGTTCGAATCCGTGAAGTCGCAGATTATCGAACAGCTTGAGGATGCCATGATGGGCGGCACCACTGACGTGCACAAGTTGCAGCAGATGATGCGGCGCACGCTGGGTGGCTGGGTGTCGCGCAAGCTGCACCGCAGGCCCATGATCGTGCCTGTTGTGGCCGATATTGCGCAGCAGTGATCGTTGCGCGGATAAGTAGCGCAGTAGCAAGGTAGTAAAGAAGTACAGGACTGATTGCGTCGGCTCGAGAGAGCCGGCGCAACTTTTGGTCGAAAGGGGCATTATGCCGGGACAGAATTTGACAAGGGACGAAGCCCAGGTGCGCCGCGACGCGGTATCCCATGTGCGCTACAGCGTTCATCTGAATCTCACCAAGGGTGCAGAGACCTTCGTGTCCACCACCACTATCAGTTTTGACGCACATGAAGGATCGACGACGTTCCTCGATTTGGTGGCGCCCACGGTGCACTCCATCGTGCTCAACGGCAATAAGCTCGACTGCGCTTCCACGTATGCGGACTCGCGCATCACGCTTGCGGGGCTTGAGTCCCATAATGAGGTCACAGTGGTGGCATCATGCGCCTATTCACATACGGGCGAGGGACTGCACAGAAGCGTCGATCCCTCTGACGGCAATGTGTATCTTTATACGCAGTTCGAGGTTCCGGACGCCCGTCGCGTGTACGCGGTCTTCGACCAACCCGACATCAAGGGCGTTTTCACCTTCTCCGTCACGGCGCCGCAGTCATGGAACGTCATTTCCAACATGCCTTCGGCCTCTGAAGAGATCGAAGGAACCACGGAACCGGGAACGCTCGAGAATGGGGTGACTGAGGGCATCAAAAAGTGGGAATTCTCACCCACGCCGCGCATGTCGTCGTACCTGACCGCATTCATCGCGGGCCCGTACGCTTCGTGGCACACTGAATATGCCAACGAGGATGGGCGCACCATCCCCATGGGCATCTACTGCCGCCAGGCGCTCAAGGACGCCATGAGCAAGGATGTGGACTACCTCTTCGACATAACGAAGAAGGGCTTCGCCTTCTACGCAAAAACGTGGGGAGTGCCCTACCCCTATGCCAAGTATGATCAGATCTACGTTCCCGAATACAACGCAGGTGCCATGGAGAACATCGGTGCCGTCACCATCCGAGACACCTATGTGTTCGAATCCAAGGTGACCGACGCCTATGCCGAACGCCGCGTGGTGACGGTGCTGCACGAGCTCGCCCACATGTGGTTCGGAGACCTCGTGACCATGAAGTGGTGGAACGACCTGTGGCTCAACGAGTCCTTCGCAGAGTTCATGTCCACCCTCGCCTCCGCCGAGGCCACTGACTGGCGCGACGCATGGGCCACCTTCACTTCTGGAGAGAAGAGCTGGGGCCAGGGACAGGATCAGCTGCCCACAACGCATCCCATTGCTGCGCCGATCAATGATCTCAACGACACTCAGGTCAACTTCGATGGCATCACCTACGCCAAGGGTGCTTCCGTTCTCAAGCAGTTGGTGGCGTACGTGGGCCGCGAGCAGTTCTTCCAGGGCATTCACGCCTATCTTGAGAAGTATTCGTATGGCAACGCAACGCTTTCCGATTTGCTCGCGGAGCTCGAGAAGACCAGCGGCCGCGACTTGGTTACCTGGTCCAAGCTGTGGCTGGAGGAGTCGGGCATCAATACCATCTCTACGGAGATTGAGACGGACGATGCCGGCACCATCACTGCGTTCGCTTTGCGCCAGACCGCTCCCGCAGATCATCCCGTGTTGCGCCCGCATAGGCTCAAGATCGGTTTCTACGATCTCGGTGAGCCCGATGCCAATGGCGTCAAGAAGGTTGTGCGCACCGATTCCTTCGAGCTGGATGTCACCGGCGAACTGACGCAGGTGGCCCAGATTGTGGGACGCAAACGTCCTGGATTCATTCTGGTGAACGACGAGGATCTCACGTACACCAAGCTGCGCTTCGACTCGGATTCGCTCGCATTCCTGGAGCAGCATCTGTTCGCCTTCGACGACGCCCTCGCACGCGCTGTATCGTGGCTCACGCTGTGGGACATGACACGCGACGGCGAATACCCCGCCGAGAAGTTCATCGGTGTGTCTCTCAAGGCGCTGTCCACGGAGAAGGAATCGACCACCTTCCGTTACGCGCTGTCGCAGGTGGAGCAGGCGGCCAAGCACTATGTGGCCAACCGCCGCCGTGCTGACGTCCTCACGGTGATTGCCGGCAGCCTCTGGGATCTTGCGACCGTCGCGGCTCCCGGCTCCGACGAGCAATTCCAGTTGGTGAGCGCCTACCTGACCTATGGCACGGACGCAGATTTTGAGGATCACGCACGCGGACTGCTAAACGGCCAGTTGCGACTCAATGGGCTCGACGTTGACAACAACCTGCGTTGGTCCATTCTCGTGGCACTGGCGGATAAGGATCTTTTGGCAGACGGAGAGATCGACCGTGAGCTCGCCGCCCGCGACACCACGGAAAACCGTGAGTTTGCCTATCAGGCCAAGGCGCAGATTCCCAGTGCCGATGCCAAGGAATGGGCGTGGAACGCGGCGTTGAACGATGACACTCTCACCAACGCCCAGATTGAGGGCGTTTCCTCCGGTTTCAGTTCCACGGATAGACCTGAGCTGTACGCAGGCTATGTCGATCGCTTCTTCGACAAGGTGGAATGGATCTGGAAGAATAAGTCGTTCCACATGGCGGAGGTGCTGCTTGTGGGCACGAATCGTGGCTACGGACTGTACCCGGGGTTTGCGGCTCCTGCCGATCTTGTGGCGGCGGGTGAGCGTTGGCTCACAACGCATGCCGATGCAGATCGCGCATTGCGTCGCATGGTCATCGAGAATCTCGAAACCTCAAAGCGCAATATGCGCGTTCAGGCATACAACGCATTGCTGCAGTGAGAAGTGAGGCGGCCGGAGGAGTTCTGTGAAAGGACGCACTCCGGCCGCTTTGTTGTGCGTGGGCCAACTACACTCAAAGACTTGGGAATAAGTGAAGGGACACAAAATGCCACGACTTTTTGGAACTGATGGAGTCAGAGGACTCGCCAACGGGCTGCTTACGCCAAAGATGGCGTTGGACCTCGGTGAGGCCGCCGTTCGCGTTCTTGGCTCCGAGAATCACGGTGCCGAAGGTTCGCGTCGTCGCGCTCTCGTGGGTCGCGATACGCGCGTCTCCGGAGACTTCCTTGGTGCTGCACTGTCTGCCGGCATGAGCGCAGGCGGCTTTGACGTCATCGATGTCGGCATTCTGCCCACACCGGGTATCGCTTTCCTCACTTCCGTCCTTAACGTGGAGATGGGAGCGGTGATCTCCGCATCCCACAATCCCATGCCCGATAACGGCATCAAGTTCTTTGCACGAGGCGGCTTTAAGCTTCCCGATGCCAAGGAAGACGAGATTGAGAAGATTCTCGGCCAGGACTGGGATCGTCCCACAGGTCAGGGCGTCGGCCGCATTTCGCATGACACTGTGACGGCCACGAACCTCTACATCAAGCATTTGGTGGAAACTGCCGCCGCAACCGAGGAAGCTCCGCTGAAGGGCCTGCGCATCGTCGCCGACTGCGCCAACGGTGCCACGTCGGTGGTTGCGCCCGAAGTGTTGCGCCAGGCTGGTGCCGACGTCAATGTCATCAACGCGTCGCCAGATGGCTACAACATCAATGATCACGCCGGTTCCACGCATCCGGAGCAGTTGCAGGCCATGGTCGTTGCCTCCAAGGCGGACATGGGCGTGGCTTTCGACGGTGACGCCGACCGCTGCCTCGCCGTTGACGCCACGGGGCGCCTTATCAATGGCGACCAGATCATGGGCATCCTCGCTCGTGCTAAGAAGCGCGCAGGAAAGCTCAACCATGACACCCTCGTGGTGACCGTAATGAGCAATCTGGGCCTCAAGCTGGCGCTCAAGGACATGGGCATCACCACTGTGGAAACCGCAGTGGGCGATCGCTACGTGCTTGAGGAAATGCTGCGTGGAGACTTCAGCATCGGCGGCGAGCAGTCCGGGCATGTTATCAACCGTGAATTCGCCACAACCGGTGATGGAACTTTGACGGCGCTCACACTTGCTGCCGAAGTGATGCACTCTGGCAAGAGCCTTGAAGAGCTCGCCAATGACTTCCCACAGCTGCCGCAAAAGCTCATCAATGTGCCGAACGTGGACAAGCTTGCCGCCAAGACCAACGCCGCTGTTCAGGCGGCCGTGGCCAAGGAGGAGGCAAGCCTTGGTAATACGGGTCGCGTGCTGTTGCGTCCCTCTGGAACCGAGCCGCTTGTGCGCGTCATGGTGGAGGCAGCGACGCAGGACCAGGCTGACGAGGTGTGCGATCGCCTTGCAAAGGTCGTGGCGTCCGAACTGGCAATCTGACAGCGGAAGCAAGGCCAGAGGAGGGCAGTGGCATCATGTTTGCGATGAATAAGCGTGTGGACCGCAAGCTCAACAAGAGCGTGGAACGTCTGCTGAAATCCGCGGGTGCGGAGGGTGTTATTCCCATAGTGGCGGCAGGCGAGCCCGTTCTCCGAGCTCAGTCCGAAAAATACGCTGGCCAACTCAGTGAAAAGACGCTGACCCACCTCATCTCCGTGATGCGCACTACCATGCTGGAGGCGCCAGGTGTAGGACTCGCGGCTCCCCAGGTGGGCATTCCTCTTGCTTTCGCAGTGGTAGAAGACCACGTTTCACCCGATAGTGACTTTGATGATGACTACGATAACGACACTGCAGACGAGGCTTCTGATGCCGCAGTGAACGAATCCACAGATTCCGACGTGATGGATCCGCGTGAAATTGCGGAATTCCCCTTCCACGTCATCATCAACCCCTCGTATGAGCCTGTTGCAGGCTCCGAGGAGCAGACCCGCAGCTTCTATGAGGGCTGTCTGTCGGTTCCTGGCTTTCAGGCGGTACGCAAGCGTTGGCTTGACATTAATGCCACGTGGCAGGATGAGGCCGGAACTAAGCACACGGAGCATCTCCATGGTTGGCCCGCGCGCATCTTCCAGCACGAGACGGACCACTTGAGCGGAGAGCTTTACATTGATCACGCAGAAATCCGTTCACTGAGCACGGATAACAACCTCGGCGAATATTGGTGGGAGCCGGTGCCGACTCGCGCCGCTGAGACGCTTGGCTTCGAACTCTAGAGTTCTAGCGTTCTAGCGTCACGAGGAATATTTCTTTATACCCATTGCGTCCATGCGGTGAACCAGCCGCGTATTTCGAAGAAGATCTGTGGGGCATTGGCCATCAGATTGTCGATGCGTCCAGGCATGAGGAATGTCAGCGCTGCGATGACAAGCCCCACTCCCACGAGCGCGGCCACTCCGCTTCGCGCGAACGTTACCGCTTTTGACGTGTGAACCGTCACGTTCTTGAGTGCCACCGCGCGTGTACCGTTGGTGCCTGAAGCGGAGGTTTCGGACTCTCTCGGCTCCATGCTGAGCGACACACGTTCTGAGGCCGATCGCTCGACGCGCTGACGTGCCCATTCCTCCAGAGCGCACGCGCCGGCAACAGCGGCGAGGCCAACACACCATCCGAAGTCGGCCATGTATCGCCATGACAACCCGGCCTTATACGCGTCAAAAAGGCATTCAATGGCGCCTACACCGAGCAGCGAGAGTACGAATCCCCACATATGCAGGTGGCGCAATCGAGACCTCATTAATGCCGCAACGATTCCCAGCAGCGCAAACGGAACCAGCCAGAAGAAGCCTCCAGCGTGTGGCTCTGTGAGCTGCCAGCTGCTCAGCGGAGTCTGCGTGAGCGTGAGGAACGGGAAATGTGCGCTCAGATGGAGCGGCTGGAACAGGTAGTAGTACGTGATCGGGGCCACAAGGCTCACCGGTTCCTTGTAAGTGGTGAGGTCAGTGACGGTGAGCTGATAGTCGTTGCCGAAGTTCAACAGTGAGCCGAAGCGCCAGAAATTATAGGCGAGTACTGGCAGGCAGATGGCAATGGCGGGAAGCAGAGCGGCGGCGTCGTTGCCGAGAGAGCTCAGGGGACGCAGCGAGTGCTTCCTCCATGCTCGCGGGTTGAGATAGCTGAAGAAGCGGCCGGTTCGGATTTCCGGCCAAAAGACCACAAACGCGAGCAATGCGGCGAGAACGAACGTGGGGCGGCATCCCAGATTCGCTGCCATGCAGAGAAAACCGAAGCCGACGCGCGGCTTGGAAATCCATACGGAGCCCGGAGTGGCTCCCTTCCCCTCCAACAGCTGTTGTGGCGCTCCGTCGCTCACCGTCCACATATGCGACGGCAAGTGGCGCTTTGCATCGCGTGCTGCCTGCGGAGCTCTGTGCCCATTGGTGACGCGACGGGCACCAAGCCACAGCCACAGACCGAGCATCGTAAGGACGAGTGAGCTCAGCATCGGCACAGCGTAAAAGTTCAGGCGGAAGGCCAGGAAGAACAGATTCGCAGCGCTGAGGAAGCCCAGAATGCTCAGTAAGGCCATGCCCAGTGACGTTGAGGGGAAGTGGCGCACCATGACGCGGACTGCCAGCAACGTTGCGGTCAGAGCGAATAACCCAAGAAGCAGCACCACCACGAATGTCGTCGGCAGGAATGCGCCACCCGGAATCCACAGTGAGGTGATTGCCTGGAACGGCACATAGAAGACTACAGCCGGCAGCACTCCGAAGTAGCAGTACCAGTGATCGTTCCAGAAGGCGTGATCCCAGAAAATCGGCGTCACACCTTGGGATAGCAACTGTGCTCGTACCTGTGTCGAATAAGGGTTGGAGGCGTGAGCGAGAGCATCGGGGACCGGAAGATCCAGCCACGGCAGGCCTCGCAGGAGGGAGTCCCCCAAGCGCGCGTATTGGTCGAAATCGTAGGTGTAGTCGCCGTTGGTGCTCCACTCGCTCAGTGGCTTATATCCACTTTGCGAAAACGCCACGGCACCGAGCACTGCCAGAAATGCGACGATAAATGCCGTGAGAATGCCTCGCTGAGATCGTGAGCCAGTGTCGAGACGAGTGCGGTACAGCCGCGAACCCGGGCGAAACCCGAGAAGGAAAGCGGCGATGAGCGCCATGATGGCGACCCGGAAAACGTTGATAGAGAAGGCGGGCCGCACGTTGACGCTCAGGCCAGCGTAGGCAAAGCTCGATTGCTCGGGCTGGAGGAACCATACTCGGATCTTCGCAACGCGCGTGGTCCGTGGTATCTGCAGGTAGGTGCTCGAAGGCGCTGCCGCAGAATAGCTCTGCGCGTTGCCTTTGATCCATTGGTGCGATCCTGCGGTCTGCATATCGATGCGCACGGTGGCCCACTTTTCGAAATCTGGGGCAGCGGCAGTGTAGCGCGTATCTGTTTTGTCGGTACGATCGGCCGGCTGTGCCGAGGTGGGGGTAAGCCGCAGGGACGTAATGGGGATACTGGCGTCGTTGTGCGGCAGATTTACAGTGACATAACTTTTTCCAGGATTTGTGACAGTGACGACGTCGGCGATTTTGGAGGGTGCGAGGCCCGAGGCAACGCTGACGGAACCTGCGGGAAGGTCAAGTGCGGTTGGTGCCCCCAGAGATGTCCAGAAGCTGAGATTGAAAACGAAGGCCTCGAAAAGAAGAATAATGAGAGCCGCTAGCAGTCCACGATGGTGGCGGTGGCAGAACCTGCTGATGCGAGCGGGCGACTGCTTCCGGCGCGCGTGGCCGAGCGAAGCGGTGGAGGGAGCGGTGGAGGTCACACAATTATTCTATTGGCTCATGTCTGGTTGCATTGGGAGAATTGCCATATGCCATTCAGTTCCACACACCAGTCAAAAGATGCTTCGAGCGCTCAGAGAGACACCGAGACTAGCACTGGGGAACAGGAGCGGAATGAAGTTCTTGCAGGGCTCGCCGCTTCGTCCCACACACTGCATCCCATGGTCAAGCGACACGTTCTGCCTCCTCTGCCGGGGCAACCAGGCGAAATAACGCTCGGATGGGTGCAGCTTCCAGCGAGCAAGGGACATGGGTTCAGTCTGGGGCTGTTCTCCGATAAGAGGCACTTTTCGCAAATAGCGCTTGCCGATGGGCACGGTCGTGTGTTTATGGGAGACAATCCTTCTGCCGACACTTTTGATCAGACTCCCGCATTCCGCTTCGTGCCCGATCAGGTGGTGGAATCTCTCTCGTCTCCGGTGACGCCGGCGTCTTCCGCGGCTCGTTCGCGCGGCGCGGGTGTATCGGCCACTTCTCTGGATGCGGCTGGCGCTCTGTCATCGGCATCCACCATTTCAGCGGATTCGGCGACGTCGCTGCATGGTTCCATCGTGGGTCAAGATGAGTACAATCGCCCACTCTGGCTTGCTTCGTGGCAATCTCGCGCCAAGCGGTATGACCTTCTTGAGCTGCGTCCTCTGTTGCCCAAGGAATTACGAACGGATCTCGAGTACCGCGACGCACTTGCCATCGCTTTTTTCAGCATTTATCTGCTCCCACATCTCTCCGGCTTCCTCGTGGGGTACGGCGCCGGCAACATCTTCCGCAGGCTGCGGCAGGAGGCGCCCATCGGCGCTATTCGGCGGTCGGTGGCAGATGTGTTGCGCGCCTCGCAATACGGACTGCGGGTGTCGGGCCTGGAGGAATACTTCTCTCACCTCATGCAGGAGACGGGTGCGCTCGATACGTTGACAGGTCTCGAGGCGGTGCATGGCGCTGAGCCGATGCACATGTTTACCTCGTCGTATTCCAAGAGTTTCTTCTTGTCCTGGAACAACGGACTTGAATATCGTTCCGCGCTCAAGGCGCTGCAAATTGAGGGAAACCTCAATCGCTTCGCGCAGGTGAGTTCGATTCTCGAACGTAACCGCCGTCGTGGCAAGGGCCTTGTGGAGGACGAGGCGACGAGCGTTCAAGCTGCTCGCATCGATATGACCCTGCTGGAGAATCCCGCGCTCATCGCGCTTCCGACAGACAGGGTGGAGTATCCCGACCTTCAGCCACAGGTTGACGATGGACTTGAGGTGTCGGACTATCCCGAGTACGCGCGCAAAACAGCGCTTGATACGGCTGCGAACGCGGTGTCGCAGGGAGCTTCCGGGGCAGGATATGCCGTGCGCGGCTCGGAGTGGGTCTACCGTCAGACAATGGCGGCGCTGATTCGCAGACTTCGCCTCCCGTTCCGCTTCGATGCGGAGTTTAGATCCAACCTGAAATCCGGCCGCGTGGCGATAGGCTTCACCACGGCGGGCATGGCGATGATGCCGCAGTCGCGCTTTGACAACACCACGGGTTCATGGCGCGAGCTTGAAAAAGACGAGCGAGCGCGCATGTCCGCCAACTACAACCTGCGCGTGGGCATCATGCTGGCAGCGCTCGGTTTTGGCGCGGATGAGTCGGTGAAAAAGATCACCTTGCAGATTGATTCCATTGGCCTCGAGGAGGCCGTGGAGGAGCAGGATTCCGCCATAGCGCAGATGCTGACAGACGCGCTGTCTGCCTTCGAGCAGGCGCGAACGGGCCATGGCTTGGGCGCGACGGGTGCCAAGGGTGATCCCAAGGATGGAGACATTCACGGAAATCCCGTCAATGCTGCCGTTCCGCCATCTCAAAGGCCTCAGCAGGGTCCTCAGGGGCAGCGAGATGCCGCGGGATCACACGACGGTGGTGATGACGGTAGTAAAGACTCTGGGGACGCGTCTTCTGCGTCGACGGAAACTACGGGCGACTCGGAACAGACTGCTGCATCGGCAGCGTTGGGTGCCGCGGCGGATCACACAGATGATTCATCGCCAGCGGACGATGCGGGCGCAGCCTCGACTCCAGACGGCACAAAGGGCGAAGACCTCGATGCTGCATTCAACGCCGTGATGGAGGGTGTCAATCTTCCGGACCTGGATTTGCCCAACGATTCCTCTGCGACCTCGCCTGTGGGATCGGATTCAGATTCGGATTCTCAGCAGAGCGATTCATCGACAGCACCTTCCAACGAATATCCCTTCTCCCTGGGCTCCGACGCCACGGGTCTGGGGAATCCAGACGAAATGGGAGCTGAATCGGAGGAAGATTCTGGGGACTCTACTGGTGCCGCAGATGCTCCTTCGGCCGGGTTCAACCCGCAGGATCCCATGAGCGTGCTCCATAAGAACCCCACGGTCCGCCGCATGCTCATGGTGACGTTCACTCGTGATGAGTTCTTGACGCTGCTGGGGACTCTCGGATTGGCGGCTCCCACAGATTTCTATCGCGAATTCGATGCCACCATGCATATGGCGGACGGCGGCGGACTGCTTCCCATCGACTCAAATTCGGGGTGGTCTGACTCTGCTTTCGCACCCACCGGTGCGCAGGAGGAACCGGAACTCAGCGACCGCACCTTTAGTCCTCAGGTTGCCGACGTTCTCGGAGCCAAGGATTCGCTGGGACTATCGATCCAGCGTGAGGATGTGCTCGTTCGCTCCGTGAACTACTTCAACGAGCTGTCGCGCACCGAGTCTCTCACCCCTGTTGAGAGTGCTCAGAGAGCCATGAAGCTCGTGGATCGCATAGCGGATCCCGAGCTGGCACAGAAGGCTGGCATCGCAACGGGCGCTCTCATCGATGGCAAGCCGATGCCGGATATCTCCTTCGAGATGTCGAAAGACATCAACGACGAACGTTTGCGCGCTCGCGACGAGCTCTTTAAGGGGAATACCGAGCAGGCAATCGACATCGCCCAGCAGATGGTGCAACGCTACGACGCCATCTTCAACGCGAAGGCCGGTGTTCCGCGGTACTTCAACTCCTATGCGGAGCGAGTGGTCTACAACAAGATCTTTGCGATGCCAGGGGAGACGACGGTTCTCATTCCCGACAACCTGTTCTATGCGCATATGGAATTGGCGGATTTGCTCGCACAGATCAGTGGTCCGCAGGCGTCCATCACGCATCTCAACAAAATGGTGGCGTACGCCCCGGCATACCCCCTGTCCCACCTGCGCTTGTCGGTGCAGCTGGCTCGCATTGAGGATTGGGATTCGGCGCGTGCCGCTACGCTGAATGCGTTGCGCGTTGCTCTCGACCGTGATGATGCCGCATTCGCTTACTATCGGTACGCTTACGCGGCGTGGATGCGCGATGAGTTTGATCTCGCTGTCGCCGGCTACGTCATGAGTGACGCCATCCGGCCGGGAGGAATTCCCGCGTTGCAGGGTGAGCTCGCGGAGTTGACCGCCCGCGTGGAATCACAATGCATCGAGGTTCCTCACACTCCAGCAGAGGCCGCAGAACTATTGGCGGAGGAGGGCGTTCCGGTGTGGCCCAGCACAGAGGTGACCAAGATTGTGCAGCGCGCTGCCCGTGTTGCGGTGGACGAGGGTCTCTTTGTTCCCGCACGCACACTCTCTCTGGCTTCCGCTCGTCTCGACGATTCGAGCGAGATGGGACTGGACATGGTGCAAGCTCAATTCCTGAGGTCGCTCAATGCCTGATACTGCTGCCGCTTCTGCTGATCAGCCAGGGTTCGACCTGGGAGAGGCCGACGTCGCTGAGACGCCGGCTGCGCCCGAGGCGGGCATGAGTGCCGTCGGAACGTCGATTCTGGATCAGTTGTCGGGAACCGACTCCGACATTGCTGTATTGGCGCATCTCGATGTGTCGAGCCTCGCCGCTGATCTCGCTGCGCGTCTGTGGGCCAGACTTGCCTCATGGGTGGAATCCGATCAGATTGCCTATTACATCAACGATGCACCGACTTCCTCAGATGCCGCATATGATGCGCGTCTGAGAACATTGCAGCAATTGGAAGCTCAATTCCCGAGTTTGGACACTCCGGAATCGCCTACACATCGCGTGGGCGGGAGCTTTTCCAACGACTTCACGTCTGTGCGCCATCCGTCGCGCATGCTCAGCCTTGACGATGTCTTCAGCGTCGAAGAACTGAGACAATGGCATCAGGGAATTCTGAAGTCCTTGGAGCTCCCCGACGATGCACGGCTTCCCATGACGTGTGAGGTCAAGATTGACGGCCTCGCACTGAACTTGATCTATCGTGACGGCATCTTGGTGCAGGGTCTCACTCGTGGCGACGGTGTCACCGGTGAAGACATCACGATGAACGTGCGCACCATCCCCACCATTCCGCAGCAGCTTGACACGACACAGGCTGATGCGCCGCGCATGGTGGAGATCCGTGGCGAAGTGTTCATGCGCTTTGACGACTTTCACGCGTTGAACGAGCGTGCGGAGGCCGCAGGCAAGGCTCCCTTTGCGAATCCGCGCAACGCGGCAGCCGGTTCGTTGCGCCAGAAGGATCCGCGCATCACTGCCACGCGTCGCTTGAGCTTCTATGCGCACGGCATCGGTCTCATTCAGTGGTCGGCCGAGGACGAGGCCAGTGACCAAGTGGTGGAACAGTCTCAGGCGTATGAGCTGTACAAAAAATGGGGGATTCCGGTGTCTCCTCACAATCGTGAGGTCACCACGTTCCCTGAGATCACAGAGATGATCGACTACTACGGAGAGCATCGCAACGACATCGAGCACGCCCTCGACGGCATCGTGGTGAAGGTGGACGATCTCGGGTTGCAGCGTCGCCTGGGTGTCACCTCCCGTGCGCCTCGGTGGGGCATTGCGTACAAGTACCCGCCTGAGGAAGTCAACACGAAGCTGCGAGACATTACCGTACAGGTGGGGCGCACGGGTCGCGTGACGCCGGTGGCGATTCTCGATCCCGTATATGTGGCGGGCTCCACTGTGTCTCGCACCACGCTGCATAACGCTTCCGAGGTGGTGCGCAAGGGGATTCTCATTGGCGACACGGTGATTGTGCGCAAGGCGGGAGACGTGATTCCCGAACTCGTGGGGCCCGTTTTGGGCGCGCGCACGGGACATGAATCCGAACTGCATGAGTTCGTGATGCCCGAGTATTGCCCCAGCTGCGGATCCAAGCTTGCTCCCGCCAAGGAGGGCGACGTCGATATTCGTTGCCCCAACGTGGAATCGTGCCCGGCCCAGCTCACGGAGCGCGTGATTCATCTCGGCTCGCGCATGGCCTTCGACATCGAGCACCTGGGTGACGAGTCAGCCACGGCGCTCACCAATCCCGAAGACAACCGCCCGGATTCAGTGGCCACCTATGCGCCGAACCTCGGCAAGGAACTTCACGTGGAGCCGGGCGAGGAACCTGAGCCGTATGAGCCGGTCGACGGTTTGCAACTGCCCGCTGTGCAGACTCCTGTTGTGTCCTCGGAAGCTGGCATCTTCGATTTGCGCGTGGAGGATCTCCGGGATGTGTACGTGTGGCGTGAGCTGCCGATCATTGAGATCACGCGTGAAAAAACGGGCAAGGATGGCAAGCTCAAGACGAAGCGCCATCGTGTGGGTGGATCCGGTCTGTGGCGCCGCGTTCGTGCGTTCTACAACGAGCCGCGTAAGGGCGAGGATTCACCGAGACCCGCCGAGAACACACTCAAGCTGTTCAAGGAATTCGATAAGGCGCGGTCCGCGGATTTGTGGCGCGTCCTCGTGGCGCTGTCGATTCGCCGGCTCGGACCTCCGACCGCGCGTCTCATTGCGTCGCGCATGGGGTCCCTTGATGCCATCGAAAATGCGTCCGTTGAGGATTTGGCAGACATTGATGGCATTGGCGAGGAGATTGCCGACGCCGTGGTGACGTGGTTCAACCGCGCCAAGGATCCCGATGACTGGCGTCACAACGTCCTCGCCTCATGGAAGGCGGCGGGCATCGGCGGCACAGTGGTGGAGAACACCGAACCGCAGGTGCTGGAGGGTCTCACGGTGGTTGTGACGGGGAGCCTCGAAGGTTTCTCCCGTGAATCTGCCAAGGAGGCCATTGTGGTACGCGGTGGCAAGGCTTCGGGATCAGTGAGCAAGAAAACTGACTTCGTGGTGGTGGGAGCCAACCCCGGGTCCAAGGCGACGAAGGCAGAGGAGCTTGGACTCCCAATCCTCGATGAGGATGGGTTCGCAAAGCTTCTGGAGAAGGGTGCCAGCGCATTCGGGGGAGATGCCGCGTGAGTGCAGTCAGTGCCTTGCAAAACAAGGGATTCTTGGCCTTTGACGTAGAGACTCCTGATGCCTCCAATGCTCGTATTTGCCAGATAGGTTGCGTGGAACAGACGATGACGTCAAGCGGCATCGATACGAGAGACTATGGCTATCTCGTAAATCCCGAGTGTGAATTCAGCCCGTGGAATGTGCGTGTGCACGGCATCACAGAGGATGATGTTGCGCAGGAGCCCGACTTCGCCCACATTTGGCGAGAGAAGCTTGCCGTGCCGTTTGGATCGCACATTCTGGTGGTGCATAATGCGCGCTTCGATATGAATGTGCTCGACAAGACGCTCACGTCATATGGCGTGGATCATGGACCAATGCGCTTCGTGGACACACTTCAGGTGGCGCGCACCTGTTACCCGGAGCTGCCGAACCATAAGCTGGACACGGTGAGCAGCTACCTCGGTGTCTCTCTTGAGCATCATCACGATGCCGCAGACGACGCATGGGCCTGCTACGGAATCCTCATCGAATCGATTGCCCGCTTTGGCATGGGCGTTGTGAAAGTGAAGACGTATATGCCGAAAGCGGCATGAAACCGCCCTCGGGCATATCAATTCTGGCGTCACGCTGATTCTCTGATTGGCAGTGAAGGGCATTCTCGAACACGAAGGATGGTGCAATGGAGGAATATTCACAGGCGATGGGTAGCTCGGAATCGATTGTCATTACGAAGGCGTCTTCAAGCGATCTCGCAGCAATGGAGGACATCTGTATCAAAACGGCGGATCAGGGGCATAACCCCTTGCCGGAGCGCGCTTTTCCGCAGTTTTTGCCGGCGATTTGGCTTACCCCTTATATGACCGAAACACGAGATGCCACCTGCTTGGTTGCACGTGAGGCGGCCCATCGGGAACATGTTGTCGGGTATTGCATTAGCGCGTGGGACGCCGAGAGCTTCGAACGGAATCTTCGGATGGCGTGGTATCCAAAGGTGCGTGCTCATTATGCGGAGCGCATGGATGATTTTACTAAGGCGGACAGAGCTCTTTGGAACATCATGTCACGCCCTGCAACATTTTCTGGCGACTGGGTGAAAAGGTATCCCGCAGAAACCCACATTGATATCTTGTCGGAGGGGCGAGGATTCGGGTTGGGACGTCGGCTCATAGAAAGCATGGAGAAGGAACTTCAGCGTCATGGAGTTAGAGGATTTCATCTCGGTGTCGATCCCCTGAATACTAATGCGCAGGCTTTCTATGAGCATCTTGGGCTTGAATTGCTTGTGCCAGTAAGTGCCGGTGGCCCAACATATGGCAGGGTCTTGCAAGAATAAAGCTGCCACCCCTCCCGGAAGATCAATAATTACAGGAGCCACGGAAAGTATTTCTTTGTAGAGTTGCCGGGAATATCTTCTTGAGTGTTCCGGGTCATTTCAATAAGCTGGCAGGGGCGTATGCCGGCGGTTGGCATGCTGCGAGGAAAGGCACTATGGCAGACCAGAGTATCTCCGATATCTCCCAGAAAATCGAGAGTGACGTTTTCGAGCGTCTTGGGCATGTAATTGACCCCGAGCTTGGCCGATCGATCACCGATCTCAAAATGGTGACAGGCGTGGACGCCACGTTGCGCACAGAAGACTCCGGCTACTCCATTCCTCTCCAGGCGGCAGAGGGAGAGCCCATATACGACGTCAACGTCAATCTCGAGCTCACGGTGGCTGGGTGCCCACTTACGGAGCACATTCTTGACGGCATCACTGCAGCAGTCACGACGTATCCGGACGTGATGCTCATCCCCAAGGTCAACGTGTCGTCCATGAGTCAGGAGAAGCTCTCCGGGCTGGTGGAGGAACTCAAGGCGGCGCGCCGCGAAAACCCGTTCTCCAATCCGCAGTCCAAAACTAAAATCTTCGCCGTGGTCTCAGGCAAGGGAGGCGTCGGCAAATCGTCGGTGAGCGCGAATCTCGCCGCAACTTTCGTCGCTCTCGGCTACGACACCGCCGCCATCGACGCTGATATCTATGGCTTCTCTCTGCCGAATTTGTTCGGTGTGCGGTCCCAGCCCACCAATCTCGACGGCATGCTCATGCCGGTGACGCAATGGGGCGTCAAACTCATGTCCATCGGCATGTTCGCAGGCACTGACAAAGCCATTCTGTGGCGTGGCCCGCGTCTGCAGCGCTCCCTGCAGCAATTCCTCTCCGACGTGTGGTGGGGGAAACCGGATGTGCTCGTGCTGGATCTCGCTCCGGGGACCGGCGACATGGCCATCTCCGTGGCGCAGATGCTACCCAACGCCGAACTCATTGTGGTGACCACTCCGCAGCCCTCCGCTTCCGATATCGCCGTGCGTGCGGGGCTCATCTCTCTGCAGCTGCCCGGACATGTACGTGGCGTGGTTGAAAACATGAGCTGGTACGAGCATAAAGGAGAAAAACTACGCATTTTTGGTGAGGGTGGGGGAGAGCGTGTGGCCTCTCAACTCACGAAGGCCGTGGGCTACGATGTGCCGTTGTTGGGCCAGCTGCCCCTCGAAACTGACATTCGTACGGACGCGGAATCGGGGCGTCCGGCAGTGTTGAACGCCGACGGCGAGCTTGCGGGAACGCCCTTGAGTGAGCGCTTTGTGAGCATTGCCGAGCAGCTGATGGGGAAAGCTCACAAAGACTAGAAGACTTAGAGGTATTCCCACAGGAAGTCTTTGAGCCGGGTCAGGCCGCTTTCGAAATCGCCAATATCATTGATGGAGGTCATCGACACCCGGAGGAATTGCGCGTCGCTTTGCGCCCCAGCGAGGAATCTGTCTGAATGATAGAACGTGAGTCCCTGTGCAAGGCCTCGGCGCTCGAGGTGTGTTCCGCTGATGTCACTGGTGATGGCGATCCACCGGAAGAGTTGCGCTCGACGATGGCCATCAGCGGTGAGCGCGGGTGCTGCAGAGGGAAATAGTCGATCGAAAATGGAATTCGTGCGGTGGGCGAGTTCTCGCTTTTTTAGGATGATGGCATCTGCTGTTCCCGAGAGAATGGCGCGCGTGACGATTTCGGCATCAAGCGCTGTGGTTTTCATAGTGACGTTGATGAGGGCCTCCGTAATTTTGTTCCGAAAGCGTGGAGGAACCACGAGATAGGCCACACGCAGCCCCACCGAGAGGGGCTTCGTCATGCTGAAAATATATGCGGTGGAGTCGGGTGCGAGCGAGAACAGAGAGGGGAGCGCAGGGTCGGGGGTATGCAAGAAGCTGTCGTAGGCGTCCTCGATGACGAGGATCCTATGAGACTTCGCGATTTCTGCGGTTGCGATGCGGCGTTCGCGTGACATCTGAAGTCCCGTGGGATTGTTGCAGTCGGGCATGAGATACAGACCATGGATGCGCTCGCGTGCGCAGGCTGCCTCGAGGAGATCAGGCCGCATTCCCTCGGAGTCGCTGGGAATGGCGATGAGGTGGATGTGGCACATGCGAGCGAGAGAGATGAAGTTGGCGTAGGTGAACTGATCCACGGCGATGCGGTTTCCGGCTTTGAAAAGACCGAGAAGCAGGAGAGTAAGGGCGTTTTGACCGCCCGAGGTAATTGTGAGCTGGTCCTCGGCGAAATCCGTGATTCCGTATCGCGCAAGGTAGTGGCGCGCAACGGTTTTGTGGAGGGGCTGCCCCGTAGGAGCCGAGTCTGTGAGTAGTGACGTGACGTTGCTCTGCTGTGCCACATCACGAATGATGGGGGCGAGCAGGCGGCCGTAATTCGCAAAGGCGGAAACGGATCCGAAATCAGCCGGAGAGGGATTTTCATCGCCGATTCCCTTGCCGATGGTGATGGTGTCTGTGGCACTGGCCGTCACGAAGGTTCCCCTTCCGGTGACGGCGCGCGTGATGCCCTCCTCTTCGCTGATCTTATAGGCTTTTGTCACTGTTGAGAGGTTCACGCCGAGGAACGAAGCGAGGCGTCGTTGGGGTGGTAACTTCATTCCTGGCAGAAGCGTGCCGGAGACGATGTCGTCGTGAAGTGCGCGTGCTAGCGAACGGTAGATTGGGGTGGAAAGTCGCGCCGGATCGGGCATCCAGGAAAGAGACGGTGACATGACTAAAGATTCGGGCAAGGTGTGTATCTCTTTTCTGCTGATTATGTGCCATACAATAATCAAATTATTTGTATGTTCGCAATCCTAGATTCTTTGCTGTACCGATGCCACTGGGGCATTGAGGTTATGGGGAAGGGAATGCGATGCTGGCGAAGAACGTGAATTTTCGAGAGATCGTGCCGAGTGATAATCAGAAGATTAAATCAATCATTCGGACTGATCTGGAGGAGTTTGGCAGGGCCATTCCTGGGTCGACCTATTACGACACTGTTCTCGATACTCTTGCGCAATCCTATGATGACACTCCCCGAGCCGCTTATTGGGTGGTGGAGGTCGATGGGGAGATTGTGGGCGGAGTGGGCATTGGGCCATTCCCTTTTCCCGGAACGGCCGAGGTGCAAAAATTCTTTTTCACGCCCGCGGCGCGAGGGAAAGGCATTGGGCATGCGGCTTTTGACATAGCGGAGGCAAAGGCGCGCGACTATGGCTACACGCAGCTGTATATCGAGACCTTTAACAACTTCAAGGGCGCGTGTGGACTCTACGAGCACGTGGGGTTTAGCAGGATCGATCATCCGCTTGCTGCGGCCTCGCATCCTGCGTGCAACACCTGGTACGTCAAAGAATTGGTGTGACGAACGCGGGCGGGGTGCTAACGCAATCGAATCGATAGAGATGAGTTTACTGTGCCCGTTCGCGCCAACGCCCATTCGATGCTGGTGCAAGCCGCGAGGAATCGCGCATCGTGAGACACGAGGATCAACGCTCCAGGATAGCTGCCCAGAGCATTGCCGAGCGCCTCGATGGAGTGTAAGTCCAAGTGATTCGTCGGCTCATCCATGATGATGATTTCGGGTGCGTCCGTCACAATCCCCAGGCAGAGCAATAGTTTGCGTAACTCCCCTGGGGAAGGTGCTTCTCCAGAGAGAAGCCGGTCGGGATCCGAATTCAGTTGCGCGACGCCAGAAAGAACCTGTGCATGGTCAGTGGAATCGAGCCTTTCCAAGGAGACGAGGGCTCGCTTGGCGTCGTCATCGGTGGTCTCCTGTGGAATGAACAGATAGGGAAGTGGATCATCGGAGGTTGCCATTTTCTCGAGTTCCGCATGAATGCGAGTAATGAGGGTGGTCTTGCCTGTACCGTTGGGGCCGTCGACGCCGATGTGGTCAAGGGGGCCAACGCTGAGCTCTGGAATAAGCAGCCCGGGTGTGGCACTATCTGCATTATCCGTGGCGTCGTCATTGGAAGACTGTTCCTGAAGCAGCGGGTCGAACGCGAGCTTCTGTGCGTCCATGTGCACCACCTCGCGCCGGTGACTCGCTGCGGCACCAATGAAGAGCTCGCCGTCGTAACGCTTGGCTGCTGTCTCGAGGGACTCCACGCGTTCATGGGCCGCCGACACCTGAGAATCAATCCGAGCGCTCGCAGCTCCCGCGCGCCCATCTTTCCCGGTGTAAATTGCCATGCCGCGCTTGGCGAAGGCGTCACGATCCTTTGGGTCGATCTTGTCTCCACGCCGCTTCTGTGCGGACTGTGCGGCCTCGTGGACGCGGTCTGCTTTGACGGAGTCGATACGTGCCGCAGTCCGTCTGGCATTTTTGAGATCTCGGGCCTCCGCAAGATTACTTCGGTTCAGTGACGCCGATGCTTCCGTGTAATTTCCTGGGCGCGCTGTGAGTACTGTACGGTTGCCAACGCCGGTGTGCCGCCGTTCGAAGAAGAGACAGCGGTCTGCCACCGCGTCGATGAGTTCGACGTCGTGCGAGATGAGAATGCCGATGCCCTTAAATCCTGTGATGGCAGTGGCGATAGCATGCCGAGTATCCGCATCCACATGATTCGTCGGCTCGTCGAGTACGAGTACGTCGGGAGCAAGAGCCAGCGAACACGCGATCTGAACGCGTTTCTTCTCTCCGCCAGACAGCGTATCGTAGCGCCACGCCCAGTCGTCGCCGATTCCGAGCGCGTCTCGTACCTGCAGAGTCTCAGCGGACCAATCGTTGGCAAAATCGTCAAGGTTCTGAGGCTGTTGAGTGGTTTCTTGCGGGCAATAAGCAGTGATGTAACTGCCCGGGGCTGGCGTAATAGTGCCGTGCTCTGCATGGAGCTCGCCCAGGGCGATGCGAATGAGAGTGGTCTTGCCGATGCCGTTGTCTCCGAGAACAGCCGTCCAGCCGGTAGAGAATGTGGCACTGACATCTTCGAAGAGAGCTTCGGGCGCACCTTCATAGGAGAAGGTCAGATGAGAAAGCGAAATATTTGAATAAGACATGATGAAATCCTCTGAACGAGTCGCGCAGAACTCAAAACACTGGATTTAGTGACGCGACACTACTGATATTGCATGGTTCAGAGAGAAAACCTCATTGGTGCCTTTCGACGGCGGAATAGGAAAGCCTGGGCGGTGCAGTATCCGTGCGGTGCCGGGACTTCGTGTAACAGAATAGCACGCCGAGAAAGGCGGGCAGTGCCACGGCTGAATTTTAGTGGGTCTATCCACGTCAAATAATTCCACATGCAAAGGGGCGGAACCCGGCTCCAGAAGAATCAGATTCCGCCCTTATATTCCAAGAACTGAGAAGAACTCAGATGTGGAAGTACAGCTCGTATTCCTTCGGCGTGGGAAGCTGACGCATTTCGTCGATCTCTTCGCGCTTGATGTCGATCCAAGTTTGGATCAGGTCAGGAGTGAACACGTTGCCGGCGGAGAGGAAGTCGTTGTCCTTTTCCAGGGCGTCGATGGCCTCGTCGAGCGAACCGGGAACCTGTTGCACCTTGTCGTGCTCTTCGGGCGGAAGCTCGTAGAGATCCTTGTCGATGGGCTCCGGGGGCTCGATGTGGTTCTGAATGCCGTCCAGGCCAGCCATGAGCTGAGCGGAGAAGGCAAGGAACGGGTTGCAGCTGGGATCCGGTGCGCGGAACTCGATGCGCTTGGAAGCGGGAGACTTGCCAGCGAGCGGGATGCGGATGGCCGCGGAACGGTTGCGTGCCGAGTACACGAGGTTCACAGGCGCTTCGAAGCCGGGAACCAAGCGGTGGTACGAGTTCGTGGTCGGGTTGGTGAATGCCAGCACCGCGGGAGCGTGCTTGATAAGGCCGCCGATGTACCAGCGAGCGATATCGGACAGGCCGCCGTAACCCTGCTCCGAGTAGAACAGCGGAACGCCGTCTTTCCACAGAGACTGATGGCAGTGCATTCCCGTGCCGTTGTCACCGGCAATAGGCTTTGGCATGAACGTCGCTGCCTTACCTGCGAGGGCTGCGGTCTCGTGCACGACGTACTTGTACTTCATGAGATCGTCGCCTGCATGCTGCAGCGTGTTGAAGCGATAGTTGATCTCTTGCTGTCCGGCGCCGCCGACCTCGTGGTGGCCGCGTTCCAGGGTGAGGCCCACCTTGATGAGGTTGGCAACCATGTCGTCGCGCAGATCCTGCGTGTGATCGATCGGGGGAACGGGGAAGTACCCACCCTTGACGGAGTTCTTGAAGGCGATGTTCGGAGTTCCGTCGTCTTCCTTTTCCTTGCCGGTGTTCCACGGTGCCTCGATGGAGTCCACTTCGTAGAAGGAGCGGCGCATGGAGTTTTCGAAACGCACGGAGTCAAAGAGGAAGAACTCAGCCTCGGGTGCGAACGATGCGGTGTCGGCAATGCCAGTAGCCTTGAGGTACGCCTCGGCCTTTGCGGCCACCTGACGCGGATCGCGCGAGTAAGGCTCGTCTGTGATCGGGTCGACGATGGAGAATGCCACGTTCAGCGTCTTGTGCTTGCGGAAGGGATCGACGTAAGCAGTTTCGAGATCCGGGATCATCTTCATGTCGGATTCGTTGATTGCCTGGAATCCCTTGACGGAGGAACCGTCAAACGCGATGCCGTCGGTGAATGCTTCCTTGACGAACTCATCTGCGGGAAGCGTCATGTGCTGCTGAACGCCGATGAGATCCGTGAAGCGGACCGAGACGAACTCAATGCCTTCTTGATTAATAACGGCCTCAACGTCTGCCTGGGTTTTGATCGCAGTCACGTCCGGCTCCTTTCATAGTCAACTTACAAGCCTCAAGTCTATGCTGAGGGATTTCCTTAACCTTCGGATTGGGTTACGAGAATGTTTCCGTAATAGAAAAGAGCCCGTCGCTATGACGGGCTCGTAAACACAGGGTTAATGCGGTGAACAAATAAGAGAAAAGAGTCTAACGAATCGTTGAAATGAGGTGCGGATCAGCGACCGCGGAGTGCGCGACGGTTGATCTTCATCTTTGCCGGATCGACGCCCTTGGGCATCCCCATTGCCTTGTCCTGCAGCGTGCGCAGGCGGCCGTTGAGCTGCTCCAATTCCATCTTGGTGAGCTTCACCTTCTGACGCAGCACCTTGTTCTTGAGCTTGCGCAGCGGAACCTGATTTTCGCCGTTGCCCACGGCAAGTTTGATAACAGGAACGTTGGAGCCCGGGAAGATGCGGTCAATCTTGGTTTCCTCGCGCTGCATGGCACGCTGCACGCGCCCGTACTCGCCCTCTCCAATGAGATAGACGCCGGTGCGGCCGGTGCCGCGCCAGATGGCGTCATGCGTCTTGGGATCCACCCAAATGGGTTCCTTGGGGAAGGAGAAGCCGGCCTTATTGACGGTGTCGAGCACAGCGCCGGTCGCGCCGGGCTTGCCCTCGATCTGCTTGAAGCCCACGGAGTCGGCGCGACGGGTGAGCACCAGCGTCGCCAGCAGCATGCCGAGCATGATCGCGGTGATCATGAGCAGGAGCCAGTTGAGCCAGCCGGAGTGAATGACGAGATTGAGCACAACGCCCGCAATAACGGGCACAATGAAGGCGGCGGCGAGGAGCCACGGCAGTGCGTGATCGTCCTTTGCGGCGAATTGATAGATCTGGATGATCTGCTTCACCGTACTATTGCGTTTCCTGCCAGCTTTTTTCTCCGCCATGCTTTCTCCATATCTTGTGACGCAGGGCTTTGGACGGCTCAAACCGCGCAAAAGCACCGCGCGTCGTTATCAGACGTGCTGAGGGGCTATCTTACCGAGAGGCGTTGTCATTTGGCGCACCGTGCGGAACGCGCATTGGTCGTGCAGTGTCCTACCGCGTGTGCAGCGGTCGGCCATCAGCGCTCAGCAGCGCCTCACCCAGCGTCTCGCTCAGCGTGGGGTGGGGATGCACAAGACGCGCTGCTTCATGAAGCGGAACGCGATTGCCCACCAGTTGCTCGGCCTCGGCCGTCAGCTCCGACACTCCTGGGCCGGCCATTTGCACGCCGAGCACAACCCGTGCGCTGGTGTCTGCAGTGCTGTCGATTCCCGAGACCACTGTCACCGAGCCGGATTCGCCGCTCATCACCACGCGCGCGTTGCCGAGCATGGGGAAAGTGGTCTCTTCAACGTCGCTGAAGTCGGGGTTCGCCCGAGCCTCGTCCGCTGCATACCCCACGGAGCCCACCTCGGTGAGCGCGAAGGTGACGGCCGGAACGTTGTGATCGTCCACCGGCTCAGTATCGACTCCCGCAATTGATTCCGCCACCACGAGCCCCTGCGCGAAGGCTCGGTGGGCGAGCTGCTTTCCGGGAGTGATGTCGCCCAATGCCCAGACGCCGGGAACCGAAGTACGGCCGTATGGATCCGTTTTAACGAGGCCGCGCTCGTCGAGCTCGATGCCGAGCGCGCCGAACCAGTCAGCCCCCGTATTAGGCAGACGCCCGATTGCGACGAGCGCGAACTGGGCGGTAACGCTGTGCTGCGCCGCGGTGTCGTCGCCCTCACTGTGTGCCTCGCGGTAGCGCACCGTGGCCGTCTGATTGACGCCTTCCTCGACCGAGTCAATGGTGACGCCTGTTTCGTAGGCGATTCCCGCACGCTTGAGGCCGCGGCTCACCACCGCGCTCACGCGGGGGGTGGCGCTGGGAAGAATGCGGTCGGCGACCTCGAGCAGCGTGACTTGTGCGCCGACGGAGCTCCACAGCGTGGCGAATTCCAGACCGATGGGGCCGGAGCCGAGGATGACGACGCTGCTTGGGATCTGATGGAGGTTGAGTGCCGCTTCCGACGAGAGGATGGCATTCTTTGTGAACTCGGTTCCGGGGAAGTGGCGGGGGCGCGATCCAGTGGCAATCACCACGTCGTCGGCATGAAGTTGCAGGGGGGCTGCGGTTGCGTCGCCGTCAGTACTGGTTCCCGAATCGGGTGCGGCGAGCTCAACCGAGATGTCGTGGGCGCTCGTCATGGTGGCGGTTCCGGTGATGGTGGTCACCTTACGGCGGCGCAGCAGGCTTTCGAGGCCCTTGGTCATCTGGTTGACCACGCTTTCTTTGTAATCAACGAGCTTGCCGAGGTCCACAGATTGCAGGGACAGTGTGAGGCCCATGACGTCGGCGTGCTTGGCGTCGCGGATGGTATGAGCCGCCGTGAGCAATGCCTTTGAGGGCACGCAGCCCTCGTGGAGGCACACTCCGCCGGGATAGGGGCTCTTTTCGATGAGCGCCACCTTCTTGCCGAGCTCTGCGGCGCGCAATGCAGTGGAATACCCGCCGGGACCAGCTCCGATGATGGCGATGTCGTAGTTCTGCGTGGTCTGTGAATCAGTCATATTTCTTTTTTACCCGAAACCGGCGGTGCCGCGCAGTCTCACCGCCTCTTTTCCTCTGACAACACAAAACCCTCCGTCGCTGGTGCGTACGGAGGGTTGAGGAAGTATGGAGACGCGAGCGCCGCCAATGCCTTACTTAGGGTAGTTGCCGTGTTTTTTCGACGCGGGCTTTGGCAGACGGAAGCGGCGCAGCTGGAGCGCGCGGCTCATCGCGTAGCTCAGGCCGCGGGCGTTCTTGACGAGCTGATAATCGCCGAACTTCTCAACGAGCTTCTTCTTCAGGGTGCGCCACATGATGAACATGTCGATGATGATGATGAACAGATACACATACATCGCCAACGCAAGGATGAAGGACAGCATGGGAACTGCCGCGGAGATGAGCAGCGAGCCCAGAAGACAGACCACGGCGACGGGGATGAAGAACTCCGCCAGGTTCCAGCGTGCATCGACGTAGTTGCGAATGTAGACGCGGATGGGGTTGCGCTCGGCGCGGGGCATGTGTGCCACATCGCCCTTCTGCATGGCGTCATATTCCTCATTCTGACGCTCGCGCATCTTCGCCCTTTCCTCCTTGACGCGCTTCTTGCGGTCCTTGGGATCGGGGATGAGGGGGCGCACGGCACGCGCCTGTGCGTCCTTGCGCTTTGGGGTTGCGTGGCCTTTTGTATCCGATGCGTCATCGATCGGAGTTACTGCGGCATTCTCTTTATCTTTATTCCGTGAGAACGGGTTCCATGTCATGCGAACAGATTACGGTGACGTCTAGACCCTGAAGTCACTAAACGCTTGAAAAGGTGGGGAAATGACCACAGAATTTACTCTCTCCCAAATCCGCGACCGCGTCGATGAGCAGTGGGATCACGCTGTTGATCTGCTCAAGCAGAAAATCGCGCTGAAATCCGTTTCCGCACTGGGAATCACCGCGGACCACATGAAGGAATCGGCCGAGTTCGTGGCCAACGAACTCGCGGCCTTGGGCGTTGACACCCGCGTGGTGCAGTCCACGAATCCTGATGGCACACCTGGCGCGTGGGAGGTTGTTGGCTCTCGTATCGTTGATGCCGCGGCTCCGACGGTGCTTTTGTACGCGCATCACGATGTGCAGCCCGTTCCCGACGCCAGCGCGTGGGACACGGATCCCTTCGTCGGCACTGAGAAGGACGATCGTCTCTACGGCCGCGGTGCCGCGGATGATGGCGGTGGCATTGCCATTCACGCGGGTGCGCTGGGAGCTTTGGGCGATGAACTTGGCGTCAACATTCGCGTGTTCTTCGAGGGCGAGGAGGAGATGGGCTCGGAGAGCTTCATCCCCTTCATCACAGCCCATCGTGATGATTTCGAGGCAGACGTCATCATTGTGGCGGACTCGGGCAATTGGTCGGAATCCGTTCCCAGCCTCACGACCTCGTTGCGAGGTAATGCCGACATGGACGTGTCGTTGCGTGTGCTCAAGCATCCCGTGCATTCGGGCCAATTTGGTGGCCCGGTTTTGGATGCGAACACCGTTGCCGCGATGCTCATCGCGTCGATGTATGACGCTTCTGGGAACTTGATTGTTGAGGGTCTCGACTCGCAGGAGCCAGTGGGCGGCTTGCAGCAGGATTTGGACGAGGCCACATATCGCAGGGATTCCTCCGCTGTTGACGGTCTCGTTCTGGCAGGTTCCGGAACTCTGGCGTCGCGGTTGTGGGTGAAGCCGAGCGTGACGGTGATTGGCTTCGACGCACATCCCGTGGAAGGTTCCTTCAACGTGCTCGCAGATTCCACACGCTTCCGTCTTTCGCTGCGCACTGCTCCCTCGCAGGATCCTGTGGAAGCTCTCGACGCATTGAAGGCTTTCTTGACCGCACACGTGCCGTTTGGGGCCGAGATCAGTTTTGCCAACGAAGATGCCGGCAAGGGGTGGGCGATGGATGCCAGCTCTGCCGTGGTGCACGAGGCTGAGCGCGCGATGGGCGAGGCCTTCGATACCGAACCCATCAACAAGGGTGAGGGTGGCTCCATTCCTTTCATTCCGGAACTGCAGAAGCTGTTCCCCTCCGCCAAGGTGCTGGTGACCGGCCCGGAAGACCCGAAGGCGAATGCTCACAGCCCCAACGAGTCGATCTCGCTGCCTGGCCTCAAAAAGAACATTGTCACTGAGGCGTTGCTTCTGGCCCGACTCCCGCATATTTCCCTCGACTAAAGTGGCAAATTTCTAACAGGTCGAAGAAGTTCGCCGCCTGTTGTACCATCGACACCGACACGGGAGCTACCGTGCCGGTGCCTTTTTGTTCGGGTGCCGACGCAGTGGCTGAGAGGAAGCACACGCTTCGACCGATTGAACGTGGGTCTGGATAATGCCAGCGCACGGACGTCTTCTCGCAATTACCCGTGCCACCACAGGGAACGCACCGAGCGCTCCTCTACGGAAAGGCACAAAAATGGTTTCAAATATTATCGATAAGCATCTGCCACACTCAAACAAGTGGCGCGTCATTGACATCGTCGTCGCATCCATCATCGCAGTCGCCTCGGGAGTCATCTTCTGGGCGTGGGATCTGGTGAGCACGGCGCCCCTCGCGCTGTTCGCTCCCGTGGCTCCCGGCTTCGAAGGCCTTCTCAACGGTTTCTGGCTCTTTGGCGGCCCGCTTGCCGCAATCATCGTGCGTAAGCCGGGTGCTGCATTCTATGCCGAAATTCTTGCCGCATTCCTCGAACTGACCTTCGGCAACCAGTGGGGTATCGGCGGTTCGCTCATCGTGGGTATCGTACAAGGACTTTTTGCCGAAATCGGGTTTGCGATATTTGCCTACAAGGTGTGGAACATCGGCTCCACCATGCTTTCCGGAGCCCTCGCCGGCGTGGGCTGCTGGCTGTACTACTTCTTCACCAACCCGGGTTTGGGATTCCTGGGTCAGTACGGCGTCATCTACCTGCTCACCTCCATCGTCTCCGGCGTGGTGCTCTCCGGCATCGTTGTGTGGCTGCTGTACAAGGCCATTGCGGCGACCGGCGTCCTTGACCGCTTCGAGTCGGGTCGTACTCAGGTCGAGGTCTGATGATCGCACGTGATACGGCGACGGCGACTCTGCCGCTCTCCTCTTCCGCCGCGCAGGTCAGCGCGCACGGCTGGGGATGGCGGCATTCTGGGCGCAAGGATTTTGCGCTGCGCAATGTGAGCTTTGACATTCATCCCGGTGAGCGCGTGTTGCTCTTGGGGGCCTCAGGTGCTGGAAAATCAACGCTGATGGCCGCGATGGCAGGTGTTCTTGGCGGTACCGACGAGGGCGAGCAAGAAGGGTCCCTGAGCGTCGATGGCCTCGATGCTCGCGCTGCCCGTGGCCATGTTGGTCTGGTGTTACAGGATCCGGATTCGCAGACGATTCTCGCGCGCCTCGGCGATGATGTGGCCTTTGGTTGCGAAAACCTGGGGTTGCCTCGTGACGAGATTTGGCGCAGGGTTCGTCACGCCCTCGATGTTGTGGGGCTTGGTGGCATATCTCTTGACCATTCCACGTCGCAGCTTTCAGGAGGGCAACGGCAGCGTCTGGCACTTGCCGGAGCGCTCGCGATGCAGCCGGGACTGCTGCTGCTCGACGAGCCGACAGCCAATCTTGATCCAGCCGGCGTGCGCGAAGTGCGCGACGCTGTGCGCCGCGTCCTCGATGCCACCGGGGAAACGCTCGTTGTGGTGGAACATCACGTCGACATCTGGCTGCCGCTGGTGGACCGCGTCATTGTGGTGGCGGGGCAGTCCTCGGAAGGTTTGGGGGAGGGCATTGTCGCCGACGGGAGACCCGAAGAGGTTTTCGACCGACTCGGTGCCCAGCTGGCCGCCGCCGGAACATGGGTGCCGGGGCGCCAATTGCCGGATTTTTCGGCGGTGGCAGGTAATGAGCGCACTGAAAATTCCGCAGGATCAGCCGATGACTCCGCATATTCTGATTCCTCACATCGATCGCGCACGGTGCTTTCGACGCATGATCTCAGTTTCGGCAGGGACTCTCAGGCGCTGGGAGCCGGCCTCAACCTCGAGTTTCACTCGGGCGAGGTCGCAGCGCTCATGGGGCCCAACGGCGCCGGCAAAACGACGCTCGCACTCACCCTTGCCGGATTGCTCGCTCCGATCAGTGGGACGGTTGACTATCATGGCGATATTTCACGTGGTGTAGGCGATGCGGATGGCGCGGATGCGTCGAGCCGAAGAATCGTGAATGAGCCCATTGCATGGCGCAGCCGTGATTTGCTGGGACGTATTGGCATGGTGATGCAAGAGCCGGAGCACCAGTTTGTGAGTTCCAGCGTGCTCGACGAGGTGATGGTGGGACCGCGATCCATGGGACGCAGCGAGGACCAGGCGCGGCATGATGCGGAAGAATTGCTGGAACAACTGGGGCTGCGCCGATTCGGCCCGGCCAACCCCTTTACGCTGTCAGGGGGAGAAAAGCGCAGACTGTCGGTCGCGTCAATGCTGGCTGCGGCACCGCAGGTAGTGGTAATGGATGAGCCCACTTTCGGCCAGGACTTCACCACCTGGACGGCGATGGCGCGCCTTATTGCACGGATTCGGGACGAGGGGAAAGCAGTGATTCTTGTGACGCACGACGAAGATCTTGTGACGACGCTTGGTGCGCGCCGCATTATGTTCGCGGAAGGAGCGCAACGATGAGTGATGTTTCCACGTCTCTTCCGTCCTCAACTGCAGCCTTGTCTGCTGCGCGCTCGGCAGCGTCACCCGAGACGGTGGTGGTCACCGCACGCTCAGTCCGCGTGGAACCGGCGCATTCCTCCTCGGAGTCCTGGTTCATTCAGCGCATTAATCCAGTGAGCAGATTCATCGGTGCTCTGCTGATGAGCCTGCCGATGTTCATTACGCTCGATGTGGTGTCCGCCTGTACGGCGCTCGGCCTTGAGCTTGTGCTGCTTTGGATTGGCGGGATTAATCCACTCCGTGTGCTGAGGCGCACCTGGCCCGTGTGGATTGCGGCCGTTGGGGGTTTCCTCACCGTGTTTCTCTATGGCAAGGCGTCAGGAGACGTGTATTTCCACTGGGGAATCATCGATATCACGCAGGGCTCCGTGAGCCTGAGCATTGCTACCTTTGCCCGCGTGGGAGCCGTTGCAATGCCGTCTGTGATCCTCGCCCTCGGCCTCGATCCCACGGATCTTGCGGATGGCTTGGTGCAGCTGCTGCATCTTTCGCCGCGCTTCGTATACGGGGGACTCGCCGGATTGCGCATGATGACGCTGCTCAAAGAGGATTGGCATGCTCTTGGTCTGTCGCGGCGCTCGCGCGGGTTGGGAGACGGCGGCCGAGTGCGCGCTGTGGCGACGCAGTCGTTCAATCTCTTAGTGCTCTCGATTCGCCGTGCCACGAAATTGGCCACGGCGATGGAAGCCCGAGGATTCGGGGGAGATACCGACCGCTCAGCGGCACGTGTGTCGAAGGTGCATGCCGTTGATTGGATCTTTTATGCCATTGCGCTTGCCATTCCAGTTGTGGCATTGAGCGCAGCAGTGGTGACGGGGAATTGGCATTTCGCCTTCGGCAGTGTGTAATGAGGAGCGAGGTAGAGAACGATGCCTCGTCACTCAGGAAAGTCAAAAGAATCCAGGAGATGACCGGATGGAACTGGCTGATTATTACGAGAGCGTGAAAAGCGCCGGGATACGCAGGCAGTATGCAAAGGGTGATGTTCTTCTCTGCGAGGGTGACGTGGCGCATCGCCTGTTCTTTGTGGAAAGGGGAGGGTTGCGGCTGTGGCATAACGATGATGGGCGGGATATCACCGTTCAGTTCTTTTTCGAGGGGCATGTGGTGTCGTCGTTCGAAAGCCTCTATCTCAAGGTTCCTAGCCTTTTTTCCATATCGTGCATCGAGAATTCGGACGTCACTGTGGTCGATGGAACCGGTGTTCTGCAAGATGCTGCGCAGTCGCCGGAAATGATGCGTATTGTCGCAAATCACATCTCGCATCGATTTATTGACTACACAAAATATTTTCTTGATCGAATAGAGAAGGCTCCAGAGGATCGTTATCGCTCCTTGGCTGCAAGAGAACCCGAGCTAGTGTCCAGAGTGCCGCAGCATGAATTAGCGTCATATTTAGGTATAACCCCGGTGTCACTCTCGCGTATCAAAAGACGCATTGATACTGATACGTCGGTTGAGGCTCACAATAATTAACAAAGGTTAATGCGTGCTGCACGCACACTTCATAGATTCGTCTTGTTGTCTTGCAAATAGTAAGCAAAGAGCGAAGGTACGAATTATGAAAACAGTTATTGTGACGTGTCATCCCTATAGTGGCAGTTTTTGCCACGCTTTGATGCTCGCGGCGTCGGATGGTGCGAAGGCGCGAGGAGAAGAAGTCGATGTCATCGATTTAGAGACGGATCATTTCGATCCCGTTATGCATAGTCAGGATTTGATTGGTTTTCTCAAGCACGAGTCATATGACGAACAGGCTCGGGACTATATCCAGCGTGTAAAGGACGCGGACCATTTGGTTCTCATTTTCCCGATTTGGTGGGAACTGATGCCGGCCATGATGAAAGGATTCATCGACAAGATAATATTCCCCGGTGAGACTTTTGACTATACGACGAGTGGCATGGGCATGGTGCCGTTGCTGCCGCGACTGAAATCGGTGAGCATTATCACGACAATGAATACCCCGCGACTTCTGTATCGGTTGATTTTTGGCGATGCAATTCAGAGGGCTCTTGTACGTGGAACCTTCCGAAAAATGGGTGTGCGGCATATTAGATGGCTTAATTGTGCAATGGTGAAAAAGAGTTCAGACGCAAAACGGCAGAAGTGGTTGCGTGTGGTGGCAAAAAATTGAGTGATGTCCACAAGTCAGATCATTGATCATGGGAAACTACTTCATCGAAGAGGTGTGGAAAGGGTGAGTCCTCTCCTCTGGCTTTCGAATCGGCCATGCAGCCTTTATCGGGTCGGAGGAGAGGACTCACTCGCTTCGAAGCGTGTCGTTACTTCGCGAGCACCGTGTTGATGTTACGAACCTCGTCAAAGCGCTTGGAGGCGTCCTCCCAGTTGACAATGTGCCACCATGACTTCACGTAGTCGGCGCGCACGTTGAGGTAATCGAGGTAGTAGGCGTGCTCCCACAGATCCAGAAGCACCAACGGGAACACAGTGAGGGGCAGATTGCCCTGGTGGTCGTACATCTGCAGCGTGATGAGCTTCTCGCCGAGAGAATCCCATGCGAGGACGGCCCAGCCGGAGCCCTGAATGCCTGCGCACATGGCCTCGAAATAGCGCTGGAATCCTTCGAAGGATCCGAACTGATCCTCAATGGCTGCCTTGAGCTCGCCCAAGGGCTCTTCGTCCTTCGTGCCGGTCATGTTGTTCCAGAACACCGTGTGATTCTTGTGCCCTGCGAGATTGAACGCAAGATTCTTCTCGAGCATGTTTGCGGCACCTGTGTTGCCAGACTCGGCGGCGTCGTGAATCTGCTCAAGCGCCTGGTTTGCGCCCTTGACGTAGGCCGCGTGGTGCTTGTCGTGGTGCAGCTCCATGATCTTGCCCGACACGTACGGCTCAAGCGCCGAGTAGTCGTAGGGGAGATCGGGAAGGGTATAGATAGGCATATCTTTCTCCTTTTCATGACTTTGTTCCATATCGAGTCGTTGGCTATGCTGCCTGCGACTGCAATACTTCGGGTGGCATGTGTCCGGGCTTCTTGATCGTCCCTGATAGCGGTGCCGGACGCTTCTCCATGCCTCTCGTCTTCGAGCGTATCGAAACTTCTGCATGGCCCGCAAGGAGAACCAACTCGATACCGCCAAGAGAGGAATTCCGCTGTGATATTGGTCTCATATGCGAATGAGCAGGCCTCGAGAGGAGATCTGCTCATTTCTGAATGGCGAGAAAATCCGGCGTCGTGAGCCCGAAGGTGCAGAAAACGAGCGACACAACGCCGGACGACTGTGTGATTACCGGGTGGCCGGCCTGCGCTTGCGCAATGCCGCCAGTTGGAACACCACGTCCGACTGCGACGCCACCTCGGGGCTGTGGGTCACCAGGATGACGCACTTATTCTCCCGATGGGCGAGCGTCTTGAAGATGTCCATGATGTCGTCCTGTGTGGAGAGATCGAGGTTTCCAGTGGGCTCATCGGCCAGGATGATGCTGGGCTCGTAGCTCAGTGCGCGGGCGATGGCCACGCGCTGCTGCTCTCCGCCAGACAGATGCAGGATGCGTTCTCCCGCATATTCGGGCTTCAGTCGCACGCGCTCCAGCATGCGCAGCGCCATGTCCTTCTTGGGTTCATCGAATTTCTTTCCGGACGCATCGATGGAGAGAATGATGTTCTCGGCCACAGTCAGCGAGGGCAGAAGGTTAAAGCTCTGGAAGATGACGCCGATGTCGTGGCTGCGAAAGCGGTAGCGATCCAGCTTGGCGAGGTTGGCGCCGCCCTTGAGGACTTCGCCCTCGGTGGGGTTCGCGAGTCCCGATAGTAGCGACAGCAGCGTTGTCTTTCCGGCGCCGGAGGGCCCCGTGATGGCATACACCTTTCCAGATTCGAACTTGTAGCTCAGATCGTGGAAGATTTTCTTTCCGCCCTTTGTGTAGGAGTACGACACGTGGTCGAGGCTGAGGACGGGAATTCCCTCTCTCGTGGGGCCGGCGTCTGGCGCCGTGGCGGGCACCTCTGGGGTGGCGTCAAGAGTCTGTGTGGAAGCATCTGTCATGATGAAATCCTTTCGTGATGTGCGTGTGAGGGAGGTCGTGTTAGGAACGTTCTGCGAGGATTTGCAAGGGCTCGTAACGCATCACGAAGATGATGCCGACCAGCGAGGATATCAATGTCAATATCAGACCTATCAGCACGAGTTCGCCGACGACCTTGAGATTCACGGTTGCGTTGAGCGAGCTGATATAGCTCGTCGCCTTGGTTGAGGATCCTGGGGCCGAGTTTCCGCTGGGAGCGCTCGGAGCCGCGGAGGGGGCGCCTGAGGCGCTCGAGGAACCAGAGGAGCTGGAGCTCGAGGAGCCGGGTGCGCCTCCCATGTTTGCGCTGCGACCGAACTGCTGCTGTTGGCTCGTTTGCTCGGTTTGCGCAGAGGAGACTTGGCTGGACAGCAGTTGGTTCGACAATGGCTTTGCGGCCACTGCTCCGCCAATGACGCCGACGCCGAGACCCACCATGGTGACGATGAGCAGCTCTACCACGAATTGCATGGCGACCTTTGGCTTCTTCACGCCGATGGCGGTCATAACGCCGACCTCATACTTGCGCTCGCGAACGTTGAACAGATTGAGCACGATGAGAATCACAGCTCCGACTCCCAGCACGATGAGGAGGAAGGTGAGTGTGAAGCTCGACAGGTTCTTCATCGGAGTGAGACTGGACTCATATTCTTCGACGTCAGGGGAGGAAATGGTGTACTTGCTGGACAGGCCTGCCTTCTTCACATCCTTGACGAAGGTGTTGTAGTCGTCGTCTGATCCCAGAACATAGGTGTAGCTCAACTGGGTGCCCGTGTCGTCCGCGTTGCTGGCTTCGGAGTCGATGCCGAGCTTTTCAAGGGTGGAGACGGAAGTGTAGATCTGGTTGTCCGCGTCCTGGCTTGTGCCGCCCATCGGTCCTTGGGCGCTCGTGGAGGAAGTGGAGGTGTTCTTGTAGATGCCCGAGATGGTGAGCTTGTAGGTCTTGGTGCTGCTGCCAATAGTCTTCTTGACGGAGATGGTGTCGCCAACGGAGAGATCATTGAAATCTGCGAGTGAGCTGGAGATGATGACGTCGCCGTCAGAGCTCGAGGTGTAGCCGAACACCTTGCCGCTGGTCATGGTGAATGCGCCGTTGGAGGCATTCTCAACGGCGGTATCGGAGGAGAAGCCGGTGAGCGTGAAGTCTCCGCTGCTCGCCATGCCTCCGGGGCCTCCCATGCCGCCCTGCGTGCTCTTGGAATCGGAGGAGGATGACGAGGAAGAACTCGATGACGACGATGAATTGGATGACGAAGAATTAGACGACGATGAGCTCGTGCTGGAATCGGAGGATTCAACCGGTTGGAAATTCGTGGTGGAATCGAGGGAGGTTCCTTCCGAGTAGTACGTTGAGACTCCCACCGAGGAGGCCTTCGCGTATTTCTCATATTGGGCGAGACTCAGAGAAGACTGCGACAGCTGCTTGCGCATCGAGTCGAAGTCCGGTTTTTCGGAGCTAGAGGAACTCGACGATGATGACGAGCTCTTTGCCTGCGAGATGAGCTTGCTGCGGTCGATACTGATGCCCGCCGTGACGGTTGTCGATTGCAAACCCTCTTCCTCGATCTGGCTGGAAGCGTTACGAATCGCCAAACCAACGGTGGCAGTTGCTACGATGATGGCGACAATGATAGCGATAAGGATGTTGCGTCCCTTATTGCGTATCACCGATTTCCAAGCGTTCTTTAGAACGAACATGGTGATCCTTCTCGTGAGTGATGTGGCCTGTTGGCCTCGTATGTTTTCACTCAAGACCTTGAAGATTGACGCAGGCTGGCGCGAAGCTGAAAAAACGAAAGCGCAACCGATGGGGAATCGGGGGAGTTTCCTGAAAGAAGTCTGGAGGGGAAGTCGCGTCACGGCTGGCGCCCGCCCTGCGGTGAGCTAATCTGGGCATATGCCTAAGGTCCAGCAGATTCTCGATAATCCCCGCGCTGATCGCGTGCGTCGCGTGGCCGATCTCGCCTCTCATAAAACTCGCAAGAAAACCGGAAAGTTCCTCATTGAGGGGCCGCAGGCGGTGCGCGAGGCAGTGACGTACCGTCCCGAGCTCATCGACGATGTCTATGTGAATACGGAAGCCGATCCCAATCTCGACATCGTGGCGGCGGCGCTCAAAAGCGATCTGTATATACACGAGGTGAGTGGAGAGGTTCTCGCGCGCATGAGTCCAGATGCACAATCAGTCCTTGCGGTGGGAAGGAGCGAGGGACTGATGCTGACGGCACATGACGCCTCCGCTATTAGTACCGACGGTTCCGGCCTCATTGCTGCCTGCTGGCAGGTGCGCGATCCCGGCAACGAGGGAACCGTTATCCGCACCGCCGATGCAAGTGGGTGCCGCGCGCTCGTGCTCGTCGGCGAATGCGTTGATCCGCTCAATCCCAAGGTCATCCGTTCCACGGCGGGCTCACTCTTCCACCTTCCGGTGGTACGCATGAGCGAGGATGAATTTTTCGCATGGACTTCCTCCCGAAACGTTGCCGTGTGGGCTGCTGACATTCATGGAACCGCGGGCAAGCCTCCCATCGATCTCGCGAAAAGCGTGTTCCAAGGTCCCTCTGTGTCGGAATTTGCGGGCGCTGAAATGGGCGGCATGAGCGCAGACCATCCCACAGCAATCCTCTTTGGCAACGAGGCGCGCGGTCTGCCAAGCGAGATGGTGAACAAGGCTGCGCGCACCATCATGATTCCGTTGTACGGAAAGGCGGAATCACTCAATCTCGCCATGAGCAGTGCGGTACTCCTTTATACGCTCGCTATGTCGAGTCATGTTGGGAGAATGTGAACTCGTAGTATCCCGAAAACGTTGAGAATTGGCGGAAAGGTCGACCTCAGTGGCTGACACAGCAGTATTCGACGAGCAGGCGGTAACGGCGTCCGTTACCGAAGGTATCGAGAAGATTCAACAGGCAGGCAGCACCGATGAGCTCAAGGCTCTCCGTGCCCAATACGCGGGTGGCGACTCAGAGATGACGCGCGCCTCCAAGATGATTGGCAAGCTTCCCGTTGAAGGAAAGAAGGCAGCGGGGCAGCTGATGAGCAAGCTCCGCGCCGACTTTGGTCGTGCTTTCGCCGCCAAGGAGACCGAGCTGAAGGCAGCGGAAGAGGCTGCCGCGCTCGATGCCGAAACCGTGGACGTCACCATGCCCACGGATCGCCATCCTCTGGGAGCGCGTCATCCGCTGAGCACTCTGATGGAAGACATTCAGGACTTCTTCACCTCCATGGGCTGGCAGATCGCCGATGGCCCAGAGGTGGAAACCGAGTGGTACGACTTCGATGCGTTGAACTTCGGTCCCGACCACCCCGCGCGCCAGATGCAAGACACCTTCTACGTCAAGGGCGACAAGGCTACGGATGCCGCTGGCTTCAAGGGTTCCAACATGGTGATGCGCACGCAGACGTCTTCGGATCAGGTGCGCAGCCTGCTGAGCAAGGGCGTTCCGCTGTATTTGGCATGCACCGGTCGTGTGTTCCGCACCGACGAACTCGATGCCACGCACACGCCCGTATTCCACCAATGCGAGGCGCTCGCGGTAGACAAGGGCCTCACCATGGCAGATCTCAAGGGAACGCTCAACGCGCTCGCCGTGGCCATGTTCGGCCCCGAAGCCAAGACGCGCCTGCGTCCCTCGTATTTCCCCTTCACTGAGCCCAGCGCCGAGATGGATCTGTGGTTCCCCGACAAGAAGGGCGGCCCCGGTTGGATCGAATGGGGTGGCTGCGGCATGGTGAACCCGAACGTGTTGCGTTCCGCGGGCATTGACCCGGACGTGTATACGGGCTTCGCTTTCGGAGTGGGTGTCGAACGCGCGCTGCTGCTGCGTCACGACATCAATGACATGCATGACCTCGTCGAGGGTGACGTGCGTTTCAGCAAGCAGTTCGCGATGGGGGAGTGAAAAATGCCGATTGTAGATATTGACTGGCTCAAGGAGCACGTCGAGGTTCCCGAGGACCTCACCGTTGAACAGCTCGCCGCCGATCTGGTGCGCGTGGGGCTGGAAGAAGAGGACATTCACACCTCGTCCGTCACCGGGCCGCTCGTTGTGGGTAAGATTGTCGACTTCACGCCCGAGCCACAGAAGAATGGCAAGACCATCAACTGGTGCCACGTGGACGTGGGCGAGAAATACAACGCCACGGACGAAAACGGCAACAAGGTGCCGCGAGGCATCATTTGCGGGGCTCCTAACGTCGGCCTCAACGAGCTCGTTGTGGTGGCGCTCCCCGGTGCCGTTCTTCCAGGGGACTTCGAAATCGCGTCACGCAAGACGTACGGTCACATCTCGGACGGCATGTGCTGCTCCGAGCGTGAGCTGGGTCTGAGCGACGAGCACAATGGCATTATTCTGCTGCGCGAGCAGGGCTACTCGGAAGAGGAGTTTGCAGCGCTCGAGCTCGGTCAAGACGCCATCCACTTGTTGCATTTGGATCGTCCCACACTGGAGATCAACATCACTCCGGATCGTGGCTACGCATTCTCCTATCGCGGTGTGGCTCGTGAATACCACCATTCCACAGGCCGGCCCTACGTGGATCCGATTCCCGAATTGCTCGAAAAGGCTCCGAAGGCCTCCGAGCATGGTGACGTCGAAGTTCTCATCGAAGATGACAATCCGATTCACGGCGTTCCCGGAGCTGATAGGTATTACGCCCGCGCCATTCACGGCTATAATCCCGCGGCCCATACGCCCAACTGGATGAGGCGTCGCCTCACCCGCGCTGGCATGCGACCGATTTCATTGGCCGTTGACGTCACGAACTACCTCATGCTCGATCTGGGTCAGCCGATGCATGCGTATGACTTGGACAAGATTAATCCGCCCATCGTGGTGCGCAGGGCTCACGAGGGAGAACACCTCACCACTCTGGACGACAAGGATCGTCCGCTCAGCACGGAAGATCTGCTCATCACCGACTCTCCGAACGGAGAAAAGGGCTCTCGCATCATCGGTCTTGCGGGCGTCATGGGTGGCCTCTACGGCGAAATCACCGCTGAGACGAAGAACATCCTCGTGGAGTGCGCTCACTTTGATCAGGTGACCATTGCCCGCACGGCCCGCCGTCACAAGCTTCCCAGCGAAGCGAGCAGGCGCTTTGAGCGCGGCGTGGACACTGCAATGCAGCCGGGTGCCGCGCAAGCAGCCGTCGAGCTTCTCTCGCGCTATGGTTCCGGAGAGCCGTCGAGCAATCCTACCGACGTGAACGCCACGGCCGCTCCTGAGGCAATCAGCTTCAAGGTCACAGAAGTCAAGCGCCTGGCGGATTTGGACGTTTCGGCGGACCAGATTTCCGATATCCTCACCGACATCGGCTGCACTGTAGCCGGCGGCGGGAATGGCGTCATGAGTGTGGTGCCTCCGACGTGGCGCCCGGATATCACCATGGCGTGCGATTTGGTAGAGGAGGTGGCACGACTCGTCGGCTACGACGAAATTCCGGTCACCGTGCCGTCCGCACCCGTCAAGGACACGGGTCTCACCCCGGACCAGCAGCGTCAGCGCTGGGTTGCGAACACCCTTGCCGAATCCGGCCTCGTGGAGACTCTGAGTTATCCCTTCGTGGGAGATGCGGATTACAAGGCCTTCGGCTTGGATACCGCTGCGATGGCAGCGCGTTCCGTAGAGATCACCAACCCGCTCGGTGGAGACCGTCCGTATCTGCGCACCGACCTGTTGCACACCTTGGCGTTGACCGCGCAACGGAACATCCGTCGTGGAATCGACAATGTGCAGATCTACGAGATCGGTCACGTGTTCCACTTCGATCCTGCGGCTCCCGCAGTTCCCGCGCTTCCCGGCGGAGTGAAGCCGAATCCTGAGCAGCTCGCTGCCCTCGACGCAGGCTTGCCAGATCAGCCTCTGGCCGTAGCGGGTCTTCTGACGGGAGAGGCCGTCACCAAGGGCTGGTACGAGGATGCTCGTGCCATCGATTGGTCTGACGCCGTGTCCCGTGTGCGCCGCATCGGTGAGCGACTGGGAATAGATCTCAGCTTCGCTGCGCCGAAGAATTATGGGGAGCTGCCGGAAACATTCGAATCTGCAACATGGCATCCTGGACGCACTGCTCTGGTGAGTCTTCCTGACGGCACGTGGATTGGTGTGGCAGGGGAGCTGCATCCTCAGGTGTCTGAGAATCTGGGCATTCCGGCGCATTCAGCAGCCTTTGAACTGAACCTGACAGCTCTGTTCAATGGGCTGAGCGATCAGCCGCTGCAGGCCAAGCCGATTTCCACCTTCCCGCCCGTTAAGCAGGATCTGGCGTTCAGCGTGGACGAGTCCGTCACCTCTGCTCAGCTTGAGGCAACCATTGCCGAGGCCGCGGGGGATGTACTGGAATCTATCCAGCTCTTCGACGTGTTCCACGGATCGGCAGACAACGACGCCCTGGGTGCAGGCAAGAAGTCTCTTGCGTACGCGGTGGTGTTCCGCTCTCCGTCCAAGACGCTGACAGCGGAAGACTCCGAGGCCATTCGCGCTAGCATTGTTGACAAAGCGCAGGTTCTGGGAGCGCAGCTGCGCTCGTAGAACTGCAGCGATGGGTGCGGCGTGATCCTCGTGATTGTGCCGCACCAACAGTGATAGCGTCCTCACGCAGGAGATGATTTATTTGAGCGATTCGGGTAACGAGAATCCGCGGAACGATACGCCAGAATACGGCCAGTATCAGGAACCAGAGTACGGTCAACGCGCCTCTCAGTACCCCGGATGGGATCCGTACGTCTACGGCAAGCCAGAACCGGTAAAGCCAAAGGACGATGACACCAAGAATCAGAGCGCGCAGAACGCTCAGGCTGCCACGAATACCAACCAGAACGCCCCACGCAACGCTCAGCAGTATCCGGGTAACAACGGGCAGAATGGCCCGCACATTGAGTTCCGTCAGATCGATCCCAACGATCCTCGTCAGAATCCTTATTATGGGCACTGGGACTCGTTGGCGATCATCTCTTTCGTTGTGTCATTTTTCGTTCCCATCCTTTCCATTCCGCTGGCGTGGGTGGCGATGCGGCGCACGAAGCTGCTTCACACAAAGGGCCACGGCCTCGCGGTGGCGGCGATGGTGATATCCCTTATCGACATCGCGCTGAACATCATCCTGATGATGAGTGGCGTCAATCTGCTGGACGTGATGATGCAGTATTCGGGGATGGGTTCCTATACGGGTGGTGGTTCCTCCGTGTCCACGTCGTACGTGGCGTAGGCTTCTCGCCACAGCACAAGCGGCAAGCGCAAATTTCGAAAATAAAAGTTCCCCCATGATTCTTCCGGATCGTGGGGGGACTTTTGTATGTTGTGTATCAAAAAGGCGCGAAACGCCGATATGCATAATTATGCAAAGTACTGCATATGTTGTATGCTTGCGTCATCGACAACGAGGCCGGCGGTGGAATGACGCGTTCCATGTGCCGACCTCGTTGAATATTTTCGGCAAATATACGGAAAGCGGCGAACCTCATGACGTACACGGTAGCTGTGGCAGGAGCGAGCGGATACGCGGGCGGAGAGGCACTGCGCCTTCTTGCGGACAATCCAAATTTCGACGTGACGACCGTCACCGCACACTCGAAGGTGGGCGAGACGCTCGGGCAGAATATGCCGCATATTCCCACTCTTGCGAATCTGGTGTTGAAAGATACCACAGCAGAGAATCTCAATGGGCACGACGTCGTGTTCCTGGCCCTGCCTCACGGGGCGTCAGGGGAGCTGGCTTCGCACCTAGATCCCAAAACCGTTGTGGTGGATCTTGGTGCCGACCATCGCCTCGAGGAGAAATCCGCATGGGATGCGTTCTACGGTGGCCATTTCTACGACCATTGGACGTATGGCATGCCTGAGTTGATTCTGGGGCACGCCGCTGATGGCACTTACGCCAAGCAGCGCGAAAATCTTTCGGGCATCACACGCATTGCTGGCCCCGGTTGCAACGTCACCGCCACCACTCTGGCTCTCCAACCCGGAATCGCCGAAGGAATCGTGGACACGAAGGACATCGTTGCCACTCTCGTGGTTGGCTATTCGGGCGCCGGCAAGAGTCTCAAGAGGCCGAATCTGCTCGCCTCCGAGGCCATGGGGTCTGCTCAGGCGTACGGAGTGGGCGGCACGCATCGCCACATCCCCGAGATTTTGCAGAACCTTGCGCATTCGGCGGGCAAGGATGCCTCCGCAGCGTCGGACTTCACCATGAGTTTCACGCCGGTTCTGGCCCCCATGCCGCGCGGAATCTTTGCCACCGTTACGGCGAAGTTGAGTGCAAAGGGTGCCGCGATGAGCGATGCCGATATTCGCGCCGTGTGGGAGAAGGCATACGCGGACGAATACTTCATGCATCTGCTGCCAGAGGGCATCATCCCTGCCACAGGAAACGTCATCGGGTCGAATGCGGCGCATCTGCAGGTGGTTGTGGATCGAGCGACCGGACGCCTTGTGGCCATGAGCGCCATTGACAACCTCAACCGAGGCACGGCGGGTCAGGCCATGCAGGCGTTGAACATCGCTTTGGGAATTAAGGAAAGTCAAGGACTAACAACAATAGGAGTTGCACCGTGAGCGTCACATATGCACAAGGATTTTCCGCAACGGGCCTGGCGGCAGGCATCTCTTCCACTCCAGGGAAGCTGGACCTGGCGCTCGTCGTCAACAACGGTCCGCTGGATGTAGCGGCCGGGGTGTTCACCTCTAATCGTTTCTGCGCTGCACCCGTGCAGTGGTCACGTGAGGTCGTCAAGGGCGGCCATGCTGCGGCAATCGTCGTCAATTCCGGATGTGCCAACGCGTGCACCGGAGAGGAAGGCCTCGCTCAGTCCCGCGAAACCGCCGAAGCGTTCGGTAAGCTGCTTGGCGTCTCCTCCGGCCACGTCCTCGTGGGATCCACGGGACTCATTGGCGAGCTCCTACCGCTCAATCACGTGATTTCGGGAGTCAAGAAGGGCTTTCCCCAGGTGGAAGCAACCGCAGAAGCGGGCGTTCTTGCCTCTCAAGCCATCATGACCACCGATACTCAACCCAAGCGGGTTCAGATCGATGGCGATGGTTACAAACTCGGTGGCATGGTCAAGGGATCGGGCATGATTGCCCCACAGCTGGCCACTATGATCTGCGTGCTCACCACCGATGCTGTCGTCACGCCAGAACGGGCTCAGCAGGCCATCAAGGACGCCACGTCCACGAGCTTCGACCGCATTGATGTGGACGGATGTATGTCTACCAACGATACGGTGGTGCTGCTTGCCTCCGGCGCTTCCGGCACTACTCCCGACATGGGTGAGTTCACAGAGAACGTGCGTTCCGCCTGTGCCCAGCTGGCCAGGAAAATCGTGGGGGACGGCGAAGGCTCAAGCCACGACATTCGTGTCACTGTGACTGCCGCCAGTAGCGAGGAGGCGGCGCTTGCCTGCGCCCGCTCCGTCGCCGCATCAAATCTGTTCAAGTGCGCAGTGGCTGGCAACGATCCCAACTGGGGACGCATCGTGTCCTCCATTGGCACGGTTCCGCCGTCCGTGGCGCCATATGACTCCAATAAGGTCACAGTCGACGTCAACGGAATTCGCGTCTGCGACGGTGGTATGCCAGGTCAGTCACGCGAACTGGTGGACATGAGCCCACGCGAGGTGCACGTTGACATCGCGCTCAACGCGGGAACCGCCGAAGGCACCATCTGGACGGACGATCTCACTCACGAATACGTTCATATCAATTCCGATTACGAATCCTGAAAAGAGCAGCACATCATGGCATTGCATGGCCCCGGATACCACGTGGACGCGAGCGTTCTGAACGATCTCAACGTCCATTCCGATCTGAGCGCGTCACAGAAGGCCGAGGTTCTCATCGATGCCCTTCCGTGGCTTGAGGAATTCTCGGGCGAGCGCGTGGTCATCAAATTCGGCGGCAACGCCATGGTGAATGACCATCTCAAGCAGGCCTTCGCCGAGGATATGATGTTTCTCCACCTCGTTGGTTTGCACCCGATCGTGGTGCACGGTGGTGGCCCGCAGATCTCGGAGATGCTGAAGGCATTGGGCATCAAGTCCGAGTTCCGGGGCGGCCTGCGCGTCACCACTCCAGAGGCCATGGACGTGGTGCGCATGGTGCTTACCGGCAAGGTATCGCGTGAGCTCATCGGGCTTATCAACGCTCACGGAAACCTCGCGATGGGAATGAGCGGCGAGGACGGTGGCCTCTTCTCCGCCATCAAGCGTCGTCCCACCATCAACGGAGTGCCCACGGATATCGGTCTCGTCGGAGACGTGGTGAGTGTCAACGCGTCGGCAGTGGAAGATCTTGTCAACGTGGGGCGCATTCCCGTGGTGTCGTCCGTGGCGCCGGACGAGGACGATCCCATGCAGGTTCTCAACGTCAATGCCGACACGGCGGCGGCGTCTCTGGCGGCGGCCGTGGGCGCGCGCAAGCTCATCGTGTTGACCGACGTCGAGGGCATGTACGCCAACTGGCCAGACAAGAATTCTCTCGTCAGTCGCATCGGCCTCGAAAAGCTGCGTTCGCTGCTGCCGGATCTGGAATCTGGCATGCGCCCGAAGATGGAGGCGTGCGTGCGGGCTCTCGATGGTGGAGTTCCAGAGGCGCATATTATTGACGGCCGCCAGCCGCATTCAATTCTTAACGAGGTGTTCACCACGGACGGCATTGGCACGATGGTGGTTCCCGTGGGTGGCATCGAATTGCGCAATCAGGCACAGCAGAAGGAAGCGAAGGAACAGTAGCATGAGCAACAATCTTCAGGAAGCGGACGTTCAGGCCGCCGACATCGACGAGTATTCTCAGGTTCACCTCAATGTCTTTGGGACTCCACTGCGCGTTCTGGATCACGGCGCGGGCTGCCACGTATGGGACGTGGACGGGAAAGAGTACCTTGACTTTCTTGCCGGCATCGCCGTGAATTCCATTGGATATGCCCATCCCGCGTGGGTCAAGGCCGTGACCGAGCAGGCGGGAAAGATTGCCCACACCAGCAATTACTTCGCCACAGAGCCCCAGATTCACCTCGCGGAAAAGCTCATTACGCATGCCGGAGCTCCTCAAGGTTCCAAGGTGTACTTCTGCAACTCCGGCGCGGAAGCCAATGAGGCAGCGATCAAGCTCGCCAAGCTGCACGGACGCACTTTGCGAGGCGCGCTGCCGAGCATCGGCGGCAAGCCCGCCAGGATCCTCGCGCTCACCAACGGTTTCCATGGACGTACCCTGGGCGCGTTGAGTGCCACGTGGAAGCCCGCGATCCGCAAGCCCTTCGAGCCACTTGTTCCCGAGATCGAATTCGTGGAGGCCGGCAGCGTCGACGCCATGCGCGCTGCCTTTGCTCAGACGGGCCAGGGGCCTTACGGCAAGGGGCCGGTCGCCGCTGTCATCATGGAGCTCATTCAGGGCGAGGCCGGCGTGCTGCCGCTCGACGCCGATTACGTGGCCGCAGTTCGCGCACTGTGCACGGCTCATGATGCTTTCATGATCATCGACGAGGTGCAGACCGGCATTGGTCGCACGGGCTCGTGGTTCGCCTTCCAGCGTGAGGACCTCACCCATGGAATCGTCCCCGACGCCGTGAGCTTTGCCAAGGGTGTGGCGGGAGGTTTTCCCATGGGTGGTCTCATCGTGTTCGGTGAGAAGAACGCCTCGCTGTTTACTCCGGGCTCGCATGGTTCCACTTTTGCGGGTAATCCGCTCGGGGCCAGCGCCGGGTTGGCAACGCTGGGAGTCATCGAGAATGAGGATTTGATCGCGAATGCCGAGGAACGCGGCATCCAGTTGCGTACGGCGCTAGAGAACTGCGGAAACGAGCTATTTGATACAGTGCGTGGCCGCGGTTTGCTCAACGCGGTGACCTTGAAGCGCGCGTGTGCTCACGCCATCGTCGACTGGGCGCTGGCACAAGGGTTGATTATCAACGCCGTTCGGCCTGACGCCATTCGTCTGGCGCCACCGCTCATCGTGTCGGCCGCCGATATTGATGCGGCCGTCGCAATTTTGGCAAAGGTTCCAACGGACTTGCCGTTGGACTGACGCACCACTTAACTTAAGACTTATTGAAAGTATTGGAAGGTAACTCATATGGCACATGAACTGCGACACATGCTCCGAGATGACGACGTCAACCATGAGGAACAGAAGCAGATTCTCGAACTCGGCATGAAATTCTGGAAGGATCGGTTCTACGCGCGTCCCTTTGAGGGGCCGCAGGCGGTGGCGGTGCTCTTCGACAAGCCGAGCACCCGCACCCGTTCCAGCTTCTCCATTGGTGTGGCGGAGTTGGGTGGATACCCTCTCGTCATCGACAAGTCCGGTTCGCAGCTGGGCAGGGGAGAGCCGGTCGCTGACACCTCCCGCGTTCTCACCCGCATGGCATCGGCCATTGTGTGGCGCACTTTCGGCCAGAACCTGGTCGAGGAGATGGCGCAGTATGCAACGGTTCCCGTGGTCAACGCCCTCACCGATGAGTTCCATCCCTGCCAGGTCCTCGCTGATTTCCTCACCATGGCGCAGCACCGCGGTGGAGTGGACGCTCTCAAGGGCCAGACAATCGCCTACTTGGGTGACGGAGCCAACAACATGGCGAATTCCTACCTGCTTGCGGGGGCAACCGCCGGCATGAACGTGCGCATCGGGGCTCCGAACGGCTTCCTTCCTGCCGCGGAAATCGTAGAGAAGGCCAAGGAGATCGCCGCAGAAAACGGCGGCGAGATCCTTGTCACCACGGATGCGCGCGAAGCCGCGGCCGACGCCGACTGCCTCTTCACGGACACGTGGGTGTCGATGGGTGAGGAATCCGAGTATGCCATTCGCTCCAAGCCCTTCTGGGACTACCAAGTGAACGACGAACTTATGGCGCTCGCCAAGCCGGATGCCCTCTTCCAGCACTGCCTCCCCGCCTATCGTGGCAAAGAGGTCACCTCCTCGGTGATTGACGGCCCACAATCGGTGGTGTGGGACGAGGCGGAGAATCGCCTGCACGCGCAGAAGGCGCTGCTGACGTGGCTCATTGCGTGGCAACGCGACGATGCGTCCCTCCTCGGAGATGTGGCAGCACTGTGAGCGTTCCGAAAAGCCCTCATCTGCAGCATCCCCAGACGCGTGCGGGGCGTTTGGCCGCCATCCGCGCTGCCATCGATTCCACGGCCATTACCTCGCAGCAACAGCTGTCGCGGCTGCTGGCCGAGCAAGGTTTCGAGGTGACGCAGGCGACGCTGTCGCGCGATCTCGACGAGCTGGAGGCGTTCAAGGCGCGCAACGCGCAGGGAATCATGAGCTATCTGCTGCCAGACTCCTTCGACGCACCCGCCTCGATGTCGCTCTCTGCGCCCGCGGCCGCCCAGATGTCCAAAGTTCTTTCCGGCCTGGTTGCCTCCGTTGCCACGGCGCTGAATCAGGTGGTCATTCACACCCCAAGTGGCGCCGCGCAATACGTGGCGAGCGTCATCGATGCGGAACCTCCCGAAAGCGTGCTTGGGACCATCGCGGGAGACGACACGGTGCTCATCATCCTGTCGTCCGAATCCACGGCCCAGAGCTATGCGGCCCAGCTGCTGGAAATCGCGGCGGGGAAGTGAACAGAACTGACGAACAGAAATAACGTGGATACCTCGCGTTATTGAAAAATCAAGTATCTTTAAAATCAACTTCATGACGAAACTGAAGAAAGGCACAACAATGGCAGATGAGAAGCGGCTTGTTCTGGCGTATTCGGGAGGTCTCGACACCTCCGTGGCAATTCCCTACCTGAAGGAGCGTACGGGCAAGGACATCGTGGCCGTGTCCCTCGACGTTGGCCAGGGTGGAGAGTCCCTCGACACCGTGCACGATCGTGCGCTGGCGTGTGGCGCTGTGGAATCCTACATTGTGGACGCCCGCGACGAATTCGCCACCGAGTACTGCATGCCGGCACTGGCTGCCAACGCCATGTATGAGGGCGTGTATCCGTTGGTCTCCGCCATCTCCCGTCCCCTGATCACCAAGCACCTCGTGCGCGCCGCCCACCAGTTTGGCGCGGACACCATCGCACACGGATGCACGGGCAAGGGCAACGACCAGGTGCGTTTCGAGGTGTCCATCATGTCGGTGGATCCAGAGCTCAAGGCCATCAGTCCCATCCGTGATCTTTCACTCACGCGTGATGTCGAGATTGCGTACGCGCAGGATCACAAGCTCCCCATCGAGCAGACCGAGAAGAGCCCCTACTCCATCGATCAGAACGTGTGGGGCCGTGCCATCGAAACCGGTTACCTCGAGGATCCGTGGAACGCGCCCACCAAGGACGTGTACTCCTATACGGACGATCCCGCGTTCCCGCCTGTCGAGGACGAGGTCACCATCGAGTTCAAGCAGGGTGTGCCCGTGAAGATCGACGGCCGCGACGTCACCCCGTTGCAGGCCATCGAAGAGATGAATCGCCGTGCTGGCGCACAGGGAATCGGCCGCATCGACATCATCGAAGACCGTCTCGTGGGCATCAAGTCTCGTGAGCTCTATGAAGCACCGGGTGCCGTGGCCCTCATCGCCGCTCACGACGAGCTGGAGAACATGACGCTGGAGCGCGAGCAGCACCGCATCAAGCGCGACCTGGACAAGCGCTGGGCCGAGTTGGTCTACGACGCACAGTGGTATTCTCCCGCCAAGCGCTCCATCGATGCCTTCATCAAGGAGACGCAGCGCTACGTGTCCGGCGAAATTCGCATGACGCTGCACGGCGGCCGCGCTGTGGTGACGGGACGTCGCTCCGACTCCTCGCTCTACGACTTCAACCTCGCCACCTATGACTCCGGTGACTCCTTCGATCAGCACGCGTCCAACGGCTTCATCGAGATTTACGGTCTGCCGAGCAAGGTTGCCGCCGCTCGCGACGTCAAGTTCGGTAACGGCATTGAGGTTGCCGCCGATAAGCTGTGACCTGCCGTGAGGTAGCGTAACGCACGATTTTCGCTGTGCTTTGCGTCGAGGTAGGAAGCCGAAATTCGGTCCTTTCCGCGACGCAAAGCACAGCGAACTATTAATTTTCACGAAGGAGTAGTCCCATGAGCGAGCAGAGGGAATCCCGTAAGGAATCCACCGCAAATGGTGAGGGCATTGCACTGTGGGGAGGGCGCTTCACCTCGGGGCCGTCTGCGGCACTTGCGGCGCTGAGCAAGTCCACTCAGTTTGACTGGCGCTTGGCCGACGACGACATTGCCGGCTCGCGTGCGCACGCTCGCGCCCTGGGCCGCGCGGGGTTGCTGACGCCTGATGAGCTCGCGGACATGGAGGCGGCGCTCGACAAGCTGCAAAGTGCCGTCGATTCTGGAGAGTTTGCTCCCATCGAGGCAGATGAGGACGAGGCGACAGCCCTCGAACGCGGATTGCTTGATATTGCGGGTGATGAGTTGGGCGGCAAGCTGCGCGCCGGCCGTTCTCGCAACGACCAGATTGCGGCGTTGATTCGTATGTGGACTCGCCGTCAGGCAAGAGTCGTTGCCGGCCTCGTGCTGGAAACTGTCAATGCTCTCATCGGGCAGGCGGAGGCCGCAGGTCACACGGTGATGCCGGGGCGCACGCACATGCAGCACGCGCAGCCGGTGTTGTTGGCGCACCAGCTCATGGCGCACGCCTGGCCGTTGCTGCGCGATGTGGCTCGTTTCGTCGATTGGGACAAGCGCGCCGACGCGAGTCCCTACGGTTCCGGTGCCCTGGCAGGCAATACTTTGGGCTTGGACCCGCTGGCGGTTGCCAAGGAGCTTGGCTTCTCTCGAACCACCGAGAATTCGATCGATGGCACGGCATCCAGAGACGTGGTGGCCGAGTTCAGCTTCATTTGCGCTATGCTCGGCGTCGACATCTCGCGGCTTTCCGAAGAGATCATCATTTGGAACACTCAGGAGTTCGCCTTTGTGCGCCTCGACGACGCGTATTCCACCGGCTCGTCCATCATGCCGCAGAAGAAGAATCCTGACATTGCGGAACTCGCCCGCGGCAAATCGGGTCGCTTGGTGGGAGACCTCACTGGGTTGATGACCACGCTCAAGGGGCTGCCCACTGCGTATGCGCGGGATTTGCAGGAAGACAAAGAGGCGGTGTTCGATCAGGTAGACACGTTGACCGTTCTACTGCCGGCGTTCACTGGGATGATTGCCACGATGAAGTTTGACAAGGATCGGCTTGAGCAGGAGGCGCCCACAGGTTTCGCGCTCGCCACTGACATCGCAGAGTGGCTGGTGAAGAATGGCGTTCCCTTCCGCCACGCACATGAGCTGTCGGGGGAGTGCGTCCGCATCGCCGAGTCACGGGGCGTGGAGCTGTGGGATTTGACCGATGACGATTTCATCGCAGCCTTCGCGGATTTCCTTCCCTCGGTTCTCGCTCCAAAGGTGCGAGAGGTGCTCTCTGCACAGGGTTCTGTGGACTCGCGCAACGGCGTGGGCGGCACGGCGTTCGCACGCGTGTCCGAGCAGATCAAGCAGGCTAAAGACCGTAGCTCGCAGCTGGTGCAGTTCGCAACGTCGACGTCAGACGGTAGCGCCTACAGGCCGGCGGGTTCGCTGAGCTGACTAGTGCACTTCCAGTCGCTGTAGTTATGAGACTTCCCCTTCCATCCGATGTGCCACCTCGATGCGGTCAATGACGTCTCTGAGAGTTGTGCGTCTCAGCTGACCGAACGCCGCGGCTTCGGCCTCTGCATAGACAGTGTCGAGAACGTCGGGGATGTGCGCTCCCACGGGGCACCGAGGATTGGTGTCGTGGTCGACGTTGAAAAGACGGCGCTTGTGCTCGATCGCTGTGTAGACGTCGAACAGAGTGACATCTTTCGAACTCTCTGCGAGACGGGGCGAGCAGCCTCCTTCGTAGGGACCGATGATTTTTGCCGTTCGTAGTTCGGCGATGAGACGGCGGACCACCACGGGAGATGTATTTATGCTGGCGGCGATCGTTTCACTCGTGATTTTTTGCGATTTAAAAACTTCAATAAACGACAACAAGTGAAGAGCGTCGCTAAATTTCGTAGATATTCTCATATTTCTCCGTAACTGACTCAGTTACACACAATAAAGATTGCGCTTGGAAATGTCAATCTTTGGTCTAATATCTGTAACAGCAAAAGTTCGAGAAGATTCCGGAAGCGTTCCGGTGAGACAAACGCGGTGAATTGATCCCGCGTGGTAGGGAGTTGTGCCTCATGATCCAATTCGATCACGTAACACAGCAATACGATGACACGGTGGCGCTGAAGAATCTGAACCTCACCATCGAATCTCATGAGCTCTTCGTTCTCGTTGGCCCCTCCGGATCGGGCAAGACGACACTGCTGAAGATGGTTAACCGCCTCAACGAGCCCACGAGCGGGCGAGTGCTCATCGACGGTGAGAACGTGGCAGATCATGATCTCAATGACTTGCGTCAGCACATTGGATACGTGCTCCAAACTGGGGCGCTTTTTCCCAACATGACGGTTGAACAGAATGCCGGCATCGAGCTCGATGTTCTGGGATGGAAACCGGAGAGAAAACGCAAGCGGGTGCGTGACCTTCTGAATCGCGTGGGATTGAATCCCGACAAGTTCTGCGACCGCATGCCGTCCGAGCTCTCGGGGGGAGAGGCGCAGCGCGTCGGCATCGTGCGTGCGCTCGCCGCTGAACCGCTCATGATTCTCATGGACGAGCCTTTCAGTGCACTCGATCCCGTGTCGCGCAAGCAGTTGCAGGATCTGGTGTTGCAGCTCCATGAGGAGTTGGGTATCACCGTCATTTTCGTGACCCACGACATGAGCGAGGCCATGCTCATGGCCGATCGCCTGGCCATCATGCGCAAGGGTGAGCTGCAACAGTGCGGAACACCCGCCGAAGTCATGGCGAAACCCGCCAATGAGTTCGTGCGCAGCTTCTTCCTCGACCGCGCCGCAGATTCCCGCTACCTCAGCAACATTGTGGACGCTGGTTTTGGCGTGGATCTCAGAAACAACCCGGCTTCTTCCGATGTCTCGTGGAGCAGGGAACTCAGCGCCTCGGATACGGTTGTCGATCTGGCCGCCGCGTTCCACGCCGCTCCACGATCGGGAGTCAAGATGGGGAACCATCTGTTGCGGCAAAGTGATCTCATCGCCTATCTCGCTTCTATTTCTGCCGAGCGTAAGGGAGAGGAGGCAGCCAAATGATGCAGCAACTTGGAACTTATATCGCGGAGAATTGGTCGGATATCCTTCTCGCGTTGTGGGATCATCTCAAGATTTCCGTCATCGCCACCGTCATCACCCTTGTCATCGCGTTGCCGCTGGCCGTGGTGCTCATGAATCGACGCCGTGCCGGTGAAATCGTGCTCCAAATCGCCAGCGCCATCCAGACCATCCCCAGCCTCGCCATCCTCGGTATTCTCATACCGTTCGTGGGCATCGGGACGGTGCCGGCCGTCATTGCGCTGGTGCTCTATGCCATCATGCCGGTATTCCAGAATGCCTACACGGGCCTGACCACCATCGATCCCGAGCTCACCGAGGCGGCCGAGGCGCTGGGACTGCCACGGCGCATGAAGCTTTTCCGCGTCCAGATCCCGCTCGCTATGCCCATGATCATGTCGGGCATTCGCATCGCCGTCGTCATGATCATCGGTACGGCGACGCTCGCAGCACTCATCGGCGGTGGCGGTTTGGGTACATACATCTTGCTCGGTATCCAGACCAATAACGACGCGGCGCTCATCGTGGGCGCTGTGCTCTCGGCTGCCTTAGCGCTATTGGCAAGTGGGCTCATCAAGGTGCTGTCTCGTGTATCGCTCAAGAGCCTTGGCATCGGCGTCCTCGTGATGGCGGTAATTTTCGGAGGGCTTGGCATCGGCACCTCGGTGGCATCGCGTGTGGCGCAGGGGGAGAAGACCACCGTCGTCATCGCGGGCAAGATGGGGGGAGAGCCGGAGCTCCTGATAAACATGTACAAGGACCTCATCGAGGCGTCCGATCCCAATGTTGCCGTAGAACTCAAGCCCAACTTCGGCGGAACGAGCTTCCTCTTCAAGGCGCTCAAATCCGAGAAAATCGACATCTATCCCGAGTTCACGGGCACCGTGCTGCAATCATTGGTAACGGACGGTACTTCGGCGGGAGGTAAGGCTCATGTGAGCCATAACCCGGCTACCGCATACAAGGACGCAGCTGCAGCGCTCACAGCGCAGTTTGACATGACGTACCTGAAGCCCATGAAGTACGAGAACACCTATGCCGTAGCGGTGCGCACTGCGGATGCAAAGAAATATGACCTGAAGACGGTGGGCGATCTGGCGCAGATTTCGCAAAACTTCAGTTCCGCCTTCGACCCAGATTTCTATCAACAGTCCGATGGGTACCCGGGGTTGCAGAAGACGTACGGGCTGAAGTTTAGTTCCGCCAAGACGATGGAGCCGTCGTTGCGTTACGAGGCGCTCGCGGATGGGAAGATCGACGCGACGGATGCCTATACCACTGATCCTCAGGTGAAGCAGTACAACCTCACGCTGCTGAAGGACACGAAGTCGTTCTTCCCGCCGTATCAGGGTGCGCCTCTCATGAACGCGTCGTTTGCTTCGGCGCACCCGAAAGTAGTGGCTGCGCTCAACAAACTTGCAGGCAAGATAAGCGACGAAGACATGCGCGAGATGAATTATCGCGTGACCGTGAACCACGAGAAGGCCGCTACTGTCGCGAGTGACTACCTCAGCAAGAACGGATTGGTGTAGCGGGATATACCAAATGGGAACGCACCCATAAGGCGCGTTCCTCTGTTTTCTGTGGTTCCATGGTTTGTGAGAGTGAGAGTGAGAGTGAGAGTGAGATTGCAGACTGTCTCATAATGCGCTGGTGCAAACCACCGGATGTCTCCGTATGTTTCTGGGTTCCACGCCACAGAAAAACGTCCGAAAACATAGGGTGAGTGCTATTTACATCCAGATTTCAGGAGTGTAATACGGCATTTCAATCTCGTCTTCGTCATCATCGTTCTTGTCGTCAACGGTGCCAGACTCATCGTCCAAGGTGTCACTGTCACCGCTGTCACTGTCACCGCTGCCTTCGGTATGATTTTTCTTCTTCCAAAATTTTCGGCGATCGACAAGGCAACCAATGCCGATTACCACGGTCGAAAAAATGATTCCCAACGGAATGAGCCAGTAGCGGTCTCTCGGCACAGTGGCTACAGTCATTAACGTAGTGATTAAGCCCCAATCGATAACTTCTCCGAGTACCGTCGAATCCTTATAAAAGGGCGGCCTAGCACCATTCTTCCGGTATGTCGTCAAATGTTCATCGAAAAATGTCCCAACATAAACGTGAATAATCAAGATTATGGGAACACCGATCACAAAATAAAAAAACCCCGAGAAATCCTGCGACATTATGCAGAGAATCGCTCCAATGCCTGCGCCTAATACGCTACCGATGACCAAAAGACCAAGGATCTCCAAAATCGTAGTGCCAATCTTGCCGCTCCAGAACTTTGCGCTTTTATCTTTTTTCTGGGCCATAATGCCTTCAATCCGGACCACACTGATCTCGTTCGAATATTGTACGGTTTTGTACCTCAATGGAATGATATCCATCTATGACCTGAGAGATATTTGGGTTGTCAACGAACGTCTACACGGCCAAGAAAATGAAAGTTATATTTTTACCATTCAAGTAACACATCAAATTAATCGGATCATATAAGAACATATGAAAAGCATTGTTGCAGTTTGCCTGAGTCCGTCATTATCGTTTTATCTGGAACAATTATTACCACGCAAGATACTTTTTCAATGAGCACTGCCATCTTAGAAACGAGTATGACTATACGTACCAGCTGTTCTACTCTTTTAAGTTGTCTGTGCGGTGAAAGATCTTAGTTTTCGATGGGTAATACTGCCAACACGAACCATGACCCGTCACTAGTCCCGTATGACAAGGATCCATTCAGAGATTGCGCACGTAGTTTGTATAGCTTGAGCCCTTTTCCAGCGCAGAATCTTTGGGAATCATTTCTCGCCTGGTTCTTAACAGGCACAGGATTTGTTGCCCGAATGCATATCGCCTTTTCCTCTATATGGACAGATATGGCATACTCGCCGAGTGACGGCGACGCGTGGTATTCGACATTCTTTACAAGCTCACTCAGAAGATCATTCACGAATGAAACGACCTCCGGATTAAGTTTGTTTTCACGGACATCTACATTGATTGAGCCATCAAACCCCTGAGAGTGCAGAAAGTTATTAAGCGTCGTTGCCATATGGCTTATTGACTCTTGTTGCCGATTAACTATTGTGTCAGATTCTGGTTGCGCCAGTACGTCCAAAATTTCATGAACCTCGTTCAGCAACACAAGTGAGTTTGAGTGAATCTCCTCAAAGTCCTTGTCATCATCTTTTCGCATGTCGCTTTTCAAAGCTATTGAACTCAGACCTCCTGCAAGCGAATCATGTAGCTCAATTGCTAAGGCATTGTCGCGTTTTAAACGTGAATTTTCCTGCTCAATCTGTCGAGTTCTGGCAATCTCGTTTTGAACTGTTTGTTTGATTTCACGCTGGCGGAATATGAGGCCAAGGAAATAGAAGCCAAAGAAAAATAGAGAGAGGCCAATCTCACCCTCGGAACTTAAACCATCCGAGGGATAGAGGAATAGACTGGCGGCCAACGTCATTGGCACGATAAGAAAAAGAATGAATGAGATGACGACCGGGAAGAAATAACCCACAATTACCAACGCTACCCACAAGCCGTATAGTCCGCTGATTACATACGCGTGAGGGCTAAAACTGGTCAACACATACTGCACGATGATCCCAATGGCACCAGCTCTTGGGAAGAATGCAACAAGCACTATCAGTACACATTGGACCGCTGTGTCGACCATGTCCTGTGCTGTCCATGTGTCAGCTTCAACAATTTCGACAATAGTTAAAGCTAATGCAACTGTCGCTCCTGCAATAATTCCGCGATGACGTAGAAAGTTCCAATTCGAAATTCCAATCGCACGAATCGCGTTCACCATCGCTCCTGCTTTCCCAACCACAGCACCACGGCCTGACTCAGACTTGTGGCACCCAGCTTTTGTCGAGCACGCCGAGCAAGCGTACGAGTGGTCGAAGGCGTGACATGAAACTTACGGGCAATCGCCGTTAGCGAGAGTCCCTGTGCGCATAGCTCCAACACGCGCGCCTCTTGCAGAGATAGCTCTGCCACTTGAACCTCTCTTGATTCAATGTCTTCTCGCTGTAAACGAGCGGAGGCAACAGCAGGACTTTCGAAATGTGGCGTAAGTACCTTTTGCTCGGAAACTTCTGGATTCCAGACTCCTGCATTGAGCAAAGCAATAAGAGCACTGCGCAATGTTGCCACGTCCGCCTTGCTCACGATTCCTTGTGCACCCGCGTCGCAAGCAGCCTGAATATAGCGTTCAAGGGGGAAAGCGGTGATAAGCAAAATTGGAAGGACGTTATTAAATAAACGAACTTCGCGACACACGTCCATACCCGTCATCGTGTTAAGCGAGACGTCCGTGAGCAGAATATTTGGGACTTTGGCAGATTCACGACATTGTTGTACCGCAGTGGTGCCGCTGAAAGCTGACCAAATAACCGTACTGTGTTCAACGATCCTTGGCATAACTTCCGTCAACGTTCTTAACGTCATCGGGTCATTGTCAACTATGGCAATCTTGGGGTGAGAGTCACCGTTGTCGCTCATACTGACATTTTACGCACCGCAAATCTCATCTCTGACCCCTGTGTGGCACTGTGTTTTTCCGTACGTTTCGGGTCCAAGACCACGAAAAAACGTGCGGAGAAACACAATGACTCACACGAGTCAGGAATCACTCAAAGTGAAATTTCATTCACCACAGTGGCTCAACGCTGGGTGCAATGAACTCGTCATACACCTCTTCCACGGCCTTCATTTGGTCGGCTGTCAGCGGCGGGAGTTCTGCGGCTTTGACATTTCTTGTAATTTGATCGTGGCGGCTCGCGCCAGGAATCACAACGCTCACGGCATCGTTCATGAGAATCCACCGCAGGGCGACCGGCGCGAGATTCTCGGTTCCGAAAATTTTCTTGAGTTCGTCCACCGCGCGCAAGCCAAGGTCGAAGTCAACGCCGGAGAAGGTCTCGCCCTTGTCAAACTCCTCGCCATTGCGGTTCGTGGTGCGGTGATCGGCCGCTCCGAACGTGGTGCTCTTCGTGTACTTTCCGCTCAGCAATCCAGATGCCAGAGGCACACGCACGATGATGCCCACGTTGTTCTTCTTGGCTACGGGGAAGAGTTCGCGCTCGGGTTTCAGACGGAACATGTTGTAGATAACCTCAATGGCAGAGACGTTGTAGTCCATTGCTGCGAGGCCCTCGCTCACCTTCTCCACCGAGACGCCGTAGCTGGCGAGTTTGCCAGCCTTCACCTGCGAGTCAAGCCATGCGAAGATGTCGTCACGCTGGTACACGGCTGTTGGCGGGCAGTGCAGCAGAATCATATCCAGCCGGTCGAGCTGGAGGCGGCGCAGCGAATCGTCAAGATACCTCTGCAGGGCCTGTGGCTGATACATGTCCGCAGTGTGCGGGTTGAGCTGGCGGCCGCACTTTGATGTGATCCAGGGACGGTTGGTAGTCGCGACACCGTCGAACGGTGAAGTGGCGCCGTCGTAGCGGGCCTTCAAAAACTCGCCGATGGCGGTTTCCGACTGGGTGTCGTTATACACATCTGCTGTATCGATGAAGGTGATGCCATTATCGACGGCGGCATCGAGGGTTGCGCGCGCCTCTGCAGCATCGAACGGATCGCCCCACTTCGCGCCGAGCTGCCAGGTACCAATGCCAATTTCCGACACCTGTGCGCCGGTCTTTCCCAAAGTTCTTGTGTGCATGTTCCCAATCCTCTTTGATGTGTTATTCCGCCTCCAACTCTATCGAGATGCATGGCCGAACGTGCGTGGATATTGAGTCCGAAAGCGCGATCCGTTTGCCGTATCGCTGTCTGGCTTATCTGAGAGACTGTAATACGAGCAAAAACACAAGTAAACAGGGGAGTGACAGTGACTCAGGTGAAGGATTTCAAAGAGGCGGGTTTCGACTCCGTTCTCGATGAACTCGAATGGCGAGGTCTTATCGCGCAGTCGACCGATAGGGAACAGCTGCGTCAGGCGCTTGAGGGAGATCCCATCAGCTATTATTGCGGATTCGATCCCACCGCTGCCTCCATTCATATCGGCAATCTCGTGCAAGTTCTGGTGCTGCGTCATCTCCAGGCCGCGGGCCACCATCCCATCGTTCTCGTTGGCGGTGCTACAGGTCTCATCGGCGATCCCCGCCAGTCGGGTGAACGCGTTCTCAACCCCAAGGAAACTGTTGCCAGGTGGGCGGATCGTCTCAAGGGACAAATCGGGCGCTTCCTCGAAACAGAGGGCAGCAATCCCGTGCGCTTCGTGAGCAACTATGACTGGACCGCATCGATGTCCGTCATCGACTTCCTGCGCGATGTGGGCAAGAACTTCCGTCTGGGAACCATGCTTGCAAAGGACACCGTGGCCCGCCGTCTCAATTCGGACGAGGGCATCTCCTTCACCGAATTCAGCTATCAGGTGCTGCAGGGCAATGATTTCCTCCACCTGTTTGATACTTACGGCGTTGTGCTTGAAACCGGCGGCAACGACCAGTGGGGCAATCTCACCTCGGGCCTTGATCTCATCAAGAAGGTGCGTGGCGAGAACGTCAACGTGATGACGAGCCCCATCATCACCGACTCGCAAGGCAAGAAGTTCGGCAAGTCCGAGGGCGGTGCCATTTGGCTCGATCCCACCATGTACAGCCCCTATCGCTTCTATCAGTTCTGGTTCAACCAGCCGGATGATCAGGTGGTCAAGCTCCTCAAGTACTTCACCTTCCTTTCCCGTACGGAAATTGAGGAACTGGAACGTAAGCAGGCGGAGAATCCTGGCGCGCGTGAGGCGCAAAAGGCGCTCGCGTACGAGGTCACAAGTTTCGTTCACGGGGCCAAGGCCACGGAGCAGGCCATTGCGGCCGCGGCGGCTTTGTTCGGCAGGGGCGAACTCTCCGGCATTGAAGCGGATACACTTGAGGCTGCACTTGAAGGTCTCAAAACCGTCGTGAACGATGATGGCAGCAAGGAATTTGCGAAGGCTCAGGCCGGTCAGCGCGTCGTGGAGGCAGCTGTTGCAGCAGGATTATTTACCTCGATTTCGCAGGCACGTAAGGCAATCGCACAGGGTGGCGTTTATATCAATAACAATCGCGTCGAGGATGCAGAGGCAGAACTCACCGACGCAGACTTCCTTCAGAATCGTTTCGTGCTGATTCGCCGAGGAAAGAAATCACTAGGAGCTTTGGAGGCTACACAGGCATGAGCGAAGATTCGCATTCCAACAATTCACACGACGGTTTCTCGCGCGGAGGGTCGCGCGGGGGATCTCGTGGCAACGGCGGTTACCGCGGAGGTAATCGTGGCGGTTCAGGTCGTTCGTACGGCCACGGTGACGACCGACGCAGTGATGATCGTCGTGGCGGAGGCCGCAACTTCCATCGCAATAATTTCCATCGTGATGGGGACGGGGAGCACCGTTCCTTCCGCCGCGATGGCGATGGCGAGCATCGCGGGTATCAGCGTCGTGATGGCGAGCGCAACGATCGTTTCAATCGCAACGACCACCGCGACTTCCATCGTGATGATCGCAGGAACGATGGGGATCGTCCATATCGCAAGAACTTCCATCACGATGACCGTCACAGCGATGATCGTCGTGGCGGTGGTCGTGATTTCCATCGTGATGATCGTGGTGGGGATCGCCGTGATTTCAAGCGCAACGATCACCGTGATTTCCATCGTGATGATCGCAGGAGCGATGGGGATCGTCCGTATCGCAAGAACTTCCATCACGACAATGATGGAGAGCGTCGTGAGGGCGGCTACCGCGGTAATCGTGACTTCCATCGTGATGATCGTGGTGGGGATCGCAGAGACTTCCGTAGGGACGGGGATCATCGCGACTTTAAGCGCGATGATCGTAACGACCGCAATGATCGCGGTGGCTTCCGCAAGGGCTATGGCCACAGTGATGACCGTCGCAGCGATGATCGTCGTGGCGGTGGCCGTGACTTCCACCGTGACAACTTCCGTCGTGATGATCGCAGAGACGATCGTAGAGACGGCGGGGATCGCAGGGACTTCCACCGTAACGACCGCTATGATCGCAATGATCGCCGCCGTGACGATCGTGGTGAGCGCCGTGATTTCCACCGTGACAACTTCCATCGTGATGATCGTAGAAACGATGGTGAGCGTCGTGATTTCCATCGCAATGATCGCTACGATCGCAACGATGATCGTCGCAGCAATGACCGCGGTGGCTTCCACAAGAGCTATGGGCATGGCGATGACCGGCGCGGCGACAACCGCCATGGTGATGATCGTCGTGGTGGTGGCTACCGCGGCTATCGCGATAACTACAGCAATGACAACCGCCGCAATGATCGCGACGACCGCCGCGGCAACTCGGGATTCCACGATGGACCACGCAGGAACTCTGACGGAACGCTCAGCTTCCCCTCGCAGAATCCCTACACGGATCGTCGTCCTGGCGAGCCCAAGATGCCTGCTGGCATGGAATGGGCGATGCTGTCCAAGGACGAGAAGCTTCGTCTGAGGAGCCTCAGCAAAGAGCACGCCGAGAACATCGGTTTGCACATGCTCGCCGCTTATTCACTGGAAGAGGAGAATCCGGAGCAGGCGCTCGAGCACGCACAGTGGATCGCCAAGCAGGCTTCCCGCGTTGACATTGCGCGCGAGACTTTGGCATTCATCTCCTACCGCGCCGGCGACTACAAGACGGCGCTCAAGGAGTTCCGCACGGCACGTCGCATGAATGGTGAGATCGATTATCTGCCCTTCATCGCGGACTCCGAGCGTGGCGTGGGTCATCCCGAGAAGGCCATCGAAATTGCGCTTTCCGACGATGCAAAGGACCTCGAAGGAGATTCCAAGGCCGAAATGCTGCTCGTCTTTGCGGGTGCTTACGCGGACCTCGGCAAGGTTGAGCAGGCCATCAAGATTGTGGATACGCTCGGCAAGTCCAAGGGCGTGAGCGGCGGCTACCGCATGCGTGCCATCCAGGCCGAACAGAACTTCCTCGATCAGGCGGGTCGCCACGATGAGTCGATGGCTCTGGAGTCTGAGGCTGAACGTCTTGAGGAGGCCTTTGCCGATCTCGACGAGAGCGAGATGGAGGAAGAAGTCGTTGACAACGACCTCGAGGAGGTGCCGGATTCGGTTCTCGAAGGTCTCGGCATTGATCTTTCCGACTTCCGCTCGTATGACACCGATGATGATGAGGACGGCGAATCGGACGAGACGCCGTCGCCGAACTTCGGCGACCCGGCCAACGCATCTGGCGCAGCTGTGACGGCGTCGTGGTCTCCCGTCACAGTGGGTGCGGAGAACGGCACGGAAGATTCCGAGGTTGAGGCTGAAAATGAGGGCGATGACCCTCACTTTGCAGATCCCGCCAATGCGGTGGGCTCGGCTGTTACCTCTTCGTGGTCTCCTAGCGCTGTAGAAAACACGTCTGTGGAAAGCACTGAAGAATGAGCGATACCGCCCAGAATTTTACGCATCCCGGTTTGAAGTCGAGTGGGGTGAGCCTCGCCGAAAGGTATGGGCTTGGCCTGCTCGATCTCGACGGTGTGGTCTATCGGGGCAAGAACCCGGTGGAGCACGCGGCGGAGGGCATCATGGCCGCCGAAAAGGCCGGAATGTTCGTCAGCTATACCACGAACAATGCCGCCCGCTACCAAAAGACAGTGGCGGAGCAGATTGAAAGCTTCGGAATTACCGTTGCTCCGGGCCAAATCATCACTTCTGCCATCGTCGCCTCACGCATGCTTGCCAAGCATCTTCCACAGGGAGCCACCGTGCTCGTTGTGGGCGCCGATCATCTGCGTGAGGAAGTCAAGAAAACAGGATTACGCGTCGTGGAATCAGCGGCGGACAACCCGGATGCCGTCATCCAAGGGTGGCATGCCAAGATCTCGTGGGAGGAGCTCGCTCAGGCCGCTTATGCGGTAGAGCGGGGGGCGCAATTCTACGTCACCAATCGCGATCTCACCATTCCGCGTGAACTGGGCATAGCTCCCGGCAACGGTGCAATGGTTGGCGCAGTCGTGGCAACTACCGGTGTTACGCCGATTGCCTCCGCTGGCAAGCCTGAGTCTGCCATGTACGACGAGGCGCGAGCCATGAACGCCGACGAGGGCTACGATCTCGTGCCTACCGATCGTTCGCTCCCGGTCGGCGACCGCCTTGATACAGACATCGAGGCCGCTAATCGCGGTGGATACGACTCACTCGTGGTGCTTACGGGCGTGGCAGATCCACAGCAGCTTTTGGTGGCTGAGCCCATTCAGCGACCCACGTACATTTCGCGTGATCTCCGGGGTCTCACAGAGATCCATAACGCGCCACAGCGCGTGGGGGAGAACAGGTATCGTCTTGGAAACATGACCGCCCAATACAGCAATCATGTGCTCGCCGTCGCATCAGTGGATTCGGAAGAATGGCACGATGAGCGCAATGGCGTCTCCGTGTCTACTACCGCCACAAACGCAGCGCTGCACTCACTCGACGCAGTGCGCGCCGCCTGCGCGCTGGCATGGAATCTGGCGGACCGCGGTGTCGATATGAGCGCAGCGTCGCTGCCGCAGTTTGATCTCTCTGCCGCATCACACAGCGATGGCGAATAATGACCATGCCGACAGAGATGAGCGCGAGTATAAGTGACAAGGGTGGCGCAGAAGAAGTGGCAGTTTCTCCCGAGCTCGCCACGGAGTTCCCTGAGCTCGCTCATTTCAACGATCTCGACGACGATCAGCGTGCCGATGCCTTCACGACGGTGTTGAGCCGCTTGCATCGCACGCTTGACGACGTGACGGAGCGCTGACGTGCGTCTTGTCTCTCGTGCCCGGGCGCATATGCCACACGGAAAGCCGCCTGTTCACCTCGATCGGCCGTGGCTGGAAGACTCCGAAGACGGAAGGTTGGAAGCCGGCGCGGCTCTCGCTCGAGAATCCGCGCGCTCTCAGCGTCTCGACATGGAACTAGTTCGTCGTGGCCTGGCGGGCACACGAACCAAGGCACAGCGACTCATCGAATCTGGTGCCGTGAGCGTTGATGGGCACAGCGAAACTAAGCATTCGCGCAAGGTAAACGCCTCTGCAGTCATTGAAGTGATGCCTCAAGGCCATCAATACGTGTCCCGTGGAGCGTACAAACTCCTTGGCGCCCTCGAGACTTTCGCTCCGCTGGGGTTAGCGAGTCCCAAGGGGCGTATGGCGCTCGATATTGGCGCCTCCACCGGCGGCTTCACGCAGGTGCTGCTGGAGCATGGTGCTGCTCATGTCATCGCACTCGACGTGGGTCATGGCCAGTTGGCAGAGCCGGTGGCGGGCAATAGTGCAGTCACAGACATGAACGGCACGAACATTCGTGATGTTGTGGCACAGGACCTGGAATATCGGCCAACGTACATCGTGTCCGATGTGTCCTTCATTTCTCTGACATATGTGATCCCCGTCATTTCCCAGATCGCGGCACCGCAGGCCGAGATTGTGCTGCTGGTGAAGCCGCAGTTCGAAGTAGGAAAAGGAAATCTGGGCAGGGATGGCATCGTCACGGATGAGACCTTGCGCGTAAAGGCACTTGATACGGTGATGCAATGTGCCCGCGACAATGGTTTGAGCGTCATGGCACATGCTGTGTCACCTCTTGAAGGAACGCACGGCAACGTGGAGTATCTTCTGTGGTTGCGCGCGCAGGGAACAGGAGAATAGTAGGCTAAACACAGAAGACTGTGTCTGTTGCACACGCAATAGCGCACACGACGAAGGGAGCAGTGGCTATGGCTGGGAAGCGCACCGCAATCGTTGTCACGCATCGAAAGCTGACGGCGCATGGCTCCACTGTGGCCGAAGTGGTTCACCAACTGCAGAGCGTTGGCTTCGTCGTGAGCCTCAACGAGAATCTCACGCCTGAGCCATTGGGAGCAGGCGTCCCCACCACCATCGATCCGGATACTGAAATCGTGGTTGTGCTGGGCGGAGACGGCACCATTCTGCGTGCCGCCGAGCTCGTGAAGGGCACCACCATTCCGATTCTCGGCATCAACATGGGGCACGTTGGCTTCCTGGCCGAATTCGAGAGTTTCCAAATTTCCGAGGCCATTCACAAGATTGCGGATCACGATTACCAGATTGACGAACGTACTCTCGCACACGTACAGGTGAGCCTGCCCGATGGCTCAACACCGCTCATTGATTGGGCGCTCAACGATGTCACTATCGAAAAGGCCGATCGCGGCATGATGGTGGAGCTGGGCATCAAGGTGGACGGCGTCGAGATGAGTTCCTTCGGCGCAGATGGTGTTATTGTGTCCACCCCAACGGGTTCCACGGCCTACGCCTTTTCTGCAGGCGGACCAATTATCTGGCCCACTGTGGAATCCCTTCAACTGGTGCCCCTCGCGGCGCATGCGCTCTTCGCCCGACCGCTCGTCATCGGCTCGGAGTCGAGCTTCTGCATCGATATTCTTCCTGATTCGGACGCGGAGGGCTGGATTTCCTGTGATGGTCGTCGCACCTTGCAACTCCCGCGTGGGTCGTCTGTGAAAGTGTCTCAGTCCAAGGACCGCCTCCGTTTGGCCCGCCTTTCGGGCGTCCCCTTCACCCAGCGCCTGGTGACGAAATTCGACTTGCCCGTTGTGGGCTGGCGCGAACAGCGAAGAATCTCCCGGGATTCGTACGTGCGCGATCAGGAGGAGCATATGCATAGGAAGCCTTCGGAGAAGCCAGGAGGCGGCGATGCTCAACGAGCTTGATATTTCCAACCTCGGTCCCATTCGTACGGCCGAGGTTGTCTTTTCTCCAGGAATGACGGCGATCACTGGAGAAACAGGGGCCGGTAAGTCCATGTTACTCAATGCCCTGAGCCTCGTACGTGGCGGTCAGGCTGATACTGCGAGAGTCAGTGAGGGAGAAAAGGGCACCTGGGCGCAGGCGGTATTCGACGTGTCGACTGCTCCTGCAGCGCAGCGCATGGCGGAGGCTGCTGGTGTCGATGTGAGCGACGACGAACTTTTCCTGACACGCCAGGTTCCTCTTTCGGGACGGTCCAAGGCCGTCTTGTGCGGCCACACCGTTCCCAGAAGCCTTCTACGGGAAATTTCGGAGCAGCTCATTACGGTGCACGGCCAGTCCGATCAGCTGCGGCTGGTGGCTGCCTCGCGTCAGAGAGATTTTCTTGATTCTTTTGCCGGAGACACTGTGGTGCAAGGGCAATTTACTGAAGCGTGGCGGAAGTTTCGTGCGTTTGATGATCGTGTGCAGCAGCTCTCGAGTCAGGCGGCTCAGGCGCGCCAGCGTGCGGACTATCTGCGCGATTCCATCGGTTACATTGAGCGCGTGGATCCACAGCCACATGAAGATGACGAGCTGAAATTACAGCGCGATCGCATCGAAAATGCCGCTGCCATCATGGATGCCGTGGGAGGAGCTCTTGGGGCGCTCGACTCGTCGCAGGTGAGCGAAGCGGACGATGCTCCCTCCGTAGTGACCTTGTTATCTTCTGCGGTGTCAGCACTGCGATCGGTACGCAACTTGCCGGATCTCGCCGCACTGGCGGACGACCTTGACGAGGTCAATACCAAGGTGTCGGACGTGGTGTTCTCATTGTCGCAACAGATGGAAACTGTGGACGGTGACGACGCGGACCTCGACCGCATCAATGAGCGCATCCACGATCTCAACGAGCTGACGCGTCGATGGGGGCCGAACATCGAAGACGTGCGAGCGTGGCATGAAAAGGCCAGCTATGAGTTGGAAGATATTGACGCGTCGCCAGAGAAGGTAGACGAGCTCAGGAAGCAGTGTGCTGCCGCACGAGAAGAGGCACTCGCTGTGGCGCGTGAGCTTCACACAGCACGCAGGGATGCGGCCTTGGTACTTTCGGAACGTGTGACGGCCGAGCTGGGTTCGCTGGCGATGGCAGGGGCGAAACTCACGGTGACGGTGACTGCCCGCAGTGGTGACGATGCGTTGACATCTAGCGGCATTGACGATGTTGAGTTTCTCTTTACGCCGTTCCCGGGGGCGGGGGAGCGTCCGCTTGGCAAGTCCGCATCGGGTGGTGAGCTGAGCCGCCTCATGCTGGCGATGGAGTTGTCGTTGGCGGATGAGGTGTCGTCTACAGAAACGGCGTCATCCGTTCATGTTCCCGCCATGACCTTCGTCTTCGATGAGGTCGACGCGGGAGTGGGCGGTGAGGCCGCGGTGGAGCTGGGCAAGCGCTTGGCGCGATTGTCCCGCAGTTCGCAGGTCATCGTGGTGACGCATCTGGCACAAGTGGCGTCGTGGGCTGACGCTCAGTTCGTAGTAGAGAAGGCGGAGCGGGCGGAGGGCCCAGCAGCCGAAGCGCGCGTGGAAACACAGGTGAGCCGCGTGGAGGGGACCGCACGCGAAACCGAAATCGCCCGCATGTTGTCGGGTTCCGACTCCGAAACATCGCTCAAGCACGCCCGCGAGCTTCTGAAAGAAAGCACTCTATGACCGCTGCTGTGGCCGACGGTTCCGCCACCGTTCGAGCCGCTGCGGTTCCGGGTGCGGTTTTCGACATGGACGGAACCTTGCTTGATTCCATGGGCGTATGGACTCAAGTGGATATTGATTTCTTTGCACGGCGTAGCATTCCCATGCCTGCCGACTACAGTTCGACCGTCATTGCCATGCCCTTTGAGCAAATTGCGCGGTACACCATTGACCGGTTTCATCTGCCGGACACTCCCGCCGCTCTCATGAACGAGTGGAACGAGATGGTGTATTACTCCTATACGCATACCGTGCAGGCCAAGCCTCATGCGGTGGAATACCTGAATGCGCTACATGAGCATGGTGTGCCGCTCGCCGTTGCGACGAGTCTCCCACCACAGTTGCGTGACGCTGCGCTCAGCCACGTGGGGATCCACGGAGTCTTTGACGCGCTGTGCTCCACCGACGACGTGGAACGAGGCAAGGACCACGCCGACATCTACCTGTTCGCGGCTGGGCGTCTCAACGTTGCACCACGTGACTGCTATGTCTTCGAAGACATTCTCACGGGCATCCGATCGTCGTCTGACGCAGGAATGCACGCGTGGGGAGTTCTCGACGAATCGTCAGAGCAGGATTGGCAGGACATCGCTCGCGTGGCGGAAGGTGCTATCACCGATTTCTCGCAGGCGCCCGAGCTCTGGAAACAATAAAAGTCCGCCCATCCTCTACAATTTCAATCAATCTGGTTCGGTCGCCATGGCGGCGACCTCATTCAATGGAGAATCGGATTCGCCCTGGAGAAAGGACACCATGACAACACCATCTGCAGCACAACGCCCGAACGACACCTTTAATTCTCCGATCTCGCAGGCGGATCCGGAAATCGCAGAAATCTTGGATGCGGAGCTTGAGCGCCAGCAATCAGGTCTCGAGATGATCGCTTCCGAAAACTTCGTTCCTCGCGCGGTGCTCCAAGCGCAGGGCTCCGTACTTACCAATAAGTATGCGGAAGGCTATCCGGGACGTCGTTACTACGGCGGGTGCGAGCAGGTCGACAAGATTGAATCCATCGCCATCGCCCGTGCCAAGGAGCTCTTCGGCGCCGAATACGCCAACGTGCAGCCTCACTCCGGAGCACAGGCGAACGCAGCTGTCTACGGTGCGCTCGTCAAGCCGGGAGACACGATTCTGGGCCTTGCGCTAGACCACGGTGGTCACCTCACGCACGGTATGAAAATCAATTTCTCGGGACGCTTCTATCACGCTGAGTCTTATGGCGTGGATCCGCAGACCTTCCGCATTGAGCCGGAAATCATCCGTCAGCGTGCGCTCGAAACCCACCCCGCATTGATCATCGGCGGATGGAGCGCTTACCCGCGCATCGAGGACTTCAAGGCCATGAAGGAGATCGCCGATGAGGTCGGTGCCAAGTTCTGGGTGGACATGGCTCACTTCGCGGGTCTGGTGGCCGCAGGATTGCATCCCTCACCCGTGCCGTATGCCGACGTCGTATCTTCCACGGCTCATAAGACGCTGGGCGGGCCGCGTTCTGGCTTTATTCTCGCAAAGGACGAGTATCGCAAGAAGCTCAATTCCTCGGTGTTCCCTGGTCAGCAGGGTGGTCCGCTCATGCACGTGATTGCTGGCAAAGCGGTGTCCTTCAAGGTTGCCGGAACCCAGGAGTTCAAGGAGCGCATGGAGCGCACTCTGGAGGGCGCTCGCCTCCTCGCGGAGCGTCTCAGCGCCAAGGATGTTGCGGACAACGGCATCAGCATTCTCACGGGAGGCACCGATGTGCACCTTGTGATGGTGGATTTGCGCAATTCCGAGCTCGACGGCCAGCAAGGGGAGGATTTGCTCGCCCAGGTTGGCATCACCATCAATCGCAACACAGTGCCTTTCGACCCGCGTCCGGCGTCCGTGGCATCAGGGTTGCGCATCGGAACATCCGCGCTTGCCACGCGCGGCTTCGGCTCAAAGGAGTACGAAGAGGTGGCCGACATCATCGGCACGGCTCTTGCGGCGGGGCAGTCGGCGGACGTTGAGGCGTTGAAGGCGCGCGTCGATAAGCTGGCAGCTGACTTCCCGCTGTACCCGGGTCTCAATCAGGTGAAGTAAGGCGTGCGGGAGTCGAAGGGGTGATCGGGTCATTCGATTCGTTCCACCCCTTCTTCGCCAATGAAAGCGGAAGGCCGAGTGGGTGAGGGGAGTTGTATTGTGGTGGGCAATGAGTCTCACGGCGCCTGAGGGCGTGATCGGCGATCGATGCGATTGGAGAAAGCCATGGCAGATGCGGATATAAGCTTGGATGCTGCGTTGGAACACGTGGCGGGCATGGCGCGCACGGCGAAGCGCTACCAGAGTGATCTGGCGAGGGCTACGTCCAGTGAAAAGGACGAGCTTCTGCGCGATATTGCCACTGCGCTCGTCGATCACGCTGACACCATTGCGGCAGAGAACAAGAAGGATATGGCATCCGCGGCCGCCGAAGGCATGGACGAGGGGCTTTTGGACCGCCTGAGCTTCACACCGGATCGCATCGCCTCCACGGCCAAAGGAGTTCTCACTGTGGCGGAACTTCCAGACCCTGTAGGGGAGGTCGTGCGCGGGCGCAATATGCCTAATGGCATGCGGTTGACGCAGGCCCGAGTTCCTATGGGAATCGTGGGGATGATTTACGAGGCGCGTCCCAACGTTACCGTCGATGTGGCGGCTCTCACCCTCAAGTCCGGCAACGCCGTCATTTTGCGCGGCGGTCATGCGGCTGACCGCACAAACGCCGCGACCATTTCAGTCATTGGCGAGGTGTTGTCGGCGCATGGCTTCGACCCCAGCCTGGTGCAAACCGTTGATCCTTTGGGCCGCATCGGCGCCACGGCCATGATGCAGGCGCGGGGTTCCATCGATGTACTTGTGCCGCGCGGGGGTGCCGGCCTTATCAAATCGGTGGTTGAGAATTCCAAGGTTCCCGTCATTGAAACCGGATCTGGCAACGTGCACATTTACGTGGATGCCTCTGCGGATCTTGACAAGGCCATTCCGATTATTCTCAACTCAAAGACGCAACGTGTCGGCGTGTGCAACGCGGCCGAGAAACTGTTGGTGCATCGTTCGGTGGCTGCGCAATTCCTGCCGCGTGTGCTTGATGCGTTGGAAAAGAAGGGTGTCGTCATCAAGGCGGATCAGCCGACGCTTGACGTAGCCGGTGGCGTCTCGATTCCCGGATTGAAGATTTCGTTGGCGGATGACTCCGATTGGGGCACAGAATATCTGGCACTCAAGATGGGCATCAAGATTGTGGATTCGCTCGATGAGGCCATCAACCACATCAACAAATTCAGCACAGGGCATACGGAGGCAATTCTTTCGCAGGATTACGCGGCGATCGAAGAATTCACCTCGCGCATCGACTCGGCAGTTGTCATGGTAAACGCGTCGACCCGCTTTACGGACGGTGGTATGTTCGGTCTCGGTGCGGAACTTGGCATCTCCACTCAGAAACTGCACGCCCGCGGGCCCATGGGCCTTGAAGAATTGACGACCACCAAGTGGGTCGCCTATGGAAACGGACAGGTGCGTCCGTGAGCGAGAATACAACCATGGCAGAAGAGAATTCCTCGTCGTCCGAGACTTCGGTCGATACCACAGACCTCTACCGAGGTGCTGCGCCGAAGTCGCGCCCGGACATCTCCGACACCTGTCAGTGGCTCAAAGTGGCCTCGGAGCGTTTGAGCCAAGTGCGCTACGTGTTCCTCATTCAGATTGAGGATGGTATTCCCAGCGCCTCCCAGCGCGCGGCCTTGGAATATTCGGATGCGGTGCTCATGGGGTGGCCCGACGGCGATGATCCGCATTTGCAAAAACTTACCGAGGCCCAGATCGCTGACGTCATGGAGCATTCCGGGTGCGTGGAAAAGTACCTGCGCAAGTTCCGGAAGGCCGAGCGTGACGACGATTCGGAGGCCATGGCAGAGTCCCTCATTCGCGTAACTGAGAATGTGGCACAGATTCGCAAGAACTTCCAGCCAGACTTCCTGCTGCCCACCTTTGCGGAGATTCGCCGCGTGGTGGAGGAAGAGTGGAACGAGGACATGGCCAAGATTGCCGCTCCTGATCTCAAGGGCGCGCGGCTGCGGTCAGGCTTCCAGGTCGAGGGAGTGGCGGATAGGCCGCACTCCGCCGGAGCCGGATCTGGCAGCGCTGATGCGCATGCCGGCGCTGCTGACTGAGATTGCGGCCTGAGCATTGTCTGAAAGTGAGAATCCCAACATGACCGAGGACATCCAAGAGGTCTTTCTCGACGCCACTTCGACTGACACCGATGCGGTGCGCAAAGTGGCCGCGCTTTCTGTTCAGCAGCCGCATGAGTTGATACAGCCTCACGCATTGGTGCGTAAGAAGTCGGCAAGGGGAAATGCGCATCAAAGGTTGCGCATTGGCATCATGGGTGGCACTTTCGACCCGATTCACAATGGACACTTGGTAGCTGCCTCCGAAGTTGCATGGGTGTACGACCTCGACGAGGTAATTTTTGTTCCCACGGGCCGGCCGATCTTCAAAATCGACAAGAACGTCACCAACGCCGAAGACAGGTATCTGATGACGGTGATCGCCACGTCGTCGAATCCTCAGTTCACTGTTTCCCGTGTGGATATTGACCGCCCTGGCGCCACATACACGATTGATACGTTGCGCGACTTGCGTGAGGAATATGGCCCACAGGCCGAGCTGTTTTTCATTACGGGAGCCGACGCAGTGGCCGAGATCCTCAAGTGGAAGGATGCGGCCAAGATGTTCGACCTTGCGCACTTTGTGGCAGTGACGCGTCCCGGGTATTCCGTGGATGTCAGCTTCCTTCCACGCGACAAGGTGGACGTTTTGGAAATACCCGCCTTGGCAATTTCTTCCACAGACGTACGGCGGCGCGCGGCGATGGGAGAGCCGGTGTGGTATCTGGTTCCTGATGGGGTGGTGCAGTACATCGGCAAGCACGGACTGTATTCGGAGGATCAGGAGTAGCCCTTCGTACGCGTGTCGGAATCCGGGGCAGGTGTCGGGTTTCGCAGCTAGGATATTGGTGTTCGGTCCGAGACTTCATGGCTACATACGTTGGGAGAACCTAGGGTGAGCGTAATCCTCGAAGGCACACCAGATAAAAATCTCATACTCGTGACGGGCAGGGCGCATCCAAAACTCGCTCAGCACGTTGCAGACCAGCTTGGTATTGATGTTCTGGAGACCACGGCATACGACTTCGCGAACGGTGAGATCTACGTTCGCTTCACAGAGTCCGTACGAGGTGCCGATGTCTTCGTGCTTCAATCGCATACGCAACCAATCAACAAGTGGATCATGGAGCAGCTCATCATGATTGATGCGCTCAAGCGCGCATCTGCCCGCTCCATCACCGCTGTGGTACCGTTCCTGGGGTATTCCCGTCAGGACAAGAAGCATCGCGGCCGTGAACCTATCTCTTGCCGCTTGATGTTTGACCTTTTCGAGGCTGCTGGCGCCGACCGCATCATGTCGGTTGATCTGCATGCCGCTCAGTCCCAGGGCTTCTTTGATGGCCCCGTGGACCACCTGCAGGCCATGCCTGTGCTGGTTGACTACGTCCGTGACCGCATGGGCACCGAAAATATCGCTGTGGTGTCTCCCGATGCCGGCCGCATTCGCGTGGCCGAGCAGTGGGCTGCTCGCCTGGGCGGTGGCCCTCTGGCCTTCGTGCACAAGACGCGCGATATCACGCGTCCGAACCATGCAGTGGCAAACCGCGTCGTGGGCGATGTGAACGGCAAGGATTGCGTACTGGTCGATGACCTCATCGATACGGGCGGCACCATCGCCGAGGCATGCAAGGTGTTGCAGGCTGCTGGCGCAAAGTCCGTCACCGTGGTGGCCACGCACGGCGTGCTCTCAGGACCCGCTGTTGAGCGTTTGCAGAATTGCGGCGCGCGTGAGGTCGTCCTCACCGACACCGTTCCGATTCCGCCGGAAAAGCGCTGGGACGGCCTGACCGTTCTTTCGATCGCTCCGCTGCTGGCGTCTGCGATGAAGGCCGTTTTCACCGATGGTTCCGTGGCCGATATCTTCGACCACTATCCGAGCCACCATGGCGAGAACTTCCTCTTCGCCTGAGACACGGTTGTGGTTGTACAAAATTGAACTTGACCGAATGAGCCAGCTGCTGGCATAATCAAGCAGTTGACTCCGGTCAATTCCCCCATGGTGTAATGGCAGCACACGGGTCTTTGGAACCCTTAGTCTTGGTTCGAATCCAGGTGGGGGAACTGCTGCAGTAAGTCGGGAAGGGTCGCACATCTTACGTGCGGCCCTTCTTTTATCTTTACGAGCCGTGTGTGTGAGAGAGACCGCATGGAGAGCCTGCGCCCATTGTCATTCTTTTATGGTGATAGCCGATTTCGCGGTTCTTCATCGACCCACTGTGTGAGAATGAAAGCCGGACGCAGTGATGACGGATTTGCGATAACAAGGAGCAAGAAGCGTATGGCAACGAAAGAAATCGAAACGTGGCTCACAGACATGGACGGCGTCCTCGTCCATGAAAATACCGCTTTGCCGGGGGCTGCGGAGTTTATTGAGGAGCTGAAGCGCAACAATCGTCGCTTCCTCGTTCTCACGAACAACCCGATTTTCACTCCCCGCGATCTTTCCGCACGTTTGAAGCGCTCTGGCATCGACGTCCCCGAGGAGTTCATTTGGACGTCTGCTCTGGCCACCGCTGAGTTTGTGTCACACCAGATTCCCAACGGATCCGCGTACGTCATCGGTGAGGCCGGCCTCACCACCGCTTTGCACGAGGCGGGGTACATCCTTTCGGACAACAATCCGGACTACGTCATTCTCGGCGAAACGCGCACATACTCCTTCGAATCGCTCACCACTGCCATCAGACTCATCCTCGCCGGCTCGCGCTTCATTTGCACGAACCCGGATCCCACGGGCCCCAGCGAAAGGGGAATTCTTCCGGCCGCTGGCTCCGTGGCGGCGCTCATCACTAAGGCGACGGGCAAGGAACCCTATTTCGTGGGTAAGCCCAACCCCGTGATGTTCCGTACGGCGCTGAACCGCGTGGGCGGGCATTCGGAAACAACCGCCATGATTGGCGATCGTATGGATACCGACGTCATCGCCGGTGTCGAAGCAGGTCTTAACACCTTCCTCGTGCTCAGCGGCATTACCAAGCGTGACGAGGTGGAGGACTTCCCCTTCCGCCCCAACAAGGTGGTCGACGGCATCAAGGATCTTGTGGAAGTCGCAAAAACAGGCCAAATCGAAATCTAGCAGCATCCGCAGAATCGCAGGAACATAGTCGTGAATACTCCGCACCTCACCGCAGCAATCATTCTCGCAGCTGGGGAATCAACCCGCATGAAATCGCGTACTCCCAAGGTGCTGCATACCCTGGGTGGCAAGACCTTGCTGCAGCGTGTCATGTCATCGGTCGGTGGCCTCAATCCTGCCACCACCGCAGTAGTCGTTCGCTTTGAGCACGAGCGCGTGGCCGCCGCCGCAAGTGAATACAACCCGCAGGCCACCATTGTGGAACAGGACGAGATTCCTGGAACGGGTCGTGCGGTGCAGTGCGCTCTCGCTGACATCAAGGACGAGCTTGACCCCACGCAGGGGCCGGTTCTCGTGATTGCTTCTGATATGCCGCTGCTCGATACTGCGACGCTGGAAAGTCTCACGCAGGCGCACAAGGAGCAGGGCAACGCGGCGACAGTCCTCACAACAACGCTCGACGACCCCTTCGGATACGGGCGCATCATTCGTGACGAGGGTGGTCACGTGCAGCGCATCGTGGAGCAGAAGGACGCCAACACCGCCGAACGCAGTGTCAAAGAAGTAAATACGTCCGTGTATGTGTTCGAGCCCAGCGTGCTGCTCAAGGCCACTGAGAATCTCGATGCCGACAACGCGCAGAAGGAGTTCTACCTCACGGACGCGCTCGAGACGGCCCGTCAGTTCGGAGCCGTGGGCGCTTACGTGGCACCAGATGCAGAGCTCGCCGAAGGCATCAACGATCGTGTTCAGCTTGCGCGTCTCGCCTCCATCCACAACCGCCGCATCTGCGAAGCGTGGATGCGCGAAGGCGTCACAATCCTCGACCCCGCCACAACGTGGATCGACGATGACGTCACTCTCGCTCGCGACGTCGAGGTGCTCCCGGGATCCTTCCTGCAAGGTGCGACGGTGGTGGAGGAAGGCGCCGTTGTGGGGCCTTACACCACGCTCATCGACGCGCATATCGACGCCGACGCTCACGTGGAGCGCTCCCGCGTTCAGGAGACTCATATCGGTGCTCGCGCAACCATCGGACCGTGGACGTATCTGCGTCCTGGCAACGATCTTGCGGAGGATACCAAGGCGGGCGCCTATGTCGAGATGAAGAAGGCGCACATCGATCAGGGCAGCAAGGTTCCGCACCTGAGCTACGTAGGGGATGCGCACATTGGCGAGCATACGAACGTGGGTGGCGGCACCATCACCGCGAATTACGACGGCAAGTACAAGCATCACACCGAGATTGGCAGCGATGTGCACGTGGGCGCTGGAAATCTGTTCGTGGCACCCGTCACAGTGGGCTCCGGCGTCACGACGGGAGCGGGATCCGTTGTGCGTCACGACGTTGAGGATAATGCCATGGTCTATTCTGAGAACACCCAGCATGCGGTGCAGAATTGGGAAGTGCATCAGGTCCCGGACGCCGAATAGCCGTACATAGCCGCACATAGTAAAGCACCGACAGTGCAGAATTATCAGTTGAAGTACAAGAAGAAAGTAGGCTCACTTGAGCGCAGCACCAGAATCAATTCGCGACATTAAGATCGCGGCCGCGGCAGCAAATGAGGCGAAGGCCACCGATATCGTGGCGTTTGACGTCTCCGAACCACTTGCCATCACAGACGCCTTCCTGGTGGCGTCTGGTGACAACCCGCGTCAGGTCATCGCCATTGCGGAAGAGATTGAGAAGCAGTTGTACCTGCAGTCGCACGTCAAGCCGCGCGCTCGTGAGGGACTCGAAGAGGCTCAGTGGGTTCTCCTTGATTTCGGCGACTATGTGATTCACGTCATGGATCAAAAGGCGCGTGATTTCTATGCGCTCGAAAAGCTGTGGGCGGATTGCCCGCGTATCGAGCTCACTTTGGACCACGTGGAACAGGAGTAGGCATGTCTTCCACTTTGGCCGCGCCGCATTTCACTCCAGCCGATCCTGAGCACATTGCCCACTCGGTGATTTTGGTGCGTCACGGTCGCACGAGCTATAACGCTGCCGGAAGAATTCAGGGTCATGTGAACATCCCGCTCGATGAGCAGGGACGGTGGCAGGTGGAGCAATCCGGCAAAGAACTGCGCTCGTTGTATGTGGGAGAAGGACGCGGTAAGCGGTCCAAGCAGCTCGTGGTCGCTTCCGATTTGGATCGCGCCGCCGCCACGGCTCACGCCTTTGCCGACGATTTGAAATTGCAGATCAACTTCGACGAGCGTTTCCGCGAACGCAGCTTTGGCGAGTGGGAGGGCTGCGCCGTCAGTGATTTGCGGCGCGATTGGCCCGAAGATGCCGCCTCGTGGCTCGCTGGTTTTGGGGGAGAGCTCAAGCATGGCGCTGAAACGAAGCATCATGTGGGGCAGCGTGGGCATGAGGCGCTCGATGAGTGGGCGCAGAAGGCCACGCCGGATACGGATCTGTTTGTCTTCTCGCACGGAGCATGGATTTCTCAGACCCTGCAAGAAGTTTTGGGAATCAGCGGGCACGACGAGGACTTCATGAGCATGGTGTCGCCACGCAACGCGTTTTGGTCACGACTGGTGCCGTTGGTGCGTGAGGATGGCTCGATTCGGTGGCGGCTTTTGGAATTCAACCATGGGCCGGTGATAGCGCAGGAATTGGATTGGGATAGCGAGCGGCGATGAAGAAATTTTTCCGCAATATTTCGTGGGTGCAGATTCTGGCGGGCGCCTTGGCTGCCGTCACTGTGTTCTTTTTCTCTGCAAAGATCGGCCTGGCCGGTTCCATCATCGGTGTTGCGGTGGCGTCGATTATTTCGACGCTGTCATCCCAGATTTATCAAAACATTCTGAAGGTGTCACAGAAGCAGATTAAAAAAATTGGCACGTCCGACGATGCCTCGGAGGGCAATGGGCCGTCAGGAGAAGGAACGGGTCCGCGTACGGCATCGAGCGACGGCACGACGCAGCGCATAGAACCCACGAAGCTTCCAGCCTCGTTCGATCCGACTGCCACGACGGTGAGCGGTGCGTACGGAGTGAGCGCCGCAGCTGCAGGATCTGCTGTGACGTCAGCTGCTGTGTCATCGGTCGACGCGCCTCCGCTTCCAGGAATGGCCGTTCCCTTGCCGAGCTCCGTTGCCGACACCACCGTGGGGGCAGTGCCAGTCGGTGCGGTGCGGTCCAGTACTCCGCAGGCAAATAACGGTCCTCAAAGCGACCAAGCGGCACAGACTCGGATGGCATCGAGCTTTGCTGTGCCTGCAGATCCCACCTCCATGAGCTCCTCTGAAATGCCAGCGACCATTCCTCCGGCCTCTCGTGATGACTCCAAGAAATCTCGCACAAAAAAAAGTAAAAAAACGCGGGGAACTGCCACTTCCTCGGGTGGCACTGGTAACAGACGCAAGGTGATTCTCGTATCCGTCATCTCAGGACTTGTGGCGGTTGGCATCAGCGTGGGCGTCATTCTGTGGCTCACAAACGGGCAGGGAACCGACACCATCGTGCGTGACGCCGTGACGAATTCGCAGACGCCGTCGGACAACAGCGACTCGACGACCACGAATCAGCCACCTGCCAAGCCGAAGACGGATGACTCTGGTTCCTCGAATGATACGAGTAACGGCTCGTCGGATTCGAGTGGTTCGACGGGATCCTCAGACTCTTCTGGTTCTTCTGATTCTGGTTCCACGAGTGGCGACTCTTCGTCGGATTCGAGTGGTTCGACGGGGTCCTCGGACTCTGGCACGTCCTCCGGTTCCACGGATTCGGGATCCTCGTCCGACTCCGGTTCAACGTCAAAGGATTCCGGTTCTTCGGACTCCGGCTCCTCGAGTTCTAATGCTGGCAGTTCTTCGTCGGATTCCACGGGAACGGGCACTGGCTCGGGCTCGGATTCGAGTTCTGGCTCCAGCGATTCGAAGACCGGTTCTTCATCGTCGTCAACGAAGAAGAGCACCACGTCCGGTTCAACGTCCACCACAAAGTGACACGACACGGAATAGGGTTTGGGAACGGCGGCTCATCCCGTGGCGTGTTGCCGGCTTGCATTCATTAGCGAGGGTGGTGTAACCTGTCAAAGGTTTCACGAGGGTTCGCCGTCGGAGACCGAATAAATAATTTAATCTCGGGGCTATGGCACCGCAGCGTGATTAAAAGCACAGTGTGCTTTTAATAGCGAGGCGAGGAGCAGCGCAAAAGCTGCGACCGACTGCGCCATAGGCTGCAGATATAATTTAATCTCGGGGCTATGGCGCAGCTGGTAGCGCATCTCCATGGCATGGAGGGGGTCGGGGGTTCGAATCCCCCTAGCTCCACGAGCAGGGCTTTGGAAGAAATTCCAAAGCCCTTTTTAATGTGCGCAACGGTTGTGTACAGTCGCGTACAGAATGCGAATCCCAAGCGAAGGCGGGTGATGACAATGATGAAGACCTTCAACACTGTAGATGGCCAGATCGAAGAAATTGCAACGGCTGTACCAGGATCGTGGATATCGTTGACAGACCCGAGTGACGCTGAGTTGGCCACCGTTTCCGCCCACTATGACGTTGAACTCGCCGACTTGCGCGCCTCCTTGGATGACGAGGAACGCTCCCGCGTCGACGTCGAGGACGATTACACCATGATTGTCGTTGACATCCCAACGGTGGAAAATCGCGGCGGTCGCGACTGGTACGAAACCATTCCTTTGTCAATCATCGTCACCGGCGACATCATCGTTACTGTGTGCTCGGTCGATACCCCGGTTTTGCACCCCTTCATGGAAGGGAAAATCCGCAACTTCAATACGTTCATGAAGTCACGTTTCATTCTCCAAATTCTTTATCGCAACGCGCAAATGTACCTGCGATATCTGCGTACTGTCGATCGCGAATCCGACAAACTGGAACTGCGTCTCTATCACGCCATGCAGAACCGCGAGATCATCATGCTCATGGAGCTGAGCAAGACCTTGGTCTATTTCGCCACGTCGCTGAAATCGAACGAAATCGTGTTGGAGAAGCTTACCAATCTGGAACGCATCAAGCAGTATCCGGACGATGAGGATTTGCTGGGCGATGTCATCGTGGAGAACAAGCAGGCAATCGAGATGGCGAGCATCTACTCCGGCGTCCTTCAGGGAATGATGGATGCGTTTGGTTCCATCGTTTCCAATAACGTGAACAATGTGATGCGCATTTTCACCATCATTTCCATCGTGATCTCCATCCCGACGTTGATTTTCTCCGCCTACGGAATGAATCTTTCCGGGGGAAGTCTTTTCTTCCAGGGGAATGTGTGGGGCTTCCTTGTCATCATCGCCATTTCGCTTGCTGCGGCCGGGGTTGCCGCGTGGGTCTTGACAAAGTCGAGGATTTTCCGATAGAAGTAGAGAGACGTTAAAATCTCGCGTGAGCTCCATGGCGAGCCGAATTCGGGATGATTCAGCGACTTTACGTAATTAATGACAGTGGTATCGATTCGTAACATGCGGCGTTTACTCTGATGTAACTATCGCGCAGGGAGCCAGAGTGCTCCGGGGAATCGAAAAGTGTGAAAGGTGGTTCTCATGACCTCAGTGTCCAAAAAGGCAGTTGCCGAGGACAATTCATCTGATTCAAAGCCGCTCGTCGAGCTGGATCACGTCGATAAGTATTACGGTGAGCTTCACGTTCTCAAGGACATTAATCTCGAGGTCAAGAAGGGTGAGGTCCTCGTCATCATTGGACCTTCCGGTTCTGGCAAATCAACCTTGTGCCGCACCATCAACCGCCTCGAGCTCATCAACTCCGGCGAAATTCGCATCGATGGCAAGCCCCTGCCTCAGGAAGGCAAGGAGCTCACCAAGCTGCGTGCCGAAGTCGGCATGGTGTTCCAGAGCTTCAACCTCTTCGCGCATAAGTCCATTCTCGACAATGTGACGCTTGCCCCGCGCAAGGTACTCGGATTGAGCAAAGAGCAGGCCGAGAAAGAAGCCATGGAGCTTCTTGCAAGCGTCGGCGTTGACACTCAGGCCAGCAAGCTTCCGGCACAGCTGTCGGGTGGTCAGCAGCAGCGCGTGGCCATCGCACGTTCCCTGGCGATGCACCCCAAGGTGATGCTTTTCGACGAGCCGACGTCTGCACTCGATCCTGAGATGATCAACGAAGTGCTCGATGTAATGGTGGATCTTGCCAAAAACGGCATGACGATGGTCGTGGTGACCCATGAGATGGGCTTCGCCCGCCAGGCGGCAGATCGCGTTGTGTTCATGGCGGACGGCCAGATTCTCGAGCAGGGAAGCCCCGCAGAGTTCTTCGATCACACGAAGACGGAACGTGCCAAGGACTTCCTCAGCAAGATCCTGACACACTAATTCTTCTCTAGTTGGTGGAACGAATCCGCGGTGGGCTCACTGAGGATTCACTCCACTTCAGTGAGTATCCGCGGACGGCCATCGTTGGCGGAGGGATACGTGACCGGTTGACGAGCTTCCGGTGATGAGACGTGCGGACCGTGGTTCGGGTGCCTGGAAGGCGCAGATTCGGTGAGGAGCAGTAGATGAATCGACTGACGAAAAAGATTTTCGCGGCAGTGCTCGCTGTCGTGTCGCTGGGGGCCTTGGCGGGATGTGGCAGTTCCACAGTGGAAACGAGCGGCCCCAAGATCACCATCGGCATTAAGTTTGATCAGCCTGGCGTGGGATACAAGGAAGGCGACTCGTACTCGGGCTTCGACGTGGATGTGGCACGGTACGTGGCCAAGCAGCTGGGCTATTCGGAGAAGCAAATCGTATGGAAGGAAGCTCCTTCTGCACAGCGTGAGGCGTTGCTGCAGAATGGCGACGTCGATTTCATCATCGCCAGCTATTCCATCACAGCTGATCGTAAGAAGGTCGTTGATTTCGCTGGGCCGTATTTCGTAGCGGGACAGGATCTTCTTGTTCGCTCCGACGACAAGTCCATCACAAGTGCCAAGGATCTGAACGGCAAGAATCTTTGCACGGTCAGTGGTTCCACCTCGGCACAGGTAATTAAGGATAACTTCGCAAAGAGCGTCCAGATCATGGAGCTCTCGGGCTATGCGGAGTGCGTGACTGCTCTGATCTCGGGAACTGTCGACGCTGTGACCACCGATGACATCATTCTCGCGGGCTTGGCCCACGCGAAGGGCAACGGCCTCCTCAAGGTGCTTGGTAAGCCCTTCACCAAGGAGACGTACGGCATTGGCGTGAAGAAGGGCGATTCGCAGCTCGTCACCACCATCAATGCTGCGCTCAAGAAGATGGTGAGCGACGGTACATGGCAGAAGGATCTCACAAAGGAAACCGGCGGCACGGGATACACCCCGAACAAGGAATGGAATCCGCCGACGAAGTTTAATGCTGAGAACTCTGACGAGACGGTTCGCCAGTAGGCATCGGCATGAGGCACAGTGAGACATTGAGACAAGTAGGACGAGGAAAGCGAGGTCAAGATGAATGAGATGATGACTCTGCTCAGCAATTACAACGTTCCTGCGGCATTTTGGGTCAACATTCAGCTGACGTTGTGGAGTGCATTATTCTCCCTGATACTGGGAGTCATCTTGGTGATGATGCGCATTTCACCGGTGGGTTCTCTTCGAGGATTCGCCACTGCGTTCGTCGAATTCTTCAAGAATATGCCGTTGACCATCATCATGGTGTTCATGCTGTTGGGTGCCTTCGTGCAGCTGCGTTTCCAGTTCAGCTCCTCCTTCTCCACGAACTTCTATTGGTTGGCCATCACGGGCCTGTCTTTGTACACTTCGGCCTTCGTGTGCGAGTCACTGCGCTCCGGCATCAACACTGTTCCGTTGGGGCAGGCCGAGGCGGCGCGCAGCCTTGGATTGAGCTTCTTCCAGTCGGCGGGTCTCATCATTCTTCCTCAGGCCTTCCGTGGATCTGTGGCGCCTCTGGGCAACACGCTCATCGCATTGCTGAAGAATTCCACGGTTGCGGCGGCCGCGTCGGTGGCGACAGAGACTTCCTCTCTGATGAAGACCATGATCGAATACAACGCCTCCATGATTGTGGCAGTGTTCCTCATCTTCGCAATCGGCTATGTGATTCTCATCATTCCTATTGGCCTGCTCACAACATGGCTGTCCAACACGCTCGCGGTGAGGAGGTAGTCATGACAAGTGCACAAGCAGAAACTATGGATTCCGCAGCTGTATCTCCGCGTAGGGGTCTTTTCCGCCGCCATGCTAAGTCGGTGGAACAAAATGTTCTTTTCGATGAGCCTGGGCCTCGCGCACGCCGGCGTACTGCTGTATTCAATGCAGTCGGTGCTGTCGTCATCATCGCTTTTGTGGTGTGGATTCTCTACCGCTTCGCCAATCCTCCACAGGGTGAAAACCAGCTGAGCTGGGAGCTGTGGAAACCGGCGCTCAGTGCCGATGCATGGGTGTATTTCTACCTTCCCGGATTGCTCTCCACCCTGGAGGCGTCAGTTCTGGCAATCATTGGCTCCCTGGTCTTCGGCGTCATCTTCGGTATCGGGCGTCTGTTGCCAGTACGAGCGATCCGATGGATCTCATCGGCCATCGTCGAATTTTGCCGTGCGGTCCCGGTGCTTCTCTTCATGATCTTCTTCTGGCGGCTTTTCGCGGGAATGGGACTCAATGACAGCGCCGCCTTCTGGGCCGTCGTACTGTCGCTTGTTCTCTACAACGGCTCCGTTGTGGCAGAACTTGTGCGTTCCGGTGTCGGCAATCTTCCGCGAGGTCAGCGCGAGGCTGCCACGGCACTGGGTATGAGCCCGCTGCAATCTTTGGTGTCCATCGAAGTGCCGCAGGCTCTTATCGCCATGCTGCCGGCCATGATTACCCAGCTGGTGGTGGTGCTCAAGGACACGGCTCTGGGATCCATCATCACGTACACGGATCTGCTGCAGGAGTCGCGCCGCCTCGGTTCCGCGCACTTCAACACGCTGCAGACGCTCTGCGTGACGGCTGTTATCTACTTCATCATCTGCTACATTCTTTCCGTTGTTGCAGAGAGGCTTCCCGGCCACCTGCAGCACCACACCATTGGTGTTGTGCGTGAACCGGTGCAGGCGCCCATCGCAATTCTGGATCCGTCCAACGTCCTCGCCCAGGAGCGTGCAAGCGAGCGTGAGCTGCCGCAGGGTGGTGCAGAACCGTTGTTCCCGGATCACTATCATGGCTCGAACGCCGTGGTGACGGACGCATGGCGTTACGCCCACATGGAGCATGGCCACGATCCACAGCATCCCGATGAGCATCTCAAGACCAATTTCCCCGAAAGCGTGTATCGCAAGAGGGCAACGGGTTACCGCGAGTCTGGTGAAGACGACGGTGAACAGAAACCGCCATCGGGCAGCAAGTAAATTACGGCAGGTAACTGCGGCAGCGAGCGCTTCTCGACTACTGAACAAGAGTGGCGAGTGTCCGCGGCCGTAGCGATAATGAAACGCAGTGTTCAAGAGAACGCCTTGGTAGGAATCTACCGGGCGTTCTTCCGTGTTATTGCCTGATTTCTCATGATGAGCGGGTTGGGCGAGGGTAAGGAGTGCCATGTCGAGCGAAGTCGGCGCAACAGGAGAATCGAACGATCAGCCTTCCTTCAGGTACAACGCTTTGGCGGCGCAGGATATTGAGCTGAAGTGGCAGAAGCGGTGGGATAAGGAAGGTACTTTCTGGGCGGCGAACGTCTCGGGCGACTTGGTGGACGGCAAAGGCAAGCACGCCGGCAAGCAGAGCCCCTATTTCGTCATCGATATGTTCCCGTATCCCTCTGGCAAGGGCCTGCACGTGGGTCATCCACTCGGCTACATCGCAACGGATGTGGTGAGCAGGTACCATCGCATGAAGGGCGAGAACGTCATGCACGCTCTCGGCTTCGACGCCTTTGGCCTTCCTGCGGAGCAGTTCGCCGTTCAGACTGGTCAGCATCCACGCGTCACGACCGAGGCCAACATCAAGAACATGCGCCGCCAGCTGCACCGCATGGGTCTGAGCTTCGACGATCGCCGTAGTTTCGCTACCATCGATCCCGATTACATGCGGTGGACGCAGTGGATTTTCTCCAAGATTTATGACGCGTGGTACGACCCCGATTTCAAGCGCAAGGATGGGGGAGTGGGCTCTGCCCGCCCGATCCAGGAGCTCATTGACTGCTTCAAGTCCGGGAAGCGTTCGATTCCGGGTCATCACAAGGGAACGTGGGATTCCATGAGCGCCGAGGAGCAGGCGGACGTGCTCAACGAGTTCCGCTTGGCCTACATCTCCAAGTCGCCAGTCAACTGGGCTCCCGGCCTGGGAACTGTGCTCGCAAACGAAGAGGTCACCGCCGAGGGACGCTCCGAGCGCGGCAATTTCCCCGTGTTCCAGAAGGAGCTCAAGCAGTGGTCCATGCGCATCACTGCCTACGGTCATCGCCTCATCGAAGATCTTGACACCATCGACTGGCCCGACAAGGTCAAGATGATGCAGAAGAACTGGATCGGTGAGTCTCACGGTGCCTCCGTTCACTTCGCCGTTTCCACCACAGACGGAGCGAAAGATATGGAGGTGTACACCACACGTCCCGACACGCTCTTCGGCGCCACCTTCACAGTGGTTTCTCCTGAGCATGATCTCCTAGAGTTCGTGCCCTCCGATTGGCCCGAGGGAACAAAGGACTCGTGGAAGGGCGGCTTTGATACGCCGACCGAGGCCGTGAAGGAATACCGCCATGTGGCGGAATCCAAGACTGCCAAGGACCGCGTGGACGATCAAGGCGAGAAAACCGGTGTGTTCACTGGTCTCTACGCCACCAACCCGATTACTGGTGCAAAGCTGCCGATCTTCACTGCAGACTACGTCCTCATGGACTACGGAACGGGTGCCATCATGGCAGTTCCCGGTGGTGATCAGCGTGATTACGACTTCGCCACCAAGTACGGTCTGCCGGTTATTTACACCGTGGCTCCGCTGCCCGAGTCGAAGGATGATCTCAGCAACTATGAGGGAACCGCACCCTTCGTGTCACATGACGGAGTGGTTATCAACTCATCCGTCGAGCACACCCACATTGGTGGTGCGCCGCTCGACATCAACGGCCTGCGCGTGGACGACGCCGTGCAGAAGGTCATCGCCTGGCTTGAGGACGAGGGCATTGGCGCAGGAACGGTGTCGTACCGCCTGCGTGACTGGCTCTTCTCCCGTCAGCGTTACTGGGGCGAGCCATTCCCCATCGTCTATGACGATGATGAGGTGCCGTATCTGTTGCCCGATTCCATGCTGCCGGTCAACCTTCCCGAGGTGCCGGACTACAGTCCGAAGACCTTCGATCCCGAAGATGCAGATTCCAGCCCCGAGGCACCACTGAGTCGCAACGACGATTGGGTGTACGTCACGCTCGATCTGGGCGACGGCCCCAAGCGCTACCATCGCGACACCAACACCATGCCCAACTGGGCGGGCTCCTGCTGGTACTACATGCGCTACGCGGATCCGAAGAACGCCGAGCATCTCGTGGCTCCGGAAGAGTACGATTACTGGCTCGGTCCCGAGCACAACGCCACCGCAGGAAAGTCCGGAGGCGTGGATCTCTACGTGGGCGGCGTCGAACATGCCGTGCTGCACCTGCTCTATGCGCGCTTCTGGCACAAGGTGCTCTACGACCTTGGCTACGTGAGCTCCTCTGAGCCCTTCCACAAGCTGTTCAACCAGGGCTATATTCAGGCCTATGCCTACACCGACGAGCGCGGCCAGTATGTTCCCGCCGCAGAGGTGGAAGAGGTGCCTGGTTCAGGTGAAAACGGTGCCGAGCCCAAGTTCACGTGGAATGGCGAACCGGCCTTCCGTGAATTCGGCAAGATGGGCAAGAGCCTCAAGAACATCGTCACTCCGGACGACATGTACGAGGACTACGGTGCCGATACCTTCCGTCTCTACGAGATGAGTATGGGTCCGCTCTCCGAGTCGCGTCCGTGGAACATTCGCAACGTGGTGGGCTCCATGCGCTTCCTTCAGCGCCTGTGGAGGAATGTGGTGAACGAGGATACTGGTGAACTGGCGGTCACTGAGAATTCGGCGGATACCAAGACGCTCAAGGTACTCAACCGCACCATCGCGGATGTTACCGTTGAGATGGAGAACATGCGCCCGAACACGGCCATCTCTAAGCTCATCGTTCTCAACAACCATCTGACCACGCTTGAGTCTGTGCCGCGCGCCGCTGTAGAGCCGTTGGTGCTCATGCTCTCTCCGATTGCTCCTCACATCGCGGAGGAGCTGTGGAGCCGGCTCGGCCACGCTGAGTCCCTGGCGCACGCGGACTGGCCGAGGGCCGACGAGAACTACCTGGGTGTGGAGACCGTCACCGCCGTGGTGCAGGTCAAGGGCAAGGTGCGCGGCAAGCTCGAAGTCGCTCCGGACATTGACCCTGCCGAGCTCGAGAAACTCGCGCTTGCGCTGCCAGGCGTCGTTGAGCGCCTGGGCGGCAAGCCCCCGCGCAAGGTGATCGTCAAAGCACCGAAGATTGTGTCGGTGGTGCCCGCGAATTAAGCGGATGGATGGGGTGCACGAGTACTCATTCGTTCGTGACGTTAACGCGCATTTGACACGCTGAATTCGTTGAAAAAGCCGGTCCTTCGGGATCGGCTTTTTGCGTTCTTAGTTTATGAACAGATTGTTGATAAGGATGCGGAAGGGCAAAACTCCCATGCACACATGCAAGCGTCAGCGTGAGGGAGGTTATCCGAGGTTATTAATTTTATAGACACCCTGTTCAGTGATATTATGCTGAGTATTCGCTTAAAGAAGTGGAGGCGTTACTGATAAATATTTAATGAGGATTTATATCTCTTTAAGACAAAGACGTCTATGGATAGTAATTTTCTTTTATAAGTCACAGGTGAGCATATGGTACTATCGCGGGATCTGAATGGTCGGAAAAAAGTTTCTCCTGCAGCCATTGGAATAACATCCCTTATTGTAATTTGTGTGCTTGGTGTTACGCTTTTCTTCTGGATTTCAGGAGCGTCGAAGGACACAGCTTCTGAGTTCAGGGGAGCTGCGACTCCTACTGCAGCGATATCAGGAATGCTAACAGCTGCGGATAAAAACGACCTCGAAAGTTTCAAGCAGCTCTCTTTCGGAGACCTTGCGCAGACTCCTCCCAAGGAAGGGATGCAGCAAATGCGGCAGTTTATTGCCACTGCCGGTGGAATAAAAAATATCTCAGTGCCGAATGAGAGTGACAGCTCTAAGAGCTCTGGTCAGAGTGAGACATTTTACGTTACGGTGAAAGGGCGTTCCGTACGCTATAGATTCATTACGGAGCCCAGCGGCGAAACGAGATACGGGGTAAGTTCGTACAACCTCAATCCATGAGAACCTCTCGCATGAAATTCTGTCATCTTGAGACCTCCGCACGATTGCATAAGCCTAGTAGGCAGCCTCTCTCGCTGAATTGACTCGTGACTACGATACGGTGAAGTTTCTGGAATATGAGAGCTTTGACAAGGTGAGCAGCAATATCGCGGAAGATACAAGGAGTTTCTATGGCATCGATCGTACTGGCGCGTGGGATATCGGCGGTTCTCTTCCCTTCTGTGGGCTTCCTTCCCACGGCGGTAACGAGGAACGAGGTCTCGGACACAGAAGTGTCGGCCGAGAATTTCGCCGGATTGGTATTCATCGATCCTGAGACGGAGTCTTGGGACGTCTCGGTTTTCGACCGTGCAGTTCTGAGAGGCGACGGATTCTTCGAGGCCATCAGTGTGATCGATGGGAAGATTCCGGTGTCGCTCGATCTGCATTTGGAACGCTTGGCGACATCCGCCGCAGCGCTGGATATGCCGCGCCCCGACGTGGAAGCCTTCAAGACGGCGTGCATGGAGATGATTGCGCGGTACAACGGAGAACATGATGAGTCGGTGTACGGCCACCCGGCGCACGGCACTGCCTATGGTCACGATGATCTGGTGCACACGGACTCCATGCTGCGGATCGTCGTCTCGCGCGGCCTTGACTTTGGTACGGGAATGGGCAAGAAGCTTGGCGCGGGCATCCCCTCGGTATGGATGTACCTCGATGGCGAGGGCGATACGCACTCCACGGATCCTGTGACGATGGTGAGCCTGACCGCAGGTTACGATTCCACATCCTCCGCGCTGGCGCCGTGGCTGCTGCGCGGCGCGAAAACGCTGAGCTATGCCGTCAACATGGCGGCCGAGCGTGAGGCGCGGCGCAGGGGAATGACAGATGCCCTGTTCATCACGACAGACAAGTGTGTGTTGGAGTCTCCGTACGCGTCTGTGGTGGCGCGGTTTGGGAATACTCTGGTGACGCCCGATCCCGCCATCGGTGTGCTGCATGGCACGACGCAGCAGGAGTTGTTTGCATATGGGCGGCGGGTTGGTCTCAGCACACAGTACCGCGACGTGAGCGTGGCCGAACTCAAGCAGGCGGATGCGGCGTACCAGACGCGCGGGGGATGGGTGATTCCGGTGTCGAAGCTCGATACCGTGGATTTTGCGGTTGACACGGAATTCGTCGCGGCCGCCAATCATGCGCTCCATTATGAGCGAGAGGCGCAGGAGGAAGAACTGCTGAACGACGATTACGGGATTTAAAGCCTTCATGACCACGTGAAGTCGTGAATTCACATTCGACCACAGGGGCCCTAATTTTCTGACCGCGTGAGCTTTTCCCGTCACACTAGAACCATGACGATCGACGGCTTTGCGGCTCCTCCTTTGCCTCCCTGTGGAACAAGCGAGAGGCGTGCGTTGCGCGGCGTAGGCGGGCTGGGTGCGCCTGACGACGGGGACTCCTCTGTGATGCCCTTGAGAGAATTGGCCTCTGTTCGCGCGTCGGATTCCTCTGTAGGTATCAGAGGTGCTCTCAGTGGAGAGAAGAACGAGGGGCGCTCGCTCACCGGCCGGGCGTCTCGTGGTGCTCCGAGGCTGGCATTTTCTTCGTCCGCAGTTCTCGCCGCGTTGTTCGTGTTGGTGATTGCGGTGGCGGCTAGTGTGACTCTCTTGGTGATTCAGTCGCGTAATTTCAGTGTGATAGAAGCCGCGGGTACTCGAATCGAAGGTATAACGTCGAGTGCGAGCAGTGGTGAAAAGGATTCTTCACGCAGCAGTGATGCTTCAGAAACTTCCAGTGCTCAAGAGAAGCAAAAAAGCGATATACAGCAAAAAGATGAAGCTGGTGGAGCTGCGAGCGAGAAGACGGCAGAGAAATCTCCCTCTGCAGAGAACAAGCCCACGGCGCAGACTTCTCCGCAGGATGTGCGCATCGACATCAACTCTGCAGATGCCACGCTGCTTGATACGGTGAAGGGGATCGGGCCTGCGACGGCTCAGAAAATCATCGATTACAGAACCCAGAATGGCAGGTTCGCTAGCGTTGATGCGTTAGTGGCAGTTCCGGGCATCGGTGCAAAAACGTTGGAATCGATGCGCTCTCAGCTGGTGGCACGATGACGAGAGCGGAGATGGGCGAGTCAGGGCGAAGAGATTACAGGATGCTTCCTGCGGCGCTGTGTGTATGGGGAGTCTGTCTTCTTCCGCCGGTGCAAGAGTGGGGAAGTGCGTTATCGGGGAAAGCGATCATAGAGATTGCCGCTTTGGCGGGCGTCGTTGTTGCGGGAGCGGTAGGGGCCGTGTATTTCGCAGTGCACCGCTTCCGGAGTGGCCTGCGATGGTGGACGCTGCATCTTCGGAGCTATGCGGGCCATGTCATCGTGATTTGTATGGCATGCTCCTGCGCTCACCTCAGCCTTGGACTTGCGCATGCAGCACTTTCCGCAGATGCCGCAAACGTTGACACGGCAATTCCCGCAACGCTTCTCTTTACCGTACAAACGCCCTCTGTTGCTGCCACCCTTCAGCGAGGCAGTGACTGCCAGTATCAGATTCGTATTGACAGCATCTGGCGAGGCAATCTTCAGGAACCATCTCGTGCACGGGCTTTTGTGTTCGCAACGTCGAAGCAGCCCGCGCGAAAGAGCGCTGTAAAAGTGCGAAATCCGTGCTCTCCTGTCGAATCTGGCCAGTACGCGGCGCGAGGAACCCTCGAGCCGGCAGAATTCGGCAGCGTACCCCTGTGGTTTACGTTGGACGAGGATACGGCGGGATCTCTCACGCAAGTAGCCCCGCCTTCTGCTGTGCGTTCTGCGGTGGCGCACATGCGTGTGGCCTTTCTGAACATGTGCCAGCGCAGTCTCAGTGAGCAAGGGAGAATCCTTGTTCCCGGCGTTACTATGGGTGTTCTCGGCCAGGAGACGATGATGATGAACGCGGGAGATGACGGGGCTGCAGGGAAACGCATCAAGGAGAATTTCAAGAAATCTGGAATTGTGCATTTACTGGCAGTGTCAGGTGGCCACTTCGTGTTGTTGGGAGAACTGGTGCGTCGGCTCATGGGAAGATGTCATATGCCGCGCGTGCCGACGGCGGTGGGTATTGGAGTCGCCTACGTCACGCTCTCCATGCTGATGTATCCCTCTGACTCGGTCTCTCGTGCTCTCGTCATGGGACTCATGATGTCGAGCGCAATGGTCATCGGGCGTCCCGCTCAGGCCATGAGCGCCTTGTGCTGGACGGTTTTGGGATGTCTGATTTTAGATCCTGGAATGGCAAGAAGCTTCGGCTTTGCGCTCTCGTGTGCTGCCGTAGCGGGTATTGTGCTTTTCAATGGAGTCATTCAGCGTGCGCTTATCTCCGGTCTCGGAATGGGTGCCGCTCATGTGAGGAGCTTCGTGAGAACCGCCGCACCTGGTCTCATTACTCTGGAACAGAGCGTTCCCAAATCCTTGCACGAGCGAGCTTCGCGTTGTGTTCCGTGGATTGCCGAGGCGGTTGCCGTGACCCTGAGCGCGCAGGTGTTCACCCTGCCCATTCAATTGCTCATGAGCACCACCATCCCGATGTGGAGCGTGTTCGCGAACATCTGCGTGGCTCCATTCGTCACGTTCTCCACCTTCGCGGGTCTCGCAGCCCTCGCTACCGCCTGGGTGATTCCGCCGCTTGGCCTCGTGCTCGTGCATATGGCAAGTTGTGGCACCGCTGTCATGAGTGGTTTTGCAGAGTTTTTCGGAACCCTGTGTGGAGGAGCATGGGAGTCAAGTGTGAGCGGTGTCATCAGCTCATGCATCGTGGGCGTGGCGGAGGCTGTGGTGGCCGTTGCAGTGGCTGTGATCTCTCGCGGTGTCATCAAGAAGATTGGCCACAGAATCGCTCATGAGTGGGAGGCAATATGAGAAATTTTGTCCACCGATTCGAGCACATTGAAGGCATGGCAACACCACGAGCAGCTACGAATCCTGCCACCGTCACGGTGGTGTTCGGCGGTGACGTCTATCTCAATCATCGCACGATGAAAACTCTGAAGAAGGCTGCCAGTGCAGCGCTTCCTGACGCCGAGATCATCGAGATGGACGGGTCAACTGCCGATTCGTATGCCTTTGACGAAGCGGTGAGCCCCTCCTTGCTCTCAAGCGCGTCAATCGTCATGATTCCAGATCTTCAAGACGTTGCCGACGATGTGATCGACGCCATGCAGCGCTATCTCAAGGAAACGAACAAGGCTGCAAAAGCAGGTGCAGCCGAAGAGCCGACGAGCATTGTCATTGCATCCCACGACGGTTCCGTGAAGGGGAAGAAGCATGTCGACGCACTCAAAAAGGCCGGTGCGCACATCGAGACTCCAGACAAGCTTGCCAATGATCGCGCAAAACTGAATTTTGTGCGCGGGGAATTCCGCTCGTATGGTCGCACGGTACAGGAACCGGCAGCTCAACAATTGGTGGCGGTTCTTGGCGGACGCACAGCGGAGCTCGCCGCCATGTGCCAACAGCTCTGCTTTGACTTTGACGAGAACCCAATGTCTCTTGCGACGGCGATGAATTACCTTGACGACGCCCCAGAGGTCACCGGCTTCGCGGTGGCAGATGCAGCGTTGCGGGGCAATCCTGCTCAGGCGGTCCTCAAATTGCGCCAGGCCATCAAGCGCGGAATGGAGCCCTTGGCGCTCGTGGGCGCAATAGCATCCACGCTCAGATCGATGGGTAAGGCGGCGGCGATTGCGGCCGGTAAGGCGAACGCGGCCGAGCTGCGCATGAATGGCTGGATTCTCACACGTGCCACGCAGCAGGTGCGAGGTTGGTCGTCGGAGGGCCTGGGTGCGTGCATCGAAGCGCTGGCACATGCCGATCAAGAGGCGAAATCCACTTCAGGTGACCCGGTTTTCGCGCTCGAGCAGGCGGTTGAGCTCATAGCGCGCCGGGGACGGCCTCTCGTGGCATAATCGCAGCGGAACAGATTTCAGCAGGAGACTCGGCACAGTGGGGAATAGGCGCGAGTGGGCGGCTCAGAATTGTCGAGATGGCGAGAAAGTGCGGATAAAGATAGATGAGTGATGGCAATCAGGCAATAGTTGTGGAGGTGCCCACTTCGGATGCCATGCATCGTCTGGGTGCCGGACTCGCGCACGTTTTCGCTTCCGGTGACGTGGTGCTGTTGTCAGGGCCATTGGGTGCCGGTAAGACGACGCTCGCACAGGGCATTGGCAAGGGGCTGCAGATCAAGGAGCCCGTTGTGTCTCCCACTTTCACGATTGCTCGCGAACTCAATGGGCGCTTCTATGATGGCTCGCCGGCGCGCTTGGTGCACGTGGATGCCTATCGCATCGGTGGCGTGGAGCATGCGCCCGGTTCCGATGTTGCCACGGCTCTGCTCGATGAATTGGAATCGCTGGGATTGGACGAAGAGCTGGAGAATCCCTCCGAGGGCACCGTGGTGCTCATGGAGTGGGGCGAACACATGGCCGGAATTTTGGCTGATGAGCGCTTGGAGATCAGCATCGATCGCTCGGTTGCGTTGTCGAAGGATCCAGGCACTGAACTCACTTCAGACGGCATGCGTCGGGTGAGATTCACGTTCGTTGGCCCCAGCTGGCTGGCGCGCAGAACACAGATTGAGACACAGTTAGAAGACGCGGTAAGGAGTTCACAATGAGCAGTGGCGAGAGCACAGTTGGCGCGGCGGCACGGCACAATGGTCCGATTCTCGTCGTGGACACCTCATTTGGCTTGACGATTGGAATCGTGGGCCACGAGCCGCTGCACGAGGCGGATTCGCGTCAGCACGTCGAGAAGATCGAGCCATATATTGCGCGCGCCATTGACGAGGCGGGGCTGAGGCCGTCGGATATTGCGACAGTGGTGGTAGGAACTGGCCCCGCTCCCTTCACGGGATTGCGCGCCGGAATTGTCTCTGCCAAGGCCTTTGCTTTCGCCACGGGTGCCGAGTTGCTCGGCCAGGACGTTTTAGAGCCTCAGGCGTGGTGGGATTGGGAACGGCGGGGTTCTCAATCCGTTTCGGTTCCGCGCCTTGTACTCACACTCAACGATGCGCGCCGCAAACAGCTGTATTTTCAAGTCTTCGAGGTTGTCAACGACACTGTGACGCCATTGAGTGACATGGACATTCAGTATCCGCAGACAATCGTGGACAGGGTCACAGAAATTGCCGTGGCTCATCCGGGCGTTCTGCTCGACATTCTGGGTCATGGCGCAGAAAAATATGCGGATATGTGGGAGAGCTTGCGCCAGTCGGGAATTGGTGTGAATGCGGTGGACGACGGCTCGGTCATCCATGCTGATGGATCTCGCGGCCTGGAAATCTTTGCTCTCACCGCTCTGCGGAAGCGGGAAAAAGGCCTGCCGACTCCCACTGATCCCTTGTACCTGCGCCGCCCAGACGTGAGCCTTCCGCCGCCTTTGAAGCCGGTGCTTAAAACGGAGCAGAAGTGATTCGGCTCATGCAGGCGCGCGATCTTGACACGGTGGCACGCCTCGAAGGCGAACTTTTCACCTCCGCGTCATGGAGTCGTGCGGCGCTGGAACAGGAACTCACAGGCCCTGGCCGAACCTACCTCGTATGGACGGGAGGTTTGCCAAACGCACCCCAGAATGAGGCCAATGCGACTCCGTGCGACGCGGTTCTTGGGTATGCAGGATTGTGGTGTGCTGAACCGGGTGCTGACGCGGAAATCATGACGATCGGCGTCGATAAGCGCGCCCAGCGCTCAGGTATTGGCCGCGCACTGTTGCAAGCGCTTGTGGGAGCGGCGCACCAGCAAAGGGCGCGTCGGCTCCTGCTTGAAGTGCGCGTCGACAATGAGCCCGCCAAAAACATGTACCGCAAGTTTGGCTTCCAGCCGATGGGATTGAGAAAACACTACTATCAGCCAGAGGACGTTGACGCAGTGACGATGAGTTTGAATCTTGAGGAATCCATGGAGGCAAATCATGAGTGAGCCGGTAGTGCTCGGAATCGAATCCACCTGTGATGAGACGGCGGCGGCGATTGTTCGCGGCCGTGAGCTTGTGTCCAATGTGGTGGCGTCCTCCATGGACGAGCATGCGCGCTACGGCGGTGTCATTCCGGAGATTGCCTCGCGCGCCCATGCCGAGGCGTTCGTTCCGGTGGTATCGCAGGCGCTCGCCGACGCACACATGGAGTTGTCTGACGTCGATGCCATTGCAGTCTCCGCAGGTCCGGGACTTGCGGGTTGCTTGGCTGTGGGTGTGTCTGGAGCGAAAGCGCTTGCGTACGCGGCCGGTAAGCCGTTGTATGGCATCAACCACGTGATTGGCCACATTGCCGTCACGCAGCTCCAGTTCGGCGCTTTTCCCACGGATACGTTGGCGCTGATCGTCTCCGGTGGGCATACCTCGCTGCTGCACGTCACTGACGTGGCGCGGCACGTGGACGTTGTGGGCACCACGCTCGACGACGCGGCGGGGGAATGTTTTGACAAAATCGCACGGCTCTTGGGCTTTCCTTACCCCGGGGGACCTCACATCGATCGGCATGCGCGGTTGGGCAATCCGAAGGCACTGCGCGTTCCTCAGGGCCTTACGCAGGGGCGCTCAGGCCATGCGCATCCGTACGATTTCAGCTTTTCCGGTGTCAAAACAGCTGTGGCGCGCTGGATTGAGGCGCAGCAGGCAGAGGGCAACGAGATTCCGGTGGACGACGTCTGCGCGTCCCTCGCAAATTCCGTTGCGGATGTTTTGAGCGAAAAAGCCGGGCGCGCCTGTGAGAAGTTTGGTTCCGATACGTTGATTGTGGGCGGTGGGTTCTCCGCCAACTCGCAGCTGCGTGACATGCTTGTGCTTAAAGGCAAACGGCACGGCATCGAGATGCGTATTCCTCAGTTGAAGCTGTGCACGGACAATGGCGCGATGGTGGCCATGTTGGGCGTCAATCTCGTGGAGGCAGGAGTGAAGCCAAGTTCTCCTGACTTCTCCATTGATTCCGCCATGCCGATGGACCAGATTGTGATGGAATAGGCGCCAGACAGGATTCGAACCTGCAACCTGCTGATCCGTAGTCGGTCGGTTGCGACACCCCGATTTGCGCAATACGACGTGCTGAGTTAAGGTATTCAAGTTGCTTGGAGAGGTAAGAAGCCCCATCAGGCAATATGCGCCAGTAGCCCAACGGATTAGAGCAGCTGACTACGGATCAGCAGGTTGCAGGTTCGAATCCTGTCTGGCGCACCAGAGTAGAAGCCCTTGAGCCGCAACGGTTCAGGGGCTTTTTCGTATCTTGATGGATACGGTGACACCAGCATCCTTCCTCCCCGAAAACCCTGAAAACTGAGATATTCTGGCACAACGACCGCGTTGAAAACTGTAGGGAAAGCGCGGATGGAGAGAATTCAGAGAGACGAGAATTCGGGAGTCGGGAGAGAACGAACACGATGTCCAGATCCAAAACCCTGATCGTGATGGGCAATGCTTTTGCTGCATTGGAGACGCTTGTCGCCGGTTTCATTATCTTCGGTCTTCAGGTGCCGGGAATCTATGCCACTGCATACAGCGAAGGCAATCTCACCGATGCGTACTCCGCCATTCTCATTACTGGCATTCCCTTCGTGCTCTGCCTTGTCGGTCAGATCGTCAATTGGGTTGGTCTCACCAAAATCGACGGCATCAATCGTCAACGCTGGACAATGTGGTTTCTTGTCATCGGAATCTTGACGCTCGCCGTCAATCCCATCTCTGGCATTTTGTACATCGTAGCTTTCACCTATGCAAACCGCGAACAAAGATCCCCAAGTCCCGCTGGAGTAAACGGCAGTCTTGGCAACGCCACACTCGCAAAAATGCCGCGTATCAACGACTGGACGCTTCAATCAAATCTGGAGGATTTACGCGACTGGCGCGTTCTTTCGGATACCGAGGCGATGAGTGTACGGAACGAGTTGCAGATATGAGGGGATCTAGCGGAAAGGGCACCCCTCGATATCGCGCGCCAAAGCTTCCCACGGCCAAGAAAAACGCACGCAATAAGCTGCTCATCTCTCTTCTCATTGTGGCGGGCGTGGTTGTGCTCGGCTCTCTGCGGCTGTTCGCAGGGCTGGACACTGCCGGCCAGATTTACGCAACCATCTTCATTCTCCTCTGTGCCGTTGCCTACCAAGTGGTATCGCGGAGCGTGCGCGACGCAAATACCACGCGAAAATACGATCCCGATGCGCTGTATGAATCGGAAGTGACTGCTCTTCGTCAGGAGGGCAAGGAGTATTCGCAGGAGCAGGTGGCGCGCTTCGTGAAGGCGCAGTTCACCCAAAGTGACGTGGAGACGTTCCAGAAGAATCTCACCGAGGCAAGCGAAACTGTGCTCACTTGGGAGTTCGCAGTGCGCCAGTCAGGGTATCTCACGCTCATAGAGGCGGCGACGCACGGTCTCGATTCCGCTAAGAAAATTATTGACGACATCCGGCAGCATCCGCGGAAGATGCTGAAATACGGCGACTTCTTATACACAGCGCTTCCAAACGTGTCCACAGTGAGTGTTGAGTTCTTAGATCTGACTCAGAACCAGAGGGAGGCACAGCAGGCTACTCTGACTCTCATCAAGAAGCAGTCTGAGGAAATTGCGCAGATGTATGAGTCCGTGCAGCTGGCGGACGTTCAGGAGGCGGTGAGGGAGTCAGGCGCGTCTTTTGTCGGGAGCAGCATGGCGGAATCCTTGGCGCACATGAAGTCGCAGACCGAGGCCGAAGAGACGCCCGTGGATGCCGAGTTTACCAAGGTGCAGCAGACGCTTGCCGATGCGAACGCTGACGGCACTCCCTTCGGCGCGCTGAAGTCAGGGCCGTCTCAGTCGCGAGATGAGCTTCATCAGCAAGAGCGGACGGTCGATACCCTCGCCGTGGCTCTCGTGCTCGGGGGTCTGGGAGCCGTATGGACTCCCTCGTTCTTTGCGATTTTTTGTGGTGTTGCTGCGATCGCGGCAATGCTTTTTGCTGTGTTTTCCAGCTTCCGTGTTCTGCGCGTCTTCACGTGGTTGATGGTTGCGAGCGTCGTGGTGCTTTCCGCTGTGACCTTTGTGGGATATGCCCAGCAGGTTCAACGTAATGCCGTTGCTCACAGTCTGGGGAAGGGCGATGAGACTCGTCTGACAGTTGAGGAACAGATGGCGGCAGTGAGCACAGACAAGGCCAAGGCGTGGACCATGGAAGATTTTATGGCCCTGGATATCAATGACACCAGCGGGTACGGAGGGACAGGCCTTCTGGACGTTCTCAGAGTCCACGGTGCTCCGATTGGTGGTGTGTGGGGAGAGATTGGCGGGACTCGGCAGATGGAGTATCCGCAGAATCCACGTACCTATAACTTCACGGAGGCGAACGTTGATTTCAGCGTGGTCGACGGCAATCTCATCGACAAGATGGAGGACGGTCTCGGCACTCAGCTTCCTTTTAATTGGACATCGGAGGAATGCGATTCCTATGCGACTCTGGGGACGGCAAAGAGCTGGAAAAACGCGGTATCTTTTGCCCAGATCACTGCGAAACATGGAGATCCCAGCCATGTGGAAGTCACGCGGCAACAGGACAACTCGGTGAGTTTTTACACGACGTATTACAGTGATATCGATTTTGATGACAGCACCAAAACCGTGAGTCTTGGGTATACCAAAACTGCCCCCGACGACTACCGCTTGACATCATGCAGCACGTCGAATTTCTAAAATAAACCTCAATAATTTTCAAGGAGAGAAGATGGAGAACACGGAGCAGCAGAGTAGCGGTCGTAGTGGGGACGAGGCCATGGCCGAGGTTCCGCAGCAGGCCCCAACGAGTGCATTGTCGAGTCTAGATGCGGCTGACGCAGCAAGAGCGCACGAGCTTGCGACAACGTTGAAGCAGGAGAAACAGGAGTCCATCTCTGCGTACGGCCACGACGCTCAGAAGGACATCACTGAATTCTCGAGCCAGGTGCTCTCCAAAGTTGCGTCGAAGGATTTGGGCGAGGTGGGCACCACACTCACCGACCTCATGTATAACCTCAAGAGCTCCGATCCTTCGGAGCTCATGGAGAAAGACAATCTCCTCGAGAAACTGTTCAAGCGCGCAAAGAAGTCGATTTTCGACATCACGGCGAAGTATCAGAAGATCGATGCCAGCGTTGACAAGATTTCCGCTCGTCTCGATGGTCAGAGCCAGCAGCTGAGTGACGACAACACGATGCTCGACGAGCTTTACTCGCGGAACTTCGAATTCTTCAAGCAGCTCAACGTGTATATAGCGGGAGCGGAAATCAAGTTGGCGGCGCTGGACGCAGTAGATATTCCTGCGGCTCGCGCAGCCGTTGCCGCCGGTTCGGATCTCATGGCGGCGCAGCAGCTCTCAGATCTCACTGCTTTCCAAAACCGTCTCGAGAAGCGCAAGTACGACCTCGAGCTCACACGGCAGATCACGATTCATCAGGCTCCGCAGATTCGCTTGATTCAGAACACGAACCGTGAGCTCACCGACAAGATTTCCTCATCCATCAATACCGCCATTCCGTTGTGGAAGAATCAGCTGACTGTGGCGTTGACTCTGCTTAATCAGCGCGAGGCACTTGCCAGTCAGCGCATGGTTTCGGATACCACGAATGCGCTGCTGCAGAAGAATTCTGAGATGCTCAAGACCTCTGCCATCGCAGCTGCGAATGAGAATGAACGCGGCGTGGTCGATCTCGAGTCGCTGAAGAAGACGCAGGCTGACCTCATCGACACCATCGAACAGACACTTCAGATTCAGGCGGCAGGCGCGGCCAAGCGCAAGCAGTCCGAAGCGGAACTGACACAGCTTGAGGCTGATTTGAAGGCCAAACTTGTGGAGATCAGCGGGGGAGCGGAGTCCGGATCCGCAAGTGCGAGCGCAGCAACGGAGTAACGCCCCGCGGAGCGAGTGGCAGCAGACCCTCTGACGTGCAATTTTCCGCGCAGAGCACGCGATTGTGCGCTGCGCGACTCCTCGGGTAAAATCATCTGCGGCAGTACGCACACCGAGGGGACTGATTCGCCATGACATCGCCGAAAACCGATGCCGAACCCACCGCACGCTCCCTTTCCCGTATTCTTCGTGGTATCGCCTATTCTGATCGCGCCTCGGGCTTGCTCATGATGGCGTGCGCCGCGCTCGGTCTGCTGCTCATGAACATACCGCTGACGGCCGCGCCGCTCCATCACTTCAGCGAAATCAGCGTCGGCATTCCGTGGACGAACATCGTTCTGCCCATCAGCGAGTGGGCGCAAGACGGTCTGCTGACTGTATTCTTCCTCGTCGTGGGGCTGGATCTCAAACAGGAACTGACAACCGGCTCGCTCGCCAATCCGCGCAAGGCCGCCGTGCCCATGCTGGCAGCCGTCGGTGGCATGATTGCACCGCCGCTCGTCTTCCTCGCCGTCACTGGAATCTTCCACGCCAATGGTGCTGTTCCCGATTTTTCGGTGATCGAACGCGGCTGGGCCGTTCCCACGGCCACTGATATCGCCTTCTCTCTTGCCGTGCTGGCGCTGTTTGCCCGGGGACTTCCGGGTGCCATCCGTGCCTTCCTCATGACGCTGGCCACGGTGGACGATCTCCTGGGCATCCTGCTCATCGCCGTGCTCTTCAGCTCATTCGGTCAGTGGTACTGGTTCGTGGGGCTGGTGGCGTGTGCGGTGGCGTGGTATTTCCTGTGCAGACTACGTAAGGTGCCGTGGGTGCTCGTGGGAGCCTTGGGGCTTCTCACGTGGGTCATGATGTTCGAAGCGGGCATTCATCCCACGCTGTCGGGCGTGTTGGTGGGTCTGCTGACGCCTTCGCGTGAGATGCATGGCGAGGCCACTCCGCGCGCCGAACGCTATCACGACCGACTTGTACCCGTTTCCGCTCTCATCGCGCTGCCGATCTTCGCATTCTTCGCAACGGGCATCAGCTTGCACGGCATGAGTGTGGCCGTTCTGGCATCGCCGCTGGTGCTGGGGCTGGTGCTGGCGTTGGTAGTGGGCAAGCCGCTGGGCATCATGGCCGTGTCATGGGCGGCAGTGCACTTTGGAAGGCTCAAGCTCGCCGATGGCCTGCGCGTGCGTGATCTCATCGGGCTGGCGTGCGCCTGTGGCATCGGGTTCACCGTATCGTTCCTCATCGCGTCGCTTGCGTTCAATGGGTCAATTTTCACTGGAGAGGCGCGGCTCGCGGTGTTGTTGGGATCGCTTATTTCAGCGGCGATTGCAGGCATCGTGTTCTCGTGGCAGTCGCGAGTTTTTGCGTCGCGCCGCAATCTGCAGCAATGATTCGCGCTTCACGGCAATAATCGTGGGCGATAATGGAACCATGAGTCAAGAAGATACACAAGCAAAGAGTGCGCAGGGACTCGACCAGACGTATCACCGCGGTCCCGTGATCCTGCGCGGCAAGATGATTCCGGAGGACACCACTTCCGGGAACCTTCTGAACGAGGAAGAAGATACCGACTGGCTCCACATGGATCCGTGGCGCGTGCTGCGCATCCAGGCGGAATTCGTGGATGGTTTCGGGGCGCTCGCGGAGCTGGGGCATGCGGTCACCATTTTCGGTTCTGCGCGGACTGCTGCCACTGATCAGTATTACAAGGCTGCCGAAAAAATGGGGCGCATGCTGGCGGAACGCAATACCGCCGTAATTACGGGAGGTGGCCCCGGCATCATGGAGGCAGCCAACAAGGGTGCGGCGCTGGCCGGCGGCACGTCCGTTGGACTGGGAATAGAACTTCCCAATGAACAGGGTCTCAACGAATACGTGAATCTTGGTCTCATTCTGCGCTACTTCTTCGTGCGCAAGACCATGTTTGTGAAGTATTCTTCAGGAGCCATCGTGTGCCCGGGCGGCTTCGGGACCATGGACGAGCTCTTTGAAGTGCTCACCCTCGTGCAGACGCACAAAGTGAAGCACATGCCCATGGTGCTGTTCGGTTCTGAATACTGGCGCGGAATGTTTGACTGGATTCACGGCACGTTGGAGCCGCACCACATGATCTCGCCGCTGGATCCGAATCTGATGTTTGTCACCGATGACCCGGATGAGGCTGTTGCCACGGTGCTCGGTGATATTGAGCCAGGGCGCATCGACTGAAGAGCACGCAATAAAGCGCATTGGAGTGGATTGGGTATAACGGTCCACCCGAATGCGCTTTCACCTCGGATGTCGGATGAGAGTATGGGGCTTTACTTGCGCAGAGCGAGCGCGATGCCGGTTCCCACGGGAATCAGTGACGTGGTGAATTCCTCATCGTCCTTGAGCTCGTCGAGCACGCCGCGCAGCGCCACCGCCTTGTCGCTGCGGTCAGCGGGATTGGTGAGGCCGCCGTCGGGATTGTGATGCAGAGCCAGCGCGTCGGTGACGATGAGCGCGCCGCCCTTGCGCAGGAGTCTTGCCGCTGAGGCGTAAGCGGGCTGATAGTTGCTTGCCTCGCCTGTAATCACCATGACGTCGTAGTCGTCGGCGTTGAGCTTGCTGAGGTACTCATCCACGGACGCGTTGACAACGCGCAGCTTGGTCTTCATGTGATCCTGAACCCTGCCGAATGTGGCACGGATGATGTCGGCTCCCTTTGCCGTTGAATCAACGACGGTGAGGATGCCCTCGCCGCTCAGCGCCTCGATGAGACGCTCGGTTTCTACGAGTGAACCAGTGCCGAGCAGGATAACCGATTCTGCGTTCACGCTCTGTGCCATGACGCTCAGGAAGCGTGCCTGTGCGGCAGAGCCCTGGCGGAATCCAGCGTCGGCGCCGCGGCGACGGGTGTCCTTGAGGAGATCATTTTCGCCCGATAGCGATTCCTTCTCAATGAATTGCCAAGCCTTTGCGGTGTTCTCGAAGTCTGTGTTGTTCATGATCCTCACTTTACAGCGCTGTGTGGCGCAACCCGGCCACGATTTTCCTTGATGGCCTGCATGATTTTCCATATGGCGCCAGACACGTCGATGCCGCGTGGACAGCGTTGTGTGCAGAAGCGCAGGCCCTTGCATGGCCAGATGCCAGCGGGTGCGGCGCCGTTGGAGGAGCTGGCCGTGTCGATGGGGTCGTTCGCCGTGTGGTCGAGGGCAGCGAGGCGTTGCGCGCGAGACTGCGGGTCGTCACGTGAGTCGAAGATGAAGCGTCCCGCCGCCACGGCCGCAGCGGGGCCCACGAATGGCGTGCCGTCAACGTAGATGGGGCAGGCTCCTTCGCAGACGCCGCACGCGATGCAGTTGGTGAGTTGGTCGAAGGCCTCGAGCTCATCTGGGTGCTGGAGGTATTCGAACACATTGATGGCACCGCTTGGAGTGGTGCGCAGTGCGTCTGACGCGCGCAGGTAGGGTTCCAGCCGACGGATCTGGTCGAGCATGGGGTTAAGGTTCACGATGAGATCGCGTACCGGTGAGAAGGCGGGAAGCGGGGCGAGCGTAATAACGCTGATACCATTCGCCTGAGCTTCCGCGTCTTTTTGCACGTCACTGATTTTGGTGAGGCAGAGAAGACGAGGGATTCCGTCGATGGACACTGCGTCTGATCCGCACATGCCGTGGCCGCAGGAGTAACGGAAGGCGAGGCTGGGATCCTGGGTGCGCTTGATGAGCAGCAGACAGTCCAGCAAGCTCGTGTGCGCTGGGACGGTGATGCGATAGTCCTGCTGCCACGATGCGTGGCCATCGAAACGGTGAATTCTCACGATCACCGTGGTTTGACTGGTATCGGCTGGGGTGACGGTGCTCGCGCCAGTGACGGCATCGGGGGCAACGGCTGTGGCAGTGATATCCACTGAGGATTTGGCACTCATGGGCGCCGTATGCCTGAATTGAGCGCGATGAGGAGGTAACGCTGCCATCAGTAGCTCCTCCTTTCGGGAGGATAGTCCTCGATAACCACAGGCCGATAAGAAATTTCGCCGTGTGCGTTCACGAATGAATGGGCCAAGAAATGGGCGTCGTCACGCTCGGGAAAGTCCGCCCGGTAAAGGCTGCCGCGTGATTCCTCCCGCGACGCGGTTGCAGTAGCGAGCGCGAGACTGACACGGACGAGGTTGCGTGCCTCCAAGATGGCGCACAGTTCCTGATTAAAAGCTGCTGTGGCATCGTGAGTGCGCAGTTTTTCTGCGCGAGGAAGGAAAACTTCCCGCAATTGATTGATGGCCTCAGTGATGCTCTCGGCGGTGCACGTGACACCGAGATGAGCCTCCATCATGATGCCGACGTCGCGCATCAATTGGTAGGGATTGTCGGGCATTGGATCAGTTGATGCTGCACTGGGAAGAGCTGCCGGAGGGGTGGTCGGAAGGGCCTGGTGCAGAAGCTGAGTTACTGATTCCTGACGGGCGTTGTATGCCGTACAAAGGGCGGCGCGGGAGGCCGCTGTGTCCGTCGCCATGTCCGTGCCCGTTGCTGCAGAATGTCCGAGAGTGCGAGCGATATCACTGCCGGAACGTGTTCCGAAGACTACGGCATCGAGCAAAGAGTTCGCGCCGAGCCTATTCGCGCCATGAACCGAGATGCAAGAGCATTCACCGGCAGCTTTCAACCCTGCAACAACGGTTTTGGCTCCGGTCGTGAAATTCACCGTATAAACGGAGCCGGTGGTATCAACGGGGATGCCTCCCATGGTGTAATGCGCGGTCGGCTTGACGGGTACCAGATCGGTTGCGGGATCAAGGCCTGCAAACTCGCGGATGGTGTCGCACACCTCGGGCAGCGCGGTGTCAAGGCGCTCGCGACCAATGGAACGTAAATCAAGCCACACGCAGTCGGCGGGAGAGTCAGGGGAGAGCGGATCGTTGACACCACGGCCTTCTGCCACCTCATGGTTGATGGCGCGCGCCACCACATCGCGAGCAGCGAGGTCGCCAACACCGGGCGCATAGCGTTGCATGAAAGCCTCGCCCGCAGCGTTTCTCAGAGTGCCGCCCTCGCCTCGGGCCGCTTCTGACAGCAGGATTCCCGTATGTGCCAGTCCTGTGGGATGGAATTGAATGAATTCGCTGTCTTCGAGCTGAAGACCGGAGGAGAGAGCCAATCCCATGCCGTCCCCCGTGAGATCCCATGAGTTCGACGTCGTGTGGAAAAGACGGCCAGCCCCGCCCGTTGCGACAACAATTGCAGGCGCCTCTACGCTGTGGAGTTTTCCTGTGGCCTCATCGAGCACTATGACGCCAGCCGCGCGGCGATTCGCAGCCCCTGCGGATCCAACGTCATTGGTGGAGAGCACGAGATCGGTGACGTACCATTCGTCGGCGAAGTCGATGGCGTAGCGCTGGCATTGCTGCCATAAAGTGTGCAGAATCTGATGTCCGATGCGGTCTGCTGCGTAGGCCACGCGCTTGACGGGACGTTCGCCATCGGCCGTGTGGCCGCCGAATTTGCGCTGAGCGATGTGACCATCAGGCGTTCGAGAAAAGGCAACGCCATCGTGTTCCAGGCGAATGACAGTTTCCGGGGCCTCTTGCGCAAGAATCTTTGCGGCATCCTGGTCCACGAGCCAGTCTCCGCCCTTGACGGTATCGCGGTAATGCCATTGCCACGTGTCGTGCTCGATGGTGCTGAGACTTGCGGCGATGCCGCCTTCTGCTGAACCGGTATGGGAGCGCAGCGGCTGCAGTTTACTGATGACGAGGACTCTCGGGGGATTGGCGGCACTGCCTTTAGGGGAAGGGGAAGTCTGAATGTTCTCCCACTCGCGCATAATGCCTAGTGCGCAGGACAGGCCGGCAGCTCCGGCACCAATGATGACAGCGTCGTAGTGAAGGTCCTGTTTCGTCGGAGTCATGTATCCGATTCTTGCATTTTCAGCAGACGGCACTGTTACATCGTGTTGCGTGGATACCGCCCGCGGCAGAGAATCACGCTCTACAATCAGTGGCATGAGTACAACGATTGATTCTTCTCACACTGCTGATGCGGCAGATGCGCCTCAGGTTCCCAACAAAGAGAGCTTTGCTGAACGCGTGTACGCTGCTGTGCGCAAGATTCCGCGCGGAAGCGTCGCTACATATGGTCAGATCGCCAGAATGATCGGTGCTCCGCGTTCCGCCCGGTATGTGGGCTTTGCGTTGCATCGCAATCCCTACGAAGGTGATGTTCCCTGCCACCGCGTGGTGTTCAGAGATGGTGGCGTGGCCCCTGGTTTCGCTTTCGGCGGTCCTCAGGTGCAGCGCACCATGTTAGAGAAGGAAGGCGTGGCCTTTTTGAAGAAGCTCTCCTCCCATGATCTTCCCTGTGTTGATCTCTCTCAATCGGGAATGTGAGAGGAAGCGCATTAGATCTACAACGTGATATGACCGTTGTCTGACACCGAAATCTCTCCGGTGAGTTCCATAAGACCCACGCTGGATTGCACCTGCTCGGTGGTGAGTTTCTGTTCCAATGCGGCAATGAGATCGTGGCGGTCAATGCCGTGCCCTTTTGCTTTACGAATCTCACGAAGAATAAGATCCTGTGCATCGGAGTAACCGGAGGAAAGCGGAAGGCTATACCCTGAGAATCCGCGAACGTCTTCCTCCTGAAGCTCGTGAGGCAGGAAGACGTCGATATCTGTGACCTGGGTGAGAATACTCGCCTTCTGTTCGGCAATGAGACGGTTGCATCCCGCATTCATCGGAGAATCAATGTTCCCCGGAATCGCAAGAACACTGCGGCCGAGTTCGTTGGCCCATTGTGCGGTATTGATAGCGCCGGAACGATATTTCGCCTGTGCCACCACGACGCAGGAACTGAGCGCCGCAATCAGCCTGTTGCGTTCGAGGAAACGCCCTGAATGTGGAACGCTGTCCGGTGGAAGTTCAGATATGAGTGCTCCTCCGTGGGAAATAATCTCGTCAAAGAGCCGAAGATTGCGGGAGGGGCCAATGTGATGCAGACCGCCAGCGAAAACGGCGATAGTGAGGGCTGTCGGAGCGGAGGTGAATCTCTCGAGTCCGTTATCAATAATGGAGTTATTACTTACCGCGGCCCAATGTGCGTGGGCGTCAATGCCCATCGCACCGCCTGAGACGACGACGAGTCCCTTGGAGGCGACGCGAGTTGCAATGTCGTGTGCGCATCTTTGCCCATAGTCATTCGCCTCACGCGATCCAACAATGCTGACCGAGCCATCCAGCTGTTTGAGAATGCTGGCGTCGCCATCGACCCAGAGACAGAATGGTGGCGTGGAATCCGTCCGAAGCAGAAGATCGTCGAAAACCTCAGGCCATTCGGCGTCAAGCGGCGTCACCAGAGAGTAGCGGCCCTCGCAGGTTAGCGTTGCGGTGAGCTTGGGTGAATCAAGCTCGTCCAGGGTGCCGAGTCGCGTGAGCCATTTTTTGAACCGTGAATCTGGCCGAACAGGAAGAAAAAAGGTTCTGCGGAAATCTCGGTAGTTATTAAGACTTCTGTAATCGTTGCATTTTTTGGAGAGCGAATGCAGTAGTTTTTCGAATTCCCGCAGCGGCTCTGTGTTCTGCCAATCTCGCACCAACGTGCCTTCGGTTGCCAGACCGCGCAACAGACCCAGGAGCTTCACCGGATTCACGTGCCGTGCGAGGAACATCAAGAGTGGGTCTGGCCCGTCGGCGATGTATGCCAATGTGGCCCATGCCAGACGGGTGCGCGAGATGCCTTCCGAGTCCGGAGTGCTCTCCGCGGTAGGCGCGGAATTCTCTGTGATTTTCGAGATCTCCGCTTTCTCGGGAGTTGCTTCGATTTCCATGTCTGTGGGAATGAGAGATGAGAGTGATGATGTCATTTCTTACGTGTCCTCATGCTGATGCCTTCTGCAACGTCGCTGAGTTCGGGAGAAGTGCGGCCGGCAAGGTCAGCGATAGTCCATGCCAGGCGGAGGGTGCGGTCGGCGCCACGCAAACTGAGCCGTTGCGTGCTCAACGCTTGCGATATGGGTGCCAAGGCAGCGGAATTGGTGTTGCGCCGCAGCCAGTCGCCATCGGCTTGTGCGTTGGAGCGCCAACCGAATTCGGCAAAGCGCTCCTGCGCAATTGCCCGTGCCGCTACGACGCGCGCGCGAATGTCAACGCTGGACTCTGTCGGTTCGCTGGAGATTACGGGCAACGAGGTGACGGGCGGCACGTCGATTTGTATGTCTATGCGATCCAAGAGCGGCCCGGAAAGCCTGCTCCAATAGCGCGTGCGCTCGCGGGAGGAGCAGGTGCATTTCTCGCCGGTACCCCAATCATTGCCGCACGGACAGGGGTTCGCCGCCATGACGAGAAGAAAATGCGCGGGGTAGATGGTGACGGATTTCGACCGTGAAAGACTTACGGAACCAGTTTCCAGCGGCTCCCTCAGAATCTGCAGGGATCGAGAGGCGAATTCGGTAGCCTCATCGAGGAACAGCACGCCGTTGTGAGCACGGGTGATGGCGCCGGGCTGCGCGACGCCGGAGCCACCTCCCGCCAAGGCAGCGCTTGAGGCGGTGTGATGCGGTGATTCAAAAGGAGGAATGGTGCTGAGTCCATACCGGGGAAGTGTTCCACAGAGCGAGCGTATAGAGGCAATCTCCAACGCCTCGCGCTCATTCAACTGTGGCATGATGCTGGGAAGCCGTGAGGCGAGCATCGTCTTTCCGGAGCCGGGCGGCCCGCTCATGAGTATATGGTGGCCTCCTGCCGCCGCCACTTCAAGAGAACGTTTGGCACTGTTCTGACCTATGACCTGGCTCATGTCTCCCGGAAGAGGCGTTCCCGCTACGATACCTGCGTTTTCACCTGCCGCCGCCGCACGGTTCATGCGAACCATTGCAGTCATGGGTGAATCCTCCAGAGGATGTGCGGAGCATGTACCTCCGAGGAGACGAACGACTTCGGACAGATGCGTGACGCCCCGCAGATCAATGCCGCCCACGAGCCTTCCCTCGGCAATGTTGGCCTGTGGAATGATGGCTTCGGTGATGCCGTGTTCCTTGGCAAAGAGAAGAATGGGGAGCAGGCCTGTGAGAGGCAGGATGGAACCGTCGAGGTTGAGTTCTCCCAAGAGCAATACAGAGTCGTTTTCCGTCTGGGGGAGCGCGCCGCAGGCTCCCATGACGGCGATTGCGATGGCGAGGTCGTGCATGGCTCCGCGTTTGGGTAAAGAGGCGGGGGAGAGATTCACGGTGACGCGTGTCTGCGGCCAACGGAATCCGATGGTGCTCGATGCGGCCTTGACGCGTTCCCGCGCCTCGCTGAGCGAGGTATCGGGCAAACCGATGATGGAGAAATACGGGAGACCTGGAGAGACGAAGGCCTGCACCTGAATGGCGAACGCCTTCAGTCCCACAAGACCTACCGATACGGAGGAGCCGATTTTCATCAGAAGGCCGCTGTGAGATGACTGCTCGTGATATGGGTGCCGTTGACGAGGAGACTCACCACATCAAATCTGGTGCCGTGCGCCCCATATTTATGCCCGTAGTGGGTGAGCCATTCATAGGCGGCACGGTGAACCCGCTGTTGTTTGCGAAAGGTGACGGCCTCCGCTGGCTGCCCAAAGCGTGTGGTGCGTCGCGCTTTGACTTCAACGAAAACGATGGTGTCACTTTCTCGGCATACGAGGTCGATCTCTCCGTACCGTGTGTGGTAATTGCAGTCAATGACTGTGAGGCCTGATGCTCTGAGCGTGGCAGCGGCGAAGATTTCTCCGACGCGGCCGAACTCTGCCCTGTTCAAGGTGGGGTTGCAGAGGACGGGTGTGAGATCGGCGATGGTGTTCTCGTCACAGTGAGTGTGATCCCGCGTCGTGCCCGATGTATTGCGTAATGGTGTCGTCATGGCCACAAGTTCATCAGAGAACTATTGTCGGCACCAGCAAAAGAGGCACCTGTGGTCAAATGGGCTTCTTCTTCGTGAAATGTGGAAAACTGTGTGTGAATGCGCACAAAAAAGCCGGCGACGGGCACGAAGCCCAATCGCCGGCATGACAATCGCACAGAATTAATGTCTCACACAGAGACAGGCCTTTCGCACAATCGAAAAGTTACTTCACAAGCCCTGTCAGTTCGCCCAGAACCAGCTCGAAGCTCACGCCACGTTCTTTGAAGCGTGGCTGCTTGATGGTCACCTGCATGGCCGAGCGCACGAATTCTCCGGCGATGTGAGCCGACTCCGACAGCGTGCGGCCCGCCATGATGGCGCCGGACAGTGCGGAGGCGAAGGCGTCGCCCGTCCCATGGATCATGAATGGCAGCTTCTCGTGCACAAGCTCCTCTTTGCCGGAGGCACCCGATGCGGTGGTGGCGACGTAATTGCGCAGCGTCCCGTCCTCACGGTCGATGCCCTTGAGCACCACGGACTTTGCTCCCTTGGAGAGCAGCGCGTCGAGATTGCGGTTCACGAAGTCGTCGTCCACGTTCTGACCCGAGTAATCGATGCCCGTAAGGATCGATGCTTCGGTGAGATTGGGTGCCAGGACGTCGGCACCATCAACGAGGTCTCCCATGGCATCGCACAGGGCCTGCGTGTAGGTGGGGTAGGTCTTGCCGCCGTCGCCCATCACGGGATCCACCAAGCGCAAGGCGTTGGGATATTCGGAGTAGAGACGTTGAATGATGGCCACCTGCTCGGCATTGCCGAGGAAGCCGGAGTAAATGCCGTCGAGCTCCACGTTTTCTTTCTTCCATGCGTCGAGATACCCGGGGAGCATCTCCGTGGTGTCGTGGAACGTGTAGTCCTTGTACATGGTGTGCGCGGAGAACAGGGCCGTGGGAACAGGGCAGACGTCGCAGCCGGCGGCGGAGAGAATCGGGATGGCGGCCGTGAGCGAGCACTTACCGTAGCCGCACATGTCATGGACGGCGGCGACGCGGGGAATGTAGTCGGGATCGCGTTGGTAGAGCGCTGAATCGTTGAGTGTCATATCAACCTGCATTTCATTTCGAGAAAGGGTCAGCAGACCTTCTGCCACCCCACACGATAGCAGCCATGCGTGTCAGCCCCTATCTCAGTGCACAAGGCCGCAGCGTCCGTAGTGCCTGAAAAATAGCGACCTTAGAGGAGGTCATAAAAAACCTGAATAGCCAAATGCTCTTTTCGGCTTGCCTGCGGGCCTTGCGCGGCGATAGGCTCACTCTCAGCAACACGGTGGCGACCACCGTCACAGCCCAAAAGGAGACATCATGGCAGACAAGAAATATCGTTTCGAAACCCTTCAGCTTCATGTGGGTCAGGAACAGGCGGACCCGGCAACAGATTCCCGCGCCGTTCCGATTTACCAGACCACCAGCTACGTTTTCCATGACTTCGACCACGCCGAGGCACGCTTCGGCCTGAAGGATCCGGGCAACATCTACGGCCGCCTCACCAACTCCACCCAGGGTGTTTTCGAAGACCGCATTGCCGCTCTCGAGGGTGGCACAGCGGGCCTGGCCGTCGCCTCAGGCGCTGCCGCCGTCGACTACGCGGTGCGCAACATCACACAGAAAGGTGACCACATCGTCTCCTCCAAGAACGTGTACGGCGGAACCTTCAACCTCTTCGAGCACACTTTCCCCCGTGACGGCGTGACCACCACGTTCGTGGATCCCTCAGATCCCCAGAACTTCGAAGACGCGATTCAGGACAACACCAAGCTTGTTTACTTCGAGACCTTCGGAAACCCCAATGCTGATCTGCCCGACTTCGAGGCCATTAGTGAGATTGCCCATCGTCATCACATCCCGGTGATCGTTGACAATACCTTCGCCACTCCCTATCTCTTCCGCCCGCTTGAGCACGGCGCAGATATCGTGGTGGAATCGGCCACCAAGTTCATCGGTGGTCACGGCACCACACTCGGTGGCGTCATCGTTGAGGGTGGCAAGTTCAACTGGGCCGAGGTTCCGGGGAAGTTCCCGACCTTGACGGAGGCCGATCCCAGCTATCACGGTCTGAACTTCTACGAGGCTCTGGGCAGCGCCGCATTCGTGACCCGCGTGCGTGCCATCGTCCTGCGCGACACCGGCGCAACGCTGTCTCCCTTCTCTGCATTCCTGCTTCTGCAGGGAACGGAAACCCTCAGCCTGCGTGTCGAGCGCCACGTCGAGAATGCTCTGAAGGTTGTGGACTACCTTCAGACAGTTCCCGAGGTTGAGTCGGTGAGCCACCCCTCCATCGAAGGCCGCAAGGACCACGAGCTGTACAAGAAGTACTTCCCGAACGGCGCAGGCTCCATCTTCACCTTCGAGATCAAGGGTGGAAAGGACGCCGCCCGCGTCTTCATCAACAATCTGCACCTCTTCTCGCTGCTCGCCAACGTGGCGGACGTCAAGTCCTTGGTGATCCACCCCGCCTCCACGACGCACTCGCAGGAGACGAAGGAAGAACTTGAGGATCAGGGCATTCACGAGGGCACCATTCGCCTCTCCATCGGCACGGAGAACATCGAGGACATCCTCGACGATCTCAAGGGCGGCTTCGAGGCGTTGCGTGAATCAGGTCTCGCCAAGTAAAAGTAAGAGAATGTAAGGAAATCGAGAAGTCGCGAACTGCGACAATTGGCCGCTTCATCCCAACGGATGAGGCGGCTTTTTCGTGCTGGTGCAACCCCACACTTTTGGCTGATACCTCTGAGCTGAACTCTTCAATAGATTTAACCCCAGATGCCGTTCGCACGGCATGGCGTTATTTCGTTAAGACCATTGAGAGGACCTATCACCATGACAAACGTTCAGAATGCCACGAATCCACCCGCGCCCGATGTGGCGGGGCGCTATGCGCTGTACCAAAACGTGCCCGTTGCCGTACAAGCCATCGATCTCGTCAAGGACTACGGTACGGGAGAATCCACTGTTCATGCCTTGCGCGGCGTCAATGTGAGCTTTGCCAAGGGCGCATTTACCGCCATCATGGGGCCGTCGGGTTCTGGCAAGTCCACGCTCATGCACACTCTGGCGGGCTTGGATTCGTCAACGTCCGGCAAGATCATGTTCGAGGGCCGTGACATTACGAAGCTTAAGGACAACGATCTCACTTTGCTGCGCCGCACGTCCATCGGCTTCATCTTCCAGTCATTCAATCTGCTGCCCATGTTCACAGCCGAGCAAAACATTCTCATGCCTCTCACCCTCGCCGGAGCAAAGCCGGATCGTGCATGGTTCGCGCGCCTTGTATCCACGCTTGGGCTGAGCGATCGCCTCAACCACCGTCCCAACGAGCTCTCCGGCGGTCAGCAGCAGCGCGTGGCCATCGCCCGCGCGCTGATTTCCAAGCCCAGCGTCGTTTTCGCTGACGAGCCCACCGGCAATCTCGACTCCGTATCGAGCGCGGAAGTTCTCGACTTCTTGCGTCGCTCGGTGAAGGACCTCGGACAAACAATCATCATGGTGACTCATGATGCCATCGCCGCGTCCTATGCTGACCGTGCCATCGTCTTTGCTGACGGGCGCATTGTGGCTGACCAACCGCATCCGCAGGCCGATCAAATGGGCGAGCTGCTCACCCAGGTGCGCACGAACGCGCTCGCCGCCGCCTCTGCAGCGCCCGCGGCTCCTCTCGCCGAAAGCGCACGGTGATTCCATGTTCTCTATTACTCTCAAGATGATGCGCAAGAATCTGCGCATGCTCATACCTGCGGGCATCGCCGTCCTCATCGGAACGGCGTTCGTGGCCGCAACATTCCTTTTCGGCAATGCGCTGAACGCGTCACTCGCCAAAAACGCAACCGCCGGGTACGGTGGCGCGAATTACGTTGTGGGGGCGTCCGCTTCCGATGACAATTCCGAAGCGAGTTACACCACGCTGAAGGACCTCAACCTCGCTTCTCTGCGCGGCGTCGACGGTGTGGAGGGGGTTCGCCCCGACGTGGCGACTCAGGTATCGGTAAGTGCGGCGGATGCTCACAGCTCCGCAGCTGCTCCATCTGATAGTTCCGTCACCGTTGCCCTACCCATGGCAAATGACGCCGATCTCATGCCATTGCATCTCTCTCAGGGCGCGTGGCCGGCAGCCAGTGGCCAAATTGCCATCACGCAAGAGATGGCGACACGTCTCAAGGTCAGCGTGGGCGACTCTGTGTCGGCGGTCATTCCTGACGGTGTCTACGGAGAGGATGCGGGCAGCTTGGCGGGCACCGCACTTCCCACGCAGACTGCAAAAGTGGTGGGTCTCACCACGGATCCCGACGGCGCGTACAGTTACGCGGCCGGCGCCTCGGTGATGGCGGAAGATGACTTCTTCGCCATTCAGGGCCTCACGAACCACATGGATCAAGTGAGCGTATCAAGCGTATATCTGAAGGTTGCCACACAGAACCGTTCCCAAGAGCAGATTGATGCCACGCTTTCCGGCGTCAAGAAGGCGCTTCCCTCGGGATTCGATGTAATATCGCGCCAGAAAGCTGCCGACAAGGCCATTGAGCAAATCGGCAACGGCCAGAACATCATCGTGACATTCTTGCTGGTCTTTGGTGTCATTGCACTGTTAGTGGCGGCCCTTGTTATTGCCAACACCTTCCAGGTGCTCGTGGCACAGCGGCGTCGTACGCTCGCACTCCTGCGCACCATCGGCGCTAAAAAGGGACAGCTCTACCGTTCCGTACTGTTCGAAGCGAGTCTTCTGGGTGCGGTGGCCTCTGCGCTGGGTATCGTTCTGGCGATTGCGCTCATGCAGATTCTCTCTGCCCTTCACGTCAAGGGTCTCACTGGAAGTGACTTCCAGGTGAGTCTCGACTGGCGCGTCATTGTGGTGCCTCTGGTGTTCGGCATTGGCATGACGATTCTGGCGTCGCTCGGTTCGGCGCGCATGGCCACTTCCGTGACGCCGCTCGAGGCACTGCGCCCAGTGGAGCTGACGCACAACAAGAAGGCGGGCGTGATGCGTGGGCTGCTGTCCCTGGTGGGCATCGTGGGTGGTGGTGCGCTCGCCGTTCTTGCCGTCATCGACACGGGTTCGCTCACTCCCAGCGTTGGTGCGCAGGGCGATTTCATGGTGGGCCTCGCCATGGCGGTGGGTGGTGGTGCGCTCATGTTCCTTGGTCTCATTTTGTCGGCCGTATGGTGGATGCCTGTTCTCATGCGGGGAGCGGGGGCGATCGCTTCGGCGGCCGGTCCTGCTAGCAAAATTGCCGCTGCGAACGTGCAGAAGAATCCGCGTCGCGTCGCTGCAACGGGCGTGGCGTTGTTGATTGGCGTCACCCTTGTCACGGCCATTAGCACGGGCGCCGCCTCCGCCAAGCAGACGCTGGCCGACACGATGTCTCACAATTATGCGGTAGACGTTCAGATAACGGACGGAAATTTGGATTCTGCTGCTCTCTCGGCTGTGAAAAAGGTGTCGGGAGTGAAGGCGGCGGGATTGCTTCCCTTCACGGATGGAAGTGTCTCGGCGCATCCCGCGGAGGCCTCTTCCGCAAAGGCAAAAGCGAAAACTCTGAGCGTGGGAGTCGTCGGTATCACGGCCTCCCAGCGTCGTGACCTTGTGCGCGCCGATGTGTCCACGCAATCTACGGCTGGCGTTGTTGTTATGAACAAAACGCTCTATAGCGGTAAGAACAACCCGTATAAAGACGGCAGTACCGTGCGCATTCACCTTGATGCCACGAAGACCGCGCCTGCGAAGGACGTGGAGCTGAGCGTCGCACTGCGCGATTTTGTGCCCATGACCGGCTCGCAGATCACCGCGCTTGTGGAGCCCAATGTGTTGGAATCGCGTGGTGTTCCCTCCATCATCTGGATGACCGTAGGCGATTCCGCCTCGCCCATTCAACTCATGAGCGACGTGCAGGACGCCGTATCCAAGTATCCGGGCGCCAGCGTTACCGGTCCTTTTGCCGAGCGTCAGATGTGGGAGAGTTCCATCAACGTCGTGATGGCAACGCTTATCGGATTGCTTGCGGTGTCGGTGATCATCGCGCTCATCGGCGTGGCCAATACGCTTTCTCTGTCGGTGATCGAGCGCACGCGCGAGTCCGCAACATTGCGCGCCATTGGCATGACCAAGCGTCAGCTGCGCACGTCGCTGGGTGTTGAGGCGCTTATCATCGCTGTGGTCTCAGGTATAGCGGGACTTGTGCTCGGTGTGGGATTTGGCTGGCTTGGATCCACCGTGATCCTGTCGACCATTGGAACCGTGAGCTTCCAAGTAGATTGGGTGATGTGTGCCGTGGTTCTTGGCATCGCCATCGTGGCGGCACTGGTTTCCAGCATCGCACCTGCACGGCGCGCAGTGAAGACTGCGCCAGTGGTCGCGCTCGCTGAGGCATAGAGCCGGGTGAGACAAGAAGAATAGCGAACGGGGTTCGTTGGGTGGGTTCAGGTGCGAACCTAACTGACGAGCCCCGTTTCGTATGCAAAGACGACGGCCTGCACGCGGTCGCGCGCGTTGATCTTTGCCAACAGATGCGCCACATGTGTCTTGACTGTGGGCAGACTGACAAAGAGTTTGTCGGCAATTTCCTGGTTCGACAGGCCATGGGCTATTTCGATGAGGACTTCCAGCTCGCGCTCTGTGAGGGAGTTGAGCTCGGGGCTGTCACTTGTTTGCTCCTTGGCGGCCTGGGCAACAGAGGTGTTCTCGGCGTTGCCGGTTGCAGAATTCGTGGCGAGCGAGGGAGCTGTCATGCCTGCGGCACTTCCCTGATTCATGCCGTCTGCGTCGGGTACTGCGGCGTCTGGGACGATGAGTTTTTCAATGAGACGCTTCGTGGCAGAGGGGGCGATGATGGCGTTGCCTTGGAAAACCGTGCGAATCGAGGACAGCATGTCTTCGGGGCTTGTGTCCTTGAGCAGGAACCCGGAGGCGCCCGCACGAATGGCGGACATGACGTATTCGTCCAAGTCAAAAGTGGTGAGGATGATGACGCGAGTGTCTGTACCGTCATCAGTGATCTTCTCGGTGGCCGAAATGCCGTCCTCAATGGGCATGCGAACATCCATGAGCACAATATCGGGCTTGAGCTGGCGCACCATGCTCACTGCCACTTTGCCGTCCGCGGCCTCGCCTACCACCTGCATGTCTGGCTGCGAGTTGATGACCATGGCGAAGCCCGCTCGAATGAGACTTTGATCGTCGGCGATGAGGACGCTGATGACGTGCGCGCCCTGTGGATCTGCTGGCTGTGTTTCTGCGTTCGTCATGATCTCTGTGTGTCGCTTCCTTATGAGTGCGCCGTATCTGATGCCATGATAGGGCGAAGCTGCGGACGGGCGGCGACCGATGCCGTCTCGTTTTGACGCAGAATGCCCAGTAGTTCGCGCATTTGGGCGAGTGCCTGCCGCCCCGTCTCGCCGATGGTAGAGAACGCCGTTTGGATGATGGCGGGGTCGTCGATTGTTTCGAGTTGTGGAATCCAGGAATTCGCTGAATCCAAGACCGTTCCCAGCGTCTGTGTCACCTCGTGTTGAATCTGTTCCGAGATGCGGGCGCGCTCGAGGTTTGCTGCCAACGCCGCCTGCCTGTCTCGCTGGTGCAGCAATGCCTCCTCGCGTGAGCGCAGGAGGACGATGTCGGCTCCGCGGGCACGCTTCCACAGCGCAAAGAAGATGGTGCCGAGCACAACAGAGGTGATGAGCACTGCCGCTCCTGTGCAGATGAATGCCATTTGCTGAGTGGTATATCGCGCAACACCCTCTTCTTCCAGTTGGGCGACGGAAAGGGTGACGCGATTGGTGTTGCTTATATTCATGCTTTGCCACACAACGGTGACGGCAAGGCCAATGATGCACGCCGACGCCGGATACACCCAACGGCGGGCAGATTTCGGACCGTACACCATCACCGAATACAGTGCGAAGAGCGCGATGATGACACCGTCGACGGGAAGCGCGGGGCCGTTGTCCGCTGAGATTGCCCCTGACGTCGTGGCGCCCGCGAGCATCGCAAGGATGAGGATGCCGGCAATGGTGGCGGCACTCAGTTGGGGGCGCGTGCGCCGCATCGCAAGAGGGAGAGCGAAGGCGATGGAGAAGATGATGTGGAAAGCTACGGTGGGTCCGGTGGCCCCGGCGCTCCCGTAGAACCATTCGTTGAGGGCGAGGAACAATGCGAGCAGAGTCGCTCCTGCCAAATCGACGACGGCGAAATGTGACTGCGTCCACGTGGAGACGCGTTCGATGGCGTTTGTGTCTTCGGATGCGGCGGAGGCACGGTTCCTGTTCCTGCCTTGGTGCTCTTGTGATGTCACAACAGGGGTCAGCGGAATGGTGGCGGTGAGTGAGAAACCGTGATCTGCCGTGCTTTCTACCCCGCCGTCAGCGGCATCACCTAGCGTTCCCGCATGCAGGGTTCCACCCTGCGCGGTGATGCGCTCATTCATGCCGATGAGACCGTATCCAGGATGGTGTCCGTCTGCTGCGGCGCGAGCCCCCTGGCCGTCGTCGGTCACGCTGAGTGACACGGCGGTAGGGGACCATCGTTCGACGATGTCAACGTGAACCTTAGTCGACCCTACTGCCGCGTATTTGCGGACATTGCTGAGGGCCTCCTGGACCACGTGGAACAGTGCAGCGCTGATCTCTGAGGTGAGGGCCGTATGCTGAACCTTTCCGTGGACGCTGCGCTCGATGACAATGCGTGCGCCACTCGCCGTCTGAGCCTGATGAATGAGAGCATCGATCGAGCCGTATTCGACGGTGAGATCAGGCCTTGCACGCCGTGCGAGGGTATTTTTCTCGTCGTCCTCTCCCAGTGTTCCCAGCAAGCCGTTCATGCTAGTGAGTGCATGATTGGCTTCGTCTCTGATGGTGAGCATGGTGCCTGCAGCAATACTGGGATTTGCCACACCGGCGTATCGTCCGCCGTCAGCCTGAACGATAATGATCGACAGCGTGTGAGCCACGAGATCATGCATGTCTCGGGCGATGCGAGATCTTTCCGCGAGCGTGGCGAGATGTGCTTCTTCCTTCTGGCTCTCCTCGAGTGCGCGATTGCGTTCGCGCATGAGATGAAGTTGGTCGAAGCGCGCGCGTCGCCAATATCCCATGGCGATGGCGCTGAGAAGCAGTGTTTCGATGGCGATGAAAATGACGATGATATCGCTGGCATATGAGGAGGCGGGAAGGGTTCCATTTGCCGTACTGTTTTGCGCAAAAAGCGGTTGGTGATGTTGCGCTACCGCATTGAGAATCGATACGAGGGCGCCCATCCCCAGCGCAATGACGATGTAGCGGCGCGTACGCAGACGGGAGCCATACACAATTGCGGAATACAGCATGATAACGGCAACGAAATCGGCGAGAATCACCACTGGCCCGGCAAGAATCTGGAGTATAGCGAGCAGAATGAAGGTGATGGCTCCCGAATCGGCATGGGTGCGGCGCACGGAGAGGGGAACGATGTAGATGAGTGACCACACGATGGCCGAGTTCGTCGATTGAGGAAGAAGAAGTGACTGCGGTGTTGTCTCCGCTTGCAGCAGCGTGAAAAATCCTATGAAAAGTGCGGCCTTGAGGATGTCAAGAACCTGACGGTGTCGTTCGGACCACCGCGCCATGCGCGTAATATGCGGCGCCCGTGGAGCAGGCTTTGCGGAAATGGGGGTGGAAGACGGCACACCACAAGTCTATCGGGAGAGCGCACCCATGGATAATGCAACCTTTTGATGAATTCGAGAAGAAACCGACGTCTATTTCCTGAATAAGTTGAGCGTCTGGATCCCGTGGATCATGAGCCCCACGCCGATGCAGAGAATGATGAATCCCATCACGCGGGTGAGTGCGCCGATCCCGGTAGGGCCGAGCTTGTCGATGACAGGAGTGCCCCACCGCAGTAGAACGAAGATCATGGCGGCGATTGCCACAGTGGCAAGTAGTACGGCGGTGCGGTCAAGAATATCGGGATAGCGAGCGGCGAGGGCGATGACCTCGCCAATCGCACCGGGTCCAGCTATGAGAGGTAGCGCCATGGGGGTGAAGGAAATATCGGGTTTGGTGAGTGCGTGCTCTTTTTCCGGTCCCGTGAGTTGTTCCTTCGGATTGAGCATTCCCATGGCTGAATGTGCCACAACGAATCCGCCGGCAATTTGAATGGAGGGAAGGCTAATGCCGAAGACCTCAAGGATGATGGATCCGAGAATTGTGAAGCTCGCAAGGATGATGAAGACGTTAAGGGCCGTTTTGAAGGCCTGGCGACGTACGTATTTTGCGTCCAGCTGAGAGGTGAGGCCGGCAAAGCTCGCCATAGCGCCGATGGGGTTAACGATGGGCAAGAGAGCGAGGAAGGCGGCGATGCCCACTCCTGCGATGCTCATGAGGTCAGCGTTCATGGAACAAGCATAATGGGAATTTTGTGTCTCACACCCGCCCGCTGACATACGCGTGTTGCATGCCAACACGGTAAGCTCGGCTGTGTTTCGTATGAAGGTGGCGGAAGCCAGGAAACGAACAGGAGAGATGAATGCTTAGCGCGTTGGAATTGTTCAGCATCGGTATCGGACCATCGTCATCGCACACTGTGGGGCCAATGCGTGCCGCTAAGGCGTTCGCTGACCAGCTGCAGGCGCGTCATCTCCTCGCTCAGACAGCACGTATCCACACGACCCTCTATGGTTCTCTGGCCTTGACGGGGAAGGGGCACGGCACCGATCGCGCCGTTTTTGCAGGGCTCGAGGGCAACGATCCAGAGACCGCCGATCCCGACTACGTCACAACAGCGCTCGATGACGCCAGCGAATCCGGCGTCATTCACGTGTGCGGTACGAAGGATCTTCCCTTTGAACGCGGCGACATTGAATTCAATCTTCGTAAGCCTCTGCCGCTGCACCCCAACGGTATGCGATTCAAGGCCCTCGCCAAAGACGGCTCCATAGTGGCGGAACAGGAAATCTACTCCATCGGAGGCGGATTCATCGCCACGAAAGAGGAGCTCGAGGCAAAGCTCGCGGGGACCCGGAACGTGAAGGTGACGGAGGAGGAGCGCGGCGATTCTGCACACGAGAGTTCCGTGAGCAATAACGCGGCTGTGAGCGGGAAAAGGAGCGTTGCGCCTGATGGCACAATGCCGCCCACAGAGAAGGAAAGGAACGTTCCACCTGATGGTGGAACGTCGCCCGTGTATACCTTTAAAAATGCGGCGGAGCTCATGGCCCTGTGCGAGGCGCACAACAAAACCGTGGCCCAGATCATGTGGGATAACGAGGTGTCGCAGTCGAGTCCCGAAAAGGTGCGTGCCGGTCTCATGCGCGTGTGGGACACCATGCGCATGAGCGTCCGTCGTGGCTGCACTGCCGAGGAATCGCTGTTGCCGGGAGTGCTGCGAGTGCGTCGCCGTGCTCCGGGAATCTACCAGAAACTGCGCGGAGAGAATTCGGGAGTCTTCACGGACAGCGCAGAAGGACTCAAAACCGCCAAGAATCTCATTTCTTCCGAATCGCCGGCTTCTGAGTGGACGGCACTGTTCGCGCTCGCCGTCAATGAGGAGAACGCAAGCGGCGGCCGCATCGTCACTGCTCCTACGAACGGTGCGGCTGGCATCATCCCGGCTGTGCTGCACTATTACTGGAGTTTCATCGAGGGCGCAGATGAGCAGGGCGTCATCGACTTTCTCATGACAGCCGCCGCCGTTGGCTATCTTTTCAAGCGCAATGGCTCGATTTCCGGTGCGGAAGTTGGCTGTCAGGGAGAAGTGGGGTCGGCATGCTCCATGGCGGCAGCGGCAATGTGCGCCGTCTTGGGTGGCACTCCACGCCAGGTTGAGAACGCTGCGGAGATCGGCATTGAACACAATCTTGGCCTTACATGTGATCCGGTGGAGGGCCTCGTTCAGATTCCTTGCATCGAGCGCAACGCCATCGCTTCGAATACCGCCATTAATGCTGCTCGCGTCGCCATGCTGGGAGACGGACATCACATCGTCTCGCTCGACCAGGCCATTCAGACCATGAAGCAGACCGGTGCTGACATGATGGCGAAGTACAAGGAGACCTCGCGCGGTGGCCTTGCCGTCACTGTTCGCGTCGTCGAGTGCTGAGAGACGAACGTGTTCCGAGCCGTCTGCCGTACTGAGGGGGCAATGGGCTGAGAGTGTCCATACCGCGCGCCAAGAATGGTGCTATGACCACAACAGCCAGTGCACGCAGCTATTTCATTCCAGGACTCCACGTTGAGGATCGCTTTATCACGGTTCCTCTGGACTGGAGAGGTGTTCGCCCCGATGACGAGCAAGCGGTGAACAATGCTCGAGACAAGGGGTCGCTGAGGCTTTTTTATCGCGTTGTCACTGCGCCGGACAAGGTGCATGCCGACCTGCCGTTGCTGATTTTCTTGCAGGGAGGTCCCGGCGGGCAGGGACCGCGTCCGCTGACTGCCACCGATGAGGGATGGATTGGCGAAGCGGTCAAGCACTTCAGGGTGGTGTTGCCCGATCAGCGTGGAACCGGTCGTTCCTCCCTCGTCACTGCGGAAACGATGCAGAAGGTTGGGGGAGCGCGCGCTCAGGCGGATTATCTCAAGCGTTTCCTTGCAGATTCGATCATCGCCGACTTCGAGTATCTCAGGGTGGTTGCCTTCGGCGGCCGCAAGTGGGTGAGCTTGGGGCAGAGCTATGGCGGTTTCCTTACGCTTAGTTATCTCTCTCTGTATCCGCAGGCGCTGGCTGCGAGCTTTACCACGGGTGGTATCCCGGGAGTTCCGGCCGATGCCGACCGCGTGTACCAACACACTTACCCACGCGTGCTTGCCAAAACTCGGCAGTATTACGATCGCTATCCTCAAGATGAGGCCGTCCTTGCTTCTGTTGCGGACAGGCTCGCAAAGGGTGACGTCACGCTGCCCAACGGAGATCCTTTCTCTGTGCAGCGTTTGCAATCGTTGGGACAGGGCTTTGGCATGAAGCCCGGCTTTGAACGCGTCCACTGGATGATTGACGGTGCCTTCGACAGCGACGGCAATCTCTCCGATGGCTTCCTGATGAAGGTGCTGGCAGATACGTCGTCGGCCGGTAAGGCATTGTATTGGACGTTGCAGGAGCCCATATATCAAGATGGAGGGGAGTCGGGGACAACGACGCCATTGCGGTGGTCGGCGGCACGCGAACTGACGAGACATCCAGAATTCGATGCCTCCCAGCGTCCTCTGATTTTTACTGGGGAGATGTGCTTCCCGTGGATGTTCGAGGAGGATGCTGCATTGCGTCCGCTCAAACCCGCTGTGGACCTCATGATGGAGGACACCGAATGGGGCCATCTCTACGACGTCGAGCAGCTACGCCGAAACGAAGTGCCGTTGCAAGCTGGCGTCTATTACGACGACATGTATGTGGATTCGGGCATCCAAGTGGATACTCTCAGCCGCATTGGTTCGTCTCATTACTGGATGACGAACGACTTCGAGCATGACGGCGTGCATGGGCCGGATGTCTTTCCGCACTTATTGCGTCTCGCGCGTGACCGTGGAGATTTAGGCGATCTCGTCGCCTTTTAGAGGCGTCCGGTTATCGAAAGAGACGGGTGCGGGCGTCATTGTGCAAAGCCGTATTGGAAGAGATGACGGTAGAGAGCCTTCTCTTCGGGGGTATTTTTGCTGCTCATGAACGCAACATTCTGAGCGTGTTCTTCGGCGCGCAATAGATTGCGGTCTGCCAGCTGGCGTGTGAGGTATCTACCGAGTCCCTCAAATCCGGTGAAAAGCTCAACGTCAGGCCCCACGTGCCGCTGAATAATATCGGCCACAAACGGGTAATGAGTGCACCCCAGAACTGCGCCGTCGAGGGCACGCCCTTCGCCAGAGACACGGGCAAGAGTCGGTGCGAGCAGTTGTGCCACATACTCCTCGATGTCATCACGGGCAGCGGGGCCGCGCTCGATGAGTTCGGCCAGTCTCGGGCACGGGAGCGGATAGATGTGGGCTTGGTTCTCGAAGCGTTTCACCTGAGTGTGGAACTTTGCGAGACTGAGCGTGAGCGGAGTGGCCAAGACGAGGATGTTTTTCTTCCCAGAGTCAACGGCAAGCTTTACCGCTGGTTCGATCCCGAGAAAGGGGATATCGGGATAACGCTTCATGAGTTCGGGTTTGGCGGCTGAGGTGGCGGTGTTGCACGCAATGACAATGGCCTTCACGTCGCGGGATCGCAATTGCTCCACGGCGTGTTGAGTAAGGTCATAGACGCGGTCGGCCGTTTTCTCGCCATAAGGCGCGTTCGCAGAGTCGCCGTAGAAAATGAAGTCCTCTCGGGGCAGCATTGCCGAGAGGGTCCTCAAAGTGCTGATGCCGCCCACGCCAGAATCGAAAACGCCAATCGGGCTTTGCTGATCAACCACTCTGATTCCTTTCCGCCGACATCACATCAAATTGCCACGGTACCGCTCCATGGAGAGAATTGAGCCGTGGGAGGTTATTTGTGTGCAAACCCTCACCTTGCGAGAGTGCAGCGTGGAACACCATCATCACAGAGGCTCCAAGTTTATGTGGAACACTGATACGGATGACGAAATCGCAGAAGAAACGCACCGGGTCAGGGAAGAGGCGGCCAACTTCAAAGGTGCGTTCTCATTCTTCCTCACGATCTCGCTCTTCCCGTTCGCGAACCGCAGCGCAGGAGCGCTCTCGGAAGAGAAAGCTGCGTATTGCCGTCATCGCGATTCTCACCGTGGCCCTTGCCGTGGTGTCCGCTATCTATCTGGTACACAGAGTGACCATTCAGCAGTTGGAGGAGCAGCAATCCCAGCTTGCCTCCGAGTTTGACTACAATCCCGGGAACCTGATTTCGGATACGGACTTCTTTGATGCGTCGGCGATGAGCACGCGCCAGATTCAAGAGTTCCTCGTCAAGCATGGCGCCAACTGCAGCGGTAAGCAGTGCCTTAAAAACGCGCGATTCACAGTCGCTCGCGAGAAGGGTGACAATCTGTGCGAAGCATACAAGGGCTCCGGAAAGAAATCTGGAGCGGAGGTCATCGCCGCAGCGGCCAAAAGTTGCGGCATTAATCCCGAGGTGATCCTTGTGATGCTCGAGAAAGAGCAGGGACTTGTCAGCACCTCTGAACCCACAAAGCAGAAATTTGCGTCCGCACTCGGCCTCTCGTGCCCAGACAACGCATCGTGCGATAAAAAGTATGACGGCTTCTTTAAGCAAGTCTATGGAGCCGCTCGACGCTTCAAGTATTATCAAGCCAATCCGGATCAGTACTCGTACCAGGCACAGAGCATCAATTACGTGCAATATAGTCCGAATGCGGCATGCGGCGGAAGCAAGGTTTATATCGAGAATGAGGCGACCGCATTGCTTTATATCTATACGCCGTATCAGCCGAACTCCGCCGCCCTCAGAGCCGACTGGGGAACGGGAGACAGCTGCTCATCGTATGGAAATCGCAACTTTGTGAAGTTGTACGAAGCGTGGTTTAAGTAAGTCGAGGAGTCCCGCCCGGGCTCAACCGCTCGTATATCGGTGTCGCTAAAGTGGTCGGTATGTCTTTAACTATTGGAATCGTCGGCCTTCCCAACGTCGGCAAATCGACGCTGTTCAACGCGCTGACCCGCAACAACGTTCTCGCTGAAAACTACCCTTTCGCCACCATCGAGCCCAACACGGGTATCGTGCCGCTGCCGGACAAGCGCCTGAAGACGCTCGCACCCATCGTGAATACCACGAAGCTCGTGCCTGCAACGGTGACGTTTGTGGACATTGCGGGCATCGTGAAGGGTGCGTCTGAGGGCGAAGGTTTGGGCAATCAGTTCTTGGCAAATATTCGCGAAGCAGATGCGATCTGCGAGGTCACGCGCGTGTTTGAGGACGACGACATCGTGCACGTTGATGGTCGTGTGGATCCGGCAGCAGACATCGAGACCATTAACACCGAACTGATTCTCGCCGACCTGCAGACCATCGAGACTGCGCTTCCCAAGTTGGAGAAGGATCTGCGAGGAAAGAAGATCACACAGAGCTACTTTGATGCCGTGACCGCTGCCAAGGGAATCCTTGAGGCGGGGGAGACCATCGATCACGCATCGGCCGCAGGAAAGATCGACAAGAATGATCTGTACGATCTGCACCTGATGACTGCCAAGCCGTTCATCTACGTGTTCAATGTGGACGATACTGAGCTCGGCAACGACGATTTGAAGAAGAAGCTCGCTGATTCTGTGGCGCCTGCTCCCTCGATCTTCCTGAACGCTCAGTTCGAATCCGAACTCACCGAACTCGATGAGGACGACGCCCGCGAGATGCTCGCCGATGAGGGACTCACTGAGTCTGGTCTGGATCAGCTGGCGCGCGTCGGTTTCGATACGCTCGGCCTGCAAACCTTCCTCACCGCTGGCGAAAAGGAGGTGCGCGCCTGGACGATTCACAAGGGATGGACCGCTCCTCAGGCTGCTGGCGTCATTCACACCGACTTCGAGAAGGGCTTCATCAAGGCCGAAATCGTGTCTTACGACGACCTCGTTGAGGCTGGTTCCTATGCCAAGGTGAAGGACGAAGGCAAGCTGCGCCTCGAAGGCAAGGACTACGTGATGCGCGATGGTGACATCGTCGAGTTCCGCTTCAATGTGTGATGTGAAGTAGCAATTTCTCTGGCCGGGATATGCAGATATGCAGTTACCCGGATCACGCTGGGAAAATCAGTGAAGAACCTGTCTGGCGTCAGTGCGCTTGGCAGGTTCTATGCTTCCACATACATCTCGCGCAGCTGCTTCTGCTGATCGTCGTCGAGTCCAAGCTCATGACGCAGGTAGTTCTGCATGCCACCGAACTCCGACTCAATTACTCCCAGTGCACTGTCGAGATACGCTTCGGATGCCGTCAACAAATCGACGAGGTTCGCCTCGAGAACCGCGTTGCCTCCCTCGGCCCGCACTTTTCCGAGAATGTATTCTCGAGGAATTCCCATGAACTGATTCGTGGCGAGATAATCCGCGCGAATCGTCTCTGCGTCCACGCCGAGGACGGTGAGAATGTACACCGCACCCATGCCAGTGCGGTCTTTTCCCACGGTGCAGTGGAAAATTGTTGCACCTGCGGGCGCGTCAGCACCCAGCAGAACGTCGAAAAACTTTCTGTACGCGGCCTTTGCGCTCTCCGCTCTCACGAGATCCGCGTACGTCTGCTTCATATGCTCGAAGCCTTCGTGCGGATCAGCGGAAAACCCTGCAGCGAGAGCACGAGGTGCCTGGCTTGTGAGCGTCTCGTCAGTGGAGAACACGGGGTCGAAAAGATACCGTGTTCCAGCCGGAATGCGGTCGGGAGATGCCGTCTTTTCCTGGGTGGAGCGGAAGTCGACAATGTTTCGGACGCCGTAGGCTCTCAGATACTCAAGCTCCTCGGCAGAAAGATACTCCAGGCTTGCCGAGCGAATGAGTCGATGTGAGGCAACGACGCGGCCATCCTGGGTTTTGTATCCGCCGAGATCGCGGAAGTTGAAGCCGTTATGAATGTCGAGCGTCATCACCTGAGACGGTTGCGAGAAATGAGCCATGCTCACACTCTATTTCAGATCGTCAATCTCGGGTACCTGCGGCAGGTCCTTAACGCCCAAGAAATCTGCCAGCGCGTTGACGAGGAACTTGTGATCTTCAGGGTGAGGCAGACTCGACACCGTCAGCACGGCCACCAGTTCGCCGTTGATGAGGCGAAGGGGGAACCCGCCGCCGCAGAACACGTAATCTGCGTCGCTGAGGCCATGCGAACTGACGACTTCGCCGGTGATGTGCGAGTTCGCCCACGCGCCCAGCGACGAGCGTTCCATGAGCGACACCGTGTTGAACTTGCGCCTCATCCACAGCTGATTTGCGAGTTTGGTCCCCGGCGTCAGATGGTGGAACAGCAGTGCGCCGTTGAGCTTTCGGATGGCGATGGCGAGATTGATGTTTTGCTCGTACGCGAGAGAGGCCATGAACATGCCGAGTTCCAGCGCGTCCTTATTGGAGAATGTCTCGAAGCGCAGCAGCTTCTCCTGTTCGGTAGTGGCCTCTAAAACGGCTTTGTAATCCTTGATTTCCATGATGACGTCCTTTGTGATCTGTGGATAATCTCGTCACGATACGTGCGGCGGTGACGATGAGCGAGAATGCTCAGCCCACGTGCCTTTCGAATCGTGTGAACCCGAGAATTGATTCAATTTTATCCAACGCATCGGCTGGAATCTCCACGTCCACTGCCGAGAGATTGCTCTGCAGCTGCGATACCTTTGACGCACCGGCGATGACGCAGCTGATTTCTGGACGGCGCAGGATCCATGCCAAGGAGAGCGCGGCAAGAGAAGTGCCGAGGTCCGAGGCGATGTCGAGCAGCTGCTCCACCTTGTTCAGATTTTCGTCCGTCAGGAGGTCGTTGATCTGGTGGTCTTCCTGCCACGTGGCACGTGAACCTGCTGGCAGAGGGGCGCCCTTGCGGTACTTTCCCGTGAGCAGTCCTTGTGCCAGCGGAGAGAAGGTGGTGACGCCGATGCCAAGCTCGCGGCACGTATCCAAAATCTCGTGTTCCACGTAGCGATCCACCATGTTGTACTGCGGTTGGATGACGGAGAGAGGGTAAAGGTGATCTCGCTCGATAATGCGCTGAGCGGCCTGCAAACGTGCGGAGCCCCATTCCTCGCTCACGCCGTAGTAGAGCACCTTGCCTTGGGCCACGAGGTCGCTCATGGCGTGGATCGTTTCCTCGAGGTCAGTGAACTCGTCAAAGCGATGGCAGTAATACAGATCGAGATAGTCGGTCTGCATGTTTCTGAGACTCTGCTCGGCACTTTCGAAGATGTGCTTGCGCGACAAGCCACGGTCGTTCACGCCCTCGCCAGTGGGGAAGAAGACCTTGGATGAGATCACGAGTTCGCGGCGAGGAAATTGCGTGAGAGTTTCGCCGAGGAACCGTTCGGCGGCGCCGCCACTGTAAGCATCGGCGCAGTCGAAGAAGTTGATGCCGGCGTCGTAGGCGGCACGCACGATGTCCTTTGCCGTCTCCTCCTGCGTGGTTCCTGTGAGATCCGTCATCCAGCTTCCCAGCGCGATCTCGCTGACTTTCAACCCTGATTTTCCGACGTTGCGATATTTCATGAATTCTCCCTTGAATGAGGTGCGGCGTATGGCATTATGCTGCCGTGATCGTTCTGTCACCATCAAGCAAAGCACTTGAAGTGCGGTTCAACGCAAGTCGGGATAATGTGGAGGCATGACAACAGCGCCAGCATACGGCATCAAAGAGGTCTCTCACCGTTTCGATATTCCGGCTTCCACACTGCGCTATTACGAAAAAGTGGGGTTGCTGGAGAATGTTGCGCGTGACGCGCACGGGCAACGCGTCTATGACGACTCGCACCTTGCACGTCTCGAGTCGATTATCTGTTTCAAGGTGGGAGGCCTCCCGATCGCCAAGATCTGCGAGTTCTACCAATACGACAACAACCTCGAAGCGCACATTGACGACATTGTTGCACTGGTGGAAAGCCATGAAGCCGACTTGAAGGGCAAGATAGCTGAACTGCAGAATGAACTTGTGCATATCCATCAGAAGGTGGAGTTTTACAACGGAATCAAACACTCCATTGATACGAACCGGCCCTGGCCCAAGTTTGAGGATTACGCGCCCACATCACGCTGAGGCGTGCGGTGTGCGGATGCTGCCCCTGCCGCCCTTGTACGTGGAGGCCTTGTAGGTGCTCATGGCAGTTGGCCCCTCGTTTGGCTCGATGTGCACGGTGGTCTCGTAGACGTTGAAGCGTTGCAGCAGCACGTCTTCGATGCGGTCGGCAATGGCGTGGCTGTCGCGCACCGTCATATCCGGGGACACTGTGATGACCACATCAGCGTCGATGTTAGAGCCGTAGGTGCGGGCACGGATGACGCGGACGCCCAGAACACCGGAAATCTGCATGATCGCCTCGCGATATTCTGCGAGCTGGTCTTCGTCAAAGCCATCGGAGAGAGAAAAGACGGAGTCCTTGAAGATATCGTAGGCCGTCTTGACGATGAGCAGACCAATGATAACGGCTGTGAGAGCATCGAGCCATGCAAGATTAAACGATGCCGCGAAGACGGCGACGGCCGTGCCGATACTCGTCCATGCGTCCGATCGGTTGTCCTTGGCGGCGGCGAGGAGGCCCGGGCTATCGACCTTGGCGGCCAGCGTCTTGTTGTAGAAATACACGCCGTACATGATGAGGGCAGCCACAACGCCCACGATGGCCGCAGTGATATCAGGCGTCTCCATCTCGTTGCGTGCGATGGAGGAGATGGAAGAGAACAGCACTTCGAGGCCGACGGCAAACATGATGAACGAGGTCACCAGACTTGCGATGTTCTCCGCCTTCCAATGGCCGTAGCGGTGATTGTCGTCGGCGGGAATGCGCGAGAAGCGCAGACCGATGAACACGGCAATAGAAGACAGCACGTCGGTGAAGTTGTTGAGGCCATCAGCGCGAAGAGCGTCGGAGTCGGCAAGATAGCCAACAACCAGCTTTGCGACGGAGAGCACGACATAAGCGCAGATGCTGACGATGGCGCCGCGCTCTGCTCTCTTGAGATTGCCGTAGCGATCAACCTGTGCCGTACGAACCGCCCCCTTTTCGCGTGTGCAGATATGCCTGTCCACCTTACTCCGCGGTACTGAGGTAATGATTGGGACAAGTCATGGAATCTTCAAACGTCGAGTAGCAAGGTTACTTTTGCGTTTGGTAAGAAGCCACGAAGTAGTGGCGCATTGACGAGAAAGCATCAGGGACACATGACAGGAAATAAGATAATTGCGTTTCTAAGAATGCCTTTAATCCTCTTAGCTATCGTCGTAGTTATTGTTATATTAGTTTTGGCATTAATATTCTGGATACGTCAAGTATCACTGCGAAGTGAAATGCAAGAAAAATATGGTGCAAAAGTTCCTTCCGCATTTCATGTGAAAAAAATACGTCAGCGGGTTTTGACGGGCTTCTTTTTTCTGAAATTTCCCGTATGGCTTTATGCAAAAAAAGATGGGACTCAAGATTTGAGGCATAAAGGTAACTCAATCGTATTTGGTAAATCCGAAATTCATATTGACGACTATATTCTTACATGTAAAGACGTCATCCTGACCTATTACCTTGTCCTCGACATACGTGGTGCTGGCACTTCCATTGGGTACAACGAGCTGGAAAAAAGAAAACGGCAAGATCTGAGCCAAAAATTGTATCGACGTCAGACAGCAACATCCGTTTTGAATATCGTTGATAATTTTTCGAGTCACCCGACCGATTTTGAGCCATTCTGTGCTGATCTATTTCGCAATTTTGGATTTAGTGCGGAGGTGACACCTCCAACTCGCGATGGCGGATTTGATATTCGACTGTGCAAAGACGGCGTTAAATATATTGCTGAATGTAAATGCTATGACGTTCGTCATCATGTAGGGCGCACCATTCTACAAAAGCTTAAGGGAGCCAATGCAGTCGAGCAAGCACAGGGGATGTTTGTAATCACAACAAGTAAATTTACTCGAGATGCCATTGCATTTGCCGAACAAAGTGGTATTCAACTCATTGACGGTGATCGTTTAGTTCATATGTGTCATCAGGTTTGGGGATCGAATTTACCTGCTTCAATTTTCCCAGAGGCAGCAGTTACTCTCACGAAACAAGAACTCCTTAGTAAAATTCCTGAAGATATGAGAATGAGGTTCATTTAGTTTTTTCTTATCACCGACGCCGGGAACACAGCTCTCCGCATGCGACGAATCAGATTGATGAAGCGTCGAGATAGCGTTGCTGCGGTTCGTGGTTCTGCGGATATCTTCTGTGCGTCAATGATGGCGGATCTGATGTGTCGAACAGGCTCGGAGAAAGAGTCCGCATGAGAATCAGGCGTGGCCACGGTGGAATTTCTTGAACTATTGCCAAAACGCTGGGCCTCAACGTGTGTTGCGGTCTCCTCTAGGAAGCGAATGTTTCGGTGAGCTGCGTCGTCAGCATCACTCGGAGCGCCTGCGGTACCGTTTTCGATAGCGTCCGCGATAATTTTCACAATGCTCTGTTCTGTGGCGCTCGCGGGAATTGCGATGCCACAATCGCGGGCTGTGTCAAGAATTTCATCCCATGCGGCGGCATACGTCCGCTGCGTGAGCCGCTTCCGCCTGCGCAGCCGCCGCATGCAGAGCGGCACCAGCGCGAGCAGAATCGCCAGAAGGACACCACCTGACACCATCAGCACGCTGCGTGTCTGTACTGAGAGTCCGGAGTCAGAAGCCGTATTGGTGGTGGCGTTCGCATTATTGCTGGAATCCGATGTATCGGAAGACTGTGAAGAATCCTTGGACGAGGAATCCGACGAGTCCTTTGTGTCGGAGGAGGAGTCTGCGGAATCGGTTGAGCTGGAACTCGACGATGCAGTGGCATCATCGCTGGAACTGGAAGGTGTTACGTCGAACGGTACCCATCCAATGCCGGTGATGTAGGCCTCGGCCCACGCGTGGAGCTCCTGATTGGTGACGACGTAGTTTCCTCCGTCCGTTGTGGCAGAAGGCAAATACCCCATCACAACGCGCGTCGGAATTCCCAGAGCCCGTGCGAGCACGGCGAATGATGTTGCGTAATGGACGCAATAACCGGACTTTCGTACGAGGAAGTCGCCAATCATTTCCATGTTGGAGGTTCCATTGCCGTCTGGTGCATCGAGGGAATAGGTGAAGTCGTTATCTTGGAAGAAGTCGAGTAAGTATGCCAGCGCCGCGGTCTGCTGAATGCGAGTTTTTTCGCTGCTCGTGGAGATGCCGCTTTGCCGTGCCTCGGTGATGACCTTCGTCACCGATTTTGGTAGTTTTTTGGGAATGGCGACGTAATTTTTTCGCACATACGTGTTGGAGGCGTCGGCCAATGTGGTGTCAATAGTGATGGAGGGGACTCTCTGGCGTTGCCGGTCTGAGCCGGAGGAGGCGTCGTAGTCCTCGTATCCTCCGTACGCGGCGTCGTAGTCGCTGAGGGACAACATGTCGGTGCCGGAAGGGTACAGCAGCTGCTCCAGTCGGTCGAGCGTGCTTGAAAGGTCAGAGCGACTTGCCATGGGCTCCACGTACGTTGCGGTGGAGCTGTAAGTGTCTCCCTGCTTGACGTGAGTCGACGAAGAGTAGGCGGTGGCATCCTTGCTCCATCGCCAGTCGGCGCTGGAAGGTGTCACCGTTGTAGGCAGTCCGACGAGCGGCATGAAACGCGAGGTGAGCGTCTCGATCCAAATTTTGCTGGAGGTGGTGAGACTCCCCGGACGGTATTGTGGCATATCCGTTTCGTCCTCCTGCTCGGTGTACTGCATGAGGGGGGAGTAGTCGGTGAACTCCGTTTGCGTGGTGTAGCCTCCCGGCGCCTTGGAAGCAATGGATTTCGACGTTGCCGTGGGCTTGGATTGTGCTGCGGAAGCGGAGGAGCTGCTTGGATCAGCGTCGGAGCCGAAAGTCCACGTGTCACCGTTGAAACTGTCGAGTGTTGCCATACGTATATAGACGGGGCTGGTATTGGACGTGTTGTAGTCCAACGCAATAGACGCGCTGTTACCGCGCAGATTGCGGCTGAGATCAATCAGTGGATTTACTGCTGACGAGGAGAATAATCCCTTTTGGCTACCGATGGGAAGGTTGAGTCTATCCACCGTTGCATTAGTAAAGGGAGCGAGTGCCAGCGCGAGGGCTGCTGCGGCGGCACCGAGTACTACGGGTTGCGGCCACAGAACGGGTAGTTTTTGGGAAAACCATATGACGATGAGTGAGAAAAAGACGCATACGAAGACGAGCCACGTGGGCTGCTCGGTTCCGAAATACACGTTTTGGGCTGTCATGACGGCGAAGGGTGCCGCAACAGCGACGATGCGTAGTCGCATGAAGGTGAAAAGAATTCGCAGAATCACGAGTGAGACGGTGACTGCAGCGATCATCGAGATATCGACGTAGACGCTCGCAGAGACAGGAAAACTCTGATACAGCAGCGCATTGCTCCCCTGTGTTGTCAATTGCGAGAAGAGACTGCCGAACGTCCATGGAGTTCTCGGGTGGAACCACCACACTCCCAAGGTGGAATGGAGCGTGATGGTTGCTGTGATGACGCCAGCAAGCAGTAGCGCTGCGCCCATGCACACCGCCCTGAGGAAGGTTCTCTTGCGCGCAATGTGGCGATCTCTCTGCTCCAGGTCGCTATCGTGTACCCTGCGGCTGTCGATAAGTCCTATTTCCGCTGTCATGATTGCCGTTGCAGCAATGGCATAGGGAAGCCACACGTGAGATGCGAACAATGATGAGAGCAGCACAAGCGAGGTAATCAGCACGAATTCCATTGCCGTTGTTCCCAGCAAGCGTGTCGTGATGATGCTGGCACGTGAGGGTTCCGTCACGTGCCGACTCCATGGTCGGTTCCAGGAATGCGCTTTCTTTGCGCGTCGATGGCGCTGTATCTGCGTGGTCTCGCTCTGTGCGTCACCATTTTTCCAGTGACCAATGTCTCCGCCGCCCGTCAGCGTCGGGAGCGCGCTGCTGCGGTCGGCGGGCTCGGAGCTGTCGGGAGTAATCCGCACGATGTCTGTGTGACGTAGAATTCCGAGATCTTCGAGACAGGCTTCGAAGGATCCCTGCTCTTCCGAATCGAAAGTAATGAATAGCGCGTGAGTGTTGGGCTCGGACAGTAGAACGTCGATGTGTTCGGCGCGTGATGTGGGGCTTCCCGCCGCACTCGGAGTCACCGCCGCAAGAAAGTGCTCGATGTCTCGCGGGGTCTCGGCGAAGGCGTACCCGTCCGTGAACATTGCCGAGGAATCTCCCGGCTGCGGAAAAGCCGTGAGTCCGTGAGCGTAGCTGACGAGGCGTTCCCAATCTGCTGGTGACAGAGTGGCGATTTCGGTGGGAAGCAGGGTGTCGAGCACGATGAGGAGGTGGGGCTGTTGATGATGATCCGCCACGCGCGTCATCATGTGGCCTCTGCGGGCAGACATCTTCCAGGAGATTTGACGTTCTGGGTCGCCGGGGGAGTACGGCCTCAGCGACAGTGCGAGGTCATCCTCGTGAGATCCCAGTGCCTTGGGGCGGCGTGATTGCGTGCCGTAGGGTCCTAGCCGCGCCTCTTCTTGCGTCCGCGCCGCATGGGTGACCGTGGTGTCACTTCTCAGAGCTGCGGCATTTTTCCATAGTCCCCACACCCCGTTCCAGCGAATCATCATTCCACGGTTACGAAATATGCCACGGTCGTGCGGCAACGATCCGCTGAAGCTGCGGATCACGGTGTCGTTTTGATCGAGTTGGTCCCACAGTTGTATTGCGGAGAAACTACCAGGAACAACAAACCGCAGGAATCCGCGGCGCAGTTCCGAGAAGGTGTCATCGTCGGTCTTCTGCTCCTGCTGAATTTTCCGACGCCGTCTGAAGACGAGGTGCGTGACCGCCGCGGCTACTCCCTCACAGACAACAGCGCAGGTGAGACCGAGCCCACTCACCACGAGAATGATGTACTGAAAACCCGCACCCACAACTATGAGCGCGGCGGACGCCAGAAGGAAAGCGACGCCTTTGAGCGTGGGCCGAGACCAACTATGCATACGGTGTGGCGTAGTGGGCATTGTCGCTCAGTTCAGCTCGGGGCGGGGAACGGGGAGGTCATCAATGATGGAGTGCAGGACTTCGGCAGGCGTCTGTGTCGTGGCAGTGTGGCTGAAGGCGCGGCGCACCACAATGCGATGAGCCAGTACCGGCTCGGCGAGGGATTGCACGTCGTCGGGCGTCACGAAGTCGCGATGGTTGAGCAACGCCCGTGACTTGCACATCGCCAGAAGATTGAGACTTGCTCGGGGCGAGGCCCCAAACTTGATGGTGGGGTGCTCTCGGGTGGCGGAGACGAGACTGACGAGATAGTCGGCAACCGTGGTGTCCACTTTGATGGTTGCGGCAGCGTGAATCCCCGCCACCACATCGTCAGGGGTGCACAGGGCATCGAGTCCATCGAGCGGTGAGGAATTGCCCGAGTTGAGCAGCATGGTCGTCTCGTGCTCCCGTGTGGGGTAGCCGAGGCTCGCGCGCGCCATGAAGCGGTCAAGCTGTGCCTCCGGCAAGGGGTAGGTGCCTTCCAATTCGATGGGGTTTTGCGTGGCGATGACGAAGTACGGCTGCGGCAGAGGGTAAGTGATCCCGTCAACGCTCACCTGGCGCTCGCCCATTGCCTCGAGCATGGCGGATTGCGTCTTGGGATTGGCTCGGTTGATTTCATCGGCAATGACGACGTGTGCGAAAAGTGGTCCCTTGCGGAAGGAGAACTCTCCGGTGCGCTGGTCATAGATGTTGACTCCGGTGAGATCGCTGGGCAGCATGTCAGAGGTGAACTGAATTCTGTTCGTGGAGCCAGAGATGAGAATTCCCATTGCACGGGCCAAGGTGGTTTTACCGACACCTGGCATGTCTTCCATCAGCAGGTGCCCACCCGCGAACAGTGTTTCGACGGCGAGTTCCACAACATCCTGGTGTGCTGAGAGGGCGCGGGTCAGAGTGTCGCTCATCTGCCGTGCGAGTGTTCCCGAGTGGTCGAGAACCTCGTGATATTTGGCGGAATCCGTGTCGTCGGCACTCATGAAAGTCCCTCGTCTCTCGTCGTCATCGACGTTTCCAGGTAGATGTATTGGTCTTCCATTATGACACGTGAAGATGAGGGCACGGCCGTAATTGCACTACTCCCGGTTACTCAATGGCATCGTTTAATGAATATGCACGCGAGTGCCGGAGGGAATTTGATCATAGAACCATTGTGCATCCGCAATGCTGAGACGTACGCAACCGTGGGATGCGGCGTTTCCAAGCTTTGCTCCCTCGCTGGCGATGTAGTCTCCGTTGGCATTCGTCGGGACGGAATGGAAAAGATATCCCGTTCCCAGGAAGGACGTCCACCATTTTGCGCCCATTCCCTCGGATGGTGTGTAAAACGACAGACCGCGTTGCCCAATGGTAAAGGTGCCATGTGGCGTGGCGTCGTTCATTCCCGAGCTGATGAGCATTGTGTACAGAGGCGATCCGTTGGCGTCTGAGATTGTGGCCTCTTGTGCTGCGAGATCGACATCGACAGTGAGATTGTTTTTACCGGTGAGGTCTGGTTGCGTTCCACCCGTGGGATTGTGCCAGTCAACAGTCACTGCGGGAACAGCGGCAGCCGTTTTCGTGGCGTGAGTGGGAACGGTGGAGACAGGCGTAGGTTCCGTATGAGAAGAGGAGGCCTCGGTGCGAGGTTGCATGGGGGGCAAGGGGGAAACCAGAGAGAGCACAAAGATAAGGACTGCGGTAGCAGTTGCAATCAAAGGTGTGAGAAACGTTGCGATGCTGCGATACTGACCGGTAGAATGCGCGTGTTTGGCCGGCTGAGCGGTGCAACGATTTGCCGCGTGGGCTGGGCTCTGCTTCATACGTGCCTCTTCACCTTCGAAGACCGAGAGACGAGTTCTTATAATAACGCTTTTTACTGGAAGCGTCTTTACGGAATGCGTCTCGAGGCGTGACCCTTGTGGCTTTTCCGCTTCGGGTACTTCGTTTGCGTGCGATACTATTGACGGCGCAATTTCATTCCAAGAGTGGGTTCGGGAGTTTCGATGACATCACAAGAGGTGGCGGGCGAGCAGGTTGACCCAACGCCCCCTCCACAGAGCCATCGTGTCCGCGTGGTGGTGCCCGCTCTGAAGGCGGCTTTCCCCTTCACTCTTCCGATCTTTGCCGGGTTCTGGTTCCTGGGTCTCACCTATGGCATGTACATGAACTCCTCGGGTTTCAGTTTTCTTTACCCGCTGTTTATGAGCATGCTCATCTACGCGGGCTCCATGGAATTCATCACGGTGAGCCTGCTGCTGGGCGCGTTCAACCCCGTCCAGGCCTTTCTCATGACGCTCATGATCAATGCGCGGCACCTGTTTTACGGACTTTCAATGCTCGAACGGTTCAAGGGGCTGGGACCTAAGAAGGTCTATCTCATCTATGGCATGTGTGACGAGACGTTCTCCATCAACTTCTCGGCCACCATTCCTCCTGATATTGACCGTGGCTGGTTCATGGTGTGGGTCACGTTGCTCAACCAGCTGTACTGGGTGTCAGGTTCGACGCTCGGCGGCATCTTCGGATCCATGATCCACATCAACACAGAGGGCCTTGATTTCGCCATGACCGCCATGTTCGTCGTGATCTTCATGGAGCAATGGATGCGCGACCGTAACCACACGAGTTCTCTGCTCGGCCTTGCGCTGTCCCTGGGATGTCTGCTGATTTTCGGTGCTGACAATTTCATCATTCCTTCGATGCTCGTGATTCTCGCGGTGCTCACGCTGCTGCGCGGCCGCCTGGAAAAATACGGAAAATTAGGGATTGACTGATGGCCACCATGACTCTTACTCAGCAGATCATCACTATCGCTGCGGTCATCGCAGGAACTTTGACGACGCGCTTTCTGCCCTTCCTCATATTTCCGGCCGGCAAGCCGACGCCCAAGTACGTGCAGTATCTCGGCAAGGTCCTTCCCGCTGCTGTCTTCGGGTTGTTGGTGATTTATTGCCTCCGCAATGTCAGTGTGCTGTCCGGATCGCATGGGATTCCGGAGTTGATTTCCATTGCCGTCGTCGTTGTGTTGCACCTGTGGAAAAGGCAGATGCTGCTCTCCATCGCGGGCGGTACCATCTGCTACATGCTGCTGGTGCAGCTGGTGTTCTAGCACGCACATAGCGGAAGCGGAGGTGACGGCGTGAAGCGATTCTGGGGGTTGGTGCTCTCGACGGTTGTTCTGGGCCTCCTCGTCGGCTGCTCCTCCGGGTTATTGGGAATTCTGCTGGTCACCACGGAGCATTGGTTCTTGGGATTTGTGGAAAGTTCGTCCCTACCAGGGCCCACAGTTTCTGTGCCGTGGCGACGGTTAGTCTCTGTTGCCGTGGGGGGCGTGATCGTTGCCTTCGTGTGGTGGCGTGTGCGCAAGCCGGGGCGGATTCCCACGGTGAAAGCTGCCGTTGCGGGGGAGAAGCTTCCGTGGTGGCGCACTGTGGCACATGTTGGCGCGCAGATATTTTTTGTGGGAACAGGGGCCTCGATTGGGCGTGAGGTGGCACCTCGCGAGGCGGGTTCCTTGATAGCCCAGCAATGGATGCGTGTGGGATCTCGACTCGGCTTGCGGGAAGAGGATGCACGGCTACTGACGGCGGCTGCCGCTGGAGCGGGTTTTGCAGGCGTGTATATCTCGCCGTTGACGGGCATGTTCTTCAGTGTCGAAATGCTGTTGCGTCGCGTTGACCGAGAGACTGTATCGGTCAGCTTGGGTATGTCGGCAATTGCGACGTTGGTCGGTTCTCTCGTCAAGGGTACGCGGCCGTATTATGTGGCGCCGGGAAGCTTTAGTGTTTCTGACTTCGCCGCCTTTTCCCCGTGGCTTCTCGTATTCGCTGTTGTCAGCGCGCCTCTATTTGGAGCGGTTGGTGCTGGATTTCGCATGGCGTCGGCATGGGCGGAAAAGCGCAAAACAACCGGTACTGCCATCCTGTGGCAGTTGCCTGCTGCGGCAGTCCTCACCGGTGTGATTGCGATGGTTGCCCCTCAGGTAATGGGCAACGGGCGTGCGCTTGCGCAGTTTGGAATGAACTCAGGTGTTGCGGGAGGCGTTCCAGTGGCGGAATCTCGTGGTAATTCTGGTCTCGGAGCCCTTTCCACGTCTGCATCTTCTGCTGATTTTGCCGCTGGTACTGCCATCCTGATCCTTCTTGTCCTGTGCCTCGCGAAGGCCGTTCTCACCATTCTGACGCTGAAAGCAGGCGCTTCCGGTGGTGTGCTCACGCCCGCAATCGGCATCGGATCGTCTCTGGGGGCAGTCTTCGGACTCGTGTGCACACTCGTTATCCCGGGGTTCACCGCGGAACATGTGTGGCAGTGTGCGATAGCGGGGGCCGTTGCCGTTCTCTCCGCTTCCCAGCAGGCGCCGTTGATGGCGCTGGCTATGCTCGTTGAGATTTCGCATCTGCCGATTCAGTCGGTAGTGCCTCTAGGTGTGGCTGCCGCCATTTCTGTGACGGTGGCAAGTGCCATCCTCACTCATTCTCGTAGGGAATCTGTAGCTATGCCTTCTGTCGCTTCTCAGCAATAAGGTTGCTGCTACGCGTTATTCTGAAGCGGTGAACGCACAGTCTGCCTCAGCTTCTTCCTTCAGAATCCGTCCTCTCGAATCTCGTGACGACGAGCAGATGTTTCATATTGCACGTGCTCGTCTGAAAGAAAACGGACTCGATGTTCCGGGATCTGTGTACTTTGATGACGTTCTTCGGCATCTTTCTCAGTACTACAACGGTGGTGAGCGTGGGGCCTCTCATGCTCGCCGTGCCTACTTTGTGGCAGTGGAGCACAACGATGATAATCGCGTTCTCGCCGGCGCCGGCTTTGCCGAATATGGCAACGGCGAAACAAGTGACACTGCCGAATTACAAAAGCTGTATGCGCGTGAGGCGTCTCAAGGGCGTGGAATCTCTTACGCCCTCATCGATGCAGTAGAGCGGGCTGCGGCCGCCGACGGCTATACGAGGCTGTATCTTGAAACGGAGCACCGTCTCACGGCCGCTCTTCATATCTACGAGAAGCTTGGCTTTACACGTCTCGACCGCCCGCCAGTAAAGGCTCAGCATTCCGCCATGGATCGCTTCTATATTGAGTCTCTACTGCCAGAGGAATGAGCGGGGCATCCTGCGATCTTTACTTCGCGTTGGTCACAGTGAGAGTCTTCATGTCAATCTTCGCAAAGGTAGTAGTCACGTAGTTATCACCATAAAAACGATCATATGAGACCCACACGGTGGAGTTGCTGCCTGGTGTGAAATAGATAGGTTCTTTCACTGTGGCGTGAGGCTGCGCCGTGTAATTGTTGAGTATCTCTTTGCTGTACCTGCTATTGTCCGCTGGCCATGTATCTTTGATGGATCCGTCCTTCGTTCCAGGGTCCCCGATGTAATTGACCATAGGGCGCTCCTGATCGGTGTCGGTGAGCGCGGTGGAATAAGGATTCGTCCACGTCATGAGGCACCGAATGGCAGGCTTTTTCTCGTCATTGGTGATATGAGAACAGCTCGACAAAGAGATCTTGTACTCCTTGATGGAGGAAGGATTCGTTGTTCCGTCGTATGTGGCGCCGAGGATGCGTTTGTTCTCATCTTTTATATCGGATGTGTCAGATGATTCTGCGGAATCGCTGGAATCGTCAGAATTCGCAGAATCATCCATGTCTTCCGAATCATCCGATGATGACAAGCTCGATAAGGACTCCGACGACGCTGACGAGTCGAATGAGCGCACCATATCGTTGATGCCTTCGCCTATGGGCTGGCGCACAAAGAAAATAACGATCACTATGAGGATGAATGTGACAAGGCCGCCGTGTTTCTTGTGCTCGTGAGATGTGGGAGTGCCAGGCGAGGAAGAAGGGGAGGGAGTCGAGCTCTTTGGAGGAGCCGACGTGTCGCCCGTTGACATCGGATGAGATGTGGGTGAAGGGCGCCTCTGTTGTGCAGGGTGAGCCGTTGTGCTGCGTGAGTCCCCGCTGCGTGGTTCTGTGGGGCGCGAGCGCGTGGGATGTGTGCGAGGGTCGGGAATTCTCCCAGTGGGGGTATCAATCCAACCCTCGGGTGCAGGATTATTGCTCATAAGTGTGGGTCCGGCTTCTCTCTTAATACCAGATAGCGCTTAGAGCTGCGTGGAACGGTTGGCGATCGATGATACCGCAGCGTCCACGTCCTTCTGCTCGAAACTTGCGTGGCTAGCCTGTAGTGACGCAAGAATCTGACCGATGGTGTTGTTACCGGCGGTGGCGTCGGAGGGCAGCATCAGGGTGTTGGTGTTGGTGGACTGAGCGAGTTCGCTCAGCACGTCAAAGTACTGGTTTGTCATGAGAATGCTCATCACCTGGTCGATGGAGTAGCCGCGTTCCTGCAGCTGCTGCACCTGGCTGGCGAGGCCCTCGATGATGGCGTTGCGCTGGCCGGCGATGGCTTGGCCTCGCATGATCATCTTCTGCTTTTCGGCCTCCGCTTTGACGGTGATGGTGATCTTTTCGGCCTCGGCGAGCGACTTCGCGGCAACCTGCTTGCGCTGTGCCTCGTTGATCTCGTTCATGGCGCGCACGATCTTAGCATCAGGCTCAAGCGAGGTGACAAGCGTCTTCGTGATGATGTAGCCGAAGCGATCCATCTCTTCCTTCACGGCTTCTTGCACGATGGAAGCGATGTCATCCTTCTTGGAAAAGGCGTCGTCGAGGTTCATCTTCGGCAGGGTGGATCGGATGGCGTCCTCGATATAGCTCACGATCTGCTGTGTGGGGTTGTCAAGTTGATAAAAAGCGTCTGCGACCTTGCGTGGATTCACCTGATACTGCAAGGAGATATTGACGTCAACGAACACGTTATCCATGGTCTTGGTATTGACGGAATTGTCGATTTGGAAGACCTTGAGCGAAATGCGTGAGGCGATGCGGTCAATGAAGGGAATCCGTATATGGATGCCGGCATCGCGGACTGCGTTGAATTTGCCAAAGCGTTCAATGATGAAAACCTTCTGCTGTTGCACCACAAAAATTGACTTAATGAGCAGAATGATGACGATGACCAGCAGTACGGCCAAAAAGATGAGTGCGCCCATGATTTCTCCAAATCCTCAAAAATTCTCTCTGAATGTCTCTTCAGTTTAGCCTGTGATGGTCCCGAAGCCGTGACACCACATATGGAGGCATGCAAAAGGTCCCGAATCCGTGAGGACTCGGGACCTTAACTCTTTGGACTCTTTATAGAATCAGCGCGTATCAGTAACGCTTACCGCCGCGACGCTGGTTGCGCCCGCCCTGGCTACCCTGACGGTCCTGATGGTTTCCGCCCTGGTGATTCTGGTGATTATTGGAACGCAAGGACCCATTGCGCCTGCGCGCGCCCGAGTTCTCGCGGCTGTTTGCCTTTGCCTGGTCGCTAAAGGGATTGCGTCCGGCCTTCTTGGCGGAGCTGTGGCCGTGGAAGGAGCGGGGTGCGTCGTCGCGATCATAGCGGCTATTACCACGGCGATCATCGCTGTAGCGATCGTTTCCGCGTCCACGATTGTCGTCGCGGTCATAACGGTTGCGATCGTTGTGCTTGCGACCCTCGAATCGGTCGTCGCGAGCGTAGCGGTCACTGTGCTCGCGTTCGGGGCGCCCAGAGCGACGGTCGTCGCGGCGCTCGCTGGAACGGTCGTTGTGACGGTCCTTGCGGTCGTTGCGGAAGTCATCGTGGTCATAACGGTTGCCGCGGTACTTACGGTCATCTCCGAAATCGCGGTTGCGACGATCCTGACGATTCCCGTGATCGGAATGGTTTCCGCGGAAGTCGTTGTCGTCATGCCACGTGCCGCGTTCGTCACGCGAGGTGCGCGAGAAGTCGTCGCGATCGCGGTCACGACGGTCGCTGCGGTTACGGTCATGGCCACCACGGCCCCTACCGCCACTGCGGTCGTGCTCATAACGATCGTGATTGCGGCCATTGCGGCTACCTCCACGTCCATTGCGACGATTGCGATTGCGCTCGGCGCGGTCAGATTCGTTGCGGCGGCGTGTGAGGTCGCGTGTGAAATCTTCCATGGCACGAGCGAGCTCGCGGGGATCTACATACTGTGCCTTTTCGCCCACGAGATCGAGAACCTCGGGGGAGTCAGACGTGACTTCCTTCGCCGCCGTCTTGATGGCGGCCTGGCGCAGCATGCGACGGGTGGAGCGGCGCTGGTCGGGGGTCACGAGCGTGACGACGTCACCGCTCTGACCTGCGCGGGCCGTACGGCCAGAACGATGCAGGAAGGACTTTGCTTCCTTCGGCGGATCGACCTGAACGACGAGCTCCACCGCGGGAATATCAACGCCGCGTGCTGCCACGTCGGTGGCGACGAGAACATTCGCAGCCCCTGACTTGAACACGGACATGTTGCGATCGCGCTGATTCTGAGAGAGGTTGCCGTGCAGCTGTGCTGCTGGAATACCGCTCTTGGTCAGCTTCTCGGCGAGGTGTTCCGCCTGATGCTTGGTACGAGTGAAGAGAATGCGCTTACCGATGCCGGACGCAAGTGTCTCGATCATGGCGGCCTTGTCGTTCGTCTTGATCTCGAACACGTGCTGGGTCATGGTCTCGACCTGAGCGTTGACGGCGTCAATCTCGTGAACCTTGGCGTCGTGAAGATACCGCTTGACGAGCGTGTCGATGCCGTGGTCGAGCGTTGCGGAGAAGAAGAGGTGCTGTCCGCCTTCGGGAATCTGCTGCAGCAGGCGGTTGACGGAGGGCAGGAAGCCGAGATCCGCCATGAGATCCGCCTCGTCGAGAACGGTGATCTGAACGGCGTCGAGGCTCAAGGCTTTCTGGCTGAGCAGGTCTTCGAGGCGGCCGGGGCAGGCGAGCACGATCTGTGCTCCTGCACGCAGCTCACTGATCTGCTTGCTGTAGCGCACGCCGCCAAAGATGGTGGTGGTGCGCATGCCGTATGTGCGAGCGAGGGGGCGGATTACGTCGTCAATCTGATTGACGAGCTCACGGGTAGGCGCAAGGATGAGAGCGCGCACAGGGTTTCGCGGCGCGGGCTCGTTGTTTTCCTGCGACTCGAGCAGTTCTTCGCCCAAGCGGGCAACGAGAGGAATGGAGTAGGCGAGCGTCTTGCCGGAACCGGTTTCACCACGGCCCAGAACGTCCTTGCCTGCGAGAGTATCGGGCAGTGTGTCCTTCTGGATGGGGAAAGCGGTGGTCTTGCCGTGCTGTGACAGCACGCTCGCGATGCGCTCGGGGACGCCGAGTTCTACGAAAGTTGTGTCCGTGGCAGACTGCGAAGAAGCTGATTCTGCTGTATCGGGGGTGTCCTTGGTGGACGTATCGGACATATCTGACTGGTTAAATGACTGAGTCACTGTTGCCTTTCAAGGGCTGTGCATTCGAGGCACAGCACCGCGCGGCCTCGTTCTGCTGCAAGGCGGCGAGCGGAAATCTTCCGCGTTCAATTCACTAAGAAGGTGTCATCGGGTGGGCGGTGCGAGACTATTCCGCGTTATTCATACGGTGCGCGCAGGCGTCCTGATGTATTTTCCTCAGATGCCGCCTGAATTCTTAGGAATGAAAGAAAGCAATGTGTCTTTCAGTGTGCAGATATATTCAGCAGCATGAAAGTCCGGTTGTGGACTTCTGACCTTGGTGAGTCTAGCACACTTATGGTGAGTGAGCGGTGGTGGGCAGTGACATCGTGCGCCGTGTGTCGCAATTCTTGATTCTTGATTCGTGTTCGTGGGCCCTCGTCATGAGGGGCAACTCCCTGAGTTCTGAGGCCTGAGTCACTCACCGCAGTTGTGCGATTGGGAAACGAGTGGTGCCTCGCTCAAGTAAGTTGTGCTATTGGGAAGTTCTAGGTTTGCCGTCGCACAACTCGGGTGAGCGATGCACACGCTAATTCCCAATCGCACAACACCACAAACACGAGAGCATCAGGGGGAGGGGCATCAAGGGGAGGGAGAGACTTCTGCGGGTATGTCAGGTTTCGGAGAATATGCAAAACCCGCCTCCGAGGAGACGGGTTCTTGGGGTTAAGACTCCGGTGGAGCTCAGAGAATGCCCTGGGCAAGCATTGCGTCGGCAACCTTCTCGAAGCCGGCGATGTTGGCGCCGCTCATGAGATCGTCGGGAGTACTGAACTTGGCGGCGGCGTCCATCGACTTCGCGACGATGTTGGTCATGATGGTCTTGAGGCGGCCGTCAACGTCGTCGAAGCTCCAGCTGAGACGCTCTGAGTTCTGGCTCATCTCGAGACCGGACACTGCCACGCCGCCTGCGTTCGCTGCCTTTGCCGGGCCGTAGAGAACGTTGTTATCGCGGTAAACGTCAATGGCTTCAGGAGTGGACGGCATGTTTGCGCCTTCGGCAACGACCTTGACGCCATTGTCGACGAGCTTCTTGGCGGAAGCGCCATCGATCTCGTTCTGGGTGGCGCAGGGAAGCGCGATGTCCACAGGAACGGTCCAGATGTCGGTGCGGTTGTCCGAATAGGTGGCCGAAGAGACGCGATCGGCATATTCCTTGATGCGGCCACGGTGATCAACCTTGATGTCCTTGAGGATGTCGAGATTGATGCCGTTGGGATCGTAGACGTAGCCGTTGGAGTCAGAGGCCGTGACGACCTTGGCGCCGAGCGACTGTGCCTTTTCGGTGGCGAAGACGGCGACGTTACCGGAGCCGGAGATGGCGACGGTCTTGCCCTCGAAGGAATCATTGCGCAGCTTGTTGAGCGCTTCCTCGGTGTAATAAAGCAAGCCGTAGCCGGTGGCCTCGGTACGAGCGAGCGAGCCGCCATAGCTCAGTGCCTTGCCAGTGAGAACGCCCGACCACTCGTCGCGGATGCGCTTGTACTGGCCGAAGAGGAAGCCGATCTCGCGGCCGCCCACGCCGATGTCACCTGCGGGGACGTCGGTGAACGGTCCGATGTGGCGCTGCAGCTCGGTCATGAAGGCCTGGCAGAAGCGCATGACTTCGGCATCCGACTTTCCCTTGGGATTGAAGTCGGAACCGCCCTTGCCGCCACCCATGGGAAGGCCCGTGAGGGAGTTCTTCAGAACCTGCTCGAAGCCCAGGAACTTGATGATGGATTCGTTGACGGTGGGGTGCAAGCGCAAGCCGCCCTTGTACGGTCCGATGGCCGAATTGAACTGCACGCGGTAGCCGCGGTTGACGCGGGTCTTGCCTTCGTCGTCGACCCAGGCAACGCGGAACTGTACGAAGCGCTCAGGCTCAATGAAGCGCTCGAGAAGGCCGGTGGCCTCGTACGCTGGATTTGCGTCCACCGCGGGAGCGATGGTTGCGAGAACCTCTTTGACTGCCTGCAGGAACTCAGGCTTGTCGCCGTCGCGCTGTTCGGCCTGCTTAAGGATTGATGCGAGATATGGGCTGTTGCTCATGTTGATTCCCTTCTATGGAGATCGGTGGGCCTCAGGGGTGCAACTCACCTTTCTGCTGCGCGACATTATCACTTCAGCGTTAACTCAGAATGGAAATTTCGAGAATTGGAACAGGCTTAACGAAGAAGTTACAAAGGGCGATTTATGTCATGCGAATGTCACAATCGGCCTCACGATAGAATGGGGCCATCAGGTGGAATGGGCCACCGGATCGCACGATGGTGTGCGAGAGATGAGAGACACAGAGAAGGTAGGTTGTTATGAAAGTTGCAGTCATCGGTTGTACGCATGCGGGCGTCTTCTCCACGCAGTCGATTTTGGGAGAGCATCCAGACTGGGAGGTGAGTGTCTTCGAGCGCAATACCACGGTGTCGTTCCTCTCGTGCGGTATCGCGCTGTGGGTGGGTGATCACGTATCAGATCCGCAAAAGATGTTCTATTCTTCTCCGCAGGCACTGGAACAACTGGGCGCGCACGTGTTCATGCAGCATGACGTTCTCAGCGCTGATCTCTCCACAAAGACTCTGGAGATCAAGAATCTTGTGAGTGGAGAGGTCCACACTGAGACTTTTGACAAGATTGTTGTCGCCACCGGTTCCAAGCCCGTAGTTCCCCCGATTCCTGGCGTCGATCTCGACCGCGTTCTGCTGTGCAAGAATTGGGATGACGGCCAGCATATTAAAGAGACTGCCACCAATGCCGAGTCGGTCGTAGTGGTGGGATCCGGCTACATTGGCGCGGAGCTCGCTGAGCAGTTCAACTCCATCGGCGTGAAGGTGACGCTCATTGACGCGTTGCCACGCGTGCTGGCTAATAACTTTGATGCCGACATCACCGACAAGGTGGAGCAGTCCTTCGAAAACCACGGCGTCACTCTGGCGCTGGGGCAGAAGGTCCTCAAGATTGACGATCGCGATAACGGCGCTGGCGTCACGGTGGAAACGGACACAGATAGCTTCGATGCCGACTATGTTATTCTCGCCGCGGGATTCGCGCCGCGCACCGATCTGTTCACCGGTCAGGTAGAGATGATCTCCAATGGTGCCATCGTTGTGGACGACTACATGCGGTCGTCCGTACCTGATGTGTTCGCTGCGGGAGACTCTGCCACAGTGAAGTTCAATCCAACCGGTAAAGCGGATTACATTCCGCTCGCCACCAATGCCGTGCGTCAGGGTCTGATTCTTGGCCACAACATGGTGGAGCCTACGGTTGCGCATCCAGGAACTCAGTCCACGTCGGCCGTTCAGCTATTCGAACTTTCACTCGCATCGACCGGCTTGAGCGTCGCCTCGGCACAACGTCGGGGAGTGGAACTCGAAACGACGACTCTGACACAGGACTACCGTCCTGACTTCATGCTGACAACGGCTCCAGTGACGTGCGTCATGACGTGGGACAAGGAAACCCGGCAGATCAAGGGCGCTCAGTTCCTCGCGAAGCATGACATCTCGCAGGCCGCCAACGTGGTATCGATTGCCATTGCGAACAAGATGACGATTGACGATCTTTCACTGGCGGACTTCCTCTTCCAGCCCAATTTTGATCAGCCCGTCAACTACGTCGAGGCCGTGGCGCTGCAGGCCAGTGCGCAGAAGTAACTAGAAGTAACTAAAAGGAGCCTGAAGCAGAGCGTTATCCTTCGAAGGCCCGTGCTTGTTGCGCGGGCCTTTCCCATACCTCCGTTCATTTCCGCACAATGGGTCGCACACTGGAGAAAGCCGTCGCAAACGTGGACGGAGGGGAGAAATACACCTTTTGGCTGATGGTCCGCTGTTGGTGGGCTTCGGTAATGTTGAGAGCATGTCTTCTTTCTTCGGATCGTTCTTCCCTGGCGGAAACGGCAACAATGATGATGACCCGGTAGTTCTCAACGTCGAGACGGACGGTGAGAAGCAGTCGGGCAGCGCGGGTGCGTCGCGTTCCTCCGGCGGGCAGCCTCCGCGGTTCCAGTTGCCCCGACTCGCCGGCAGACCTGGTGGATTCCTCCGTAAGTGGCTGTGGATCATCCTTGCCATCGTGATAGTGGCGGTCGGCCTGATTTTCTTCCTCTCCTACTTTGGCACAGAGGTGATGTGGTACTCGCAGCTGGGGTACGGTTCGGTCATCTGGACCACGTGGGCCATGAAAATCGGCCTGTGGATCATTTACGCCGTGGTGATGGGGGCGGTGGCATATCTGTCGGCGACCCTCGCCATTCGCAGCCGTCCCGCCGACGCAGATGGCTCCAGCGTGCGCACCGACGGCTCTGTTATGGAAATGGTGACGAGCTTCTCGTCCAAGACGGCGCGTCGTGTGGCAGTTATCATTGCCCTGATTCTGGGCGCTCTCTTTGGAGCGCAGTTGGTGTCTCATTGGAACGAGCTCTTGCTGCTCTTCCACGCGCAGTCCTTTGGCACCACCGATCCGCAGTTCGGCTTTGACGTGGGCTTCTATGTGTTCGTGCTCCCCAGTCTTGTGGCCATTACGGACGCGGTTCTCACCATGGTCATCGTGGGATTCTTGGTGTGCCTCTTGGCACAGCTGGCTCTCAGCGGCATTCGCTTCCGTCTGCCCAGCCGCAGCCGTGGCATTCTCGATATGACAAAGCGTGCGCGACGCCAAATCAGCATCTGGCTGTTGCTCACCATGCTGCTGTGGGGCTTTCGCATCGTGCTCAACGCCTTTGAAACGCTCACGGAACAGGGAGATCGCATCACCGGTGCCGAATACTCCGCGGTTCACGCCACCATTCCGGCCACATTTGCCATGGCGGCCCTCGTCGCGGTGCTGGGCATCGTCCTCGCCGTGTGGATCATGCGCTCGCATTCGTTCTCGTCTCTGAGCTCTGGAACACACGTTGGCTTTGCCGCAGCAATGCGCGCCTGGAGATTCCCCGTTATCGCCATCGCGAGCGTCATCGTTGCCGCCATGGTGCTCATGGGTGTCTACCCGGCGTTGCTGCAGCGCTTCAAGGTCAGCCCGAACGCACAGGAACTTGAGTCCACTTACATTTCCCGCAATATCAAGGCAACTTCTGATGCCTTCGGACTTAACAACGTTTCTACCGAAAACTACGACGCTTCCACCCAGGGTGAGTCCGGCGCTTTAAGCAAGGACACCGAGACCACGGCGCAGATTCGCTTGCTCGATCCCCAAGTGGTGGCACCCACCTTCCGCCAGCTGCAACAGATCAAGCAGTACTACAACTTCACGGATACGCTGAGCATCGATAAATACGAAATCGGCGGCAAGAGCTACGACACGGTGATTGGAGCTCGCGAGCTCAACCTCGACGGTAACGACAACCGCAACTGGATCAACGACCACACTGTGTTTACGCACGGCTACGGAGTGGTGGCGGCATACGGCAACAAGGTGAGCAAGGACGGTCAGCCGCTCTTCTTCGAAAAGAACATTCCCACCCAGGGCGTGCTTTCTGACACGGAGAAGTACCAGCCGCGCATTTACTTCTCGCCCAACGCTCCCGAATATTCAATCGTCGGCTCGCCCAAGGGCACTGCCGCATGGGAGTTTGATTACCCCACAGGGTCCAAGGGCGCCACAAATACTTTCAGTGGCAACGCGGGGCCGAGCGTGGGCAACGTGTTCTCCAAGCTGCTCTATTCCATTCGTTTTGGATCTGATCAGATCTTCTTCTCCGACCGCGTAACGTCGGACTCGCAAATTCTCTACGATCGCTCACCAGTGGATCGCGTGCGCAAGGTGGCTCCGTATTTGGAGCTTGATTCGCGCGTGTACCCGGCGGTGGTGGACGGCCGTGTCAAGTGGATTGTGGACGCTTATACCACGTCGGACATGTATCCGTACTCCCAGAAGGTGGATCTCGACTCGGCGACGAAGGATTCATTGACGGCGACGTCGAAGTCCATGCGCTCCATCACAACGGGTCAGGCCAATTACATGCGTAATTCGGTGAAGGCCACGGTCGACGCTTACGACGGTTCAGTGGACCTGTATGCATGGAATCCCGACGATCCCGTGCTCAAGGCATGGGAGGGTGTATTCCCCGGTCAGTACAAGCCGATTTCCTCGATCTCGAGTGATCTCATGAGCCACATGCGCTACCCGGAGAGTCTTTTCAAGGTGCAGCGCGAGCTGCTCGGCCAATATCACGTCACCTCCGCCAGCCAGTTCTTCTCGGGAGAAGACTTCTGGCAGACTCCGGAGGATCCGGCGCAAAAGAAGGCGAGCTCTTCGGAGACGTCGGAGGCGTCGACGAGCGAGGATTCGAAGGGTGCATTGCAGCCTCCGTATTACCTCACCATGCAACTGCCGAAGCAGGCGAACCCCACATTCTCGCTGAGTTCGTCCTATATTCCTGCGGGCAACGTCACCCGAGAGATTTTGAGTGGCTTCCTTTCCGTGGATTCCGATGCGGGGCATGAGAAGGGCAAGATGAGTTCGAACTACGGGAAGTTGCAGCTGCTTGAGCTGCCCAAGAATTCAACTGTTCCTGGTCCCGGGCAGGCGCAGAACAACTTCAACGCCAATGCCGACGTGTCAAAGGAACTCAACCTGCTCGAGACGGGCAGCACCAATGTGGCGCGCGGCAATCTGCTGACGCTTCCTATCGGCGGCGGCCTCGTGTACGTGCAGCCGGTGTACGTGCAGTCGTCCGGCTCCACATCGTTCCCGCTGCTCAAGAAGGTGCTCGTCGCCTTTGGCGAACAGGTGGGCTTTGCGGACACGTTGGATGAGGCGCTCGATCAGGTGTTCGGCGGTGATTCTGGTGCTTCCGCCGGAGATGCCAGCAACGTCGGCAAGACGGATAGCTCGACGAGCTCTGGCGCGACCTCCAGCGGATCGAGCGATTCCGCGGCATCCGGAAGCGCCAGTGATTCCGATGCGTCGAAGTCAGGTTCGGATTCGACGTCTTCCGGTTCGTCGGCCGCCACCTCAGAAACGCTGAAGAAGGCCCTCTCTGATGCCGATCAAGCGGAGAAGGATTCTCAATCCGCCATGAAGGACGGCGATTGGAGTAAGTACGGTGAGGCGCAAGGTCGTTTGAAGGACGCCATTAAGCGCGCAGTGGAGGCTTCCGAATAGTTCCACCTTCCGCACTAAAGTAGAAACCCGGCGCACAGTAAGTGCGTCGGGTTTTTGCATGCGTAAAAGTCTTATAGAAGATATAAGTGACGACGAACACAACGAACGGGGAGAACATGGCGTCCGATTTCTGGCTGGTGGCTGGTTTGGGAAATCCGGGAGCAAAATACGAGGGCACTCGCCACAATCTGGGCTTCATGTGCCTCGACGAGCTCACCACCCGTTGGAACGTGAGTCTGAGTTCTCACAAGGGCCTGGCGCTGCTGGGCAAGGGCATGATGAATCTGCATTCACGCACCATCAAAACGTTTTTCACCAAGCCACTCACCTATATGAACGATTCAGGTGACGCGGTGTCGTCCATCTGCGCGTATTACGACATTCCCGCGGCGCACGTCATCGTGATTCACGATGATATGGACCTGGAATTCGGCCGCATTAAGGTCAAGTCGGGAGGTTCCGCGGGCGGCCACAACGGCATTCGTTCCATCGATCGCTCTTTGGGGACAAATAAGTATGCGCGTGTGCGTCTGGGTATGGGGCATTCGGCCCGTGGCGCCCACGCTCACGACAACACCGTTGATTGGGTCTTGGGAGGCTTCCCGCCCGCACAGAAGCGCGATCTGCCGGATTTGCTGAGCAGGGGAGCAGACGCGGTGGAAACCATCGCTTTCGAAGGTTTGGCGCAGGCTCAGGAAGAGTTCAATGGCAAGTAAAGCAGTAAAAAAGTCGGATGGTGCAGTTTCGAAGGTGGCGCAGTCCGCTCACGTGGCTTCCCCAGTTCAGTGGGAGGGTTCGCTCTCGTCATTGCTGAGTGGTCTCAGCGCCGACAAGGGTTTCGAACGCGTCGTTGAGGAAGCCGGCGGCACTCGTCCTTCCGAGTATCTCAAGATTGGTGCAGTTGAAGGCATCCGACCTGCGCTTGCTGCGTCGATCGGAGAGCGTCGCCACGTGATTGTGGTGACTCCCTCAGCACGTGATTCCGAGCAGGTGGTGGACGAGATTCGCTCGTGGTGGCAAGGCCCCACGACGCAAGTGGCCTCGTTGGACGCGTGGGAGACGTTGCCGCACGAGCGCCTTTCGCCACGCGCCGACACAGTTGCCGGACGCATGGCAGTATTTCGCAGATTGGCGCATCCTCAAGGTGATGATCCCGTTTTTGGAGATATCCGCGTTCTCGTGATGCCCGTGCGCTCGTTGATCCAGCCGATTGCTACGGGACTAGGGGAGATCGAGCCTTTGATCTTCACTGCCGGGAATACCATGGATCTCGATGACGCAGCCCGCCGTCTCACGGAGAATGCTTACGAACACGTGGAATTGGTGATGGATCGAGGCCAATTCGCGGTTCGCGGCGGTATTCTCGACGTTTTTCCTCCCACGGCTGCTCATCCCGTGCGCATCGAATTCTTTGGAGACGAAGTAGACACCATCAAGGCATTCCATGCGTCTGATCAGCGCACCTACGGGGAGCTTATCCCTCAGATATGGGCAACCGCCTGCCGGGAAATTCAGTTGAACGACGCCGTGCGCTCACGTGCAAAAGACCTTATCGGTCAGATTGCCAACGCCGACGAAATGCTGCAATCCATAGCAGACGGCATTCCGGTGGAGGGCATGGAATCTCTTCTTCCCGTCCTCGTGGACGACGTGAGCGAGGTGGCTGATCTTTTCCAGAAAGATGCCTTGGTGCTACTCAGTGATCCCGAAAAGCTGCGACGCTCCGCCGAGGATCTCACTAAAACAGCTAACGAGTTTCTTGCGGCAAGCTGGCACGTGGCAGCATCTGGACACGGAATTGGTGCGCCCATTAGCTTCGACAAGGCAAGTTTTCTGGACATCGGCACATGCATCGACGATTTACGTGAGCAGGGGCATGCCGTCTGGGATCTCACGAGCTTTGGTGTGGACCCGTCGCGCGACAACCATGTGCAGCTTGGGGCAGTAGCACCTCAAGAATTCCGGGGCTCGGAGGAGAAGGCGGTCGAAGGGATCGAGGGACTCCTCGGTCAACATCTTCAGGTGGTCGTCACCGCTGCAGGGAAGGGGACGCTGTCGCGCCTGAGTCGCGCCGTCAACGAAACCGGTATCACTGCGGTGGAATACGTGCAGTCAAAGGCAATCCGTGGATTTGCCGATGAAGAGGCAGGCCTTGCTCTGCTCACGGAGTCTGACATCGTTGGCAAACGCTCCACAGCCGGTGTGATGAAGACGCCGAAGCGTCGGCGCAAAGCCATTGACCTGCTTGAGTTGAAACCCGGCGACTTCGTGGTCCACGAACAGCACGGCGTGGGCAAGTTCATCAAGCTTCAACAGCGCACTGTAGGCTCCGGGGCGCTCACGGCACAGCGCGAATACTTGGTGCTCGAATACGCACCGTCGAAACGCAATGCTCCGCCCGACAAGCTATTCATCCCTACTGATCAGCTTGACCAGATCAGCAAGTACATCGGTGCCGAGGTCCCCAAGCTCAACAAGCTGGGTGGCTCCGACTGGGCCACCACGAAGTCCAAGGCGCGCAAGCACGTCAAGGAAATCGCGCAGGACCTGGTGAAGCTCTACTCGGCCCGTCAACAGGCGAAGGGTTTTGCCTTCAGTCCCGATACTCCGTGGCAGCGCGAGCTCGAGGACGCCTTCCCCTATCAGGAGACACCCGACCAGCTCACCACCATCGACGAAGTGAAGGCGGACATGGAAAAGCCGGTTCCCATGGACCGGTTGATCTCTGGCGACGTGGGCTTCGGCAAAACTGAAATCGCCGTGCGTGCCGCGTTTAAAGCCGTTCAGGATGGCAAACAGGTGGCGGTGCTCGTTCCCACCACACTGCTTGTGCAACAGCATGCCGAAACTTTTGCGGAACGTTTCGAGGGCTTTCCCGTGACGGTGGCCTCCATGAGCCGCTTCCAAAATCCCAAGGAGATTAAGGAAGCCATGGAGGGGCTCGCTTCTGGGAAAGTGGACGTGGTCATCGGCACGCACAAGCTGCTGAATCCGAAAATCAAATTCAAGGATCTCGGCCTCGTCATCATCGACGAGGAACAGCGTTTCGGAGTGGAGCACAAGGAGACGCTGAAGGCGTTGCGCACCAACGTGGACGTGCTCAGCATGTCCGCAACGCCCATCCCCAGAACGCTCGAAATGGCCATCACGGGGATTCGAGAGATGTCGACATTGGCCACGCCTCCCGAAGACCGTCTTCCCGTTCTCACGTATGTGGGCGCCTATGAGGATGCCCAGGTGGTCGCTGCCATCAGGCGTGAACTGTTGCGTGGCGGCCAGGTGTTCTACGTCCACAACCGCGTTAACGACATCGAGAAAACCGCCGCGAAAATCCACGACCTCGTTCCAGAGGCTCGCATTGGCATTGGTCACGGAAAGATGGGGGAGAAACAGCTTGACGGCGTTATTCGCGACTTCTGGGCGCGTGACATCGACGTCTTGGTGTGCACCACCATCATCGAAACCGGTCTGGATATCACAAACGCGAATACGCTCATTGTGGATCAGGCAGACAAATATGGCCTGAGCCAGCTGCATCAGCTGCGTGGGCGTGTGGGCCGAGGTCGCGAGCGCGCCTATGCCTACTTCCTCTATGATCCTTCGCGCGCCATGACGCAGACGGCGCATGACCGTCTGGCGACCATCGCACAGAACACCGCGTTGGGATCCGGCTACGACGTGGCACTGAAGGATTTAGAGCTGCGAGGCACCGGCAATTTGCTGGGTGGAGAGCAGTCAGGGCACATCGAGGGAGTGGGCTTCGACCTCTATGTGCGCATGGTCGCTCAGGCCGTGGAGGAGTACAAGGAGCCGGAGCGCAAGGCACCTATCGCTGTCACGGTGGATATTCCGGTGGAAGCCTCCATTCCGGTGGACTATATCGACTCGGACAAGCTGCGACTCGAGGCGTATAGGAAGATCGCCGCGGCGAATTCCGAGGAGGACTTTACCGACATCAAGGACGAGCTCGTGGATCGCTACGGCGCGCTGCCGGAGGAACTCTCCACACTCTTTGACGTGGCTCGGCTGCGGATCAAGGCGCGAGGACTTGGCATCAGCGAGATCATGGCGCAGGGGTCACGGGTACGCATTGCCAAAATCGATCCGCCGGAATCACTGCAGATGCGATTGTCGCGCATCTACCGCGGAACCGTGTATCGTCCGGTGACGCACACGCTGCTCATTCCTTCGCCATTCCAGGGGACTTTGACGGGACCTGAGCTCAGCTCCGAGCAAGTGATCGAGTGGGTGAACCAGGTACTCGACGATCTCGCATGGAAACATGAGCCGCACGCGGAGTAGCTTTACACCTCACGCCAGTGCCGTGCGCACCTCGTCCTCGAGCGCCGCGTATCCGGCAGGGCGGTGCCGGGCGTCGAGGTGGCTCCGATCGATGTGAAACTCCCGTGTGATGACGCCGTTCGCAAGCACGAGAATGCGATCCGACAGGCGCACTGCTTCCGCGATGTCGTGCGTCACCATGAGCAGCGCCCACCCCTGTTCGGTGCGCAGCTGATCCAGTAGATCCTGCATGTCCATGCGGGTCAGTGAGTCTAAGGCTCCAAAGGGTTCGTCGAGCATGAGGAAACGGGGAGTGCGTACCAAGGCGCGGGCGAGCGCCACGCGCTGCAGCTGCCCGCCGGATAACTCGTTCGGCCAGACGTCCATTTTATTCTCAAGTTGCACCTCTGCGAGTGCGTTCCGCGCAGTACCTCGTGCGGCCGTCCCGGAAAGGTCGAGACCCAGAGTGACGTTCTTCCACACGCGCAGCCACGGCAGAAGCCGGGAATCCTGGAATCCCATCACGGTGTGATTAGTGGTGTGCGTCGTACCCGCGGCCACGGGCAGCAGTCCCGCTGCCGCACGCAACAGGGTGGATTTTCCCGAACCTGAGCGGCCGATGAGGCATACGGACTCGTGCGCACCGATCTCCAGCGTCACGTCACGCAGTACGGGTGCGTCCGGTCGGGCGAAGTCCACGCGGACATCGCGCAGGCTGAGAACGGTGGCTGAGTCTTTCGTGTCTGGGGTGCTCATTTGCTGCAATCCATGGTGGCAGCTTTGAGATCCGGAACGGATGTAATGAAGCCGAAGTCGACGTATTGCTGCGCTTGATCTTCCAACATCTTCAGGCCGGTGGCGTCGATCGGGAGAATCTTCGGCGTTGAGAAGTGCTTCACCTGAGAGATCACGGTGTCCGATGCACCGAATTCCTTGTACGCCTTGGTGATGATGCTCGGCTGTTTCTGTGCCTTGTTGGATTCGTCCACGAGTGCCTTATAGAGCTTCTTCACGAGTGAGGGGTGCTCGGTGGCAAACTTTTTTGACACCATGTGAATGGAGACGTTTTTCGATCCGTATTTGTCGCCGGTGGTGAGAATTCTTGCGCCTTTTGTGGCCTCTGCGGCAGCGAGATTCTGGTCGAAGGAGGCAAGGGCGTCCACCTTTCCGGAGGAGAATGCGGCGGCGAAGTCGGTGGCACTCATCTCGACCTCGGTCACTTTGGAGGCGTCGAGACCCGCGTTGGCAAAGGCCTGATGAACGATGTAATCGCCTGTTGCGCCCTTGCGGTCAATGGCGATTTTCTTGCCATAGAGGTCTTTCAGAGACGTCACTGCCGAACCAGGAGCAGCCACGATGCCCTGTGAGTTGCCGGAATAGTATTCAATGGCGAAGGCCACCCAGGGAGACTTTTGAGAGACAAGGTCGATGAAGTAGCCAGTTCCTGTGCTTGCGGCGTCGGCATTGCCGGATTGCACCGCAGTGTAGGAGTCTTGGGGAACGTAAGGGCCGGTGAACTTCACGTGTGCGGGGGAGAGCTCCTTCTGCGCGAAATCGTCGTTTTTCAGTGTGGTGAGGTAGTTGGCAGTCGATAGGTACGCCACGCGCAGAGTGGTGGCTGAGTCAGAGGAGGCGCCTGCCGAAGAGGTGCTTCCGCAGGCCGCCAGGGACAGCGCGGTGGCAATGGAGAGGAGCGCGGACACGGCGATTTTGGCAACGGTGAATGATGATGTCTTGTGCATAATAAATCCTTTAAATCTTTCTAAAATTCTTATTTCTTCCACGGCAGCGCAACGCGTTCCAGCAGTCCCACGAGGCCTTCCGATACAAGGCCAAGTACCGCATACGCGACGATGCACAACACCATCTGATCGGTGCGGGAGAACTGCTGGGAACGAGCGAGGATGTAGCCGAGCCCATTTTGGGAATTGACGGTTTCGCAGGTCACCAGCGCAATCCACGCCACGGTGAGGCCGAAGCGCAAGCCGGTCATGAAGCTCGGCAGGGTGCCGCGCAGCAGAATCTGGGTGAACACTGTGCGTCTTCGCAGATGGTAGGCGCGTGCGAATTCCAGGAGTTTCGGATCGATGGCACGCACGCCGTCGCGCAGATTCACGTAGAGAGGGCCGAAGACTCCGATGGCGATGAGCGTGACCTTCATGCCTTCGCCGATGCCCACTGCGATGATGAGGAGAGGGGAGAGGGCGTTGAACGGTATGGCGCGCAGCATGTGGGCGGGTTTGTCGAGGAAGATGTAGCCAAGACGACTCGATCCCGCGAGAAGCCCCGTGGGAACGGCCACGAGGATTCCCATCGCGAGTCCAGCGCCAACGCGGGCAAGGGAGACTCCAATAGAAGGCCAGAGCAGACCTTCGGCGTTGAGATCTCCCGCGGCCGCCACCACCTGCTGCGGGCTAGGGAAGAATCCAGGTGTTCCTGTGGCCGTGGCAACATACCACGCGAAAACCACGCCAGCTGTTGTAGCCCAGGGGATAAGGATGTGGAAGAGTCGGTGGCCGTGTGAGTGGCTCGCCGTGGGCCGAGAGAATCGGGATCCGTCGGCAGACGCTTCCGGATTTTCAGGCATGACTGAAGACATGCAGTGACGTCCCTTCGTTAGTGCTAACTAAATCAGGTTCGACGAGTGTAATCTCAGCTCAGCCGCTCGCTTTCCGCACAGAACTTTCTAAAAGAGTCCATGATTCCATGCGTTCCAGCATTTTTGAAGCTTGGCCCGAGCACCCCGCGTCAACTTGTACGTGTCATGATACTCACTGGGAAGACGGGCGGGCGGCGCTGCGTGCGATACCGGCTCAGCACTGAGCACAATTGGGATTTGGCAGTCCAGTTTTATCGTTATTATTGTGACTGATATCACAACATACGACATAAAGGAGCAGTTGTGGCAGCAATTGAAAGCGTCTACGCACGCGAAATTCTTGATTCCCGTGGCAACCCGACGGTCGAGGTCATCCTCGAGACCGAAGATGGTGCACAGGGAACCGGTCTTGTTCCTTCCGGTGCTTCCACTGGTGAGGCAGAGGCCTGGGAGCGTCGCGATGGCGACAAGTCCCGTTACCAGGGCAAGGGTGTTCTCGACGCGGTCAAGGCCGTCAACGAGACCATCGCTCCGGCAGTCATCGGCATGGATGCCACCGATCAGCGCGCTCTCGACGAGACGATGATCGAGCTCGACGGAACCCCCAACAAGGGCAAGCTCGGCGCCAACGCCATTCTCGGCGTTTCGCTCGCAGCACTCTACGCGGCTGCTGAGTCCGCCGAGTTGCCACTCTACCGTTACATCGGTGGAACCAACGGACACATTCTTCCCGTCCCGAACATGAACATCATGAACGGTGGCGCACACGCTGCCTTCGCTTATGACATTCAGGAGTTCATGGTGTCGCCTTACGGCTTCAACACCTATCGTGAGGCTCTGCGCGCAGGCGTCGAGGTCTACCACACCCTCAAGGGCGTCATCAAGGATCGTGGCCTGGCCACCACCGTTGGTGACGAAGGCGGCTTCGCTCCGAAGCTCTCCGCCAACGAAGATGCCATCAAGATCATCATCGAGGCCATCGAGAAGGCCGGTTACAAGCCGGGCGAGCAGATCGGCATCTCCATTGACGCCGCTTCTTCTGAGTTCTACAAGAAGGATTCAGGCCTCTACCACTTCGATGGCGAGGACCGTGATCACGAGTACATGCTCGGCGTGTACGAGAAGTGGGTCAACGAGTACCCGATCGTCTCCATCGAGGATCCTTTCCAGGAAGAGGACTGGACCGCATGGCAGAAGATCACGGCAGCTCTGGGCGACCGCCTGCAGTTCGTCGGTGACGACCTGCTCGTGACCAACCCGAAGCGCCTGCAGAAGGCCATCGACCTCAAGGCATCGAACTCCCTGCTCGTCAAGCTCAACCAGATTGGTTCTGTTACCGAGACTCTCGACGCCATCGAACTCGCTACCGCGAATGGCTTCACCTCCATGGTGTCCCACCGTTCCGGCGAGACTCCTGACACCACCATTTCTGATCTCGCCGTTGCCAAGAACACCGGCCAAATCAAGACTGGCGCACCGGCTCGTGGCGAGCGCGTTGCCAAGTACAACCGCCTGCTCGAGATCGAGGAGGAGCTTGGCTCCACCGCTCAGTACGCTGGCTACTCCGCATTCAAGGCAGCGAAGAAGTACGCAAAGTAAGTCATGTGAATGTAAGTTTTCGTTCACGCCCGGCGTGATGTGAATCCTTGCAAAAGAAGTGAGTACCCGGAGTCCACGAGTCGCGGACTCCGGGTACTTTCATATGTATGAATTCCCGCACCACGTCTCCGGCTCCACGCCAGAAAAGAAGACCGGTGCTTTCACTCGTCTTGTCCCTGCTTATCGTCTTGGCAGGTGTGACGCAGCTCCTTGCAACGGTTCATACCTATGCCGTCAACGTGAGTGATCTCAACACGTTGCGTGCGCAGGAAGCGTCTCTCCAGGCCAAAAAAGAGGATATCGAGAACGATATTAAACGCTGGAACGACAAGGCGTACATCGTGTCGCAGGCACGAGAGCGCCTCGGCTTTGTGTTCCCGGGTGAGACGTCAGTGATGGTGCTCAACTCTCAGGCGGCCACGGGTGATTCCGACTCGAAGTCCGGTTCTTCGTCATCGGCTTCTTCGTCATCTGGCTCCGGAACGAGCAGTACGGACAGCAGCGGGGAAAAACTGCCATGGTATGAGGAATTGCAATATTCATTCCAGCAGGCAGACAAGCAGAAAAATGTAAGTGGCGAGAAATTCCAGAACGGATCTTCCTGATGACTCAGAGCACACACCAGCCAGCAATCGAACTGTCCGCCCAGGACCGTGAAAAGTGTATCGAGCTGGCTGACGGCTTGCTGCGTCACCGCGCCAGTGATGAGGACATCGCAGTGGTGGAGAAGCAACTCGGTCGCTATCCGCGTGGCATCATCTCAATCGGAGCGCGCTGTGTGTGCGGCACGCCACTGGCAGTCATCACACGACCTTTGGTCAACGGAAAGATTCCATTTCCCACGACGTGCTATCTCACGAGCCCGGAAGCCGTGAAGGCCATGTCCCATCTCGAGGCTGTGGGGCGGATGAACGACTTTACGGAGCAGCTTGGATCGGATGAAGATCTTCATGCAGGATACGAGCGTGCCCACGCCATGTATCTTGCTTTCCGTCATCGCGTGGCAGAAACGCTTGGAGACACCGAGGAACACATCGAGGGCACCACTGCGGGCGGCATGCCTGTGCGCGTCAAGTGCCTCCATGCATTGCTGGCACAGGCGTTGGTGATGGGACCTGGCGTCAATCCCATTGCGGATATGGCGTTGAGCGAAGCGCATGATGAATTTAATCCCACTGTATGTCGGTGCGCGATTCGTGTTGAACGTGCTGAAAAGGAATAGGCGAGTAATGACAGCTTCCGTTCAGGGTCCGTCCGTTCGTGTCGCAGGTATCGACTGTGGCACTAATTCGATTCGTCTCATGATCGCCGATGTGTCGGCTTCTGGCGTGTCTGTTGTGGTTCCTAAGACGATGGATGTGGTGCGGCTGGGTCAGGACATTGACCGAACGCACCGTTTTGCCGCAGACGCTCTGGAGCGTACTTATGCGGCTGCTAAGAGGTTTGCGGAAATCATCAAGCGCAACGATGTTGACGCCGTGCGATTCGTAGCGACGTCGGCCACTCGTGACGCCTCTAACCGCGACGAGTTCGAAGACGAAATAGAACACTTGCTGGGGGCACGACCCGAGGTCATCCCTGGAACTACCGAGGCACGTCTGAGCTTCCTCGGAGCTACGAGCGCCGTGCGCGAGGGTGCGCGGGGAAGCGACGGTGGGGTGGTGTCGGGAGATCAGGATCGCCCGCCCTATCTCGTGGTAGACCTCGGTGGAGGCTCCACAGAGCTTGTGCTTGGTGGTGCGGGAACCGAAGCGGACACGGTTGCAGCTAGCGTTTCCATGAACATCGGTTCGGTACGGATGTCCGAGAGGCATCTGCAGAACGATCCTCCTACGCAGCGTGAACTTCTTGAAGCGAGCGAAGATATTGACGAGCATCTCACGCGAGCTCTTTCGAGCGTTCCGCTGCACAAAACGGGTTCGCTCATCGGGGTGTCTGGCACGGTGACGACGATGAGCTTGCTGGCGCTGGGTGAGCGCGAATATTCGCGTGAAAAGGTGGATGGCGCACGAGTGAGTTTTGCCCAAGCCCAGGAGGCATGCGAGAGGATCATTCACATGCCGCGCGAGATGATGGCGCGCATGCCGCTTATTCACCCCGGACGACGTGATGTCATTGCCGGGGGTGCTCTCGTGTGGTCGCGACTCCTGAGCAAGCTTTCGGCGGAGGTCGCTGCGGACGGGCGGATTATTGACGCCTATACCGCCTCGGAACAGGGGCTCCTGGATGGCCTCGTGCTCGATCGCGGGCGCGAACTGCTGACGGAGCAACCGCAGTGATTACTGGTCGTTCCCCCGGTTTTTCAGCTTTCGCTGATGTAACGATATTCCTGAGTTTTGCCTCCGTAGCCCCAGGAATCTGAAGAAACATCGTGGGCCACGATATAGCTGGTATCGCTTATTTTCCCTAGAATCATCGCCATACCTTTGAAAGCCTGACGGATAAAGAGGGCTTTTTCGTCCCGTGAATTTGTTCCGTCCGTCAGTTTTATTTCTATGAAGAAACTGGATTCCTGGCGTTCAGAGAGAGACTTACCTCCCACGAACCAATTCTCTGGGTCCGTAAATCGCAGGTCTATGGCGACGGCATTTTCCGATTTGTGAAGAGTGTCAACGGCGAGTCTCGTTAAGAGGTGTGCGATTTCTCCCGCTGTTGTGCGGCGAGGAGTCGATGCGACGCGTACGCGAAGATATGGCATGATGGTCTCTTTTCCATTGCTGTGATCAGCAACGAGTCCAATGGTATGGAAGAAGAACGGCTCCGCATATACCCAAAGATTGCTAAGGGTATCGTTATTTGTGATATCAGGGAAGGAATATGGGCATCATGCAGACACGTGATTACGAAATATTCTGCCAGCTGTACGAGCTGCGTTCAATTAATGCCACTGCTAAGGCGCTTGGATTTGCTCAGTCAAACGTTTCTACTCGGTTACGTGCTCTGGAGAGAGAACTCGGAGTGGAGCTCTTCGTACGAAGTCCGTATGGTCTCACTCCAACAGAAGCTGGAGAATTATTTCATAACCATGCCCAGAAGGCAGTACAGCAGCTGAGCCAGTTGAAGCTGCAGCTTCTCAATGTCCGTCGAGGAAAACGAGAACATTCTTTACCCAGTAAAAATGTGATTATCTCCGAGCTTCTCTTTAACTATTTGGTTGTATGGGAGAAACGTGTGGCGCTTTCGGGAAATAATTTCACCCTCATGGGTTCAACGGATATTGAAAATTGCGCTCCGGACGACATCGTCGCAGATACTGTCATCACATATGCGCAATTCAGAAACGCGCACTATGCGGCTTCGGCAATATCGTATCTGTCTGCAGATTTCCTAGGGAACCATGACGTGTCGATGAAACAGGTGCCTTTCCTCGTCAATTCCGATAAACGCTGCCCTTTCCGGGAACGAACGCTTTCCGTGATCCCGCAGGAAACAAGCAGTGTGCGGGAAGTCGACTCATGGGGATCTATCGTCAACCTCGTTAAAGCAGGTAAAGGCGTCGCGCTGTTGCCCACTTACCTCACGGAAACGGAGGGCCTGGTGAAAGTTCTTCCCAAGCATCACTTCAAGATTGGATATAAGACTTATACACGACGATAAATGTGCCCCGGGCGGGGCTCGAACCCGCATGTCTTGCGACGGAGGATTTTAAGTCCGCTGCGTATACCATTTCGCCACCGGGGCTAACAACGTTCTGACTTTACCAAGTCGGGGAGTCAATTATTGAGAGCGCGAATCTCAGAGTCCACGCTCGTTGTAATCCCAGGCGAGTGCGTTGACGGCCTTGAAGAACTTGTAGAAGAAAATGAACGGGCCGACAACGATGAGCGATCCTAGGATATCCCAGAGCCAATAGTCGGACGCCGAAATGAGACGGGCGTAACCACGGCGTTGCAGCTCGTCGCCGACGCGCGATGTGATGTGGTGAAACCACACGAACCAGGCAATGCCGCAGGTAATCCATCCGAGCAGAAACACCATGAGCAGGTAATGCGTGCTGTGACGGCCGTCGTAGCGGCTGGCAATTGTATTTACCGTGTTCGTTGTCTCGGTCATCATCCACAGTCCGTAGATTCCCAACGTCACAATGCTGAGCAGCACGTATTTGACGAGGCTGCGGTCGGTACGGAGGGGAAGTGTGGGCGGGCGTTGATACTGTCCTGAGTTCGCAGCGGGGGCAGAATATGCGAAGGGCCCTGAGGAGGAGGGCGGCGGGGAGTGCGGATCGGTGTAAGGGGAGCTCATGACTGTTCCTTTCCTTCAACGTTGCATTGTGATCATCGTGATATACGGTGTTATACAGGGTAAAACAACAATACACGGCGAAAGGAAGCCCATGACACACCCCGAAGCAGAGGCAGCCGCCACGATTCTTCTCCACGTTTCCACCGCTCCCGAAGACGTGGCATCAGGCCTGCGGGCGGCGGGACGCATCGTTTCCGCGCTCCCAGAGGCGCATCCAGTTGTAGTAGTCAACAGCTCGGCCATCGTGGGCCTTCTTGACGTTGCCGCGGAAGACATTCCCGAAGATGTGGCACTCAAGGCGTGCAACAACGCGCTGCGTTCACACGAGCTCTCCGCCAAGGACCTACCGTTGGGAACCGAAGTCGTTCCTTCCGGCGTGGTGTATCTGGCGAGTCAGCAGCTGGCAGGCGCGCAGTACATCCGTATCTGACGTAATATCTGAGGCACCGAATTCGTTGTTGAGTTCTGTTTCGTAGTATTTCCCATTATTCTGAGGAGCGTCGCAATTGCCGTATCGTCGTAGCTCGCCATCGCGCTCGCACCACACGCAGAACACGCCACACGTTCCCGCCTCCCGCTGGGATACGGACGACGCCATTACTTCCGTTCCCACACAGTTGGGAACCATCGTCATCGCGGCGGCGCTCATGTGCGTATGCAATATCATCGTGGCTCCGCTCTATGCGAGCTTGTCAGGCAATCGTCTCGCTGTGCTGCCGTGGGTGGCCGTCATCTCTCTGTTGACGGTGGGATTTTGCGCCACGGTGGGATTTGCCGTTGTCTGGCTTGGAGATCTCCTCGGCGCTCGGGTGCGGTCCCGCTATGTGCCGCTCGTCTTTGCCTGCTTGGGTTTTGTGGCCTTTGGCATATGGGGCGGGTTTGTCGTTGCCTCGATATTTGACTCCATTGTGGTTCCGGCGGGTGCGAGTCCTCTCCAAGGAATGGCATTGTGGTCTGTGGCGATCAACAGCGCCGTCATCGGAGCGCTTGGCTTTGGAGCGGGAAGATTTATTGCCGAGCGCAAGCGTCTTGTGTGGCCGTTCACGTGGACGCTGATTATTGTGGAGCTGCTTGTGGCGGGAGCGGGCATCTTCTTCCTCGCGCAGGTGTACGCGTTCCTGTACTGAGTTTTGTCTTGAGCGATTTGTGCGTGCCGAGAAATTGTGCGCGGTGAGTGTGAGCGGCAAAGTCGGCGTCGTATCATTGTCTGCGAAGCTCGATAGCCTAGGGCACACGCGTCTAGGCGATACATATAACACGAAGGAGTAACGATGGCTGACGAAACCATGCCGAAAGTCAACGAAGAGTTCGGTGCTTATCCGGCCCTTGAGTTCCCCACCCCGCAGGCACCTGCAGGTCTGAAGTCTGTTGAGGTCATCGAGGGTGACGGCCCCGTCGTTCGTAAGGGTGACACTGTGACCGTAAACTACCATGGCGTGGTCTGGGGCAACGATAAGCCTTTCGACTCAAGTTTCGACCGTCATGAGCCTGCTAGCTTCGGCATCGGTGTGGGCCAGGTCATCAAGGGTTGGGATCAGACAGTGGTGGGCCACAACGTTGGCTCCCGTCTGCTGCTTTCGATTCCCCCGGAGTATGGTTACGGCTCTCGCGGAATTCCGCAGGCGGGCATCGGCGGTGGCGATACGCTCGTCTTCGTCGTCGATATCGTATCGACCCGCTGATTGCTGAGTGCCGGTATATGGCACTGAGATAACTGGTGGCGCGCAGGCCCCCGTCTTGTGCGCGCGTTGCTCGCGGTGATGAGTAATTAATGGAAGTTTCGGGGTAAAATGCAAGGTCTGTTGTCCGGTAAGCGGACGGAGACGTTAAGGAGTGTGGTCACATGGCCAATGACGACGAAAAGACGATTCTTCTGACCCAGGATGCCTACGACAAGCTCAAGCACGAGCTTGATCAGCGCCAGGGCGAGATGCGTGAAGAGATCACCGAGAAGATCGCCACTGCCCGTGCGGAAGGTGATTTGAGCGAGAACGGTGGCTATCAGGCCGCCAAGGATGCGCAGGGCAAGAACGAGGGCCGTATCAATGAGCTCATCGTGAAGCTGCGTGCCGCGCAGATTCTCAAGGCTCCGCCGGCGGGAACCGTGGGCAACGGCTCGAAAGTCACCATCAAGATCGCAGGCAATGAGGTCGAATATGTGTTGGGTTCCCGTGAGATCGCGGTTGCCACCGACCTCGACGTCATCAGCCCTGAGTCTCCCATCGGAGCGGCCATCATGGGCGCAAAGAAGGGCGATTCAGTGAGTTACGACGCTCCCAATGGCAAGAAGATCACGGTTGAAATCGTGGACTCTGAGCCACTGAAATAAAATGACGGTATTGGAGTAATTCGATACGAAAAGGGGAAGGCCGCAGGCGCTAGTATGCGTCTGCGGCCTTCCCCTTTCCTGTAGGTACAGGTGGAGCCTGCGTGTCCGTGGGCAAGGAGAACGCTTACATCATTCCGCGCATCTTGCTGATAACGAGGAAGATGGCGACCATATGGCAGGCGTAGCCCATGACAGTAGCAGAGTGGAAGATCTCGTGGAATCCGAAGATCTTCGGGCTGGGATCCGGCCAGCGTTTGCCGTAAACGATGGCACCGAGGATGTATATGGCACCTCCCGCGGCGATGAGCCACACAACAGCTGGACCCGCCAGAGGCGAGACCCAGTACAGTGGCAGGAATCCCACGCCGGAAACGCCGAAAACAATGTAGGTGATGGTGTACACCCAGCGAGGTGCGCTGATCCAGATGAGGTGAATGATGAGTGCCACGCCCGTGCACGACCACAACGCGATGAGAATTGTATTGCGCCACAGGGGATCGAGCGCGAAGGCCATGGGAGTATAGGTGCCGGCGATGAGCAGGAAGATGTTCATATGGTCGATGCGGCGAAGGACGTCGGTGACCTTGGGGGACCAGTCACCCAGGTGATAGCACGCAGAATTGCCGAAGAGAATGAGAGAGGCAGTCATGTAAATGGCACAGGCGGCCTTCATGGCGCCGAAGGGCGCTACGCAGATGGCGACGATGCCACCAGCAAGTGCAAGGGGAGTGGCGCCTGCGTGAATCCAGCCTCGCATGAGCGGCTTGGGACGGCCGTGAACGTCGAGGCGCACCTTGCGGGGTCGTGATGCCTTCTCCGTTTTCGCCTGCATCTTCAGGGTGCGCTTTGCATTCTTCTTGGCGGCTTTCGCTGCCTCGGCGTCTACCAGCTTCGATTCTGTGGAATCCTTGACGTTTCGTGCTGCCTGTGCCATTTTCTCGGTGCTGCGCGAGTTGTGTGCGCGGGTTTGTGCCGCTGATGCACTTTTCATGGTCGATGCCCTCCATTCACCATACCTACGTCTTCGTAACCTACGTTACCGTAACTTAAAGACGTGTCAACCTCTAGTGAACACACTGTTTCTTTAAGGATATCGAGGTAGCCCCTTACGATTGTGTTTGTGACAGATTTTGCCAAAATCATTGCAGATGCCCCCGGTCTTGACGCAGGTGACCGCGAGTGGCTCCATCATCTTGTGGCCGACTGGCAGGTCATTGCCGATCTGGGCTATGCCGACCTCCTCCTTGCCATTCCCGTCTCCGACGGGCAGTTCGTCTACGCGGGCCAGTGCAGGCCGTCTACGGTGCTTTCTGTGCGCCCTGACGACCTTGTGGGGCACATGGTGGACGATCAGCTCCGGCCGCTGCTCATTCGGGCATTCGGGTCGCATGAAGTCATTCGTTCGGAATCCATCCGCATGATCGACGATTACTCGATCTGCGATGTGGTGGCATGCGTGTGGCATGGTGAGAAGCCTCTTGCCGCCATCGTGCGTGAGACGAACCTTTCCACGCGTGCCGCAACCGGACGCTACGAATCAGAGAGCATCAAGGCCGCCAAGGATCTCTTCGCCATGATTCCGCGCGGCAAATTCCCCTATACGGACTCCGTGCTTAGCCAGCGCCACAACGCGCGCGTGCCCGATGGCTTTATCATTCTCTCCGCCGATGGCTCCGTGGAATATGCGTCGCCCAACGCGGTGAGCTGCTTCAAACGACTCGGCAACAACTCGGTGATGGAGGGGCAGAACCTCATTGAGCTTGGGGTGAGCTTGATTCACAAGTCCGATCCCGTGCCCGAGCAGTTGCCTTTAGTGCTGTCTGGCAAGGCTCCCGTGGATTCTGATCTCGAGGCCAATGGTGCGGCGATTTCGATTCGTTCCTGGCCCCTGAGTGACGAAAACGGTCATAGCGGTGCCGTGATTCTGTGCCGCGACGTCACCGAACTGCGCAGACGCGACCAGCAGCTCAAGACCAAGGACGCCACCATTGCGGAGATTCACCATCGTGTGAAGAACAATCTGCAGTCCGTGTCAGCTCTGCTGCGTCTGCAGTCGCGGCGTACGAACAATCCAGAAGTGAAGAAGGCGCTGGGAGAGGCCATGCGCCGCGTGGAAACCATCGCCGTGGTGCATGAGGGACTGAGCCAGACGCCCGATGAAGTAGTGGACTTCGATTCCGTGATCTCCAATTTGCTGCGCATGAGTGTTGACCTGGCAAGTGCGGAGGGGCAGCACATCGAGATTTCCTACATCGGAAGCTTCGGCATGATGCCTGCGCAAGACGCCACCCCGTTGTCTCTGGTGCTCACCGAATTGGTAACAAACGCCGTGGAGCATGGCTTCGAGGGCGTCAAGGACGGCCACATCGTGATTTCGGTGGGTCGAGGGGGCAACAACCTCAACGTCGTCGTGGAAGACGACGGCATCGGCCTTGAAGACGATCCAGATCATGCGCACGAACGCACGCATGGCACTGGCCTGGGAACTCAGATCATCAACACCTTCGTGCAGTCCGACTTCGGTGGCACGGTGAAGTGGGAACCGCGGCGCGAAGGCGGCACGCGAGTAATTCTGAACATCAAGCTGAGGGCGGCTCAGGCAGAGTAAAAGAAACCTGAGTAAAAGAATGCGGGCATGTAAAAGGGGTGGCCTTCCAAGTATCTGGAAGACCACCCCTTTTACATGCGGCTAATACAGCCTCATGACTGCTGCGACCACTCTCAGGCGTTCATCTGCATGGCAGAAGAACGACGAGCGCGCATGGCGCGACGCTTGAGTGCGCGACGTTCGTCCTCGCTCAATCCGCCCCATACGCCAGAATCCTGATTCGTATCCAACGCCCACTTCAGGCAGGCGTCGATGACCTTGCAAGTACGGCATACGGCCTTTGCCTCATCAATCTGCTGAAGAGAAGTGCCCGTATTGCCCACCGGGAAGAACAGTTCAGGATCTTTGTCGCGGCAGCCGGCTTCGGCACGCCAATCAAAAGCATTACTCACGTGAAAACCTCGAAACTTTCACTCGTTACTGATAACTTCCAGTACCGAGATAACCATGAATTCGGTGATATTTCAAGGGTGTTTTTCTTGCGTCTTTGTGCTAGGGCTCAATGCGAGGTGTTATTGCTATCAAATCTCTGCGAGCACAGCATTGCAGAGTATAAGCCGTTGAGCCATTCAGCACCACAGCACGACCCGGAATCTCATATTCCTGTGGCTGCCACAGTTTGAGCAGCGCAGGCGGAATCCCCGCCATCACATCAGCCGTCTGCTCTCCGGAGGGAAAAACGATGCGCGTGGCACAGTGCTCTGGATAACGCACGTGAGCGCCACTCACGCATGTGAAAATCACGCAGCAGGACTTTGCGGAGAGAGCTTGTGAAAATTCGTTGTGGAGATGATCGACGCTCAAAGGGTCAAGGAGATCGTCGGCTCCGTCCACGATCCAGAAATCGGGCAGTGTCGTGCGCTTGTTAGGGCATGTATCGGCATCGGGACTCGTGTGTGCATTTGTGTCGAGATATCCCAGATCGGTGAGGGTGGTCCACCGCAGCGTTGACGTTGGATAGCGCTCGCGGATTTCCGCTGCGATATTCTGTGCGCATGTTGTTTTACCGCGAGTAGGTGCACCGATGATCGCGATATTTCCCAACTCAGGATTAAGGCGGCACGAGTGTGTGAGGACACCGTCATCGAAAATTCCCACAAGAAGGGTTCCGTTGCTTGAGCCGCAATTCTCATCCCTCGTGTGCGCCGTCTCGGCAGCAGCAAAGACGTCCTCGTAAGTCACCCGCGTCGTCAACGGGGGAGTAAACAGTGCGCTTGCTGGAGGTTCTCCGCAAAATCTTGCGGCCTTGGAGCAGTGTGCGGTTATCGCCGTCTCATCTCTTACAACGGCAGAACGAAAGACGGTAATAGATTCTGAATCGTTGAGAATTCCCATGCCGGGTGCGGCGGTGGGGAGGGAGGTGGCCTCTTTAATGCCGAGAAGCTCGATGGACTGCATGCTATCGCGCACGCGCAGACAGATATTGAGATTGATGTTCGCCTTCATGTCCGTGCTCACTTGCCCCAAGGGATTCTGCGTGGCCAGTATCAGATTCATACCGAGAGAACGCCCCTGTGCTGCGATTCGCACCAGGTGATCCGAATAGTCCGGCAGTGCGAAGCGCAGGGCGTGAAATTCGTCCACCACAATGACGATGCGTGCTGGTGGTTCCAGCAATTCATCTATTGTTGCCGCCTGATGCTGTGCCACGAGTTTTTCTCGGCGCGTGAGTTCCGCTTCGATGGCCTGCAGAGCACGCACTGCGTGAGAGAGATTGAGATCTGACACGAATCCCACTGTGTGAGGCAAACGGTGCAGGGTACGAAAGGTGGCTCCACCCTTGAAATCCAAAAAGATGAAGTTGAGGCGACTCGGTGGATGAGCCAGCGCCATGGCCACACACCAGCTTTGCAGGAACATTGATTTTCCCGAGCCGGTGGTTCCTGCAATGAGTGCGTGCGGACCCTGGGAACAGATATCGAGGGAGAGAGCGTCTTTAGAGTGCGGGCCAGTGGCAGCAGTCGCGCCATCATCGTTGTTGTCGCCGTGAACTGCCCCTGTGACGACGCGCAGGCCGTGTCTCATTTCTGGTGGTGAGCTCACCCAGGCGCGGACAATGGCTTTCCACATATCGGCGGTAATGGTGGCAACGTCACGGGACGGAAGTATGGAGAGATCAACAGGAGACGGTGAATTCTCTAATGCGGAACTGTGCGCACCCTGCCGCTGCGAATCAATCAATGCTTGATGCTGCGTCGCTGCGGTGTGCTTTTCCTCTCGATAGCGTAATAGCGCCGAAAAGGCGTAGGTGCCGCTCATGAAGACACCCGGAACGATCATCGCCAAGAACGTCCAATTCCGTTGCGCCAGAGCTACCGCAAGCATGGCAGCTTGCGCGAAAACGGGGCAGACGTTGGCGAGAAGAGTCCAGCGTTGCATGGAGCGTTGCGTGGGGCCGCTGCTCGAACTTGCTCTGCGCTGTCGAGGGCGCGATTTCTTCGTCACCTTTCCATCATGGGATACGAGACCCGAGGTGGCAGAAAAAATCGAGGGGTGTGGAAAACCCTATCCCGCTACATACCCGCCCACAGTCCCCTTCTTTTGGGTGCCTGCGGCGATGGCGGTGAACATGTCTGTGGTCTTGGTGCTGTCGAGCTCAATGGTGGAGCCGATGCCAGACGGGGGATAGTAATCCGGGTTGGAGTAGTACACGGTTCCTGTGATGCCGTCAGCTCCGGTTGCGGATTTGAAGGCAAGTGCCATTTGCAGCAAGGAGAAGGGATTTGCTTTTTCATCCACCTTGATAGCAGCGAGCGCCGCAGAAGTGACCTTCTGCGCCTTCGGAAGATTGAGAAGAGTGGAGGGGGTTGCCGCTTTCTTCGCAATCGCCTGGATGACGAGGCGTTGGCGTTCGGTGCGGCCAAAGTCCCCGTTGGGGTCCGAGTAGCGAGCGCGGGAGAATTTGAGCGCGGTGGATCCGGAAACGTTGTGGCACCCGGAGTCCCAGGTGAGCTGGGCGTAGGAATCCGTGAAGGAACGGTTGTAGCACAGCTGAATACCGCCCACGGCATCGACCACTTTGGTGACGCCGCCGAAGCCGATGCGTACGAGGTGATCCACTTTGAGCCCGGAGATGTCTTCGATGGTTTCGGTGAGCTTTTCCCACCCGTAGGTTTCGGACACGGCGTTGAGCTTCATGTCGGTACCGCCTACGGTGACGTACGTATCGCGGGGAATGGAGATCAATGCGGTGGCGCCCGATTTTGGCTTCACCAGCAGCATGATGGAGTCGGTGCGTTCCCCGACCACGGATCCTTTGGCGCCTGTTCCCTCGGTGCCGTCGCGCACATCGGATCCGGTGATGAGCCAGGTCTGGGAAGAATCGTCTTCTTTGGTGGACAACCCGTTGTAATGCTGAAGCTGGGAGTTGACCCAGAGATACAGCGCGAGGAGTAGCACCAGGATGATGGCGAGCAGACTTGCGAGAATGGTGATGACGACCCTGCGCGGATTCCGTTTTTTCGCGACGGTTCCGTTTCCGCGTCCTGCAGCGGCATTGCGTCCGTTACGGCCACCGTTGGTGCCATTTCCTCCTCGACCGAAGTCGGAGAAATGGCGGCCGCCAGAAGTGCCGTTGTTGGCATGTGTAGCGTTGGGAGTCCGATAGGACGGCGCAGAGCGCTGGCTGGAGGCGTACGAGGGTGAATATGACGGTGCAGCGCTGTGAGGCTGCTCGGAGTTCTGTGACCCCATCTGTGGCGCATGGAGGGTTCTGCTGGAGCCGCCAGCGCGTCGGGGTTCGCGGGGCAGAGGGGGCTGTTTGCTTCCCACGGGAGTCTGATCGTGACGCGGAGTCATAGTGGGTTTGGACGCCCCGCTTGCCCCCGACGGTGTGAAGCTGGGAGGCAATGAGGACGTGTCAGCGGCCGGGGAAGTGCGTTTATGAGACGCGGAGGGAACGAAGCTGGGGGGCGCAAAAGACTCGTCATCTGATGTGGAGTGAGGATCTCGCGCCATGCTTCTTACCCCTGTCTGCCCTCTTTTGTGCTCGTACTCATTAGACTATTGCGCACGAACGTGTTTTTGTGAGGGAGGCAGACTACTTCTGTGCGGAAACAGCACAGACAGTTGCCGCGAGGTATTGGTCCGCATAGCCCATGGAGTAGCCCGTGTCGGGATCCTTGATGACACCGGTTTCGGGATCAACGGTTCCGCCGGTCTTGGGATCTCTCAATGTGCCGTCCGACTCGGTGATCAAGCCGGTTTTCGAGTTCACTTTGCCCTTGGTGGAGCTTGACTTCTTTTTGGAACTCTTCGTCGTGGAAGTTTGCAGCGCGATGGGCTTGTTCGCCTTCATCTTGGTCCACAGCGTGGTGGCGCCAGATGCCCATTGGACGCGGTTGGCGTCGACAGGGTACGCCTCTGTTGGCACTGTGCGTGCATAGAGGTTCGACGTGGAGAAGTTACGCATGGAGTAAGCCAGGCCCATGAGCGTGTTGACGTTGGCGAGCTGCTCGCTCATCTGGAGGGCGCTCACACCCGTGTGCACCAGCTGGTAGAGCTGATCCGAGTTGGTGAGGAAGTTCTTGGAAAGCACCTGAGCGATGAGAGCCTTGATGAGATACTGCTGACGCACTGTGCGCATGATGTCAGAGCCATCGCCGATGCCGTGGCGCAGGCGTGCGTACTGGGTAGCCGTAGTGCCATTGAGATGATGCAGGCCCTTGGTGAGCTTCAGCCCGGTGTAGTTGTCGTTGACGTCTTGTGGAATGCAGAGGCTGACGCCGCCAATGGCGTCGATCATCTTCTTGAGTCCCTGGAAATCGGCGACGACAAAGAGGGAGAGGTCCAAGCCCGTGAGACTGGCGAGTGCCGCCGTGGTGCAGCTCGCGGCCGAGGAGATATCGCCGCCGTAGGTGTAGGCAGCGGAGAAGATGGAATTGAACATCACGGTTCCACGCGATGCCATGGTGCCCTTGGTGGTTTCACAGCTCGGGGCATTCACCATCGAGTCACGGGGGATGGAAACGAGATTGACGAAGGATCGATCGGCAGAGATCTGCACGATCATAGTGGTGTCTGCATTGTGCTCGCCTGCCATGGTGCCGCCGCCGATGGAGGAATTGGTGGAGCCATCACGCGTATCTTGGCCCATGAGCACGATGTTGATGGGCTGGCCGCTATTGGGATCCACAATTTCGGTGGATTTTTGTCCTTTTTGAGCGATCGTTTTAACGCCTGTGGATTTAACGGTATTGAAGAAATCGAGGTAGGACGCGCCAGCGAACGTTGCAACGAACGCGAGGACCGCGGTAATCGCCAGCACAATGCCAGTGCGCACATGGTGCGTATTAACGAAGCCGTTGGAATGAAGGGGCTCATTTGAGGAGGTGTGTGCAAGATTGGGCACAGAATCCTTTGCCCGAGAGGGGCGGCGGGCGGGAGATGCCATCAAATGGTCCCTTCTGTGGGGAAGACGCAGGTTCTCACGCCGTGCGCTCGATTCCGGATGAATCTGAATGGCAGTATAACCCAGCCATCTCGGTGCACGGACTATCCGAAGGCAATTGTGCACAGAACCGCCGCCGGCACTCGGTCGCGTTTCATACCACAGAAGTGCCCAAAAAAGTGATTATGACATGTAAGAATTTGACATTCGTGAACAACACATGTGTAATTTATGACATAAGAGCAGAGAGAGCTCGAAGATCCTGTGTGAGAGCAGGAAACCGATTGATTCGGAGAGAGAAATGTGGGATTTGTTCGACGACACCTCCTCACCAGGCGCTGCGGAAGAAACCGATGACGCGATGTGGGGACTCTTTGCTGGTCGTGATGATACTTCTTGGCACCATAAGGCTTTGTGTGCCCAGACTGACCCTGAGGCCTTTTTCCCGGAAAAGGGTGGCTCTGCCGCTGTTGCAAAGGCCATCTGTGCTCAATGTGAAGTACGTGAGCAGTGCCTCAAGTGGGCCATTGAACAGGATGAACGCTTTGGAATCTGGGGTGGCATGAGCGAACGGGAACGCCGTCGCTACAAGAAGAATCAGGCCTGAAACAACGCTACACGAGTGAAATACTCGCACATATGACGGCTAAGTAACTGTCATTCCCCGTCTCTTTCCTAAAGTGGAAGGGTGAATCCGGTGAATGAGAAGAACCCCAAGAGTCCTGTCACGCTTCGTAGTGTGCTCGCGGAAAGCGTTGCCGCAGTGGCACGCACACCCCGTCAGGTGAACGCGGGTGTCGCCGCTGTCATCACGGTTGAATCCGATCTTGCGTACTTGCCGCGCACTCTTGACGCCGTTTTGTCGCAGACGGTGCTTCCGGCGGTTCTCATCATCGCCGATAGCTCCTCAAATGCCGCTGAAAAGGGGAGCGCTGCCTATACTGAACGCCTTTCGGTGCCGGTGCGCGGGGCCGCGCGGAATAATGACAGGCGGCCCGTTGAACTGCCAATTGAAATTTGCGTTGTGCCGACGCCGCATGCGACGAGCTTTGGCGATGCCGTTGGCGCTGCCATCTCCGGTGGAACGCTGCGTTCGACCACGTCGTTGCTGTGGCTGTTGCACGATGATTCGCGTCCCGTGTCGGAGCACAGTCTCGAGATGCTGCTGGAGGCAGACCGTAATTCTCCCGGCGCCAAACTGATTGGTGCAAAGCAGGTGGAATGGGACGACACGAGTGCCCTGCAAAATGTTGGCTACTACATCACCGGGAATCATCAAAGGGCCAACCTCAGCGTGGACGGTGAGGAAGACCAAGACCAATACAACGACCGTCAGGATGTCTTCGGGGTGAGCCTCGCAGGCTCCCTTGTGTCTTTGTCGACGTGGATGAATCTTTCGGGAACTGATGCCTGGTACGGAACCTTTGGAGAAGGCCTTGATTTTGCTCGGCGCGTCTATCTGTCTGGAGGGCGTGTGGTGGTGGCGCCTCGTGTGGTGGTGGCGCATCGAAGAGCGCGCCTCAGCGGTGTGCGAACTCGTGAGGGCCGTCCCATTGAGGCTGACGGGCCACGCAGCGCCTATTCCGAGGCGGTGACGGCTCGCGACAAGTTTGCTTCGAGTGAAGTGCCCGTCTGGGAGAAGCCCTTCCTCTGGATATGGCACGTACTCACAGGATTGGGAAGATTCGTGATGAATCTTTTCGCCAAAAAGCCGTACGAAGCCGTGTGCGAGCTTGTGGCACCGTGGCGTTCCCTTGTGCGCACGCCTCAATCTCTGGCAGCTCACATGCGGTTGCGCTCGTTCCCTCGAGGCGATCGCGCTCGCTTCTCCTCGCTTGTGACAAGCCGCGCTCAGCTTACGGAATGGCGTGCTCGTCGTAAGGTCTTTGCCGCTCAACGCAACCGCGTCGTCTTCGGACCGTTGGCGGTGGAACACTTTCGCAGTCTGAGGAGACGGCGGACGGCGTGGATTCTTCTGCTTGTTCTTTTAGGCGTGGGCATGAGTATGGCCATGAGCTGGCAGCAGCTGGGAGGCATTTTCTCCGGGCTGTCGCTCTATTCGTCAATTTTGGCGCCGAGCGCTGCGGGATACGCGACTTTGGTCAAAACCGCTACTACCATGTGGAGCTTTTCCTCGGGCTTGGGAACAGCCGCGGCGCCCTTGCCCTTCGGCTTGGTGCTTGTGGTGCTCTCTGTCCTCACCGGAGGTCATGTGAGTCTTGCAATCTCCTTGTTCTTCCTGTGCGCTCCCGCACTTGGCATGGTGAGTTTTTGGGCGCTGGCGGGTGTGGTAACGCGCTCCAACCCCTTGCGTTTCGCCTCCTCTCTTCTCTGGGGAGTCTTGCCGGGAGTGCTCGGGCTGTATCAAACTGCGAATCTGCCCATGCTTGTGGTCTTTGTTTTTCTTCCGCTGAGCTTCTTCTTCGTGTTTCGCGCCGTGGGAATGTATGCTGTTGACGCGCCTCGCCGCGCTTATTCATCCATTCAGGCTGCGGCTCTTGCGGGCCTGTCCATGACTTTTGTGGCGTTGAGTGAGCCGCAGCTAGTAGTGCCCTTCTTCCTCATTTTTGCCGTGTTCCTCGTGATAGTGCGCACGCATCGGGCCATGCTGCTTCTCATGCCGTTGCCTTCGATTATTGCGCTCATGCCCACTTTCTTCAGTGTGCTATTGCACGTACGAGAAGGCTTGTGGCGTCAGGTTTTCGCCGATGCCACAACGCCGGATGTCACGCTATCCGGAAGTCCCAGTGCGCAGAGTTTCCTCAGCAGGTTCGGCTCGTTGTTCTCCTCTGCCTTCGGAGTCTCCTCTGGTGCGTCGAAGGTACTCGCTGCAATTGTGGCGTGTGGAATACTCATTGCGGTTGCCTGTGCTGTTATAGCGTTGTTTATACCCAGCGGATTGCGCATGTCGCGCATGGCGTGGACAGTGGCAGCGGCCGGCGCTGTGCTCGGTTTCATTGCGCCGCGCGTGGCGATCGGCCTCGATTCCGACGTGAGTGTTGCAGCTTCTATTCTTCCCGCAGCGAGTTTCCTTTCGCTGGGAGTGCTGATGGCGGCATGTGCAGTGACCGGTCGCAACGATGGTGCCTTCTCGGTGAGCGTCAAAGAAATCGCTGATCATCGTTCCCACGCTGGCATGCGTTTTGCCAAGGTGAGCCGCCCGTTGCTTGCGGTGGTGATGACGTTATCCGCTGCTGCAGGCGTCGGCATGGTCGGTGCTACGTGGACTAGCCACTCCACTGTGGGGGTTATGTCGAGCGAGGGATTGCCAATCATTGCCTCCGAGGACCTTGCGGAGAATGATGGTGCACGTGTCCTCGGCTTGTATGCAGACACGTCAAATCATATTGATTATTCAGTGATGAGAACTCCGGCAGGGGATCTCATTGATGCAAATGCCACCACGCAGGTGGCCGACATGCTTGCTACCGGGGATGCCAGCAAGGGTACTGAAGCGCAACTCCGTGCCATTGCAGCAAAACTCTTGGCGTCCAATGACAATGCCTCCATCGCCTCATTGGCGAAGCTCGGTTTCTCCGGAATCTATATTCCTGCGTCCACTTCCACTCCGCGCAGCAATTTGGCGGCGCATGTGACAGCCTCGGACGGCACCGAACAAGTGGTGGACAACTCGTCGGGACTCTACGTTCGCCTTACCGGCGTCGAACAGGGCACGCAGCACATTGCAACGGCAGGGGAGATGGCTTCGTATTCCGACCCGCTACGCAAGGTATGGCTCGTACTGCTTGGGGTGGTTACACTTGCGTATCTCATCGTTGCCATTCCGAGAAGCCGCACGTTTGTCCAGGAGGAAGATCGATGAAACGGACACAAGAGACGCGAACGACGAAAAAGACCAACGCACAGAAAGCTGCATCCCCATCAGCAGCCACTGTCACTCCGGGTCGGCGTGCTGCACTTTGGGGAGTGTCCGTGGTGAGCGGTCTCGCCGTTGTGGCCCTGACTGCCTTCGGCTTGGTGGGCTCAGGCGTACTCCCCGTAAAAGATTCTGTGGGCGGCGAGGCCGCAGCTGCCGCAACGCAGCGCGTGAGTCAGACATTGTTGACGGATTACTGCCCTTCGCGCGTTGGTCTCAGCGATCAGGAAGCGTATGGAGATTCTCAGTTCTCGGTGTCGCAGGGCAATCTCTCTTCGGCATCTCGTTTCGCAGCTGTGGGCTCCGTGTATGGATCCACCGTGAATTCGGTAGCGGGTACAAAACTGGCGGATCTCGTCTCTGGTGACGACTCACTCGCGTTAGGCGGGCAAAAGGCAGAGGAATCCACCATCTTTAATTCCACATTGCTCAGCGCCGATGCGGGTACGGGAGCCGTGGGAACGGTAGCGTCATGGGCAAGCAAAGGGGACGTGCAGGGTATCGCCGCCACGGCATGTTCTTCCGCGCAGCTGACGTCGCATTTTGTGGTGCCTCAGACAACGACCGGTACAACAAACACACTCGTTGTGGCGAACACCTCCGACAAACCCACAAGCGTTGACGTCGCGCTGCGGGGAACCACCACGAACAAGGCTCTTGCTGCTAGCACGAGCACCGCTATCACCGTGGGTGCCCACGGCGAGAAGACTTTCGATCTCAGCGCTGCGGCACCCAATCAAAAGGGTTTGTTCGTAACGGTGTCCAGCAAAGTGGTTCCCGTATTCTCCACTGTTAAGGTGACGGCTGCCGAGGGTCTCACGTCAAAAGGCGTTGACTATGTTCCCCAGGCTCAGGCACAACGCCTCGGATCGAGCGAAGCGTCATCAGCTACTGCATCGGCCGTACTCGCCGGAGTATCGGAGCACCAGAACGTGACGTTACGTCTGTATTCGGCGGCGGATCAGACTCTTTCCGTGACGTGGCTTGGGTCGAAGGGAGAGCGGAACGCAACGAATGCCTCCGTTGAAGCAGGGAAGGTGACGGCCCTCGATCTTGGCTCTGTTCCTTCAAATGCGACGGCTCTTGCCGTGACATCGAAGGAGGCCTCTGCTGGTGTCGTGTATGTCTCGGCCACTGCCACGACGTCGGGTAACGGGCAGCAAGATTTCTCGGTGCTGTCGTCGCAGCAGGCGGTACAGCATAGTGGGCTCACAGTTCCCGACGGTGTGTCAGCGAGCCTCGTGCTTGCCAATCCGTCCGACACGGATCAGAAGGTCACTCTTGAGGGAATGGATGGCAACGGTGCGGTGGCAAAGACAGTTGTGAAGACGATTGCTGCGCACAGTGCCCTGCGTGTGACAATGTCGTCGCTGGGGAACGCCAGAACAGCAGTGATGACAGCGGATTCCGATGGCACCTCCGGATCGCATGCGGTCACATTGGGGGCGCAGATGAGCGCTGATGCGATGGGTTCCACCGCACAGGCCTCTGTGGTGGAGGCAACGAGTCTCATGCCGCAAACCGCCGAGGTCAGTGCCACGCGATCGCTCATGGTGAGTGTCGAATAGGCCTTTTACTTGCTTTACTTGCCCCAGTCAGGGTCGATGTCTTCAGGGTGCTTGCCGCTGAGGTCTGCGAAGCGGGCCACCAATTCGTCGCGGATGAGCAGCTGGAGATCCAAAGTATCTCGGGACAGTGTCTCAATGGGCCTTCTATAGAGCACGATGCGCGCCTGCTGATCGTGTTCTGCCGGGAAAGCGCGTGAGCGTGTAACAGTGTGTTCTTCCCAGGGCAGGGGATCCGATGGCGGGACGTCTTCCACCGCGCATTGAATCGATTCCACGAGCTCCGGCCAGGCTTGGTGCAATCTCTTGAGCTGTGCCACAACGGCGCCGTCGAATTGACCGGCCTTAGTGCGATACCGGGGGATACGTGCTCCAAAGAGCGGTTGACGCAACCCTCGTCCATGAGAATCTCTGTACACGGGGCGTTCCCATGGCAGTGGCTGCTGGGGATGGTCCGGAACATGCGGCTGATGCGTGAGACTCATGAGTCCGAGAGTAGCGCGCGAGAAAGATAATCCTTGGCTTTGCATCGGAATTGGAACGCAGAGTTTTCCACAGAGGTCCGTTGAGCTTCTCTTTTGGGAGGTCTTCTGCTGGAATTCGTCTATATGAAGGAACGATTTCGGCGTAGCGCGGGGGCGTGGGGATGGTGTCTTCTCAGCGTGCTCTTTCCGCGAGGGTGTGCTGGTTGCTCCGCTGCGGATGAGATCCTTTGCCATCAGTGCTCTCGGTTGTTTGACCACACTGTGATGCGTGTGATGCCTCGCAAACTCATCTCTAATGGTGCGATTTATTCGTGCGGACAGTATTCGGGCAGAGTGCGGCATGTGATTCTCCAGTGGAAGGATCACTCGGATGTAGAAGTGGGCGCTGCATTGTCTCTTCATCTCGCGTCCTTGGTTCAGCGTGTGGCGACGCGTGACGTTGTGTTCAGGGAGGCCATAGGGGAAAACGCGATAAGAACACGTGTGATTGCAGTGATTCCAGCGCCATCTTCCGCAAAGTCACGTGCGCGAAGGGGACGGCTGCAGACTCACGAATTGGCCTGTGCGGTGGCGGAGGTTCTTCGCGATGAGGGCATCAATGTGAGAGTTATTGAGGGATTAGCGATGTCTCGTGTGCGTGGGAAAGCGGTTCAGACGCATGGAGTTCGTTCTCGCCAGATGCGCTCCCACGGAGGCATGAGCGTGGCCACACATAGGTTTCCTGCAGAATGCTGTGACGCCGTGATTGTGGATGACATCTGCACTACTGGTTCCACGCTCTTGAGCTGCGCGCGGGCGTTGCATGAGGAAGGCATTCGTACGGTGGCTGCCTTTAGTCTCGCCTCCGTTCCTGACGACGCAGATGAGTGACTGCTGCGAGACGACTGGAGTTTTGGGCATACGGGTCGTCTATTTCGCCGTGACGACGGGCATTTCATCCCATCTAGTGGTGCACCGTGGCGATAGCATCTCGCGGCGCATTGACCAATCAGCGCCGGTCTCTTCGTTCTTGCGTCCACTGCCACGGATACCTCCATAACCGAGGCCAAGGGAATATTGACCGAATCGAGCAGTTGCCGTATCGAGGATGCTGCCAATGTTGTGCGTGTCTCGACGAGCCTCAAACCCCTCCAAAGGGTGGTATGAGCGGGATTCCACGAGTCCGGAGAGAATGACGCCAGCGCGGATGTAATGGGTTCGAGGATTCACTTTGCTGACGAGTTGTTCATTGATGACCTTCATGAGCACAAGAGGATCGTCTGTGGGGGATTCAAGTTGTGCTGTCGCGTAAGGCATAGAGGTTTCTCCCTGAGTGGAGGCGTAGGGAGAAACTCCGCAGAAGATACCAACAGTGCTGGCGAGACATCCCTGGCGCCGTAGGCGGCGGCACGCGTTCTGAACGTATACCGACAGTGCTTGACGAATTTCCGTATGTCCAACGACTGGACGAGAAAACATGCGTGAGCAGAGAATTTGCTGTTTCCTGAAACCGTCAAGCGCGTTGGAGGCGTCCTCGACGCAGGGGATTCCCCGGAGCTCGAGAACGGTGCGTTGAAGAAGCACTGAGAATTTACGACGGATGGCAATAGGGTCTGCGTCGCGAAGATCCCGTGCCGTGAGTATCCCTCTGGCGACGAGCTTGCGCATGAGACGTCGACCCACGCCCCACACGTCATCGACGGGAGTTTGGGCGAGAATCTCGTCATGCACGTCATCGGGAAGCTGATCCCATGCGCACACGCCGTTGAATCCGTTGTCATGTTTGGCCCAATGATTTGTGATCTTCGCCAGAGTCTTCGTGGGCGCAATGCCGACAGACACGGGGATTCCCACACCTTGCAGAACCGCTGCGCGCATGGAACGACTGATGGTGAGAATATCCTCAATGGGTTTGACGGAATGCAAGAAGCATTCATCGATGGAATACACTTCTTGATGCTCGAAGTAATGGTGCATCACATGCATCATGCGTGCAGACAAGCTGCCGTAAAGCTCATAGTTGGAACTGCGAGCCACCACACCACGCTCGGAGGCCATCTCTCGGACTTGATACCACGGAACGCCCATCGGAATGATGGGTTTGGCTTCTGCGCTGCGTGCCACCACGCATCCATCATTGTTGGAAAGCACCACGAGGGGAACCCCGATGAGTGTGGGATCAAAGACGCGCTCGCATGCCGCAAAAAAGCTATTGGCATCTGCAAGAATGATGCTTCCGCTCGTGCGTGTGGCAGCAGGTTTCTGATCGTGTGGCGGCAATGTGATTGACTTGCGCGATGGTGTGAAGAGGGGAGAGGCCTCCCACGAGGTGATATGGCCGAAGGTCTGTGAAACATCCATATGACGAACCTCCTTACGGACGCTTGTATTGAAAGTGATAATTGCCGATGACGACGCCCCAAATGCTGAGCTGGGTATCGTCATCGATACGAATGTTGGGATACTTCGCATTTTCCGGATGAAGGTAGGGACGCTGCCCCGGTGGTGTGCACAGACGCTTGACTGTCATCTCTCCGTCGACCACTGCGATGACGATATCGCCATCGTGAGCGGTGAGAGAGCGGTCCACAAGCAGAAGATCGCTGTCGAAGATGCCTGTGCCTTCCATGGAATCGCCGGCGACTGTGACGGCAAAGGTGGTATCGGGATGCTTGATGACATTTCCGTCAAAGGAAAACTCATGAAGGAAGTAGTCCTGCGCGACGGAAGGGAAGCCCGCGTGAACGGCTTCGAGGGCTCGCGGTATGCGGAGCGGAACGGGTGCGACGCGCAGGCGAGCAAAGGAGCGGACGGATGGTGGCAGTGACATCTGGTCTCCTTTCCTCGCAAATCGTCGAACGTTTGTTCGAATAAGTGTATCTAGTATGCGTGCCCATGAGGACAAAGTGTCAGAGAAAAATGGCAGAGAAACAGAGCGCCGCATATGCAAAAGGGTCCCCACTTTGAGTGAGAACCCTCAAAATAAGGGGAAGAGACCAGAACGCCTCAGGCGAAGTCGTCTTCTTCGTTATTGGCGTCGGATGTTGACGAATCCTTGGAATTTTTGGCCTCGTCGGTGACGATGTGATATTTCGGAAGCTCAATTTGGAAATCGGCCCCGCGCGTGTCGTCCACGACGTTGACAGTGCCCCCATGAAGGCCCGCTGCCCAACGAGCGATGGAGAGGCCCAGTCCGGTGCCGCCCGATGATGTACCAGGCTTTCCGACGCCCTTGACGTAGCGACGGAAGATGTCGGAGCGGGCCTCCGGAGAAATCTGAGAACCGAAGTTGACCACGTTCGTCACGATGGTGCCCTTGGCGGTGTCTTGATGCCCCTCCACGAGCACTTGTGATCCGTCCACGGAATGCTTCATGGCATTGGAAATGATGTTGGTGAAGAGCTGACGCAAGCGATCCTGATCCGCCTCGATAGTGATGCCACGGGGAATATTGACCTTGATCTCATGGTCGTGCCCGGCATCGGCAATCTCGAGGGGCTCCAGCGTGTCCTCAATGAAGTCACGGAAGTCAAAGGTGCTGATTTCAAGACTTGCCGCGCCCGCTTCCATACGAGACAAATCCAGGAGAAAGGCGATGAGATCGGTGAGTCTGTGCGTTTGATCGAGAATGCCTTCAAGATTTGCGGGGGTGGGTTCCACCACGCCGTCGGCCATATTCTCTACAAGAGCCTGCAATGCCGCAACGGGAGTACGCAGCTCGTGGCTCACGTTGGCGATGAGATCGCGACGCATCTGGTCGGCATGCTCAAGCTCGCCTGCCATCACGTTGAAGGAAGTGGCGAGTTGACCAATCTCATCGTGGCTGGAGGTTTTCACGCGGATGTCATAATCGCCCTGTGCCATCGCTTCCGCGGCATCTCTCATCTGCGTGAGCGGGGAAATGAGCTTGCGCGAGAAAAGAAAGCCCACGACGAGGAAGAGCACAAGAACCAGTGGCAAGGAAATCCACCCGCTCATCCCTCCCTTGAGCATGAGCCACGCCAAGCAGAAAGCTACTGCGGTGGCACCCACGATGAGTGCGGTGATCTTGAGAATAAGGGACGTGTGCTTCAACTGCGTCATGGGCTTCATGAAAGTATGCGTTTCGCCTTATTCTGCGGTAGCGGCGGAACCGGAACCGGGCTCGGAATCCTCCGGAGGTTCAAAGGCGTATCCCACACCGTGAACGGTGCGAATCGACGACGGTCCGAGCTTGTGTCGCAGGGCCTTAACGTGCGAATCGACGGTACGGGTGCCGGACGCGTCCACCCAATCCCATACCTCTTCGAGAAGCTTTTCGCGCGTCAGTACTGACTTTGGTCGACGCGCCAGAGTTGCCAGCAAGTCAAACTCGGTGGGAGTGAGGTGAATCTCTTCGCCCTTGAGCGTCACAAGGCGTTGTGCGGGGTCGATGATGAGAGAGCCGAAGTCAAGAACCTTTTCGTTCTCGGAATTCTTGGCAATGACCTTGGCGCGCTCCACGCGACGCAGCAGCGCCTTGCAGCGGGCGATGAGCTCGCGCATGGAGAAGGGCTTGGTCATGTAGTCGTCGGCACCCACACCCAGACCGATGACCTTATCTGCCTCATCGTCGCGGGCGGTGAGAATGAGAACCGGAACGGGTCGTTGCGCGATGATGCGCTTGGTGGCCTCAAGACCATCCATAACGGGCAACATGATGTCCATGATGACGAGATCAGGACGCAGCTGCTTGGCAGCGGCCACGGCGCTGGCACCATCTCCCGCTACACGTGCGGTCCAGCCCTCGGCAGTGAGCCTCTGAGCGATGGCGGTGGCCAATGTCGGCTCGTCCTCGACGACGAGAATGGTACGCGGATGCTTAGCTGCTGTGTTCATCGTACTGGCAATCATGAGTCTTAGTGCCTAACTCCTTATTGGGACTGTGCGGATACCCGTCAGTCTACGGAACCCCGAAAACTATTCTTCTGGCTTCAAGAATATCGCGCTAAATGCAGGAATGCTGAGTTTAGCCGACCAATTTCTTGAATGATAGGCTCCCGCGTCCGCAGAAATGCGATCATTGTGTATTCCAGAGCCATCATATTTCTTGTCGTCTGTGGTGAGGACCTCGTTCCAGGAGCCGCCTTTGGGCAGGGGCACCTGATAGTCGTGCCACTCCACTCCCGAGAAATTGATAACCACCACGAGAGGTGTTCCGTGTGCGTCCACGCGCATGAAGCTCAGCGTGTTGTGATCGGCGTCATCACTGGTAAGCCATTCGAATCCCGAAGTATCAAAGTCGAGTTCCCACAGCGCTGGCGTTGTGCGATACAGAACGTTGAGATCGGCCACTAGTCGTTGAACGCCCACGTGGTCGGAGGACGTGAGTGCCATCCAGTCGAGACTGCGATTATCGTCCCATTCGGTGAATTGAGCGATTTCGTTCCCCATGAAGGTGAGTTTGCGCCCCGGATGCGCCCATTGATAGGCAAAAAGCTCACGCACCTGGGCAAAACGTTCGGGGTCGGTTCCCGGCATGCGGCCGATCAACGATCCTTTGCCGTGCACCACCTCGTCGTGCGATATGGGCAATACGTAATGCTCCGTGTAGGCGTACACCATCGAAAAAGTGATTTCGTTGTGGTGCCATTTGCGGTTGAGCGGCTGCTCTTGGAAGTATTCCAACGTGTCGTGCATCCACCCCATATTCCACTTGAATCCGAAGCCGAGGCCGCCGGAGGAGGTGGGGGCGGTGATGCCTGGCCATGCTGTGGATTCCTCCGCGATGATGACAGTTCCGGGGTTGTTTTTATATGCGGTGGCGGTGGCCTCCTTGAGGAAGTCGATGGCCTCAAGATTCTCGCGTCCGCCGTAGCGATTGGGACGCCACTGACCGTTTTGGCGCGAATAGTCCAGATAGAGCATGGAGGCAACAGCGTCCACGCGCAGACCGTCGATATGGAAGACCTTGAGCCAGTAGATGGCGTTGGCGACGAGGAAGTTGCGCACCTCGTTGCGCCCGTAGTTGAAGATGTAGGTTCCCCAGTCGGGGTGTTCTCCTCGAAGGGGATCCGGATCCTCGTAGAGGGGAGTGCCATCGAAACGTGCAAGCGCAAAATCGTCCTTGGGGAAATGCGCCGGTACCCAATCGAGAATCACGCCGATTCCCTCCTGATGGAAGGCGTTGATGAGGTAACGGAAGTCGTCGGGGGTGCCGAAACGGGAGTCGGGAGCGTAATAGCCCGTAACCTGATACCCCCACGAGCCGGCGAACGGGTGCTGGGAAAGCGGCAGGAATTCGACGTGGGTAAAGTTTTCCTTCTTGACGTAGTCCACCAGATCATCCGCCATCTGGCGGTAGGAGTACCCCTTCTTCCACGATCCCGCATGGACCTCGTAGATGCTCATGGGCTTGAGGTGAGGGTTGGAGGCAGCACGTTGCCTCATCCATGCATCGTCCGACCAGTCGAAAGCCGAGTCAAAGACGACAGACGCCGTGCGCGGAGGGATTTCGTGATAAGCCTCGAGCGGATCGGATTTTTCCTTCCACTCGTTGTTGGCATTGAGAATCTGATACTTGTACTTTTGCCCAGAGGCCAGGCCGGGGATAAAAATCTCCCATAACCCTGAAGATCCCATGGATCTCATAGCGTGAGTGCGGCCGTCCCAGTCGTTGAAATCACCCACGACGCGCACCATGCGTGCGCCGGGTGCCCAGACGGCGAAGGAGACGCCGGAGAGAGTGTCTGATTCGGGGTCCTCGGGGGAGCCCAAAGGATCCGGGAAATGGCGGACATGTGCCCCCAGCACTTCCCAGAGACGTTCGTGACGACCTTCCCCGATGAGATAGATGTCCATCTGTCCCAGCGTCGGCAAAAAGCGGTATGGGTCGTCCTCGGTGAGACGAGTGCCATCCTCGTAGAGGGTGCACACTCGATAATCTGGGGCAGCATCGGAGCCGTCGACGTTGTGTGCCACAGGCACGACGGTTGTGAAAACGCCATTCCATTCGTGCCGCGCAGGATATTCGCCGGTGGAAGTGATGATGGTGACAGCTTTCGCGAGCGGCTTAAGAACGCGCACCGTCGCGTATCCCTTGTACACATCCGTGTGCACGTGGGCTCCGAGAACGAAGTGAGGGTCGTAAAACAGCCCGTTACTAACAGCATCAAGGATTTGATGATCGACGACCAACGGTTCGGGTGTCGACATCGCCTTTGCGTGAGCATCCATGAATCAAGTGTATGCAAGCGTGGGGGACAAGAGGAAAGAGGGCGAAACCTCTGAGAAATGAGGCAATCTGTCCAGCTTACGTGGCAATATAGTACGGTTCAGTCATAATCTGGTGGAGGTTCTATGACGTATAAAGTCGGCGATACCGTGGTGTATCCACGTCACGGCGCTGCAAGGGTCGAAGAAATTTCTGAGCGTACGTTGAGAGGTGTTACTCGGCAGTACCTGAAATTGTCCATTTTGTCCTCGGACGGCCTTGTCATCAATGTTCCGGCTGAGAATCTCGATAAGGTGGGCGTTCGTGACATCGTTGACGCCAAAGCTGTCACCAAGGTCTTCGAGATTTTGCGCACTCCTATTGAAGAGGAGAAGACCAATTGGTCTCGCCGCTACAAGCTCAACGTTGAGAAGATCGCCACAGGCGACGTCAACAAGATTGCCGAAGTAGTGCGTGATTTGGCGCAGCGCGATGACGAGGAACACGGTTTGAGCGCGGGCGAGAAGCGCATGCTCACTAAGGCGCGCAACATTCTGGCGTCCGAGATCGCTCTGTCCGAGCATCTCGAAGAGGATATGGCGCAGCACCTGCTCGACGTCAACCTCGGTTATATCGAGCCCACGGAAGACGACATCAAACATCATTCGAAGTCTCCTGCGGAGCCTGCGAGCGAAACGCTCAATCGCCTGGCTCAGGAAGAGGAGAAGGCCACCAAGAAGAAGGGCTCCAAGGAGTCCAAGGCCAAAAAGAAGTAACTCTTCTGGGAAATGTTGCGAGGAGGGGCTGAATCTAGTGGATTCCGCCCCTCCTCGTGTTTATAAATCGGTATGGATCTCATCCTTCTTGGCACTCATAATTTTTAATTTATTAAGTGTCAAGAAAGGAATTTCCTATCTGCCTCTTAATTGCGCCTATTTGGCGTTGGAATCTTCTTGGCACTCAATGATATTTCGTCGGTAAGTGTCAAGAGTGTCAGTGCTTTCGACTCTCGATCGCCCGAGCCACGGCCCAAATGAGCGTCGAGATTGTCACGATGACGAAACTCGGCGGGGTGGGGAACATCGAACTCACCAATAGCCCTCCCCAGATGCTGACGAGGCAGATGACGACGGCGCCGATCATTGCGCGGAAGGGGGAGCGTGCAATGCCGTTGGCGGCGGCCGCAGGCGTCACAACCAACGCGAAGATCAACAGCGTTCCCACCGCTTGCACTGAGATGGTGATGACGCCGGCGAGCATCGCCATGAACACCACGTTCATCACGGCCACAGGAACTCCCTTGGCCTGTGCCACCTGCTCATCTACAGAGCTGAAGAGCAGCGGCCGGTAAGTGACGGCAAGAACGATCAGCAGCACTATGTCGAAAATGGCGAATCCGAGCAACTGACCCTGTGTAATGGTGAGAATGGAACCAAACAGGATCGACTGCATCTGTTCCGCAGCAGACGACGATAGACGCGAGAAGAAGAGGCCGACGCCCATGGCGAAGGCGAGGATAGTGCCCGTTGCAATCTCACGCTGCGAAGCCTTCTTGCCGAGAGCCCCAATTGTCAGCGCCCCGCCGAGTGCAAAAAGCCCGAGGCCGAGCGATACCGGAAGACCAAACAGCACGGCTCCTGTAGCGCCGGGAAGGCCGATGTGGGCTAACGCGTGGGCGGCGAAAGTCGAGCGCCTGGCCACTGTGAAATAGCCTATGAAGCCTGCCGCCACTGAGATGAGAACGCCTGCGATGAGCGCGTTGACCATGAACGGGGCAGTGAGAACCTCTTGCCAGCCGGGATCGAATGCGAATTTGAGATCTGCGGTCATCAGTGCGCCTGCCTTCCTGAACTCTCAGGACTTTCGGGATTTTCCGTTGCTCCTGCTGCGCTCGCAGAACGTTCCGCAGCGCCTTTGGGCTCTGCGTGGAAGCTTGCAGCCTCCTTTGGTGTGTGAAGGTGCTGGCGGCGCCCTGCGGGCTCTTCTTCTTGGTCGGGGCGCACGAACATGTCGCCCTGCGGCGTCTTGATAACCTCCACCTTCGTGCCGTAGAGGTGCGTCAGAAGCTTGGAATCCATGACGTTGGCGATGGGGGAGTAATGGGGGTGGCCGTCGAGCAGATACACGGCGCCGGTGAGGATGGGCAGCAGCATATTGATGTCATGTGCCACCACTTGGATGCTCATTCCGAAGGTGGAATTGAGCTGTGAAAGAACGTCCACAAGGCCGCGCTGCCCAGCGAGGTCGAGATTTGCAAGGGGTTCGTCCAGCAGGAGCAAGTCGGGGTCGGCCACGAGTGCCTGGGCGATGGCAACGCGTTGACGCATTCCGCCGGACATCTCCGACAACCTCAGACTCGCCTTATCCGCTATGCCGGCCATGCCGAGTGCGTCAGAGATCTTCTGTTTGTCCTGTGCGCTTTGCCGATGGAATCCGAAGCGTGCGCCGGTGAGCCCTAGTCCCACCGACTGTTCGGCGGTGATATTGGAGTCAATGTCGGAGGCATAGCTCTGTGGAACGTAGCCGATACGGTCGTTAATGCTTCCCGCCGGTTTGCCCAAGACTCGGACGTGACCGTGGGAAAGTGGAAGGAGACCGAGCTCGATGGTGAGCAGAGTGGTTTTGCCAGCACCGTTGGTGCCGACAATGGCGGTGACGGTTCCCTTGGGAATCGAGAAATTTCCGTGGGACCAGATAGTGTGGCCGCCGCGGGAGACGGAGGCATCGGAGAACTCGACTATCGGAGTGTCGTCAGAGGTTGGTGGCGTTGCTGGCGTCGTTGCAGCAGATGGGTGTTGCGTTGTCATAATGTGACTTTCTACCCTTCCGAGATTTTTACGGAAGGCTTGGTTGTGCTTCACGATAGCCTAGTGGGTAGAAGACCCTTATTACTGGGAGGTTTGTCAATGGCGTACACGGAGACGGCGAGAAGGATCGACGGGAAGGCGGCTGCTGCTGCAATCAAGGCGGATTTGAAGCAGAGGGTTGCTGCGTTGTCTTCGCGTGGCCAGACTCCCGGACTGGGGACGCTATTGGTGGGAAGCGATCCCGGCTCCCTGAAATACGTGGCGGGTAAGCATCGTGACAGTCTTGAGATCGGGGTTGAGTCAATTCGCGAGGATTTGCCGGCTGATGCGAGTTTTGACGAAATTGCTGCCGCCGTCCGCCGCCTCAACGAGAATCCCGCTTGCACCGGTTACATTGTGCAGCTTCCCCTTCCCAAGGGCATCGATGAGAACGCGATTCTTGAAATGGTGGATCCCGCAAAAGACGCTGACGGATTGCATCCCTACAATCTTGGTCAGCTGGTACTGCACGCGACAGCGGCGCCCTCAAGTCCGCAGCCGTGCACGCCTCGTGGAATTGTAGCGTTGCTGCAGGGTGCTGGAATTGATCTCGATGGCAAGGAGATTTGCATTGTGGGCCGCGGCATCACGGTGGGGCGTTCCATTGGCTTGCTGCTGAGCCGCAAGGATATCAATGCCACGGTGACGCTGTGTCACACGGGAACCCGGAATGTGGCATCACATACTCGTGCCGCTGACATTGTCATCGCTGCTGCAGGCTCTGCGCATTTCCTGAAACCGGAAAATATCAAGGAGGGCGCGGTGCTTGTTGACGTGGGCGTCTCGCGTGTAGTGGACCCCGAAACCGGCAAGGGAAAGATTCAGGGGGACGTGGATCCTGCGTGCTATTCCAAGGCTTCCGCGTATACGCCAAACCCCGGTGGTGTGGGTCCCATGACGCGCGCGATGCTGCTGACCAACGTCGTCGAGATTGCCGAGCGCGAGAACTTTCAAAAGTAAAGTAAAGAAAAAAGGATAAGCAAAAAGAGCGAAAAGCTCGCAAAAGTAACGAGTACGAAGAGGCATCGTCGCCTCGGGCGAGAGGAATTCTTGACTCTTCCGAGGCGACGAAGATACTTTAATCCTTGCATAAGAATGGCAAACACTACAACACAGAAAAAGAGAGATCCACAAATCATTACTGGATCCCATGCGGTGAGAGAAATAATCAAGGAAGGCATCAAAATAGAGATTGATGAAATCAAGGCAACTGCGGTGTCACTAATGCGGTCGTCATGATGTTTCTGATTTGGTCTATTCATGTTTTTGAATAAGTGGCTGATCATTTCTCGTATGTTTGTCATTCGTGAAATTCTTCTTCAAAAAGTTCATTCGGTAACGCCATTGATACCGAACAACATAAATAATATATCTATTCATAAATAGACGCAATATTATTTTTTGACTATATTTAATGATTCTTGCAATACTCTGCTTGGTCAAAGACGCGGGGTTGCCGTATTATTTTCTACGTATGTCTGTTACGTAAGTTTTCGGACATGCAATAACTGAAGAACGATTCACATCCAACAAACAAAGAAATACCAACTACTCAATGTCAGAAAACAATGCAGAGGTCCAGAAGGTCGCCATCAACGATATTGGCACCGAAGAAGACTTCATCAAGGCTGTAGACTCCACCATCAAGAATTTCGATGATGGTGATTTGGTTGAAGGAACTGTCGTTCGCATTGATCGCGACGAAGTTCTGCTCGACATCGGTTACAAGACCGAAGGTGTCATTCCCTCCCGTGAGCTTTCCATCAAGAAGGACGTCGATCCTGACGATGTCGTCAAGGTCGGGGACTCCGTTGAAGCTCTCGTTATTACCAAGGAAGACAAAGATGGCCGTCTGATCCTCTCCAAGAAGCGTGCTCAGTACGAGCGTGCTTGGGGCGATGTTGAGAAGATCAAGGAAGCCGATGGCGTCGTCGAAGGTACCGTCATCGAAGCCGTCAAGGGTGGTCTCATCGTCGACATCGGTCTGCGTGGCTTCCTGCCCGCATCCCTCGTCGAGATGCGCCGCGTCCGCGACCTGGCTCCTTACATTGGCCAGAAGATTCAGGCCAAGATCCTCGAGCTCGACAAGAACCGCAACAACGTGGTTCTGTCCCGCCGTCAGTACCTCGAAGAGACCCAGTCCGAAGTGCGTGAGACATTCCTGTCTCAGCTCAAGAAGGGCCAGATCCGCGAAGGTACCATTTCCTCCATCGTCAACTTCGGTGCGTTTGTGGACCTCGGCGGTGTCGACGGCCTCATCCACGTTTCCGAGCTGTCCTGGAAGCACATCGATCACCCGTCCGAGGTTGTCAAGGTTGGCGACAAGGTCACCGTCGAGGTTCTCGACGTCGATCTCGATCGCGAACGCATCTCTCTGTCGCTCAAGGCGACTCAGGAAGATCCGTGGCAGAAGTTCGCACGCACCCACGTTCCCGGACAGATCGTCAAGGGCAAGGTCACCAAGATCGTGCAGTTCGGTGTCTTCATCTCCGTCGAAGACGGCATCGAGGGCCTCGTGCACATCTCCGAGCTGGCCAATCGCCACGTGGAGAACCCCGAGACCGTCGTCAAGCCGGGCGAGGAAGTCTTCGTCAAGGTCATCGATGTCGATCTCGATCGTCGCCGCATCTCCCTGTCGCTCAAGCAGGCCACGGACTCCGTGGATCCCAACTCCGAGGACTTCGATCCGGCGCTGTACGGCATGCCGGCCGAGTACGACGAGAACGGAAACTACAAGTACCCCGAAGGCTTCGACCCCGAGACCAACGAGTGGATCGAAGGCTACGAGAAGCAGCGCGAAGAGTGGGAAGCTCAGTACGCTTCAGCTCACGATCTGTGGGAAGAGCACAAGGCATTCGCTGCCAAGGAGCTCGCCAACGCTGCACAGTCCGCAGCCGAGGATGGACAGGGCGAGGCCGCAGCAGAAGAGGAAGCAACTTCCGCTCCTGCAGGCGCTTCGAACTACTCCTCCGAGACGTCCGCCGAGGGCACCCTCGCAGCCGACGACCAGCTGGCCGCCCTGCGCGAGCAGCTGCTCAACGAGAAGAAGTGACTTTCTTCTCCCGCTAACGCCTCCGATGTCTCGTGACATCTAGGTAGATAAAAGGAACCTGACTCACTTCGGTGAGTTGGGTTCCTTTTATATCTGTGCGTGTATGAGCGGTGCAACAGCTACACTCGGTGTCATTGCATTTCATAAGTCACCGGGGTCGTGACGTCGTGTAAAGGAGGAGATATGCTCACGCGGGTTGCGTTGACAGGCGGCATCGGGGCCGGGAAATCCACAGTGGCACGACACCTGGAGACACTTGGCGCCTACGTCATCGACTATGACGAGCTTGCACGCGATGTTGTGGCACCTGGATCTATGGGCCTGCGCCGTGTGGTGGATCTCTTTGGTCCTGAGGCGCTTTCAAAGGAAGGCACGATGAACCGTCCCTGGATTTCGCAGAAAATCTTTGGGAATCCGCGTTTGCGAGATGATCTCGACGATATTGTGCACCCTTTGGTTTTCGCAGAAGCGTCACGGCTTGAAACGGAGTGGCTCGCCGCGCACGCAGAGGCGGAAGGTGCGCCGGTCGGAGCACAGCAGAGCAGGAGAGTGGTGGTGCACGATATTCCGCTGCTCGTGGAGTCGGGGCGTGCCGATTGGTTTGACGTCGTCATCGATGTGGAGGCGCCGGCGCGAGTTCGCATGCACCGGCTCATGGACGAGCGTGGCATGAGCATGGAGGCTGCGGCCTCTCGTATTGATTCCCAGTCGAGTCAACAACAGAGGGAAGATCTCGCGCAATTCGTCATCGATTCGAATCAGCCTATGGAACAAACGTTCGAACAGGTTGATAGAGTATTCGAGAAGATAGTGAAAGGCCTAGTGCCTGAAGACAGGAGTTCACGTGCCATCCTCGGAACTAAAGAGAATCGATAAGCCCTTTGTGGTGAAATCCCCATACCAGCCATCGGGGGATCAGCCGCAGGCAATCGAGGAACTCACCACTCGCATCAACAACGGTGAGAACGATGTGGTTCTCATGGGTGCCACGGGAACCGGCAAGACTGCCACCACGGCATGGATGATCGAGAAACTGCAGCGGCCCACTCTCATCATCGAGCCGAATAAGACGTTGGCGGCACAGCTGTGCGCCGAGTTCCGCGAGCTCATGCCAGACAACGCTGTCAACTACTTTGTGAGTTACTACGACTATTACCAGCCGGAAGCCTACATTCCTCAGACGGACACCTACATTGAGAAGGACTCCGACATCAATGACGACGTGGAACGGTTGCGCCACGCCGCCACTGCATCGCTCCTGACGCGCCGTGACTGTGTGGTGGTGGCCACAGTGTCGTGCATCTATGGTCTGGGAACCCCGCAGGAGTATGCGGCTCAGATGCTCTTCCTCAAGGAAGGTCAGCAGATCGATCGTCAGACGCTGCTGCGTAAATTCGTCGATATGCAGTACAAGCGCAACGACGTTGCCTTCACTCGTGGCACCTTCCGCGTGCGCGGCGACACCGTCGAAATTATCCCTGTGTATGAGGAACTTGCCATCCGCATCGAGTTCTTCGGCGATGAGATCGACCGCATCTCCACTCTGCATCCACTCACCGGCGATGAGATTGCTCATGAGTCGGAAGTTCATATTTTCCCGGCAACCCAGTATGCAGCGGGCCCAGAGCGCCTGCAGCACGCCCTCGGCACCATCAAGGAGGAACTCGACGAGCGCCTGGTGGAGCTGCGCAAACAGGGGAAGGAGCTGGAGGCCCAGCGCCTCAACATGCGCACCACGTACGACCTTGAGATGCTCACGCAGATCGGCACATGCTCTGGTGTGGAGAACTACTCACGTCACTTTGACCAGCGCGGCCCAGGAACTCCTCCGAACACACTGCTCGATTTCTTCCCCGATGATTTCCTGCTCGTTGTGGACGAGTCGCACGTCACCATTCCGCAGATCGGTGGCATGTATGAGGGAGACATGAGCCGTAAGCGCACGCTGGTGGAGCACGGCTTCCGTTTGCCGTCAGCGATGGATAACCGCCCGCTCAAGTTCGATGAGTTTCTGCAGCGCGTGGGCCAAACCGTGTATCTCTCGGCCACTCCTGGTGACTACGAGATGAACCTCAGCGACGGAGCGGTGGAACAGATTATTCGCCCCACAGGCTTGCTGGATCCCAAGATAGAGGTGCGGCCCACCAAGGGGCAGATCGATGATCTGCTCGACGAAATCAACGAGCGCGTGGAAAAGCATGAGCGCGTCTTGGTCACCACACTCACCAAGAAGATGGCAGAGGATCTCACTGATTATCTTCTTGAGCACGGAGTCAAGGTGGAATACCTGCACTCCGACGTGGACACCCTGCGCCGTGTGGAACTGCTGCGTGAGCTGCGGCAAGGCAAGATCGACGTCATTGTGGGCATCAATCTGCTGCGCGAGGGTCTCGACCTTCCGGAGGTGTCGCTCGTGGCCATTCTCGATGCCGACAAGGAAGGCTTCCTGCGCTCCTATCGCTCGTTGATTCAGACCATCGGTCGTGCGGCGCGTAACGTGCAGGGGACCGTCATTATGTATGCCGACAATCGCACTGATTCCATGGACAAGGCCATCTCCGAGACAAATCGTCGCCGTGAGATTCAGATTGCCTATAACAAGGAACATCACGTCGACCCCAAGCCGCTCATCAAGAAGATTTCCGATGTCAACGACATGATTGCCAAGGAAGACGTGGATACTGAGCAGCTGCTCGAGGGCGGCTACCGCAATTCTGGCAAGGCGGGCAATTCCCATATGGGAGTGCCTCTGACCGATAAGGAAGAACGGCAGAAGCGCCACGAGGAGATTCTCGCCGCGGGGCTGCCGGCACAGGATCTGGCTGATCTCATTCGTAACCTCAGCGAGCAGATGCACACTGCTGCAGAGCAGCTTCAATTCGAACTCGCAGCGCGTTTGCGCGACGAGATTGGGGACCTCAAGAAAGAACTACGCGCCATGACCAAGGCTGAAAAGTAAGAGATTGTAAAGAGAATAAGAAAGTAAGTGTGAGACTGACCGGTGTTTCGCCGCCGGTCAGGTCATCTGAGTCACGTATGCTGGTGAGTTATGTCTGAAACCCCATTGCCCTTCATGATCGTGACCTTTGTGGTGCTCGCAGTCTTCTTCGTGGTCGACCTTTTCGTCATCGGCCGCAAGCCCCACATTCCTTCCACAAAAGAATGCCTCCAGCACATCGGCTTCTTCGTGGTGGCCGCCCTCATCTTCGGCGGATTCATGTGGTTCTTCGCAGGATCTCGTCCGGCTGTTGAGTTCTACTCCGGATGGCTCACGGAGTATTCGCTCAGCATCGACAACCTCTTTATCTTCGTCGTTATCATGTCGAATTTCGCGGTGCCGAAGAAGATTCAAAAATACGTACTGAGCATCGGCATCACCATCGCGCTCATTTTGCGTGGCATTTTCATTCTTCTGGGCGCGGCCATCATTCAGCGCTTCACGTGGGTGTTCTTCATCTTCGGTGCATTTCTGCTGGTCACTGCCATTCGCATGGCCACAGGCCAGGACGATGAGGAGGACGAGTACAAAGAACCCGGACTCATCCGTATTATGCGCAAATTCATGAAGACAACCAATGAATATGATGGTGAGAAGCTGCGCACCAGCATTGACGGCGTCAAATACTTCACTCCGCTCCTCGTGGTGCTCCTCACCATCGGCACCACCGATCTGCTCTTCGCCTTCGATTCGATCCCCGCAATCTTCGGTCTCACCAAGGATCCCTTCATCGTCTTTACATCCAACGTCTTTGCCCTCCTGGGTCTCCAGCAGCTCTACTTCCTGCTGGGATCCCTGCTCGACAAGCTCGTGTACCTTCCCATCGGTTTGTCGGTGGTCCTGGGCTTCATCGGCATCAAGTTGATCCTTGAAGCGCTCAGTGAGAACACCTTGCCATTCATCAATGGAGGGCACCATCTCGACATGATTCCAGAGATTCCCACGTGGCTTTCACTCGTGGTCATCGTGGTGTCGTTGGGGACCGCGGCACTTGCCAGTGTCATCAAAATGCGGAAGGTCGAGGCGGACCAAGCACAGAAATTGGCAAAATGATGCGGAATAATCTCAGGGCCTAGTGAGGTCTTGCATTTCGGCTAAACTGTTTTCTGGCAATCAGGGTGCACCATTCTCGTGTACCGCTAGTCAAAGAATGAGGCAAGGAAATACATGCGTAAAGCCAAAATCGTTGATACCATCGGGCCGGCTACCGAATCACTCGAGAAGCTGACGGAGCTCGCTGCTGCGGGCATGGACGTCGCTCGACTTAACCGTTCTCACGGTACCGCCGATGATCATCTGAAGGTTTATAACAACCTTCGTCAGGCCTCGAAGACCACGGGCCGTAACCTCGCAGCCTTGGTCGATCTCCAGGGCCCCAAGATTCGTTGTGGTTGGTTCAAGAAGAACGCCGAGGGCGAGGACAAGGTCCAGCTCACGGCAGGTCAGGAATTCATCATCACCACCGACGACGTCGAGGGTGACGAGCACATCACGTCCACCACTTTCAAGGGTCTTCCCGGAGATTGCCATGCAGGCGATCCCATTCTCATCGATGACGGCAAGGTTCGTCTCGAGGTCACCAAGGTCGAGGGCAACAACGTCCACACCAAGGTGATTGTTGCTGGCCCCGTGTCCAGCCACAAGGGAATCAACCTCCCCGGCGTCGCAGTGTCGCTTCCGGCACTGACCGACAAGGATGAGGCCGATCTGCGCTGGGCCATTCAGACCGGCGCTGACATCATCGCTATGTCCTTCGTGCGTTTCGCGACCGATATCGATCGCGCTCACGAGATCATGGACGAAGAAGGCCGTCGCATCCCGATCGTTGCAAAGATCGAGAAGCCCCAGGCTGTTGACAATCTTGAGGACATCGTCAAGGCGTTTGACGGCATCATGGTCGCTCGTGGCGACATGGCCGTTGAGATGCCATTCGAGGTCGTCCCGCTGGTCACCAAGAAGTGCATCGAGCTGGCTCGTCGTTACGCCAAGCCCGTCATCGTGGCCACCGAGGTTCTCGGCTCCATGGTGAACTCCCCGGTTCCGTCTCGTGCAGAGGCCTCCGATTGCGCTAACGCCGTTCTCGACGGCGCTGACGCCACCATGACCTCCAACGAAACCGCCGTTGGCAACTACCCGGTTGACACTGTGAAGACCATGGCCCGCATCTCGGGTTATGCTACCGAGCACGGTTTCGACCGTATCCCGGCTCTCGCGGACATTGACATGCAGGACGGCGGAGCGGTTGCTTCCGCAGCTGTCGATCTTGCTGACAAGCTCAATGCCAAGGCCATCGTTGCCTTCACTGAGTCCGGTCGTACTGCTCATCGCATTTCGCGTGAGCGTCCGGCTGCTCCGATCTACGCCTTCACCATGGGCGAGCACACCTTCCACTGGTTGGCTCTTGCGTGGGGTACGGAAGCGTTCAAGGTCGAGGAGAATTACCACGAGCTCAATCGCGCCGATCTGATGAAGCTCGTCGATAAGACGCTCAAGGCTGCCAATAAGGTTGTCGATGGTGATCAGATTGTCATCTCCGCATGCGCTCCTGGCGATGTGGCGGGCAAGACCGATTCCATCTACGTCCACACCGTTGGTGCGTGAAGTAGACCGCTGAGGAGCTTTTAGAGGCTCCGATGAGTTCATATGTAAGGGGAGGGTCCGGGTTTCCGGATCCTCCCCTTACATATGAAACCAAACGCATGAGTTGCGCAGCGGCGGAGTTACTCCTCCGGATCTGCGAGAATTGCCGTCTTGGCCGCCAGTACGGCAATGATGGACTTCGCATCGATGATGGTGCCGTTGAGCACCATGTCGTAGGCGTCATCGAGGCTGATATAGCGCACTGACGAACGTTGTGACTCAGGACCAATCTCTGTGCGAGACACGTCGGTGAGATTCCGCGCCAGGAACAGGGCCGTGTGCTGGGTCGAGAAGCTCGGCGTGTTGATAAAACGGTAGATTTGGCTCAGTTCAGTCGCCTCGAGTCCTGCCTCTTCGCGGAGCTTACGGGCTGCGACCTCTGCAGGTTTCTCGTCCGGTGACAGCGCGTGCCCCGCGGGAACCTCCAGCGTCCAACGATGCGTGGGAATGCGGTATTGCTCCACAAAAGGAATCGTGCGTTCCTCTGTTAGCGCAAGAACCGCAACCGTATCGCCCATTTTTTCTCTGAGAATCTTGCGTGAGAAGTGACCAAAGTTCGGTGCGGAGAGATCGACTTTTTCGACGCTGAAGTAATAGGCGTCCATGATCTGTTGTCGAGAGTCCTCTTGAACAGGGGGGACACGCCATGGATCGAACTTGCGATATGTCTGTGACATTGTGCTCTCCTTTGAACGAGGGAATTATGTACATTCAATTCTAGATGAAAACAACACGCCTGAAAGATAGACGGGCAGCGTTATTATGTAGTACATTGCTCAAGGGAATGCCCTGGTATCCCAATTGGTAGAGGAGACGGCCTCAAAATCCGTACAGTGTGGGTTCGAGTCCCACCCGGGGCACTTATTTGTAACGCATGGGTTTTATATGCATGGGAAGGTGAGATTGTGGCAAACGAGCAGGCTCAGGACGAAGAGGTCACGAAGCGTCGGGTCGTTGTCGCAGAAGACGAGGCCCTGATTCGTCTGGATATTGTTGAATCACTGCGAGCTGCTGGTTACGAGGTTGTCGGTGAGGCCGCAAGTGGACAAGAGGCTGTGGATCAGGCTCGCGAGACTCATCCTGACGTCATCATCATGGATGTAAAGATGCCCGGCAAGGACGGCATTACCGCCGCCACCGAGATCACGGAAGAAAATATTTGCCCTGTCGTCATGCTGACGGCATTCTCTCAGCAGTCGCTGGTGGAAAAGGCCTCAGAGGCGGGCGCCATGGCGTATGTTGTGAAGCCGTTCGTTCCCGAAAAGCTGTTCCCGGCCATCGAGATTGCCATCTCCCGTTATGAGCAGATGAATGTGCTCAAGAACGAGATTTCCGATCTCAAGACGCGTTTCGAGGCTCGCAAGAAGGTCGACCGCGCAAAGGGCTTGCTCATGGAGAACATGGGTCTGAGCGAATCCGAAGCCTTCCGCTGGATTCAGAAGACGTCGATGGATCGGCGCCTCACTATGCAGGAAGTCGCCGACGCTGTGATTTCTCAGGTGCTTGGCTAAATTTCATGAACTAAAGTTCAAGACTTTGTGTGTCTCAATCGCCATCTCTTTGTTCCGAGATGGCGATTTTTGTATCTACGGAGTTTCCCGGTGGTAGCGTGCTCGCTACGGGAGAAGAGCCGCTGCACTGTCGGGAAGTTCACATAGCCTCGTACGTATGAGCACCACACCCGAATCGTCATCCGCAAAGCCCCGTCTTCTTGTTGTGGACGGGCATTCGCTCGCTTTCCGCGCCTTTTTCGCGTTGCCCGCCGACGGCTTCTCTACAAGCACGGGGCAGAACACGAATGCGGTCTATGGCTTCATTACGATGCTGGCAGACGTGATGCGCAAGGAGAAGCCAACCCATCTCGGTGTCGCCTTTGACGTGGCGGGGGGAACTTTCCGCAACAAGATGTTGCCGCAGTACAAGGGCACGCGTGATGCTGCGCCCGAGGAGCTGCTCAGTCAGTTCCCTCTCATTCAGAAGCTGCTTGACGCTATGGAAATTACCTACATCGTCAAGCCGGGGTACGAGGGCGACGATATCATTGCCTCTCTCGCGACGTTGGGGGAGAAGAATGATTATGAGGCGCTCGTGCTCTCCGGAGACCGCGACGCTTTCCAGCTCATCGATGACGACATCACAGTGCTTTATCCCGGGCATCATTTCAAAGACCTCAAGCACATGACTCCGCAAGCCGTGATGGACAAGTACAAGGTGAGTCCGCAGCAATATCCTGATCTTGCGGCATTGCGGGGCGAGACGTCAGACAATATCCCGGGAGTGCCTGGAGTTGGCGATGGCTATGCGGCCAAATGGATCAACCAGTTCGGTGGGCTTCAAGGCATCATCGACCATGCCGATGACATAGGAGGAAAGAAGGGTGCGGCGCTGCGAGAGTCCGTGGATCAGGTGCAGCTCAACCGCAAGGTGAACGCTCTGGTGCGCGATCTTGACTTGGGTGTGGATCTGAAGGATCTCGCCATCTCAAGCTTCGACGAGACCAAGCTGGATGAGGTCATCAAAGAGCTCGAGTTCGGCAATCGCACACGCAATAACTTGCTTCGTTCTTTTACCGCGTTAGCGGGCGCCGCAAAGGGCAAAGAGGGCAGTGACGATCCTGATTTCGGAGGCGTGCCGGCAGGTGTGTCGTCTGCGATTCCCGAAATCACACTTGATGAGGCTGTTGACGGTTCTGATGCAGCTGCCTTAGGGGAGTGGCTCACGACGCACGTTTCGTCGGCGGCACCGACACCTGACCTTGCCGCATCTATCGATGACCTTGTCATCGTCAACGATCCTACTTTGGCTACCACGCCCAATGCTGACGAAACCCAGGATAGCCATGCCGAGACGGCGCTGACCGCGGAAGCTGCAGTGTCGAATGCTCTCGTCGTGGACTTCGAGGGTGACGATCGCCCGGGCCGAGCGACATTGAAGGATATCGCTCTTCTTGCGCCGGACTATCATTTGGCCATTGTGCAGTGGGAGTCGGCGGGCGACGCGGCCCGCCAGCTTGTCAATGAGACGCTCGCACAGCGCTCTCTTATCCTCCACGGGTATAAGGAGGATCTCCTCATGGCCGCCGAAGCGGGGATCAGCTTGCCGCAACCAGTATTCGATACGCGTTTGGCCGCCTATCTCGCATCTCCTGATTTTCATCCTGAAACCATCGAGAAGACCGGTGAGGAGTTCCTTGACGAGGACTTCAAGCAGCAGGACAAGAAGGATGAGGATGCACAGGGTGCCTTTGACTTCGGAGGCGAAGAAGAAGAGCGCCTGCGCGAATACCGGGCCGATGTGAAGAATCGAGTTGGCATTGTCTCAGCATTGGCGAAGTCCCTGGCGCCCATGCTTGATCAACGCAGTCAGTACGGGCTCCTGCGCAATATGGAGTTGCCGGTGTCGAAGGTCCTCGCAGAAGTGGAAGAGGCAGGGGCTTTGGTAGACCGAGAACGGCTCAATGAGTCGCGCTCCAATTTCTCGAGCCAAGCCAGCCAAGCGGAAAACATCGCTCACGAGGCGGCAGGGCGCTCGGATCTCAACTTGCAGAGTCCCAAGCAGCTGCAGCAGATCCTCTTCGAGGATATGGGGTTGAAGCCCACCAAGAAGACCAAGACGGGCTACACCACGAATGCTGCTGCCCTTCAAGAGCTTTACGTACGCTCCGTGCACAACGAGCGTGCCAACACCTTCCTGGGTGCTCTGCTGCGTTACCGGGAGACGAACAAGCTCAAGCAGATCGTACAGACGCTTATCGATGCGGTGAATCCTGACGACGGACGCATCCACACCACTTTCGAACAGACGATTGCTGCAACCGGCCGGTTGAGCTCCACCAATCCGAACCTACAGAACATTCCGAACCGCAATCTCGAAGGGCGTGAGATTCGCAGCGTCTTCGTTCCCGGAGAGGGCTTCACAGGATTGCTGAGCTCCGACTATTCACAGGTGGAACTGCGCATCATGGCGCATTTGTCTGGTGACGAGGCGCTGATCAAGGCTTTCAAGTCTGGAGCCGACTTCCACAAGTACGTGGCATCGCTGGTGTATCAGATTCCTGTGGACGAGGTCACAGGCGACCAGCGCAGCCACATCAAGGCCATGAGTTACGGGCTGGCGTATGGGTTGAGCACTTTCGGCCTGTCTCAACAGCTGAAGATCAGTCCTGCGGAGGCCGATGTTTTGCGCGACAAGTACTTCTCGACCTTTGGCAAGGTGCACGATTATCTGGAGTCGTTAGTGAGTGAGGCGCGGCGTAAAGGATACACGGAAACGATGTTTGGTCGTCGCCGCTATTTCCCGGGGTTGCGCTCGAGCGTGCGTACCGTCAAGGCTGCAGCGGAGCGTGCCGCTCTCAATGCGCCTATCCAGGGTTCGGCCGCCGATATCATGAAGATCGCCATGGTCAAGGCAGGTGAGGCGCTGGACGCCGCGGGTGTGCGCTCGCGCATCATTCTGCAGATTCACGACGAACTCGTGGTAGAGGTCGCTGCCGGCGAGGAAGAGCAGGCCACCGAGCTGGTCAAGAATGCGATGGAGCACGCAGTTGAGCTCGATGTTCCGCTTGACGTGTCAACGGGTCTGGGCAGCGACTGGCAGGCGGCGGCGCACTGATGTTGATGTCTATAGTTGCGCGATCGTGAACGACGGTAGTGGAAAAGAGGAGTACTGATGGTCAATCTTTCGCAAGTGGTGAGTGTCCTAGAGACCTTGTACCCGCTCAGATATGCGGAGGAGTGGGATGAACCAGGACTCATCGTGGGTGACCCTTTTGCTCCCGTCTCCAAGATTTACTGTGCCGTGGATCCCACCGAAGGAATTGTTGACGAGGCGCTCGCGTGGGGCGCTGACTTGCTGGTGACGCATCATCCGTTGTTCTTCCGATCCGTGCATACGGTGGCGGGCTCGGGGTTTCGCGGTGCCATTGTCAACAAGCTGATTGGCGGTCATTGCGGCTTGTGGGTGGGGCACACTAACGCCGATGCTGCATATAGGGGCGTGAGCGAGGCTCTGGCGGACGCTTTGGGACTGATTGACCAAGTGCCGCTCGTCCCCATTTCCGACCCTGCAGCGAGCCATTCTGTGGGTTTGGGGCGTGTAGGCAATTTGGCGACTTCAGTATCTCTGCAAGATTTTGCACGCGCGGTGGTGAAGGTATTGCCTCCGACGCAGCGTGGGGTTGATGTTGCGGGAGATATGACGATGCCGGTTCGTCGTGTGGCTGTGCTCGGCGGATCTGGCGACTCATTATTCGACGAGGTGCGCGCCAGCGGCGCTGATGCGTATGTCACCTCAGATTTGCGGCATCATCCGGTTCTCGATGCCCGGCAGCAGGCCGTGAGGGAGGCACAGTTGAGGGGAGAGGATCCTGCGATGGCGGCTCGTCCCGCTTTCATTAATACGCCGCACTACGCTTCTGAAAAGGTGTGGTTCCGTTATGCGCTGGAGGATATCCCCGATGCCATTATTGCGCGCTTTGGCGGCACGGAGGGCGAAGGCAGGGAGAAGGCTCGAGTGGAAATGAAGCTTTCGGCGACGAATACGGATCCGTTTAGTGCGCACTTCGGTCCGAGCGCCGAGTAATTAGCGTCCGTGTTCTTTCCGATCGCGCGATATTGCCGCAGCCCCTATCGCAATAGTCACGGCCATCACGGCAGCGAATACCCACAGAGTGCCGCTCCAGCCTCCCGGCATGACGGAAGGTAACCACCCGAAGATCATGGGTCCGCTTGCCGCGATGAGATAACCGACTGCCTGGGCGAACCCGGATCGTGCAGCGACGATGTCAGGATCCCGGCTGGAGGACGTTACCAGTGCTAACGCCTGCGTAAAAATCAAGGCAGCCGTAAACCCGAGGCAGAGGGCAGCTGTCCACATGCCAATGGTTCCGAAAGGCAGCGCCACAATACCGATGAAATACCCCGCAGCATTGAGTGCCAAAATGATTCTCTGGTGTGGTATGAGGCTTACGAGAAGTGCCGCGGGAATGCCAATGAGTTGGAATATCGACAGCAGAAATCCCGCATTTTGTGAGCTTGCGTCGAAGTGCATAAAAATACTCGGCAGCCAGGCACTGAGACTATAGAAAATCATGGATTGCAAAGCCATGAAACCCGCAAGAAGCCACGCATAAGAGTCCCGTAAAAGGTCTTTCAGGTGCCTTGCGGAGTGTGGGGTATCCTTGCCAACGGCGGTGGTGCGCTGTACTGCGGGAAGCGGCAGGACTACAGCGAAGATGGCGACGAATATGGCGGGAACAGCGAAAATCCTTAATGTATTTTGCCACCCGATCATGCTGGTCAATGGAATGACTGCCGCTGTGGCAACAGCCGAGAATAGGCTCTGCGAGAGTGAGTAGTAGCTGGTGAGTTGTGTAGCGCGATCTGGGTGCAGCGTGGCAATCAAGATGGGGAGCGCCACATTGAGGCAGGCAATGGCGAGGCCTACGAGAACGGTGCCGGCAATCAGCAGCAGAGGGGTGGCGGGACGCAGGACACTGGCGATTCCGAGTGCGGCTGCCATGACGGTGAACGTCGCTTTGAGTCCGAGTGAGCGGACTATCGCTGGAGTGACGACGGCACCTGCAGCAAAACAGAGAAGAGGGAGGGTGACCAGCAATGAGGCAAAGGTGCTGCTTGTGCCCCACGAGGCACGGATCTGTGGAAAGAGCGGCGAGACGGCGGTTACCGACATGCGCAAATTTGCGGATACGGCAATGATAAAAAGAAGGAAAACGCTGTTGCTGATGGATGCGGTTGGCTTGTTCATGATTTGACACGACTCCCTAGGCCATTTCCTGCCTAGAAGGAGGTTTCCTACTAGTAACATGACGCATTTGTCGGGTTGCGCTTACATGGAGCGGACCGAAGAATGACGCTATCGGAATTTCACAAATATGCTAGCGCCGCAACAGGACGCTGCACAGATTGAGTGCGACGCGCGCCGGTATCTCACCAATCGTGCATACAGGGTATACTTTTTCTTTGTTGCCGGTATGACGATAATTATTTATGGTTCATCGGGCCGTAGCGCAGCTTGGTAGCGCGCCTGCTTTGGGAGCAGGATGTCGCAGGTTCAAATCCTGTCGGCCCGACCAAGAACGTTGAAATAGCAATGAAATAGGGGCTTCCTAGGAAGCCCCTATTTTCGTCTTAGTCATGATTAGTCATGATTAGTCATGATGAACTATTTTGCTTTTGACTCCAGCACTTCGGTGCGCGTCGCATCCATGACGTCGAGGACATCATCCGGTTTGTCAGGCCATAAGCTGGCGTACACGTTCAGTGTGATGGATGCATCTTTATGCCCCAGCTGGTTTTGCACGGTTTTGACATCGGCTCCTCCAGTTATTGCTCACTGTGATACTTTGGTCATATCGCATTCTAGAGAATTCAAGGTGCTGAGCCTATCGACTGTGCTAACTCCGATTGTGTCGGAGGACTCATTTCGGAGGGTCTAGTTTCGGTTGTACCCATGGTTTCCTCGGGTGTCGAGGGCTCGCTTCCACCAGGATTCTCTACCGAGGATAATTTGGTCGTCGACCCGTGAGTTGTAGTTTTCGAGCAGCGTGTATTGGAAATTGTCTTTCACGTAGTCGAAGCCTTTTCGTCGACAATGCGCTTGAGTTCAACATCACCGCCGTGTCCGTTGTCCGAGTAGTTCTTCCAGCGCTGAAGGAGCATATCCGTCTGTGCGGTTGCTGAGCCGACGTAAAGAAGGCCGGTATTCTTATCAGTGATTACATAGACACCTTTCTGATTGGCTAGGGCATTGTGCCAATCCATGAGTTCCCCTTCGATGATCCGGTGCATCTCTTTCCACGGTAAACATACGTTATCGTATCCGGGGAAATGGTTGTCCTCATAGATGTCAGGGAGGAGCTGAACAACCTCGATGGAGTTCATGACTGTTGAGGCGTTGACGAAAGAGTACGGTCCTTTGTGAAACTTGACGATAAGACGACCATAGAAGGGTGAGAACTGTTTCCACTCCGTTCCTTCCCATCCGACACCGTTATAGATGCCCGTGTCCTTCGTGATAGTCTTCATGGTCGTGAAGAGCCATAGATCTGGATTCTGCGGAAGCCTGACTAAGCAGATAGCATGACCTCCGACATAAAGATTGTTATTTTTCTTGCGGTCGAGGAACCACCCGATGTTGACCTCATCGGGGTTTCTTTTGAAGATGTCAATGGGGCTTTCTGTGCTGCCTGATGGGGTGAGGCACAGTCGAATTTTTGTTTGAGAGATCTCTTCGCCAGTGAGGTTTAAGAGATCATTGAACGTCAGTGTTCTAGTTTCCATAGCCACAGTCTATCTCTTAAATTTAGTTGGGGCGTCTCCTCGGACCGTTAATAATTTGGTGTGACATCTCATATACTTTTGTGAGCATTCTTGTCCATGAGACCCGATGTCGAGTGGGAGCAAGGGCAAGATTTCCGGTACGGAAATCGCAGTAAAGGTCCTGAGCGTAGCGAAGAGCGAGCCACTGAAGGTGGCGAAGAACCGTCGGCTATGCCGGCTGACAATAACTTGGAAATCACGGAGTGATTGGAAAGCTATTGGTACCAGTTCCCTTTACGATCCTGTGTATTTCGAATCGTAATAAAAGTCAATTTCAGTCATGATTTAGTCATGATGAACGTCAGAATAGGGTGATTTTGGGTGATTTCACCTAAGCGTAAAAACCCTCTATATCCCTGTATTTCCAGTACTTAAAGGCATATGAGTGAAGTACCATGATTTGGCTCTGATGCTTCAGGATGTCGCAGGTTCAAATCCTGTCGGCCCGACCAAGAGGTAAATTGGGCTTAAGACTTCTAACGCTCTTGTAAATTTCTTGGGAAAGACGCCGGAGACTTTCATATATACTTACTGATTCGAATTGAGCGTCCTACATCATTTCAAGAGGATCCTGGATTAGAATGAAGACATTCAACAAACTCAACGAGGAGTACGAATGCATGGTATCTTAGAATTTTTCCACAGTACGTTTTCTCGACGATCAACGACGGAAGTGTCAGATACAAATTCTGAAACATTAGCAAATACGGTTTCCCAGAAAGATACTGCAGACACTGCCACTCTAACCTCTCAAAGTGAACAGCCACAGAGGGCTACTAACCCAGAGACCGGAGATGAACCTTTGCCGATCTTAACGGATCTTCCCGATCCAGACCCGCGACTGGGCTTCTCGAAGTACATTGGGCTACTGGATTCAATCATTAGCGATCCTGCAAATGGAAGCCAATATACTATAGGAATTTTTGGGCCATGGGGAAGTGGGAAAACAACACTTTTAAATGGCTTGCGAGAAAGACTTGAAAAGCATCAAAATACGAAAAGCGTAGATGATCAGGATTTAATCGTCAGTTATTTCGATGCATGGCGGTACGAAGAATATGACTCTCTTGCTCCCAATATCCTCTCATCAATTAGTGATCAAGTAGATAGACTTGCCGCGAAAGAGAAAAATGGTACATGGAAAAGCATCAAGGAGTCATTAGGCCGTACGATTGCAGGTCTTCACTTCTCATATTCCGTGCTTGGCATCAGTATTTCGGCTGATAAATCTATATTTAAAGGAAACGATGCTGACGAGGTGGCAGAGGCACTCGCGACTACACCGACCCCATTCGAAATTCTTCGAGAATTCAGCGAAAAGTTAGGGTATACAGATTCCCGTGCTGTTCATCCTGATGATGTCCCATTAGCAACAGTAGATTCTACTGATTCCATGAAGGTGCCGAAGAGAATTGTCATTATGATTGACGATCTTGATCGGTGCCAACCCGAAGGAGTTGTCAAAATTTTAGAGGCGATTAACACTCTAAGCGACATTCCGGGGATTATCTTCGTTCTTGGTCTTGATCATGATTACGTTGTCAAGGCAATAGAAAAGCGATATCACAGCGCTGACCTTGATGGTGAAAAGTATCTTGAGAAGATTATTCAGATTCCGTTCTTCGTTCCCTCTGCAGATTTTAGTGCGAATCGCACAAGCAGAAATAAAAGGGCTGAGAGTCCTCTTCAAGAACTTCTCGGCAAGAAATGGGAAGAAATCCTCACCTCTGTTCTGAATGATTCTCAAGTAAAACAACAAAAACAACGTCAGATAATTGAGCAGACAGTCTTGGAAATTGTCACTGGAATTCTACGATCTAATGTGAGACAAACTAAGAGATTCATCAATAATTACCTTATGTCGGTACGACTCCTGCAAGTCGAACAGAAGAAGGTGAACCAGGAATTATTATTGAGACTTCTTGCTATTCAGGTTGCGTGGCCCACTGTATACTCCCTCATCGGGGAATTGGCCCTCAACACTGGTGATGACATGAGTGAGAAAGAAGATACTCGCAATGGGAGCGGAAAGAATGCTGATGCCGTGGTGTCTCTCAATGACAATTCGACAATGCGCAATCTTCTAGATTCAGTATCGATCACGTCGGAGGAATTCATTGATCTCAATGAAAATTATGATGGAAGATTTCATTTCTCTACAAATCGTGAATTGAGAGCTTTCCAAAATTTCGTTGAGGAATCAATTATTCTCACTGCTTCTGTTGACGATATTTCTACTATCGTCACTACCGCTTCTCCTCTTTCCCTTGAAACATCAGGAATCACTTATACAGGAAAACAGGATCATACGGGATCGACGGAAGCACATAGATTAGTCGTAAAGATATACAATGCCTTAGCTGATATTAGCTTTCACGAGGGCGACGGAAATGATAAGCGACGATCGCGTGTAAAAGACGCATATTCAGAACAGGGAGTTTTCGAAACCGTTCAACTTACCCGGGACGGGGTTCATCCTGCTCAGGGGCTCAAATTCTATTCACGCGATGATGCCAATAACGGATATTACATTTCTGGGAATCTTAGTGGTTTCCCTAATGATCATTTCAGTTTCTCAGACAACAGGGGTGAGAGATTTGTGTTCAGTCCTGCTACGGATAAGGACGGGTATGTGAAATGGGACGCGGAATTCGAAGCGCGTCTGTCCGACCTCGTCGATTTCATTAAATGGAACGAAAAGACATATCAGACCTCTTATCATGAACGAGGAGTCGAGTGGAAAGAACGGTTCCAGCAGTGGAAGACGGCTTCTCCATCGTCGTATGCAACTGAGATCTTTACCGGGAATCTCTATCAAGCTGTCAATTCTAGAATTGTTTTTGCTCTGAAGTCTCAGCCTGAAAAGTTCTTATCGCGTGAGGAAGTGAGAAGGGAATTCGCTAGTTTCGCAGAGATAAAAAATGATGGTGAAAGTTGTTTGTATGACGAGCGAGTCTTCCTTGTAGATAAGCCAATCATCGATATAACGAATGACAAAGACATAACGGCATTAATTCATTTCCTTACATACATGGCAGGAAGAGATTTCGATGTCTTACGTCGTTGGACCCCCATCGACAAAAAGAACACAGGAAAGAATTTTGAATCGGCCCTAGAAAGCTACCGTGAGTATTTACAAAACACGGGAGCGATCGCTGTCGGATAACAAGGTATTTGGTGATTCGTGGATTCTTGATTATTGAGGAATTCGCTCTGGCATGATTTTGAGTCTGCAGTGGGCAAGATTAGCTTTTGCCTTACTTGCCCACAATCACAGACCCCACTTCTCTCTGAAACGTCAATCGAAGGAAGGGGAGACGAAGGAACCTCAGTTGATCTTCCGCTTCGGATTCAGCAGATTCATGGGATCGAGCAGAGACTTGATCTGATGCTGCACCATATCCACGTCGTCGCCCAACTCTTCGTTATTCCATTGAGTCTTGAGCATACCCACGGAGTGCTCGCCGCTGATAGTGCCACCCAGTTCCAGAGCTTTGCGGAACATGAGACGCAATGCCTGCGTAACGGCTGCTGGCGCTTCTTCGCCCTTGGGCCAGGTCACTGTGGAGTGTACGTTTCCGTCGCCTGCGTGGCCCGCCGTATAGATGCGCAGGTCGAGCTGCTCACCCACACGCGCGATGTAATCCACCATTTCAGCTAGCTTCGAGAGCGGCACGGCCATGTCTTCCATGATGTGGTTCTGCCCTTTGAACACGGCGGGCAGCATATCCCAGCGCATCTGCATGAGGTTGGCCTGCTCGTCGGGCTTCGAGGTGACCCACACATCCGTGGCCTTGAAACGTGTGAAGAGCGCTCGCAGAACTCCTTCGGCCTCAGGCGTGGCTGCGTCGATCTTAAAGATGAGCATTGCGTCGCTCGTCTGCGCATAGTGTGTGCCACGGTAGCGATCAAGCGCGCCCAAGGTGTTATGGTCGAAGGCCTCGAGCATGGTCGGGTAAATACCGGAGCCGCGAATTTCTTCCACGGCCTTGGCCAGCACATCCATAGACGAGAAGGAAGCGACGCCCATCAGAGGCGTTCCCAGCGGAATTGGCAGCAGCTTGACGGTGACCTCAGTGATGACGCCGAGAGTACCTTCAGACCCTACGAAGAGCTGTGTGAGATCGTATCCAAAGGCCTGCTTGAGGGTTCGGCCTCCGAGCTTGAGTTCGCGGCCATCGGCGAGCACGACTTTCAAGCCCAGAACGTTTTCCTTGGTGGAGCCGTACTTCACGGTGCTCATGCCACCCGCGTTCGTGGCAACGTTGCCGCCGATTCCCGACGTCGTCTTGGAACCTGGGTCGGGAGCGAAGAACAGGCCCTGTGCGCGAGCTGCTTTGTCGAGATCGCTATTGAGAACTCCAGGTTCCACTACGGCGAGGGAGTCTTCCTTGTTGAGCTCGAGAATTTTGTTCATCTTAGCGGTGGAGAGCAAGAGGGATCCCTCAATGCCATCGGCACCGATGACAGTGGAGGTGAAATGATCCTGCGTCACAACGGGCAAATGGAATTTTCGAGCAGTCCTTAGGACACCTTGCACATCCAATGTGCTGGTTGCCTCGACGTAGGCCAATGCCAATCCGCTGGTGCGAGGATCACTTTCCAAAGGGCTGAAGGAGTGAGCTCTCACTGTCTTTTCGTCTGTGTGCACCACGCCGGTACTGACCTGCGAACGTAGGTAATCGAGAATCTCCTCGTTGTCATAAGCTGTGAAAGCTGCCATATTAAAACTCCTTCGTATCACGTACTCCTACAGGTTAATGAATGAGATAATTCCTGGAAATAGCGAGAAGTGAAACTTCCGTTGCCAGCGGAAATTAAGTTTTAAAAATGTCTACTTGCCTACATATCTCCTGCTCATTGGCTCCCACTGGCTCCATCTTGAAATATCAGGAGCAGGCATGAGCCCTTCCAAAAGCGTCGGCTCGTGGTGGGAGAATAACAGCAATGGAAACAGATGAGAATGATGAGAATTTAGGGACGATTGCACCGCGTCAGGAGAAGGGCCGCTTTGGCCTCTTCGTTGCAGCGCACGCACCTAAAAGCAATAAAAGCACGGCAGTGTGGGTGATTCTTCTCGGCTCCCTTGCTGCGCTTCCTGCGTTCACCACGGATCTCTATCTTTCCGCCTTGCCACAAGTGGCTAAGGATTTCCACTCGAACGATTCCACAGTGCAGCTCACCATCACCCTCATGATGCTGGGTACTGCGTTCGGCCAGCTCATCATCGGTCCCATCGCCGACCGTCATGGACGCAAGGTGCCCGTCATCGTAGGGCTCATAGCCCACATTATTCTGTCGATCGCCATCGTGCTTTCTACGTCCATAGGAATGCTTATCGGGCTTCGTTTCGCTCAAGGACTGGCGAACGCCGCTCTCAACAACGCCTCCATGGCCATTCTGCGTGACCGCTTCTCTGGAGCCCAGGCGGCCTCCATGATGTCTCGCCTCATGCTCGTCATTGGACTGTCTCCGCTGCTTGCTCCATCGATTGGCTCTTTCCTAGTGCCGGTGGGTGGCTGGAAACTGTGCTTCATCGTGTTGGCGGTTATGGGTGTGGCCTTGCTTCTCGCCGTGCTCTTGGTGCTTCCGGAAACCAACGGTGTGGGGCATCGAGTCACAACCTCGTTGAGCGCCTCCTTCCGCGATTACGGGCGTCTCGTCAAGGACGGAACGTTTGCTGCGCTCGCGCTGGTTCCCGGATTTTCGTCGGGCTGCATCATGTCCTACGTTGTCTCCATCTCCTTCATTCTGCAGGATCACTACAGCCTCAGTCCTTTCCAATTCGCGCTCTTCTTTGCTGCCAACGGCGTTGGCCTCGTGGTGTTCGCGCAGGTCAACGCCGCGATGGTTCCCAAGGTGGGCCCTGTCCGTATGTTGCGCAGGGCCTTGCCGCTTCAGCTTCTTGTGGCTTTCTGCTTGCTAATTGTGTGCTTCTTCTTCTCGGCCAACATGTGGTTGTTCATGGCCGTATTGCTGGGTATGTTCTGCTTCCAGGGTTTTGTGCCTGCCAACGCGACTGCGCTTGCACTCACTCGCCACGGCGAGATAGCGGGGAGTGCCTCCGCAGTCATCGGTTTTCTGCAGACGGGAATGGGGTCTGTCCTGTCAACGTGCGCCTCCATGCTCGGTGCGTTTTTCGCAACAAAGTCTTTTGCCAATCCGAATGCCGACTCCATGGGAACCATGATCTTTCTCTCGCTCCTCACCAGCACTCTCGTGGTAACGCTGTTCACCAATGTGATTCGTCCCAACGGTCCGGATGTGTCACGCATCGAGACGGTTGACGTCTGAAATATTTCTTCCGTAGACCCTCTCGACGTTCCATCATCTGGGTAGGGTAGGGGTGATGATGCGCAGGGATCAGAGGCTAGAGGATTAGGGCGAGGAAAGGATTCAGAATGGGACGGCAACAGCGAGCGGAGGCAGGCGGTCTCTTGAGCGCCCTCATCGCGGCCGTTCTCAGTTGGGGCGCCATTCGCGGTTACTTTGTGTACGCGCCTTCGCAGTGGCTCACGGCGTCTCGTATCTTCATTGTGTGCGCTGCCATTGTGGCAGCGTGTGCCATCGTGGCCTTCATCGTGGGCTATGCGCGTCTCTCTGGCTCGTGGAGCTTAACGAAGGGCTGGTTCGTGCCGCTGCGAAAGCTCTTTGAGGTGCTCTCATTGTCTGTTGTGTATGGATCCACGGTATTCTTGGCGACATTCGTGGTTCTCAACGTGGTGAACACCATGATTGGTATTCAACTGGGCGGCGACTACCTCATGGCTCTTGTGGTGGGTGGCGCCGGCATCATGGGATATTTTGGCTACGTGCAGGGCGAACTGCTCACCGCGAAGACCGTGGCGAGTCTCTTACCGCTCTTTGTGCTCTCCGGCGTGGGAACTGCGGGCCTCACCACTGATGATCCCAACTGGTGGCATAATAACTTCTCCCAGCTGGGAGACAACGTGACATTTGCCGCTTCCATGTTCAACGTCACCATCATTCTGGCGGGCGTGTGCGTGATCATCATCAGCTACTTCGCCGTCTACGAACTGCTTGCCTCCCATAAGCAGTACGTGGAGTGGCGGCATCGCGCGCATCTCCCGGTGGATCCGCGCGAAATAGACGATACCGTCGAAGACGTGAGCGAGGAGGCGGATTCTGATCCGGACAAGGCGAGCGGCGAAGGGCTGCCCCGCCGGCTCACCCATGAAAAATCGGCACGCGTATCTCATTTCCGGCTGCGCACCAATCTGCTCATGGCTCTGCTGGCGCTGTCGGGGATTTCCCTGGCGGGCGTTGGCATCTTTCGATATACGCCCCATCCGTTCATGCATAACCTCTGCGCTCGCGGCATGATGTTCCCCATGTGCATCCTGTTGCTGATTCTGCCATGGCTGGCGCCGCAGTTGTCGAAGATGGTGTTCGTCATGAGCGATCTCGTGCTGGTGCTCATTTCCGTGTCGGGCGTGATGTGGACGATGGGCCAGACGTCCCTCACAAATGTGGAGGCCATCACGTGGATCCTCTTCATGGCGTGGTTCGTGGTGTTTTCGCGTCAGGTGGCAGCGCTCGAAGCTGATCGTGTGTACGCGCAGCTCAAATACGACGGCGGTGAAAACGAGAAGATCGCGTCGAGGCTGTCCCCGAGCAAGTAGACCAAGTGGAGAAGTAGAGCAAGTAGGCATCGAGCGAGGAGACGTTCCTCAGTGATTTCTCAGGGAGTCACTTCTCTATGCTTTCCAACATGAGGAACGAGTGCGGTTGTGCGGTAATCATGAAGCTTGGTCCAAAACTCATCTCGGGTCCAGTCGGACGATAGGTATCGACGTCTTGCCGCCACTTATGCGCGTATGCCTCGCCTGGCAACACGAATTGGATAGGCTCAGAATAGGCGTTGAAAATGAGCAGGAAATCGTTGTCGATGACGGGCTCGCCGAGAATATTACGTTCCGGAATGTCGTGACCATTGAGAAATACCATGACGGAAAGTGCATGAGAGTTGTCCCAATCGGCGCGATCCATGATGGCTCCGGTGTGATCGAACCATTCGACTTGGGGAATTGTGGAGCTCATGTCTCCCGCTTCGCGACCGGTGAAGAAGCGGCGACGATGCAACACCGGATGGCTGCGTCGCAGATGAATCAGCTTGCTAGTGAAGTCAAAGATTTCCTGCTGGGCAGGTGTGATGGTCCACTTCGTCCAAGAGATCTCGTTGTCCTGGCAGTACGCGTTGTTGTTGCCGCGCTGGGTGCGGCCGATCTCGTCACCTCCGCACACCATGGGGACGCCCTGACTCAAGAGCAGGGTGGAAAGAAAGTTGCGTTGTTGACGAGCTCGTAGTTCTGTGATGTCGGCGATATCCGTGGGTCCCTCGGCTCCGCAGTTCCACGATCTGTTGGAGGATTCGCCGTCGCGATTACCCTCCTGATTGGCCTCGTTGTGCTTGTCGTTGTAACTCACCAGGTCGTTGAGCGTGAAGCCGTCGTGCGCAGTGATGAAGTTGATGGAGGCCACGGGTTTGCGGCCGTTGGTTTGATAGAGATCCGAGGAGCCCATAATGCGGCTGGCGAACTCGGGCAGTGTGGCAGGCTGTGAGCGCCAGAAGTCACGCGTGGTATCGCGAAAGCGGCCGTTCCACTCGCTCCAGTTGGCGGGGAAGCCGCCTACCTGATAGCCGCCAGAACCCAGATCCCATGGCTCGGCGATCAATTTGACCTGTGAGATAACGGGATCCTGCTGCACAATGTCGAAAAAGGCGGAGAGCTTGTCTACTTCCTGGAACTGCCGAGCGAGTGTGGCGGCGAGGTCGAAGCGGAATCCGTCCACGTGCATTTCGGTGACCCAATAGCGCAAGGAATCCATGATGAGCTGGAGAGTGTGGGGCGACCGCATGAGCAATGAGTTGCCGGTTCCAGTGGTGTCGAAGTAGTGGGCTGCGTCGCCGTCCACGAGGCGGTAGTACTCCTGATTATCGATTCCGCGGAAGCTTAGCGTGGGTCCCAGGTCATTGCCCTCGGCGGTGTGGTTGTACACCACGTCGAGGATGACCTCGATACCCGCAGCGTGATAGGACTTCACCATGGATTTGAATTCGTTGACCTGTTGGCCGAGTTCCCCGGAACTTGAGTACTTATTGTGCGGGGCGAAGAAGCCGATGGTGTTGTAGCCCCAATAGTTGCTGAGGTTCTTCTTCAGTAGAAACGAGTCGTTGACGAACTGGTGGATGGGCATGAGCTCGATGGCTGTGATGCCAAGCGTGGTGAGGTGGTCGATGACGCTGGGGTGGGCGAGGCCCGCGTAGGTTCCGCGAATATCGCTGGGAACGTGCGGATTGAGCGTCGTCATGCCGCGCACGTGTGCCTCGTAAATCACTGAGTCGTTGTAGGCAGTGTGTGGGCGGCGGTCGTTTCCCCAGTCAAAGTACGGATTGATGACGACCGATTTCATGGTGTGAGATGCGGAGTCGAGGCTATTGAGAGAGGGATCTGCGTCGACGTCGTCGGTGTCAGCATTCGAGTAGGCATCAAAGTAGTAGGAATAGAGGCTTTCATCCTCGTCAAGGTCGCCTTGAATTGCCTTGGCGTAGGGGTCGAGGAGCAGTTTGGCCGGGTTGCAGCGTTGACCTTGTTCTGGGTCGTATGGGCCGTATACGCGGTATCCATAGCGCTGACCGGGCTGGACGCCGAGCAGATAAATATGCCAGACATGCGAGTTTTGCTCTGTCACTTCGATGCGTGTTTCCACATCGTTGCCGGAGGCATCCGTGGTGAACAGGCACAGCTCCACTTTCTCTGCGACGCCTGAAAAGAGCGCGAAATTCGTTCCCACTCCGTCGAAAGTTGCACCGAGAGGGTACATTGCGCCGGGTCGTATACTCATCGTCATGTCACCTGTCATATCTCGATTATCTCAAACGAGATGGCTTAATCGCTCAAAGCCTGCTGTATTTTCGGAAGCTGCTGTATTTTGGAATGTGAACGTGTTTTTGGAACGCGGACGTACTGTCTTCTCGGTGCCTCTCTAAGATAGAGAGCATGACCAATCAGAATGCCGCCGCCGCGTGGCCTGCGCCGTTGGCTCGCCGTCCGCTGAACGCGATTGTCGAGATTCCCGGTAGCAAATCGCTGAGTAATCGCTATCTTATTTTGGCGGCATTGGGCGGGACGCCCACAGTTCTGCACGGATTGCTGCTTTCGCGAGACACCGAGCTCATGATGAAGGCATTGCAAAGCCTTGGGGTGGAGATTGAGCAGGATTTTGATGCGCCGACAACCGTGCGCGTGACGCCACCTGCTTCGGGGTACTTTAGCGGCGACACCGATGTTTTCTGTGGGCTCGCCGGCACCGTCATGCGTTTCGTCCCAGGACTCGCGTTATTCGCAGATGGTCCGGTGCATTTTAGAGGTGATGATCAGGCCAGCGTGCGACCTATGAAGCCAGTATTGGAGGGGCTTGAACAACTGGGTGCGCGTGTGGAGTACGAGGGGGAGCCTGGACGTCTGCCGTTCACTGTGACGCCGCCAGCGGTATTGCCAGATTCGCTCGCTTCGGTGAGCATAGATTCCTCTGGTTCGTCGCAGTTCATTTCGGGGTTGTTGCTCATTGCTTCGCGGCTTCCCGGAGGGCTCCATCTGACGCATACCGGCAAAAAGCTGCCGAGCATGCCGCATATCAATATGACAGTGGCGGACGTGCGTGCCGCTGGTGGCACTGTGGAATCGCCCGCGCGGGGGGAGTGGAATGTTACGCCCGCTGCGCTGTCGCTTCCTTCGTCTGTTGTAGTGGAACCCGACTTATCGAATGCTGCGCCTTTCTTGGGTGCCGCTCTTATTGCGGGTGGCTCGGTGAGCGTTCCTCATTGGCCGGAGCACACAACTCAGCCGGGTGCCCTGCTGCCGGATATTTTGGAGCGCTTCGGGGCGTCGATTTCGTATTCCGTGGACGTGGCAGGACGACGCGTGCTGACGGTGGCGGCAGACGGTGCAGGCGCGATTCGAGGTCTCGGTGATCTCGATTTGTCGGCAGCCGGAGAAATCGCGCCGAGCATTGCAGCATTGACAGTGTTTGCGGACGCACCGACGAATTTGGTGGGAATTGCGCACTTGCGAGGACATGAGACGAATCGGCTGCTCGCGCTGGTGACGGAAATCAACCGTATCGGTGGGAGTGCCCGTGAGCTGGATGACGGGATCGGAGTGACGCCCGTCCCTGTTGATGCCATGCGTGGAACTTCCATGGAGACGTACGCTGATCACCGCATGGCGACCTTTGCTGCGATGATAGGGTTGGCACTTCCGGGCGTGGGCGTCATTGATGTCGAGACGACGCGCAAGACGCTCCCTGACTTTGTGGGCATGTGGACGGCGATGCTTGCACAGTGATATGTATCTCAGCGCTCGTTTAGCGTTTATTCTGAAACCTATATTTGTGTGGAAAATAATGATCGGAAGCAAGCATGACTGATACTGAACAGTTCCTTCAAGGACTTGACTCGCAATTTCGTGATGATCTGACGCTGGCAATGCGCTTGGCGGATGCTGCCGATGCGATTACGACGGCGCGGTTTGGTGCGATGGATCTGCATGTGGAGCAGAAGCCAGACCATACTCCCGTCACTGACGCTGACAAGGCGACGGAGGCACGCATCCGAGAGATTCTCGGCGTTGAGCGTCCCACTGACGTCGTCTACGGCGAAGAGCTTGGCAAGGTTGAATCGAACGGACGCCGGTGGATTCTCGATCCCATCGATGGGACGAAGAACTTTGTGCGTGGCGTGCCGGTGTGGGGAACGCTTATAGGGTTGGAAGTCGACGGTGAGCTCGTAGTGGGCTGCGTGTCCGCGCCAATGCTGAAGTCTCGCTGGTTCGCCGCTTCGGGCACGGGTGCATGGAAGATATACGACGGGGGAGAACCCAGGCAACTGCACGTTTCCAGCGTTTCGTCGCTATCTGATGCCTCGATTTCCTTCTCATCTTTCTCCGGGTGGAAGGACGCAGGCATCCGCGACCGCGTCATGGATCTTACCGATGCCGTATGGCGTGTGCGAGGCTTCGGTGACTTTTGGCAGTACATGCTTGTGGCCGAAGGTGCGATTGACATCGCGGCTGAACCTGAACTCGATCTCTATGACATGGGTGCGCTTGTGCGCATTGTGCTGGAGGCAGGTGGCTCCTTCACCTCTCGCGCCGGTGAACCTGGCCCTTGGGGCGGCAATGCTGTGGCCAGTAACGGCCTGCTCCAGTCGGCGGCTTTGGAATATTTGGGGACACACTGAGCGGTTTGAGTCATAAGGCTCAAACTCCTCTTTTTTCGGTACGCGCTGAACCGTTTGTGTCATTAGGATCGTATCCCATTTCCCCGGGCTTTATCTTCTAATAATCTCATTAACACCAATTTTAAAGTTGCTATATTTTAGGTTAATGAGTTAAGTCATTAACTCCATAACCCACTAACTGAAGGTGATTAATATGAGTGTTGTCGCAGGCGCGAATGAGTGGCATGGTGGTGTGGGCCGCTGCGAGTCTCAACCCTTCCGACAGTCCGCAGCGTGTGAAGCTGCATGACGCGAGGCTGATGGCAGCGTTGCTCTCGGTACTGATGTTTTCCGGAACAACGGTGGCGAATTGATGACGAAAAACACAAGCTGGTGGCGCCACAACTTTTCTAGATTGGGGGATGACACTTCTTTTGCGGCAACGCTGTTTAACCTCACATTGGTATGTGCTGAGTTATGCGTGATTGCCATCGGACTCTTCTCGGTGCGTATGCTTGTGGAAGCGCGAACGCGAAACAAGGAGCGCAGTGGTATTTCTCCTCGTGAAGTTGTTCTTGTAATTCTGTTTGCGTTCTCCGGTTTTCCTCTCTCCGGCGTAGGTGCGTTCAGATATGCGCTCAATCCGGTGGCGCACGATCTGTGTGCTAAGGGCGTGATGTTCCCCATGTATCTCATACTGTTGGCGTTGCCGTGGCTGGCACCGCATCTTTCGAGGCGGATGTACGTTGGGAGCGACCTCATTGTCGCAGTGACCGCAATCGCAGGTGTTCTGTGGATGCGCGGTGCACTCGCCCTGACGTTTATTGAAAGGTTTTCGATGCTCTTGTTCATGGTGTGGTTTCTCGCTTTCTCGCGTGAGATCGCACGGCTGGCGTCCAGCAAATCAGCGGGCAGAACTCGATAGGTGGGGCGATTGCCAAAAGCGAGAAATTACTATAATCATTCGTTAATGAGTTAAGTCACTAACTCGATAGCCAATCAATTGGAGGTGAATCGTGAGCGATAATGAGCCGATGTTCATGCAAATCCAAGAACGCATCGAAAGTGACATCATTATGGGCGTCTACAAAACCGATGATCTCATCATCTAAACGACTCAGATATCCAAGCTATATTCTGTGAATCCTACAACGGCCGTCAAGGTGATCAGCAAAATGACTGACGCGGGGGAGCTTTACAAGAAGCCGGGTATTGGAATGTGCGTGGCCGAAGGAGCAAAGGAAATGATAACGAAGCGGCGCAAGGAGGTGTTCCTCAACGAGACACTTAAAGCGGTTGTCGAGGAGGCGCATGTTCTTGGAGTCACGAAGAATGAGTTGATTCATTTGATTGAGCAGAAAGAGAAGAACGGTAATGATTGAGTTCCACAATGTGACGAAACGGTACGGTAAGACCGCTGCTCTCGATCACCTCAACTTCAGCATTTCAGAGTCTGGAATCTATTGTCTCCTTGGCAAGAACGACACTAGAAAAACGACCTTTATGAAGCTCACGGCGGGTTACATCAAAGCGAGTGAGGGCATGATCGCTGTTGGCAGCTCCACTGTGTCCACGCACCATATGCCTGAGAATGTCAACTTCATCGAGAGCATGGCGACGCAGTTCAATATGCGCATCGGTGACCTCTTGACGATGGCAGCAGGTCTTCGTGACACCTTTGACGGTGACTTTGCGCGAGAGATGGCCGAGAAGTTCGGCCTCGACCCTCACAAGAAGCTCAAGCAGCTCTCACTCGGCATGAAGGCGATTCTCAACACCATCCTCGCGCTGGCCAATAACGCAAAAATCGTGTTGCTCGATGAGCCCACGCTTGGCTTCGACGTTATCATGCGTAAGTAATTCAACGATCTTTTGGTGGAAAGTTATGAAGCGCACCCGCGCATCATCATCGTTTCCACGCACCTCATTGACGAAATTGAGAAGGTGGCACAAAAGCTCGTCATTATCAACAATGGCGCCCTGCTGCTTCAGACCGATATTAACGACGTTGACGAGCATGCCTACAGTCTGTCTGGCTCGATAACGGCAGTGAAGAGTGCAATCGACGGTCTCAACTGCATCGGGACAACAACCATCGGTTCCGTGATGGCCGCGTACATCTACGACAAGCGCATCGAGTAGCCGGAGGGCGTCACCCTTGACCGCCTCGGTCTGGAAGACTTCTTTATCAACATCGTGGAGGTAACCAATGAGAACGCCCACGCATACGTCAATGAATACATCTTGGGCGCAGACAAAGCTCCAATTGCGGCGGCTCATCCCGGTCTACATCGCAACTGGTGTGTGCCTTGCCTCCGTCTTCATACAATCCCCGGTGTTCCTTTTCCTGCCTGCATCAATAGAGAACGGGAATCTCACCACTGGAAACATCATCTTCCTGCTCCCTCTTCTCGCAGCAATTCTCATACCCGCCCGAAACTTGTGCAAGACTTTGAATCTGGGCGCGCAGCGTGCCGACTTCTTCTGGGGTTGCATTCCTGTCTACGTGATTCTTGCAGCAGGTTCAGCGCTTTTCGCAATTTGTGGCACTTGATGGTTGATTCGACACTACTCGCCTCAGGAAAATTCGATACCATGCTCGACATGGTCAATACGTTTGGTTTCTATCGATACGGTCCCCTTGTGGCCTTCATGCAGCTATTCGTGTTCCTGCTGCTGGTCGAGGCATTTGCCCATACGCTCACTATGGCTCGGACGGCTTGGTACGGTTGGGTCGCCGATGTGGCTCTCATCGCCATAATCAGTGTGTTTACGCCGATTGCTCCGCTGAGGGCGGCTGAGATGTGGCTCTTCCATCTGATCATATTTGGCAACGTGTTTGCGCAGATTGGGTCAAGTCTTGTGCTTGCCGCGGGACTCTACGAGCTCAGTTGGCCGATTCTGAACCGCAAGAAGATGTAAGCTGATTGAGCTCTAGTCAATCTGTGAGAACAGACGATAAATATATGCGATATTGGGACTTAATAAATGGTTCTGATAGGAAAACATTACCTGTTTATTCTTGGGACTTATCCGTTTGGTTATCTTTCATTTATTGAGTGTTGTTGAATCGTAATTCAGCTTATGTTCTCATCGTGAAGGGGCACTTCTTACATTTGAAGTGCCCCTTCACGCTAGTTATTAGAAATCGGTATGGATGAATGATTTAACAGCAGTTTTTAATTCAGGGATACCGTTAGTTTGTGAGAATGAATCAACAAGTGGAATGTCTCTCCATTTATCAAACATAGTACAAGGGTGGGAAAGTCCGATAAATACTAGGTCACCAGGCGACAGATGTAGCGTTTCGTCAAAATGCATAAACGCATGCTGATCATTCATTGCAAATATTGCTGCATCTGAAAAGATCTTTTCCGCATAGTCGGAGCCCGATCGCTGAAAGTAGAGGGGAATCGGGAATCCTTCGTCATATGGAAAATCTCTTTTACCTCCGTCCAAAAGGGCTAATCCACTTTCTGGCTGAGAGACGATCCGTGTAACTCCACGACCTGCCGGAAGTAACCCGTTTTTATCAAATGGTGACATACGGTGATAAAAACCATCATCATGAATCAGGTAAGTGCCTGATCGCAATACATAGCGAGCTTCGGGAATATTACGATCGGTAATCGCCTCATGGAAGACTCCAGCAACGATGTCCGGGAACGCGGATCCACCAGCGCTCACAAGAACATCGTTTGTGTCGTAAAAACTGGATATCTTTTGATGAAGTGTCACGATATCTTCTATATAGGACTTCACGGTCGCCTCGGTCGCGGGATTCCTTCCGTTGACGATAGCGCCTTCGTAACCAGCTACACCAGCTAATCGTAATCGTGGAGATTTATGCACGGCTTTGGCAACCTCAATAGCTTCAATAATGGAGCGGGCTCCTGTTCTTTTCCCCTTTCTTCCCAGATCGAGGAGAACGTCCAATTTGTATGATGTGGGAGCGTCATTCAACACGTTTTCTACAAGTTTTACGGTCCTAACGTCATCGATCCACGACCAGATGTGAAGCGCTTTCCCTTCTGCTTGCGCATGTGCTTTGACGCCAGCTATCCAGGCGATAGCCTTTTGATCTGTGACTTGATTAGCAAGCTGTATAGAGGTAATGCCTTGACTGACAGCAACAGACAGCTGCCAGGGTGTAGCCACCGTAATTCCAGTTGCTCCTCGTTCCAACTGCAGTTTCCACAATTCTGGAGACATGGTAGTTTTCCCGTGTGGCATCAGTTCGACGCTGAGGCCTGAACACCAGGTTGCCATCCATGTTGCATTATGCTCGATTCTGTCTTTCGCCAACACGAATGTTGGTGTCCAAAGGTCTCTCACGGTCAGTGAACTTTCTTGAGCGCCTAGTAGCGGCTCTGCTTCGATACTCGGCGGGAAAGATTTATTTGAGTCTGAATGCAAATTCTCTTTCATTTTTCGCCTTTCAGAGCACTGCTATAGCGTCAATTTCGACAAGAATACCTGAGAGTGTTGCACCAATTGTGGTCCGTACCGGGTAATCCGAGGAAAATACTTCTGCATATGCTTTGTTGAATCCAGCAAAATCGTCCTGTAAATTTTGCAAGTATGCTGTTACTTTTACGACGTTTGAAATATCGGTTCCCGACTCATTGAGAACGGTCTTTATATTATTTAGCACTCTAAGTGTTTGTGTGTAGATGTCATCACCGTCGACTTTTCCCGTCTTAGGATCGATAGGTCCAAAGCCGGCAGTATAAACGGAATCTTTTGTGATAACCGCATGGCTATATGGTCCTGCAGGAGTCGGTGCATTTAGTGATTTCAGGGTTTTTTTGTTCGTCATAGCATTCCAATCTTTTGATTTTATTAATTCAATTCAGTGTGAAACTGCGTTCTTGCGAAGTCCTGTACCAGAATGGACCCCTGTGAGTTCACCGTTCATGAGAACCTGTTCTCCATTTACAAAGACGTCATCAACCCCCACAGCAAACTGAATTGGATCTTCGTAGGTTGAACTATCTTGGACGGTATTTGGATCAATGATGCAAATATCTGCAGCATAGCCGGGACGAAGAGCTCCTCTATCTGCTAGTCCATAGCGCCTTGCTGGTTGTCCTGAAAGATGAATAGCAATATCTTCCCAAGTGAAAGTATGTGTTTGACGGACATAAGTTCCTAGGAATTTGGCAAAAGTACCATATGCACGGGGATGGGGATGCCCGCCTATATAGATTGCGTCTGAGCCACCGCAGAAGCCAGGGTGTGAAAAAAGGTGAGAGAGGTTGCTAACAGGTCTCTGGTCTTGTACGGCAATGACTGCACCCACCTGCATCTTCCCGTCGGCACACATGTCCATGACAATGTCGATTGGATCTTTATTGAGGTCTTTGGCAATTTTCTCGAGAGTCATTCCCTCGCTGAAAGTCCACTTTTCTGAAGGAGTATGCATAACAGTAGTCATGGATGGCCACTCAGCTCCCAGGCTTGGATTATCTTGAATATGTGGGAACCAATTTTCCCTCAATTCTTCTCTGTGTAAGGGATCAGATAGCTGTGAGATTGCCTGTTCCACGGGAATTCTGCTGTATTCTGGAGGCAACAGTGACATTGCCATTATTCCCGCTGCTCTCGTATAAGGATACATATCAAAGGTTAAATAAACTCCAGATTTCTGAGCCTCAGATAAAATATTCCAAGCATTCGAAGCTTCGGTGTGAAAATGAGAAATATGTGAACTTACACCAGTTCGGAGAGAAATATTCACCACTTCATCGACACCTGCAGCAGCATTCTTCTCGTAGCCACCTCGCATATGTGAAACGTAAAGTCCACCAAAGAGTGCGACAGGTTCACACATTTTGGCAATTTCCTCGGTATTTGAAAACCTGTTTGGAACGTAATCTAATCCGGATGAAAGCCCTAAGGCGCCTTCTCTTAAGCCGGTAGTGATAAGTTCCTGCATCTGTTTAATTTGCTCGGTTGTCGCAGGCGACTCGGCCATTCCCATTACTTCATGCCGGATTGTTCCAGAGGGAATTAAATAGCCGACATTGATTGGGGTAGTTCCGTCATAAGTATGTAAAAGTGCGTCAACGCCTCCGCCTGTGTAGGTTGGATGAGATCCGTTGATCGCAGCAAAGTACATGCTTTCCCATTCTCCTGTACCTGGAGCGTAAGAGACACCATCTTGGCCGGTGACGACGGAAGTCACTCCTTGTCTCAGTAGGCCCTTTTGAACTTTATTGTCAAAAATGACGCCCTCGGTGTGGGAATGTGCATCGATTATCCCAGGGAAGACAAGACGTCCTGTGCAGTCGATAATTTTATTAGCTTCTGAGGCTTCAATTTCTCCAATCTTAATAATTTTTCCGTCTCTGATAAGAAGATCTGCACGTCTGGAAATTGGCTGGAGTCCATCAATGACGGTACCGCCCCTAAGAAGCGTCGTTTGGTTTGACTTCGTTGACATAAGTTTGTGCTCCTTTAACTTGCCAATAATTACCGGTTCGACTTTGAATCGTGGGGGAATAAATTGAAGAACGCTTCTCCCATAAATGATTGTACAAAAAATATTGATAGTTTACAACTTGTTAAGTATTTATGCGATATGATTAATAAACTCTATTTGTCATAAAAATAAGGTGGTTTGGATGTCATCTTCCTTCTCTGGCGTGATCGATTCCCTAAACTCACAAATTGGTAGGAAAACGTTTGAATCGGTAAAAGAACTAAGCGAAGTTATGCTGCCCGTGATGCAAGCGGTATCTGCTGCGGTTGGACCAAGCTGTGAATTAGTGCTCCATGATTTGTCTGTAGGCGATCTCAGCAAAACTGTGTTCGCCATTGTAAACGGGCAAGTTACGGGGCGAGTTGCCGGAGGTCCTTCGACGAACCTCGGAATTGAGCTCTTCAGAGATGAGCAACGGGATCATGATGAATATGGATATGAAGCTCGAACGGCGGATGGTAGAGAATTGCGCAGCTCTTCTGTATATTACAGGAACAGTAAAGGGAAGATAATTGCAGCTTTCTGTGTGAACGTTGATCTTACGCCGATGCAACAGGCAATGTTCTCTCTCGAGCAGCTGCTTCCCCCGAGTGACAGTAAGGAAAAGTCAGACGCGAGGGAGATTATTGCCCCAGATATTAGCGAAGTTTTAGACGGAATGATTAGTGAGGCTTTTGATTCCATCGGTAAACCGCCTGCCATGATGACAAAGGAAGATAGAACTCAGATTATGCGATTGCTCGATGAGAGGGGAGTGTTCCAGGTAAAGCGTGCCATCGATCTTGTATCGCAGAGAATGGGGATTTCTCGGGTCACTGCGTATACTTATCTTAATGAGTCGAATGTGGCGGGTAAGTAGAGGCTTCGGTCGGATGCATTAGATACATAACAATAAAGGGATTCGGAAACTGTAATCAGATTTTCCGAGTCCCTTTATTGTCGTGTCGTGGTAGTTTCGCCAACTATTCTAGAGAGTAGAGGCGGTCAGCGTTCTTGGTGTCCGGTCTGAAAGATGCATATGCAGTGCCGATAATTCCAAGGATGGCGATGACGGTTACATAAATAATGACCGGCCAAATACTGTTGAATGAAGAAGTCAGTGCCGTAGCGATCAGGGGGGCAAATCCGCCGCCAAGTGTGTTTGACAATTGATAGCCAATATTGATACCCGTAGTGCGAGCTTCAACGTCGAACATCTCTGCAAGCATGGTTTGAAGTGTGGCCATCATAGCGACACCGGGGAAGGCGAATCCAATGACCATGCCCAGCCAAATGAGCCAAGGAACTTGTGTCTCATACAGTTTGAATGTCGGATAGACTAATGCGGCAAATAAGATACAAGCTGCAATATAGATTTTTCGTCTGCCTATCTTGTCCGAAAGTGCTCCGAATAGGGGCGCGACGACAATCTGGAAGAGTCCCACGATGAGAGTTCCGATGAAGCCCACTTGGGCTGGGACGCCTTTCGTGATGACGTATGAAACGCCAAAAGTCAGGATGATGTAGCCAGCAATGCTCTGTGGAAGTCCGATCAAAATGCCTAGGATAGCGTTCTTTGGATGTCGGAGGATTTGCTTAAAAGGCATGTTCTTTTTGCCATTTTCACGTTCCTCTTTTTGCATTTCTTTGAACTCGTCAGAATCGTCGATCTTCTCTCTTAATACAACGGCGATAATTGCGAGAAGCAGTGCGAACCAAAATGGGATACGCCAGCCCCAAGTCATGAAGAATCCATGATCTCCACCGGCCAAAGTTGACATAAAGCCCGCGGAGAATACATTGGCAATGCCTGCGCCGCTGATGAGGAAGGCCCCAAATAATCCGCGGTGCCCAGTTGTGGCGTGTTCAGTAACGAGAGAGGCTGCTCCGCCCATTTCTCCGCCTACAAAAAGACCTTGGAACATTCTTAAAATGAGAAGAATGATAGGTGCGGCAATACCTATCTTTTCAGTAGGGGGGATCATACCAATTCCTGCTGTGGCGATACCCATGCCTACAACAGTTATAAGTAGATTGGTCTTTCTTCCCCAGCGGTCACCAATATGCCCAAATACGAGACCCCCAATAGGACGTAACAAGAATCCTACGGCAAAGCTTCCAAAGGATTGCATTGTTCCCACGGCAGCGTTATCTGTTGGGAAGAACACGGTTGGAAAAACTGCAGCCGATGCCAGACCGAAAAGATAATAATCGTAATATTCGATGAGGGTGCCGATCGCCCCAGCTGCGATCATCCGCCCGCCATGCTGATTGGTGTCCTTTTTTATACTAGAGTCAGACACCTGTGTTGCTTGGACCATTAGAGCCTCCTTGCTCAATGACTGGTCTTTATTTTTTGCTATTGCGATTTAATTTTGCTTTCCAGCATGTGTCTGCGGAGGTCGTCTTTGACTGGTTCAAATCCTGTTCTGTGTCCACACGCTTGGTTAATTAAAGAATATCAGACACTTTACAAAAATTCTATAAATCTATAAAATAAATTAAGCATTGATGTGAGATGCGGTTAACAACGAGGTTAAATTTTACGACTCTGAATTGGAATGGTGAGAAATGCAGCTTCAAATCATTGAGGAAAAGAAAGTAATTGCGATATTGCGTAATCTTCCGGACGCTCAGATCAGTCCGGTAATTGAGTCCCTTCACGATTCTGGTATAGATCTTGTCGAGATAGCGTTTAATAGATTCAAATCGGCCCAAGACAATGCAAATAGAATTCAGCGTGCAGTCAATTTAGGCATACCGAATATGCATATTGGCGCTGGGACTGTCCTGACCGTTGAAGGGGTAGATAAGGCTGCCGATGCGGGAGCAGAATTTATTCTTTCTCCAAATACTGTTGATGAAGTTATAGGAGAGTCCAAACGGCTTGGACTTATTTCGGTTCCTGCTGCGTTGTCTCCTAGTGAGATCTGGAGAGCTTACGAGTTGGGGGCAGATATTGTCAAAGTATTTCCCGCGTCGTCTTTAGGTCCACATTATTTTAAAGAAATCTTGAGCCCTTTGCCTGGCATTCCTCTTAGCGCTGTTGGGGGAGTGGACGTGAACAATGCCCGTCAGTTCTTGGATGCGGGAGCTTTTTGTCTGGGAATTGGCTCGGCGCTCTTCCCCCGAAATAAGGAAGGTGTAGTTGATGCGGAGCTTGTGCGAAAGCAAGCAGAGGAACTTCTGGGAACTGTTAACTCCTGATTTGTGGAGGAATGATGTACTCAATTTATTTTGATACAGGTACTACCAATACTCGTGCATATCTTCTGAAAGATTACAAAGTTATTCTTTCGAAGAGTAGACACGTAGGAGCTCGAAACACGTCAATGGAGCGCTCGCATTCAATTTTGCGAGATACCCTGGTCTCTTTATTTGAGGAACTTCTCGTTGATAGGGGACTTTATCCACAACAGATAGATCATGCTTGCATTTCTGGAATGGCTACAAGTGGGGATGGCATCCAGACGGTTCCACATCTTGCCGTTCCAGTTTCAAAAGTTGATATTCAAAAATCTTTGGTGTTGCTGAAAAACCCCATCTTCCCGATAAGAACTTGGTTAGTACCTGGAGTGAAGACGGATAGTAGTAATGGTGTAGCAACCCCAGAAGAAGCTACGAGGATTCAACAGATTCGAGGAGAAGAGGTCGAGGTTTTCGGCGTAATTGAGGGGAACTCTTCCTTGAATGATTGCACCGTGATTCTCACGGGGAGTCATACGCAAATTGTCTTTGTTAAGGATAGAAAGATCGTAGATATTTTTTCTAATATGAGTGGTGAGCTGAGAGAAGCAATTATAAAGAACACAATTCTAGGAGGAGCGCTGTCAGAGGGCATCGATGGTTCTTTTAATGAAGAGATGGTACTTCTAGGTTCGCATCAATGTGAAAAGTATGGGATTAACCATGCTCTTTATGGAGTAAGAACGATGGAAGTATATTCGAATGCAACCTCTATCGATAAGCATTCGTATTTCCAAGGGGTCTTAACTTCAGGTGTCGTACATGGATTACTGCAACGCATGAAAGAAAATATGAACAGTGCCAGGCGGATTTTTGTGGTCGGAAGAAAGACCGAATTTGACACTTATCGGCTTATCTTCAACGACATTGACAAAGATTTCATCATCCATTATTTGGAGTCTGATATTGTTCCGTATTCTGTTCGAGGTTATACGGCGTTAATGAATTGCCGATGATATAAATCTTTTTTGAAACGGCAGAGTGCGCGGCATGGAAAGAGGTGATCAGAGCTTGTTTGGAAGCTCTGATCACCTCTTTCCATATAAAGAAACTCAGGCTTTGAACTTGTGGCCGTAAGTGTCGCCTTCTGCGGCGATCTTTGCGGACTTGCGCGCGATGGCGAGTTCCTCGTTGGTGGGGTACACCACAACGGTGACCTTTGAATCAGGGGTGGAGATGATGCGCGGATCGTGGCTGCGAGTCGCGTTCTTCTCTTCATCCAGCTTCACGCCGAACGGAGCGAGCTTGTCGATAACGCCCTTGCGCACCACGTCGTCGTTCTCACCCACGCCAGCGGTGAATGTGATGACGTCGAGGCCGCCCATCTGAGCGGTGTAGTTGCCGATGTAGCTGACAATGCGGTGGATGTAGATGTCGAGAGCGAGCTTTGCATTCTCGTCACCCTCGCTGATGAGGCGGTGCACCTCGCGCAGATCACCGAAGCCGGTCATGCCCATCATGCCGGACTTCTTGTTGAAGAGCTCATCGAGCTGGTCTACGTCCATATGAGCGTTGCGAATGAGGTGGAAGACTGCCGCCGGGTCGATATCACCGGTGCGGCCGCCCATGACGAGGCCCTCGAGCGGGGTGAGGCCCATGGAGGTCTCCACCGGGACGCCGGACACCTGTGCGGACGCCGAAGCACCGTTGCCGATGTGCAGCACGATCTGCTTGAGGCCTTCAGCGGGCTTGCCAAGGAACTCGGGGATCACTCCGCCGATGAACTCGTGGCTGGTGCCGTGAGCGCCGTAACGCTTGATCTTGTACTTCTCGGCAACTTCCTTATTGAGCGCGTAGGTTGACGCGGCAGCGGGGAGCTTGCTGAAGAAGGAGCTATCGAACACTGCGATCTGGGGAACGTCGGGCATGAGGTTGCTCATGACTTCGATGCCCTTTGCCTCGGGACCGTTGTGAAGCGGTGCGAGAACAGCGAGATCCTTGATCTTCGCGACGACGGCGTCGGTTGCTAGTGCGGGCTCGGGGAAGGTGGTGCCGCCCTGAACAACGCGGTGGCCGACGGCGACGATGCCTGCCTCTTGCAGGTTCGGACCGTATTCCTTGAAGAAGCCGAGCACGCGCTTCAAACCGGTTGCGTGATCCGGAATCTTCTCTTCGAGCTCGTGCTTTTCGCCGTTGTACTCGTGCTTGTAGTGGCCGTCGATCGGTTCACCAATCTTCTCGACGAGGCCAGAAGCGAGGCCTTCTCCGGATTCGAGGTCAACGAGCTGGTACTTGATTGAGCTTGAGCCAGCGTTGATGACAAGGACGGTTTGCGCCATTGGGGCATCCTCCATCTAAATTTCCGGGCAATCGCATGCATAGCGCTGCCCTTGTGGGATCATTTTCCTGTATTGAGACTACTCGGCGGACGCTACATCCGCATGAATGCATCGCCCGCCGAATGGTCTTATTTCACAAATTTCGCGTACTGTCGTGCGTCACTTTTGAGCGCTGATGGCGGTCAGTGCGATGGTGTTGACGATGTCGCGTGTAAGTGCGCCACGGGACAGGTCGTTCACCGGCTTGCGCAGGCCCTGAAGCACCGGGCCGATGGCCACGGCGCCGCTGGTGCGCTGCACTGCCTTGTACCCAATGTTGCCGGCGGAGAGGCTGGGGAAGATGAACGTGTTGACGTGACCCGCGTACGGGTTGCCATTTGCTTTCTTCTCTGCAACCACCGGATCCCACGCGGCGTCGAACTGAATGGGGCCAACGACCTTGAGATCTGGGTAGTTCTCTTCGGCAATCTTTTCGCCCTCGGTGACGAGGTCAACGTCAGGACCGGAGCCGGAACCGAGCGTGGAGTAGGTGAGCATGCCGACGACGGGATCAATGCCAAAGGCTTCAGCCGTGCGTGCGGACTGGCGAGCGATCTCGGCGAGCTGCTCGGAGTTCGGATTGAGGTTGATGGCGCAGTCAGCGAACACATTCACGCGGTCCTCCATGCACATGAGGAAGGCGCCGGAGACGAGGTGATCGTCGGGGTTCGTCTTGATGATCTGCAGAGCCGGGCGCACCGTGTTTGCGGTGGAGTGTTTGGCGCCGCTCACCATGCCGTCGGCCAAACCGAGCTGGATGAGCATGGTGCCGAAGTAGCTGGGATCCTGCAGAGTGCTGGCTGCCTTCTCGGGCGTCATGCCCTTGTGACCACGCAGCTTGACGAGCTCTTCGATCATGGGATCAAGGACGGTCTTGTCGTTCATCGACTGGAAGGTCGCCTTGTCCGCAATGGCAGAGCCGAGGTTGAGGCCTTCTGCTTGGGCAAGGATGTCGGCTTTTTCGCCGACGATGACCACGTCTGCCACATCGCGGGAGAGCAGGTAGTCTGCGGCCTGGAGGATGCGATCGTCGTCGCCCTCGGGCAGCACGATCTTCTTTTTGTCGGACTTTGCCATGGCGAGCAGCGAATACTGGAAGCAGGCGGGCGTCACAACGGTGGTGACGGAGGAGGCGATGGCCGTGAGCACGTCGGTGTCGTCCACTGCGGATTCATAGGCAGAGGTCTGTGCCACGATCGCGGCGTCCGTATCGAGTTCTGCTGCCTCGGCGTCGGCAACGTACCATACGGGCAGCTCGTAATCCTTGAGTTCAGCGGTGGCTGCGGCCTTGAGTTCAGGGGAGCAGGGGCTCACGAAGACGCCAACAACGGGTGATCCGGTACCCTCGACGGCGGCGACAGAGGCCTTGATGGTCTCCGAGAGTTCGTAGGCGGTGCGGCCGGTTCCCTCCACCGTCACGATGACAGAGGACTGGAGGTCGGCGGCGATGAGCGAGTTGTTGAGCATCTTGCCCGGGTAGGCAACAGGGGTGTAATCGGAGCCGACGATGAGCGTGTAGTCGGCCTTCTTGAGGTCGTCGGACTCATAGAACTTGGTGACGATGTCCAGGCGTGCGTCGGCAGTGTTCTCGCGAATCTCTCGCGGCTTGACACCGATATGAGCCTCATGGTGTTCATTAGCGCCAGAGGTCTTTTCGTAGGCGCGGGCAGCGGCCAGGAAAAGATCCGTGGTGTGCTCGCCGTGTGCGCTTGCCGGACGGAAAACGCTGGGAGAGGAGAATTTTGTGGACAGCGACTTCAGAAGGCCTACGGCCACGGTGTCGCGTCCTGCGCCTCCCTCGGGGCTGAAAAGATACAGGCGGTCAGGTGTGCGGTTTCCGTGCAATGGAGCGATTTCCATGGATTCTCCTTGGTACTACAGCGTGGCGTCATCGTCATGCGGTCATGACTTTCGCTGGGGCTTCTGCGTCCTGCGAACAGTTGGCAGTCTATCGCCGCAAGGAGACACTAAGAATAAGGAAGCAGCTTTCATTTGGCGCTCGTTGTGGGCCTTATTCGGGGTAAAAGAGAATTCGCACATCGACATATTTCTCTTTTTAATGCTTCAATATGATTATATTGCCTGTTTTTTATTAACGGTCTAACCCGATGAATAAGCCATAAAAGACGAAAGCGGAATGAGCAGAGGCTTGTGGAGCGTGTGCAAGGGTCGTGGAATATGAGAGAGCGACGACTACTCTGTTTGCTGACTGTGATGACACGGCCGAACGTGTGAGCTTTCTCACATGTTCGGCTAGATGGAAAGCGGCGGCAGCGTTTATGGTCATTCTTGGAGCACTAATTTCGCGGTGTCTCTGTCCACAATGAGGTGGGTGATGAACCCAGCTTTGAGCGCGACTCTGAGAGCGGCAGCTTTTTCCATGTCGGCGACTGCAAAGATACGGATGGGAACGCGGAGCAACTCTTGCCGGGGCAAGCCGGTGGAACGCTTATTGACGGAGATGGATCCGGTGCTTCCGTCTTCTCGGAAGAAAAGGGAGGCGAGATTGCCAACGGTATGTTCGCGCGTCAATTCATCGATGTCCTTTGGGCTGATTCCCTCAGAACGAAAGAGGGGGGAAGGATGGGGGCCGCTGGAGGTTCCAAGCGAAGTGATGATGACGTCAAGGGACTTTCTCATGGAAAGCATATGTTTGATGCTAGGCTCCTCATACATCATCTTTCGTGTCTCTTCGGAAGCGAATACTGCGGGAACGGGGAAGAGGTAGACCGGGGCGTTGAAGGCGTTGCTGAAGCGCGTGAGAACTTGTGTCACGTAATTCTCGCCGTAGAGAACGGAGTCGCCGAACCCATGGAGCTGAAGGATTTTGATGCCGTCTTGCGGCGACGTCGTGAGATGGAGCGATATGGATTCCACGGTGCGCCCCCAGGCCACCCCAATGGTCATATTCGGCGTGATGAGAGTGGCCAGCCACGCAGCAGCGTCTCGGCCCACTTCCATGAGGCGCATTTTGGAATCGGCCGACTCTGACGTCTCTGAAACGATGACGGCCACACCGAAGCGTTTTCTGATGCGTTCCTGAAGTTCGGCCGTGGAATCCTTTTCCCTGTGAATCGTGAATTCGACGACGTGCTGCGCGCGAGCCAAGGCGAGTAATCGAGAAACTGTAGAGCGAGACACTTTGAGTCTGCGGGCCACCAGTTCGATCTTGAGTCCCTGTTTCCAGTAGAGTTCTGCTGCGTCGGCGATGCGCTCTCTCGTAGCACGCGACCCTGTGTATTCGGTCGTGGTTTCTTCTGATGCACCCGTGTGTGAATCGTTCTTTTGTGTCAACACAAAAACAATCCTATGACACATTTTCCCAATTCGATGTTTTCCGTTTATGAATCTTCTTCGAAGTTGATACGTTTTCCAATAACAGCCATGTGGAATCACAAAGGAGTGGACCGTATGTCACAAGAACCGCAAGACACGTTACCGGCGAGGCGTAGTCACTATCGCTGGGTAGTCCTCAGCACCATATTCGTCGGTTACGTCATCTGCATGGCGGACCGATCGAATATCGGCACCATTTTGCCCATGATGCGCGGAGAATTCGAGATCTCGAACTTTACCGCCGGCGCCGTTTCTTCCCTCTTCTTCCTGGGGTATGCGATTTCGCAGATCCCGGCAGGGCTCGTCATGGGAAAGAAAGGCACGAGGACCATCGTGTCGGTTGCAATTCTCGGATTCGCCATCGTTACCTTCCTCATTGGGCACACAACGGGAGCCTTGATGCTCCTGGTGTTGAGATTGTGCCTCGGCCTTATTGAAGGCGCGACGCCCGTTGGCATGACATCCACCATCAATGCATGGTTCCCCTTCAAAGAAAAGGGAACGGCGACGGGTGTCTACATCGCATCGACAATGCTGGCTCCCATCATTGCCCCCATTCTCTCGACTCACATCTCCAGTGCCTATGGGTGGCGACAGGTCTTCATCTGGGTGTCGGCCATTCCGGGGGTCATCATGGCGGTCGTTTTCTTCCTGGTGGTGCGTTCTCACCCATGGCAGAGTAAACACGTCAATAAGGCAGAACTCGACCATATCAAGGGCGACAGCGGATCTGCCGCCGCGGCTGCGCAAGATTTTGGCGATATGGGGATTCTTGACCGCATCATTCGTTTGACAAAGGCAAAGCCCTTCTCGACTAACCGTGAAGTGCTCAAATCGTGGAACATCTGGGGCGTTACGATTGCTTACTTCTGCATGAACAACGTTCTCTATGGAATGATTACCTGGATTCCCAGCTATTTGCACGCAGCGCGAGGATACGATGTGATTTCTATGGGGTGGATGTCTGCAATGCCGTATATTGGCGGCTTTGTGGGAGCACTTCTCGGTGGCGTCGTCTCTGATCGCGTCTTCCACGGAAGGCGCAAGCCAACGATGATGCTGACGGCGCTCTTGACCGCAGTCATGATGGGATTGCTGCTCGTCACGCCGGACAATTCACTGCTTCTAGCCTTGGTGCTCATTTTCACTGGATTCTTCCTCAACATAGGATGGTCCGCTTTCACTTCCATCGCTATGAACATGACCACGACGAAAACGTACCCCTTCGCCATCTCCATCATCAACAGTGGAGGCAATCTCGGAGGATTCTTCTCGCCGATGATTGTGGGTGCAGTACTTGATCTCACTGGCAACTACACCATGGCCTTCAGCTACTTTGTTTTTATTCTTGTTGCAGCGTTCGTCATTCTGTTCACACTGCGTGAATTCCGCCCTGGCTCCCGTCTCGAAGTCGGTGGCAAGGATGCAACTTCCGAGACTACGGCGTCGGTCTCTTCACAAGAGCCCGTTGCCGCGGCGAGCAATCGATAAAGGAGGATCGATCGTATGACACAGATCGGTATTGTCGCAGACGATGTGACTGGCGGCACAACAGTTGGGGCGCTTCTCGCGCGAGTCGGTACAACTCCCACGTTGTTTTACGACTATAAGCGTGTGGCGCAGGTCGCAGATCGCCGCAATCCTGCGGTCATCGTCAGCTCGAACTCACGGTGCATGGAGGCGCAGGAGGCATATGACTCCGTCTTCGCTGCAACGCAAGAGCTCAAGAAGCTTGGAGTGACACAATTCTCAAAGCGCATTGATACGACGTTGAGAGGAAACATCGGTGCCGAAGTAGACGCCATGCTCGATGCGCTTGGCAAGAATCACATAGCCGTCATTGTGGCATCCATGCCGCAATCAAAGAAAATTGTGCTCGATGGGTACTCGCTCATTGATTCCACCCTCCTGACTGACACTGCCGTGGTGCGGGATGTTCGCACGCCAGTGCATGAAGCGCACATTCCTACGTTGCTGCAATCTCAATTTCACGAACGCGTTGAACATGTTTCTCTCGATGTGGTGAAACGTGGAGTGACTGAAATCGAAGCCATGATGCGCACCATGCTTGCTTCGTATTCGCGCATCTTTGTGATTGACGCCGTGACTCTTGATGATGTTGACACTATTGCATCAGCAGTCGTGAAACTGGGGAGACCAGTTGTAGCTGTTGATCCAGGCCCCTTCACGGTGAGCCTTGCGGTAGCGTCAGGAGCAATTGAGACTCATGACCACGTATGCCAAGCGGTGCGTGAGGAATGCCGCAGCGACGACAAGGGAACTGTAATGGTCGTCGCCGGCAGCGCCACTGGCGTCACTCAGATCCAGATGCAGCGCCTCCTCAAAGAACCAAGGACAGTCGCGTTCCTGGCAGATCCCCTGAAGCTGATCTCTTCCCACCCGGAAACTGTTGCAGAAGAGAATGCGCGTGTGGTGGCTGAAGCCGTCGAAGCCTTCACCTCTGATGCGCAACCTCGTGTGGCAATACTTGCCGTTGACACGGCCATCACAGGGGAGCGGGCTTCCACTCGAGAGGAGCTGGAGAGCGCCAGTGGCTTGCCGGCTGATGAGGCTTCGAACCTCTTGACGCAACGTCTGGGCGAACTGGCTCGGCTCGTGTGCGATGTTGTGGGGCCTCAGCGTACTTCGGGGCTTTACCTCACCGGTGGAGACACGGTAGTACGTGTCTGGCAGGCGATCGGGGCCGACGGAATAAGGCTCACGGATTATGTGATTCCTCAGGTCGACCAGTCGCAGATCGTGGGCGGTCCCTTCGACGGTATCCCGGTGGTGTGCAAAGGCGGACTTACAGGTGACGACATCACTGCAGTCCAAGCAATTAATCGTCTGTTCGATGTGAACAGAATTCATCAAACAATCGAAATGGAGAAGACAGTATGAGTACGAGGAAGCCAGTAACGGCAATCACTCTCGGAGATCCAGCGGGGATTGGTCCTGAAATTGTACTCAAGACGATTCGCAGCCAGAAAGTTTACGACATCTGTGATCCGTTCATCATTGGACATCGGGACAGTCTTGAGCAAGCGGCAAAAGTTCTCGGCATCTCGGATCTGAATTTCAATATGATCAGCGATCCCTCCGAAGCAAAATATCAGCTGGGAACCATCGACCTTCTTCAAACGGATTGTGCTAATGACGCCGTTATCGAATATGGCAGAATCCAGAAAGACGCTGCTCTACGTGCATACTCCTACCTGGAGAAGTCCATTGAGCTGGGGTTGGAGGGCAAGATCGATGCCGTGTCCACGTCCCCGATCAACAAGGCAGCGCTGAAGCTAGCGAACGTCCCCTACATCGGCCATACGGAGATCTACCAGGCCTTGACGAACTCCAAATACGCATTGACCATGTTCAATGTTCATAAGTTGCGCGTTTTCTTCGTCAGCAGGCATGTGTCGCTGCGAGAGGCCTGCGATCTCGCCAATCATGACCGTATTCTCGACTTCATCAAGAACATCAATACTGAGTTCAAGAAGCTCGGCTTCGAGCACCCCACCATCGATGTTGCAGCCCTTAATCCTCATGTGGGCGAAGGCGGCATGTTCGGCACTGAGGAAATCACCGATATTGCGCCTGCTGTCAAAGATGCACAGGCGATGGGAATTGCTGCGCGTGGGCCGCTCTCTGCAGATGCTGTGTTCGCCATGGATCTTGATGGCCATAGCGATTGCGTGCTCTCGATGTATCACGACCAGGGTCATATCGGATGCAAGACACTCGATTTTGAAAAGGCCGTAACCATCACTCTGGGCCTGCCCTTCATGCGCAGTTCTGTGGATCACGGGACAGCTTTTGATCTTGCAGGAAAGGGAATCGCTCAGGGTAATTCGATGATTGAAGCGACCCGAGTGGCATCTCTCTACGCAAAGATGCAGCTCGATCACAAAGAGAAAGTCGCTGCGCAACAAGCTCAGAAGGAAGCTCTCCTCGCGGCTCGGTGAACGGGGAATCAGAAAGGAAGAAAGTGCCATGAAACTTGCTTTTGGTTGTGATCCCAATGCTACGGATCTCAAAGAAGTACTTATGAAAGAGGCGAAGAGTCTCGGCCACGAAGTCGTTGATTTTCCCTCAGAGGATCCCATTTATGCCAACGTTGCCATCAACGTGGCAAAGTCAGTCGCCGCAGGGGAGGAGGATCGCGGAATCCTACTGTGCGGCACCGGAATCGGAGTCTCCATTGCCGCCAACAAGGTCGAGGGTGCCTACTGCGCCTGCGTTGCTGACATCTATCAGGCGGAACGTGCCACGTTGAGTAATGATGCAAACCTCATTTCGATGGGAGCTCAGGTTCTCGGGCCCAACACGGCCAAAGAGCTCATGCGTGCCTACCTCAGCGGTTCCTTCGATCCCAACTCTCGAAGCGCTCCGAAGGTAGAACGCATCAAAAAGTTCGAAGAAGAAAAGGCATAACCGTATTCCTCAAGGAGGATCTCTCATGGCCGTCGTGGCCCTCAGTCTCAAAATGTATTTCACGCGACAGCAGACGCTGGAGTACTGCCGCACGCTCGTTCGCCTTCTCAATGATCTCGATCGTAAGGAAGTCAAGGAGCGGAACGTCAGTATGGCAGTCCTGCCTGATTTCCTCAGCATTGCCGAGGTGGGGAACATTGTGTTGCCCGCAGGGATTCGCTTGGGATCGCAAGATATATGTGCGGACGACAGAGGTTCCTTTACCGGCGAGGTATCGGGAACGGACTTGGCAGACTTGGGCTCCAGCGTGGCAGAGATTGGACATGTGGAGAGGAAGCTGCTGTTTCATGAGGAGCCGGCCTTGATTCGTCGAAAGGTGGACGCCGCGTGGCGTAACGGCTTGACTCCTCTGCTCTGCGTGGGAGAGAAGGAGCGTGCGGGTACGGACATGGCAGTTGACATATGCCTCAATCAGATTCGTGAGGCTGTGGGCACTGACGAGTCTTCTCCTCTGTGGGTGGCGTATGAGCCGTTGTGGGCCATCGGCGCCCGTAACCCTGCTCCTGCGGAATATGTGACTGCAGTGTGCTCCCGTCTCAAGGAGGCTGTAGCACCGCATGAGGATGCTGCAGTATTGTACGGAGGGTCGGCAGGCCCGGGGCTTCTGACGCAGCTGTGGCCCTCGGTCGATGGTTTGTTCCTGGGGCGGTTTGCTCACAAACCAGAGGCTTTCATCTCCGTATTGGAGGAGGCCTTGGAGCTCTCTACCATTCGGGAGCCGCTCACCATTTAAGACGTGTCATCGTTGAAAATCGTGAAATTCCAGACCTTTCTACTGGCATGTATGTTCTCATCTTTGCAAGTTTTAGTTGCTGTGCGATCGGTCAGCTTGAACTCGTTCGGAAGGAAGAGAGAACTGAGAAAGTGAGTAATTTCATGCTTTTCATTTTGCCCGGACCGAACTTCGGGATTGCTGCTTCTCTTTCCATGAGGAGAGAAGGCGGTGACATTGTAGGTACTTGATACTCATTCAACAACGTATGAGCATTCCATGAGAAAGACCTACAACAAGCGGTTGGACATCGGATTCATCAGGATCTGGTCCAGCCGCTTTTTTCGTCACCGTAAGGATGAAGATGGGAATCCGTTCTGCTGGTTGCATACAAAGAACCCCTCCGCCCGAAAGCAGAGGGGTTCTTTATGAACGACCTTAGTGATTGAGAATAATCACTCGTTGTCGCCTGCGGTCGCAGCAGTTGCGCTGACGGCACCAGGCAGATCGGTCTTGACGCCAGGCCACACCCAGTCGGTGTAGTCAGGGTGATCGTAACCGTTGTCGACGGCGAACTGGAAGGCATCCGTACGGAACTTCTCCAGCTTGTCGATCTCGGCGGCGAACTTGTTGGCGTCGACGGCACGCAGTGCCTCGGCGGTGAGTTCGTAACGATCGATGTCGTTGACGCGGACCATGTCGTATGGCGTGGTGGTGGAGCCCTGCTCCTTGTAGCCGTGGACATTGAAGTTGTCGTGGTTCGGGCGATCGTAGATCAGGCCGCGCACGTCATGTGCATAGGAGTGATAGGCGAACAGAACCGGCTTGTCAGCAGTGAACAGATCGGTGAACTCTGCATCGGAGAGGGCTTCGTCGTTCTCCTTGGTGGACTGCAGCTTGAGCAGATCCACAACATTGACGACCTTGAATTTGACACCGAGCTTGTTGAGCTTGTCGGCAGCAGCCATGAGTTCCTGGGTGGGGACGTCGCCTGCGGCGGCGAGCACAACCTGAACCTCATCGTTGCTCTTGACGTTGGAAGCCCACGTCCACTCTGCAGCGCCCTTTTCGAGCTCTGCACGTGCCTCGTCGAGCGTGACCCAGGTAGCAGCAGGCTGCTTGCCAGCGATGATCGCGTTGATCTGGTTGGTGGAGTTGTAGGTGCGCTCTGCAACAGCGAGGAGCATGTTGGCATCCACAGGGAAGTAGATGTTGACAACGTGATCGTTGTTGAAGGTCTTGTTCAGCAGGAGCGACGTCACGCCCGGATCCTGATGGCTGAAGCCATTGTGATCCTGACGCCACACGTGGGAGCTGACCAGGAGGTTCATCGAGGAGATGGGCTTGCGCCACGGAATCTCGCGGACCGTTGCTTCCAGCCACTTTGCGTGCTGGTTGAGCATGGAGTCGATGACGTGAACGAAGGACTCGTAGGAGCTCCAGATGCCGTGGCGACCGGTGAGGAGGTAGCCCTCGAGGAAGCCTTCCATCTGATGCTCGGAGAGCTGCTCGGTGACCTGACCGGTGACGGCCATGTGCTCGTCAACCAGGCTGGAGAGGTAACCGGCATCCCACTGCTTGTTGGTGACTTCGTAGGCAGCGGAGAGACGGTTCGAAGCGGTCTCGTCAGGTCCGAAGATACGGAAGCTGTCAGGGTTGTTCTTGACAACGTCGCGGGTGTAAACGCCCAGACGACGAGTTGCCTCGAGCTGTCCCCAGCCGTGTCCGAATTCCTTGACTTCCTTGACCTCGTAGTCGTCGAGCTTCGGGAGCTTGAGATCCTCGCGGATGCGGCCACCGTTTGCGTTCGGGTTCTGACCGATGCGCAGTTCGCCCTTGGGCATGAACGCGGTGACTTCGGGACGCAGAGCGCCCTTCTCGTCGAACAACTCGGCGGGCTTGTAGGAAGCCAGCCAGTTCTTGAGGACGTTGAAGTGTTCTTCGGTGTCGCGCGCGGAAGCGAGCGGAACCTGGTGTGCACGCCAGGAGCCTTCGGTCTTCTTGCCATCGATGAACTTCGGGCAGGTCCAACCCTTGGGCGTGCGGAAGATGATCATCGGGTAGAACGGACGCTCCATGTCGTTCGTCTGGGCAGCTGCCTTGATGTCGCAGATCTCGTCGAAGACGGTCTCGAACAGGTCGGCGAAGCGGCGGTGGATCGAAAGGTGATCCTCGTCGTCGAAGCCAGCGATGAACTCGTAGGGTTCGTAACCCATGCCGTGGAAGAACTCGTGCAGCTCGTCATCCGAGATGCGGGAGAGGATCGACGGGTTGGCGATCTTGTAACCGTTGAGGTGCAGGATCGGCAGAACGATGCCGTCGGTGCGGGGGTTCACGAGCTTGTTGGACTGCCAGCCGGTGGCCAGAGGGCCAGTCTCAGCTTCGCCGTCGCCAACGATGGCGGGGACGAAGAGGCTGGGGTTGTTCATGATGGCGCCGTAAGCGTGGGAGAGCGCGTATCCGAGCTCGCCACCCTCGTGGATGGAACCGGGGGTCTCAGGTGCGAAGTGGGAGGGGATGCCGCCCGGGTAAGAGAACTGGCGGAAGAACTTCTGCATGCCCTCTTCGTTGTTGGTGATCTGCGGGTAGTACTCGGAGTACGTTCCGTCGAGATAAGACTGTGAGGTTCCTGCAGGACCGCCGTGGCCGGGTCCCATGATGATCACGGTGTTCTGCTGGTGATCAGCGATGAGGCGGTTGATGTGTCCGATGAGGAAGTTCAGACCGGGAGTGGTGCCCCAGTGGCCGACGAGACGATGCTTGACATCCTCGCGCGTGAACGGTTCCTTCATCAAAGGATTGCTACGCAAATAAATCTGGCCAATGGACAGGTAGTTGGCAGCGCGCCAATACTTGTCGATGCCTTCAATGGCTTCCTCAGAAACGGGAGCGTCAAGCTTCTTCCAAGGAGTGCCGATAACAGGATTCGTCATTTGTTCTCCTGCACTTTTGTGCGATCGGTTATTGTTCTCGGAACGTCTTGAATCCGATAGATCACTTACTCTGTGTCGGTCTGGACTCTTGCGTTCCAATCGCCCCCTATCTTATGGGAATGAGGAGACTTTTGCACCTTCTAATAGCTAAATGTGCGATGTCACTTAGCGGAACCGTTGGAATGCAAGGCGAAACACCGATTGGCACGTTCTACTAACAGTGAAGAAAGTAACAAAATCTATCAAAAATCTTAAGAATTGTTATCTTTTGTCCGTTCTGCTGAGAGAGTCGCAATGTCGGAACAAATCGGCATAATTGCTATATTCACGCTCACTTAGAGAGGTCCTCTACGGCCGCCCGGCCAGTACATGACCACTTACGGAGGAAAAATGGACAAAGGTCCCGTTCTCGTCGTCGATTTCGGAGCGCAGTACGCCCAGCTCATTGCGCGCAGGGTTCGTGAGGCGCATGTGTACTCGGAGCTCGTGCCGCATTCGATGCCTGTAGATGAGATGCTCGCCAAGAAGCCGCAGGCCATCATCCTGTCTGGCGGTCCTGCATCCGTGTACGAACCGGGAGCTCCCGGGCTCGATCCCAAGATCTTCGAGGCTGGCGTTCCCGTGCTCGGAATCTGCTATGGCTTCCAGGTGATGGCCCACGAGCTCGGCGGCGACGTCGACAAGGCGGCTCTCGGCGAGTATGGCAAGACGGAGGCTGTGATCTCCGATTCCACAGCCATGCTCGAGGGCTCCCCGAAAGACCAGTCTGTGTGGATGAGCCACGGCGTGGCTGTAAAAGAGGCGCCAACGGGATTCGAGGTCATTGCTCATACGGATGGTGCCCCGGTTGCCGCCATGGCGAACGAGTCCAAGAAGCTGTACGGGGTGCAGTGGCATCCCGAAGTCAGGCACACTCCTCTCGGCCAAGAGCTCATCTCAACATTCCTGCATGAGAATGCGGGCATTGAGAATAACTGGGATCCGCAAGGCATTATTGAGGATCAAATCGCAAAGATCCGTGAGCAGGTTGGCGACGACGAAGTGATCTGCGGCCTGTCCGGTGGCGTCGATTCCGCTGTTGCGGCCGCTTTGGTTCATCGTGCCATCGGGGATCAGCTTACGTGCGTGTTCGTGGATCACGGTCTCTTGCGTGAGGGTGAGGTAGAACAGGTGAAGCACGACTTCGTGGAAGCCACGGGCATCAAGCTCGTCACGGAAGACGCTTCCGAGACCTTCCTCAATGCTCTGGCAGGAGTGACCGAACCCGAGCGCAAGCGCAAGATCATCGGAGAAAAGTTTATTCGCACCTTCGAAAAGGCAGCGCGAGAAATCGTGGCGGCAGCGGGAGAGAAGGGCACCAAGGTCAAGTGGCTCGTGCAGGGAACTCTCTACCCGGACGTCGTGGAATCCGGTGGCGGAGACGGTGCGGCGAACATCAAGTCACATCACAACGTTGGCGGACTCCCCAAGGATCTTGACTTCAAGCTCATCGAGCCGTTGCGTACCCTGTTCAAGGATGAGGTGCGTGCCATCGGCACGGAGCTGGGTCTTCCTGACGACATCGTGTGGCGTCAGCCCTTCCCGGGCCCTGGCCTCGGTATCCGCATCATCGGTGAGATCACCAAGCCGCGCCTCGATCTGCTGCGCCGTGCCGACGCCATTGCTCGCGACGAGCTCAGCAAGGCTGGATTGGATCGTGACATCTGGCAGTGCCCGGTAGTGCTGCTGGCCGACGTCCACTCGGTGGGCGTCCAAGGTGACGAGCGCACCTACGGTTCGCCCATCGTGCTGCGCCCCGTGAGTTCGGAAGATGCTATGACGGCCGACTGGTCACGCGTTCCCTACGACGTGCTCGGGGCCATCTCTACCCGCATCACCAACGAGTGCCGCGGCATCAACCGCGTGGTGCTCGACGTGACGAGCAAGCCGCCGGCAACCATCGAATGGGAGTAAAGCCCTAGCGAAAATCCCCGCCACAATGAGACACAATCTCATAAGCGGCGGGGATTTTCGTTCTTAAAATAAGCGCCGGACGGTGAGTGGCGCTGGGCACTGATGCCAGAGCTGCGGAGAGGTTCAGAAAGAAATTGACGATTCCTTGGTTAAGTATTAAACTATTAAGTACTTAACTAAGGAGGTCTTCGTGACTGAACGCACAATCATCATCACAGGCGGCAATTCCGGACTCGGATATCAGGCTGCGCTGGGCATTGCTCGCGCATGGCAAAACGACACAATTATCATCGCTAGTCGCAATCAGCAGAAGGCGTCCGTTGCAGCCGAGACAATAATTGCGGAAACCGGCAACCACAATGTTCATGCGCGCACTTTGGATCTGGGGTCGCTCCAGTCAGTGCGCAAGTTCGCGGCGGACTTCAAAGAGTCGAATCTTCCTCCTCTCTATGCGTTGGTATGCAACGCGGGTGTGAATCCGACAAAGACGAGTTACACGAAAGAGGGTTTCGAATCTACTTTCGGGGTGAATTACCTCGGGCACTTTCTGCTGGCGAACTTATTGCTTGGCTCGATTGTCGCTAAAGGTCGCATTGTCTTCGTGTCGAGCGATACGCATAATCCGCCAAAACTCTTCCCCTTCCCTGCGCCGAGCTTCACCGACATCGAGCCGCTCGCGCATCCAGCTACGGATAGTAATGCGCTGCTGAGATACCCCACGTCGAAGTTATTGGACTTGATGGCTGCATACAGCATGTCTGAGAAGGCGACAGCGCAAACGGATAAGCAGATTACGGTGAATGCTTTCAACCCAGGACTGATGACGTCCACGGGCCTGAATGGTGATTCCGGTGCCAATCGTGTGATGAAGGCGACCATGAACGCTTTCTCCTATTTGATTGGCCGTCATGGGAGTGCCGAGCAGTCTGGCAGGCAGCTCGCGGAGACTGTTACGAGTGAGAGCTATGACGGAGTGACAGGCAAATACATTGATCGTGGAAATATCGTTGCCAGTTCGCCCGCCTCGTACGATAAAGCGGCACAAGCAAAGCTATGGCAGCAGAGCCTAGCATTGGCACAGGTTACAGCTGACGAGACAATTCTCGAGTAGGAGTAGGGCATGACCACTGACATTGAAGCAGCGTATTTGAAAACGATATTCCAGTTCAAGAATCTGATCAACACGAAGTTCGGCCGCGGCAAAAAACATGTGCTGGGGCTGACGGATCTGCTGATTTTGCGGGGCATCGCAGATGAGCAGAGTTCCGTCGAGATTTCGTTGGATTTGCAATTGACTAAGGCTGCCGTGTCGCAGTGCACCACGACCTTAGAGAAACGGGGATTGATTACACGCACAACCGATGCGAAGAACCGGCGCAACTTGGTGCTGGCTCTCACTCCAGAAGGTGAGAAACAGCTAAAGGAAACGAGTGATGACTTCAGTTACGCTTTCGTCGCCTTTGTTAACGAGATGGGTGCCTCTGATCTTGAAAAATTATTGTCGTTGATGCGAAAAATGGTCAGCATTCTCGACGAATAGTGATTTTGGGAGGGGTAGTAAAAGGGCGACAGACACAGAGTCTGTCGCCCTTTTTACGTGAAGGATTTCTTTAGCGTCGCGCTTGTTCAGAGTCGCAAGAATGCGTGCTCAGATATGAGCGACGGGAATTGCCGCTGAATATTCGGCGTCGCTCGGCGTCTCCAAGTTGTAGTTGCCTGCCGGGCGAAGTCCCTCGGGGCCTAATTGGCCATATGACTGGCCGATGAACTGATCGAAGACAAGGCGCTCTGCGGCGGGCATGCTGAAGATAGCGTGGTCGCTCGCTTCCCGCGTCGTGTGCGTGACCATTTTACCGATGCGACTAAGAAACAGCGCGTGACTGCAATCACGCGCGGACGGCGTGAAGACTATTGCTCTGCGTGATTCTCGTAGGGTGACAGTATCTCTTTTAGTAAGTTGCGATAAGCGTCGCGCAGCTGTGACGGTGACTCCACGTGCATGTCCTTTCCATACGAGAGCAGATAGTGCGCCATGTAGTCGAGTTCCTTCTGGTTGTAGCCTCCCACTAGATAGATGCCATCCCGGTTCTCTTCGAGCCGCATGTTGGGATAGTGGTTGCGCAGGAAGTGCTCCTTGCCTCCCGGAGTGAGTGCACAGCGAAAAGGTACGTTGTGATAGGTCGCCTCGTACGTATCCTGCATCTTTTTGAGGTCGCCCAGAGAAAGGGCGTCGGCGCGGGGATCCTCCAGACTCAGGTTACTGAGGTAATCGCAGCGGTAGGTTTCCCAGCGGTTCCTTTCCGTATCTTGTGCGCTGCAGAACCAGATGCCGTCGCGATAGAAGAGCTCATAGATTTGGAGATGGATTTTCTGAGCGGTGCGGGGCTGTGTATTTGTTCCGACCACAATCTTGCTCTCCAATATTGCTTGGAGAATCACGCCCAGATCGGTGACCTGCCGTACTGGCGCTGTGGCATAGAAGTAGACGAAGCGTTCCATTTTGGCAACAACTTCTTGCTGGAGCGCAGGCAGAGTGGCAAGCATCTTTTCACGGATATGGGTATACGACCGTTCGAACGGATTGCTCGACAGCGATGACATGGCGTTGAGGGCAAAGAAGATTGCCCGGATCTCGTCGAGATTGAAGTGAATTGGGGTGAGGATGACCTGATTCACGAGATGATAGCCGCCGTTGCGCCCTGGTTCCGAATAATAAGGGAGTCCCATCGCTCCCAGCGCCTCAATGTCTCGCAGCGCGGTTCGCTTTGAGATGGTGAATTCGCACATGAGATCGCGCAGCCTGAATTCCGTCTTATTCCCGAGGAAAATGAGTTCCTGATTGAGCCGTGCCGCTTTATTCATAAAATTCCTAAAATCTTTTTTAAATGGTGCCGCAAAGTGGCACCTTTGGGTGTGAAACTTACTGTATCAACAAAGAAAGAAGTTAGTAAATATGAAAACGCTGCTGATCAACGCCCATCCCGATTTCGCGAACGACTCTCATTTTTCGAATCAATTGCAGGAGCGATTCCTGAAGGAGTACGCGTCCCGTTTTGCGATGTCGGATCTCACAGTTCTCAATCTGTATGACAGTGACATTCCGCACATCGAGGAAGGTCAGCTGTGGTCGGTGTGGGAGAAGCAGGCGGCGGGCGAGCAGCTCGACGAAGCTGAAACTCTCGCTTACCGGCGATCCTCCGTGCTTCTGGAGCAGTTCAAGAGTCACCATCGTATTGTGATTGCGACGCCGTTGCACAATTTCAATGTCACCTCGCGCATGAAGGATTATTTGGACAACATCCTCATTGCTCGCCAGACCTTCCGCTACATTGCGCAACCGCTTGAGAACGGCAAGGCGTCAGTGGGTTTGATGACCGATGATTACCGCGCGCTTGTGCTCATCGCGAGCGGATCCGTCTATACCAAACACGACTACTACGAGCACATGGACTTTGCTCCGCGTTATTTGAAGGCCATGTTCGCAGACGTGATGGGATTCAGCGACGTTGGGCTGGTGCGCGCGGAGGGAACCGCGACGCTTGAGTCGTCCGAAATTCTCGCAAGTGCTGAGTCTCAGCTGGGCAAGGCTTTCGAAAGACTGTATCGATAAGTGCCGAACGCTATGGTGGACGCTGCAAATAACATATGACGGCGCATGGGAATATTTGCCTTCGTCCTCGCTCCAAGGTTTAGGCTGCAAGTATGAACTACACGAAAATAGGTAATACTGGCATTGACGTGTCAGAGTTATGCGTGGGCTGCATGAGTTTCGGCAAGGCCGGCACCATGCACGACTGGACTCTTGACCCCGGGCAGAGCGAGCAGGTCATTGGGCACGCGCTTGATCTCGGTATCAACTTCTTCGACACGGCCAACGTCTACTCGGCTGGGACAAGCGAGGAATACGTGGGTCGTGCGTTGAAAAATCTCACCTCTCGCGACAAGGTCGTCATCGCGTCAAAGGTTTATTTCAACCTGGGCAGACTCTCGAAGGAGGCCATCAACCGCGAAATCGACGGCACGCTCCGCCGACTCGGCACAGACTACCTTGACCTCTACATCATTCATCGCTTCGACTACGAGACCCCCATCGAGGAAACCATGGAGGCGCTCAACGGATTAGTGAAGGCCGGTAAGGTTCGTGCGCTCGGGGCGTCGGCAATGTATGGTTACCAGTTCTCCGCCATGCAGCTCGCTGCCAGGGACAACGGATGGACGCCTTTCTCGGCGATGGAGAATCACTACAACCTGCTCTACCGCGAGGACGAGCGTGAACTCATCCCCATCTGCGAGCAGAGCAACGTGATGCTCATGCCTTACAGCCCACTTGCTGCAGGCCGCTTGGCTCGACCCGATTGGGAGACGGATACGGTGCGCTCCCAGACCGATGTAGTGGCTCGAGGCAAATATGACCACACGAAACAATCGGATCTCGGCATCACCCAGCGCGTGCGCCAAATCGCCGAGAAGCATCACGCCACCATGGCGCAAGTTGCCGTTGCCTGGCTGTGGGCAAAGGGTGTGGGCTCACCAATCATCGGTGCGACCAAGGCGAAGTATCTCGACGATGCGGCAGGAGCATTGAATGTGCACCTTTCTGAGGATGATATTGCTGATCTCGAGGAACTGTACGTGCCACACAAAGTGATCGGCGCCATTGATCACAATCCGGCTCAGGGAACGGTGCTTCTGGACGCGGACAAGAAGTAAGTCCCGTTTGCATAATGTGCGAGAATCCCGCTGAACAAGTACGTCTCGTTCAGCGGGATTCCTCGTACGGTCGAAAACCGTGCGTGTGTTACCTCTTATCGCCCAAGCCTATCCAGCGTCGCGAAATCGGCATCGCTCAGTTCGATTTTCAATGCGGCAATATTCTGCACCGCATGGTCGGCGTTACTGGTACCGGGAATCGGCAGGATGACGTCAGAGCGGCGAAGCAGCCACGCCAGCGCAATCTGGGCGGGAGAGGCATCGTACTTTGCGGCGATTCCCTTGAGCTCGTCGCTCTTGGCGAGCTTGCCGGTAGCGAGCGGGAACCATGGAATGAAAGCCATGTGATGGGCTTCGGCGTAATCAAGGACGTCTTCATCGGTGCGGTTGGTGAGGTTATAGAGATTCTGTACGGAGACAATCGGCGTGATCTTCTGGGCCTCCCCGAGTTGTGCCACGGACACCTGGCTAAGACCAATGTGCTTGATCTTACCTTCCTTTTGCATCGCCGCAAGTTCTCCCACTTGGTCGGCTAGAGGGTAATTGGGGTCCACGCGGTGCAGCTGCAGCAAATCGAGGCGCTCAAGACCCAGGGTCATAAGATTCAGCTCCACCTGTTGGCGCAAGTAGGCGGGTGCGCCCACCGGAGTCCAGATATCTGGACCCTGACGAGTGAGGCCTACCTTGGTGGCGACCATGACCTTTGCGGTCGGACGACGGTGCAAGGCCTCACGCAAGTACAGGTTCGAATACAGCGGTCCATAGGAATCGGCGGTGTCGATGAAGTTCACACCGTTGTCAATGGCCGTGACGATAACATTCGCGGCGTTCTCGGGGTCGGGTGAGGCGCCCCAGATTCCCTTGCCGGGAAGCTGCATGGTGCCGTAGCCGAGGCGGTTGACTGTGAGGTCACTGTCAAAAGAGAATGTTTTTTGCATAATGATGAAGTCCTTTCGTGTTCGCACGACGGTTGGTGTGAGCGCTGAGTGACAAGCTACGCCTTGAAGTAGGGTTGAGGGCAAATCCATTTCTCTCAGAGGAAAACGGGCGAGAATCATGCAGCGAGAAGAACTGATTGACTTTGTGCGCAGCGAGTTTGGGGTGGAGCCGGAGTATTCGTTTGCGAAGTTTCCGCGATACGCAGCGCTGAAGCATCCCGGTGGCAAGTGGTTTGGGCTCATCATGAATGTGCCGCGCAAGAAGGTGGGACTCGCCGGCGACGGCAGAGATCCAGATGAAGAGATCGATATTGCCGATTTCAAGATCGACCCCGAACTCAACTCAGCACTCCGGCGCGAGAGGGGGTACTTGCCCGGCTATCACATGTCGAAGGAGCACTGGATCAGCGTTATCCTCGCAGACTTCGACCATCCCGAGGATCTCCGCAATCTCATCGACTCCAGTTTCGCAATGACGCGGTAACTATGGCTAACATGTCGTTGCATTGGATACAGTGAGGGCATGAAATATCTTGTGACAGGTGCAACCGGACACTTGGGTTCCGCGGTTGCAAAAGAGTTAGGCAAGTTGGCGTCTGCTTCCGACATTCGTTTGGGCGTGCACACTCCGAGTAAGGCGAAGGCGCTCGCGGCGGCTGGGTATGGCATTGTCCCGATTGATTTCAAGGATGAAGCCTCGCTTGCAAGGGCGTTTTCTGGCGTTGACATTCTGATATACATTGCGAGCAAGAGTCATGATAGTTTTAGCCGCGTCACAGAGCTTGAGAACGTGATCACGGCAGCGGAAAGCGCGCAGGTGGGGCACGTGATCGCAATGGGCTTCATGGCCGATCAGGTCAACAATCCCTTTGACCTCAGTGCTTTCTACGGGTATCTTCCACGCCGGCTGGCAAGCATTGAGTTGCGCTATACGATTCTGCGCAACGCCCTCTACGCAGATCCCTTGATCCCGTATCTTCCTGAACTCGTCGAGCGTGGCAACGTTATCTATCCTGTGGAAAATCAGGCGTTGAGCTTCGTCAGTCTCATCGACAGCGCGAAGGCCTTTGCAAAAGTGGCAGTGACTCCCGAACTCCGCGAAGACGGTCGCATCTATACGCTTACGCAAAATCGCAGCTACACCATGCCCCAACTCGCCGCTGTTCTGTCGGAGGTGTCGGGACACAAAATCGGGTATGCGCCGGTATTCAGTGATGAATTCGGACGGCTGTATAACGAAGGCGGCGAGGGGCACATGCTTGCCTCCATGTACGCGGGCGGGGCGTTGGGATTGCTTGATGAAGTCAGCGGTGATTACGAAAGCATTATGGGCAGGCCCGCAACGGATCTGACAGACTTCCTGAGGGCGCGCCTCGCAGTTGGAAAGGGCTCACGTGCATAAGGTGAGTGCGACGGGTAGTAACGTGCTGCGGGGTAATTCGACTCACTCAATCATCAAATTCGTATCAATTTGGTTACACTTGTGAGTCAAATTGCCCCTTGCCGCAAGTTTGGCGAGTGAGGTAATCTATCTGGTCAGCGATTATGCATTGAGATTAGAAATGAGATTTGTAACTGACTGATTAATCAGTTATAGTGAGTGCATGCGTACTGTGGATGAAAAGAAAGTTGTCGCTATCAAGAATGCCGTACTTGATCTGGTTGCAGACGATGGTCTCACAAACCTAACGACGGCGAAAGTAGCCAAGAGGGCGGGTGTCAGTCCGGCAACTATCTACGTGTATTACAGCGGTAAGGTCGATATGCTCAGCCGCATCTATGAAGAGGAAAAGGCGTTCTTGCACGACGGTCTGGCTGAAACCGTTGCGAAGCAAAGTACCCTTGATGCCAAGATTGCTGCGGCCGTGCGGTTTTCGGTGGGGCGGTATCAGAAGAATCCTCGTGAGGCTCGTTTCGTCAATGCACTCTGGAGCAATCGTGAACAATTGGACGAAAAGGCCGTTCACGCGGGTCTCGAGACGGCGGGACCCTTGCTTAACCTTTACGAGCAGATAAGTACGGCGAATGACTATGTGGACGCTCCAAAGGAGAGCATTGCGGCATTCTTTACCGTACCTGTGCTGATTTTGGCGGATGATCCTACGCTAGGTGGGGCAAAGCTCGACCAGGTGTGTGCGATGGTGGTGCGGGCACTCAAGAAATGATTTGAGTAGGTGATTCGGAATTTATCCTTTGATATTTCTCAATATAAACTGATTAATCAGTTATGAAAGGTAGATATGAAAAAGAAAATCATTTTAGTCACGGGAGCCACGGACGGGATTGGCAAGACCACTGCGATGGAGCTGGCGGCGGCGGGGAACCGCGTTATAGTGCATGGTCGCAGCGCGGAGAAGGCGAAGGCGGTAGTTGCCGAAATTTCGCAGGCCACTGGGAATGAGGAAGTGGACTATCTCCTCGCGGACTTGTTTTCGCCGGACGCAATTAAGAACATGGCCACGCAATTCGAGAAGAGCTTTGATCATCTCGACGTACTCATCAACAACGCTGGGGCTGTGTTCGACAAAGAGCGTCGTGAGACCGCCGAAGGGATTGAAATCACGATGGCGTTGAACGTGATGGCTCCTTTCTTGCTCAATGAGTTGTTGCTGCCGAGCTTGAGAAAGAGTCGGGAGGGCAGAATCATCAATATGTCTTCGGCTTCCCACAGGGCAAGTGGCAAGCCCGATATGAATGATCTCAACTTTGAGCATGTGGACTCCGCGCAACGCAGATATTCGCTCTCGAAATTATTTGTCATTTGGAACACGCAGACTCGGGCACATCTGTTGCAGGAGAGGGGCATCGCTAACGTCGCAGTAAATGCGTCCCACCCCGGCACGGTTGCTACAGACTTTGGACAGAGCAGTGATAAGGGCTTCTGGACGAATCTCATTTACCGTTCTGCAATCTCGCTCGCCAAGATTCCTCCCATTGGGCGTGCCTTCTCCGTGGAACACGGTGCTGCCACGAACATCTATCTCGCTACAAGTGAGAATGTTAAGGGTGTGAGCGGGCGCTATTTTGGAAATAGTACGGAACAAAAACCGTATGCGAAGTACGCATCGGATCAGAACAAACAGAAATTGTGGGACTACTGCATGAGCGTTGCTGCTCCCTTTCTGAAGTGAATGAACTCGTCTGAATCGCGACTGATGAAGAGCGACTCAGGCGAAGCGGTACCTTGGTGTGCGCGCTGAGTTTATGTGACGACCCTCACATTATTTCCTATATTTAGTAAGTTACATGCGTGTAGTATCTACATCTAGTGTTTTCGTCAGTCCGCTTGTGCGGCCAAACGATCCGAAGCGATGTAATAGACTACTCCACGCCCTGCGCGCGAGAGCCATGCCGAGAAGGGGAATTTCGTGGGTTCTGTAAGTGCCAAGCCATCCGTCACATCGAGTGCTGTCCCTGAAAAGAGGGGCAACTATTTCTCGTGGCTCATGAGGCAGCTGAAAGGCTGGCCCCAGCAGAACTACTACTTGTTCTGGTTTGCCTTCGGTTGTCAGGTCATGACGCTGGTCAACGCGCCGATGACCGCCGTTTCCGTTATTACTTTTATCGGCACGACGCTAGGCGTTTTGTGCGTGCTGGCCATCAATGCCACCAAGGCCGTCAATGGTTGGCTCGGACTCATCAGTGCCGCCTGCTTCATCTTCGTGGGCTTTACTGCAAAGAACTATTTGTCGATTTTTGAGCAGATTGCCTATGTCATCACGCTCGATCTCCCCGTGCTCATCAGTGTGCGCACGTGGAACGAGGACACTCAGAACCATCTCCGCAAATTCGGCGCGAAGGAATGGGTTGTCTCCGTTGTAACGACGCTCGTGGTGTGGGCCGTGAGTGCTTATCTCATCGGCGCTCTCACCGATGATCCGCGTCCGTGGTTCGATGGCATGGCTTTCGCCATCTCGCTCACTGCTGGCGTGATGTGCTTCCTGCGTTACTCCAACCAGTACTTCTGGTGGCTTTTCAGCGGCATTGCTCAGCTCATTCTGTGGGGCGTTACCTTTGCTCAACACGATGCCAGTCTGGGTATGGCCATCAACTCGAGCATTTACGTCATCAATGACATTCTGGCCTTCATGGTGAGCCCGTGGTTTAACCGCGGTCGCCGCAAGATGGGTCTCAAGGAAATCTGAGGGGGAACCACACAATGATCTACATTCTTGGCAGTATCAGTGCCGGCAAGACGTCGCTCACCCGCCTGCTGTCGGCAGACATGGAGACCCCAGCTTATTACGAGGACGTGGAGGGCAACGGCATGATTGCCAATCTGCTCGACAAGTTCTACAAGGCGGGTGCGGATTCTCGCAAGCGCACTGGAGCAATTCTGCAGATCGCCTTCCTCACCACGCGGTACCAGCAGCTCAAGAAGGCGGTGATGCAGGAGAACGCGGTGATGGACTCGTCGCTCGAATCAGACTTCATCATGGCCTCCCAGCTGCACAAAAACGGCGAGATTGACGACGTGGACTTCAACATCTACGTCACGCTTTCGCAGGAGATGCAGTCCAACGTCAACGGCAGCCCGTGGAATGGTGCGCCTGATTTGGCAGTGTATCTGCGCATCGACCCCGAGCATGAGATTGAGGAGATTCAGTCGCGCGGACGTGAGATGGAGGACATTCGCGAGAAGCCGGAGCTCGTTGACTACTACCATCGCGTGAACCAGGCCTACCGCGACTGGTCGAAGGGCTACACTCGTTCCTCGCTCCTCACTATTGACCGCGAGGACTACGACTTCGTCAACAATGCGGAGGACCGCGCGGCGGTACTCGACACGATCGAGCAGAAGCTTGTGGACCTCGGCAAGTTGTCCACTCGCCGCTTTGAGGAGATCAAGGCGGTGCGTTCGCGGCGCAGCCTCGCGTTGATGAAATAGCGCTTACGCGGCGCTTTTATGACGCCGATAAATTCGATGGAATGAAGAATGATAAAAGCCCTCCGAGCTCCTGGCCAGTGGGCTTTTGAATGTCACGCCAGTATTTAGTGTGGTAATCATCGCCACAGATCCACTGCCGAGAAGACGAGCAGCAAAGCGACAATGACATTCAAACCTTTGTAATGACGATGATAGAACCGATTGATGAGTTGGCCGCTCGCGGTCCATGCGAAGGTGCCGAGACTGCAGATGGCGACCATGAGAAGCCACTTGAGGGATAGGGAACTGAGGGCCCCGGCAAGTTTGAAGGCGCCGAGGCCTGTGATGAAGTATAAATAAACTTTTACGTTCGTCAATTGCAGCAGCAAGCCCGTGTGAAAACTGAAATTGTTGTCGCTCGAGTCGTCCGGCGTGCTGCGCCATACGTGATAGGCGAGGTGGAGCAGGTAGGCACTACCGATGATTTTCATAGCGAGAAGGAAGCTGGGGGAATTCTGCAGCCAGCTCGCGCACAGAGCCGTGAAAATGCCGATGAGGCCCATACCGCACATCATTCCCATATTGAGGCTAAGGCTGCGGGTGAATCCGCGTTTCTGCCCAGCTGCCATGGCCATGATCGTGTTTGGGCCGGGCGTCAGAGACATTGTAAAAGTGAAGATGAGGAACGCAAGCGTGGTGGCCTCCGAGGGTGGACTGGGTAAATGTCATTGCATATGCAACGATAAGAACGAGAATATCATAATTCATTGCATATGCAATAGAATCGATATGGAACAACATTCATCGACATGACGGAAGGTGGCAGAATCGTGGAAGGCAGGGGATCTCGCGTGAGTCATCGTGAAGATGTTCATAAAAAGAGCATTGGCACAACGGCCGCATCGGCCGATTTCTCTGTTATCCGCAGCATTGGTTCCATCGCACGTGCCGTGCAAAGTGAATCCAATGCGCGTTTTCGTGACGAGGGCCTCAACAGCAATGGCTTCATTTATGTCATTCGCGTATGTGAACACCCCGGAATGTTTCTTGGGGAGCTCGCTGACTCCGTTCGCATCGATCGCACGACCGCTTTCCGTGCCATTAAAAAACTTATAGAGGCCGGATATTTGCGTCTGCAAGAGGATGCCTCTGATAAGCGTATGCGGCGAGTTTTCCCTGGTAAGCGTGGAACGGAAATTTATCCACGATTACATGCGTATGAGATGGAGAACTCACGGAGGCTGTTGTTGCAGCTGACGGCGGAAGAACAGAAACTTTTGGCGGCTCTACTTAATAAGCTGACGTATTGAAAGTGTGCTTATTGAGCGGAGGAAGAACCTGTGGAACAGAACGAGACAATTCATACAATCATGCGACATGCATCGCTACGCTCCTTCAGTGACCTAAAGCTCACGCGCAATCAGGTGGAAACCTTAGTGCGAGCCGCCCAGGCCGCCGCATCATCGAACTTCTTCCAGGCATACTCAATCATCGACATCACAGATCCTGAGCTACTTCACAAGCTTGCGAAACTCTGTGGCGATCAGCCCTTTATCGCGAAGGGGGCGCGCTTCTTCGTGTTCTGTGCCGATATGGCGCGCAACGAACATATTGCGGCGAACGCAGGCAGTGACGTCTCGGAATCTGTGAGTGGAGCTGATGCCTTCCTCGTGGCCAGCGTCGACGTGGCGCTAGCGGCGCAGAATATGATGCTCGCCGCCGAATCCATGGGCCTGGGTGGCTGCTATATCGGTGGTCTGCGAGAGAGCGTCTCCGAAATCTCTGATCTCCTGGACATTCCAGACCATGTGTATCCGGTTTTCGGCCTGGTGCTCGGCTATCCGGCCGAAACGTCACGTGGTGGAGAAATAAAACCGCGCCTGCCACTGAACGCCATCTATAGCGAAAACAGGTATGTGCCCGCTGTGGATCAAACTCTGAATGATTACAACGATGAGATGCAACGCTACTACGAGCGCCGCAATCCTGAAGCGGAACATCCGCACTGCTCATGGGCGCAGGGGGTTGCGCGCAGCCTCGTCACTCACCCGCGCAATTTCATGCTCGCGTTCCTCCAGGAACGTGGCTGGCTGAGGCACTGAACGCCATGCGGTTACTCTATTTCCTCTGCACTGGGAATTCCTGCAGGAGCCAGATGGCAGAAGGATTTGCGAAAGCTGTTGCAGCCAGGAGTGGCGGGTCAGGTACCTGGGATATTCGCAGTGGCGGCGTCGAGACGCATGGGTTGAATCCCCTTGCCGTTCGCGTGATGGGGGAGCGCGGTATCGACATCTCTCACAATGCGTCCACGCTGATTGATGCTGATTTTTTGAACCAGTGTGATGTGGTGGTGACGTTGTGCGGCGACGCTCGCGATCGCTGTCCCGTGACGCCACGCAGCGTGCGCAGACTCCATTGGCCGTTACCTGATCCTGCTGCGGCTGTTGGGTCAGAGGGCGAGCGACTTGTGGTTTTTCGCTCGGTGCGCGACGATATCAGTCACAGAGTCGATGATCTCTTCGCGGGAATGAGTGTCTAGCTCAGAGGCCATCTCAGGTTCCAGATAAGAACGAACGGCGTGAGACGTGAGCGAAGTATCGGGGAATACTGAGATGCCATTATTCGTGAGCAACTGTGCGGTGACGCCGAGTCCCGTGATTTTTGTGCCGGTGAAACTGCCGTCATACACTCGAGCGGCTCCGCACGAGGGACTTTTGTCTTTGAGGAACGCGGCACGTACATGGTTTTTTAGCGCAATGCCGAGCGCCATATGGGCTCCTCGGAGAAAATTATCGGTGACGTCGGTGCCGCTTCGCGTGAGAATGCGCGCGGATCCAGAGAGAACATTCGCTGCTGTACCACCCACTATTTCCGCAGGTTCTCGGGGTGTTGATAACCCCGACATAACTTCCGGGCACACGGTGAGTGCCTGACCTCGAGCAACGAGCCACATGGCGAGATCGCGGGTTGCGGTTCCACCGTCGTAGCGCACAGGAAAACCCGCCAAGCAGGAGCTGAGAAGAAGCATGTTCTCATTCTGCCATGGCGGGTTGTCGACTGTAATGCGTCTAGCGGGATTTAGAACTGAGCTGTATCCGGATCTGTCGGTTCGCCCGCCACGCCCTTGAGACTATCGATCGTGAGCATATCCGAAGGAGAGATTTCGAAGTCGAAAAGTCGACCATTCTCGGCAATGCGATCGGCGTGAACCGACTTCGGCAGCGGCAGGTAGCCATGCTGCAGCGACCAGCGCAGCACGATCTGCGCGATGCTACGGCTGTAGCGATCTGCCATTTCCTGCAGCTCCGGAACCTTGAAAATCTTGCCGGTTCCCAGCGGGCTGTACCCTTCGCTGAGAATGTTGTGTGCTGTGTTGTAGGCGACTACCGCTGGCTGCTGGTCGGAGGGGTTGAGGAATATCTGATTGACAACCGGCGCAATCTCAGCGGTTTCGAGCAGTGCGTCGAGGTGCTGCGGACGGAAGTTGGAGACGCCGATGGCGCGAGCCTTGCCGGCACGCAGAATCTCTTCCATCGCGCGCCAGGTTGCAGCGTTGACGTCCTTCCAGTCGTCGTGGAACTTCTTCGGACGCGGCCAATGAATGAGATAGAGGTCGACGTAGTCCGTTCCAAGCTTGCGCAGGGATTCGTCCATGGCCTTCAGGGTGGTGTCGTAACCGTGGTCATCGTTCCAGAGTTTTGTGGTGAGGAAGATGTCGCCGCGGGCCACGCCCGAATCTTTAATGCCCTGACCCACCCCCTCTTCGTTGTAATAAGCGGCTGCAGTGTCGATGTGGCGGTAGCCGGCCTCGAGCGCGGCCTTGACGGATTCCCGTGCGACGTCGCCGTCTGGTGTTTGCCATGTGCCAAAGCCGACGATGGGGATTTTGACGCCGTTCGCGAGGGTGTAGGTATCTGTAAGAGAAGTGGGTGATGCCATGGGGCTCCTTCGATGTGATGAAAGGTGGTGCGCGGCGAGCGTTTCCGGACGGCCGTGATGTTTCAATTCTCCGCGTGTGTCGCACACCATGCCTGTCATTTCACGTTCGGCGTGGATATTTGCCATCCGTCACGTGCTGGAAAGGACTTTTCTTGAGTCGCTATGGTTTCCATCTGACGTGGAATGACCCACACTTTCCGGTAAGCGCGTCGACGTGGACCGACGCTGAAAGGAGAGGCCTTATGGCAACTGAAGATCAGGTTTTAAAAATTCTCAAGGACTCAACCGACCCGCTGAAGAGCGGTGAGATCGCCGAACAGGGCGGACTGGATAAGAAGGATGTTGCAGCTGCTATCAAAAAGCTGAAGGCATCCGGCCAAGTGACAAGCCCTATTCGTTGCTACTACACGGCTGAGTAACGTTCGCCGGTCCAGGCGTCACCGTCGAATGATCGCAGATGTGACGTCCTCGTAGTAAAGGAGCAAAGCCTCCGTGCGGTGCCTGAGTGCATGCACGGAGGCTTTTTTATGCCGTGCGAAGTCGAAATTTTTCTCAAAGAGGAGTTGACATATTTTACTACCTTGCAATACTATGTAGCAGTACTTGGTGATGCAGAGTACTGGAGATAGCGAGGCGTGCTACGGCGTCACGAGCGAGAGGGGACTCAATGAAGGGGCTGACGGAATTGCTGAAGGGCGTTCTTGAGGGAATTGTTCTTGAGCGCATCTCCCAGGGTGAGACGTATGGCTACGAAATCACAAACTATCTGTTTGACATGGGATTCGAGGACATCGTGGAGGGAACGGTGTACACGGTTCTCGTCCGCCTTGAAAAAAAAGGGCTTTTGGCAGTTGAGAAGCGCAAGTCCGAGGTTGGGCCTCCTCGAAAATTCTATTCTCTCAACACTGCGGGCAAGGAGTATCTTGCTCAATTTTGGGAGAAGTGGGCTTTCCTCGAAAGCCGCATCAATACTTTGAAGAATGCGAAAGGCAATGCACAATGAAGAATCCTCTGGATCTGATCATCGGATCAAAGAAGCGGTACAACGCTTATAAGAAGGTGAAGGCCACTCTCCCGGATGATTACCGGGAGGCAATGGACGCTCTCGAAAAGTACATGTGGAACTTCGCAAAGAACGACGATTTCATGGATGTTCTCAACGATGTTCTTCAGATGTTTCAGGAGAACGTGGGAGATGGCTCGACGCCGCGTCCATCGGTGCGATCGATTGTGGGGGAGGACCCCGTCGAATTCGCTGACGAGATCATGGCGCAGTACCCGAATGCGCTGTGGATTATTAATTACCGCAATAAGCTGCGTGATGCGATGAAGCGCGTGGAGGCTAACGCATGACGAACGCCGCAGTTGCAATCAGTGTGCGCCATGTCGCAAAGAGCTTCGGAGAGACGCAGGTGCTCACAGACGTCTCCTTCGACATCGCGCAGGGCGAGGTCTTCACCCTTTTGGGAGAAAATGGCGCTGGGAAAACAACGCTTATCTCGATTCTCTCCACGCTTACCGCTCCGGACTCAGGACAGGTGAGCGTAGGAGGCTTTGATGTGTCGCGTGAACCCGACAGTGTGCGGGAGATCATCAGCCTTAACTCTCAATCCACGACGCTTGACGAGGAGTTCAGTGGGTACGACAATCTCGCGCTCATTGCCCGTCTGCACGGGGTGAGGAAGCCTGAGGCGGACATTGAGAGGCTGTCTGCTCGCTTGAATCTCAGCGATTTCCTCAAGCGGAAGGTGTCAACGTACTCGGGTGGCATGCGACGTCGCCTCGACGTGGCGATGTCACTCATCGGCAATCCCTCCATCATTATGCTGGACGAGCCCACTACGGGCGTGGATCCGCGTAATCGCCTCGAGATCTGGGATATTATCCGTGAGATCAGAGACTCTGGAATCACCGTCTTACTCACCACGCAATATCTGGATGAAGCAGACAAACTGAGTGACCATATCGCGTTTCTCCATGAAGGGCGCATCGCACTGTACGGAACTCCTGAGGAAGTCAAGGCCACGAGTCGGCAGGACTACAACGTGCGCATCGGGCAGAACGATGTTACCCATGCGCGTCAGGCGCTCAACGATGCGAGTATTTCCGTCGAAGACGTTGAACCAGTGGAATCGGATCTCGAAACAGTGTTCTTCGCGGTGACGGAGAAAGAGGACAAAAAGAAACAGGAGGTCTCCCAATGAGCGCGGCAGCGATACACACTACAAAATCCTCACGCCCAAGTACACCTCACATTGGAGGACGTACGGTTTCGTCATGGACTCAGCTGCGGGTGCTTGTTGCCCGTATTCTGCGACAGAATTTCACCAACGCAGACACCATGATCACGGTAGTTGCGATGCCAGTGTTCATGCTGCTGTTTTTCGTTTACGTCATTGGAGGCAACATAGCGTTGGGCACGGCGGAAACGGCGGGGGCGGCGGGAACGAACGGTGGCACGGCACTCAGCTACGTGGAATATTCGCTCCCCGGATTCCTCCTCATCGCAATGACGATGGGATCAGCGTACACGGCCGTACGCATCAACATGGATAAGTCAAAGGGCTTCCTTGCCAGGCTCCAGAGCCTCCCCATCCGCCGCTGGGTGATACTCGGCTCACACGTCGTAGCCTCCGTTGTCTTCATGCTCGTGGCTGAGGTGGCTGTTCTCATCGTGGGTCTCGTCATCGGCTATCGACCGCACATGGGAGCGGCACAAGTGGCATTGTTCGGTGTCATTTCGGTTCTTTTCGCCTTCGCCATTACGCTGCTCGCCGTTCCCTTCTCGCTGAAGGCGAAGGACTATGCCAGCGCGAGCGGCTTCTCCTACGTCCTCCTCATGCTGCTCTTCGTGAGCTCGGCGCTCATGCCGACCGCAGGGATGGCGGCCCCGGTACGCGCCTTTGCCAAGTATCAGCCGATGACGCCCATCGTCGAATATGTGCGCAGCCTGCTGGACACGGGATACGCGGCTCCTGACTGGGCCGCCGCAGCGAGTTTCGGGTGGCTTGCGGCGCTCATCATCGTCTTCGGAGCGTTCTCTTACAAGCGCTATCTCAGCGTTTTCGGCGGAAAGTGACGCCCCACTCCGGAGGTTGTTGAATGTCGTCTTGAGACCATACCCTAGGAGCTTGTGACTGCCGGTAATGGCGACCTATGGCGAGGAGTTGTGCACAATGCAACGTATCCGTGGCATTGATGGTCTCAAGGGTTTGTCGATCCTTGCGATTCTGGCATACCATCTCTTTGGCCGATGGCTTCCCGGCGGTTTTATCGGCATTGAGATTTTCTTTACCATCTCTGGTTTCCTTACCGCCAGAGGATTGCTCATTCGTCTCAACACCACGCATCATCTGGGCCTGCGAAGGTATTTTGTGCGTCGTGCACGCAGAGTAGTTCCGGCGGTATGGCTCATGGCGATTCTCGTCGTTGCCGTAGCGTGGATAGGGAATGCTTCAGACGCTCTGGTGGGAATTCGCAGTCGTCTCCTGTCGGTGTTCACGTTTACCTCGAATTGGTATGACATCGTTGTAGGGGCTGATTATTTCGCGTCTACTGGTCCTGAGTTATTCAAACACCTGTGGTTCATATCGCTGCTCGTGCAGTTCTATGTGATAGCGCCGCTCATCGTGTGGTTTTTCTGGAAGTACTGGGAACCGGTGCATGCAGGGGTCGCTGTACTCGTCCTCGCCTGTGGATCTGCGCTCGCTATGGGCGTGATTTTCGTTCCTGGAACTGACCCGACGCGTGTTTATTTTGGAACGGATACGCATTTCTTCGGCTTGCTGGTGGGCGTCGCTCTCGCATTCTTCGTCGATGGAAAGACGCATGCGAGCACGGATACCAGCGACGTTTTTGAGAATCATCGCAGGAGGTACCTCGCTGCAGCTCTTGTGGGTAGCGCCGCACTCGTGGGCGTCATTCTTCTGATGGTATTGGTGATTCGCCAGGATTCCTCTGCTTTCCGAGGTGGCCTTCTTGCGGTGGCGCTGTTGACAGCTCTGATTCTCGTCGGGAGCATGGTGCCCAGATCATTCTTGGGAATGGCGTTGAGCTGGCGCCCTCTTGCAGCGTTAGGCAAGTATTCCTTTGCAACCTATCTGTGGCATTGGCCCATCGCAACGTTATTGACTTTCTGGATCCCTCGGTGGCGCTCGCCTGGTCTTCCCTACATAGGCCTCATAACGTTGGCGCTGACTGGATTCATCACATGGGTATCCTACATTTTCGTTGAGAAGCCCATTGCGACTCGAGGATTCTTCCGTGCGCTGCTGCCTGAGATCGGCTGCGGCGCCAAGGGATGGATGACGTGGTGTGCGGCGGTAATCATCGTTCTGCTGGGTGTGGCGGGGTGCACACGCGGGGTGCAATCCGCTCCAGGAGCCACGCAGACGGAACTGTTGCTGCGCGCCAACAAGCAGTTGCATTCGCTCCGTTATTTTGCCGGGCCGGAGGAACGTCCTCAAAAGAAAGAGCCACACGACGTCATCAAGGAAGCGCCTCCCGCACCCTCCCGAGAGATGCCTCGCGGTAAGCAAATATCCGCGGTGGGGGATTCCGTGATGCTCGCCGCCGAACCAGCGCTTGATAAAACATTGCCGGGCATCGCCGTCGACGCACAGGAGTCGAGATCTCTGCCTGCAGGTATTGGAATCATCGCGAAGCTCAAACAAAATCGGACCCTGCGCGAATACCTCGTGGTGGGACTGGGAACGAATTCACTCATTACTCCCGCTGAACTCGATGAGGTGCGCACTATTTGCGGGCCTGGCCGCGTACTGGTGCTTGTCAATGCCCATGCTCAGCGGTCATGGATCGATCCGACAAATACGGCTATCGCTCAATACGTTGACAAGCATTCCGACCAGGTGATACTTGTGGATTGGAACACGGTGGCGGCGGCACATGAGAGCGAGCTGTACTCGGATGGGATTCATCCCATACCGGGCAAAGGCGCGAATCTCTACGCTTCGGCGGTTGCCGACGCTATCAAGTATTGGACGCAGCGGCACTGAGCGGTTCCGCCTGTGCCGCAGCTGGTTGTGCAGGGAAGGATTTCGCAATGCAGTACACACTTGATATTGAGCGCATTTACGGTGATGAGGAATTCCCGGATGCTTACCGCATCCTTATCGACAGGCTCTGGCCACGAGGCATGTCGAAAGACAAGGCTCACCTGGACGAATGGGATAAAACCGTTGCTCCGTCGTCGGAATTGCGAAAGTGGTTTGGACACGACCCTGAAAAATTCGAGGACTTCGCGCGTCGGTATACGGCAGAACTCGACGCGAATCCGGACGCCGCAGCATTTGTGACGCACGTGGGAGAAAAGATGGCCGACGGAGATGTGGTGCTGCTCTTTGGTGCGAAAGACACCGAGCATAATCAAGCCGTCGTTCTGCGCGACTATGTGCTGAAGAAGTTATAAATATTGAGGTTGCACAGGAGAATTGTGATTTCCGCGCAACCTCCATGGCCTCCGCGTGCCGGGAGTCACCTCACAGTGTTGCGAAGCGGCTCGTTGGCGAGGAAGTGACGCAGGTTTCCGGCACAGATGGCCGCCACGTTTTCCAAAGTTTGAGGAAGTTGATATCCGCCCGCGATGTGCGGTGTGATGAGTGCATTCGGCACGTCCCACAGTGAATCCTCCGCCGGCAGCGGTTCGGGATCGGTGACGTCGAGACCCGCGCCCGCGAGGCGGCCATTGACAAGAGCGTCGCGGACTGCATCGGTATCCACCACAGACCCGCGCCCGCCATTAAGGAAGTAGCTGGTGTGCTTCATTGAGGCAAAGAAGGCCGCCCCCAGCATATGGTGCGTCTCGATTCCACCCGGAAGGAATGACGCCACAACGTCGGCCTGAGGAAGAATCTGAGGCAGCTGATCCATCGTCACAATTCTTTGGACCCCCGACTCAGGCATCGGCGCGCTCGCGTGCCTGCGCACGCCGATGACGTGAGCGCCCAGAGCGGAAACGAGTCGTGCGAAATGCCCGCCGATGTCTCCCAGGCCTAGGACCACAACGTTTGCATCGACGAGAGTGGTCACCGCGCCCCGATTTTGCCACACGTGGCCGCGCTGGTTGTCGCGGTACAACGGCAGGTTCTTCATCAGCGAGAGCAACATCGCCAACATGTGCTCACTTACCGCCTGACCATAGGCGCCGACGCAATTGGTGAGTGTGACGTTCGGCGGAATCTTGCCCGGTGCCATGTACGCGTCCGCTCCCGCCGAGGCCAATTGCACCCATTGGAGGTTTTTGGCCAGCGCGAGTTGACGCGGTGGCAAATTTCCCATGACGATATCTGCCAGAGCGACGTCGTCGTCGGAGGCAACATCCTTGCCGGAGTGCGCAAACAGCGCGGCGGGGGCCGCGGCCTCCACGGTGGCTCGCTCAGAAGCGGTGAAGGGGATAGCGACGACAATATGAGGTGTGGCCGGCAATGTGCGTGAAGTGACCTGTGCGTTCATAGCATTCATGATAGGCGTTGGTGTCTCTCACTGGACCGGATTCGATGGAGCCGGCGACGGTGTGGCCTCCGCTGTCTCCGTAACCCGAGTGTGACGAACATGCGTATAGATGGCGCTCGCGAGAATTCCCAGTGCCAGAACAAAGAGAACGATGAAATCGACTTTACTGCCCGACACCATCGCTGCCCGAGAGCCCTCGTACAGACCAAAGGAGGAAACGATCGCCGACATGACGGAGGTTCCTAATGAGCCCGCGTATTGCTGCATCATGGAGAACATGGAATTCTGATCGGCCTTTTGAGAAGGTTCCACCTGAGTCGAGCCATCCGAAATAGCGGTTCCGAAGCCCGAGTTGAAGCCGATGCGCAGCACCACATAAATGGCTCCGATGACGACGACGGTGAAGTTGTCGGTGAAGACGTAGAAGAGCAACAGGGCAAGGGAGGCCATGATGGCGCTGAAAATCAGCGGACGAGATGGTCCGTGGATGTCATAATAGCGACCTGCGATAGGTGCGGTTGCAGCTCCGACGAGGGCTCCCGGCAGAATCATCAGACCAGCCGTCATGGCCGAGGCCCCGAGAACCGTTTGAGCGAAAAGTGGCAGCACGAACGACAGGCCAATATTGATGAACTGCAAGCCGAAATAGTGAAAGAGACGCAGACGCAGGACGGGATTCTTCAGAATCGAATAGTCGAAGAGCTTGCGCGTTCCCTTGTGGATGTAGAGAACGAAGGCGGCGATAAGCAGGGCAGTGGCGAACATCCACAGCCAGAAGGTGAGCGACAGCCACCCGTGCGTGCCACCCTCAGTGAAGGTGAAGAGAAGGACTGTGAACACTGCGGCGAGGAGGAGGACGCCCACTACGTCGAATGTGCGGCCGCCAGTCCCTGATGGCTTGCCGTGAATGGCGTAAATTCCTAGAAACATGACGAGGACGATGAAGGGAAGAATTCCCACGAACAGCGCACGCCACGACCAGATGCTGGAGAGGATGCCGCCGTACGTGGGTCCAAGCGCGGGCGCCAGGGAAATGATGACGCTGGCAAGGCCCGTGTAGACCCCCAGCTTCCTGATGGGAACGTTCGTGAAGATGATCTGGAACATGAGTGGTGTTGAAAGCCCCGTAGCGACGGCTTGAAGGAGACGGCCCAAGAACAGGATCCAGAAGGTGGGTGCGATGAGACACAGCACGCCTCCCACGAAACAGACGGAGGCTGCCACGATGAAGATGGCTTTGGGCGCAAAGCGTTTGAGAACGAAGGCGGTGGTGCTCATCACGATGGTGGTGAAGAGCAAGTAGCCCGTAGTAAGCCATTGCACGGTGTCGAGGCTGACGTGCATCGAGGCGATGAGCGCAGGGAATGTCACGTTCATCGACGTCTCGATAAGAATGCCGATGAAGGATAGGAGGCCTGCGGAGAGGATGGCGAGCTTCGCCTTGGTGGAAACTTCTGATTGCGTCACAAACTGCTCCTTGAAAATCTGAAAATACGCGAGAGATGCCCATGAAAGGAGTTTTCGTAAAAGTGCTCTGCCAAGCGGGAAACGGGTGGAGGACATCTGCCAGACCCGCTGACGTAAGTATAGCTTTTGTTCTGAACAATTGCTGTGATAATTGCGCCCCTCTGAGCTATCAGGCAATTTACCGATATTTGCCGATGGTGATTTGACTTAAAGTAACTTTAAGTTGTTACTTTTGCTGTGGTCGCGGCATGAACGGTCACCTGACCGTATGGTTCGCGCAGAGTAAGGACTTTATGAAGACGTATACGAATGACTATTACACGGGCGAGCGCTCGCTTTTCGCTGAAAAGAATGCGCTGGTGTCGGAAGTGACCTTTGGCGAGGGGGAGTCTCCGCTCAAGGAGGGGCGCAATCTCTCTGTTGAGAAGTCGATCTTTCAATGGAAGTATCCGCTGTGGTACTGCTCTCATGTGAACGTTGATTCCACCATATTTGAGACGATGGCGCGTTCGGGCATTTGGTACACCAAGCATCTCACCATGGAACATTCCAGTGTGCAGGCTCCCAAAATGTTCCGCAGGTGTTCAGATATCGCTCTCGATGACGTCCATTTTTCCGATGCGGCCGAGACGCTGTGGAACTGCGACAATGTGAAGCTCACGAACGTTCGCGTTCACGGCGATTACTTCGGCATGCAGAGCTCTGACGTGTATGCGGATCACATTGAGGTCATTGGCAACTACGTGTTCGACGGCGCTCACAATGTGGAAGTGCATCATTCCACCTTCGTCTCAAAGGACGCGTTTTGGAACTGTGAGAACGTTGCGCTCTATGACTGCGTCATTGATGGTGAATACCTGGCGTGGAACACAAAGAATCTCACTCTTGTCAACTGCACCGTGGAATCGAATCAGGGGCTGTGCTATGTGGATGGCCTCACGATTCGGCATGGCCGGCTCCTCCACACAGACCTTGCCTTTGAATTCAGCAGGGACATTGACGCTCAGATTGATTCCACGGTGATGAGTGTCAAGAATCCCATCAGTGGCACCATCGCTGCTACGGGCATCGATGACGTCATCTTGGATCCGGATATGGTGGATCCGAGTGCCACGCGTATCGAGATCGTGGCGCCCGAGCGTACGGATGCGGAGGTGCACTGTGAGTGCCGATGAGGTTTTGGGTAGGTCCACATATGATTTTGAGACCGTTCCACAGCGGCGCGGTACCGATTCCGTCAAATGGGACGTCGCCGCGGGGGAGCTCCCCATGTGGATTGCCGACATGGATTTTGCTACGGCTCCTGAAGTCATCGATGCCATGAAACGCAAGGTGGAAACGGGGATTTTCGGATACGAGTGGCCGCAGGAAGATTATTTTTCCGCTGTTTCCGAATGGTATTCAAAGATTCACGGCGTGCACATTCCTACGGAGTGGATGATCTTTTCTACGGGTGTGGTTCCCGCGATCTCGTCGATTGTGCGACGGGCCAGCAACGTGGGCGACGACGTGGTGGTGCTCACGCCGGTATACAACATCTTCTACAACTCAATCCTCAACAACGGCCGACACGTACGTGAAGTCCCTCTCGCCTATGACTCGTCACTTCGCAGGTATTCCATCGATTTCACGACGTTGGAATCCGCCCTTTCTGGAGCCACCACCACGTTGATGATTCTGTGCAATCCACAGAATCCGACGGGAAAAGTATGGACTCGAGGGGAATTGTCGCATATCGCCTCGCTGTGTTCTCGGTATGGGGTGACGCTGCTCAGCGACGAGATTCACGGGGATTTGGTTCTCGGTGATGAGACCGGAGAGGGGCCAGATTACACACCTATCTCGACGCTCGAACCCGCCTTGGCTGCTGGCACAATCTCAGTAGTATCGCCGAGCAAGACCTTTAATCTGGCGGCGTTGCATGCGGCCACGGTCATTGTTCCTGAGGAACACCTTCGTGCTCTGGTGAATCGCGGGCTCAACACGGATGAGGTGGCCGAACCGAATCTGCTTGCCCTTCCTGGATCGATTGCTGCGTACACCCATGGAGAGCCATGGCTTGCGGCGCTGAAGGGCCAATTGAGAAGGAACGTGGCCGTGGTACGGGACTTCTTGGAGTCACAGCTTCCGCAGGTTCATCTTGTTGAGGGAGAGTCCACGTACTTGCTGTGGCTCGACTGTGCCGATGTCGATCTCATGAGTCGAGCCGATATTGCCCATGACTCGTCAAAGCTGGCGTCCCTCATTCGCACCAGCACGGGACTCATTCTCTCTGATGGAGCGCAATATCGAGGCAATGGGAAAGACTTCTTACGCATGAATATCGCGTGCCCTGAATCTCTGGTACGCGAGGGACTCGCGCGCCTCAAGAAAGCGTTTGTTCAGTAGGTTCAGTAGTTTCCGATACCGTGGATTCTGCCGCAGACTTTGTATCGTCGGCGTCGGTTGCGGCGGCGGTGTTGTTGTTGTCGTCATCATCGCCGGTATTGCGCGTCACGAGGAAGTGATCTTCCTTGGGAAGTACAAGGTTGAGGATGACCGCCACGATGAAGCTCATCGCGATGCAGTTGTGCGCGAAGATCGACTGGAACATGGCGGGGAACGACGCGAAGATGTCTGATACCTGAGTGAAGCCGATGCCCACCGTCAAAGAGATGGCGGCGATGGTGATGTTGCGCTGGGAGAAGCCCGCGTCGGCAATCATCTGGAATCCGGAGAGAATGATATTTCCGAACATCATGATGGTGCAGCCGCCCAGAACCGCCTCCGGCAGCGAATTAAACGTCGCGGAGATGGCGGGCACAAAGCCGGCCAGAATGAGAATTCCTGCACCGCTCGCGATGACCTTGCGATTGACGACTTTCGTCATTGCCACAAGACCCACGTTCTGTGCGAAGGAGGTCAGAGGCAGGCAGCCGAAGAGACCGGAGATCGTAGAAATGATGCCGTCGCCGGTGATGGAGCCCGCAAGTTCTTTGTCCGTTGGTTTGCGTCCCAGCCCCACCTTCGTGAGGGCGGTGGTGTCTCCAATGACCTCGACAGCGCTCACGAGATAGAGCAATGCCATGGAGACGATCGCTCCAGCGTCAAACTGTGGTGCGAAGGGGAGAAACTTCGGTACGGACACGATCTGGAGGTTTTGGAATCCGGAGAAATCAACTTTTCCCATGAAAAGAGCCACGACGTAGCCCACTACGAGACCGAACAATACGGAAAGCTGCTTGGCTGGCCCCTTCATGAGCAGCTGAAAAGCGAGGCAGGCAACGAGGGAAATCAATCCCAGCGTCATGTTCTGCCATGAACCGAAGTCCTTTGCGCCAGAGCCGCCGCCAAAGGAGGTTGCACCCACAGAGAGTAGCGAGAAGCCGATCGACGTCACCACGATGGCTGCCACAATCGGCGGCACGAAGCGTCGCCAATATTTTGCGGTGAGACCGAGGAAGCCCTCGAAAAGTCCTCCGACAATAACAGCGCCGATGACGACGTGATAGCCCTGGGACGCGATGAGCGCCACGGTAGCTGTGACGTAGGTGAAGCTGATGCCTGTGACGATGGGAAGCTTTGCTCCCACGCGCCAGATGGGGAAGAGCTGGACGAGCGTTCCCAACCCTGCAACAAGGAGTGCGTTCTGGATCAGGGCCGCCGATTGCGACGCGTCCATTTTCGCAGCCGCCGCAATGATGAAGATCGGCGCCAGGTTCGCCACGAACATGGCGAGGACATGCTGAAAGCCGTAAGGGATGCCTCTCCAGAAGGAGATCTTTCCGTTGAGGCTGGTGAGCGCGTTACCTGTGGACTCCGAATCGGGCGTTGATGCCGCCGAATTGCTCACGCGAAGACGACCTTTCCTTCTTCGGGATCCATCGACTGCACGATGGCGAGTGACTGCAAATCGTATCCGGCCTTGCGCAGCTTGTCTCCGCCGCCCTGGAAGCCCTTTTCGATGGCGATGCCGATTCCTTCAACCACGACGCCCGCCTGTTCGCAAATCTCGATGAGACCCTGCAGCGCTTTGCCGTTGGCCAGGAAGTCGTCAATGAGCAGGACGTGCTCGCCCTTGGTGAGGAAGCGCTTGCCCACAATGACGTCGAAGGTCTTCTGCTTGGTAAAGGAATAAATCTTGGTGGTGTATTGCTCACCATCCAAATTGATGGACTGCGTCTTCTTTGCAAAGACCACTGGAACGTTGTTGAAGTGCTGTGCAGCGATGCAGGCGATGCCGATTCCCGAAGCCTCAATGGTGAGAATCTTGTCGATGTGCTTGCCCTCGAAGAGACGAGCCCATTCGGCTCCCATGTGGTCAAAAAGCGTGATATCGCACTGGTGGTTTAAAAACGAATCAACTTTGAGGACGTCACCAGGCTTCACTGTTCCATCCTTGGCGATTCGTTCTTCAAGCTCTTTCATGCCCGGCTCGACCTTTCTTTGCAGTGCTTTATATGACAGATAGCTTACCAACACGCAAGGGACGAGTAATGGTGCTGTGTCGCAAGAATTCCGACGAGCCCGTGTGGTACATATGAAGGTCGCGATATAGAGGCATGACGGAGAAGGAATCCAGAGAAAAGAGGAACGGTGAGCAACGATCCCGACCTGATTCAGCGCTCTGCTGAGGAACTCATTGGCGATCTTAACCCGCAACAGGCGGAAGCTGTGGCCTATCAGGGCCCGGCTCTCCTCATCGCAGCAGGCGCGGGCTCGGGCAAGACGCGCGTCCTCACGCGTCGCATCGCGTGGATTCTCAGTCAGTTTCATGCCTGGCCGAGCCAGATTCTCGCCATCACTTTCACGAACAAGGCCGCTGCCGAGATGCGCACGCGTCTGCAGTCGCTCATCGGTCCCGTTGCTCAGCGCATGTGGGTGTCCACGTTCCACTCGGCATGCGTGCGGATTCTGCGCCGCGACGGCAAATCCATCGGCCTGAACTCGGGTTTCTCCATCTATGATCAGCAGGATTGCGAGAGACTCGTCAAGCTCATCGCCACCAGTCTCAACATCGATATCAAGCGATATACGCCGAGATCGATTCTCGCTAAGATTTCCGATTTCAAGAACAACCTAGAGACGTGGCAGGATCAGCTCAAGCAGTTTGCCCCAGATTTCAAGCCGGGCATAGTGGGCCAGCAGATGGGGCGAGTGACCTCCGTCGAGGAGATTTACGCGAAGGTGTATGCCGAGTATCAGCATCGCCTCGCTGCCGCCAACGCCGTTGACTTCGACGACCTCATCGGCCGTACCGTTGAGCTACTGCGCACGGATCCGCTGGTGGCCCAGTACTACCACAAGAAATTCCGCTACATCTTGGTGGACGAGTACCAGGACACCAATTACGCCCAGTACATGCTCATCCGAGAGCTTGCTGGCTTGGAGGCGACGCCCGGTGCCTCGAACGGTGCCGCCAGCGCATCCGGCGATGCCGCTGCAGTGATGGACGACGACGGTTTCGCGTCGGAGGTTCAGGCTCGTCCCACCGATCATGCGTGGGTCACAGTGGTGGGAGACTCCGATCAGTCGATTTACGCTTTCCGTGGCGCCGACATCCGCAATATCCTCGAATTCGAGAAGGATTTCCCGGATGCCAAGACGATTCTGCTCGAGCAGAATTATCGTTCCACGCAAACGGTTCTCGATGCCGCGAACGCCGTCATCAGCCTCAATCCCGGGCGCAAACCCAAGAAGCTGTGGACTGCATTGGGAGCGGGAGATCTCATCACGGGTTATGCCGCCGACAACGCTCAGGGCGAGGCCCAATACGTGGCCACTGAGGCCGCACGCCTTCATGCGGAGGAGGGCTTCGCCTACTCGGACATGGCTATCATGTACCGTGCCAACGCTCAGTCGCGCTCGCTGGAAGAGGCGCTGGTCAAGTCGCATACTCCATATCAGATCGTGGGAGGCACACGATTCTATGAACGCGCCGAAATCAAAAACGCTCTGGCGTACTTGCGCGCCATCGTCAATCCCGACGACGACGTGAGCATGCGCCGCATTCTCAACACCCCAAAGCGCGGACTGGGGGATAAGGCGGAGTTTGCCGCCGCCGCCTACGCCGCCGATCACGGTGTGAGTTTCTGGCAGGGCATCGAGCACGCGAACGAGCTCGGCCTCGCCACCCGCAGTGCCCACCAAATGGGCGCCTTCCGCGAACTCATCGAATCTCTGCAGCAGCAGAATACCGACAATGCCAAGCCGAGCGAGATCGTGCGCGCCGTGCTCTCCGAATCCGGGCTCGTATCGGACCTCGAGAACCACACGAGCTCTACCGATCCGGAAGGGCTGCAGAACCAAAGCCGGTTGGAGAATCTCGCACAGCTGGAATCAGTGGCCTCCGAATACGAACAGAACACTCCTGACGCCACGCTCGAAGGCTTCCTCGAGACCACAGCGCTCGTCGCTGACTCTGATCAGCTGCCCGATGCCGATTCCGATTCCGGTCAGATCACACTCATGACGCTGCATACCGCCAAGGGCCTCGAATTCCCGGTGGTGTTCCTCACCGGCATGGAAGAGGGAACCTTCCCCCATTCCCGCTCGCTCAACGACGAAAAGGAATTAAGCGAGGAGCGACGATTGGCATATGTGGGCATCACGCGCGCTCGCAAGCGGCTGTACTTGACGCGCGCCGCCGTGCGCACGCAGTGGGGTAGAAGCGAGGAACTGCTGCCCAGCCAGTTCCTGGAAGACATCCCCGACAATCTCATCGACTGGAAACGCAAGGAAACCGGCATCGAACGGATGCGTGCCCGAGATCCCTTCGGCGACTCTGACGACGGCTTTGCCTCAGATGGTGGCTTCGGCGGTTTTGCAGACGGTGATGACTTCTCCGGGCACGCGTATGGCTCTGGTGGTTCCTCGTCCTCGTACGGATCCTCCTACGGATCAAAGTCACGCTCGTATGGTGGCGGATCGTACGGCGGTGGCTCCTCATACGGGTCGTCATACGGCGGTGGTCGTTCGTACGGTGGTTCGTCGCATGGGTCAGGTTCGGGAGGCGCTTACGCCTCATACAAGGCCAAGAAGGCGGCCGCCAAAAATGGCGGGGGCAAGGTTAAGGTGACGCACCGCTCGGCGGCGGCGAGCACTACAGCGGCAACGGCAAAGTCGGCCTCGGGGCTCACTGTGGCAGATTTTGCAGTGGGGGATAAGATTACGCACGATCAGTACGGCTTGGGGACTGTCACCGGTATCCAGGACAAGGGCGCAAATTCAGTTCTCGAGGTGGATTTCCGGTCCGAGGGCGTCAAGCGGCTCATGATTCGCGTGGCTCCCATCGAGAAGCTGTAAACAGAAAAGCTGGAGGTGGCCACTGCCTTCCGACGGCGCTTTGTTTCCGCAGTGGGCTCACTGAGAAGCCACGCAGCAGTGATCCGCACGGTGGTGTAAGCTATCTCTTTGGTGTCTGCCACAGTGGCAGAACCTATCTGGAGTCTTAGCCCGTCAGCGGTTCGGTAGCGGGGCACTTTCGGGTGTCAGGCTATTTAGCGTTGGAGAGGCTGACTCGGTGGGATTTTCCCACTTCCGTTCAGATAACGACAGAGTTAGTAAGGATTAACATGACTAACGTTCAGCGTTCGCGTCGTCAGGTTCGCCTGTCCCGCGCACTGGGTATTGCACTGACGCCCAAGGCTCAGCGCATTTTCGAAAAGCGTCCCTATGCTCCTGGTGAGCATGGCCGCAACCGTCGTCGCACCGAGTCGGATTACGCCGTTCGTCTGCGCGAGAAGCAGCGTCTGCGTGCCCAGTACGGCATCAGCGAGAAGCAGCTGCGTGCTTCCTACGAAGCAGCAACTCGCGAGGCTGGCCAGACCGGCAACGCGATGATTCAGGACCTCGAGGTTCGTCTCGACGCCCTCATCCTGCGTTCGGGCTTCGCTCGCACTGTCGCTCAGGCTCGTCAGTTCGTTGTGCACCGCCACATCATGGTGGACGGCAACATCGTCGATCGCCCCAGCTACCGCGTGCGTCCCGGCCAGACCATTCAGGTCAAGCCGAAGAGCCAGACTATGGTTCCGTTCCAGATCGCCGCTGAGGGCACGCACCGCGATGTGCTCCCCGCAGTTCCCGGTTATCTCGACGTTGAACTGACTCAGCTCAAGGCCACTCTCACGCGCAAGCCTGAGGCCGAGGAAGTTCCGATTCAGATCAACATCCAGTACGTGGTCGAGTTCTACGCACGCTGATCTGCAATCTGCAGCTCTTTCAAGAACCCCGTGGTTGGCTTCGGCCGCCACGGGGTTCTTTTGTACAGTACTTTTAAAGAACTTATCAACAGCATGTACGATAGTTGCAGCACATCAACGGCGAAGTGTTGAACGATAAATACAAGGGGTCATACCGTGGGAAAACCTATTTATCTCAATCCGAATGAGACTGTCAACAATCGAGTCAACGATCTCATCTCCAGAATGACTCTGGAAGAGAAAGTCGGGCAGCTGATGCAGCTCGAGGCTCAGCGGGATATGACCGACATCGTGATGAACAAGCACGTTGGCTCCATTCTGCATGCGTCACCGTCCAACCTGAAGAAGGCTGCTGGAATGGTGCAAGAGACGCGCCTGAAGATTCCGCTCATCGTCGGTGAAGACTGCATTCATGGATACTCGTTTTGGCCTGGCGCCACTATTTTCCCCACGCAGCTGGGGATGGCCGCCACGTGGGACCCGCGCATGGTAGAGCACGTTGCTCGCGTGACGGCAGAAGAGGTTGCCCCGACAGGAGTGCACTGGACTTTCTCGCCGGTTCTCTGCATTGCACGGGATCTGAGGTGGGGACGAGCGGATGAGACTTTTGGTGAGGATCCTTATCTCATCGGAGAATTTGCCAGTGCCATGGTGAGGGGGTACCAGGGTAAGGATTTGCGTGATCCTACGGCAATTCTTGCAACAGCAAAACATTTTGCAGGATATTCGGAGACGCAGGGCGGACGCGATGCGTCAGAGGCAGACATCTCGCAACGCAAACTGCGTTCGTGGTTCCTGCCGCCCTTTGAAAGAGTTGCTAAAGAAGGATGCCGTACGTTCATGTTGGGCTATGAATCGATTGACGGCGTTCCCATCACGGTGAACGATTGGGTGCTCAACGACGTGCTCCGCGGTGAATGGGGGTACACGGGGACGCTGGTGACGGATTGGGACAACGTCGGGCAGCTGGTTCGGGTCCAGAAATTGCAGCCCGATTTTGCTCATGCCGCAGCAGCAGCTGTGAAGGCCGGCAACGATATGGTGATGACAACTCCAGAATTCTTCGACGGAGCTCAAGAGGCCGTGAGACTTGGCCTTATCGAGGAATCCGATCTTGATGAGTCTGTGGCGCGCTTGTTGAAGTTGAAGTTTGAACTGGGACTTTTTGAGAATCCGCGTGTTCCGGATCCGCAGAGAACGGCAACCGAGATTGGGAAGTCCGAGCATACGAAGGCCAATCTCGATGTGGCGCGTCAGTCCTTGGTCTTGTTGCGGAATAATGGCACTTTGCCCTTGTGCTCCGGGAACGCCTCAGAAGTCAGTAACCACGAGAATGGGAAAAAGATCGCAGTCATCGGGCCACTTGCGGACGATGCCGATTCCCAGCTCGGCGATTGGGCGCAGGGGTCGGGACAGACGACGTGGATAAAAGAAGCTCCGCGTGACAAGGTCATCACACTGCTCGATGGGTTGCGCGAAGAGATCCCCGATTCGTGGAGCGTGGCGTATGCGAAAGGCGCTGAAATCCTCCATCTCGAGCCTGATCCCGAGGGAACACAATTTGCGGACGGACAGCCTCGTCCGCAAATTGCGGTGGCTGAGAAACCAAACGCTCGACTTCTGGACGAGGCAACGCAAGCGGTGTCGCAAGCCGATGTGAGCATTGTGGCAGTGGGCGATCGCATCGAACTCGTAGGCGAGGGGAGATCAACGGCGACGCTGGAGCTCTTCGGGGCGCAAATCGATCTCATCAATCATGTGGCAAAGGAGTCAAAGGAACAGGGCACGCCATTCGTGCTCGTGCTCATGGCGTCGAAGCCCCTGGTGTTGCCTCCCTCTGCGTACGAGGCGGCGGCAATTATCTGGGCGGCGAATCCCGGTATGCAGGGTGGCAGGGCGCTTGCGGAACTTCTCCTCGGCAAAATCGAGCCCAGCGGACGCCTGCCGATTTCCTTCCCTCGTCACGTTGGTCAGCAGCCGGTGTATTACAACCAGGTACGAGGCCAGCACGGAACACGGTACGCGGATCTCACTCAGGAACCGGCCTTTGTTTTTGGAGAGGGACTTTCTTATTCGCAGATCGAGTATTCGGAGGTGAAGGTCTCGAAGGCGGGAGAGTCCAGTGATTCTGTTGAGCCGAGAGCTTTCTCTGTTTCAGATACCATCGCCGCCACGGTGACGCTAAAGAACACGGGCGCCCGCCCCGTCTTGGAAACGGTGCAGCTGTATGTGAGCGATCTCGTCACTTCGGCGAGTTGGGCAAACAGGGAGCTGAAGGGATTCACTCAGGTCCACGTACCGCCCTACTCCACAGCGGTGGCAAAGATCCAAGTGCCTGTGTCCGACCTCACGATTGTGAATGCCGCAGGAGAGCGCGTGGTGGAGCCTGGAGAGTTTGACATTCTTGTTGGGCATTCATCGAAGGACGCTGATTTATTGGCGCAGCGCATCAGAGTGGAATAGTGGAGGAAACACGATACGTGAGCCTTTGCCCTAAAGGGCAGAAGTCTGCCCTTTAGACGGTCTCGATACTCTCTCATTCTCGATACCTTTTCTGTGTAACAACAAAGAATCACGGAAAAGGCCATCGTAATGAGTTATCTCGAACTGCATGACATTCACAAGTCGTATTACTTGGACAAGGTCGAATTCCCGGTGTTGAAGGGTATCAATTTGAACTTCAACCTTGGTGAGTTTGTCTCGATTCTCGGTGAATCAGGCGGTGGAAAATCAACACTTATGAACATCATTGGCGGCCTCGACCGTCAATTTCAAGGTGCTGTTTTCATAGATGGCAAACGACTGGATCACAAAGATGCCAAAGCGCTGGATTCCTACAGGCGCGAAACAGTAGGTTATATCTACCAGTCGTATAACCTCATCAGCCACCTGAGCGTTCTGGACAACGTGATGATTCCGCTCGAAATGACCACTCTCAGCCGTCGCGAACGGGAGCAGCGGGCTCGTCAGCTTCTTGACAAGGTGGGGCTGGGCGGTCAGATGATGAAGTATCCCAATCATCTTTCAGGTGGTCAGAAACAGCGTGTCGCTATTGCTCGCGCCTTGGCGAGCGATCCCAAGGTCATCATCGCAGACGAGCCAACGGGCGCCCTGGATGCGCAGAACACCAAGGAAGTTCTTGCCATCCTTGATCAGATAGCCTCTGAGGGACGTCTTGTGATCACAGTGACACACTCTCAGGAGGTCGCCAATTCTGGCACGCGCATCGTCCACATGGAAAACGGAAAGATAGATTCCGATGAGATGGTCAAGAAGCCGTACGTACCCATTTCCACTCCTCCCGCCATCGTTTCGCGCCTACTCCCTTCAACCTCCAGTTACAAGAACGCCGCAAAGCACTTGCGGTATAACTTCTGGCGCAACATGCTCATCGTTCTGGGTGTCACCATTGGTCTCTTTGCCGTGGTGCTTTTCAATGGTATTGGCAATGGCACCACGAAATACGTGGATCAGCAGATCAATGACATGGCTAATCCGCGGCTCATCAGTGTGAGCGCTTATACGAAACCGTCGGAATCTTCTGCGTCGGCATCCTCCGGAAGTATGAGCAGCCTTGCATCCATGTACGGCTCGGGACTGAGTGCTGCAAAGGCGCTAACTTCTTCCCAAATCTCACAGCTTGAAGAGCTTGGAAACGTTACTAGCGTCTCGCCTAGCTACACGGCGAATTCGGTGACAGTGCAGCGGAGCAAGGGCTCTGCTGCGAAATCAACCACGATCTCTGCCATCAAGAACTGGAACTCTTCCAGCTCCACTAGCACACTCGTTGCAGGCACTAAACCTGGGCCTGGAGAAATTCTCCTTGATAAAGCTGATGCGACAAAGCTCACCAAGAATTGGAAGTCTCTCGTCGGCACAACCATTTCGCTGAAGTATCAGACGCTGAATTCGCACAAAGTTTTGACGACGGTAAAGTTTGCCGTGAAGGTCTCTGGCATTGCCGAGGCCAAGAACAGCATGGGTATGACTGACCTCACTGCCATTGACACTGCCACTCTCACGAAGGCGATGAAGGTCGCTGACGTCAGTACGCAGCCAACCACAGAATCAGTCGTCGTGAACAGTATTGACAACGTGAAGTCAGTAACGTCAAAAATCAACAAGCTGGCATCGAGTAGCGATACCCGTGAGTTCACTGCTACGGGTATGAGCGACGGCATCTCTACCATCAAGACCTACATCAATCTTGTTGCCTACATCCTCTCCGGGATTGCGGCTATCTCGCTCGTTGTATCTGCACTCATGATCATCGTCACCATGTTCATGTCGGTAAACTCGCGCACTAAGGAAATCGGTATTCTCAGAGCGCTAGGACAGTCGAAAAAAGACATCCGCCGCCTGTTCACTAGCGAATCTTTGATTCTCGGAGTCTTGAGTGCGACACTCGCCACGGCGATTGCTTTTGGCTTGGGCGCACTGGCGAATCTGGCGCTGTCGTCCTTGGCGTCATTCGATATCGTGCAGATTACTGGGCTCAACGTGATTGAGGTCTTCGTCATGGCGCTCATCATCTCACTTATCGCGGCATACGCTCCGGCTCGTCACGCTGCAAGGCTCAATCCGATTGATGCGCTGGCGTCTGACTGAGCTCCCGATGGACTAACTTCCACTAGACTGATCTCCAAACGGAGCATGGTCCGTAATTTATAGTGACGAATACATAACTTTTCGGAATAATATGGGGAAGTCGGCCGTAGAGCTGGCTTCCCGATATTGTGTTTATTTGACTCGTATCGTTTATTAGGACAAAGGGATTTGGATGAAAGACACGGATCAGCGCTCGCAGATGGCTGCCGCTCGTCCAGCGATCACGCTTTGGATTGTGATTGTGGGCTTCCTCTCGGTCTATGTGCTCTCGTGCAGTGTCAGTGGCATCGGGACAGTCAAAGCGGTAACAGATAGCTTCTGGAATGGAATTGGTAGTATCGGCAGCGGAGTGGTCCGCAGCTTCAACGGTATTAATTTCGCCATCCAGATCTTGATCATCGTCGGCTGGGTTCTCATCGAGGTGCTTCTGGCGTGGATGTCACCGAGATTAGTGGCGCTACATCCCTTCGTTCTCATGGGTTCGCAGCTGGCTTTTACCTTCACGACCACTTATGCCCTCACCAATGACATGCCCGCATTGTTCGTGGGTGTAGCGCCAATCCTGATGATCGAATGCATCAATTACTTCAGCAAGCCCTTGGCTTCGCTCATATTCCTTTCGGCTTTGTATATGGGCCTCGTCATCTATTACGTTTTTGTCAGTGGTTGGCTCCAGGCTTTTATCACGGCACAGGCAATGGTCTTCCTGCTGTTTGTCGTCGGGTTTTATTGGCGTTTCTACAACAGTCAGCGTGTGGAGCGGCAACGTGCCCAGGATTTGCTTGAAGAAGTGAAGATAGCATATTCACAGGTTGAGCTTTCGGCCCAGCGCGCGGAACGTCAGCGTGTGGCGCGTGAGATGCACGACACTCTAGTGCAGGGACTCGCTGGAACGGTGCTGCGGCTCGAGGCATCGCAGAGCTTCCTCGATCAGGGAAAGTCCGAGCGCGGACGCGAGGTTCTCGAAGAGGCGACGCTCATCGCTCGTGAGACCTTGCGGGAGTCTCGGGTTAGTTTGACGCAGTTGCGAGGCGATGATGAGCGTGGGCTGAGTACACAGTTGCGCATGCTTGTGGCGACTTTTGAGAAGGACTATGGCCTACAAGTCGACCTTGACCTTGCCGTTAACATGCCTGTGCTCGAGCAGTCGCAGCAGACGAACGTTGTGCGCATCGTATCGGAAGCGTTGATGAATGTTGTCAAACACGCTGGTGTCGCTTTCGCCTCAGTGCATGCGAGCGTCGACAACGGTTTTCTCGCCCTCATAGTGAGCGACCACGGAACAGGTGCTCCCGCCAAAATCAAGAAGGGCCATTATGGCCTCCAAGGCATGAGCGAGCGAGCGAGCGCACTTGGTGGAACTCTTGAGGTCGTAGGAGAAAAGGGGCAAGGAACCAGCGTGATTCTGAGGATTCCCACGCAAACATCTGCTTTTGCTCCGGAAAAGAAAGAGGAACGATGACGCGACTTCTCATAGTGGATGACCATCCGATCGTGCGCACAGGGTTGAGCCTGATTTTTGAGACTATCGAAGGTTTTGAGGTTGTCGCCGAGGCAGATGATGGCGCGGAGGCGCTTGGCAAGATTGAGGCGTATCGGCCCGACATCGTGCTCAGTGACATTCGCATGCCCGGCATGGACGGCATCGAAATGCTTCGGAAGGTGCGGGCGACGTATCCAGACCTCCCGGTCGTCATGCTGACGACTTTCGATGATCAGGAACCTGTTCAACAGGCAATGGCGTTGGGCGCCAACGGCTTTCTGCTGAAAGACGCAGATAAGGTGACGATTGTCACAGCTCTCCGAGAGGCGCTCGCCGGAAAGGTGTATTTGGATCCACAGATTGCGGGAAAGGCTTTCCAGCATGCGCCAGAGCCTGAGCGCGTGGCAGTTTCAAAAGATCACATATTTCTCAGCGCGCGCGAACAACAGATTCTCGCGGCGGTTGCGCAAGGGGAGAGGAATAAAGATATTGCGGGGCTGCTGAACGTAAGCGTTCGCACAGTGAAATCGGATCTCACGACGATCTATCACAAGTTAGACGTGTATTCGCGTGCGGAAGCAGTGGCTGTTGCGTTGAGCAAGGGCCTCATCGGGCGTTGACGGAAATTTTTCTGTTGTGGCGTTCGCACCTTTGATGACGTGTTGTGATTGTGTGAACGTCAAAAATGCTGAGACCTCTGTGATTGCTGCGATCTCGCGTGATGAAGTCTTTCGCATCTTTCGCGTGACCATAAAAAGGTGCGAAGGAAAGTTCGGTAGCTCTTGGCGAAGGTTCCTGTTAATCGCTAATAATCGAGTTGATGATCCCCGAGATGAACGCGATGATCGCCGATGCGATGACCGACCACCAGAAGCTTGAAATCGTGACGCCCACGCCGAAAACGGACAGCGCGAGCCAACTCGCCAGATTCATGAAGGCGACGGTGAGCACGAGCGAGAAGAGTCCCAAGCTCAGAATCGTCAGAGGTAGCGCCAACAGGTGCACAATCGGCTTAATCCATGCGTTGATGAGCGCCATGAAGAGCGCGAACGCGGCCACTGCGAGAACCTTCTCGCCCACAATGCCGAAGCCGGGGATGATCGAGACTACAATCGCCACTGCGATTGCCAACGAGAACCAGCGTCCTAAGAACTTTGCCATGCCCACTATTATCCGGTAGAGGCATGGAGGAAGTGCAATAATACGGAAGTATGATCCTTCATTTGCATCTGGTCCGTCATGGGCAGACCTATTTCAATCGCTATAACCGTCTTCAGGGCTGGTCGAACTCACCGCTGACCCAGCCAGGTATCGATGACGCCACTAAGGCCGGCGAAAAATTGAAGAACGTCCGCTTTGCGGGAGCCTTCTGCTCCGACACAACGCGCGCCGAGCAAACGGCGCAGCGCATTCTTGACGTTAACGCGGCAGAAGGTTCCGTGACCTCGCCACGTTCGGCCATGTACTTCCGTGAGCAGTTCTACGGCTATTTCGAGGGGCAAGACATGGCGATGGCGTGGTACGCGGCGGGCGCGCCTCACGGAGCGAAGACCTACAACGAGATCGTTGCAAAGTTCGGTCTCGCTGCCACGAAGGATTTTCTCAAGGAGGCGGATCCCTTCCACGATGCTGAATCCGAGGATGAGTATTGGGCTCGTGAAGAGAAGGGTTTTGATCTCATTGCCAACGATAAGACCCTCCATGACGGCGACGACGTGCTCGTCATTTCCCATGGCAACACGCTGCTCAGCATCATGCAGCGTTTTGCAGGGCCAGGGTATGACCTCAGCGAAAGACCGGGCAACGGATCGGTGACAGTTATCGATTTTGACACGGAGAAGGATTTTGCCGAGAGCCTTACCGTGCGTTCGTACAATCAGTGAGCGGGCGGTGAGCGGGTCGCACAGCGTCGCTAGAGACAGGTAAAGTGAGTCGATATCTGAATCCAACTTGGCTTGGCATAAGCCGAGAAAGAGGTGTGAGATGGGCATTGGTGAGATTGCAGGCTTGATTGCGGCCATCGCTTTCGCCATCCTTGCGGGCTTCATGATTTATCCGCTGATCAAACTGGGCAAGCTGTTCGAACAGATTGGCACGACCGTTAAGGACACGGGAGACCACGCCATTCCGGCTCTCGACGAGGGAGTCACCACCGTTCAGCAGGTCAACAAAACGCTCACCGATGTGAACTCCATCACCGAATCTGCTTCGTACACCGCGCAGAACGTGGGTGCTCTCACGGATCTCTACAGCTCCATGCTGGGCAAGCCGCTCATCAAGCTGGCCTCTGCATTCTGGGCGGCAAAGGAGACCGCCACCTCGTTCATGGGCAAGAAGTCTGCAGATGACGCGGACGCATCTGTTCCTGATGAGAGTGCGGCCGCAGGTAAAGCCGCAAAGTTCACGAAGAACGCGAAGTAACAGGGAGAGACGAACAGCATGTTCAAGCGACTTTTTTGGATTGGTGTGGGTGCCAGCATCGGCGTGATCGCCGTTACAAAGGCAAAGGCTTACCTGCGCACGCACACTCCCGACGCTCCCCGTCAGTTCTTTATGGGGCCCGATGAAGCGGACGAGAACGTTCCGCTGAGAACCGCTCGCGCCCTGTATGAGGAGTTTGATAAGAAACGGCAACAGCGTGAAGCTCAGCTCACCGCTCGTTTCGTCGATCGCAATCAGAGGTAATTCTGTAGCAGTCGTGCGTGCCGTCTTGCTCATTGCAAAAGATGCCTGAGTAGTATGGTGTCTTGCGCCTTTGCGGCGTCACGCCTGCTGTGCAAGTTGTGGAAGATTTGATTTAGATATTAGTTAAGGAGAGGAACTGCCTTCATGCGTACCTCGGAAATTGCCAAAAGGTATCTCACGTACTTCGAGAAGCACGGCCATCTCGTGGTGCCGAGTGCCTCGCTGATTTCGCCGAACCCCACGACGCTGTTCACCATCGCAGGCATGGTTCCCTTCATTCCCTATCTTTTGGGAGAGCAGACGCCGCCGCGTAAGCGCATGGCGAGCGTGCAGAAGTGCGTGCGCACCCTCGACATCGATGAGGTCGGAAAGACCACGCGTCACGGCACCTTCTTCCAGATGCTGGGCAACTTCTCCTTCGGCGATTATTTCAAGGAAGAGGCCATCAACTTCGCGTGGGATCTCCTGACCACGTCGCAGGACGAGGGCGGCTACGGCTTCGATCCCGACACTCTGTGGGTCACCACGTATACCGACGACGAGGAGGCGCGCAGCATTTGGCGCTCCGTCGGCATGAACCCTGAGCACATGCAGATTCTCGGCATGGAAGACAACTTCTGGACCACGGGTGGTCCCGGCCCCGGTGGTCCGTGCTCCGAAATCTACGTGGATCGCGGCCCCGAATTCGGCAAAGAGGGCGGCCCCGAAGCAGACGAGAACCGCTACATCGAGATTTGGGATCTTGTCTTCGAAAACTACGAGGTCGACAACGTCAAGTCCAAGACCGACTTGCACATTGTGGGTGAGCTCGAAAACAAGAACATCGATACGGGCATGGGCCTCGAGCGCGTGGCCTACCTGCTGCAGGGCAAGCAGAACATCTATGAGTCCGACGAGGTGTTCCCCGTCATTGAGGCGGCAGAGAAGCTGTCCGGCCGAGCATACGGCGCCAACGAAGAAGACGATGTGCGCTTCCGCGTGGTGGCCGATCACGTGCGTTCCGCCCTCATGATCATGAGCGACGGCGTGCGCCCCAGCAACGAGGGACGCGGCTATGTGCTGCGCCGTCTGCTGCGCCGCACCATTCGCTCCATGAAGATGCTGGGTGTGGAAGATCAGGTTTTGCCGGCGCTCTTCCCGGTGTCCAAGGCGGCGATGGCGGCCAGTTATCCCGACCTCAACGAGTCCTTCGACGACGTGTCCCAGTCGGCATACGGCGAGGAAGAGGCCTTCCGCCGCACCCTCGATCGTGGCACTGAGATGCTCGGAACGGCTGTTTCTGGAGCAAAGAAGAGCGATTCCGCTGAGCCTGAGGTCAGTGGCGAAGACGCTTTCAAGCTGCACGATACATACGGATTCCCCATCGAGCTCACGCTTGAAATGGCACATGAGCAGGGCGTGGCCGTGGACGAGGCCAAGTTCCGAGAGCTCATGGCGGAGCAGAAGTCCCGTGCCCGCGAAGACGCGCTCAAGAAGCGTCACAACGTGGATCTGAGCATTTACGACGACTTCAAGAAGCATCTTGAGGCTCCTCAGGAGTTTCTGGGCTACACCGACTTCTCAAGTCGCTCCCGCGTCTTGGGAATCCTTACGGACAAGGGTCCGGTTCCCGCCATCACGGCTCCGGCGAACGTCGAGGTCATTCTCGATCGTTCCCCGTTCTATGCACAGGCTGGCGGCCAGCTCGCCGATCAGGGAGAGATTCTCTCCGACGACGGCGCGGTGCTTGAGGTCGACGACGTGCAGAAGCCCATCAAGGGTCTCACCGTGCATCAGGCGCGCCTGACTGAGGGAACTCTGACGATCGATGCATCCGTCACCGCAACCATCGACCCGGATCGTCGTGGCGCCATCGCACGTTCGCACACCGCCACGCACATGGTGCACAAGGCTCTCCGCGAAGAACTCGGTCCCCAGGCAACTCAGCGTGGCTCCGAGGACGCCCCGAACCGTCTGCGCTTTGACTTCCAGTGGTCCAAGGCCCCGTCGAAGTCTGCCATGGAGCAGGTTGAGGCTCGCGTCAACGACCGCTTGCGAGACAATCTTGCCGTCACCACGGTGGAAATGCCATATAACGACGCCATCGCGTTGGGAGCCATGCACCTGTTCGGCGAGAAATATGGCGACGTCGTGCGCGTAGTCACCATCGGTCAGGATGGCTGGAGCCGCGAGCTGTGCGGCGGAACCCACGTTGACCACGTCGGAAAGATCGGTGCCGTTTCAATCCTGGGCGAATCCTCCATCGGAACCGGCGTGCGTCGTGTCGACGCCGTCGTGGGTCAAGGAGCGTACGAGTACAACGCCCGCGAGCACGCGCTCGTGTCACAGATCTCGGATTCTCTGAACGCTCGTCCTGACGAACTGGCGGATCGCATCTCCGGCTTGATTGCAAAGCTCAAGGAATCGGACCGCAAGCTGTCCGACATGTACGAGGCACAGTTGACCACTGCCATTCCAGAAGTAGTGGACGCGGCCCAGAAGAACCCCACCGCAGGCGTGCAACTCGCCACCCGCAACGTGGGCTCCTTCGGTTCGCTTGACGCTCTGCGAAAGGCCGTCACAGACGTGCGTGCGCGTCTGGGCGAGGCGGAGCCGGTCGTCGTGGCTCTTGCAGGTATCGGCGATAATAGCAAGCCATATCTGCTGGTGGCCACCAACGAACTCGCTCGCCAAAAGGGCATCAAGGCGGGCGACCTCGTGCGTGCCGCCTCCAAGGTGCTCGGCGGCGGTGGCGGTGGCAAGCCCGACTTTGCTCAGGGCGGTGGCCAAGATGCCTCCAAGATCGACGAGGCGCTCGTAGGTCTCGCCGCACAAGTGAAAACGCTGGTGGGCTGAGCCGCAGATGCCAGCTTGGATGGGTGTGGACCTCGGCAACGCGAGGGTAGGGATTTCGTTATCAGATCCCGAACTCAGCGTTGCCACCCCACTGTGTAACGTGAGCGTGTGGTCGGACTATTTTGAGGCACTTGACGACGTCGTCGACCTCATTGCTGAGCATGCGGTGACCCACGTTGTTGTGGGATATCCTCTCAATATGGACGGTTCTGAGGGGAAGGCTGCCAAAAAGGCGCGGCGATGGTCCTCACAATTGGGAAAGAGGCTCCGGCAAGCGGAGAATGATCACCCAGACAGCGCCGAGTTGAACGCTGTTGACATTGAGCTCAAAGACGAGAGACTCACCACAGTGAGTGCGCATCGTCAGCTTTCGGAGGCGGGAAGGGGATCCAAGAAGCACCGGCAGGTCGTCGATCAGCAGTCGGCGGTGCTCATTCTGCAGTCGGCGTTGGATCAGACCGCGCATCAACGTGAAGAGGGAGACGCGTGATGGCAGGACATGATTTGGAAGAGTTCTTCCAAGCGGCTCAAAGCGAGCAACAGACCGACGAGACGTATCAGAAGATGGGCATTTCAGCACCTCCGGCTCCGCCGCAGACCCGGCTGGAGCTTCATCAAGCTGCACGTAAAAAACACCACGCTAAGGTGATTCGCCGCGTGGTCATTGTGGGGCTATTCGTTGTTTTTGTGGCAGTTGCCTGGTTCGTTTTTTCGCGCATTCACTTCACTTCGTCGGGCACTCAGGACGCTGAAAGCCACTCCGTGGTGCAGGATTATCCGGGGCCGGGAACCGGCTCCGTTGAATTCACCGTCGAAACCGGTGACTCCAGCGCGGCCATTGGCAAAAGACTTGCGGCGCGAGACATCGTGTCGTCCGCCGAGGTGTTTACGCAGGCCGTGCTGAACGCCGACTCCGAGTCAAGCCTGCAACCGGGTGTGTTCTCTCTGAAATATCACATGAGCGCAGCGGACGTCGTCACCATTATCACGAATCCGGCGAATTCCAAGGGACTACTGCAGGTCACTTCCGATGCACGGGTAAGCGATGTCATCGAGGCGGCCGCGACACTGTCGAAGCTGCCGAAAAAAGACTTCACAAAGATCATCAGCGACAAGGGTAAGGGAATTCTGCCGGCCGAGGCGAAAGGCTCCTTTGAGGGTTGGCTTGAGCCGGGAAACTACGATGTGCGCAAGATGGGCAGCGCAAAGAAGATCCTTAAAGAGTTGGTGAGCAAGCGCATCGAGAAGCTTGACGCTCTTGGTGTTCCTACCGGAGCCGAGCGAGAGCGCATCATTACAATCGCTTCCATCGCGGAAGGCGAAGTCAACAAGTCTGAATATTACCCAAAGGTAGTGCGAGTCATCCTCAACCGCCTCGACAAGGATATGGCTCTTGGAATGGACTCCGTGGTGGCGTACGGCAATGACGTCGCTCCCCGTGAGCTCACCACGAAGATGCTGGAGGACACGAGCAATCCGTACAATTCTCGCGTCAAGAAGGGGCTTCCGCCCACTCCCATTAACAACCCGGGAGACGAGACGCTTACTGCTGCCATGAACCCGGCAAGCGGTGACTGGTTGTACTTCGTCACCGTCAATCTTGATACCGGTGAAACGAAGTTCACCTCAAGTGCTTCTCAGTTCAAGAAGTACTCCGAGGAATATCAGGCGTGGGAAAAGAAGAACTGACGGATCACCTACAGCTCACCAAACGGCTGCCATCACATAGGTGAGAACTGCCGCCGCAACAATGACGGGAACAAAGGGAATACTTGCGGCACCGCGTTGCGTATCAGTGGTGTGATTGTGACTGCGGCTATGACTGCAGCTGTGCGCGCTCACCAACAGTGTTGCTAATCCAATAAGTCCCATGAGCAACCACCACACACAGAGGCCTGCGATTCCGTGAAACATCGCGATTCCCACAGCCATGAGCGTGGTGGCGGTGGCATCTCCCAGGCCAATGGCTCCGGGACGAATAAGGGTGAGAACAAGCTGCACCAGGCCGCAGCACAGCGCAAGAACGATTGCCGTGCCCAGTTTCTGCCACGAGAACAATGCGACGGCGGCAAAAACGAGAATCTGCGACACGAATCCCGCGGCGACAACGGAGCGGGGAACCCTCCGGGTGCGCACGTCAGTGACGCACAGCAGAACGGCCGCTATGAGACTGGGCATCAGACTGAGGTAGTGCATTGGCTAGTATGGTCTTTCAGTGTGGGCGTTAGAGGAATAGGCCTTCAAAAACGAGTTCGAGTGATGCGTGGAAAGGGTTGCCATGTTGCGTTGGCAGACAGCGGGGGAGTCTCACGGGGAGGCGCTCGTCGCCATGATCGAGGGCCTGCCGTCGGGTGTAAAAGTCACCTCAGACGATATTAAGTCTGCTTTGGCCCGCCGTCGACTCGGTTATGGCCGCGGTGCACGCATGAGTTTCGAACAGGATCAGGTGCGCGTGCTCACCGGCGTGCGACATGGCTCCACCCTGGGCTCTCCGCTTGCCGTAGAGATTGGCAATACCGAATGGCCCAAGTGGGAAGAGATCATGAGCACGGATCCGCTTCCCGAAGGCACAGTTCTGAAGGATACGGGACGTAACGCGCCGTTGAGCCGTCCGCGCCCCGGTCATGCCGATCTCACCGGCATGCGTAAGTACGCCTTCACCGATTCGCGCCCCATTCTTGAGCGGTCCTCGGCCCGAGAGACGGCGTCGCGCGTGGCATTGGGGCAGATTGCCGCCAACTTCCTCGAGCAGACGATTGGCATTCGCACGATTTCACACGTTGTGTCTCTGGGGAAGGCCGAGGCGAGCGGTGCAACGCCGCTTCCGACTCCCGATGACCGTGCCGCACTCGACGCCTCGCCGACGCATACCCTGGATAAAGCTGCAGAGAAGGCAATGATTGCCGAAGTGGATGCAGCCAAGAAAGACGGTGATACCCTTGGCGGCGTCGTGGAGGTTCTTGCTTACGGTGTTCCAGCAGGACTGGGGACATACGTGGAATCTGATCGCAGGCTCGATGCCGCACTCGCCAGCGCGCTCATGGGCATTCAGGCGGTCAAGGGCGTTGAGATCGGCGACGGCTTCAAAGAGGCCTTCCGACGTGGCACTGAGGCTATGGATGAGATCGAGATTGGCCCCGACGGCACCATCACGCGCCTGACGAACCGTGCAGGTGGTCTTGAAGGCAGCATGTCCAACGGTGAAATCATCCGCGTGCGTGCTGCGCTCAAGCCGATTTCCTCGGTTCCCAAGGCACGCAAGACGGTGGACGTTCTCACAGGAGAACCGGCGGTTGCCATCAATCAGCGCTCCGACACTACTGCGGTGGTTCCCGCTGCGGTCGTGGCAGAGGCTATGGTGAGACTCACTCTGGCGCAGTTCGTCCTCGAGAAGTTCGGCGGCGACTCTGTGGGAGAAGTCACCAGAAATTACGAAGGCTACGTCAATTCGTGGCCCGAACACCTTCGCTGAGAGTGCCGCACACGTCATGAAACCAACCCCTTCCACGAGAATCCCCAGAGCGGTGTTCATCGGCATGCCCGGATCCGGGAAAACGCGCATCGGTCGCGAACTCGCCGGTGTTCTCAAGGTGCCGTTCAAGGATTCTGACGTCGAAATCGAGATGCAGGAATCCATCACGATTCCTGAGCTCTTCGCCACTCGAGGTGAAGCCGTCTTCCGATCCATCGAAGCCGAACTCATCATGAGTCGTCTCTCTGGATTTGAAGGCGTGCTGTCCCTCGGTGGTGGCGCGCCTATGACGGCGTCGGTGCAGGACGGATTGCGCCGCTATGCGCAGTCTGGCGGCATGGTCATCTTCCTGGACGCAGATCCTCGTGAGGCGATTTCACGTGCGGGGCGGTCTGGGAACAGACCGTTGCTGGCGCATGATGCCGCGGCGAAGTGGCGCTCCCTGGCTTCTGTGAGAACGCCGGTTTTCAGCGATTTGGCAACGTTGCGTATCAAGACGAAAGGATTCAGCCCCATGGAAGTGGCGAGCAGCATCGAATCGGAATTGTACGAACACGTGGTGCATGTGGGGGGAGCTGATCCGTACGACGTCGTCATCGGTAACGACGTCCTCGAGGGCGGTGTGGCGCACAGTGGTCTTGCCGCAGCCGTCGGAGAGGCCGCGCACAAGGTGGCGTTGATTCATACTGAGCCGGTGAGAATGCATGCGGACAGGGCTCTCAGCCTGCTGAATGAGTCTGGGTACAAGGTTACAGATATCACCATTCCTGACGCTGAAGAGGGCAAGACCATCGACGTCATGAGCTCTATTTGGCACACACTGGGCGAAGAAGGATTCACTCGCTCCGACGCCATCGTGGGCCTTGGCGGGGGAGCGGCCACCGACGTCGCTGGCTTCGCTGCGGCGACATGGATGCGCGGCATCCGTTACGTGAACTGCCCGACGTCTCTTCTGGCCATGGTGGATGCTTCCACCGGTGGCAAAACGGGCATCAATACGCCCCTAGGCAAGAACCTCGTGGGCAGCTTCTACACGCCTGCTGCCGTGTTCGCTGACATGACGACGCTTGCCACTCTTCCGAACGACATCTTTGTGGAGGGGCTCGGGGAGGTCACCAAGTCCGGTTTCATCATGGATACGCACATTCTCGACCTGCTGGAATCGCACTCGAGAGTCTTGCGGGACTTTGATGCGTCGAACCTCACGGGGGCGCAGCGTGCGGTGATTGCGGATCTCATTCGTCGTACGGTCACCGTGAAGTCCAAGCACGTCAGCACGGATCTCAAAGAATCGGGCCTGCGCGAATTCCTCAACTATGGGCACACTCTGGCTCATGCCATCGAACAGATTGAGCACTTCACGTGGCGGCATGGCCAGGCGGTTGCCGTCGGTATGGTGTTCGCAGCAGAGCTCTCGAATCTCACGGGGCACTTGGATCGAGAGGCGGTGGATTATCATCGCCGGCTGCTCTCAAGCCTCGGTCTGCGCACCAGCTGGGATGGTGGCACTTTCGACCAGGTACTGGAACTCATGCACCGGGACAAGAAGGCTCGCGGCAACGAGCTGCGTTTTGTGGTCCTGGAGAGCATTGGTCATCCGATGCATCTCGATAACCCACCGCTCGATGCGGTGCGCGAGGCTTTCAACCGCATCAGAAAATAAGGGGATTCATCATGAGTGAGCAGCAGGCAGTATCTGTGGCACAGCCAGAGCCGCACAAAGTCGTGGTCGTCAACGGTCCCAATCTGGGTCGTCTCGGCGTGCGTGAGCCGGAAATCTATGGTCACGCAACCCTGGAAACCCTGCGTGAAAAGTGCACCGCATGGGGAGCACAGCTGGGATTGGACGTCGAAGTGCGTCAGAGCGATGACGAAGCGGAAGTCATTCATTGGATGCATCAGGCGGTGGACGAGCAGACGGACATCGTGCTCAATCCCGCGGCCTTCACCCACTACAGCTACGGGCTTGCCGACGCCGCAGCCCAAGTGACGGACGAGGGACTCACACTCGTCGAGGTTCACATCTCAAATCCTGCATCACGAGAGAGTTTCCGGCGACACTCCGTGATCTCACCCGTGGCAACCGGCACCATTACGGGCTTTGGCTTCAATGGATACCATCTGGCGCTCGAAGCAATCGCCGCGAGAGGAAAAAACGTCAGGTAGTGCTGATATGCTGAAGTTCCATGGTTAAACAACATGGAATTCCCCAGCAGCACATCACAAAACACATTTTTGTCACTGGTGGTGTCGTCTCTTCACTGGGCAAAGGTCTCACCGCTTCCTCCCTCGGACGTCTGCTTCGCAGCAGGGGAATCCGCGTTCTTCAGCAAAAACTCGATCCCTACATCAATGTCGATCCCGGCACAATGAATCCCTTCCAGCATGGAGAGGTCTATGTGACGGAAGACGGCGCCGAGACGGATCTTGACATCGGCCACTACGAGCGCTTCCTTGACGTGTTCCTTTCTCAACGCGCCAACGTCACCACCGGTCAGGTGTATCAAAACGTGCTGCGCAAGGAGCGCGCGGGCGAATATCTGGGCCAATGCGTTCAGGTGATTCCTCACATCACCGGTGAAATCAAGGCGCGCATGCGTGCCCAGGCTTCTGACGACGTCGACGTCATCATCACCGAAATCGGTGGCACCGTGGGCGACATCGAATCCCAGCCCTTCATGGAGGCAGCACGCGAGGTGCGTCGCGAAATCGGACCACAGAACTGCATGTTCGTGCACGTTTCCCTGGTTCCTTACATCGCCGCCGCCCATGAGCTCAAGACCAAGCCCACGCAGCACTCCGTCATGATGCTGCGCCAGCTCGGCATCACCCCAGACGCACTCGTTCTACGGTCGGATCGCCCGCTCAACCAGGCCATCAAGGACAAGATCTCGCTGATGTGCGACGTCGACGGCGAAGGTGTGGTCAACTGCGTGGATGCCCCGAGCATCTATGACGTCCCGAAGATCCTCTTCAACGAGGGCCTTGACACCTATGTGGTGCGCAAGCTTGGCTTGCCGTTCCACGATGTGAATTGGGCCGAGTGGGGAGAGCTCCTCGAGCGCGTTCACAACCCGAAGACTGAGGTCTCCGTGGCCATCGTCGGCAAGTACATCGATCTGCCCGACGCCTATCTTTCCGTTACCGAGGCACTCAAGGCCGGCGGTTTCGCTAACTGGGCCAAGGTCAACATCAAGTGGGTCCAGGCCGATACCTGCGAAACCATGGAGGGCGCACAGAAGAACCTGGGCGACGTCGATGGCATCGTGGTTCCGGGAGGCTTTGGTATCCGCGGCATTGAAGGCAAGATCGGTGCACTGCGTTGGGCTCGCGAGAAGAAAGTTCCCGCGCTTGGTCTGTGCCTCGGCCTGCAGTCCATGGTCATCGAATACGCACGCAACGTCCTCGGTCTTGAGGACGCGAATTCCTCCGAGTTCGAGCCCGACGCCACCAATCCTGTGATCGCCACGATGGAAGAGCAGAAGGAAATCGTGTCCGGCAAGGGAGACATGGGCCACACCATGCGTCTGGGAAGCTATCCGGCAGAACTTCAAGAGGATTCTCTTGTAGCGGAACTGTACGGCACCACTCACGTCACCGAGCGTCACCGTCACCGCTACGAGGTAAACATCGCCTACAAGGCGCAATTGCAAGAGGCTGGCCTGCGAATCTCCGGCACAAGCCCCGACGGAGAGCTCACGGAATTCGTTGAATTGCCGCAGGAAACACACCCCTTCTATGTCGGCACCCAAGCACATCCTGAGTTCAAGTCGCGCCCGACCAAGCCTCACCCACTGTTTGCAGGCTTGATCTCGGCAGCGCTCGATCATCAAGGAAAATAGGAGGCGCCCTCAGTGGCAGAGAAGACCACGGACTCCTCGGCTTCTGCAGCCGGTACAAAGCAGGCTGCAGACGTCGAGATGAGCCAATACGTCGCCGACCGCGAACGTGTGAACGAAGACAAGATCAAGCAAGACGACAAGATCATCTCCGAGTTCGGCGAATATTCCTACGGTTGGCATGATTCTGATGCAGCAGGTGAAGCTGCGAAAAAAGGAATCAGCGAAGAGGTTGTTCGCGAGATTTCGGCAGACAAGCATGAGCCCCAGTGGATGTTGGACTACCGTCTGGCAGGCTACAAGGCGTTCCTCGACAAGCCCATGCCCGATTGGGGAGTGGACCTGAAGGGTTTCAACGCTCAGGACTTCAAGTACTACGTGAAGCCGCTGGATAAGCAGGCGAAATCGTGGGACGATTTGCCGCCGGACATCAAGAACACCTACGACCGTCTAGGAATTCCAGAGGCCGAAAAGAAGCGTCTGGTGTCAGGCGTCGCGGCGCAGTATGAGTCCGAGGTCATCTATAACTCCATTCGAGAGGATCTGAAGGCGCAGGGCGTCATCTTCCTCGATACGGATGCCGCGGTTCAGCAGTATCCCGATCTGGTGAAGAAGTACTTCACCACCGTGGTGCCAGTCGACGATAACAAGTTCGCCGGCCTCAACACGGCGGCGTGGTCGGGTGGATCCTTCGTGTACGTCCCCAAGGGCGTTCACGTCGAGATCCCACTGCAGGCCTACTTCCGCATCAACACTCCAGCAATGGGGCAGTTCGAACGCACATTGATCATCGCCGATGAAGGCTCCTACGTCCACTACGTGGAAGGCTGCACGGCGCCGATCTATTCACAGGACTCGCTGCACGCCGCCGTCGTGGAAATCGTGGTGGAGAAGAACGCTCGCGTTCGCTACACCACCGTGCAAAATTGGTCCAACAACGTCTACAACCTGGTGACGCAGCGTGCTTACGTCAAAGAGGGTGGCACCATGGAATGGGTCGATGGAAACATCGGCTCGAAGGCCACCATGAAGTATCCTGCGTGCATCCTGGCGGGCCCTTACGCCAAGGCGGAAACCATGTCCATTGGCTTCGCCGGCAAGGGTCAGTATCAGGACACGGGTGCAAAGATGATTCATCTTGCTCCTCACACCAGCTCCACTATTGTGGCGAAGTCCATTTCCAAGGACGCCGGCCGTTCCGCCTACCGCGGCTTGGTCAAAATCGTCAAGGGAGCCGAGGGCGCGCACTCCTCCGTGGTATGCGACGCTTTGCTCGTTGACGACTATTCGCGTTCCGACACTTATCCGCACGTCGACGTCCGTGAGGACGACGTCACCATGGCGCACGAGGCGACGGTGTCCAAGGTGTCCGAGGATCAGCTGTTCTACCTCATGAGCCGTGGCATCGAAGAAAAGGAAGCCATGGGCATGATTGTGCGTGGCTTCGTGGAGCCAATCTCCAAGCTGCTGCCGATGGAATATGCGCTTGAGCTTAACCGTCTCGTTGAGCTTCAGATGGAAGGATCGGTGGGCTGATCATGACTGATGCAGCATCTCAAGAAGTGTCCATGCCCGTTTTCGATCCGGCCGATCCGTACAAGGTCCCGGCGTTCATGCCGTCCAGCGCCGACAAGGAGCCGCGTTCCTTCTCACCGGACGCGTTCGCCATTCCCACTCGCAAGATTGACGATTGGCGTTACACGCCGGTAGAGCGCATCTCTGAGTTCTTCGACGTGTTCACACCGTCGAACCGCACCAAGGTTTCTGCGAGCTTCATTGATGGATCGCCACTTTCTGATGGGGTTCGTTTCCGTGCTCTCGACAAGACGCAGGCGCCTGTTGGTACGGTTCTGAAGCCGTCGGACCGCGCTGCGGCCGTTCAGTGGGTCTCCACTGAAAAGGCGTATGCGGTGGAGGTCACAGCTGATCAGCCGAGTCCGATTTTGATAAACGTGGAGGGCGCGGGACTCGATCTCGATGCCGTCCAGATTGCCATCACCGTGGCCGCTGACGTTCATGCCGACATCGTTGTGGAGCACTCTGGTGTGGCTCGTCTTGCCGAAGGCATTGAGCTGAGCACGGGTGCACATTCCGAAGTTTCTTTCACATCGACCCAGGAATGGGCGAAGGGTTCCAAGCACGTAGGCTCTCACAGGCTGCACGTAGGGGAAGGCGCTCATCTGCGCCATTCCGTTGTGACCTTGGGTGGCGACGTCGTACGTTTGCGCATGGATCAAGATTTCGGTGGTCCGGAAGGCAACCTCAATATGCTTGGCATCTACTTTGTGGATCCCGGCCAGCACATGGAACACCGCACGATGGTGGTGCACAATTACCCAGAGTGCAAGTCCCGTGTGGTGTACAAGGGTGCGCTTGACGGTAAAGACGCGCATTCCACCTGGGTTGGCAATGCGCTTATCCAGCCATCCGCTCCAGGAACGGATTCGTACGAACTCAATCGCAACCTCGTGCTCACCCCGGGCGCCATTGCCGATTCAGAGCCGAACCTCGAGATCGAGAACGGCAACATCGTGGGAGCAGGCCACGCCAGCTCTGTCGGCCGTTTCGACGACGAGGAACTGTTCTACCTGCAATCCCGCGGAATTCCCGAGATTGAGGCGCGCAAGCTTGTGGTGCGTGGATTCTTTGGAGAATTGGTTGACCAGATCGGCATTGCGGAGATTTCAGACCACCTCATGGGTGTTATTGACCGCAGGCTCGCTCGCGGCGAGTCAGATGAAATGAAGTTAGTTTTGGAGGAGAACTGATATGCAGCACACTCTCGAAATCAAGGATCTGCACGCCGCGGTCGAGACAAAGGAAGGCCGCAAGGAGATTCTGAAGGGCGTCAATCTCACGGTGCACTCCGGTGAGACGCACGCCATCATGGGTCCTAATGGCTCAGGAAAGTCCACGCTGGCCTACACGCTGGCAGGTCATCCCAAGTACGAGGTGGAATCCGGCCAGGCGTTGTTGGATGGCGAGGATCTGCTGAAGATGAAGCCCGACGAGCGCGCCAAGGCGGGCCTTTTTCTCGCCATGCAGTATCCCGTCGAGGTTCCCGGCGTATCCATGACTAACTTCCTGCGCACTGCAAAAACCGAAGTTGACGGCAAGGCGCCCGCAATTCGTTCGTGGGTCAAGGATCTGCAGGGCTCTATGAAGAAGCTGCGCATGGATCCGAAGTTCGCCCAACGCTCGGTCAACGAGGGCTTCTCCGGCGGCGAGAAGAAGCGTGCAGAGGTGCTTCAGCTTGAGCTGCTCAAGCCCAAGTTCGCCATTCTCGACGAGACTGACTCCGGCCTCGACGTTGACGCACTGCGCATCGTCTCCGAAGGCGTGAATCGTGCCAAAGAGGATAACGACTTCGGCATCCTCATGGTGACGCACTACACGCGCATTCTGCGTTACATCAAGCCAGACATTGTGCACGTGTTCGCCGATGGACGCTTCATCAAGACCGGTGGGCCTGAATTGGCTGACGAACTGGAAGAGACTGGGTATGATCAGTATCTTCCGGAGGGATCCGATTCGGAGTCCGCGCTGGCGTAGTAAGCGTAAGCGCGTATTCGCTTTCTGAAGAGAAAAGCTGTTCTCCGACACGCTCAAGGGATACTAAAGCGAGTCGGTTCATCAGAACCGACTCCCACCCGCAGGCCGAGTCTTTAAGTCGGAGAACAGCTTTTCTCTTCAGAAAGCTCCGTTCCGCCCATTCCCTTTTTAGGGAAGGAAGGGGAGCGGAAATTGGTAAGTGAGTTCGAGATTTTCATTGACTTGAGGGGATCTCGGCAGTAGAAGTTGTAAGCGGTATAACAACGCTCTAGTGGTGGGGTGGGGGTCTTAATCCTTGACATAAGGCTTGGCCAAGCGGCCTCGAGCGGTCAAGGGTTAAGACCCCCACCCCACCGCGAACGTAAGTAATTCATGGATGAGGGATGGCACATGACGGATTTTGCGGCAATCAAATCAGAGTTTCCGATTCTGAATCAAAGCATTCATGGTCATCCTCTTGTGTACCTCGACTCTGGTGCAACGGCTCAAAAGCCTCAGGCTGTTATCGATGCTGAGTCGCACTTTTACGAAACTATCAATGCTGGTGTGCACCGTGGTGCCCATGAGCTGGCGGCGCGCTCAACCGTTGCGTTCGAAGAAGCGCGCGCCAAGGTTGCCAGGCTCGTCAATGCAAATGCGGACGAGGGGCAAGAGGAAATCGTCGTCACCGCTGGTGCAACTGCCGGTCTGAATTTACTCGCAACTGCCTTCGGCAACGCATCTCAGGGACGCGGGGGAGACGCTGCCAAGCGTTTTTCCATCAAGCCGGGCGATGAGATTGTGGTTTCCAAGGCTGAGCACCATTCCGTGCTGCTGAGCTTCCAAGAGCTCGCTGCTCGTACTGGCGCCACACTTAAGTGGTTCGATCTCGACGAGTATGGCTCTATTCTTTCCGATACCGCAGATACGGTCATCACGCCGCGCACCAAGGTGGTTGCTATCACTGAGATCAGCAACGTCACGGGCCATATCACGGATGTGGCCCCCATCGTTGCACGGGCACACGAGGTTGGTGCCATCGTGGTGCTTGACGTGTGCCAGTCCGTGCCTCACATTCCCGTGGACGTGAAGGCTCTCGACGTGGACTTCGCCTGCTGGAGTGGACACAAAATGTACGGCCCTACGGGAGTCGGATTCATGTACGGACGCCGCGAATTGCTCGACGCGCTACCCCCGGCAAGCTTCGGTGGATCCATGGTTGAACTTGCGTGGATGGACAAGCCGGCGCAGTACATGGAACCGCCGGCACGTTTTGAAGCCGGGACGCAGCCCGTGGCGCAGGTAGTGGCCGCCGGCGTCGCCGCCGAGTGGATGATGAATATCGGCATGGAGACCATCGCCGAACACGAGAAGACCATCACGCGTGAACTGCTCAAACTGGGCGACGTTCCCGGGGTGAAAATCCTCGGGCGTCCCGACATGGAAGATCGCATTGGAACCGTGGCTTTCGAAGTCGAGGGAGTGCATCCCCACGACGTGGGACAGTTCATTGACTCCATGGGAATCGCCATTCGAATGGGGCACCATTGCGCACAGCCGATTCATCGTCACTTTGGCTATTACGCGTCCAACCGTGCCTCTTCGGGCGTCTACAACACTCCTGAGGACGCCAAGGCACTCGTTGATGCCGTGTCTCAGGTACGAGGCTACTTCCTCGGTAAGTAAGTGACGTCACCGCAACTTCTATTCGCACTCGATGCTCAGAAGGTGTCGAGTGCGAAATACGCACTGGGACAGAAGAGTGCGGGCAATTGATATCGAGATTGCGTCAGCTGCTAAGATTCTCGCAAAGACGGCGAGATCCTAGGAGGCTGCCATGGCAAAGATAGTGGTGCTCAACGGCGATGTTGTCAACTATGACGGTCTTATTGATTGGTCTCGGCTGGGTGACGACGTTGCGGTGTATGGAACAACGCTGACATCCCAAATTCTTGAACGTGTGCGTGACGCCACGGTAGTAGTCACAAAAGAGATGCCGCTTCCGGGAAACATCGTGCGGCAGTTTCCAGACAGTGTCAGGCTTGTAGTAGAGGCTGGAACAGGCTACAACAACCATGATCTTGAAGCGCTCGAAGACCGGGGAATTGTTCTGTGCAATGTTCCCGCGTACTCGACACAACGCGTTGCGCATACAGCCATCATGCTGATGCTGAATCTTGCCAGTTCCATGCAGGTCCAGATGGCGATGCTGGCCTACGGCGATCACAGGAACTTCACGGAGCACCTGATGGTGCCTCACGAGGAGCTCAATGGGAAAACGCTTGGCGTCATTGGCTTTGGCCATATTGGGAAGGCCGTCATTGCAGTCGCACGGGCGATGGAGATGAATATCCTCGTGGCGACGCGAACTCCGCGGAGCGATCGTGACGGAATTCGTTTCACCACGCAAGAGAATCTTTTGACGAAGAGCGATGTTGTGTCGCTGCACGTGCCGCTCACGCCTCAGACCCACCATCTCATGAATGCCACGACTTTTGCGATGATGAAGCCGGGCGCCTTCCTCATCAACACCGCACGTGGCGGGTTGGTGGATGAGGACGCGCTCATAGAGGCTTTACGCAACCATGAGATTGCAGGAGCCGGCCTCGATGTTCAAGAACACGAGCCGCTGGCAGATGACAGCCCCTTGTTCGGGATGAGCAATGTCATTGTGACGCCACATATTGGGTGGCGCGGCCTCGAGACACGACAACGGCTGGTGGGTGTTGTGGCCGACGATATCGTAGCCTTTGTCTCGGGGCAGCCGAAGAACCAAGTGAATTGAGTTGTGGCTATTCCTCGTTGATCTTCATCGAGGGCTTCACCGTGAAGCTGATGATTGCAATCACCACGCAGAGCACAAACCCAAGAATGAAGTAGTTGTGCGTGCCGGTGATGATCTGGGATACGGTCTGTGTGGCCGAGCCGCCCGTGTAGGCGCCAGCACCGGACGCCATGGCCACGAATACGGACGCAATGGCGGTTCCGAGCGAACCTGCGTACTGCTGCAGAGTGTTGAACGAGGCGTTGCCGTCACCGATGTTTCTCACGTCAAGCTGTTGAAGGCCAAACGTCAATGCGTTGTTGAAGATGAATGCGAAGCCTGCCATGTAGCTCACGTAGAACAACAGCATGCCAATGACGCTCAGTGACGAGGTGAACACCATGAAGTACACGGTAGAAATGATGAGCAGCGCACTTCCGATGAGGAAGAGGGTGCGCGCGTTATCGGGACGCAGCTGACGACCCACGAAGGGCAGCAAGATTGCAGACACAAGGCTGCCGGCGAGCAGAATGAGGCCGGAGACCGACACGGACTGGTGGCTCACCAACTGCGCGTACGTCGGCAGGAGGAAATTCATGCCGAGCTGTACGAACTGCACGAGGAAGTAGATTGCCAGAGGCTTTATAAAACCGGAAATCTTGAAAATCTTCAAGTCAATCAGCTTGTGTTCCGAACGTGACGTGGCGAGGCCGAATGCTACGAAGCAGACGATGGCGACGAGGAAAGGCCCCCAGCTCAGGACTGAGGCGAACCCCTGGGTGCTGATGTTGTTGAAGCCCAGCAGCAATGTGGTGAGACCAATAACGACTAGCAGGAACTGCACGAGTGGGAACGGAATATGCTGCGTGGGGTGTGGCTGCTCAATGGTTTTGAGTGCGATGAGCCACATGACAATGCCAACGGGAAGCACGAACCAGAAAATCATGGGCCAGGAGAGCGTTTGCGTCACCAGGCCGCCGTAAGTGGGGCCTAGCGATGGCGCAAAAGCGACGACCATTCCGCCCGTTCCCACATACGTGGCCTGCAGAGCGAACGGAATGCGTTGCATGATGACTCCGAAGAGGAGCGGCATCGCGATGCCTGTGGAGACTCCTTGAATCACTCGGCCGGTCAGCAAAACGGGAAGACTGGGGGAGAGAGCGCAAATAAGGTCACCCACAATGAAGAGCGCGCCGCCCCAGAAAGCCAGAGTGCGGAAACTGAAGCGCGCCTCGAGAAAGGCCGCGATGACCATGGTTGCAGCCACCACGAGCAGGTAGGCCGTGGTCACCCACTGCACTGCTGCCAAGCTCGTGCCGAATTGCTTCATGAGGGTGGGAAACGTGACGTTCATTGACGTTTCGACCAGCACGCCGCAGAAGGCGAGGCCAGCAGTGCCCAGCACGGACAGTTTGGTGCGAGTAGAGACCTTTGGATGAGACATTGATTTTTCCACAAAAACCTTCCTAGCCAAGTTGGATGCCTCCGCGAGACGCGAAAGTACTGACCCTTGGAATTGGAGGTTTAGAGAAACACGGATTCCTACAGTGCAGACCGAAATTATGTGCACGCAACTTAACGATTGATTGACCGAAGGTGAATATAGCATCTTAGCCTCGACTTTGAGACTAGGGTGCTATATTTCGGTGCGTGTCGCTGGGGAGCGAGGCGAGCGGCTATGCGTTCACGCGTTTGATTTCGCGGCGTCGGTTGAGTAGGAAGGTGATTCCGAAGAACACAGTTGTCAGCGCGAGCATGGTTCCGATGATGGGACCGGCATGAAAGTAAGGGAAGTCCACGCCAGCAATGGTGCGGAAGAATGTACCGAATTGCGCGCGCACCTCTCCCGTGAGCAAATAGTTGTGTATTGCGACGATAGCGAAAGGCACTGCGACACAACACGCCGCCAGAACGAGTCTCCCGACAGTTTCTAGTCGATCGAACAAGAGACTGAAAAGAACACCAAGGGCTGACATCATAAAGATGAGGAAGAAAGTTAGCACGAAAATCATGCCGTAGTGGTCACTCGCCATGTAGTGACTCATGATGAATTCTCCGTCTGCATATATTCCCACGCCCAGGAGCTGGAGTCGTACATTGCTCCCTGAAATCACTATGAAGGGCAAGGACCATTCGAGAAATGTTGTGAGCGCGGCGATGGTCAGGCTGCTGATGAAGGATTTCGCCACGGCGATGGAAAAGATTCGGGTACGTGAAAAGCCGAATTGCACCAAGAGTTTGAAATCCTTGTTAAGTACCATTGCCGAGGTAATGATGGCATAGATCGCCGTTGCAATGATGATATCAGTGGTTCCAGTGTGGTCGTCTGGCACAGCGGCGAGCAGGATGATCATGGGTAGAAGCCAAGCACACGCAAGATAAATCCCGTAGAAAATCCCCATACTCATCAGCTGGTTTCGCATTCCGTGCAGGAGGAGTGCTCCGTAAGCCCGCAGTGGTGACGCAGGTGAAGAGTGATGGGCGCCTACCGTTGAGCCAGGAGCGGCAGTTACGTTTGTTACGGAGGTCATCGTGCGTTCTCCTTTAGTGAAGTGGCGAGAAGTGCATTGGAATGGTGCTGTGTTGTCTGACGCTGGGTGAGGTGGATGAAGTAATCCTGTAATCCCAAGGGTTCGATGGAGATACCGGCAGGAATGCCGGCAGCGTCAGGAATCGTTCCCTGTACATATGCGGTCGTATGACCGGTGATTGTTTTGGTTGCAAGGACGTCCAGTCCCGAGGTCGTAACAAAAGCGTTAACGGCAGTCGTCTCGCCCGATGCCGCGTGCCCGGCATGCGCCAGGGTGTCCGCATCGTTGACAGTGATAATGCGACCGTGGTCGATAATCACAACGTTTTCAACTAGGGTGGCAATTTCCTCGATGAGGTGCGTGGAAATGACGATGGTGCGTGGTCTCTCGACGAACGTTTCCATGAGCCTCGTGTAGAACAGATCGCGGTGATTGGCGTCGAGACCAAGGACGGGTTCGTCGAGGAACACATAATCTACCGGTACGCACATGGCGGCTACGAGTTTGGCGATGGTGCGGTAGCCAGTGGAAAGCTTTTTGAACTGTGAATCAACCGGCAGCTCGAAGTCGGCGACGAGCTTGTCGGCAAGTTCCCAATCGAAATCGCCATACACGGCGTCGGAGAGAGTGAAGATCTCTTTCACCTTCATCGACCCCGGAAACATGTTGTCTTCGCTCATGAGGTACATGTGTCGCAGAACCGTGGAGTCGTCCTGAGCCTTTTCTCCGTCGAGGGTGACAGAACCGGTGCTTGCAAAGATGCGATTGCTGATGATGTTCAACAGCGTGGACTTGCCGGCGCCGTTATTACCTAGCAGGGCATAGATGGTATCGGGCTGGAACTCGAGGCTTACGTCGTCAAGTGCCGCTTTCCTCTTGTACTTTTTTGTAAGGTGTGTGGTTTTCAAAGTCATTGGAAGCTTCCTTTGATCATGTCGATCAACTGGGTTTGTGTAATGCCGAGATTCCTTGCCTCGTCAACGAGGGTGGTGACTTGGTCATGGAGGAGGGAACCGCGGCGCTCGCTGGTCAGTTTCTGCTGGGCGCCGAGAGTCACGAACATGCCGATTCCGCGTCTCTTTTCGAGATAGCCCTTGCTCACCAGCAGATTCATGCCTTTAAGAACGGTTGCCGGGTTGATTTTGTATGTGGCAGAGATCTCGGTGGTCGAGGGAACTTGCTCGTTCTCCTTCACTGCGGCGGTGAGAATGAGGTCCTCGATCTGGTCGGCCACTTGCTGGAACAGGGGGCGTGGGTCTGTGTCCGAAAAGTTCATAGTGACATCGTATTCTCCTTCATCGTCATCTCGTTGGTTAGTTGCTCAAGTAACTAACCGTGTAAGTACGATATCACACTTTGTCCCAATCACTCTCTGTGACAATCGCTTATGAGCAATCCGGTGTAGATTTCTCTGCTTGAGAACTTCGCTCGACACCCTTGCGCTCCCGGAGCGCGGAGGCAACAATAGACACAGCAACCGCGTGGGCAGCACGCTAGAGATTTCGAGAATGGATGGGGCTTGGGAATGGCCGATTATGGGCTTGCTGGCGATGATCTTGAACAGATGTATCAGGAGTTCATACTCGAAGCCTCGCGTGATCCTCACGGCAAGGCCGATTTTGCGCAGGATGTGTCTGTCGAGAACGGTGGCAGCAGTGATTCCGGCATCGTTGGCGCTGACGGCGTGATAGATGCAGACAAGCGTGATGCGAATCATGCCGAGCTCGCACATTCCGTGCGTGCAGAGGCAAGTGCTGCGCAGGCGCACGAGGCGTGCATCATGGCGCAGTCACATCAGTTCAATCCCACGTGCGGTGATGAGGTGACGGTTCGCGTCAACCTCACCGATGGCACGGATGGCAACCCGAATACTATTGAGTCTCTCGTATGGGATGGGCACGGTTGCTCTATTTCTCAGGCAAGTCTGTCCGTGATGACGGACATGGTCGAAGGCAAAACCGTCGACGAATTCACCGATCTTTCCGACACCTTCCACAAGCTTATGAACTCGCGTGGCAAAGGTCTTGACGACGAGGCCGCCGAAGACAAGCTGGATGATGCCATGGCGTTCCAGGGAGTGTCGAAATATCCGATGCGTATTAAGTGCGCTCTGCTGGGATGGGCGGCAGTCAAAGATTCCATCGCGCAGGCACTCACCCGAATGCCTACGAATACAGCAGCTACCTCAGTGACAAAGGAGGCATGATGTCGAATACGGATTCTCTGGTTCCCGGACCTAGCTATTCGATTCTGGACGCAGTGATGAAAGAGGTGCCGGACGAAGGTCTGGCCCGCAAAGTCATCTCGAACCCTACGTTGGCAGGCACCATCGGCCATCAGGGCGAGGCGAGCGGTGAAACGAACAGCGCTAATGGTTCTGCGCCGTCTGTCGCCGATTCAGCGAACGCTGGCCCCGCGGCTCCTACGAGCATCGCCATCACTGCGGTGGACGATATCGGGCGGGCCACGGCGGAAGACATCATGGAGGCCATGCATCAGGTCATCGATCCTGAGCTTGGCATCGACGTGGTGGATCTCGGCCTCGTGTATGGCATCGAAATCGATGAGCTCAACCGTGCAATTCTCACTATGACGCTCACTACGCCTGCCTGCCCGTTGACGGACCTCTTGGAGGACGAGACGGCGAGCGTTCTCGCCGGACTCGTTGAAGAGTTCCGCATCGATTGGGTCTGGACCCCACCGTGGTCCATGGACATGATCACGCCCGAAGGCCGCGAACAGCTCAACGCCATCGGATACAACTTCTAGTCTGCCCTGAGTGCCTGCTTGCCACGCAAGGTAGTGAATCACGCAGGTGCACGACGTGGAAAACCATTAAGGGCCACCGCTCGAGGAATCGAGTCGGTGGCCCTTAATGTAATCAATAGACGCACTTAATCCTGCACAACTGTGCCCTTCGGAACCACTGTGACGCCAGACGCAGACACTGTAAAACCACGCTCTAAATCGTGCTGGCGGTCAATGCCAACAGTCGCGTTCTCCATCAAAACCACGTTCTTGTCAATAATGGCGCGGTAAATGCGTGCCCGCCGGTTCACCACAACTCCGTCGAAGAGAAGAGAATCCACCACTTGCGCCCACGAGTGCACGCGGACGTTTTCGAACAGAACCGAGTGGTGCACCTCGCCTCCGGACACGATGGAACCAGGCGCAACAATCGAATCAGTAGCATGGCCCATGCGGTCTTCGGCGGAATGCACGAACTTGGCGGGAGGCAACGAGCCTGTGTTGGTGTAGATCGGCCATTCCATGTTGTACAGGTTGAACTCGGGCACCACGGCGATGAGATCCATGTGCGCGTCGTAGAACTGATCAATGGTTCCCACGTCCCGCCAGTAGGCGGCGTCCTTCGCGTTGGCGCCCGGGACAACGTTTTGCGTGAAATCGTAGACGCCTGCCTCATGTCGCTGCGCAAAGTAGGGTGCGATGTTGGTGCCCATGTCGTGTTGGGTGTCGGGCGCCTTTTCGTCGAGACGCAGGGCCTCGAACAGCGCGTCCGTATTTGCCACGTAATTTCCCATGGAGGCAAGCATGTGCGTGGGATCGTCCGGAAGGCCCTCGGTGGTGTCCGGTTTTTCTTGGAAACCGGTGATGAGGTTCGGGTGCTCGGGATCTGATTGGATGACGCCGAACTGGTTGGAATCTGCCACTGGCTGGCGAATGCCGGCCACAGTGAATTCCGCTCCCGATTCGATGTGTTGGTTGACCATCTGCTCGAAATCCATGCGATAGACGTGATCGGCGCCCACGATGACCAGGATATCGGGCTGAACATCCTCGATGATGTTAATGGTCTGATTGATAGCGTCCGCGCTGCCCAAGTACCAGCGCTTTCCGAGCCTTTGCTGTGCCGGAACGGGAGAGACATAGGAGCCAAGAAGAGGTGAGAAGCGCCACGTGTTGGAGATATGGCGATCAAGCGAATGCGACTTGTATTGAGTGAGCACGACGATCTGACGATATCCGGAATTGACGAGATTGCTGAGCGGAAAGTCCACGAGCCTGTAAACGCCTCCGAAGGGGACTGCGGGCTTGGCTCTATCGCGCGTAAGAGGCATGAGGCGTGTTCCCTCGCCACCCGCAAGAACGATGGAGAGAATCTTCGGGTTCTTTTTCATCACGACCTCCTTGAAGCGACGTACATTCGGGCGGCTTCTGCGTTGACGCTGTCTCGAAAACCTTCGTTCTCATCATCTCACTTTTTTGGTTGTGCCTCGCCATGTTTCGCGGTAGGGAAGGAGATATGTGACGGGAGACAGAGAGTCGAAACACTCCCGTAGCGAACCTGGGAGTATTCTGTTTCAGGTGTCGGGAAAATAAACCGTCCTGCGCCGGTACGACATAATTTTCGAATCTTCAACGAGGAGTGGGAAATTGGCAGGCCTGTTTACCTGGAAAATTCACGGCGATGGAAAAACTCTCAAACCGGGCGAAGTTGTTGAACCCGATGAAAGACTGACGTGGGGACGCACCGCCAGCATCGGCGCACAGCACGTTATCGCAATGTTTGGAGCGACCTTCCTCGTTCCAATTCTCACAGGATTTGATCCCTCGACGACGCTGTTCTTCACGGCCATGTCGACGGCGCTGTTCCTGCTCATCAATAAAAATAAGCTTCCCTCGTACCTCGGTAGTTCGTTCGGCTTCATTGCGCCTATTACGGCCGTCACCACCGCTCACAAGGGACTTGCGGTTGCCAGCTTCGGCATCCTGGTCACCGGACTTCTCCTGGTGTTGGTGGGTGTGCTTGTGCACTATGCGGGTGCCAAGTGGATCGATATTATCATGCCTCCGGTTGTCACAGGTGCGATTGTGGCCATCATTGGCTTTAACCTTGCGCCGGCGGCGTGGACCAACTTCAAGGCTGCGCCCGTCACCGCTCTGGTGACGCTGCTTGCTGTATTGCTCATTTCCGTGCTGTTCCGCGGACTGCTGGGCCGCTTGAACATTCTGTTGGGTGTTATCGTCGGCTACTTCTTTGCGATGGCGCGCGGTGAGATCAAGTTCCAGGCTGTTGAGGACGCCGCATGGATTGGTCTGCCCAAGTTCCACCTGCCACAGGTCGATTTCAGTGTTCTTGCCATGTTCATCCCAGTGGTGCTGGTGTTGATTGCTGAGAACATTGGCCACGTGAAGTCTGTATCGCAGATGACCGGCAAGGATTACGACGATCAAATTGGTACCGCACTGCTGTCTGACGGTATCGGCACGGTTCTCGCCGGCTTTGGTGGCGGTTCCGGAACCACCACGTACGCCGAGAACATCGGCGTGATGGCGGCCACCAAGGTGTATTCGACTGCCGCGTATTGGTGTGCGGCTGCCTTCGCGCTCATCCTCAGCTTCTGCCCGAAGTTCGGTGCGATTATCAACACGATTCCGACTGGTGTTCTCGGCGGCGTCACGACGTTGCTGTACGGCATGATCGGCATGCTCGGCATCCGTATCTGGGTAGAGAACAAGGTTGATTTCGCCCGGCCGATCAACATGATGGTGGGCGCTGTGGTCATGATCGTCGGTATCGCAGACTTCACCTTCGCCATTGGCAACGTGACCTTCAATGGCATCGCCATTGGATCCATCGCGGCCCTCGTGATGTACCACGGTCTGAAGGCCATCGGTAAGCTCACCGGCACGGTGCGCACCGATCAGGACGTTGACAATAAGGCAGACGACGAATCCATTGAGAAGGATCCGCCGCTGCTGTAAGCAGCATGTTTGATTAAAAGCGTCTGAAGCGCTCACGCAGGGTGGGTAGCTGTGACTGGAGTGGAAACGTCCACTTGGGTTGCGGTTATCTGCTCTGTTTTTATTGATGTGAGAAATGTGATTCGTTTATCGGGAATTTGAGATCGCACCTGATGGCGCGATCCGCTCATAGTATCGGAGTGAAGCACCTTTATGGGTGCTTCACCGTTTATAGTGTCCTCGTTGCCCAAAAGGCCACCGCTGAGGCGGAAGCAACGTTGAGACTGTCAACTCCATGTCCCATCGGGATCTTGACGGTCAGACTCGTGTGCGCAATGGTGCGCTGCGACAGGCCATCGCCTTCCGTGCCGAAAACCATGGCCAATTTGTCAATATGATTCTCGGACCCTGCACCGTTCGCAGGTGAGTTCAGTCGTGCGACCAAGTCATCCAGGCCAATCGAATCGTCCGTCAATGCCATCGCCGCGGTCGTGAAGCCGAGCGAGTGCAGCTCGTCGATGGCAGGCGAGGGCCAGGCGTGCGGATCGTCGCCGCCAATGCGCGTCCACGGCACCTGGAAAACAGTTCCCATCGAGACGCGGGCGGCGCGGCGGTAGAGAGGATCAGCGCAGGAAGGCGTCACGAGCACGGCGTCCACGTCGAGTGCTGCGGCAGAGCGCATGATGGCGCCCACGTTCGTGTGGTCCACAATGTTTTCCAGAACGGCCACGCGGCGCACGCTGGGATCTCCGCAAATCTCCGCAACTGTGGGCAGCTTCCAGCGGCGCATTGCCGAAATGGCGCCGCGGTGGAGCCTGTAGCCCGTGATGCGCTTGAGTTGTTCGGGTGAAGCGACGAACACGTCGACATCCGGACCGAAATTCTTGTCTACGTCGGCGAATTCTTGTGTCATGCCTCCGAGCCACGGCTCTTCTATGAGGAAGGAGAGCGGTTCGCGGCCCGCAGCCAGCGCGCGGTCGATGACTTTGGGCGACTCCGCGATGAAGATTCCCTTTTCCGGCTCGAGCTTGTTGCGCAGCTGCAGCTCAGTGAGATGCGTGTAAGCCTCGAGGCGAGGATCGTCGATATCATCAATATGGATCAGGTTCACGGCGCCAAGCCTAGCAGCGGCAGGGGTCAGCCAGTATTCTTTGCGTGATTTTCTGTGTGAGGCTGGCTGTTCTGAAGACGCGACGCACCGAGTAGCGAAACGTAGGCAGAAAGTGTTATAGTTCTATTCGTTGCCTTGAGGGCAATGTCCGGGTGGCGGAATGGTAGACGCGCTAGCTTGAGGTGCTAGTGCCTAACTTTAACGGGCGTGCGGGTTCAACTCCCGCTCCGGACACCAGCAGTAGCGGTAAGCGGGAGTAGGTTTCAGTCAATGAGACCTACTCCCGCTTCGCATTTCAACTTCCTGGATGGTTGTTACTACTTACTTTCGCTTGAGATTGCACAGCTGCGTCTCGCTTGCTTTTCGCGTTTGGAATTGTCGGCCGCTCATCCACTCAAGTTAGTAAACAAAAATCGCCTAAGATGATTGTGGAATTTAGTCAAAGACGATTGGAGAATCATGACCAAGCCTGAGGTCGATCAGGATGAACTGGAAGATTTCATCGGGGGCGGGATGCTCAAGGCGAATGAAGGACACGCCTTCAAGCTTGAGATAACAGCACTTGCCCTGTTTGGAATGGAAGATTTGTATCGTGGACAGAAAGGATTTTTCAAAAAGGGAAACCTTAATATCTGGTTCCCAAAAATTAATGGTGAGGAGTATGGGAACTTTATCAGTGCAGACGGAGAATACATTCTTGAATATTTTGATCATACTGAAGAAATAAATTCAAAGGTGCGAACCAACAGGATTACATTCTGCAAGTTTTCTGACAAATACGTGTTCACAGGTGAATATGTGGCTCTTAATGTTGCCAGGCAAGAAGACCGGTCACTAACTATTTGGAAGCGAATCGGTACGCAGTTCCAAAGTCTAATCTGAAGCAAGAACGCCCTCCACTTGTTCGCAAGTGGAGGGTCTCCAGAATTCTGGGATAAAAAAGATTTAGAAAATTTTCTATGAAAAGTACTCGTTCCTAAGCAGAGTTTTCAGCTGTTGCTCGGCATCGGAAAGCATTTGAGAATCTGAAAAGATTTCAGTCAGAGCAGGCTGGACTTCAGTTTGATTCCCCACCTCGACAGATCCTTCGCAATCGATCTGATCCTGAGGGTGAATACCAGGAAGGCTTCCAGGATCCATTAGAGGATTCGGCTAACGCACAGATAGGCAAGACTGCGCAGAGTCCTCCCTGAGTACCGCCCGTGCCATACTTATCTCTTATGACATCGCCCCTTTTTATTGCAACCCCGGAGACCCTCCCACGCACTGTAACGCAAACCCAGCAGCTCACTCTTCCTCCTGACCTCTTCAGGCATGCAGTGAGGTCAATGCGTCTGGGTGAGGGCGACGAACTCACACTTTCAGATGGCTTGGGCATGCGTGTCACTGCGACGCTTGAAGATCCCGAGAACGGCGTTGTCCGCGTCACGGCGACGGAAGTTGAGGAGAAACCTCGTGTGCGAATCAGCCTGGTGCAGGCGCTCGCAAAGGGTGGCCGCGACGAAATGGCGATCGAGGAAAGCACTGAAATCGGCGTCGATGGTGTCATTCCATGGCAGGCAGATCGGTCCATCGTTCAATGGAGCGGCGCCAAAGCCGCTAAGGCTCAGCGCAAATGGACTCAGATTCTCACGGCAGCAACGGAACAGTCGCGCAGGGCCTGGATTCCACAGCTCAGTGACGTGATGTCCACAAAACAGCTCGTTCGCTTCTGTGAGAAGGAAACGGCGGAGGGCAATCTCTTCGTGGTGCTTCATCAGGATGCCACGAAGACATGGGAGGGAATCGAACAAGCGGCCGAACAGCTGACGGATGGCAAAACCGTTTATTTCGTTGTGGGCCCTGAGGGCGGTATCAGCGATCGGGAGATTGAGCAATTGACGCAAGCGGGTGCAGAGGTGGTTGTTATCGGACGCACCATACTGCGTGCGTCCACTGCAGGACCCGTTGCCGTAGCGCTGCTGAGTCGTACGTTGGGAAGATTCTCGTAGGAGGCAGCGTTCCTCGTAGCGCGGATATGGCGGAACTTCAAACATGACAAAACTTCGTGGCAGAATAAGGCTATGACTGATATGACTGAAAAAACTGCACAGCACACAGATCCTGATTGCCTCTTCTGCAAGATCATTGCGGGCCAGATCCCCAGTGACAAGGTGTACGAGGACGACGTGGTCTACGCGTTCAAGGACATCAATCCCAAGGCAAAGGTCCACGTGCTCGTTGTGCCGAAGAATCATTACAAAGACGTGGCGGATCTTGCCGAGAACGACCCGAAGACGCTCGTTCACATTGTGGAAACGGCCAAGAAGATCGCGGAAGACGCCTTCCACGGCAACTTCCGCCTGATTTTCAACACAGGCAAGGACGCAGGGCAGTCTGTGTTCCACGTTCATGCGCATGTGCTCACGGGTGAAGTCCTCGAGGAGTAGTTCGCTGCTGGCACAGGCCCACGTCGCTAGCTTGAGAAATAATGTGTGGCAGTTGTAATAGGTAAATAGCGTAGGTGAAAGGTTCTTTTTGGGCACAACGACACGTTCCATGACGATTCCATCTCAAGTGAATCCGACGGCAGTTCTGGGGCCAGTAGACGAGGTGCTCAGGGAGCTCGAGAAGGGCTACCCGGATCTCACCATTCTCGCTCGCGGCAATACTCTGTCCATCATGTCTCATTCGGCGGAATCGGAGGCCAGTGCTCTCGATGCGGAGAGTTTTGTCAGTGATCTCATTGATGCTGCGGCATCTGGTTCACCCCTCGATGGAGATGCTGTGCGTCGCCTCCTCGACGAGCGTCGCAGCGCATCTTTCAGCAAGGGGAAGGGCCGCGGTATCAGTGGTCTCAAGCGTCGCGTCGTACGCCAAGTCTCGGGAGACACCACAATGTCATCGGGGCGTCGTTCCACAACACGCCACGCGGCAGCGTCGCAGCAGCCGGCTGAGCAGCGCAGCGCTTCCCAGCGGCAGGCAGCAACGGCGTTTGCGGCCTCTCTGCAATCCCGCGAATCCCAGGACCCTTCGCATCCCGATGCTCTCAGTGACTTGTCTCAGGATCGTCTCGGTGGTCGCCTTCCACGCGTCATCACCTTTGCTCTCGGCGTCCCTGTGCGTCCCAAGACTCCGGGCCAAATCGAATACGTTGACTGCATCGATCGCAATGTCATCACATTCGGTATTGGTCCTGCAGGAACCGGAAAAACGTACCTCGCTGTCGCCAAGGCGGTGCAGGCTTTTGAAAGCAAACAGGTGCGTCGCATCATCCTGACGCGTCCTGCGGTGGAGGCGGGGGAGAACCTCGGTTTTCTGCCAGGAACGCTCAGCGAGAAAATCGATCCGTACCTGCGCCCGCTCTACGACGCTCTCAGCGACATGCTGGGATCCGAGCAGCTCAAACGCTATATTTCCGACGGCACCATCGAGGTGGCGCCGCTGGCGTACATGCGCGGCCGCACGCTCAATGACGCTTTTGTGATTCTCGACGAGGCGCAGAACACTACGGAACAGCAGATGAAGATGTTCCTCACGCGTCTCGGATTCAATACCACCATGGTGGTCACGGGTGATGTCACGCAAGTTGACTTGGGCGTTACCCGTTCGGGTCTCAAATCCATTGAATCCATTCTGGGAGATATTTCCACCATCAAGTTCGTGCACCTGGGCGCCGGGGACGTGGTACGTCACTCGCTGGTTGGCAAGATCGTGAAGGCGTACGAACAGCACGCCGAGCAGGTGGCGGGCAAGGAGAAGGCATGAGCGTCGAGGTCGGCAACGAAACCAGTTGGAGCATAGACCCCAAGCAGTTCTCTGACTTAGGCGTATGGGTGATGGACCAGATGAGGGTCAGCACCCAGTCCGATCTCACCATCACATTTGTGGATCCCGCACCCATCGCCACGTTGCACGAGAAGTGGATGAGCCTCGAAGGCCCCACCGACGTCATGAGTTTCCCGATGGATGAGCTGCGTCCTGGTGTGGGATCAGTGACACCCGCTGGCATTCTGGGAGACATTGTCATTTGCCCTGATGTGGCGGTTCAGCAGGCGGTGGCCGCCGGTCACTCTGCCATTGAGGAAATCATGCTGTTGACAGCGCATGGCATTCTGCATTTGCTGGGATTTGATCATGCGACCCCTGATCAGGAACACCAGATGTTTGTACTGCAGCGTCAGCTGCTCCTCACTTTTTTGGCACAGCGACCCGGAAGTCTTGACGAGATTCGACGCGAACCGGGTTCTGTGGACATGCTTGCACAGTATTATGCGGACGTCGCTGCCAGCAACAATTCAGACGACGGCGGTGCGGCAGACGCCGGTACAAACGGCAAGCAGAGGGGCTGATTTCGCATGCCGAATATTACGGTAATGGTGGCTCTGGGAATTCTCACGCTCATTTTGGTGTGGATGTCTCTTCTTTTGGCTGGGCTTGAGGCTGCGGTGACGCGCGTCACCCGGTCCTCGCTTAACAACCTGACGCTGGAAACCCAGACCGACGAGGATCTGACGAAGTTTGCGCGCATGAAGCGCATCGAGAAGATCAACCGAGTGCAGTCGGTCATTTCGGATCGTAACGCCGCTGCGTCGTCTGCGGCCTTTTTCCGCATTGTATTCAACATTGTGTGCGGCGTGCTTGTGACTATCATCGCGGCACAGCTCACCAGCGACTGGTGGGTGGATCTGCTCATCGGCTTTGTGGGCGCGCTCATTGTAGGCGTTCTGTCGGTGATGTTCCGGCCGCGTATGACCGGGGCCGCCAAGCCGCTCACCATGCTGGTGCGTCATTCTCGGCTGCTCAAAGGGGCAGTGGTGCTGACACCCTTTGCACGGATAACAGGCGTCGGCAAGGGCTTCAGAGAAGATCACGACAAGAACTCGCACGACAAGGGCCTTTCCGACGACGAGGAGATTGAGAAGGTCCATTACGAGCAGGGCAAGGCGATGGTGGATCGCATGGTGGAGGCCACCACGCTTGACCCAGAAGTTGCGGAGATGCTGCGCAACGTGGTGACTCTTTCGGAGACCCTGACACGTGAAATCATGGTGCCGCGAACCGACATGATCTGTGTGGGGGAGCACGAAACGCTGAATTCCACCTTGCAACTGTTCTCTCGCTCCGGTTTCTCCCGCATTCCCGTCATTGGTGATTCGGTGGATGATCTCGTCGGCATGGCCTATCTCAAAGATGCCGTGCGCGCCACCGCGTTCAATCCCGAGGCAGGATCGCGCGAGGTGAGCACCATTGTGCGTGACCCGTTGCTGGTTCCAGAATCCAAGCCAACGGACGATCTCTTCCATCAAATGCAGCGTCAACGCCAGCATATTGCTATCGTGGTGGACGAATGGGGCGGAATAGCGGGTCTGGTCACTATTGAGGATGCCATCGAGCAGATTGTGGGCGAGCTGGAAGACGAGCACGATCGCAGCCAAAAGCAGGAGCCTGAGAAAATCGGTCCTACCACATGGAGGGTTCCCGCCCGAACGCCCATTGCGGACCTGGAAGAGATCTTCGAGATTGACATCGACGAGGACGATGTGGACACTGTGTACGGCCTGCTCACCAAGCTGCTTGGCCGCGTACCCATCGTGGGGGAGTCTGCGGTGACGCGTGGTCTGAGACTGACCGCCGTCGATTCAGCGGGGCGGCGCAAGAAGGTGTCGATGATTCTCGTGGAGCCAGCGTCGCGTACATCAGTCGTCGCCGATAGCCAGAATGACACACAGGAGAAGAAATGAGCTCAGACGTGACCGAAGAGACGAACATTCCTCAGGAAGTAGCTGAGCAAGAGATCCCCGATTCCGCACGGGTGAGTTTTGACTCCGATCAGGACGGCGCCAGCACCTACCGCTCCGGCTTCGTCGCCGTGGTCGGCCGCCCCAACGTGGGTAAGTCGACGCTCATCAATGCATTGGTGGGCAGTCGTGTCGCCATCACGTCCTCTCGCCCTGAGACCACGCGCAAGGCCATCCGTGCTATCCTCACGCGTCCCACGGCACAGCTTGTGCTTGTAGACACCCCCGGAATACACCGTCCGAGGACACTGCTGGGTCAACGGCTCAACGACGTGGTAGATGACTCTCTGTCCGACATCGACGCGGTGGCATTCCTTCTGCCGGCAGATCAGAAAATCGGACCGGGAGATCAGCGCATCCTCGAGCGGCTGCAAGGCGACTTTGGCAAAAAAGGCCAGGAAATCAATTCTCCCGAAGCATGGAAGAAACCGGTCATCGCCATCGTCACCAAGATCGACGAATTGTCTCGCACGCAGCTGGTTGACAAGCTCATCGAAGTGGACCAATTCGGTCACTTCTCGCAGATCATTCCTGTGTCGGCACTCGAAAAAGACAATCTCGACGAAGTAGAGAAAACACTCATCGAATCCGTGCCTGTGGGACCACAGATGTATCCGGAAGAAACGGTGAGTGAGGAAAGTGCCACAGAAACCATTTCCGAACTTGTGCGTGGCGCATTCTTGGAAGAGTTGAACGACGAATTGCCTCATTCTCTGGCAGTGGTCGTGGATGATCTGGAATACGACGATGATGGCGAGCATGCGCTGGCACACGTGTCCCTCTATGTGGAGCGCGACTCTCAGAAGCCCATCATTATTGGCCGGGGAGCGGAGCATCTTGTGCGCGTCAAGAAGAAAGTGCGCACGGCGGTCAACAGAGCGGTGGGTGCACGCACCAAGCTGGAGTTGCACGTCAAGGTGTCGAAGGAATGGCAATCCGATCCCAAGAAGCTGGATCGACTGGGGTTCTGACGTGCCGCCCTTTTCGATGAGCGTAGCGTCGGCGTGCCGGAATTCCGCGTCAGATAATAGATAAGTGTGCGCTTGCGCGAGGATATTTTTAGATATTCCGTGCACAGTATCAAAAGTAAGTGGCAACGAAGCTGAAAGGGCCTGAAATGAGCAAACGCAATGGTGCTGGAACTGGAACAATAAATGTCGCCATCCTCGGCGTCGGAAGAATCGCCGTGCATATGGCGGAAACCCTGACCAAGATGGCGGGTGATGACCGTTACTCGACACTCATCAACCGTTACGCCGTCGCCACCCGCAACGACTCCGAGCGCGCTCAGCAGTTCGCAACGGATAACGGATTCGAGAAGGGATATGGCTCCTATCAAGAGCTCATTGACGATCCGGAAGTCGACCTGATCTATATTGCCACGCCGCACGCGCTCCACGCAGAGCAGGCGATGGCCTGCATGCGAGCCGGTAAGAATGTGCTCGTGGAGAAGTCCTTCACTGGAAATGGCAAGCAGGCGCGCGAGGTCATGGCAGTAGCCGACGAGACCAAGATGCTGTGCACCGAGGCTATCTGGACTCGGTACATGCCCAGTCGGCAAATGATTTTGGACATAGTCGCAAGTGGTGAGATCGGCGAGGTCCATGGCATTACCGCAAACTTGGCCTATCCTGTGTCCGACAAGGCCCGCATGACGGATCCGAAGATGGCGGGAGGCGCGCTCCTGGACTTGGGCGTGTATCCGCTCAACTTCATCCGCATGGCACACCCTGCTTCTGACATCAAGCGTCTCGTGAGCTCCTGCAACTTCACGGAGCTCGGCGTCGATGAGTCTCTGAGCACCACCCTGTGGTTCGAGGATGGCGTGATGGGCGTCATGAGCTCCAACATGTATGCTGCCGGTGACTCACAGGGCATCCTGTGGGGCGAGAAGGGCTATATGGTGGTGGAGAACATCAATAATCCTGCGGCTATTAACATCTTCGACGGCGACCACAAGCTGCAGCGTCGCGTTGAGGTTCCTACGCAACTGACAGGTTATGAGTACCAAGTGGCAGATGCCGCACACGCCGTTCTCAATGGCGACCACGAGTGCGCTGCCATGCCTCACGACGAGACTATCGCCATGATGGATGCCATGGATGCCATGCGCGATCAGTGGGGCGAGGTCTTCCCGTTTGAGAAGTAATGAGGAATAAGCGGGAATAGTCTTAAACCATGACTCGGTATCTCTGCGCACCGGATTCCTTCAAGGAAAGTTTGTCTGCCAAAGAAGTGGCAGCGGCGATGCGAGAAGGAATCTTGCGTGCTGACGCTGCCGCCGAGGTAGCGTGCATTCCATTGGCCGATGGCGGAGAGGGAACGATGCAGGCCCTCGTGGAAGCCACAGATGGAGAATGGCGCGAGGCGGTGGCACACGACGCTTTACGCCGACCCATCACCGCGCGTTTTGGGGTACTGGGGCATGGCAGAGAATCTTCTATCGGTAGCAGCGAGGTGGTTGCCGTTGTGGAGACCGCCGAGGCGAGTGGCCTCGCGCGACTTGACCCGGCGGAACGTTCCCTGCGTGCCACAACATCGTATGGCACGGGGGAGCTCATTGAGGCTGCGTTGGACTTCGGAGCTACCACTATCATCGTTGCGCTTGGGGGTAGCGCCTCCAACGATGCTGGAGCCGGGCTCATCACTGCGCTGGGAGTGCGCCTTCTTGATACCGAAGGCCATCAGATTGGGATGAGCGGTGGCAGTTTGGCGCATGTTGATGCCCTCGACATCACAGGGATGGATCCGCGGCTTGCGCACACCACCATTGTGGCGGCAAGTGACGTGACGAATCCGCTTCTGGGGGTACACGGTGCAACGAGGGTTTTCGGCCTGCAGAAGGGTGGAAGTCCGGAGGACCTCGTTGCTATGGAAGGCGCCATTGCGCATTACATGGAGATTGTGGTGCGTGAGACTGGCAACGACGTTGCCGGCGTCGCGGGTGCGGGTGCCGCCGGCGGTATCGGTGCGGCACTGTTGGCATTTCTCGGGGCATCGTTACGACCGGGCTTTGACGTCGTCGCCGAGTCCGTGGGACTCGAGACTGCGATGGCACATGCCGACATCGTGATGACTGGCGAGGGTCGCATTGATGCGCAGACGCAGTTCGGCAAGGTACCAAGTGGCGTGGCTGCTGTGGCACAGGCACAGGCACGGGCGCGCCCGGTTATCGTGCTCGCTGGGTCCGTGGAGAGGGGAATTGATCCCCTCTATGACAATGGGATAACAGCCGTCTTCGGCATCACTCCTGGGGCTGCGTCTCTCGATGACCTCCTCGAATCTGCGACAGCGGCCGCCAATGTCTCCCGCACTGCAGAACAGGTTGCGCGACTCGTCCAACAGATGCATGCACAATAAAGCAATATGGGTGGGCGTAGTGAAACGACCGCTTGGCTGCTGAAGAAGTCAGCCAAGCGGTCGTTTCACTACGTGCAGAAAAGGTAAGCTTGTTATTTCTTTCGTGGCGTATACATCTGCGTATCGAGCAGTTGGGCATAGTGCTTGAGCACCTTGGGGCGAATCACCTTCATCGAGGCGGTGAGCAGTCCATTGTCCTGTGTGAAGTCCTCGGGCAGAACGATGAACTTGCGCACGGATTCCGCCCTGGAGACACCCTCGTTCGCCAAGTCCACGTACTTCTGAATCTCCGCGTGGACGGCCGCGTTGGAGGAGGCCTCGAGAACGCTCATGTTCTCGTCAAGGCCCTTGGAGGAAAGCCAATCGCCCAGCGTCTCCGAATCCAAAGTCACCAGTGCGGAAATGAACGGTCGCTTGTCTCCCAGCACAACGGCGTTGGAAACGATCGAGCAGCGTTGAATAGCGGCCTCAATCGGTCCTGGGGCAACGTTCTTGCCGCCGGCGGTAATGATGATGTCCTTCTTACGGCCCGTTATGTAAACGAAACCGTCGGGGTCAATCCGGCCCAAGTCTCCCGAGGCATACCATCCGTCGGGGGTGAAGGACTCAGAGGTGGCCTCGTCGTTCTTGTGATATCGGTGGAAGGTGGACGCGCCCTTGATCTGAATCTCGCCATCGGTGGAAATGCGCAGATCGAAACCGGGGAAGGCGATGCCGATAGAGCCCTGATGGAACGGAGTTCCCAACGGGGCGAAGGCGCAGGGAGCCGTAGTCTCCGTGAGTCCGTAACCCTCGTACACGGGTACGCGGGCGCCGCGGAAGAAGCTCAACAGTGCCGGGTCGAGAGGGGCACCACCAGACACAATCCACTTGGCGCGTCCGCCGAGCGCGGCGCGCAGCTGTGAATACACAATGGGATCGTACGTGGCGCGCAGGGCCGCTGTGTGCTTGCTGACCTTGCCTTTTTCGCTGAGCTCCTTCATGTACTGTCGCGCTGCACGCACGGCGAGCGCGAACACGCGGCCCTTGGCACCGTGGCCTGCCTTCTGCGAGGAGGCGTTGTAGACCTTCTCGAACACGCGGGGAACGCCGATCATCACGGTGGGACGAGCCACCTGCAAATCTGAGATGAGCGTGGCGATGCTGCCGGCGATGTACACGCGAATGCTTCCGGCCACCACCGCGTAGTTGATGGCGCGCGCGAAGGAATGCGCCTGGGGGAGGAACATGAGCACGGACCCGTCCGTGTCGAAGAGGAGGTCCGGGATGTAGGCACGAAGGTTCATCGCCATCGTGCAGTAATGCTCGTGGGTCATTTCCACACCCTTCGGTGCGGCCGTGGAACCGGAGGTGTACACGATGGAGCACAGATCTGTTTTCTTCACTGAGTCGATGCGCTCATCGAGTTGGGCGTCGGAGATGGTTTCCCCGTAGGCCTGAATTTCGGAGAGAGCGCCATTTTCGAGGCAGGAGATGGATTCAAGGCTTTCGCAATCTTCGATGGCGCCGTCAGCCTTTTCCTTCATGCCCAGTGTCTCCACGATGAGGAACCGCGCGTCAGAATTATTGACGATGTTGCGAATCTGCTCGGCGGAATCCGTGTCGTACACGGTGGCAAGCACGCCACCGCAGGCCATGACGGCCGCGTCGATAACGTTCCATTCATAACTCGTGTGGCACATGAAAGCGACACCGTCGCCTTTTTTGAGGCCGTAATGCATGAGGCCCTTGGCGGTGGCGCGAATATCAGCGAGCGTCTCGTTGGCGGTGCGTGATACCCACTGGCCGTCCTGCTTGAAGTAGTAGAGAGGATCCTCGCCCATGCGCTCGGCGCGTTCCGCATAGAGACCGTAGATGTTGAGTGAGTCAGGGATCTCACCGTTGCCGCGTGTGCGCGTCGTCATGAGGTGCGATTGCGGATCAATGAAGGTCTCGGTCGGGTAGCCTTCCGACCACTCCACGGTGGAGGGGAGACTCGGCTGCTCGGTCGTCTTCTTCACTCTGGGACGGCTCGCTTCGTCGAGATTGTCCTCGAGCTCGTTGAGAAGACCTGCCGCCTTGCGTGCAGCAGTTGACAGGTGCTTATTGATTGAGGGGAGAAAAGCCACGAGATCCACTCCTTGGTATTGATGAACACAACAACTCTAGTCGGCGTGATGTGGCGGCGCCACTTACTGAAGCGTAGCCACTGCATCCGCCGCCGTCATCACCTTCCGCCGAAGGAACCTCCACCGAAGCCGCCTCCACCGCCACCGAAACCGTCACCGCCTGAGAAGGAGCCTCCTGAACTGCCCGAGCTGGACGATGAGCTTGTGGCGCTCGAAATTGTGGACTGGATGTCCGAGAGATTCGAGGCGAGAGAGGTACCGAGATTGTCGAAGGCGAAACCTGATCCGGGGGTAAAGCCGCCATTCCCGGGGTCGGTGAATCCACTCCTGCCCATTCCCCAGAACGGCCTGTAATAGCAGTAGAGCAGCGAACTCTCCACGATGGTGGTCGAATCCCAGGTGGAGGCATCAGTCAGCTGCGGATAATTCTTTGCCAGTTGGGTGGCGGCTTCCTTTGAGATTCCGAATGCTGCCGCATACACCAGATAGCGGTCCCACAGCGTGAGGTCTTGCGCTCCTCGATCCTTGAACGAGCTGAAATCAAGGAGGAAGTTTCGCAGCCCCAGCACCTCTCCTGCAGGTTTTTGACCGGCAGGCGTCAACACCTTGCCGTGGGTGAGCTTGGCGCACAGAACAGCAACGAAGATGCTGACGAAGGAGAAGATGATGCCGAGGAGCACCTGTCCCTCATGCCCATACCAGGAGCCGGCGAGGAGTCCCACAATGAACAACAGAAGAATGGGCGCACTATACAGGCTCCCGCGTGATTGCAGTGCCTTGAGCTGGTCGAATTCCGCCTCTCCAGAGCTTTGCATTTCCTTGAGTTCGTTCGAGGCAGATATCGCGTGGGAACGTTGCGAGGACATCTTCAGTCGATCGGACACTGTGGTGAGATCGAAGTAACCGTGTCCGCCCGCCGCTGCATCCATTTTTTTGAGTGCCTGGAGGGCATGCCTCTCGGAGGAGCTGAGGTGAGCATGCTGAGTATTTTGCAGAAGCACTACGGTGGTGGCTTTGGGATCGGCGGTGGTCAGGCCGTCTCCATCGCGGAAAAGATCGTTGATGGCGGTATATGAGGAACCCTGTACTGCGGCATCAAGCTTCTGGACTCGGGGAATCAAGCCGCGGGCGCCCGCAACCGGGGCGACACCCGGAAGTAGCAGAATGGTCTTCTTCGATGCGAGGGAGAGCAGCGTAGAGGTGAGAACTCGCGACTTAGTCTTTTTGGACGGCGTGCTTTCAAGTGAGCCAAGCAGGTGCGCGGCAGCGGCGGGACTCATGGCCGGTGGCTCTCGCCAATAGTCGAGGGGACCGGTGTACTGGAGCCCTCTGCGCAGAATCACCATGCCCGTCAGCCCCCAGATGCTCAGTCCAAGAACGGCGATGGCAGTTGCTATCCATAGCGTGATCCGCACAACGGAACGACGGTGGACGTCTGCATTCCACTCTGTTTCCTTCTGTGTCTCCTCTTGCAGAATTCGAGATTTTGCAGGTTCGTCTTCGTCAGTGGTTCCGTGAGCTGCCACGTTTTTGCCCATTGCCTCGGCGTCGAACATGGCGCGCACGTCCAGATAGGTGCCAGGAGTGACGTCATCGGCAGTGAATTTCAGCTCTCCGTTTGTTCCGCGCTGTGTCGTAGACGTCGATTTGTAGTGCAACCACGCCCACGAGGTCTTCTCGTCAATGCCTTTGGGGAATTGCACGGTTCCGGAAACGTGGTCGATGGGGATGGTGTTAGTGCGTCCGATGGGCTCCCATTGGAATTCAGCGACGTCGGGGTGGACGATTACGGCGTCGTCGAAGGTCATGGAAATAGTGAAGGTCCTGGTGGACGCTTCATAGGTCTCCGGTATGTTCCATCCGATTTCGATGGCCTCGTCAGAGGAGTCGTCGTCCTCATCCGCCGTGGTATGAATCTCGTACCAGGTGTGTGCCAGTTCGGTATCCCAATCCATTCCCTCGTCATCCGCCTCGGAGGGGAGGATGCGCGTACGGGCCTTGGAGAACGTCTCTCCGGAATCGTCATCGCGGACAGAGACATTCGAAATGTCCGAATACTGAGATGTATCAACTTTATATTGCTGGAAGAGCTGACGCCATGGCTCGTCGTCATCTCGTTCCTCGAGATTCATGGTGACTGTCTGCGTCACGCGGATGTCGCCATTGGACTTGACGACAGTGTGATAGTTCACGTTGCTGTATGTCATTTCGGCATAGCTGCCGGAGCCTGTATTCGCTGCTGCGGTAAAAGCGACTGTTGCGCCGCCGATAAGAACGGCAGAGAAAAGCGCCGTGAGCACCGCCTTGAGGATGTGCGAGAGATTTCCCCGCGTATGCGACGTACCGCTGTTATTCGGAGTGTTGCTGATGGGGGAGCTCATAGAGAGAGTGGCCTACTTTTCGAAGGTGACTTGTGGCACGGTGCGCGCTGCCTCATCGGCCTTGAAATATTCGCGCTGAGTGAAGTGGAACATTCCCGCCACGATATTGCTGGGGAAGGTTTGCAGGGAGTTGTTGTACTTGAGAACCACGTCATTGTAGAACTGGCGCGCGTAGGCGATCTTTTCCTCGAGTGCCTTGAGCTGTGTCTGCAGATCGATAAAGTTTTGGTTGGCCTTGAGCTCAGGGTATTGCTCGGCGGTGGCCAAGACGTTGACAAGTGCGCGTGACAGCTGATTCTCAGCGTCCGCGCGTGCGGCAATGCCGGTTGCGTTTGCCGCGGCAGCACGGGCCTGCGTGACCTTTTCAAAGGTTTGGGATTCGTGGGTTGCGTATCCCTTGACGGTCTCGACCAGATTCGGAATGAGATCAGCTCGCTGCTTGAGTTGAACGTCAATCTGGGCCCACCCGTTATCAACCATGTTGCGGGTGCGTACCAGTGAGTTGTAAGCGTGAATGAACCACGCCACGATGGCAACGAGAATGACGACGATGACAATTGTTGTAATAAGTGCGCTCATGAGTCAAGTATGCCATGTATTACTAATAAAAGACGGAAGGGCGAACCAAAGATGGGAGCCCTCCGTGGTCGGGTACACTGTGACATGGTGCCTGACCATTCTCCCATCGCAAAGACGGGAAAGGAGAATTCACGATCGTGACAACCGAAACGACATCGCAAGTGACGTTTGGGGTGACGAAGCAGACGAGTGAGCATGAGGCTCGCGTTGCGCTCACACCCGAAATCGTTACTCGCCTAGGAAAGAAGTCGGTGAGCTGCCTCATCGAGTCCGGAGCGGGACTTGACGCAGGCTTCGCCGATGAGCAATACGCAGCGGCAGGAGCACGCATCGCTACGCGCGATGAAGTGCTGACCGGATCTACTGCGCTGGGCTTCATCGAGCGTCCAGAGGGGGAGGTGCTCGACAAGATTCCCAAGGGAACATGGGTTATCGGAATGCTCTCGTCCTTCTCGGACAAGGAATACGTGGCCTCACTGGAGTCCCGCGGAATTGTCGGTGTCGCCATGGAACAATTGCCGCGCCAGCTGAGCTCGGCGCAGTCTATGGATGCCATGACGTCTCAGAACTCCGTGATGGGCTATAAGGCGGCGGTGAAGGCAGCCGACGAATACGGTGCCTTCTTCCCGATGATGACCACTGCAGCGGGCACCATTCGCCCTGCAAAGGTTCTCATTCTTGGCGCGGGCATTGCCGGTCTTCAGGCCATCGGCACTGCGCGTCGTTTGGGAGCCGTCGTGACGGCATACGACGTTCGTCCCGCGTCAAAGGGCGAGGTGGAATCGCTGGGTGCGAGCTTCCTCGATCTCGGTCTTGATTTTTCAAAGGGCCAGGGTGAAGGCGGATACGCTCGCGAACTTTCTGCCGAGGAGCGCGCCGCTCAACAAGCGGCAGTCGATTCCAAGGCTGCGGGCTTTGACGTCATCATCACCACCGCAAAGGTTCCGGGTCGTAAACCCCCGGTACTGCTGACGGCGGCCGGAATTGACGGACTGCACACGGGTGCGGTCGTGCTCGATTGCGCTGCAAGCGACTTGGGCGGCAACGTTGAAGGCTCCAAGCCCAACGAAACCGTTACCACAGAACGTGGCGTGCGCATCCTCGGAATGCCCTCGTTGGCATCCGAAGTTCCTGCCACGGCCTCCAATCTCTTCTCGCGCAACGTGGCAGATATCCTGACGCATTTCGTCACGGAAGCGGGGCTGAAGGCTACCGCCGGCGAAGAGCTGGATGACGCCTTGATCGTCTCCGGCAAGCCAGCACCTGCCGCACCCGCTGACGCCGCGACTGAAAGGACGGATCAGAAATGAGCAGTCTCGTCGTACCAATTACGCTGTTCATCCTGGCGCTGCTCATCGGCGTCGAGGTCATCGGCAAAGTTCCCGCAACGCTGCATACCCCGTTGATGTCGGGCGCCAACTCAATTCACGGCATCGTCATCGTGGGCGTGGTGCTCGTGGCGGCGGACGCAAACTCGGTGTTGGGCTACATCTTCATCTTCCTGGCAGCTGTGCTGGGAACCATGAACGTGGTAGGCGGCTACGTCGTCACCGACCGCATGCTGGAGATGTTCAAGTCGTCCAAGCCCGCAAAGGGCGATGAGGACAAAGACACCAAGGGCGAGGAGGCCGCAAAGTGAGCGTTATCGATACCATTGCATGGTTCGTGTATTTGCTGGCGGCAGTGCTCTTCGTGGTGGGTCTGCATGACATGAACTCGCCGAAGACTGCGCGCAAGGGCAATCGCATTTCGGCCTTCGGCATGATTCTGGCCGTCATCATGGCCTTCATCTCCTTGTTCGTCAAGGGCTTCGTGAGTACGACCGCCGTCATCGTGCTGGTCGTGGGCATCGTCATCGGTGCGGTTGCTGGCGTTTTGAGCGCCAAGAAGGTCAAGATGACCGATATGCCGCAGCTCGTCTCCGTGTTTAATACGGTGGGCGGCGGCGCGGCGGCGCTCGTGGCGCTCAACGACATCCTCACGTCCCAGGGCGGACCCACGGCAGTGGTGCTCGTCACTGCAGGTCTGGGCATCGTCATCGGTTCCGTAACCTTTACTGGCTCGCTCATCGCCGCTGGCAAGCTGCAGGGCATCGTTCCCGGCAAGCCCATGGTGCTTCCCGCGCAGGCGGTGTGGAACAACGTTGTCATTCTCGCCACCATCGTGAGCTTTGTGCTCCTCATCATCGACCACTCCCATACGGGTCTGTGGGCGGTGCTGACCACGGTGTTCGCCATGTGCTACGGCCTGCTGTTCGTGTTCCCGATTGGTGGCGCGGACATGCCCGTCGTCATTTCGGTATTGAACGCGTGCACCGGCACCGCAGTTGCCATGAGCGGTCTCGCTATTGATAACGTGGCGCTGATCGTCGCTGGCGCTCTCGTCGGCGCTGCAGGCGTGACCCTGTCGGTCCTCATGGCAAAGGCCATGAACCGGCCTCTCACCGCAGTTCTCTCCGGTGGCTTCGGTGGCGGTAACGCCGCTGCCGGTGGAGACGCCGATGGTCCCGAGGGAACCATGAAGGAGACTACGGCTGACGATGTGGCCGTGCAGTTGGTGTACGCCGACAAGGTCATCTTCGTTCCCGGCTTTGGCTTGGCTCAGGCTCAGGCTCAGCGCACCTTGGCTGATTTGGGTGAGTTGCTCAAAGGACACGGTGTGCAGGTGTCATACGCGATCCACCCGGTTGCGGGTCGTATGCCTGGCCACATGAACGTGCTGCTCGCGGAGGCAAATGTGCCGTACGAGGAGCTCATTGACCTTGACGACATCAACCCGCAGTTCAGCTCGGCCAACGTTGCGCTCGTCGTGGGTGCTAACGACGTGACCAACCCAGCTGCTCGCAGGCCAGGCACTCCGGTGTCCGGCATGCCGATTCTCGATGTCGATCACGCTCAGAACGTGGTGGTCATCAAGCGTGGCCGTGGTAAGGGCTATGCAGGCATTGAAAACGAGTTGTACTTCGAAGACAACACGCAGATGCTCTTCGGCGACGCGAAAGTGGAGCTGCAGGACATCATCGCCGCTGTCAAGGAGCTGATTGACTAGAGGTTTATTCGACCTGCGGCATTAGTGTTTGTGCGTCGCATGAAGCGTGGAGTGGTTCCCGATCCTTTTACGAGGAGTTGTGAATCGCTCCACGCTTTTGTTGTGTGGGGGAGCGCATGTGATACCATTCTTCAGGTGCTTTGGCGAGGGGAGTTCTGCTCCCGTAATCGACTCGGCTGATGTGGTTCACAGATTTGTGTTCCTCCGTCTTGTCCTCGCAAAGAAGCGACAGATAAACATAAGGAGGACATCATGGCAGATCGAATTAAGCTCGAAGGAACTGAGCGCACTGAGTTTGGTAAGGGTGCGGCACGCCGTATTCGCGTCAAGCAGCAGGTGCTGGCAACCATTTATTCAGGTGGCAAGGACCCGCTCTTCTTGCAGCTTCCAATGCGCGAGACCAACAACGCACTGCGCCGCAAGAACGCTCTGTTCGAGCTCACCTTCGGCAAGGAAGACCGTCTCGCCGTTGTCAAGGACATTCAGCGCAACCCGGTGAAGCAGATCGTTGAGCACATCGACTTCTACGAGGTCGTCGCCGGTGAGAAGATCACCGTCGAGGTCCCGATCTTCGTCGAGGGAGAGACCAAGGGCAACGGTGTTGCGTTCGTCGACATCCAGCAGCTTGCCGTTCGTGCCGATGTCACCAACCTGCCGGAGAGCTTCACTCTCTCTGTTGAGGGCCTGCAGGAAGGCGACAAGATCTTCGCGAAGGACATCAAGCTTCCCGAAGGCGTCGAACTCGCGGATGTTGATCCGGAAGAGTCCGTTGTCAGCGTTCAGATTCCTCAGGAAGAGGTTGCTCCGGAACCTGTGGCCGTTACAGCTCCTGCAGAGGGCGATGCGGACGCCGCTCCTGCGGATGCCGATGCTGCTGCAGACGCAAGCGCGGACGAGAAGTAATTTTTCTTCTCTCGTCTTTTATTGTGAAAGCCCGCGTCCATATGGCGCGGGCTTTCTCTATGATGAAGAACAGACTTCTGCGGATGCCCTGATGCCCACAAAAAGGACTCAGTCCTGTCGGCCAGTATTCGGACACAAGAAATCACATTGTGGACGAAAGCCAACACGGTATCCACACGGTGAGATAGTGAGTGCAAGTTCGGAATCGTAACGTTTCTACGATTCCTGTGAAAGGTAAGAAATGACAGAGAATTCACATCATGATTCTGCAGAGGTGACGGATCTGGCGAAGCAATTCACCGTTCTGCCCAATGACAATCCTGCATCCGATGCACGTCGCCAGGAGCTCATCGACAAGCCGGCATTTGGCCAGCTTTTCTCCGACAACATGGCACACATCACATGGACCGAGGGCGAGGGCTGGAACGACCGTCGTATTGAACCATATGGTCCTCTCAAGCTTGATCCAGGCGCTTCCGTGCTGCACTACGCGCAGGAGGTCTTCGAGGGTCTGAAGGCATATCATCACGCCGATGGATCCATCTGGCTGTTCCGTCCCGATGCCAATGCCGAACGCTTCCAGAATTCTGCAGAGCGCCTGAGCCTGCCGCAGCTGAGCGCCGATGACTTCATCGGCTCGGTCGCAGCTCTTGTTCAGCGCGATAAGGCATGGGTCCCCACCCGTCGCGAGTACACGCTCTACATGCGTCCGTTCATGTTCGCTTCCGAGCCTTTCTTGGGTGTGCGTAAGTCCAAGGAAGTTGACTATTGCGTCATCGCGTCTCCTTCTGGCCCTTACTTCAAGGGCGGCGTCAAGCCGGTGAGCATCTGGGTGGAAGACAAGTGGTTCCGCACTGGCCCTGGCGGCACAGGCTTCGCAAAGTGCGGCGGCAACTACGCTGCATCGCTCGTGGGCGAATACAACGGCATTGAGCATGGCTGCGAACAGGTCTGCTTCGTGGATGCTGCCACCAAGACCTATCTTGAGGAGCTCGGCGGCATGAACATGTTCGCGGTGCACAAGGATGGACACCTCGAGACCCCGAGCCTCACGGGTACCATTCTTCCCGGCGTCACCCGCCGTTCCGTCATCCAGCTTGCCAAGGACCACGGCCGCGACGTCGTGGAGACCATGATCAAGCTTGACGATCTGTTGGCCGACATCAAGTCCGGCGAAGTCACTGAGGTGTTTGCGTGCGGTACCGCCGCCATCGTCACCCCAATCGGTCGCTTCAAGTCCGAAAAGTTCGATGTGACCGTCGGCAACAACGAGTCCGGCAAGTTCACGACGGATCTGCGCAACGAGCTCCTCGGCATTCAGCTTGGTGAGATCGAGGATCCTCACAACTGGATGTGGAAGGTCTGCGACTGATTTTTCAGCTCATCGAAAGCCTTCGGAACCACTGTTATTTGTTATTACGGGGTTCCGAAGGCTTTTGTGTAGCAAGCGGATTGCAAACGTTACTGGACATATGCCTTGGCGTTGCGTGGGAGCGAAGGATATGCTCGTCGTGAAGTAATTGCTTGGCCGGAGGGGAACGCGATGGACTCACAAATGCTCAGCAGCATCATTGAGTATCTCGCTGTTATCTCCTGCGGAATATCGGGTGGACTGGCTGCCATCAAGAAGCGGTACGACGTATTCGCCGTGCTCATCATCGCATGGCTCACAGCTGTGGGCGGTGGTCTCATTCGCGATGTGCTGCTCGGAGCGATTCCACCTGTTGGGGTGTCGGATAAGTGGCTCATTCTTTCGGCATTTGCCTCTGGAGTGGTGTGCCTCATCTTTTACCCGGAAATTACGGATCTTAAGCGGTCGATGCTTGTTTCCGACGCTCTTGCACTCGGCCTGTTTGCTGTGAACGGCACTCTGAAAGCGCTCAACTATGGCTCGTCCATGACGACTGCCGTTTTCCTTGGTATGGCAACAGCCCTCGGAGGTGGTCTCATCCGAGACATCCTGCTCAACGTAGAGCCAGCAATTTTACGGGACAAGCATTTTTATGCGTTTCCCTCACTGCTCGGATGCCTTCTTACTGCGGTCGTATACAGAGCGGTGCAGTGGGGAATACTCGGTGCCGCGTGGAGCATTCCGCTCAACATCGTGATTATTGTGACCGTTGTTGTGCTGCGTCTCTTGTCGGTGAAACTCAACATTCTGCTGCCTGGTCCGGTTCCACGCACGCATTCGCACATTCGGCGGCGCAGACACAGGGATGCGTGAGGGTCTTTTCGCGCCATCTCATTGTTGAGCCTAAGATGCGAAGAATGTTGCACCATCAATGGGTTTTGACATTCGATGTCAAAACGAGAGCGAATGTCAACGGGAGGCGACGACATTCCCGACTTTTGGCAATAAAAAAGCCCTCCCGAAGGGGAGGGCATCATGAGCGCTTATCTCACAGAGCGTTGATGGCAGTTGCAAGACCGGACTTGCGGTTTGCTGCCTGGTTCTTGTGAATGACACCCTTGCCGGCAGCCTTGTCGAGCTTCTGAGCTGCGAGCTTGTAGGCGGCGGCAGCGGCTTCCTTGTCTCCGGCGGTGATGGCCTCGCGCACCTTGCGCACGTAGGTCTTCAGCTCGCTCTTGACAGCGACGTTGCGCTGGTGAGCCTTCTCATTGGTGAGGACGCGCTTCTTCTGCGACTTAATGTTTGCCACTGTGGTTTCTCCAAACGACGTAAATTTATGACATACGAGGTGCAATGATACACGCAATACCGCACAAACTCCACATTCCGTAGGGCATGCGCGTGTGCGAACTGTGTATCTCGCACCCAACGGCGCGCTCTCGACGCTCGATTGCTACCGATGCCGAGGCGAACCGCTAAACTTGTGTGTTTGTAAGACTATCAGCAGGCATGCCAAACACTAGCCGCATACTGCAGGAACGAGGTTGTGGTGAATCAGAAGAACCAGCCAGGATCAACCGACCAATCGCTGATTCGCAATTTCTGCATCATCGCGCACATTGATCACGGCAAGTCGACAGTTGCGGACCGCATTCTCCAGTTGTCGGGAACGATTCCCGAGCGAGAAATGCGCGACCGCTTCCTTGACCGCATGGACATCGAGCAGGAACGCGGCATCACCATCAAGTCGCAGGCCGTGCGCGTCCCATGGACGGTAGATGGAACTGAATACACGCTCGGCATGATTGATACTCCCGGCCATGTGGACTTCACGTACGAGGTCTCCCGCGCTTTGGCGGCGTGCGAGGGGGCAGTGCTTCTCGTGGACGCGACGCAGGGCATCGAGGCCCAGACGCTGTCCAACCTGTATATGGCCATGGACCACGATCTCACCATCATCCCGGTCCTCAACAAGATTGACCTTCCGAGCGCAGAGCCCGAGAAGCACGCCGAAGAAATCGCAAACCTCCTTGGAATTGAGCCCAGCGAGGTCCTGCGCGTCTCAGGAAAAACGGGCGAGGGTATCAAAGAGCTGCTCGACACTATCGTCTCCGAAATCGACCCGCCGCACGGCGATGCGAAGGCACCTGCCAGAGCCCTTATTTTTGACTCCGTCTACGACTCCTACCGTGGCATCGTGACGTATATCCGCATGGTCGACGGCGAGATTCGTTCACGTGAGAAGATTCGCCAGATGGGCTTGGGAACGGCACACGACCCCATCGAACTCGGCGTCATCAGTCCCGACATGGTGCCTACGAAATCGTTGGGTGCCGGCGAGGTCGGCTATATCATCACCGGTGTCAAGGACGTGTCGCAGTCGAAGGTGGGCGACACCATCACCACGGAGCGCAACGGAGCCAGCGAACCCCTCGAGGGCTATCGCGATCCACAACCCATGGTGTACGCGGGCCTTTTCCCTATCGACAACGCTCAGTATCCCGACCTGCGCGACGCGCTCGACAAGCTCAAACTCAACGATGCCGCACTCGTCTACCAGCCTGAAACCTCGGTGGCGCTGGGATTCGGTTTCCGCTGCGGCTTCTTGGGGCTGCTCCATATGGAGATCGTTTCGGAGCGTCTCTCCCGTGAATTCGGCCTTGACCTTATCTCCACGGCACCAAACGTGCACTACGAGGTGACGACGGAAGATAATAAGACCATCACGGTCAAGAATCCGAGTGAATACCCGGACGGCAAGATCAAGAAGGTAGTCGAGCCCATCGTGACTGCCGATATCATCACTCCCAAGGAATTCGTGGGACCGGTGATGGATCTGTGCCAGGAGCACCGCGGTCAGATGAAGAATATGGAGTACCTGAGCACCGAGCGCGTGGAGCTGCATTACGTGATGCCGCTGGCAGAGATTGTGTTCGACTTCTTCGATCAACTCAAGTCCCGTACCAAGGGCTATGCGAGCCTTGATTACCACGAGGCGGGGGAGCAGGCGGCCGACCTCGTCAAGGTGGACATTCTCATCCAAGGGGAGAAGGTGGATGCCTTCAGCTCCATCGTCCACAAGGACAAGGCCTATGCGTATGGCGTCATGATGACCAAGAAGTTGCGCAAACTTATCCCTCGCCAGCAGTTTGAGATTCCGCTCCAGGCGGCGATTGGTAGCCGCATCATTGCCCGTGAAACCATTTCCGCCATGCGTAAGGACGTGCTTGCCAAGTGCTATGGCGGTGACATCACGCGTAAGCGCAAGCTGCTGGAGAAGCAGAAGGAAGGCAAGAAGCGCATGAAGATGTTGGGTCGCGTGGAAGTGCCTCAGGAGGCCTTCGTCGCGGCGTTGTCGACGTCCGATTCCACAGACAAGGACACTGCCGACAAGATTCGTGCCGCCGCCAAGAAGGACGTGTGATGGCCGGTACGGCTCAGGTTCTGCCGTCCGCCTTCCGACCGGTCGCTTCGCCCACCGCTGGCGAGACCATGCGAGCTCGGCAGCTGGAATTGGGGCGTCTCGTTGCGGCCGACCAAGCGGAAGACACGCGCCCCTTTGAGGTGTACTTCCACGTGCCGTTCTGCCTCCGTCGCTGCGGCTACTGCGATTTCAACACGTACACCGCCAAGGATTTGGGCGAGGGTGCCAGTCGTGGCAATTTCGCACATTTGGCAACACAAGAGGCCATGCGATTGCGCCGGTGGCAGGAGGCGGCGGGGATTGACGCTCGCCCTGCGTCGACGGTCTTCTTCGGCGGGGGGACGCCCACGATTCTGCCAGCAACAGATCTTGCCGCCATGCTCAGCACTGTTCGTACGCTCTGGGGACTGGAGCCGGACGCTGAGATTACGACCGAGGCCAATCCCGACACCGTGGACGAGCGCTACATTGCCGCGCTTGCCGAGGCGGGGTTCACGAGAATTTCCTTTGGTATGCAGTCGGCGGTTCCGCAGGTGCTGAAAACTCTTGATCGTACGCATAACCAAGCCAACGTAGTGGCAGGAGTCCGTGCCGCTGCCGCGTACGGCCTACGGTCCAGCGTCGATCTCATCTACGGCGCACCCGGGGAAAGTCTCGATCAGTGGAAGAGTTCCCTCGATGCGGCGCTTGAGCTGGGAGTCAACCATATCTCCGCGTATGCGCTCACCGTGGAACCGACGACGAAAATGGGTCGGCAGATACGGCGCGGTGAATTGGCGTCACCAAATGACGATGACGAGGCCGCTAAATACGAGGTGGCAGATGAAACGTTGGCGGCCGCCGGTTTTGAATGGTACGAGATCTCCAATTGGGCGCGTGGCGGAGAGGTCTCACGACACAATCTCGGATATTGGCGCAACGCGGACTGGGCGGGTATCGGCCCGGGGGCGCACTCACACTATGGGAATATGCGCGCGTGGGATACAAAACACCCCAGGATGTGGGCGAAGCAGCAGCACTCGGGAATTATTCCCTGGGGCGGCACCGAACGCGTGAATGCTCAGGAGTCGCTTGAGGAAACAGTGATGCTGGGGTTGCGTCTGCATGAAGGTCTGAGTCTACGTGAGGTTGCCCGCGATGACGAGGCAGCGTTGGAATCGCTGCGCCACAGTGCGGAGCAGCTCCGTGATGAGGGATTACTCGAGATGGTGGATGAGCCGGCGCTGCGTGTGCGCCCCACTCTGAAGGGCAGACTTCTCAACGACCTCGTCATCGAGCGTGTGCTCGACGCCATGGGTGCGTAATACCAGATACGCGCAAGGGCCGTGCGCCACGATATTCGCGCCATGATCACATAGTGCACGGTTGCCCATGTTTCGAGTTTTTCCCTTCTATGCTGAATACCAGCAAGGCCGCCAAAAGCGGCCTTTTGTTTTCTTTTCAATTGTGTTAAGAGAGTATTTCACGGTATAAAACGCTGCAGTGTCGTTAACAAAAGCGTCTGTAGTGTGAAACAAAATGTGCTCGTATCAGGCCTCGACCTGACTAACGAAGAGGTGATGGTGTTGACAAATCACGCGCCCTTGAATCTGACGATTCACGATAAGACGGGGCTGTATGATCCTGCAGCTGAACATGACGCGTGTGGTGTGGCCTTCGTTGCCACGCTCACGAAGGTGCCACAGCGGGCCATCGTGGATCAGGCAATCGAGGTCCTGGTCAACCTCAACCATCGCGGCGCTGTGGGAGCGGAGGAAAACACCGGAGACGGTGCAGGAATTCTCATGGCAATGCCCGACGAGTTCATGCACGCATCAGTTGACTTCGATGTTCCGCAAGCCGGCTTTTACGCGGCAGGCATCGCCTTTCTCGACCGTGGCATTGCCGAAGGATCTTCCCAGCAGCAGGCAATAGGGAGCATCGCCGAGCAGGAGGGCCTGAAGGTTCTCGGGTGGCGCACCGTTCCCACGGATCCCAACGGACTCGGGCTGCAGGCGCTCGCCACCATGCCGACGTTCCGTACGCTGTACGTTGCCGATGCGGCCGGCCAGCTCTCTGGCATTGGCCTCGAACGCCGCGTTTTCCGCCTGCGCAAGCGCATTGAGCACGAGGTGGGGGTGTACTTCGCCTCGTTGTCCACGCGCACCATCACCTACAAGGGCATGCTCACCACCATGCAGCTCACCCCCTTCTTCCCGGATCTTTCGGACTCGCGCATGACGACGGTTGCCGCTGTGGTTCATTCTCGTTTCTCCACCAACACGTTCCCCTCCTGGCCCCTGGCGCAACCATTCCGCCTTCTGGCGCATAACGGCGAAATCAACACCATTCAGGGCAATCGCAATTGGCTGAGCGCCCGAGAGGGTCGCCTGAAGTCAGAGCTGCTGGGAGACATGGCGCCACTGTTGCCGCTCAACACGGAGGGATACTCGGATTCAGGCACATTCGATGAGACGCTCGAGGTGTTGCATCTCGCCGGTCGTTCTCTTCCCCACGCCATCACCATGATGGTGCCGCCGGCGTGGGAGAACGACGATCAGCTCGATCCCGACGTGCGCGCCTTCTACGAGTACAACAACACGCTTATCGAACCGTGGGATGGACCAGCGGACATCATCTTCACCGATGGGACTCAGGTGGGAGCGGTGCTCGATCGCAACGGCCTGCGCCCGGGACGGTGGCAGGTCAGCGACGAGGGACTTGTGGTGTTGGCCTCCGAGGCAGGCGTGCTCAATCGCATTCCACAGTCACACGTTGTGCGCAAAGGCCGTTTGGAACCGGGCAAGATGTTCCTTGTGAACACGGAGCAGGGCCGCATCATTCCGGATTCCGAAATCAAGCGTGACCTCGCGAGTCAACATCCCTACAGAGCGTGGGTGGAAAACAATTCGATGGAGCTCTCCGAGCTTCCAGAACGCGAGCACGTCAACTACACGGGAGTCTCGGTGCGCAGAAGGCAGCGCGCCTTCGGCTACACCCAGGAAGACCTCAAGATTCTGCTTACTCCCATGGCTAATACTGGCAAGGAGCCCATTGGCGCGATGGGTAATGACGCGCCCATTGCGGTGCTCTCGTCGCGTTCTCGAATGCTCTTTGATTACTTCACGCAGAAGTTTGCGCAGGTCACCAATCCGCCGCTCGATTGGGAGCGCGAGCGCATGGTCACTTCATTGGAGTCTGCGATTGGGCCCGAGCCCAATCTGTTGGAAGACACCGAGCTGCACGCCAAGAAGATCGTGATTCCCGAGCCCATCATCGACTCGGAGGAGATGGCGAAGCTCAAGCGTCTCGATAAGGTGGCAGCCCTCAACGATTACTACAAGCCCTTCGTGGTGAAAGGCCTCTATCAGGTCGCTGGAGGGGGCAAGGCACTCGAGGCACGTCTCGACGAGATTTTCAACGAGGTGGACGCCGCCATTGCGGGGGGCAAGAACTTCCTTGTGCTTTCCGACCGCGATTCCAACCACACGTGGGGTCCGATACCCTCCTTGCTGCTGACATCGGCCATTCAGCATCACCTGCTGCGCACGCATACGCGCACTCAGGTGTCGATGGCCGTCGAGGCGGGCGATGTGCGTGAAATACACCACGTGGCCTTGCTCATCGCGTACGGCGCCGCCTGCGTCAATCCGTATCTTGCGCTCGAAACCGTGGAGGAACTGGCACGCAAGGGCTACGTCACCGTGACACCCGAACAGGCCGTGAAGAACCTCTCGCACGCGCTTTCCGAGGGCGTGCTGAAAATCATGTCCAAGATGGGCGTGTCCACGATCATGTCGTACCGCGGCTCTCAGCTGTTCGAGGCCGTGGGCCTTGATCAGCCCACCATTGACAAGTATTTCACCGGTACCACGTCACGCGTGGGAGGCGTGGGTCTCGAGGAAATCGCGCGCGGTGTGGCACAACGCCACAATGTTGCTTATCCGGCACAGTGGACTGCATCGCCGCACAGAAACCTCAAGCTCGGCGGCGAGTACAAGTGGCGGCGCACCGGAGAGGACCATCTGAACGACCCCGAGGCCGTGTTCCTGCTGCAGCAGTCCACCCAGCGTGGCGACTACGCGATGTTCCAGCAGTACACAGCGCATGTTGACGACACGTCGCACAGGCTCATGACGTTGCGTGGCCTCATGGAATTTGATTCCAAGCGTGCCCCGATTCCTCTGGAGGAAGTGGAACCGGCAACAGAGATCGTCAAGCGTTTCTCCACAGGTGCCATGAGCTATGGTTCCATTTCGCAAGAGGCGCATGAAACACTCGCCATTGCCATGAACCGCCTCGGCGCGCGGTCGAATTCAGGAGAGGGTGGTGAGTCCGACGATCGCATCGCTGATCCCAAGCGCACCAGCCGCATCAAGCAGATCGCCTCGGCCCGCTTCGGCGTCACCAGCGATTATCTCGTTTCCGCCACCGACCTCCAAATAAAGCTCGCGCAGGGCGCCAAGCCGGGAGAGGGCGGGCACCTTCCAGGTGCCAAGGTGCCGCCGTGGATCGCCAAGGTACGCCACGCAACGCCAGGTGTGGAACTCATCTCGCCGCCTCCTCACCACGACATTTATTCGATCGAGGATCTCGCGCAGTTGATCCACGACGCCAAGAACGCCAATCCGCGCGCAAGGATTCACGTGAAGCTCGTGTCCGAGTTCGGTGTGGGAACCATTGCAGCGGGTGTCGCCAAGGCACACGCCGACGTGGTGCTCATTTCCGGTCACGATGGTGGAACCGGTGCAGCGCCCCTTAACGCCATCAAGCACGCGGGAACCCCGTGGGAAATTGGCCTGAGCGAGACTCAGCAGACGCTTGTTTTGAATGGCCTGCGTTCGCGTGTGGTGGTTCAGTGTGACGGTGAGCTCAAGACTGGCCGTGACATCGTCATCGCGGCGCTTTTGGGGGCCGAGGAATTCGGCTTCGCAACGTCCGCGCTCATGGTGGAAGGCTGCGTCATGATGCGCGCCTGCCATCTCAACACCTGCCCACAGGGCATCGCCACGCAGGATCCAGAGCTGCGCGCGCGCTTCACCGGCAAACCAGAATACGTCGTCAATTACTTCATGTACTTGGCGGAGGAGACTCGTGAGGTTCTCGCGAAACTCGGTTTCCACTCCATCGAGGAAGCCGTGGGCCACGTCGAGGCTCTCAACCAGCGCAAGGCAGTGGATCAGTGGAAGGCGCAAGGCATCGACCTCAGTGCGCTGCTCGCTCAGCCAGGCCCCACGCCAGGTACCATTCTGCATCACACCATCAATCAGGAACACGGCCTCGAAAAGGCGTTGGATAATCAGCTCATCGCCGAGGCCGCACCCGCTCTGGAACGCGGCGAGCACGTGCGGCTTCACGCCGACATTCGCAACGTGAACCGCACCGTGGGCACCATGCTTGGCTACGAAATCACGCGTCGGTACAAGGCGGCGGGGCTTGCGGACAACACCATCGACATCACGCTCACCGGAACCGGTGGACAGTCCATCGGTGCTTTCATTCCGCGCGGAGAAACCCTGCGCATCGTCGGAGAAGTCAACGATTACGCGGGCAAGGGCCTGAGCGGCGGGCGCATGATTGTTCGACCGGCGGACGACGTGACCTTTGATCCGCATGCCAGCGTCATCGGCGGCAACGTCCTGGGCTTCGGAGCCACCTCGGGGCAGATGTTCCTCGAGGGAACCGTGGGGGAGCGCTTCGCCGTCCGTAACGGCGGCGCCACTTTCGTGGTCGAGGGCGCCGGCGATCACTGCTGCGAATACATGACGGGCGGCACTGTTCTGGTGCTCGGACCCACGGGCCGCAACTTTGGCGCGGGCTTCTCTGGAGGCAACGCCTACGTGCTTGATCTGGATATGACCAAGGTCAACCGTCCGGCAGCCACGAATGGAACTCTCAAGTTCCTGCATCTTACGGAAGAGCAGGCCACCATGATTCACGACCTCATCACCCAGTATGTCGAGGAAACGGGATCTGCCTTTGCGGCGGGGCTCTTGGACGATTGGGAGGCCACGCGCTCTCGCATCACGCACATCGTACCGTCGCAGTTCGTGGCGATGACGGCCGCGATGGAGGATGCAGCCGAGAAGAATGTGGACTTCGAGAAACCCGGTGCCTGGGAGCACGTGTATGAAACTGTGATGGAAGGAGCGCGCTGAGATGGCCGATCCACGAGGATTTCTGAAAACCCGCACCCGCCGCGAACTGGCGGAGCGCCCCGTCAACGAACGCGTGAACGACTGGTTCGACGTCCACGCCGAGAAGGGCGTTCAGCCCTGGACCGGTGAGCAGGCCGCTCGCTGCATGGATTGCGGAACGCCGTTCTGCATGACGGGCTGCCCCCTGGGCAACATCATCCCTGAATTCAACGACCTGGTGCGCCAGGGCCAGTGGGAGGATGCCTACAACCGTCTCTCCATGACCAATAACTTCCCGGAGTTCACCGGACGCATCTGCCCGGCACCCTGCGAGAAGGCGTGCGTTCTCGGCATCCACCAGCCGCCCACCATGATCAAGCTCGACGAGCAGACCATCATCGATCAGGCATGGGACCTTGGCTACGTGACCCCGCAGCCTCCGCAGCGTCTCAGCGATCAGACGGTTGCCGTGGTGGGGTCGGGCCCCTCAGGCCTCGCCGCCGCTCAGCAACTCACCCGCGCCGGGCACACCGTTGTGGTGTACGAGCGCGCAGACGCCGTCGGCGGATTGGTGCGCTACGGCATTCCGAATTTCAAGCTCGACAAGCATTTGATCGACCATCGTGTTGCACAGATGGAGGCCGAGGGTACGAAATTCCGCACGGGTGTGGAAATAGGCCGCGATATTTCGTGGGACGAGTTACGCACCCGCTTCGATGCGGTGGTCGTCGCCACAGGATCCACGGTTCCGCGTGATATGCGAATTCCGGGACGTTCCCTCGATGGGATCCACTTCGCGATGGACTTTCTACCCGACGCCACTCGTCGCGTGTACGGGGTGGATCCCGTCAACGACATCACGGCAGAGGGCAAGGATGTCATCATCATCGGCGGCGGCGATACCGGTTCCGATTGCCTTGGAACCTCGCTGCGCCAGGGTGCAAAATCCGTCACTGTGTTGCAGATCATGTCTCGCGAGCCGGACGAGCGTCCTGACTCCCAACCGTGGCCCACGTATGCGCGCACGTACCAGAAGACCTCTTCCATGGAGGAGGGCGGCACGTATATGTACGACACGGACTCCGTGGAATTCTTATCCTCTGTGCCCGACGGGGCGTCGGATCGCGTTGCCACACCGCAGAACACCGCGGCCGATGGATTCGTGGCAGACGAGTCCGGGCACGTGACTGGGTTGAAGGTTGTGGATGTGGCGCCAGGGGAGAGTGGTCCGTTTACGCGCCAGGAGGGCACGGAGCGCGTGCTTCCCGCCGACCTGGTGCTGATTTCCGTGGGCTTCCTGCACACCGATTCCGAGACTCTCATGCAGCAGCTGCCGGTGGAGCTCGACAAGCGCGGCAACATCTCGCGCGATGCATCCTTCGAGACGTCGCAAAAAGGTGTGTTCGTGTGCGGTGACGCCGGACGCGGCCAGAGTCTGGTGGTGTGGGCTATTTCCGAGGGGCGTTCCTGCGCTGCTGCCGTCGACAAGTTCCTCATGGGTGCCACCGAGTTGCCGAGCCCCATCACCTCCACGCAGCGCCCCATGGCGTTGCCAATGACAAGAAAATAACGAGCGTGCAAGTGCGCTGCTGACTCCGGTACTCTGAAAATAATTGAGTATTTCAGAGTACCGGAGGAGCATGTGATGGAGCAGAGACTCGCGGGACGACTTTCGAAGCGGCTTTGGGTGGTAACCGCATCTGTACTGGGACTGGTCATGGTGATGTGGCTCTCCTCTGTTCCTGCTGCCAGTGCCGACACGAGGGCAGTATCGATCCCGGATGACGTGCGCGCATATTTTCACGAAAAGGCGCCATCGGAAATAAAGACGGATCTCGGGATCGTCGATCCTCATATCAAGGCGATTCAAAAAACATCTATGGTGATGGCAGATTCCTCGGGAAAAGTGCGCATTGAGCCATCGGACTTATGGACGGCGGCAGTGTACGACACCGAAGAGCCAGTGGGTGTGGCAACACTCGAGCGCGGCAAAGACAATGTATTGTCGCTTGGGTCGTCGAACGATGGTGAGAAGGCTCGTTATTTAGTGACCGCCGAGGAGAGCGGCGGCGAGCTCGTCGAGGCCTCGCAATTGGAGGGAGCGATTTTTATGAGGATGGACGGAACGCTTTCTCCACTGAATACGGCGGCCTATCACGTGTTTGCTGACAAGACTCAGGAGGACACGGCGCTCGCGATGCTACAGAAGAAATTTGACGACCAGAAGAAAACTGGTGGTGGGTCGGCCGAAAGCTCGCCGTCTACATGGTCCTGGCTGTGGATCGTGGGCGTACTCGCACTTGCCATCATCATGTCGTCGGGAATCTATATGGCGACGAGCGGATGCAAGACATCGCACAAAAGATGAGAAGTATCAGTTATGAAGCGCTGAGTCATCGACTTCCCAGAAAACGTTAGGTGTTCGCGGTAACCTTGACATCATAAGAATCGTATTCCAGGAGGTCACAACCGATGGCAAATCGAGCACAGCGCAGGGCGAATACGCGAGCGGCACGCAAGGGCAATGACGGCCGGGACAACGGCCTACAGCAAGGTACCCAGTCGGCCACCAGTCAGGCGATGTTCAACAACAAGGCAGATCGCGTGGCGGAGGGCAAAGACGAGTGGGTTCCTAGCCGAGTGGACATGGACGGCAACGCAATCTCGGCGGATGATGCAGACATGAACGCCTCTGATACCGCGATTCAAGATGCCACGTCTGCGAGCGCTCAGACAAACACGAGCCTCAAGCGCAAGCGCACTGGCAAGGGCTGGGCCAAGTTCTTCAGTTGGCTGCTCATCGGTCTATCGGCAGTGGCCTTCCTCATCGTTATGTGGATTCCAAATCTGCCGATGTGGGCCATTATCACGGTATCCGCAATCTTCGCCGTGGGAGTCTTGAGTCTGTTCGCCGTGCGCGGTGACAACGACAAGAACCCCTACCTGGACGAGAACGGCACAGCGGTATGACCCGCCTGTCCGTCGATCTGCTGACGCGCGAATATCCGCCGCATATTTACGGTGGTGCGGGCGTCCATGTGAACGAGCTCTCCAAGGTTCTCGCCTCTCATGCTGATGTCATCGTCAGAGCCTTTGACGGTCCACGCACTGCCGCTGAGCTGGCGCAATACGAACGCACTACGGCGTCTGGCAGCCTGCGAGTAAAGGGGTATAGCGTTCCTGACGAGCTGGCCGGTTCGAATACCAACGCTGCGCTGCAGACCTTCGGCGTCGATTTACAGATTGCGCGAGACGTCGACGCTGACATCTTGCATTCCCATACGTGGTATGCCTGCCTCGCGGGTCGCTTGGCCTCCCAGTTGCACGGTATTCCGCACGTGGTGACGGCGCACAGTCTGGAGCCCTTCCGTCCGTGGAAGGCGGAGCAGTTGGGCGGTGGATACCGTCTCAGCTCGTGGGCGGAGAAGGATGCCTTTGATTCGGCGGATGCGGTCATCGCAGTCTCCGCAGGCATGAAGAAAGACATTTTGGCAGCGTACCCGACAATTGACGAGACGCGGGTGCCCGTTGTCCACAACGGTATTGATATTGACGCTTTTGAGCCTCCTGCCGAAGATTCTCCGTCGTGGGGAGTTTTTGATCGGTATGGCATTGATCGCAGTAAGCCGACACTGTTGTTTGTGGGTCGCATCACGCGGCAAAAGGGGCTTCCGTATTTGCTGGAGGCCTTGGAGCACGTCAACTCTGATATTCAGGTGGTGTTGTGTGCCGGAGCGCCGGATACCAAGGAAATTGGCGATCAGGTGCGCACGAAGTTTGCTGAGCTCAATGAGAGCCGCGGCAACATCGTCTGGATTGAGGAGATGCTGCCGCACGACCAGCTGACCGCTCTGGAGCATGGCTGCGATGCCTTTGTGTGCCCGTCGATTTACGAGCCGTTGGGAATCGTAAATCTCGAGGCGATGGCGTGCGGATTGCCGGTTGTGGCGAGCGCCACGGGTGGCATTCCCGAAGTTGTGGTTGACGGTGAGACGGGCGTGTTGGTTCCGTTGGAGCAGATGAGCGATGGCACTGGAACCCCGTTGCATCCTGAGGAGTTCGTGCGGGATCTCGCCGCTGGCATTGAGAAGATCTTTTCGGATTCCGCTCGCGCTCAGCGAATGGGACAGGCGGGATTTGCGCGTGCGCGTGACCATTTTTCGTGGGAGTCGATTGCACGCGAAACCCTTGCAGTGTATGAAAGTGTGATGTGAGCAATAATACGAATGCGTGGCGAGATCCTTCCGATACGGCGGTGGCGCTCCATGACGTGGAATTCCGTCGTCGCGGCCGTGTCATCCTCTCTGATGTCAACCTCGAGATTCTTCCTGGCGAGCGCTGGGTGATTTTTGGCCCCAACGGTATCGGGAAGTCGACGATGATTTCCATGATGAGTTCTCGGCTTTTCCCGAGCGCAGGCAAAGTAGATATTCTGGGTCATCGCATGGGAACCATCGATGTGTTTTCGCTTCGTCCCCAGATCGGACTTGCCTCGCGTGAACTGGCAAAGATGTTCCCGGCGGAGGAAGATCCGCTCGACGCCGTGGTGACTGCTGCTACCGGTGTTACGGGACGGTGGCGCGACGAGTATACGGCGCAGCAGACAACCAAGGCGCGTGGCCTCCTCGAACGCTTCGGAGTGGGCTATCTCGAAGGCAAGCACATGTGGAGGCTCAGCGAGGGAGAGGTGTCTCGAGTGCTCATCGCCCGAGCGCTCATGAACGATCCCAAACTGTTGATTCTCGACGAGCCGACTACGGGGCTTGACCTGGGTGCTCGTGAACAGGTGATTTCGACACTGAACGAAATCGGCACTGAAGATTCCGAGCGCGCCGTGGTGCTGGTGACGCATCGCCTCGAGGAGATTCCAAAGGGGTTCGATCACCTCGCACTTATTGGGCGCATGAGCGATCGTCCAAACCCGAATCCGAATCCCACGGATCCGCAGCCCGGCACTGTGCTCTTCAAGGGCGCCATAGACCAGGGCCTTACTGACGCATGGCTCACGCGACTCTTCGATCTTCCGCTGAGCGTGCGTCAGGAGCAGGGCAGGTGGATCGCCTTCAGCAAGAATTGATGGGTGCGCAATTCGTCACTGAACACAATCGCGCGTACCTGCACAGACATTTCGCCTCAAGACGAATACGTTAGCTAACGGTGTTTGGGGTGCGGGGGAGAGTAAGATTTTCGAGGTCAAATTTTAATTACTCGAATACTCGATTCCCACTCCGATGTTGGGTCCCAATAAGCCGAATAGGTGGTATTACGCATGACGCGAATGTTGTCACGATACCTTCGGCCATACTGGTTGCAAGTGACGATTCTCGTCCTCTTCCAGGTGGCTCAGGCATTGCTCAATCTTTATCTGCCGAATCTTCAGGCAGACATTATTAATAACGGTGTTGCCGCGGGAGACCAGGGCAAGATCTATCAAATCGGGTGGGAAATGATCGGCATTTCCGCACTCCAGATCGTTGCCTCCGTTGCTGCGGTGCTCATCTCAGCGCGCATCGCGATGCGTCTGGGCTACGAGGTGCGCCGAGATTTCTTCAACTCCGTGGAGACTTTCAGCCTCACCGAGATGGAGGAGTTCTCCGCAGGCTCCCTCGTCACCCGCGTCACCAACGATGTGCAGCAGGTGTCGCAGACCACGTATCAGACGTTGCTCATTATTCTGCAGGCTCCGGTGATGTTCATTGGTGGACTCATTATGGCGCTTCAGCAGGATGGCCCGCTCACTTGGTCTTTGGCGGTTATTCTGCCTGTGATCCTCATCATTGCGCTGGGCCTCATGAGCCGTATGGGACCGTTGTTCACCAAGATGCAGGACAAGCTGGATTCGCTCAATCGCATTGTGCGCGAACAGATTTCCGGTGTGCGCGTCATTCGCGCCTTCACACGTGAGAAGACCGAAGTCAAGCGTTTCGATGTGGCGAATTCCTCCATGTACAAGGTACTTGTGTCCGTGGGCCGCTTGATGTCCATGATGATCCCGCTCATCTTCTTCATGATCAACATGTCCAACATCGCCATCATGTGGTTCGGTGGTAAGCGCATTGACTCGGGTGGCATGCAGATCGGCTCGTTGCAGGCGTTCATCCAGTACCTCATGATCATCCTCATGGGAATCATGATGGCGGCCATGATGTCGGTGATGCTGCCACGCGCCTCTGTATCCTCCAAGCGCATCCTGAAGGTCATCGACACCGAAACCGACATCAAGGCTCCGGCGAATCCCTACTGGCCTGACGCTCCCAAGGGTGTCATCGAGTTCAGGGACGTGAGCTTCAGCTACCCGGGTGCCGAGGAGCCGGTGCTGTCCCATATCAGCTTCACTGCAGAACCCGGCAAGACCACGGCGTTCATCGGGTCCACGGGGTCCGGTAAGTCCTCACTGCTTCGTCTTGGCATGCGCATGTTCGACGTGACGGAGGGCGAGGTCCTCGTCGACGGTCACAGCGTGCGCGACTACGATCCGGATCGGCTCGCCACTTTGTTCGGTCCCGTTCCTCAGAAGGCAGTGCTCTTCTCAGGAACCATCCGCACGAATCTGCGATACGGCAAGCAGGACGCCACGGAAGAGGAGATGTGGGAGGCCTTGCGCGTCGCCCAAGCGGACGACTTCGTGCGCGAAATCCCCGAAGGCCTTGACGCTCCCGTTGCAGAAGGCGGGACCAATTTCTCCGGAGGTCAGAAGCAGCGTCTGTGCATGGCTCGCGCCATCGTGCGCAACCCGCGCATCTATACCTTCGACGATTCCTTCTCGGCCCTCGATATGGCGACGGATCGCAAGCTGCGCGCCGCTCTCAAGCCGGCCACCACGGAGTCAACGGTGTTGCTGGTCGCTCAGCGCGCCGCCTCAATTCGTGACGCCGAACAGATTCTCGTCCTCGACGGCGGCAAGATCGTGGGCCGTGGAACGCACGACGAACTGATGGAAACGTGCGATACATACAAGGAGATCGTCGACTCTCAGGGCGGACAAGGCCCCGACGTGGAAGATCTCAGCATTGATGAGGAAGGAGGCCGCTGATGCCAGGTCCAGGAAGGCAAGTCAAGACGGCGAATCCTACGCTGTCAAAAACCGAACGCAACGAAAGCCTCAAGCGCCTCGTCGGCTATCTCGCTGTCAAGAAGCTCAAGGTGGGCACCATGCTCGCCTCGGGTATGGTCTCCGTATTCCTCATGGTGCTCGGCCCCAAAATCATGGGCCAGGGAACCAACGTGCTCTTTGCGGGTCTTTTGGGCAAGATGCTCGCTGCCTCGGGAATTCCCAAGGGAACTCCCTCGTCACAAGTCGTCACCATGCTCAACAAGGCAGGTAAAGGCGACATTGCGCAGATGGTCACCTCGATGAACGTCAAGGTGGGAGAAGGCATCGACTGGAACTGGTTCGCCATCATTCTGGTGATCACCGGGGCCATCTACCTCGTGTCCATCGTGCTGCGTCTCGTGCAGAACTTCATCATGACGCGCGTGGTGAGCGACACCGTGTACCGCATGCGCCAAGAGATTGAGGACAAGCTCAACAGCCTGCCGCTCAACTACTTTGACCGCGTGCCCCGTGGCGAAGTGATGAGCCGCACCACCAACGACGTCGACAACATCTCCCAGACGCTGCAGCAGGTGCTCGGCGAATTGCTGTTCTCGACGTTCATGATCATTGGTGTCTTCATCATGATGCTCACCATCTCGCCGCTGATGACGCTCATCGCTTTCATCGTGATCCCCATCATGGCGCTGGTGTCCGTGTTCATTCTCAAGAAGGCCCAGCCGAACTTCACCAAGCAGTGGGCTCGCACCGGCAACCTCAACTCCAACGTGGAGGAAATGTTCTCGGGGCACCTCGTGGTGCGTGCCTACGGTCAGCAAGCCAATGCGGAAAAGACTTTCGAGGGCCACAATATGGGTCTTTACGAGGTCAGCCGCAAGGCACAGTCGTTCTCCGGTCTTATCCAGCCGTCCACGGGCTTCTTCGGGAACCTCATCTTCGTGCTGGTGGCCGTGGTCGGCGGCGTGCGAGTCCTCAACGGCTCCATGACGCTGGGAGATCTGCAGGCCTTCACCCAGTATTCTCGTCAGGCATCCCAGCCGTTGGGCCAGGTGGCCTCCATGAGTACGATTCTGCAGTCCTCGCTGGCCTCCGCCAAGCGCGTCTTCGAGTTCCTCGACGAGCCAGAAGAGATTGCCGATACCACGACTCCGGAGCACATTCCCACGAATGCCGAGGGACGCATTGCGGGCCATGTGAGCTTCGACCATGTGGCGTTCTCCTATGATCCCAAGGAGCCGCTCATCACGGATCTGTCGATTCAGGCAGAGCCAGGGCAGACGGTAGCAATTGTCGGTCCTACGGGAGCCGGCAAGACCACGCTCGTCAATCTGTTGATGCGCTTCTACGAGATTCAGGGCGGAGAAATCAGCATCGACGGTGTGAACACGAAAGACATGACGCGTCAGGAATTGCGCGCCCACTTCGGCATGGTGCTCCAGGACACCTGGCTCTTCGACGGAACCATTCGTGAGAACTTGTTCTACGGAGTGCATGAGGGCAAGCAGGTGGACGAGGCGAAGATGATCGAGGCCGCCAAGGCGACGCACGTGGACGAATTCGTCCGCAGGCTGCCGAAGGGCTACGACACGCTGATGAACGAGGACAGCTCCGAGCTGTCCCAAGGCGAGCGCCAGCTCATCACCATCTGTCGCGCCTTCCTGTCTGATCCCGACATCCTCATCCTCGACGAAGCGACCAGCTCCGTCGACACCCGTACGGAGATGCTGGTGCAGCAGGCCATGAATGCGCTGCGCAAGAACCGCACGAGCTTCGTCATCGCGCACCGCCTCTCGACGATTCGCGACGCGGACCTCATCCTCGTGGTCAACCACGGTTCCGTGGTGGAGCAGGGCAACCACGATCAGCTGCTCGCTGCCAATGGGGCGTACGCTAAGCTGTACAACTCACAGTTCTCAGGAGCAGCCGAGGAGGCTTAATAGTGGTACGCCGTGGTCCGTTTGTAGCAGGCGAAAAGGTGCAATTCACCGATCGCAAAGGCAAAAAAGTCACCGTGCAGATTTCTGCAGGAGGGCTCACGCAAACGGATCACGGCCTTTTGCGTCATGACGACGTTATCGGGATGACGCCCGGTTCCGTCATTGTGACGGTGTCGGCCCTCAATCCCGAGAAGTCGCACGCCAAGACCATTAAGAATTCTCGGCGTATTGGGGGATGGGAATACACGGCGCTGCGCCCTCGCATGATCGACTATTCGCTGTCGATGCCGCGCGGTGCTCAGGTGATGTATCCCAAAGATATTGCGCAGGTGATCAGCCTCGGCGATATCCGCAGAGGGGACCGTGTGCTGGAGTCCGGCGGGGGCTCGGGCGCCATGACGCTGGCACTGATCGATGCAGTGGGCGAGACAGGCGAGGTGCGCACCATCGAGCGGCGTCCCGAGTTTGCTCGGATTAGCGCGGCGAACATTGAACTTTATTTTGGGCGCAGGCCCGAGTGGTGGACCATCGACGTTGATGGTTTTGACGAGGGAGCGGCACGCCTTGCAGATGCGTCGTACGACCGCATTGTGTTCGACATGCTCGATCCGTGGAACCGTCTCGAGCAGGCGGAGCGCGTCATAGCGCCCGGGGGAGTGCTCGTTGCATACGTGACCACCACGACGCAGCTGAGTCGCATGTGCGAGGGCTTGCGCGGCTCTGGACGATGGACCGCGCCGGAAGTTCAAGAGACACTTGAGCGGACGTGGAAGGTTGAGGGACTGGCGGTGCGGCCCGATCACCAGATGATTGGGCACACCGGATTCCTGGTCATTGCGCGTGCGATGGCTCCTGGAGTTCATGCGTTGGAACGCAAGCGCCGTGCCACCAAGGACGTGTACACCGACGTGGACGAGATTCCGCAGGAGACTCGCGAGGCCGAGTTTGAGGATCTCGAGCTTCGAGACATTTCCGACCGCAAGGTGAGGAAAGTTTTGCGCGACCTGACCGACCAGTTGAAGGTTCTTCATGATACCGATACTCGCAATGGCCATGGCGAGGGCAACAAGGACAGCGAGTGAGCGCGGCAGGCATTCGCGAATGTGGCCTACAATAAGCGGTGGCTGCAGATAGGTCACACGGCCTCACGTGACGTCCAACGAAGGGTAGGCACCGATGAGTGATTCGCTGAAGAAGGTTTCCAAGCGGGCGCGCCACTATGAGCATGTACTCGTCCTCATGCGTCATGCGAAGGCGGAACCGGCTGGAAGCGGCGCCGACATCGACCGCGAGCTCACCGACAAGGGACTCAAGCAGGCAAAGCATGTGGCCAAGGGATTGGCCGCCATGAAGCTCACTCCGAATGCCATTCTGTGCTCGGGCGCCGTGAGGACGCGGCAGACTGTGGCTCGGATGCTCAAGGTTTTCGGTGACGCTCCCAGCGTCGAGTATCGAAAGAGCTTGTATGAACAGAGCAAGGGCGTTGTTTTCGACGAACTTGCCACCGCCAAAGATTCCACGCGGGAATTGCTCATCGTGGGTCACGAGCCCACGGTATCCATTGCGTCCGGCCAGATCGCCACGAAAGATTCCGATGCGGGACTGCTGGCGCTGCTGAGCGTTGGCGTCTCCAATGCGTCTGCCGTGATTCTGGGATCAGATGCCCCGTTTGCACAATGGGATCACCACAGCGCAGAACTCATCGCCGTTCTCACGCCGAAGGATTTCAGCTGATTTCCCCATCGAGCTATAAGTTACATTTATAGCGACACCCAGATTTTGAGAATTACGAATAACGTCATCGATTTGTTAACCTTTCTTAGTCTAAACAACTGTCTTTGGAGGCATGCATGAGCGTAGCCAACGTCAGCGGGTTCCCCCGCATCGGTCAGAACCGCGAATTGAAGCGGGCTATCGAGGGGTACTGGAAGTCCAAGAACGATCTTGACTTCGTGCGTACCACGGCCGCCGGTCTGCGCAAGCGCCACTGGGAACTGCAGAAGAACGCCGGAATCGACCTCATTCCTAGCAATGACTTCAGTTATTACGATCAGATGCTGGACACGGCAGTGCTGCTTGGCGTGGTACCGCAACGCTATCGTGACCTCAATCTCGGTGTCGAGGACACGGTTTTTGCACTTGGCCGTGGGTACCAAGGTGAACGTGGTGACGTCACCGCATTGCCCATGAAAAAGTGGTTCACCACCAACTACCACTATCTGGTTCCGGAAGTAGACGCTTCCACCACCATCTCGCTTTCTGGCACCAAGCCATTCGACGAGTTCATCGAGGCGAAGGATCAGGACATCCTCACCAAGCCCGTTCTCATCGGCCCCTACACATTCCTCAAGTTGGCACGTGGCCCAGAGGCAGCAGAACTCGACCTCGCCGCTCGCACGGATCTCGTGCAGCAGGCAGCCACCGCCTATTCTGACATCGTCACCCGTTTTGCGCAGCTGGGCGCCGAATGGATCCAGTTCGACGAACCGTATCTGGTGCTGGACAAGGAACCCGGCGACGTCGAGCTTTTCACCACCTTGTATACAGCGATTCTCACAGCACGCGACGCATCGCAGTCCGTCAAAGTGCTGCTGAATTCCTACTTCGGCAATATCGCTGATATTTATGGCACTGCCAACGATCTCGGCTTCGACGGCATCGGGCTCGACTTGCTCGAGGGCAAGGACGAGAATCTAGCAGCTCTCAGCGCCAATGGTGTGCATGATGGCACGAAGATCTTTGCTGGAGTTGTCAATGGCCGCAACATTTGGCGGAACAACTACGCCGTGAGTCTCGGTCTGCTCGACGCGGTCGCACAGGTCGCGGGAACCGAGGCAACTGTTGTCTCCACTGCGTCATCACTGCTCCATGTGCCATTCAGCACTGAGGGAGAAACCGGCCTCACGGACGAACAGCGCAAGCACTTCGCCTTCGCGGTCGAAAAACTCGGCGAGCTCAAGGATCTTTCCGTGCTCGCTTCGGCCACTGACGCAGAGCGCAAGGCAAGTGAGCCTCTTGCCTCCAATCAGGCTCTGTTCGACGGCACGCGCGTTGCCAAGGATCCCGCGGTCCACGAGCGCATCGCACAGCTTACCGACGCCGATTTCACGCGGCAGCCGGCCCGTGCCGAGCGTCAGAGTATCCAGCGGAAGGAATTAGGCCTTCCTGATCTTCCGACAACGACCATCGGCTCTTTCCCCCAGACGCAGGATGTGCGCGCCGAGCGCGCCAAGCTGCGCAAGGGAGAAATCACGCAGGAGTCGTACGACGAGTTCATCAAGTCGAAGATCGTGGAAGTGCTGCGTCAGCAGGAGAACATCGGTCTCGACGTTCTGGTGCACGGTGAGTTTGAGCGCAACGACATGGTGGAGTACTTCGGCCAGAACCTCAAGGGATTCCTCTTCACGAAGAACGCCTGGGTGCAGTCGTACGGAACTCGGTGCGTCAAGCCTCCCATCGTATGGGGCGACGTGTCCCGCGCGCACCCGATCACCGTGGCGTGGAGCTCCTTCGCGCAGTCTCAGACCGATCACGTGGTCAAGGGCATGCTCACCGGACCTGTGACCATCCTCAACTGGTCGTGGCCACGCGAAGACATCACGCATGAGGAACAGACCAAGCAGCTGGCGCTTGCCATTCGCGACGAGGTCATCGATTTGCAGGATGCCGGTATTAAGGTCATCCAAATCGATGAGGCAGCTCTGCGCGAGAAGTTGCCTGTGCGTCGTTCAGATTGGCACTCCAAGTATCTTGATTGGGCCATTCCCGCCTTCCGCCTGGTGCACTCCGGAGTGAAGGCCGGCACGCAGATTCACACGCACATGTGCTATTCGGAGTTCAACGACATCATTCGCGATATTGATGCCATGGACGCCGACGTCATCTCCTTCGAGGCCTCGCGTTCCGACCTCACTGTGCTTGACGCCATCCACGATGCCAACTTCGAGACGGAAGCGGGCCCCGGTGTCTACGACATCCACTCGCCGCGCATTCCCTCCGAGGAAGAAATCGAGGGACGCATTGGAGAGATTCTCGAGAAGATGGATGTTTCCAAGGTGTGGATCAACCCGGACTGTGGATTGAAGACCCGCGGAGACGCCGAAACGTGGCCAAGCTTGGAAAACATGGTTGCCGCTGCCAAGGCAGTCCGTGCCAAGCTCGCACAGTAATTAGTAACCTCAGAGAAGCCAGGCGCAGTAATGCATTCGCCGATTTTTTCGCTGGAGATCTTCCCACCGAAGCGCAACGCTCCGGTGGGAACCATCTATGACACACTCGACGGTCTCGAAGGGCTCAATCCCGACTTCATCTCGGTGACATACGGCACGGGCAAGTCCTCGGACCGCACGGCTACCGCGCGCATTGCGCATACCGTGAAGAAGGAATACGGCATCGAGACGGTGGCGCATCTCACGGCCATGTACGTCACACGCGACGACGTGGATCAGACGCTCGAGATGTTCCGGGCAGCTGGCGTGTCATCGATTCTTTCCCTGCGCGGAGATGAGGTGGAGGGCCGAGATCCCGCCGGCGAATTTGAGCATGCCTCCGACCTCGCCGCCTATATTCACGAGACGGCTCCTGAATTCAAGCTGTACGGTGCGTGTTACCCCGAGGGACACTTTGAGGCGAGAAGCCTCGACGACGACATCGTGAACCTGCAGAAGAAAGTCAACGCGGGAGTCACGCACCTGATATCGCAGCTGTTCTACTCGACGGACGCGTTTTTGGAATTTCTCGAGAAGGCGCGCACCTCCGGCATCGAGGTTCCCATCGAGGCGGGCATCATGCCGCCGATTCTGGCGAAGTCCACCATGCGCATGGCAGCAAAGTGCGGCGTGGAAGTGCCCGAGAAATTGCAAAGGATCCTCGAGCGGTGGCAGGGCAATCGAGACGCACTGCAGAAGGCCGGCATTGTGTACGCCAGTGAGCAGATCAACGAGCTCGTGGCCGCCGGCGTCGATGGAGTGCACTTGTACTCGATGAATCACCCTCGTGTGGTGCGACGCATCTGGAATAACGTGGACACTCTGTTTCACGAGGCGTGATTCTGCCGTCTGATTTTTTCTTATATCTTGCCGGTCAAAGCCAGGCGAGAAGCTTGATTGCGCTTACTTCTTTGCGGCTTGTGCCCTCTTCTTCGCCTTGCGAGGGGAGAGCGTCTTGGCGCCCTTTGGGCGGAAGATCTTCCACCGAGCCGCGAAGAATTTCTGAAGAGGCGGGATTTTACCGACGCCAAAGCCCACGAATGCAGCGCCGATGGCAATCCACGACCCGAGGTTGTCGCCCAAAATAATCAAAATGATGACCAATCCGAACACAATGATGCTGACGGTTCGTGTGGCGGTCTTTTGCTTACCGGTCATGTCATCCTCGCGCAGGGGGAGTATTCCGTAGAACAGGCCTCCGAGAAAGCAAACTATTCCTGCGATGATGGATAATGCGAGAGCCATGGGAACCTCGTCGTTCGTAGTAGTACGTACCTGATGGACAATGTGCGGTATTTCTCAGTCGATTATAGGGTGCTATGGAATGTCGCCGCGTGTCTACATCGCGTTGTCGGCATCTTTAATGGTGCCGCCTTTCTGCATATACGTTGACTCGGTTGCCGGAGAATCCTGGCGGTCGATGAGCCTTTTTTGATCGTCGAAGCGCTGCGTCGGAAGGGTCCCGGCACCCGTGTTGTCCACTCCCTTGCGCCCGTTGTGCAGCGTGGAGAGGACTCCCGCAGCGTTGTCGACGCCTGCGATTTCGGCGATGATTTGCTCGTACGACGTGTCGTGCGTTTGGTGCATGCCGTTGATGCGGCCGTGACGCAGCACGACGATGCGATCAGAAATGGCAAACACGTCGGGCAGGGTGTTGCAGATGAACACGATGGACTTGCCGTTGCTGCGCAGCTTCTTGATGTAACTGAGCACTTCGGCCGTCTGCATCACGGACAGCGAGGCGGTGGGCTCGTCCAGCAAGATCATCTCGGGGTCGTCGAGCAGCGTTCGGGCGATGGAGAGCATCTGGCTCTGTCCCTTGGTGAGCGTCGAGATTGGCTTGCGCAGGCCGATGGGGGACGACACCTGGGCGAGCACTCGACGTGCTTCGTCTTCCATGGTGTGTACGTCGAGCCTTCTGAAATCGTCTCTTTTTTCATGGCCCAGGAACAGATTGGCGGTGACGTCGAGGTTGTCGCAGAACTCCTGGTCCTGGAAGACGCTGGCGATGCCGAGCGCGCGGGAGTCCTGGATGCCATTGATGGTGCAGGGGATGCCATTGTGCTCGATACCGCCTGCTGAATCCGGTTGGTACAGTCCGGCGAGCACCTTGAGCAGCGTGGACTTACCGGCGCCGTTGTCACCGACAACGGCGAGGATTTCACCGCGGTAGAACGAGAGATCAACGTGTTTCAGTGCCTCGAAAAAGCCAAAGGTGACGGACACGTCAGTGAATCTGACGATTGGTTGTTTGTCGATCATTGATCAATGCTCCTTCGTTGGAGCTGACGTAGATTGTTGTGGGACCCCGGCGTGCTCCGGTAGAGCGGTGCCGGCGGAGAGAGAGGACTTCTCAAGAGCGAAGAGCGCGGAGCCAACGGCCTGCTGGCCATCGGGGAATTGTGCGCGGCGTACGTCGATGGGCGTCATGGCGTCAGGGAAAAGAAGCCGACACAACGATTCTTGGAAGGGCTCGATAAACAAGTCCCCGGTTTCGGCGAATTTTCCGCCGACCACCACCATCTTCGGGTCAAGGGCGATGCATAGCTGCGCGGTGACCTCGGCTATGCGCACGGACACGTCGGTGACGATGCGGCGGCAACCGGGATCTCCGTCGTTGGCCATGGTAATGAGGTCGTCGAGTGTCATGGTGCCGTGAGTCACGTTGAGGAGCGACACCAGGCGCGCCTCATTCACAGTGGTGTTGAGGCAGCCACGGTTACCGCAGGAGCAGATGGGGCCGAGCGGATCGACCTGAACATGGCCGATTTCTCCCGCGAGACCCGTGACTCCGCGTAGGAGGGCGCCATTGACGAAAGCTCCGGCACCCACGCCATCGGAGGCGTGGACGTAGATGAAATTTTCCACGCCTTTGGCGGAGCCCAGGCGCGCTTCTGCGAGTCCGCCCATGTGAGCGGAATTCTGTACGTATACAGGGACGTTGAAGACCGAGGAGAAGGGCGCGCGAAGTTCCTTGTTCTCCCAGCCGCGCAGAATGCCCGGGATGGCCACCTGCTGGGTGATCTTGTTGACGGGCGCTTCGACGCACAGACAGATGCCGACGACCTCGTTCAGGGCGGCACCCAGAGTGGTGATGGTCTCTTCGATAAGGAGGATTGCACGCTCGATGGTGGAGTCCACTTTGTGATCGAGGGCAAGAGGAAGGGTGTGGGAGCTGAGAATGGTACGTGAGAAGTCCATCACGCAGATGGCGAGTTCCCGCTTGCCGATGAATACTCCGATGCTGATGCCGAGCTGACGTCTCAGCGTTACCAAGGTTGCCCTGCGGCCGCTGCGAATTGTCGATCTGGTGTCAAAGACGTCTTCTTCGACGAATTGACGAACCAGATTCGACACGGTGGCCGTGGAGAGTCCGGTTGCCTCAGACAGTTCGATCTGTGTGAGACCTCCGAACTTGCGGACCGTTTCGAAGAGCAGCGCGCGGTTTGCCTCCCTCAGTGCGGTCTGAGACCCAGAAGGTGTTTTTTGCGCCATGTCTTCAGCATACCCGAGGAGGCCCGATTTTCCTTGGGTTTTTCGGGATGAACACCGTGTTGCATTATGTGCTTTAACGCATGTGAGCGAGAACACGCCTTGCTGAGTTGATTGCTTAAACTCAATCGTGTATTCTTTGTGGCGAACCTCACAGTTCATTGAACGGACCGAAGTGGATCCGCTCAAGACATATCCGTCAATGGTGAAGGAGAAGTCACATGAAAGCACTCAAGCGTACCATCGCTGCTGCTGCCGGACTTGCTATGATGGCAGGCCTCGCGGCGTGTGGTGGAGGCCGTACGGGTACCAGCAGTACCTCGGGTGAAAAGGTCGAGAAGGGCGCGACCATTGGTATCTCGATGCCGACAAAGTCGGAAGAGCGCTGGAACAAGGACGGCAACGGACTGAAGAAGGATCTTGAAGCAAAGGGCTACAAGGTCATTCTCTCGTTCGCTGACGATAAGCCTGCACAGCAGAATGCAGATATTGAAAACATGGTGAACAACAGCGCGAAGATCGTCGTTGTCGCCGCCAAGGATGGCACCGCAGTCGGACCGGCCGTTGAAAAGGCCAAGGATGCCGGCGCTAAGGTCATCGCCTACGATCGTCTCATCATGAACACCGAGGCAGTCGACTACTACGCAACGTTCCAGCTGGAGCAGACCGGTGTTCTTGAAGCCAACTACATCATCGACAAGCTTGGCCTCAAGGACGGCAAGAAGGGCCCGTTCAACATCGAACTCTTCTCAGGTTCTCCTGACGACAACAACGCGAAGTTCTTCTTCAAGGGCGCGTGGGATCTGCTGCAGCCGTACTTCAAGTCCGGCGTTCTCGTCTCCCCGTCTAAGCACGGCGGCGGCGTCACAGCCAAGTCCACGGTTGAAAGCACCTGGCAGAAGATCTCCGTCATGTCCTGGAAGGCAGAACAGGCCCAGAAGGATATGGAGTCCATCCTCGATTCCACCTATGCACACGGCGAGAAGCTCAACGCAGTTCTGAGTCCCTACGATGGCATCTCTCAGGGCGTCATCAACGCCATTCAGTCCAAGCGTCCCGACATGAAGCCCGGAACGGATTCATGGCCAGTCATCACTGGTCAGGACGCCATGGAGATCGCGATCACCAACATCAACGCAGGCACCCAGGCTCAGACCGTCTTCAAGGACGTCAACAAGCTCGCCAAGGCAGTTGAGGAAATGATCATCCAGATCGCTGAAGGCAAGGAAGTCACGGGAGCCGACAAGACGTACAACAACGGCACCAAGGACGTCAAGTCCAAGCTGCTCGATCCCGTCTCGATCACCAAGGACAACCTGACTGACCTCGTTACGGCCGGTTATGTTACCCAGGCTAGGTTCGACCAGCTCACCAAGTAGTACGAGCTGATAGAAGTTATCCGACCACTGGCTGCTGCGGTGGACATCTCGCCGCAGCAGCCTACCAATGAATGAACTCAATGAGGAGTGATGACATGTCTGATGAAACAATTCTCCAGATGAAGAACATCACCAAGACCTTCGGTCCGGTCAAAGCTCTCACCGATGTGACTCTCGATGTGCATGCGCAGGAGATTCACGCCATCTGTGGTGAGAACGGTGCCGGTAAGTCGACCTTGATGAACGTTCTGTCCGGAGTCTATCCCTATGGGTCCTACTCAGGAGAGGTGTGGTTCGAAGGCAAGCAGGCGAAGTACAAGACGATTCGCGATTCGGAAGCGGATGGCGTCGTCATTATTCACCAGGAGCTTGCCCTTATTCCATTCCTTTCCATTGCCGAGAACATTTTCCTTGGCAACGAGCAGGGCGGCAAGGGAGTTGTCGACTGGGACCAGACGCGTGCAAAGGCCAAGGAGCTGATGCGCAGAGTTGGTCTTCCCGATGATCCTGATACGAAGATCATGGATATCGGCGTCGGCAAGCAGCAGCTGGTGGAGATCGCCAAGGCGTTGTCCAAGAACGTGAAGCTGCTCATCCTGGATGAGCCCACGGCTGCTTTGAATGATGAGGATTCGGCCCACCTGCTGAACTTGGTGCGCAATCTGCGCGACGAGCACGGCGTGACCTCCATCCTGATCACTCACAAACTGAATGAGGTCGCTGTTATCGCCGACAACGTCACCATCATCCGCGATGGCTCGACCGTTGGCTACATGCACGTCGACAAGGAGCACCCGCTCGATCGCGATGAGCTCATCGCAAAGATGGTGGGCCGGCCCCTTACCAACCTTTATCCCGAGCATGAGTCCCACGTGGGAGAGGAAATCTTCCGCATCAAGGATTGGACCGTGCACCATCCGCAAGATACTTCCCGCATCGTCGTCAACGACGCGAACCTCTATGCGCGTGCCGGTGAAGTCGTGGGTCTTGCAGGCCTTATGGGCGCGGGGCGCACAGAGCTCGCCATGAGCGTGTTCGGCCACTCCTACGGCTCTGCTGTTTCCGGTCAGATCTTCATCAAAGGCAAGGAAGTCAAGCTTCCCAATGTGGCCGCCGCCATCAAGAACGGCTTGGCTTACGTGACTGAGGATCGCAAGGTCTTCGGACTGAACCTCCTGCAGGCCGTGCGCAACAATGCCTCCCTGGCGTCTCTTCTCAAGATGAGCAAGAATGGCGTCATGGACGACAACGTCGAGCGCAAGTCCGTGGAGAAATACCGCAAGGAGTTCGGCATCAAGACGCACTCCATCGAAGACGGCGTTTCCACGCTCTCCGGCGGCAATCAGCAGAAGGTTGTCCTCGCGAAATGGGTTCTGTCTGATCCAGACATCCTCATCCTCGATGAGCCAACCCGAGGCATCGACGTTGGTGCAAAATACGAAATTTACGAAATTATCGACAAGTTGGCCGATGAAGGGAAGGCAGTCATTGTCATTTCCTCCGAGCTTCCTGAGCTCATCGGCATCTGCGACCGCATCTATACCGTGAGCAATGGTGTCTTCACGGCCGATGTGCCGCGGGACAAGTTCTCTCAGGAATACCTCATGAAGTACATGACTCTCGAAAGGGAAAAGGTGACGAAATGACGAGCGCAGTTACCAATAAGAAGTCAGAGAAATCGAGCACACTTTCGTCGCTCTCCAACATGGCACGATCCTACGGTATCGTCGGTGCACTCATCGTCATCGTCGTTGTCTTTGAGATCCTGACCGGCGGCGTCCTTCTCAAGCCCAACAGCTTTGTGTCGCTCATCCAGCAGAACGCGTACGTGATCATCCTGGCAATCGGCATGGTGATGGTCATCATCGCAACCCATATCGATCTGTCTGTGGGATCTTTGGTGGCATTCATCGGCGGTGTGTGTGCGCTCCTCATGGAGCACGCGGGAATGAACTGGGCACTCGCCATCGTCCTTTCCCTCATCGTCGGCCTCCTCGTCGGCGTATGGCAGGGCTTCTGGGTCGCATACGTCGGTATCCCCGGCTTCATCACCACTCTGGCAGGCATGCTGATCTTCCGTGGTCTGGCAACCGTCATCGTCGGTGAGTCCGTCCCGATCACCTCCAACGCTTTCCGTGGCATCGCCCGTAACTACCTTCCCAATATCTTCGGCTTCTGGGGACCATTCGATGGTCTGACCATCGTCCTGGGCCTCCTCGCCATCGCAGCTTTCGCGTGGTCTCAGCTGAGCAAGCGCAAGAAGATGGAGAAGGTCGGCCTCGATCCCGAGCCGATGGGTCTGACCATCGCCAAGATCGTCATCGCTGCTGCCGTCGTTCTCTTCGTCACCTACCTCCTCGCTTCCTCCGGAAACGAAGATCAGGGTGGTACCCCGATCATGCTGGTCATCGTCGTGGTCCTCGTGCTCGTCTACAACTTCATCCTGACCCGCACCGTGTTCGGCCGTCACGTCTACGCAGTCGGTGGCAACCGCAAGGCCGCCATCCTCTCCGGCATTGACTCGCGCAAGGTCGATTTCACGCTGTTCATCCACATGGGCTTCCTCTCCGCTGTGGCCGCCATCGCAATGCTCTCCCGCCTGGCTTCCGCAACCGCTCAGGCTGGTATGGAGTTCGAGATGGACGCCATCGCAGCATGTTTCATCGGTGGAACTGCAGTTACCGGTGGTATTGGTACCATTCCGGGCGCCGTCGTTGGTGCATTCGTCATGGGTGTTATCAACCAGGGTCTGTCCATCATGGGTGTTGACACCGCAATCGTGAAGACCATCAAGGGCCTCGTCCTTCTGGGCGCCGTGGCCGTTGATATCCTCTCTCGCCGCAAGAAGGGCTGATTTGCAGTGAGATAGCGGTAACGTTCATCTTCTCCTCAAAAAGACCGCTCACCCAGCAATTGTTGGGCGAGCGGTCTTTTCATATTTAGGCCTTGTGAAACAAGTCCTGTGATGGGGAAAAGGGGAGAGAGACAGAACGAGCCCGGTGTTCCGAGATTTATTCATCTCAGACACCGGGCTCGAAGAATTTTTAATGTTGTTTACTTTTTGAGGGAGTTTTTGTGTTCTTCGTCGCTGAGTTCCTCGTCCATATCTTCTTCTGAGTTTTCGGGATCTTCAACGTCCTCGTCGTCATCTCCCTCTTCCTCATGATTGAGCTTGATCATCATGCGGATGGCGGTGATGCCCGTCCACGCAATGACCACGAGCAGACAGATGGAGAAGAAGATGTTCCAGATGGTCCAGAGCGATCCGTCCTTGGAGGCTTCGATGGACGACTGGACAAGCCATACGATGCAGGCAAGGCTCGTAAGGGTGTAAAGGCGTGATTGAGCTTTTTCAGTCATGCGTCTATTTTAGCGGATTGGGGCGCGCGCAACGCGTGGAATTCCGCTAGATTGGAACCATGGGCGAAGATTCCAGAAACGACGTGACGCGTGGCCTTATTCGGGCAGGTATTTTCGATGTGACGGGTGCACAAGCACGCTTACGCGACGTGGAACGTCTCTTCGGTAGCGCTGCTCCTGAGCCTCCCTCGGCGGACACCCGCGGTGATATGCGTCATCGTGAAAGGCCGGAAATATGCGACATCGTGCTTGGCGCCCTGCAGAATGTACCCGACCCCGACACCGCGCTTACCGCGTATGTGGAGCTTGCTGAGTCTTTGACCAGAGATGCCGCGCAAGACGCCGATGCCGCAGAACTGCGTGCTCTCATCTCTCCCTACCATGACGCCTTTGCGCGGCTCATGACCCTTCTGGGATCTTCCGAAGTGATGGGACGAATGATGATGACACGGCATCCGATGGTGCATGCCGTGGTGAACGACGACGATTTCGCGTCGCGGGCATGGGATGCGCGCCGTCGCCGAGAGGCTCTGATGAATGCGGTGTCCGCTGAGGAAGTTTCTGTGGCGGAAGACGGGCAGCCGCTCGTGGCGTCCGTCTGGGTATCAGCACTCTCGACGGATGATGCTGCGACGCGTCTGCGGAGAGAATACTATCGGCAGCTGGCAGCGATCATGGCGTGGGATGTGACAAGCGAGCCGGTGACGGTTCAGCCTCGCATCAGCGATGCCCTGTCGGATCTCGCTCAGGCCGCGCTCGACGCAGCGCTTGCGATTGCCTATAAATCTGTCCCCGATTCACAAAAGTGTCGTTTTAGCGTCATTGGCATGGGAAAGCTTGGGGCGCATGAACTCAACTATGTATCGGACGTTGATCTCATCTACGTCGTTGAGCCCAACATCGTCGCCGACTCGAGCGGCGTAGAACACAACTCCACGGCGCAATCACATGCGGTTGAGCCGGCGGTACCGCTGCAGTCTCTTCTGAAAATCGGTACGAAACTGGGCGTCGCACTGCAAAACGTGTGTTCGAATGTGCTTCCGGGAGTCGCGGAACCTCCCCTCTGGGAAATCGATGGCGCCCTGCGCCCGGAAGGCAAGGACGGGCAGCTGGTGCGGCGTCTGAAATCCCACGAGGAATATTACAAATCGTGGGCCAAGAATTGGGAATTCCAAGCGTTGCTCAAGGCGCGGTGCGTGGCGGGAGACCGCGAGATCGGTGCACGGTATGAGCGCATGGCGGCCGGCTTCGTGTGGCAGGCCTCCACGCGCGAGAATTTCGTATTCGACTGTCAGCAAATGCGCAAGCGCGTCGAAAAACTCATTCCGATGCCGTTGAGGGACCGCGAAATCAAACTGGGCCGCGGGGGACTGCGCGACGTGGAATTCACGGTGCAGATGCTTCAGTTGGTGCACGGTCGGACGGATGACACCTTGCATGCGGCGGGAACTTTGCGAGCGCTGCTGGCATTGAGCGAGGGCGGCTACGTGTCTCGTCCCCAGGCCACGAAGCTCGGCAACGACTATCGCTTTGAACGCGTGCTGGAACACAGAGCGCAGATGTGGTCCCTGAGGCGCACGCACTTGTTCCCGGATCTCGGTGACGCCAGCGCGGGAGGACTCGACTCCAACAGGGTCATTCACGACGGCGAGCTTTCTTCCAATCCCGAGTTACGCAGACTGTCACGCGTCTTCGGATTACTGCCCGACGCACTTGTGGAGCGCTTTGACGCCACGCGTCGTGAGGTGCGACGACTGCATCTCGATATCTATTACCGACCCATGCTGCCGCAGATCGCGCAACTGAGCGCCGACGCCATCGCGCTGACGGGCTCGGCCGCGGTGGAGCGCTTCGCCTCCATCGGCTTCGAAGATCCCGACGCCGCCATTCGTCACGTGGGTCATCTGACAGAGGGAATCTCACGTTCCGCCAAAATCAACCGCGTCATCCTGCCGGCAATGTTGCAATGGCTAGGGGAGGGGCAAAATCCGGACATGGGTCTGCTCACTCTGCGCAAGCTGGAGGAGACCTTCGGTCAGGACTCGGAGTATCTCGGATTCTTGCGCGACTCGCTGTCGGCCGGGCGTCGCCTGTGCCGTGTGGTATCGAATTCACGCTACCTGGCGGACGCTCTCACCAAATCCGTGGAATCAGTGACGTGGCTTGGGGACGATGAGCGCCTTGCCCCTCGCAGCCGGGAAAGCCTCGACATACAGGCAAATCTCTCGCTGCGCCGTTTCGCCGAGTCCCTGCCGGAGTTCGCGACATCGGTGCGTGCGCTACGGCGCCACGAGATCGAACGCATTGGTCTCGCGTGGATCAATGGCGTTACGAAGAGCTCGCAAGCCTTACGCGCCATGACGGACGTGTACGATGCGATGTTCGACGTGGCGCTGAGATGGGGAGTCCAGAAGCGAGCGGGTTCCGAGGATGGTGAAGCTCCTGCCCGCCTCGCCATCATCGCGATGGGCCGGTACGGGGGTCGGGAGGTCAATTTCTCCTCCGACGCAGACATCATGGTCATGTTCGAAAAGACGCCCGGCAGTGAGGAGGCGCGCGCCGCGGCGTTTGCTCGTGACGTTCTCGACGATGTGCGTGCCATCCTCGGAGGGCCGGTGAGCACTGAGCCGAGTATCGATCTTGACTTCGATCTGCGGCCCGAGGGCAAGAATGGACCGCTGTTGCGCAGCTACGATTCCTATCGCGAGTATTACGGGCATTGGGCCAGCACCTGGGAACATCAGGCGTTGCTGAGAGCGCGGTGTGCGGCGGGAGACCAAGACTTGGGACGCCGCTTCCTGGAGGAAGTGGTGGATCCTTTGCGCTACCCGACGCACCCGCTTGAGCCGCGGCAGATTCAGGAGATTCGTAAGCTCAAGGCACGCATGGAGGCAGAACGATTGCCACGCGGCGTCCGCAGAGAACGGCACCTGAAACTCGGCAAGGGCGGCCTTTCCGACGTGGAATGGACGATTCAATCGTTGCAGTTGCGCCATGCTGGACACAACGAGAAGTTGCGGACGGTATCCACGATCGAGGCGCTGACGGTGCTGCGGGAAGCGGGCTTGCTCACGGCGGAAGATGCCGAAAGTCTCAGCACGGCGTGGAAGTTCACCACGGACGCCCGTAACGCGAATTTCTTGTGGCAGGGACGTGCGGATCGCGCCGATGTGCTTCCCGATGACACGTATTCGCTGGGTGGCATCTCTGCCTGCATGAGAAGGGGCGCTCATCGCGGCCAGGAATTCGAGAACGACCTAATGACCGCCATGCGCCATTGTCGAGAAGTGACGGAGAGGGTGTTCTACAACTACGACGAGTAGGTGGATGGATGTGGCGGCTCATGTCTGCGGCCGCCATTATGGACATTTATGAGTTCGTATTCCTCAGTGTTCCGTGGCGCCGCTCATGGTATCGAGTGAGGCGTCCGCCTGCATGACATACACGTTCGATCTCAGCATGCGCGCCTGATATCGCGTGAGTTCCTCGTTCTCCACCATCTCGTGGATCGTGTCGAGCTCGATGCGGAAGGCGTGTCCTCTCAGCTCCGAATACTGCTCGTTAAACTGGGCGAAACTCGTGGTGGCCGCTGCCTCCGGTTGCAGGCTTGCCAGCGAGGCGCGGTACTCTACCATCACTTCGCTCACCACCTCCGGTGGGTAATGCGTCTCGTGCAGCTCGGCGCTCAATAACTGCAGCGTGTTCTTATACAGTCTCGTATAGAGGTCGCGGAAGCGACGAGCGCGTGCCACGGCGTCCGCTGAGGGGGACAGGCGTGTGAGATGGCCCGGCGTGTGGTGCACCACCGTTTTCCATGTGCGACGCATCAGCGGTTTGAGAATGCGACGGAGACGATGACGGAATGCGGAGAGTCGAACTCCCATATGAACTTTCTTGTCCGATGTTTGGCGCAGGCGCAGCAAAGACGCGTCAAGGCGTTCAAGAATGACTGCGGCGAGGTCGGCGTCGGGATCGTCGTCGGGAATCTCCGAGAGCCAGGATTCCTCCCATTCGAGCGCCTGAAGACGCAGCTTGTTTACCTGAGTGATGCGTTCCCTAGTCTGGTTTTGCTTGATGCGTTCTACGCGGTCGTTGTATGAGCGCAGGATCTGGCGCATCGCGGCGTGATTGCTGGCGTCCTCGAGTTTGGTGATCTGTGCGATGGTGCGACGAATCACTTCGATCTGCGCGTTGATGTAGTCCGTTCCCCGGGAATCGTCGTCGCGCGGAGCGAGCAGCGGCAGCATGAGATTTGCCAGAATGAGAGACACCGTGATGAAGCCTGCCGTGATGAACAGCAGCGAATTGCGGATTGAGAGAGGCTGTCCATTATCGATGGCGTAAGGAATGGTGAGAATCAGCGCGAGGCTGATGGCGCCCTTGGGACCGCCAAAGGTCATGATTGCCGCGGATTTCCATCGAGAGGCGCTCATGTGCCGGCGTTGGTGCGTGACGGTGTCACGACTGAGCCGAAGCATGGCGGCGACCCAGATGAATCTCAGGATCATGGAGAGGGCCACGAGCAGTATCACGATGCCAATGAGCGCGAGGAGGCTGACCTCTTTGCTATCGAAACTGGAGCGCATCACGATCGGCAGCTCCATGCCCAGCAGCACGAAGACGGAACCGTTGAGGGTGAACTCGAGGAATTGCCACACTGAATTCGACACGAGGTTGGTGCGTGCCACGTCGCTACCAGTGCCACGATTCTGGTAGGTGAGCACGAGTCCCGTGGCCACCACTGCGAGGATCCCCGACACGCCCGCTTCCTCGGCGAGCGCATACGAGCAGAAGGGCAAGAACAATTCCATGGAGATGCGCGTGGTCATGGTTTCGAGTCCTGTGCGACGCAGCAACAGGAACAGCCAGTTGAACGCCAAGCCCACGACTGTGCCAATAATGATGCCGAAGACGAAACTCTTTACCACGTCTCCCGTGAAGTCAAGAGGGGAGAAGACACCTGTCATGCCTGCAGCCACAGCCGTCTGGAAGCCCACGATGCTCACGGCGTCGTTGAAGAGGCTTTCACCCTGCAGAATCGAGTACTGCCGGTCGCTCAGTTGCGCCTCCTTGCCAATCTGAGCCACCGAAACAGCATCGGTGGGGCCCAGCGCCGCGCCAAGGGCGAAGGCGGCCGACAACGGGACGAGTGGCCAGAGGGCGTGTAAAAGGAAACCGGAGGCCACCATGGTGGCGAGGACCAGGCCCACGGCAAGGGACATCGCGGGGCCAAGCGAATGCGCCAGGCGAGTGCGGTCAATGTTGCGTGCCTCCAGATAGAGCAGCGGGGCGATGAAGAGCACGATGAAAAGATCGGAGTCCAGAACGATGTTGGGAAGAAACGGAGTGAAGTACCAGGCGATGCCGAGTCCGATTTGCACCAACGGAGTGGACACTCGCGGGATGAATCTGCTGAGAACCGAGGAGATGAGGACGGCGACCATGATGAGTAGGACCAGCGTCAGTATCTCCACAGTCGACTTCTTTCTCACGGTGTCTCTCGGATATTTTGATTTTAGCGGAGACTTATGAAGCGAATGGCGTAGTCTTGAGGCATGTTTGCCACACCTCAGACTCAGCAGATGTTGTTCGATCTTCAAACTCTGGACAAGGATGCCAGGAAGATTCGTCATGAGGCGGAGGAGCTGGAGGAGACGAAACACCTCGAGCAGCTCATCGCCCAGCGCAAGGCAATCGTCATCGAGCGGCACAAGCTCGGCGTTCGCATGGCGGCATTGCGTGATGAGGCCGGCGGCTTCGAGAAGGTCGCCGCGAAACTGTCCACGCAGGTGGGGGCCATCGATCTCAAGCTCAAGGCAGCTGGAGTGACGCCCAAGGAAGTGGTGGCGCTCACCAAGCAACAGGACGGATTGCGTGCCCAGATTTCCGCGTTGGAGGATCAGCAGGTGGAAAAGCTCTCCGAGGCCGAAACCCTGGAGAAGGATGACTCGATCCTGGCACACAATGACGAGAAGTTGCATGGCACCGGACTGGACCTGAAGAATCGACGAGAAGACAAGCTTGCAAAGCTAAAAAAGCGCATGGCGAGCGTGGCAAGCCGCAGAAAGATTGCGCTGGCGTCTATACCAAAGGACGTGCTTGGCCTGTACGAATCGATGTCTAAGAACGCACAAGGCAACGTAGTGGTGCGCTTCATCGGTGGTCGAGTGGAGGACATGCACACGGAGCTCTCCGTGGCGCAGCTTCACGCCATCGAGGATGCGGATCCCGACGAGCTTGTGGTGCTGGAAGATGAGGGAGTCATCGTCACCAGATCATGAGTGTGATCGTGGTCCTAATGTAAACGCACGGTTAACGGTTGTGGCGCGCTAAGGCCCGTCAATTCACGGTTTCCGCGAGATATCGGGCGTGTTCCCTTGTCTGGCACGGGTCATAAGTTCGTAAGGGTCACAACAAGTGACCGCCTCTCGACTCGTGGAAGGCGTGACATGGTAGGCAGAATTCCTTCGGATTCTCAGTTGTCAACATCGCAGTTCAATTTGGTCGGTCGAAGCGTGGTGACGCTCGATGACATCACCGCTTCGCAAATCTCTTATTTGCTTCGGAAGGCCAGTTTCATTTCGGAACATCTTCCTGAAGTTTCACATGCAGCCGCCGGAAAAATTCTGGCGACTTTGTTTTATGAGCCGTCAACACGCACTCGTCTGAGCTTCGAGACGGCGATGCTGCGTCTGGGCGGCCATGTCATCGGCTTCTCAAGCGCACAGAATGCCTCTGTCTCCAAGGGCGAGTCCATTTCGGACACGTTGAAGACCGTGTCCAACTACGCCGACGTCGTTGCCATCAGGCATCCCAAGGAGGGCGCGGCGCTCGTTGCCTCGAAGGCAGCATCCGTCCCCGTCATCAATGCAGGCGACGGCGGACACATGCATCCGACGCAGACGCTCGCCGATCTGGCGACGCTGCAATCGCGTTTCGGGCGCATTACCGATCTCACGGTTGGCCTGTGCGGGGATCTCACCTTTGGCCGCACGGTGCATTCCCTCATCGAGACTCTGTGCCGTTTCGGCCATGTCAAATTCGTGCTCGTCTCTCCCAAAGAGCTCACGATGCCGCAATACGTGCTCGACCGCATCAACGCATCCGACTCCTGCTCCTACGAGGAGGTCACGGATCTCACTGCCGTTATCGGAGATCTCGACGTGTTGTACATGACGCGTGTTCAGAAGGAGCGTTTCTTCAACGAGGACGACTACCTGCGCCTGCGCGACACCTACATTCTGGACGCGGACAAGCTCAGGCTCGCCAAGCCCACCATGGCAGTGCTCCATCCCCTTCCGCGCGTCAATGAGATTGCCACGGAGGTGGACGACGATCCGCGTGCCGCGTACTTCGAACAGGTGAAAAACGGAATGCTCATGCGCATGGCCCTCATGAGCAGCGTGGTCGGGGCTCCCTTGCCCGGATTCGCGGACGACAGCGACGAGAATGTGGAGGTTCACGCATGATGGAAGTCACCAGCATTGCGGAAGGCATCATCATCGATCACGTGCCAGCAGGCACGGCACTGAAGGTATTGAGCTACCTGCATATCGATCCTGCGAAATCCACCATCGCCCTCATCATGAACACAACATCCCATCGATACGGATGCAAGGACATCATCAAGATTCAGAACGAGACTGACATTGACCTCGACGTTCTGGGTCTAGTGGCGCCTCATGCCACCGTCGACGTGGTGAAAAACGCACAGATCGTGGAAAAGCAAAAGCCGCGCCTGCCGCGCCACGTCACCAACGTCATCTCGTGCGCCAACCCTCGCTGCGTCACGAGCTCGGAACGAGACCTCGACCAGCTGTTCCACCTGAGCAATGCGGATACGGGAGAGTACCGCTGCGACTACTGTGACGAGGCGGCAAAGCTGTGAGCGGCCTCTCAGATCAGCCGATGCTGAGGACCGAGGACGTGACGGCGGAACCTCAGGGAATTGTGCGTCTCACCGGGGTCCGCGTATGGAATACCGGTGACGTCATCGACATCGAGGTGCCGACGCGAGACGCGGCATTGCGTGGTGCGGTCATCGATGGAACGGGCATGATAGTAAGCCCTGGCCTCGTTGACCTGCACGTGCATTTCCGCGATCCCGGTCAAACGGACAAGGAAGACATGCGTACGGGCGCCGCAGCAGCGGCCGCTGGCGGGTTCACGGATGTGTGCCTTCAGCCGAACACCATTCCCACGGCGGACGGAGAGCCTCTCAGCACCTCGTCCAAGGATCCTGTTGTAGAGCGTCTGCTCAAGCAGGGCTTCGTGTCCGTGCTGGATTACTTGGAACTCTACGAAGACTCCTTCGGCATCGAGCTCCCGATTGATTACACGTTGGCCGTCGCCGCCTCCAAGGGGCGCGGCGGCGTTGACGCATCGCGCCCGGCCCTGTGGGAAGCCTTCCTGTCCGGCGAGATTGCCGATGCGGGACACCCCGTGGTGGCATTGAGCGACGATGGCAGCGCCGTGAGCGACGCCACGCTCGACGAGGTTCTCGGCAACGCCAAGGTGCACGGCATCTTTCTTATGGAACACTGCGAACGCCATGCATCAGGCATCATCAACGACGGCGACGTTTCCCGCAAGCTGGGAGTCGACGGAGTCCCAGCTTCTACAGAAATGGCGATCGTCATGCGAGACATCGACGCCGCGCGCCGCACTGGAGCTCACGTTCATCTCCAGCACGTGAGCACGGCCGCAGCCTTCGATGCCGTGCGCGCGGCAAAGGCCGAGGGCGTCCCCGTCACCTGCGAGACGGCACCGCACTATTTTGCGCTGTCCGACCGCGACGTGGAACGCTACGGCTCACAGGCGAAGATGAATCCGCCCCTGCGCACAGAGACCGACCGACAGGCCACGCTCGCTGCGCTCGCCGACGGCACCGTGGATGCCATCGCCACCGATCACGCGCCCCATACCGACGACGAGAAATCGCGTGGCCTGGTGGATTCACCCAACGGCATCATCGGTCTCGAGACATCCTATGGACTCGCAAACACGCTGCTCGTGGAATCGGGGCTCATGTCCCAGGAGCGTCTCATCGACCTCATGAGTCTCGCACCTGCGCGTCTCGAAGGCCTCGTTCGCCCTGATGTTGCCGCACTCGTGCGTAACGAAACAGTGGACGGCGTCACACGACGTGTGCTCGACCTCACTCACGTACACACTGGCAATGATGACGACGAGGACGACGACACCGCTCCGCACATCAATCTCAGTCTGCTTGCCCCACATGCTGAATGGACCGTGGAGGCCTCTCGGTTCCGTTCAAAAGCGCGCAACACGCCTTTCGAGGGTCAAAAGCTCACCGGTCGCCCCGTTGCGACCATAGTTGACGCCCAGCTGCACGACGGCGCCGGATTGCTGCGTGACGCCGTGAAAGGAGACCCTGCATGGACCGCCTGATCGATGCCATTGACGCAAAGGAGAACCCCAGCGTTGTGGGGCTTGATCCCACGCCAGCGCTGCTGCCGGAACCACTGCTTGCCTCGGTGAGAGAGGAAACTCCCTCTAATCAGGCCGCTGCGCTCGCGGACGCTTACGTGGCGTTCAATGCCGCCATCATTGACGCGGTGAAAGACGTTGTGCCCGCCGTCAAGCCGCAGATTGCCATGTACGAGGCGCTCGGAGTTTCCGGCATCGACGCCTACGTGCGTACCGCTGCCACGGCACAACGTGCGGGACTGTACGTGCTTGGCGACGTCAAGCGCGGCGACATCGGTTCCACTGCTGCTGCATACGCCTCGCATCTGAGTGGTTTGCCCGGCTTCGGGCAAACCGCCGCCACGCCTGATCTCTGGCACGAGGATGCCGTCACGGTGAATCCCTACTTGGGAACGGACGGCATCACGCCATTCGTGGACGCCGCCACGGCTCACGACAAAGATCTCTTCGTCCTCGTCCGCACGTCGAATCCGTCCAGCAGTGAGCTTCAGGATCTCGATGCCGAAGGAACCGCAATCTCCGATAGGGTTGGAGACCTTGTGGAACGCTGGGGAGCTCAGACTCGAGGAAAGCATGGGTATTCCAGGGTGGGCGCCGTCGTTGGCGCCACGCATCCTGACGATGGCCGCCGTCTGCGCGCCCGTTTGCCCCATACCTTCTTTCTTGTTCCCGGATTCGGCGCGCAGGGTGGCACTGCTGCCGACATCGTTCCCATGTTTGATGCGCAGGGTCACGGTGCCATTGTCAACTCCTCCCGCGGCATCATCGGAGCGTGGAGGAACGATCCGGCTGCAGCCGGCGTGACGGACACCACTCAGGCGCTCGATCTCGTCGCCACCGCCGCGCGCCGCGCCGCACTCGCCATGAAGGCAACCATCACCACAGAACTGGAGAAAAGCCTTGGAAACTGAGAAGAACACCGTCTTTCGCCGCACACGAGACTTTGCGACCGTCTCTCTTGCCGATGCTGCGGAAACGGGATCACACGCCGCCAACACGGCGGTCACAGACACAGAGGCCACCTCATCTCGCGAGTGTTCCCACAAGTACTTGCCATCGCGCCGTTCCGCGGCGGTCATAGCTGCCGACAGACTCAGCGGGGGCGTCTATTCGGTGGTGCTGCGTGATCGCTACATTGCTCATCATGCGCACGCGGGCCAGTTTGCGAATCTTTACCTGCACGATGCCTCCCGCATCATGCCACGTCCCCTGGGCGTGGCGGCAGTGGGGACGGAGGCGGGCGTCAATGCCTCAGAAGATGACGTGCGTTTTATCTTCGCGGTGGTGGGAGAGGGAACGGAACAGCTCTCGCATGTTCGTCCGGGCGACTCCATCGACGTTCTCGGTCCTCTCGGCAATGGGTTCTCGCTGACACCTGATGGACGCTATTTGCTGGTGGGAGGTGGCCTTGGAGTTCCTCCTCTGATTCGTGCTGCCCAGGAGATCCGAGACCTTGGAGCATCCTCTACGGCGCTCTTCGGATACCGGGACGTGCACTTCGCCGATTCCATCGTGAGCGAATTTTCAGGTGCAACCCTGAGTATTGATGAATCAGAAGGCAATGTGGTGACGCTGCTGGACCGCTGGGCCAAGGAATCAGATGATGAGGAAATGCGCGATATCGATATCCTCTCGTGTGGTCCCACGCCCATGATGAAGGCGGTGGCAGCGTGGGCTAGAGACCATGGAATGGGGGCTCAGTTGAGCCTCGAGGGCCGCATGGGATGCGGGTTTGGAACGTGTGTGGCCTGTGTGACTCCCACCGTGACGGGTCTCAAGAAGGTCTGCCTTGACGGACCCGTGTTCACAACGGAACAACTCAACTGGTAGTAGACGGAAGGAACACAGACATGACGACGACACTTGCACGTCCCCGAGTTTCTGCGGACTCTTATGATGATGCTCCGCGCGTTTCCGACAATGGTCAGTTTGCCAATGAGCAGGATGCGCGTGGTTATGAGTGGAGGCACTCCACGGTTGTGGCGGGTGCGCCCTGGAAGAATCCCGTGGGAACGGCATCGGGCACTTTCAATCTTGAGGCGTGTGGACGTTTCTATGATGTGTCGCAAATGGGAGCCGTCTCCACGAAGGGCGTGTCGCCCATTCCTTGGGAGGGCAATCCAACGCCGCGTACGGCCGAGTCTCCCAGTGGCATGGTCAACGCGGTGGGACTTCAGAATCCGGGAGTGGACCATTATCTCGTGGACGAGCTTCCGAAGTTGAAGGCGCTCGGTGCCACCGTCATCACCAACGTGGCAGGCCACTCCGACGACGATTACGCCCAAGTGGTGGAGAAGCTGGCTGATTCGGCCGCCGACATGCTTGAGATCAACGTGAGCTGCCCCAACGTGTCTCACGGTGGGCTCTCGGTCGGTTCTGATCCTCTCGTTCTCGGACGCCTCATCGAACGCTTGCGCAAGCTCACCACCAAGCCGATGGTTGTCAAACTCACGCCCAACGTCACCGACATCGTGCCCATCGCCCGTGCGGCCGTCGACGCGGGTGCCGACGCGCTCAGTCTCATCAACACCCTGATTGGTGTAAAAATTGATGTGGAGACGGGCAATCCCGTCATCGCAAACGTCACTGGAGGAGTCTCGGGACCCGCCATCAAACCCATTGCGGTGGCGATGGTGTGGAAGACGAGGCAGGCGCTGCCACACATTCCCATCATTGGAATCGGAGGTATCTCCACTGCAGAGGACGCTTTGGAACACCTTTACGCTGGTGCGAACGCGGTGGAAGTGGGGGCGGCGGCGCTCTTGGATCCAGTAGCTCCTCTGCGGATTGCGGAAGACTTGGAAAGGGCACTTGACAAGCGCCCTGAGTTGGCAGAAAAACTAAGGAACGGACAGACATGGCGATGAATGAGAGTGGTATGAACACCGGCGCGGGCACCTCGCCGTCCAGAGCTTCCCACAAGCAGGCCTTCACCGAATTCCTTCTCGATTCAGGTGCTTTGAAATTCGGTGACTTCACGCTGAAATCCGGCCGTCAGTCACCGTACTTCATCAACGCGGGAGCCTTCGACGACGGCGTAAAAATTGCCACGCTGGGCGCCTTCTATGCACGTGCCATCCAGTCGGGCATCGACGACGGCACGCTCGGTGGCAGCAATGGAAATGGCATCGACACCATTTTCGGCCCCGCCTACAAGGGCATTCCGCTCGCCGTATCCACGTCTATCGCCATGAATGCCACGCAGGAGTTCACTGTGGGGTACACCTTTGACCGCAAGGAAAAGAAGGACCACGGAGATGGCGGATTGTTCGTGGGAACTCAGCTGGAAGATGGCATGACGGTGCTGCTTGTGGACGATGTCATGACCGCCGGGACCGCTGTGCGCGACATCGTGCCCAAGATCAAGGCGGCTGCCGACGTGACGATTGCCGGGCTGGTTATTTCCGTAGATCGCATGGAAAAGGCCAAGGATTCAGACATTTCCGCGGTTGCCGCAGTGGAGCGCGACTTCGGTTTCCCCGTGATTTCCATTGTCACCGTACGTGACATCTTCGCCGAGGCGAAGGTGCTGAAAGGAACCGACGGTCGCCCTCTGGTGGACGACGAGCTTGCCGCCCGTGCCGAGGCCTATCTCGAACAGTACGGGGCCTGAGCGGAATGGTGCATTGCTGATGGCAAAATCAACGGTCAACCAGAACGATCCGCGGGTGAAGCGCACTCAGCGACTCATTGAGCAATCGTTCTGGACGCTGATGAAATCCTCAGGCTTCGACGCGGTGTCGATTGCGCAGGTCACCAAACGCGCCGGCATCAATCGTGCCACGTTTTACGCGCATTACGCGGACAAGCACAGAGTGTTGGCTCGCATCGCGGCACGCGCTTTCCGAGGCGGCATCGCTGCGGAAATATCCGAAGCGGGGGCATTCGACGAAAACGTCTGCCGTCACCTTGTTGACGCAACGTACGATTTCGTGTTCTCTTTCTATGACGTGTGCGGTTTCGACGCGCCGGCCGACGCCGCACTCATCGACGACGAGGTGCGCAGCGTGCTTTCTGATGTGGTGCGAGGAATTGTGCACGACGACAATGTGTCACCCGTCGCGAGTTCCGAAGAGACCACGCGTGCCGACATGATTTCAGCCGCAATTTACAGTGCCGTTTTCGGGTGCTATGCCCGTGGGGAACATCCAGAGGTAGAAGTGCTCGAAGACAGGGTTGTAGCGTTCGTCATGTAGAAGCCAGGCGATGCCTGCTCATTGTCGGGATTCGTTATTCGCCGACGAGCTTGTATCCATCGTTCGCCACAACGTCCTTAAGGCGTTCCAGATAGTGTTCACCGGCCTGCGACAGCTTGGCGCGTTCATTGGAAATCCAGCCGACGAGCATCTGCTCACTGGACTCGAGCGGTACTGTCACGATCTTCTCCGAATTGAGATCCTCGTTGTCGATTCCTGAGCACACCGTGTAACCGTTAAGACCCACGATGAAGTTGAGAATGGTGGCGCGGTCGGTCACGTTGATTTGCTTGGGGGAGTACTCCGGCCACACGGCCTCTTCGGCGAAATAGAAGCTGCCTTCGTCTCCCTGCTCGTACTGGATGAAGGGATAGGGCGTGAGATCGTCCATCGTGACCTTTTTCTTGGAGGCCAGGGGATTTTGGCGCGAGAGGAACACGTGAAGACCCGCCCGGAAGAGGGGGTGAAACTCCAGGTGCTTTTCGCGCAGAAGTTTGCCGATGACGTCTTTGTTGAAGTCTGAGAGGTAAAGCAGACCGATTTCAGATTGCATATTGGCAACCTGGTCGATGATGTCTCGGGTTTTCGTCTCGCGAAGTGTGAATTCGTACTCGTCTGAATTTGATTCCTTGATGAGTTCCACGAAGGCTTCGACGGCGAACATGTAGTGCTGCGTGGACACCTGGCACAGCTGCTTGCGCGGCGTCGCGTTCTTGTAGCGCTCCTCCAGCAGCTCGGATTGATCGAGCACCTGCCGTGCGTAGGTGAGAAATTCAGCGCCATCCACAGTGAGCGCAATGCCCTGAGAGGAGCGCGTGAAAATCTCAATGCCCATCTCCTTCTCAAGCTCCTTGACGGCCGAGCTCAGCGCAGGCTGGGAGATGTACAACTCATGGGACGCCTCGTTCATCGAACCGCATTCGACGATTTTGACGATGTATTTCAGCTGGAGCAAAGTCATAGGAAAATCTTATACCGAAAGCGTTACGACGCAAGTGAACTTATAACGGTGCGTGCGGCTTTATGCCAACGCCACAAGCTCCAGATACTGATCGTTCCACAGGTCCTCGTCGCCGTCTGGGAGGAGAAGCACGCGCTCGGGCTTGAGCGCCTCTACGGCACCCTCATCGTGGGTAACGAGCACAATCGCGCCCTCGTAGCGCGAAATGGCGGAAAGAATCTCGTCTCGCGAGGCGGGGTCGAGATTGTTGGTGGGCTCGTCGAGGAGCAGCACGTTGGCGCGGCTCGTCACCAACGTCGCCAGGGCCAAGCGGGTTTTCTCTCCGCCCGAGAGGACGCTCGTCGGCTTCTCGGCGTCGGAACCGGAGAACAGGAAGCTGCCAAGAATCGTGCGCGCCTGGGTGTTGTCCAAATCGGGTGCCACATGCTGGAGATTTTCGAGGACAGACACATTGTTATCCAGTGTGTCGTGCTCCTGGGCAAAATAGCCGATCTTGGCGCCGTGGCCATATATCACCTCGCCGGTGTCGGATTCTTCCGCTCCTGCGAGGATGCGCAGCGTTGTGGTCTTGCCGGCGCCGTTGAGTCCCAGAATCACCACGCGAGAGCCCTTGTCGATGGCGAGGTCGATTCCTGTGAACACCTCGGTGGAACCGTATGTTTTTGAGATGGCCTTCGCCATAATCGGAGTGCGGCCGCAAGGAGCGGGTTCGGGGAAACGCAGGTCCGCAACCTTTTCCGCGCGTTCCATCGGCTCGGTGGATTCCAGCAGTTTTTCTGCGCGGCGCATCATGTTTTGCGCGGCAACGGCCTTGGTGGCTTTCGCGTGCAGTCGGATGCCCTGCTTCATGAGGCGGTCGGCCTTCTTCTCGGCCACTTCGCGCTCACGGCGGCGACGCTCCTCGTCCACCTGCCGTTGTTTCAGGTACGCTTCCCACCCCAGCGAATACATGTCGATTTCGGAGCGTTGCGCATCCAGATGCCACACCTTGTTGACGGTTTCACCTAGCAACTCCGTGGAGTGGGAGATGACCAGGAAGCCGCCCTGAAAGTTCTTGAGGTAGTTTTTCAGCCACTCGATGGAATCGGCGTCCAAGTGGTTGGTGGGCTCATCAAGAATGAGGGTGTCGGCGTTGGAGAACAAAATGCGGGCCACTTCGATGCGGCGGCGCTGGCCTCCGGACAGAGTTCCAAGTTTCTGCTTGAGCGTCTCCTGCGTCAGGCCGAGGCTCTCGGTCATTTTGATGGCTTCGGACTGTGCCGCATAGCCACCGGAAGTTTCGAACTCGGAGAGCACGCGATCGTACTTGTTCATGGCCTTTTCCATGACCTTGGGATCGGAACTGGCCATGTCTGCCTCGGTTTTGCGCAGACGCTTGAGCTGGGCGGCGATATCGCGGGCACTTACCACACGATCAAGAGCGGTTTGCTCTGGGTCTGCGGCGTGCGTGGACTGCGGAAGATATCCGAGCTTTCCGCTCACATGAACGGAACCGGAAGTGGGCAACATCGTGCCCGTGATGACCTTGGTGAGCGTGGTCTTGCCGGCACCGTTGCGGCCCACGAGTCCGATGCGGTCGCCTTTTGCCACGTGGAAGGTCGTGGGGGAGAGCAGCAGACGTGCTCCGATGCGAATTTCCAAATCTTTTGCGTCAATCCCCATAGTCCTCGTCCACCAAATTTCCCGGCCATGTGTGCCGTCAGAAGTGCTGCTCGCGCATATTTTTACCTCATAAGAGCGTAGCCTCGCCGCCAGACGACGCTGCGGCTGTGCGCTGTGGGCGAGACTGGCGGGGCAGCCGCTGACGCATCACGTGAAGGAACAGGACGAGGGCGGTGAGCGCCGAGACGGTATCGGAAATCGGTTCTGCGGCGAAGACCCCTGTCACGCCCATGAAGTGCGGCAGAATAAGCGCCAGCGGAACAAGAAGCACGATTTTCCGCCACAGCGCCAGGAACAACGACGGCTTGGCCTGTCCCATCCCCACAAAAGTGCATTGCACTGCGTTCTGCAACCCAAAGATGCCGAAACCTGCCATGAAGATCGGAAGCATGCGCACCACAATGCCAACAATGGTGGGGTCGTCCGTGAAGATGCGTGCGAGGGGTTCCGGCATAAGAATGCAGATGCCGCTGGCGAGCGTGGTGACCGCAACGTCTGCCACAAAGGCAATGTGATAAGCGTTTCGAACGCGGCCATAATTCTGCGCGCCGTAGTTGTACCCCACGATCGGTTGTATTCCCTGCGTAAGTCCGGACGAGAAAATGAAGACGAGTTGTTCAAGGCTCGCGATGATGGTCATGGCGCCCACGTAGTTGTCTCCGCCGTAATGCTGCAGGCTGGAGTTGAACACTACATTGATGACGCTTTCGGTAATCTGCTGCATAAACGGAGACAATCCCAGCATCAACGCCGGCACCAGCGCGCGGCTGAACCTCAGGAGTGACGGCCTCAGCCGGATTCCGCTGCGACCGGACATGAGAAAATACGTGATCCAGAGCGCCGAAAGCCCCTGGGCGATGACGTTTGCCAGGGCTGCTCCGCGCACGCCCAGTCCAAACGTGAAGATGAACAGCGGATCCAGGCCAATGCTGCTCAGTGCTCCGATGAGTGTGGCGCCCATGGCGACGCCGGCCTTGCCTTGTGCCGAGACGAATGGATTGAGCCCGAGCGCGAGCTGCACGAAGAGTGTGCCGAGCAAATAGGTGCCGATGAACTCCGTCGCAAAATCGATGGTTTCCGGGCTGGCGCCGAATGCCACGAGAATGGGACGTTTGAAAATCTCGAAGACGACGATGAGAACAATGGACGCGGTCACCAGCAGGGCGGCACAGGATCCGAGAAGCTTTTCCGCGCGTTTGAAGTTACCGCGACCGAGCTCGATGGAGGCCAGCGGCGCTCCACCCATTCCTATGAGGGCAGCGATGGCAGAGAGCACAAGGGTGATGGGGAAACATACGCCAACTGCCGTCATGGCAAGGCTGCCCGTCCCCGGAATGCGGGAGATGAAGAGCCGATCGACGATGGTGTAGAGGGCGTTCGCAGTTTGCGCCACGACCGCGGGAAGCGCGAGGGACAAGGCAAGACGGGGAATGGGAGCATTCCCTAGACGTTGTTCTGCATGCGTCACCGCCATGATGCTCCCCTCACTAAATTCTGCGAGGTCGAAACCTTAGAAGCGGCAGGAATCAGCCTGCGGACTGTGTGTCGGAAAATGAAGATCGCGGTTGTGGCCGACACGATATCTGCAATGGGTTCGGCTGCGAAAACGCCATCGGCACCCAGGAAACGGGGAAGGAGGAGTGCTAGAGGAATGAGCAATATGACCTTGCGCCACAGCGAGAGGAAAAGACAGGGCCTGGCCTGCCCCATTCCCAAAAGCGCATACTGTGTTGCGTTCTGGATCCCGAAATAGCCGAAACCGAGCATGAAAACCGGCAGTTTGCGCGCCACGATGTCGATGATGACGGGATCGGTTGTGAAGAGGTCTGCCAGCGGCGCAGGGAAGAGAATGCACAGTCCGGCAGCCAGCGTTGTTACCCCGATGTCAATAGTGAAACCGATGCGATAGGCCTGGCGGACGCGCGAATACGCCCTTGCGCCGAAGTTGTACCCAATGATTGGCTGGATGCCTTGGGCCAGGCCGTTGGAAAAGACGAAGACAAGCTGCTCGAGGCTGAGAATGATGGTCATGGCGCTGACGTAAGTGTCTCCGCCGTACTGTTCCAGCATGGCGTTGAACACCACGGCAATGGCACCTTCAGTGATCTGCACGATGAAGGGAGAGGCTCCCAGCGCGAGGGACGGCAGAAGCAGTGAGTCGTAGCGGAGAAGGTGAAGCCTCAGTCGGATTCCGCTGCGACCAGACATGAGGAAGTAGCAGGCGATGAGTGCGGAAAGGGATTGCGCGAGAACGTTTGCCCACGCGGCTCCGGCGATGCCCCAATCGAAGACAAAGATGAAGAGGGGATCGAGCAGAAAGCTGGTGAGCGTTCCCGCAAGGGTTGCGCACATGGCAACCTTTGCCCTGCCCTGCGCGGAAATGAAAGGGACGAGCCCCAATGCGAGCTGCACGAAAACTGTTCCGTACAAGTAGATAGAGAGGAACGTCGACGCGTAGGGAAGTGTGTCGGGACTTGCACCGAACGCCAGAAGAAGGGGTTCCTTGAAAAGTTGGCCGATGACGATGAAAACGATGGACGTGACAATCAATGTGGCCGTGCACGTGCCGACAATGCGTTCCGCCTTTTTAAAATTTCCCCGTCCCAATTCAATGGAGGCGAGAGGAGCCCCACCGGCTCCGATGAGGGCGGCGATTGCGGAGAGCAAGAGCGTGATGGGGAAACATATGCCGATAGCAGTCATGGCAACAGTTCCCGTTCCGGGAATTCTGGCAATGAAGAGCCGGTCGACGATGGTGTACAGCGCGTTGGCCATTTGCGCCACAACGGCGGGAAGTGACAGTGACAGCGCAAGACGGGGTATAGAGGAATGACCGAGTTTATGCTCCGCCTCGGTGACTGTCGTCGTGGTGCGTTTGGGCACGCTTCCCTCGGTTCCCTCACATCGTTGTTCCTTGTGCTTCCTCGGGGGATTTTATCTCGAGGGTGGCACGTTGAAGGACGGAAACCACTGTGCAAAAAAATATCGAACGAGTGTTCGATTTCTGCGTCACAAAAGGCTATTGTTGACTCTGGGCAGAATGAAGCCGGATGCGCGATGCCTCTTGGTAAGGTCATCTAGCGAGAATTTGACGACGATAAGTAGGGTACGAGTGAGCAAGAAGAATACGAGCGCGCTGGAACGACACATGGCCACCGAGCATGGCAGCAACAGATCGCATGGATCACGTGGCAACGCCATGGACGGCCAGATTGTGAGCAAGCACCGTCACGAGCACAACGGCACGGTGATCACAGATCTCGAAGACGTGTCCAAGGATCGCAAGATCGTCATAGCCGGCGCTCGCGAACATAACCTCAAAAACGTCAACCTCGAGGTTCCTCGCAACAAGCTCACTGTTTTCACCGGACTGTCAGGGTCAGGTAAATCCTCTCTCGCTTTCGACACCCTGTTTGCAGAGGGACAGCGCAGGTATGTGGAATCGTTGAGCGCTTATGCTCGCCAGTTCCTGGGGCAGATGGACAAGCCGGATGTTGACTTCATCGAGGGCCTGAGCCCTGCGGTGTCCATAGACCAGAAGACCACGAACCGCAACCCGCGATCCACCGTGGGAACAATCACGGAGATTTACGATTATCTTCGCCTGCTGTTCGCGCGCACGGGAATTCCTCACTGCCCGGTGTGCGGTGCGCTCGTGAGTGCCCAGACGCCGCAGCAGATGGTGGATACCCTCATGAAATATCCAGAGGGCACACGCTTCCAGGTGTTGGCACCTGTGGCTCGCGGCAAGAAGGGCGAATACGTTGATTTGCTGGAGCTGTTGCGCTCCGACGGTTACGCGCGTGCGCTCATCGACGGTGAGATGCATCAGCTTTCTGATGACATCACTCTCGCCAAGCAGAAGAAGCACACCATCGAGGTGGTGGTGGACCGTCTGGTGATCAAGCCTCAGATGCGTCAACGTCTCACGGATTCCGTGGAGACGGCACTGCGTCTGGCAAATGGAATCATGGTGGCGGACTTTGTGGATCAGGATGAGAAGGCACCGACGCGCCGCCAGCCATTCTCCGAAAAACGTTCGTGCCCCAATGGGCACACGCTCGAACTCGACGAGATCGAGCCGCGCACCTTCTCCTTCAACGCCCCCTACGGCGCGTGCCCCGACTGCACTGGAATTGGGTACAGCCTCGAAATTGATCCAGAGCTCGTGATTCCGGATCCCGACAAGTCTCTCGCCGACGGTGCCATCGAGCCATGGGGAGGTGGCAAAGCGACCACCGAATACTATGGTCACGTCCTCGAGGGCCTTGCCGATGAGCTTGGCTTCTCTCTGAAGACGCCGTGGAAGGATCTCCCGGAAGACGTTCGTCACGACGTTCTGTACGGTCATGACTTCAAGGTGAAGGTGTCATATCGCAATCGTTGGGGTCGCTTGCGTGAATACAGCACCGGCTTTGAAGGTGTTGTGCGTACGCTCATGCGTCGTCACGACGAAACGGACTCCGAGCAGATGAAGCAGTTCTACGAGTCATACATGCGCGAGATTCCCTGCCAGACCTGCGGTGGCAAACGCCTCAAGCCGGAAGTGCTCGCCGTAACGGTCAACGATTTGTCGATCGCCGACGTCTGCGATCTTCCGGTCGTTGAGGAATTGACGTGGGTGAGCAAGCTCAAGCTCACCGGTGCTGCGCTCAAGATCGCCGGCGAGGTGCTCAAGGAGATTCGTTCTCGGCTGCGCTTCCTTCACGATGTGGGCCTTGATTATCTGACACTGTCGCGCGCTGCGGCAACGTTGTCGGGTGGCGAGGCACAGCGCATCAGGCTTGCCACGCAGATTGGCTCCGGACTCGTCGGCGTCATGTACGTGCTTGACGAACCGTCCATTGGCCTGCACCAGCGCGACAACGAGCGCCTCATCGAGACGCTGCACAAACTGCGCGATTTGGGCAACACTCTCATTGTGGTGGAACACGATCAGGAGACCATTGAAAAGGCCGACTGGCTTGTGGACGTGGGTCCAGGCGCCGGAGAACACGGTGGCGAGGTCATCTATTCGGGTCCCGCTGACGGGATTGGCGACGCCAGCCGCTCCATCACGGGCGACTACATCACGGGTCGCCGCGAAATCGAAATTCCCAAAACACGCCGCAAGGTGCGCAAAACCAAACAGCTCACGGTTGTGGGAGCGCGCCAAAACAACCTGCAGAACCTCACCGTGAATTTCCCAGTTGGTGTGATGACGGCTGTGACGGGCGTCTCGGGATCGGGAAAGTCGACGCTGGTCAATTCGATTCTTTACCCGGTTTTGGCGGATAAGCTCAACGGCGCCCGCATCGTTCCCGGCAAGTACACGCGCGTCGAGGGGCTCAAGCAGGTGGATAAGGTGATCCACGTGGATCAGAACCCCATCGGCCGCACGCCGCGATCCAACCCGGCCACCTACACGGGCGTCTGGGATAAGATCCGCACACTTTTCGCGAAGACGCCAGAGGCTCAGGTACGCGGTTATGGGCCAGGTCGCTTCTCGTTCAACGTCAAGGGCGGTCGGTGCGAGGCGTGCCATGGAGACGGAACGTTGAAGATCGAGATGAACTTCCTCCCGGACGTGTACGTAGAATGCGAGGAATGCCACGGCAAGCGCTACAACCGTGAGACGCTCGAAGTAAAGTACAACGGCAAGTCTGTGGCTGACGTACTCAATATGCCCATCGAGGAAGCGGCGAAGTTCTTCAAGTCGTATACCTCCATTTCGCGCTATCTCGACACGCTCGTCAAGGTGGGTCTTGGGTACATTCGCCTTGGTCAACCCGCGCCGACGCTGTCGGGTGGCGAGTCTCAACGCGTGAAGCTTGCGACCGAGCTGCAGCGTCGTTCCACGGGGCAGACCGTGTACATTCTCGACGAACCGACAACAGGCCTGCACTTTGAGGACGTTCGCAAGCTGCTCGTGGTGCTGCAGGAGCTTGTGGACAAGGGCAATACCGTCATTGTCATTGAGCACAACCTCGACGTCGTCAAGTCGGCCGACTGGATTGTGGATCTCGGACCCGAAGGAGGTTCGGGTGGCGGCACCATCGTCGCCGAGGGAACTCCGGAGCAGGTGGCAACGGTGGAGGGAAGTTGGACGGGCAAGTTCCTTGCCCCTATGCTGGCGAAAAGGCCGGCAATAGCGACAAAGAATAAGTAACACGGCGGAGGTGAGTGGTGAGTAACGGAATTTTCGAGCGACACAGCCCGGGAACGTGGCGGAAAACCGCCAAAACGCTGCTCGCCAATGAATCTGCGGGGTTATCAGGTTCTGCATCTTCCTCCGCTCCTAGGAAAATCAATAAGGTGGGCATGGAGGCCAAGCTCGGGGATTCCCGCGACGCCTTTCGTCCCAAGTCATCCGACATTCCCGCCCAACCCGGGGTCTACAAGTGGCGCGATGGCAACGGCCGCGTCATCTACGTGGGCAAGGCCAAGAACCTCCGCAACCGTCTCGCCAACTACTTCCAGTCGCTCTATCTTCTGCATCCACGTACCCAAACGATGGTGCTCACCGCGCGCAGCCTTGAATGGACTGTGGTGGGGACCGAACTCGAGGCGCTGACGCTGGAATACACGTGGATCAAGGAGTTCGATCCACGGTTCAACGTGGTTTTTCGCGACGACAAAACATATCCGTATCTCGCCGTTTCCACGGGTGAGAAAATTCCACGGATCTGGATTACCCGCTCCAAGAACCGCGGCGATACCAAATACTTTGGTCCTTATGCCAAGGTCTACGACATGAGGCACTCGCTCGACAAGCTGCTCAAGGTGTTCCCCGTACGCACTTGCACGCCGGCAACTTTGCACCGCGCGCAACTGTCCGGTCGACCGTGCCTGCTGTATTCCATCGGCAAATGCACGGCTCCTTGCGTGGGCCACATCTCGCTGGACGATCATCGCGAGCTCATGACCCAGCTCACCGCGATCCTCACGGGGAGGGCGGGAGAGAAGTACGTGCGTGAGCTCACCGCGCAAATGAAGCAGGCGAGCAAGGCTCTTGAATTTGAAAAGGCTGCGAAACTGCGTGATCAGATTCAGATGATGGGCAACGTGGTACAGCAGAATTCCGTAGTGTTCTCCGACGACGTCAACGCCGATGTGTTCGGGCTGGCGGGCGACGAGCTGGAAGCCAGCGTTCACGCGTTCTTTGTGCGCTCCGGAACTATCCGTGGGGAACGTAACTGGAGCGTGGAGAAGGTCGAGGAGATCACGGACGCCCAGCTTCTCGCCGAGCTCATCACGCAGGTGTATTCGCAGATGAGTGATGAACAGAGCGGTGGGAAAGGGCGAGGACGCGGCAAGGCTCGTCATGGGGCAGAGGCCACTGCACGTCCTCGCGGCGTCACAGGAAATCCCGAACTCGCGGAATCGATGGCGGCAGAAGGATCCACAGAGTCGTCATCGGTAGGGGAAGATTCACGAGCCGTTCCGTCCAGCACGCTGTCTGCACCCGACCTGGCAGTTGCACCAGCAGTGGAGTTCTCCACAAAGCGAGACGCAATTTCGGCCACACAGTCGCTCACAGCGACGAATGCCACCGAGCGAGCGCAGGCAACACGTGACCGCAAGGCGCGCGAATTGCTCACTGGCAGGGATGATCTTTTCTCGGAGACGTCGCCGGTTCCGGCGGAGATCATTGTGCCGTTGATGCCTGAGGATTCGGCGAAACTGGAGCAGTGGCTTTCCGACGTGCGCGGGTCCAAGGTCACCATTCATGTGGCGCACCGTGGCGAGAAACGCCAACTTGTGGAACGTGCCACTGCCAATGCTGACCTGTCATTGAAGCAAAATAAGTTGCGTCGCACCACGGATATCGCGGCGCGCACCGAAGCGATGAACGACGTCAAGCGTGAACTGAGTCTCGACCAGGCTCCCTTGCGCATTGAGGGATACGACATTTCTAACGCCACCGGTGGCGGCTTCCAGGTGGCCTCGATGGTGGTGTTTGAGGACGGTGTCTCGAAGCGCAGCGAATACCGCCGCTTCTCCATCAAGGGACCGGGCGGGAAAGGTGCAATCGACGATACTTCCGCTGTCTACGAGACGCTGATGCGTCGTTTCCGGCATGGCAATATCGCCGGCGATTCCGGAGAGTCCATCGAAAGCGAAAAGAAGGCAGCAACCTCGGGGTTGAGCGAGGAGGACGTGGAAAATGCGGGGTCCGTTTCCGCAGCTCCGGATTCTGTGACCTCCGAAGGTGTGGTACAGCAAAATACCGATTTACATCATTTTGCGTACAAGCCCAATCTCATAGTGGTGGACGGTGGCAAGCCGCAGGTAGCTGCCGCTGCCAGGGCGCTCGAAGATTCGCATATCACCGATGTGGCACTGTGTGGCCTCGCCAAGAAGCTCGAGGAAGTATGGCTTCCGGGAGAGGATTATCCGCTCATCCTCAAGCGACAGTCCGAAGGAATGTATTTGCTGCAACGCGTGCGTGATGAGTCACATCGCTTTGCCATCACGTATCACCGCAAGAAACGACGCAAGGGTGAGATTAGTTCCGTGCTCGATTCCATTGAGGGCATCGGTCCGGCATACGGGAAACGCCTGCTGCGCCACTTCGGCTCGGTGAAAAAGCTGCGCGTTGCTTCGCGTGAACAGATCGAGGAAGTCAAGGGCATTGGCAAGGTCAAGGCGGGCACCATTTATGATGCCCTGCATTCCGACACCGATAAAGCAGAAGAAGGAGCCTCCTGAACGCAGGGCGTCGACTAGACTCGGAAAGTACCTCCAGAGAAGGAATGATATGACTGAGGCTGGTAATCTCGCGGCCGTACTAGGAAAGCCCATTGCGCACTCGCTGTCACCGCTTTTGCATACTGCGGCGTACGAGGCGTTAGGCATCGCTGAAGCGTGGTCATACGGGCGACGAGAAGTCGCTGAGGCGGAGCTCGCACACTTTATTGAGACGGCGGTTCAGCCTGATTCCAAGTGGCGGGGGCTCAGTCTCACGATGCCCCTCAAGAAGCAGATCTTCCCCATGGGGACTGCGCGTGACAAATGGTCTTCCTTCCTCCAGATAGCCAACACTGTCGTTTTTCGACGCGACGACGATGGTCATCGTGCGTCAGCTACCACCGCCCGGCTCGATCTGTACAACACTGATGTGTTTGGCATCGAGGCGGCGCTCAATGACGGGGAACAACCAGACTCGGTGACGGTGGCACCCGTGACGCGTCCCTGCATGATCATTGGCTCAGGAAATACAGCGTCGTCCGCTCTGGCAGCGCTGGGTGAGGCAGGACTGCGAGAGGTGGTGTTCGCGGCGCGTACCCCCAGCAAAACTCGTCACCTTTTAGAGATGTCCCAGCGTCTAGGAATTTCTGCGCGCGCAATACCGCTGGCAGAGGCAGGCGAACAGATGCGTGGCGCTCAATACGTCGTCTCCACTCTTCCGTCGCATGCGGCCGACGGCGTTGCCGCGGATCTCATACGAGGGGGAATCAGACTTGAGACAACGACGGTGCTTGACGTGGTGTACGACCCCAGGCCCAGTGATCTCCTCAGGGTGGCGGGGAATTGCGGCGCAGTGACTGTCGGGGGTGAGCGCATGCTGCTGTGGCAGGCCGTGGCGCAGGTGGCACTCATGGTGGGCGTTGACCAGAAGGATGTTCCGGTGCGGGCAATGAGAGCTGCATTGAATGCCGTGGTCGGAGAAGCGGAGAGGGAGAGAAAATGATGGAAGCGAAAAGGTCGAAAGTTGCCTTGGACGATTCGTTTGAGGTGCTTCTCATCACGGGAATGTCCGGAGCTGGGCGTTCTCACGCTGCCGACTCGTTGGAAGACATGGGGTGGTACGTCATCGATAATCTTCCGCCCAAGATGCTTGTACCGCTCGTCGACATGATGACGTCCGCGGGATCGGAGATTCACAAGCTGTGCGCAGTGGTCGATGTGAGGTCCCGCGACTATTTCAACGACCTCGCGGCAGTTCTCAGCCATCTCGAAGACCTCGACGTCAAGTACAGGATTCTCTTCCTGGATGCGCGCGATGACGTCCTCGTCAAGCGCTACGAGTCTGTGCGTCGCCCCCACCCTCTGCAACGCGGCCGCCGTCTGATCGATGGAATCAACGAGGAACGCGAATTGCTGGGGATGCTCAAGGCGCGTGCCGACATCGTCATCGACACCTCTGCGCTGAGCATTCATGAACTGTCAACGAGACTGTACGAGTCTCTGATGGGCAAAGGGCCCAGCACGGTGAGTGTGCACATCTTCAGCTTTGGCTTCAAATTCGGCATTCCCCTCGACGCCGACTTCGTCGCCGACGTGCGGTTTCTTCCCAATCCCTTCTGGGTTCCGCAGCTGCGCAAGCTCACGGGTGAAGACGACGCCGTGCGCGACTACGTGCTCAAGAGCGAGGGAGCCGAAGACTTCCTTGATTCCTATGCTGCCGCGCTCCTCACGGCCATCGATGGCTACGCGAAGGAAGACAAACACTATGTCACCATCGCCGTGGGCTGCACCGGCGGCCAGCACCGCTCTGTCGCAATGAGCCATGCCTTGGCCGAGCGACTCCGCGACAAGGGCCTCGTGGTCACCGTGTCGGCACGAGAACTCGAGAAGACCGCTGCCAATCGATTGGAGAAATGATGAAAGTCGTCTGTTTAGGCGGGGGGCATGGTCTCCACGCCACTTTACAGGCCATGCGGCTCATTACCACCGACATCACCGCCATCGTGTGCGTGGGCGACGACGGAGGCTCCTCGGGCCGTCTGCGCGAGGAATTTGGCGTGCTCCCCCCCGGTGATATTCGCATGGCATTGTCGGCCTTGGCGTCGGAGCAGGCGCGTCAAAGGGGAGTGGTGGAGCTCCTGCAGCACCGTTTCACCTCAGAGGGCGAGCTCAATGGCCACGCTCTCGGAAATCTGATTCTCGCAGCGCAGTGGCAGAGGGAAAAAGATGCCCTCAAAGGTATTCGATCGGTGCAGACCATCTTTGCCATCGACGGAACAGTTATCCCGGGGGCGAAAGTTCCCCTCAATCTCACCGCGGAAGTTCAGGATCCCGCCACGGGAGCGGTTTCCGAGGTGCACTCTCAGCGCGAGGTCGCCAAAGCGAGCGGCAAGATTCTTTCCCTGCGCATCAATCCGGAAGACCCACCAGCCTTCAAGGAGGCCGTTAAGGCCATCGAGGAGGCCGACGTCATTACTTTGGGACCTGGATCCTGGTATTCCTCCCTGTTGGTGCACATGCTGGTTCCTGATCTGCGTGAGGCATTGCACAGAAGTCACGCACGCAAGATTCTGCTCATGAATCTTGTGGCTGACTGGGAAACGACAGGACTCGACGTAGAAGGGCAGATCGAAGCCTTCCGCACGTACTCGCAGAATTTGACGGTGGACGCAATTTTGACAGGAGATCAGGGGGCAAAGGATTCTGGAGAACTGGACCGTCTGCCTCCCACGCGTGCCACGGTGTATCGCCGCCGCGTCGCCACGGGGAAGAATTCGGGTGTCCACGATCCGGTACGGCTGGCTAGTGCCCTCAAGGATGTGATTGAGGATTTGACCGTGAAGTCGCGCGATTTTACAACAGATTTTCGAGGAAGTGAAGCGGTGGGAAATGTCTAGACTTGCCGATAATACAGATAGCCGTGGCGGTTGGAGAGGAAAGCTCCTCACAGCCGACCCACAGTATGAAATTTCATTGCGTCGAGCTTGGGAGGCGAATTCGTGGCGCTGGTTGATGATGTAAAGAACGAGCTTGCTGCTATCGAGAATGAAACGGCTGCAGCGAAGAAAGCTCAGGCCGCCACGATGATTCGCTTCGGTGGCGGACTTCATCTCATCAAGCGGCATATCGTCGTGGAGGCTCAGTTCAGCAATCTTGCTGCGGCTAAGTGGCTCCAAAAGACGATTCAGGAAGTCTACGGTCACGATGCCGACCTCATCGAGGTGGCACGGCAGACCCCCACAGGTGACCTGACCCGCTATTCAGTGCGCGTCATTCGTTCAGGTGGCGCTCTGGCCTTGCAGTCGGGCTTGCTTGACCGCCGTAAGCGTCCTGTTCGTGGTCTTCCTGCGGAAGTCGTATCGGGCAATATCGCCCAGATCAAGTCAGCATGGCGCGGGGCATTTTTGGCGCATGGCGATCTCTCAGATCCCGGCAAGTCCAGCTACCTCGAAATTGTGTGCCCAGGATCCGAGGCAGCACTTGCGCTCGTGGGAGCCGCTCGGCGTCTCGGCGTTACCGCCAAGGCACGTCAGGTGCGCAGCTCAGAGCGTGTGACCCTGCGTGACCCTGACGTGATTGAGCGCATGCTCAACCTCATGGGCGCCACCACGACGGCTCGTGAATGGAGCGGCAAGCGCTCCGATGGCGAGACCCGCGGTAAGGCGAATCGTCTGGCCAACTTCGATGATGCGAACATGCGCCGTAGTGCCAAGGCGGCCGTTGAGGCCAGCGAAAAAGTTGTTCACGCGTTCGAGGTTCTCGGCGATGAGGTTCCCGACAACCTGCGCGCCGCCGGACAGCTGCGCTTGGACCACCGCGATGCGAGCCTGGAGGAACTGGGCCGCCTCGCTGATCCGCCGGTCACAAAGGACGCCATCGCAGGACGTATCCGCCGTCTTTTCCAGCTGTCGAAGAAGATCGAGAATCAGCGCGCGAAGGAAGCAGCCAAGAAGGCTGCCACCGCCGACTGATTGCTATGAACGTCCCGGTGATGTGGAGGGACCTTCAGGTAACGATGAGTATAAGAACGCGGTAACGGTTCACGTCTCAATGTTATGATTTCAGAGGTTTACACAACGTGATCTCGGGCGGTATGCGCACTGATTGATGATGCGCATATTCGCGCCGAGGAAGCGAAAGGATTGATATATGAAGACACTCAAGGATCTTGGAAATCTCTCCGGCAAGCGCGTTCTCGTCCGTGCTGATTTCAACGTCCCGCTCGATGGCACCACAATTACCGACGACGGCCGCATCAAGGCTGCTCTGCCGACGTTGAAGGCGCTGCGCGAGCAAGGTGCGAAGGTTATCCTCATGGCTCACTTGGGCCGTCCGAAGGGCAAGGTCGTCCCTGAGCTCAGTTTGGCACCTGTTGCCGCTCGCTTGGGCGAGCTGCTTGGCACCACCGTGACGCTTGCGAAGGACACCTATGGCGAGGATGCACAGGCCAAGGCCGCGGCCCTCAACGATGGCGACGTTCTCCTTCTCGAAAACGTTCGTTTCAACCCCGAAGAGACCAGCAAGGACGACGCCGAACGCGCCGCCTATGCTCAGAAGATCGCCGCCCTTGGCGATGTCTTCGTGTCCGACGGCTTTGGCGTGGTGCACCGTGCACAGGGCTCCGACTACGACGTGGCCAAGGATCTGCCCGCAGCAGCCGGTTACCTCGTCGAGAAGGAAGTCACGGCTCTGTCCAAGGCCACGACGAATCCCGAGCGTCCTCTCACCGTGGTCCTCGGTGGATCCAAGGTGTCCGACAAGCTCGGCGTCATCAAGAACCTGTTGGCGAAGGCGGATCGTCTCGTCATCGGCGGTGGCATGGTCTTCACCTTCCTCAAGGCAATGGGTTACGAAGTCGGCAAGTCTCTCCTCGAAGAGGACCAGATCGACACTGTGAAGGGCTACATCGAGACCGCCAAGAAGAACAACGTCGAGATTGTGCTTCCCACGGACATCGTTGCAGCGGACACCTTTGCCGCTGATTCACCGTATGAGGTAGTTGCAGCAGACGCGATTCCTGCTGACAAGATGGGCCTCGACATCGGTCCTGACTCCCAGAAGCTCTTCCACGACAAGATCGTTGATTCCAAGACGGTCGTGTGGAACGGACCCATGGGCGTATTCGAGTTCCCGAATTTCGCAGCTGGCACCAAGGCCGTTGCTCAGGGTCTCGTGGACGCAACCGCCAAGGGTGCCTTCACCATCGTAGGTGGTGGCGACTCTGCCTCCGCAGTGCGTCATCTCGGTTTCGACGAGAAGGGCTTCTCGCACATCTCCACTGGTGGTGGCGCGTCGCTCGAACTTCTCGAGGGCAAGACCCTTCCAGGTCTCGCGGTTCTCGACTAATTCGGGAATCTCAGACTCTCGGACTAGATTCGGATTGACTATGACACAGCGCATCCCTGTAGTTGCCGGCAATTGGAAGATGAACTTCGATCATCTCGAAGCGACGTACTTCATTCAGAAACTTGCGTGGCTCCTTCGGGATGCGCATTTTAATTACAAGGCCGCCGATATTGTCATCATGCCGCCCTTCACGAGTATTCGCAGCGTCGAGGTACTCGTCGAAGCGGAGAAGATGAAGATTTCGGTGGGTGCTCAGACAGTGTCTGAGACGGCGGAAGGTGCCTTTACGGGTGATATTTCCGCTCAGATGCTCGCCAAGCTTGGGTGCTCCTACGTGATCATTGGGCATTCTGAGCGCCGCAAGTACCATCCGGAGGACGACGCAAATCTAGTTGACAAGGTGCGTGCTGTTCTTGCTGCTGGCATGAGTCCGATTCTGTGTGTGGGGGAGAGCTTCGAAGAACGGCGCCAAGGCATTGAGCTTGGATACGCAGTTCAGCAGGTGAGCGACGTGATGCGGGACTTTTCAGATGAAGAGGCACGTAAGGTGCTCATCGCTTATGAGCCCATTTGGGCCATCGGTACAGGCATGGTGGCAACACCACAATCGGCGCAGGACGCCGCAGGAGCCATCCGTGAATACTTCAGAACCACTTATGGCGAAAGCGTGAGTGAGTCTGTGCGCATTCTGTACGGCGGATCCGCGAACGCCTCGAACGCGAGTTCGCTCATGGAAGGTCCGGATGTGGACGGTTTTCTTGTGGGAGGCGCGTCATTGGACGCCGAAGAATTTTCGCGGATTGCTCGTCTCACGGTGAAATCAGCAAAGGACCGGGCGCACCGCGCTGCGTGATTTATTGATCTCGGTGAGTCTTCCGCATAAATGCGGGCTTTTGCCGAGGGGATACTGTAGGGTTGCAGTAGAAAACAAATGTGATGGAGGTTCAAGGTGTTCGCGCTGAAGGTTGTTCTCGAGGTTATCGTCATTCTCGCAAGTATTCTGTTGACCCTCCTCATCTTGATGCACAAGGGTAAGGGCGGCGGCCTGTCCGATATGTTCGGCGGCGGCATCGGCGCCTCTGCAGGTACTTCAGGTGTTGCAGAAAAGAACCTCAATCGTCTCACCGTCATTGTGGCACTCGTGTGGGTTGCCATCATCATCGCTTTGGGACTGTTGGCGAAGTTCAATCTCATCTGATATTTACTTTTTAGAGGCCGCTCTTCGGAGCGGCTTTTTTATTCCTCTTTTCTTTTCATAAGACGCTTAGATACTCCCGTTACGTAGGGAATATAAGAAATCCCCCGCCAGCCGGAGCCAACGGGGGATTTTCGATCAGTTCAGATCACTGACGCACTGAATGGTATCAGGCGTTAACGCGATCGATTCCGGCCTGAGTATCGGCGAGCACCGAATCCCAGGACTTGATGAAGGCTGCAACACCGTCGGCTTCGAGCTTGTCGGTGACATCCTTGATGTTGATGCCGAGGCCTGCAAGCTCATTCATGATCTTGTGGCTCTCCTCATAGGTGCCCTTGATGGAAGGACGGCCGTCACCCTGCTCTGCGAGGGCATTGAGGGTCTTCTCAGGCATCGTGTTCACGATGTGCTCGGCAACGAGTTCGTCGACGTACTTCGAGGGGGAGTACGCGGCGTTCTTGGTTCCGGTGGACGCCCAGAGAGGACGCTGCACCTTAGCACCCTTGGCAGCGAGAGCAGCCCAGCGAGGATCAGATGCGAACTTCTTCTCGAAGAGCTCGTAGGCGAGACGTGCGTTTGCAACGGCTGCCTTGCCTTCGAGAGCCTTTGCTTCGTCGGAGCCATTGGCTTCGAGGAGCTTGTCCACGGCGGTGTCGACGCGGGAGACGAAGAAGGAGGCAACGGAACCCATGTGCTTGAGGTCGTGACCATTGGCGTCAGCCTGTGCCATGCCCTCGATGAAGGCGTCGATAACCTTCTCGTAGCGCTCGAGCGAGAAGATCAACGTGACGTTGACCGAAATGCCCTTGGACAGAGTGGCGGTGATTGCCGGCAAGCCCTCGAGGGTTGCAGGAATCTTGATCATTGCGTTGGGACGATCAACCTTTGCCCACAGCTCTTCCGCCTGCTTCTCGGTGTTGGCGGTGTCATGTGCCAGGCGAGGATCAACCTCGATGGACACACGGCCGTCGACGAAGTCAGACTTCTCGGCGACGTCACGGAAGATGTCCGTTGCGTTGCGCACGTCGGTGGTGGTGAGCTCGCGAACAGCCTGCTCAACGTCGATCTTGCCGAGTTCCTTGAGCTGTGCGTCGTACGGGCCGACCTGGCTCAGGGCCTTCTGGAAGATGGAGGGATTGGTGGTGACGCCGACGACGTTCTTGTTGGCGATGAGATCCTGAAGGCTGCCCGACTCGATGCGGGTGCGGCTCAAGTCGTCGAGCCAGATGGAAACACCGTTGTCGCTGGTGCGCTGTGTATTGACGTTTTCTGCCATTATTTTCTCCTTATAGCGGCCGCCGCATGAACGACGGCCGTACAACTAATTCAACTGTTAGATGAGTACCGAGGTACCGAATCAGGCCTGAACTTCGGCGATGGACGCCTTGGCGGCTTCGACCACGTGCTCTGCTGTGATTCCGAGTGCTTCCATGTTCTGATCGGCATTGCCCTGCAGGCCGAACTGTTCGATGGACACGGGCTTGCCGTACTCGCCCAGGTACTTGTACCAGGACAGAGCCAAGCCGGCCTCAACGGAAACGCGAGCCTTGATTGCCTTCGGGAACACGGACTCCTTGTATTCGTCGTCCTGCTCTTCGAACCACTCGATGGAAGGAACGGACACAACGCGTGCCTTGATGCCTTCGCCCGCGAGGGTTGCGGCAGCAGACACAGCGTGCTGAACTTCAGAGCCGGTTGCCATGAGGATGACGTCCGGAGTGCCTTCGGGCTCAACGAGGACGTAAGCGCCCTTGCGAACGCCGTCCTTCGCCTTCGCTGCGGTCTCGGCGAGGGCCGGGACACCTTGGCGGGTGAGAATCATTGCCGTGGGGTGCGTGTTCTTCTTCTCGAAGAAGTAGCGGTAGGCCTCAGCGGTCTCGAACTCGTCGGCCGGGCGCACAACCTCAAGCTGAGGAATGGCGCGCATGGCAGCGAGGTGCTCGATCGGCTGGTGGGTCGGGCCGTCTTCGCCCAGAGCCACGGAATCGTGGGTCCACACGTACAAGTTCGGGATGTCCATGAGTGCGGCGAGACGAACTGCCGGGCGCTCATAGTCGGAGAACTGGAAGAAGGTTCCGCCGAACGGACGGGTGTCAGAGCCCAAGATAATGCCATTGGTGATGGCACCCATGGCGAACTCACGCACGCCAAAGTGGAGAATGCGTCCGTATTCGGACACGTTCGGCCAAGTCTTCGTGGCCTCTGAAGAGGGAGCGAAGGAATCGGCGCCCTTGATGACGGTGTTGTTGGAGCCACCGAGATCAGCGGAGCCACCCCACAGCTCGGGCATGATGGCTGCCATGGCGTTGAGAACAGCGCCGGAAGCCTTGCGTGTTGCGACCTTGTCACCGGCAGCGAAGCCAGCCTCAACGTCGTCGATAGCCTTGTCGAAGCCCTCGGGGAGCTTACCTTCCTTGATGCGGTCGTACAGGGCGGCCTTGTCGGGGTTGGCGGTCTTCCACTCGTTGAACTTCTTATCCCACTCTGCGTGAGCCTCGAGACCGCGCTGGGCGACCTCGCGAGCGTGCGCGAGAGCCTCTTCGTCAATCTGGAAGTTCTTGGAGGGATCGAGGCCAAGTTCCTTCTTCAGACCTGCGACTGCTTCTTCGCCCAGCTTGGAACCGTGCGAAGATTCGTCGTTGGTCTTGCCGGGAGTAGGCCATGCGATGAGAGAATCAACCTTGATAAGCTTCGGGCGATCCGTAACCTTCTCGGCCTTCTCGAGAACCTCGGCCAGGCCCTTGGTGTCTTCCTTGTACGAGCCATCAGGCTGGATGAAGCTGATCTCGTCGGTGTACCAGCCGTATGCCTCGTACCGCTTGAGGATATCCTCGCCGAAGGAGATCTTGGTGTCTCCCTCGATCTGGATGTGGTTGGCGTCGAAGATGACTGTGAGGTTGCCCAGCTTTTGGTTGCCCGCAAGCGAGCTGGCCTCGGAGCTGACGCCTTCCTCAACGTCGCCTTCGCCGGCGATGACCCAGACCTTGTGGTCGAAGGGGGAGGTGCCGGCAGGAGCTGCGGGGTCGAGAAGACCGCGCTCGTAGCGCTGGCCGTATGCGAAGCCGACGGCGGAAGCAAGACCCTGGCCGAGCGGGCCGGTGGTCATTTCAATGCCGGGGGTGAGGCCGTACTCGGGATGGCCCGGGGTGCGGGTGTCGATGCCCTGACGGAACTTCTTCAGGTCATCGAGCGTGAGGCCATAGCCGGAGAAGTACAGCTGGACGTACTGCGTCAACGAAGCATGTCCGCCAGAGAGAATGAAACGATCGCGGCCGGCCCAGTTGGGGTCGTTCGGATCGTGCTTGATGAAGTGCTGGTACAGCGTGTAAGCGACAGGTGCCAGCGAGATCGGAGATCCGGGGTGGCCGTGTCCGGCCTTCTCAACGGCGTCGGCAGAGAGGGCCTTCGCCATCTTTACCGCGCGGTCGTCCAAATCGGACCAAGAGAATGTGGTCATATTGAATCGAAATCCTTCCGGTTGGTTGAGCACACGCGCCTGCTCAAAACCCAGACGCAGTGCTTTTTTTACCGTTCTTATCGTAAGACTTCATCATGACTTTGTGCTGGGAGCAATCTGTCTGTTGAGGTGGATTCTCTAGGGAACTCGCCCATGGTCTTTCCGTGAGCGTTCACATTTGTGCGTTTTTGTGAAATGTGGTGAGTGAGGTTCGGGCGTGGTGCGCTCACAGCGAGGAAATAGCACTCACCGGTCAAGAGTGCTAAAAATGAGAGGCACATACTTTATGTACCCAGTTATTTAAAGGAGGCCTCATGTCACAAGACCGACGCATGCTGGTTCTCCGCGCCGTCGTGGAGGATTACATTCGCACTCAGGAGCCCGTTGGCTCCAGCGCCGTAACGAAAGATTTCCCCCTCCGCGTGAGCTCCGCCACCGTCCGCAACGATATGGCGGCACTCGAGGACGAGGGCTATCTTGTGCAACCGCATACCTCCGCCGGCCGCGTTCCCACGGAAAAGGGGTATCGCTTCTTCGTCGACCGTCTCGTAAAGGTGGTTCCCCTCAGCGTTGCGCAACAGCGCGGTATCGAAGCCTTCTTCACTCAGTCCGTCAGCCTGGAAGACACGCTGCGCAGAGCGGCGCGTCTCCTTGCGCAGATCACAGGTCAGGTGGCCGTCGTTGCCTCGCCTTCTATTGTGAAGTCGCACTTGCGTCGTTTTGAGATGGTGCCTTTGGCCTCCACGACGTATCTCATCGTCATCATCTCTGATACGGGCCGTGTGGAGCAACGCACGGTCGCCACTGCTATGCCGCCGCGTCAGGAGGACATCGATCGTCTGATCACTGCGGTCAACGCGCGTGGTGACGGGCAATCGATTTCGTTGCTCTCGAGGTTGTTGCGAGATCTTGGCGAGTCGGATGATTTCTCATCGCTTCGGGGCTTCATCGAGAACGTGGCTACCGCGGTTTCCGGGATGCGTGACGAGGAGCGCAGTGACAGCCTGTACATGTCCGGAGCCTCCCAGCTCACGCGGCAGGGTGCAGCGAGCTTGTCGACGCTTGCGCCGCTGCTCGACGCTCTGGAGGAGCAGGTGGTTCTCATGCGGCTCATGGGATCGGTATCACGCTCGGCAGAGTCTTCCGGCGTTGGAGGTGTCGGCGTTGCCATCGGTTCCGAAACGCACACGCAAGGTCTGCTCAATGCCTCGGTGGTGACAAGCGGATATGGTTCGGATGATTCCAAAGGCAGTATGGACGGCTCCGGAAGCGACGACGGCACGAATGAAACGGGTGGAGACGATCCCGATAATTCGGGAGCCGCCGCACCGCTCGCCTTCGTGGGGTCCATTGGGCCGACGCACATGAATTACCCCACTACCATCTCGGCGGTCAAAGCTGTGGCAGAATATCTATCGGCCTTTATAAACCGTCAAGACTCATAGAGTTATGACGTATTCACTCATGCAAACGCAAACGAACTCGAAGAACGAACAGAGAAGGTAATTCGTGGCAGATTATTACGAGACACTCGGCGTATCGCGGCAGGCGAGCGAGGACGAGATCAAGAAGGCGTACCGTAAGCTCTCGCGCAAGTATCATCCCGATATAGCCGGTCCTGAGTTCGAGGACAAGTTCAAAGAGGTCAATTCCGCGTATGAGGTGTTGTCGGATCCGGACAAGCGGCGCATGTATGACCAAGGTGTAGATCCGAATGCCCCCGGTGGTGGTGCCGGTGCCGGGTTCGGCGGGGCCAGTGGTTTCGGCGATTTCTCCGATGTGTTTAGTTCCTTCTTCGGTGGCGGAACAAGCGGGTTCGGCGGGGCGCAGGGGCCAATTCCTCGCTCTCAGCCTGGCCGTGACTCCCTCGCAGGTCTCAATATTTCGCTCAAGGACGCCGTGTTCGGCTCCGTCGAAAATGTGGACATCACAACATATTCATTGTGTCCAGATTGTTCTGGTTCGGGCGCCAAGAACGGTGAGAAACCGGTGACGTGCCCCGTATGCAACGGTCAAGGGTATCGTCAACAGGCAGTGCGCACCCTGCTCGGACAGATGATGACGTCCCAGCCATGCGAACGGTGCGAGGGACACGGAACCATCATTGAGCATCCGTGCGAGACCTGCTTCGGCCACGGTCGCGTGCGCACCAAGCGTCAAGTGGGCGTCAAGATTCCCGCAGGAATTCAGACCGATACGCGTATTCGTCTTTCGTCTCAGGGCGAGGTAGGCGAGGGCGGCGGTGCCGCAGGAGATCTCTACATTGACGTTTCGGTTAAGGCCGACAAGCAGTTCAGCAGACAGGGCGACGATCTCCACTGCTGGATTAGCATTCCGATGACGTGGGCCGCACTGGGCCATGAGATCACCATTCAGACCTTTGACGGGGATCGCACGCTCACCATTCCCGACGGATCACAGCCAGAGGATACGGTAGCGCTGAAGAATCTCGGCGTCACGCATCTGCACGGCAGCGGCGACCGCGGCGATTTGGTGGCGCATTTGCAGGTTGAGATTCCTCGCAACCTCAACAAGAAGCAGCGTGATTTGCTGGAGAGTTTCTCCAAGAATCATGATAAAGACAGCGTTGCAATACCGCAGCAGTCCCGTCCAGTGGTCGCGCGCAAGGGTTTCTTTGATCGCATCAAGGATGCGCTGAACTGAGTCGAGTAAAGGTGACGTTTGTAATAAAGTGGGGCCTCCCCGTATGAGGGAGGCCCCACTTTTATTATTCTTTCAGTTCATCACCGCAGCAACGATCTGCACATGGCGCGGAACTGGCTCACGTAGCCGCCTCCGAAGAACACACAGTGTCCAGCGATGGGGTAGAGCTGCCACAGTGTGAAGCGCTCACGGAAACCGGAAGCCAGCGGGTGCGCTGATTCGTAGCCGTCGAGAATCTCGGATTGATAGGACACTCCGAAGAGATCGAGCATGGCCAGATCTTCTTCGCGATGCCCGCCATGGGCAGCGGGGTCAATGAGAACCGCCTGCGTGGAGCCCCGATCGTCGCTCCACATAAGGTTGCCACTCCACAAGTCTCCGTGGACGCGGGAGGGCGTATCGTGCGCAGCGTCGCCCAAGAGATCAGGGAGCGCAGCAATGACGTCTTCAGTCATCTGCATGTCGGAATCGTCAAGCTCTCCACGCTGGATTCCCAACTGAACCATCGGACGCAGACGTCCATCGGCGAAATACTCTGTAACGGAGGTCCACTCGCCTGTTGCCATGGGAACCGGATCCTGCAGCGGGCCGAAATAACACATGCCCTTATATCCGTCAGGAGCAGAGCCGAAGAAGTCGGCACCCGCATCGTGCATGTGCGCAAGCTGAGCGCCGAACTGATATGCGGCCTTGCGCGTGGGGGAGGACGCGGAGATGTTTTCGATGTCAAGGTAATCATTGCCCACGTCGAGAACCTTGACGACGCGCGGGCCGCCTTGAGCCGTGGCCTTTCCCATCCATCTCAAGCCTGCTGCTTCGCATGCAAAGAAACCCTGTGGCGCAAAAGCGCGCGTTTTACGATGAACCGACTGTGCGGACATTGGGTACCTCCCTAGGTTTGACACCTATTGTCATCGATTTATGCGACATTAAATATTATGAATTTTTTCCAAGCGATGTTCATGGGGCTTATCCAGGGCCTTACAGAATTCCTTCCGATCTCCTCCAGCGCCCATATTCGCATCATTGGCGCGCTCATGGGAATGCACGATCCAGGTGCGGCCTTTACTGCCATTATTCAGCTCGGTACTGAGACGGCGGTTTTGTTGTACTTCCGCCACGACATCGTCCGGATCCTCGGCGGATGGTTCCGCTGTCTCTTCGGCAAGGAGGGCAAGGACCGAGCCTCACGCATGGGAGCGCACAATAAAGACGCGCGCATGGGCTGGTACATCATCGTGGGCACCATTCCGATCATGATTGTGGGACTGCTGTTCCAGTCGAAGATCGAAACCGTCCTGCGCAATCTGTGGATCACGGTGGCCGTGCTCATCATCTTCGGCATTCTGCTGTGGTGGTTCGATGAGCGCAGCAAGCAGGTGCGGTCGATGGATGACCTCACGTGGAGGGACTCGCTGTTCATCGGTCTCGGCCAGATGATGGCCCTCATTCCTGGAGTGTCGCGTTCCGGCGGCACCATCACCGTTGGCCGTGCGCTTGGCTATACGCGTGAAGCGGCCGCTCGCATGAGCTTCTTCATGGCCATCCCCGCAGTGTTTGGCTCAGGTCTGCTGGAAGCAGTGAAGTCCGCCAAGGATGCCAGCTCAATGCCATACTTCCCAGGGTGGGGGGCCACCATTGTGGCTGCCGTGGTGAGCTTCATCGTGGGATACGTGGTGATCATTGCCTTCCTTAAGATCGTGTCGACCTTCTCGTACAAGGGCTTTGCCATTTACCGCATCGTTGTGGCTGTGCTCGTCGGTGCCCTCATGATCGCCGGAGTTTTGGCGCCACTCGCGGGTGCTGCCACGGCGTGAGGTCTGTTGTATGACACATTAAAGTGCGGAATGCGCTTGCAAATACAGTGATGGCGGTGTCTGTGTAGGACACCGCCATCACTGTATTTACGAAACTTTTGCGATAGGGGACCTCTGCCCGGCTACGCCATAATCTATTAGTCTATCAACCCGCCGGTCGCACCGTGCTGCTCGAGGCTCTGGAGGTATGCCTCTGTTTCCGCGACGAGCTGCTGTGCCTTCTGCGTGCTCATAAGTGTGTTCGTAGCAGATTGATCCGCCTGCTCCTCGAGCTGATGCACGTAGTTGGCGAGAACATCGTTATACCGCACCAGCATCTGCGCGTCGGCCTTCCAGCGGCGTGCTCGCTTGGAGACGTCCTCCATGTCAATGGGAGTGTCCAGAAGAGCGGCAAGACGCTCTAGGAGCCGGACAGACCCTTCAGGGCAATCGTCCCCGCCAAGATATTCAGGAATGGAAACCCACACGGAGTCCGAATCAAAGCCCATTTGTGCGGCAGTCATTGTGAGAACCGTGGGGATGCCGATGGGGCCTGAATAGGTCTCATCATCCACTGAGAGGTCTGCTCCGTCGTTCACAGTGGTAGGAAGCGCGCGGGTGTGCGGGTAATCGGCGAACATGGAGCCAAGAGCCACAATCTTGGTGGCCTCAGCGTCGTCCGCGATGCTGAGAACTTCGCGACAATAATCCATCCAGTGCATGTTCGGTTCGGGCCCGATTGCCAAAATGAGTTCGGTGTCATCAGAGATGTGTGTCTGGTACAAGGTTGTCTGTGGCCACACGATGCGCTTATGCCCGAGAACCGTGCACAGCATGGGGCGAGAAGTTTGCATGTCGTAGTAGTCGTCTGAATCAATATGGCCAATGATGCGAGAATCGTAGCGATTGATGAGATGCTTGACCGCGTCGCTAGCGGCTTCGGAGGCGTCGTTCCACCCCTCGAAAGCGGCCACAAGGACCACTTGATGATGATTTTTGTATTCGTTGTCCACGTGTCTCACAGTAGCTGAGGTGCGCAGGGGTGCTAAAAAATATTGCCATCGGCGTGATATCGCGCTTAACGCTCGGCAGACAATGGTGCGATACTCTCTCCTTCGGAAGCCCAAGCGCAGAAGGAATTTGAGGTATTTGAAGGAGGTTCACCGGAGGTACGCGACACGCCTATTTTGCGGATCTGCGAAATACCTATATAGTTATGACTCGTGCTCACGGAGCGTTGTGAGTGAGTGCGGGCATAGCTTAGTTGGTAAAGCGCGACCTTGCCAAGGTCGAGAGCGCGGGTTCGAGTCCCGTTGCCCGCTCGAGGTCTGATAGTTGACCGTTAATTACGGTGGGTTAGCCAAGCGGTTAGGCAGCGGCCTGCAAAGCCGTATAGACGAGTTCGACTCTCGTACCCACCTCGAGGATTTTTTCCTTTTGGGCGGTTGGCGCAGAGGTAGCGCACTTCCCTGACACGGAAGGGGTCACTGGTTCGATCCCAGTATCGCCCACGAACTGCTCGAAGTCTTCGGACTCCGGGCAATTTCAATATAAGAGGTAAAGCAGTATAATTTAACGTTTGACTTGGGCGATTGGCGCAGCGGCTAGCGCACTTCGTTCACACCGAAGGGGTCGTAGGTTCGATTCCTACATCGCCCACCCAAGTTTTGAAGAATCATGGAATCCGAACAACGCTCTGTTGTTCGGATTTTTTGTTCTTCTCGCAGCGGCGTGCGCTAGCCCGGTTCGGGAGCAATCCCGTAAGAACCACAGCGTGGATCTTTCCGTGTTGGTCCTTCGCGCTAATCTCTAAGTGCTATCACCAAGGTGAGTACCAGCAGAGCCCACCGCAGAACGAGGGGATTCTATGCCACGCCGTATATCGTCCACGCCGCATCACACCAGCGGTCCGGCACACGCCAGCGCAACAACCCGCTCACGCGCTGTTGCGTGGGTTTCGGCTATTCTCGCAGTGGTCGTCATCGTGGCAGGTCTGGGAATTTGGGTTGTACGGCAGGGATCAGGCACGCATACGCAGCAGCTTTCGGCATCGCAAGACCTTTCACGGAAATCGAGCGTCCCTACGCCAGTGGTGAGCCATCATGGAAATTCTCCCGATTGTCCCGACACAGACTGCATCGCCATGCTCGTCAATGGAGATCTTCTTTTCCATCCCCACCTGTGGCAGAACTTTACGGTGGACTCAGCAACGCATAACGGTGCCGACTTCAATTTCGATCCTCTGTTCGAACCGATGAAGCGCTATATCGACGCGTCAGATATCTCGGTCTGCGAATTCGAAACGCCCATTGCCAAGCGGGGAGGGCCCTACACAGGCTATCCGGTTTTTGCTATTCCTCCGGAGGTGGTGGATGCGGCGGCGAAGGTAGGATATAACGCCTGCACTCACGCCACGAATCACTCGTGGGATCAGGGATCAGCAGGAATCGCACGTCTCTGGGATGAACTTGCAGCAAAAAACATAGCGCAAACTGGCTCATACAAAACCGAAGCCGATTCCACTAAGCCCATGGTCATCAATTCCCCAACGGGTGGTGGCAAACTGGCAGTGGTGACGGGGACGGTCTCCCTTAATGGGATGACAGCTGATCACGATTGGCAGGTAGATCGACTCCGCGATTCCGGCGATTCTCATCACCAATCAGATATCGATCGCGCTGTGGCAAAGGCGAAGGCAGCGCGTTCCCACGGAGCCGACGTGGTGGCAATGGCCATGCACTCGGTGCAGGAATATCTCGATTACGCCGATTCGTGGCAGCAGTCGGAGGCGCATCAGCTTGCCGACACCGGCGCCTTCGACGTCATCTATGGTGCTGGATGCCACTGCGCGCAGCCGATTGAGAAGTATCACAATACGTGGATCATTTACGGTCTGGGGAACGCGGTCACGGTGAGCGCCCCTGCGGAACGCATCGTCAACAACCAGGGCGTCACCGCGCGCGTGCAGTTTGCGGGGAAGAAAGGCGATCCGGATTCATGGCGGGTCAACCGCATCGACTGGGTTCCCACGGCGAATATGCGGCAGGGCAAGTACCGGTGGTGTCCCATCTCTTCCGACGAGCCGGACGGACCGTGTTGGTCGCAGGCACAGGATTCCCAGGTACGCCAACGCATAGAGAAGGTGCTCTACTCGATGGGAGCGGATCGTTCAGTGGTCAAGGAATGGAAAATCACTGAGGAATCAAAAAAGTAGGGAACGGTGAGAGACAGGAAAGGCGGCCACGACATGGCCCAGAAGGCTCAAAAGGTTCAAAAGATTCAGGACGGACAAAACCCCTATAAACGCAATCGCTACACCTTTGGCATTGGCACCATCGGCCGTGATGCGCTCTACACGCTCGTGTCCATGTTCCTCATTTACTACTTCACTTCAGTGGCGCACGTTTCCACAGGGGAGCTGTGGTGGATTGTCGCCATCGTGACAGGCTGGCGCGTTGTGGATGCCGTCAGCGACCCGCTGATGGGCGTCATCGTGGACAATACGCGGTCGCGCTGGGGGAAGCACAAGCTGTGGATTGCCATTGGCGCTGTTCTCTCGGGAATCTTTACGGTTCTGTTCTTCTCTGACTTTGGGCTGAAGGGCGCAGCTGCCGTTGTGTTCTTTGCCGTTGTCTACGTATTCTGGTCGGCGACGTACTCTCTCAACGACATCGCCTTCTGGTCGTACGTTCCGGCTCTTACGCAGGACCTCAAGGAACGCGAGAATATCGGCGCCAAGGCTAGGATTTTCGCGCTCATCGGCACGTTTTTCGTCGTGGCTGGGATCACGCCGATCACGGAAGCGTTGGGAAAGTCCACCGGTGGGCTGCAGCAGGGATACTTCTGGTTTGCCGTGTGCGTGGTCGCGCTCATGTGGGCGGGACAGTTGGTGACGCTTTTCGGCGTCAAAGAGCCGAAGGGTGTGGAGGAAGCGCAGGAGCGCACCAGTATTCGCGATTTCTTCCGTGCCATTTTCCGCAACGACCAGCTGCTGTACATCACTGTGGCCATGGGCCTTTTCATGATTGGTTACACCACGACTACGAGCTTTGGAATCTTCTACTTCCAATATGTGTATGGCGATAAGAACATGTATTCGATCTTTGCTCTGATCTTGGGTCTGTCGCAGATAGCATCGTTGGTTGCTTTCCCTTGGGTCGCAAAGTATCTCAAGCGCAAGAGTATCTATTTGATTGCCACCGTTCTGGTGGTGCTCGGCTATGGAATCTTCTTCGTGGCTCCCGTGGGAACGATGCTTTTCGTCGGCATCGCGGGCGTGCTCATCTTTGTGGGCCAGGCAGGAATCCAGCTGCTCATGCTGCTCTTCCTTGCCGACACTGTTGATTATGGTCATTGGAAGCTCGGCAAGCGCAATGATTCCGTGACCTTCTCGCTTCAGCCGTTCATTTATAAGGTCGCCAGTGCAGCTGCCACCGGAATCACGGGTGCGGTTGCGGCGGTGACAGGGCTCAACCACGCGCCGAGTAATTTTCTTCTGACCGGTGGAGACCTGTTGCTTTTCAAGTCCGCCATGTTCATTTTGCCGTTGCTGTGCATCCTCGTGGGATATCTCATTTACCACTTCGCCTTCCATATAGATGAGGAAGAATACGCAAAGATTCATGCGGATCTTGTGGCACGTGGAGAAATCGCGGACACTACAGAAATTGTTGGAACAAACTGAGGGAGATGCCACATGCCTCGATTGACTCTGTCGAGCACCATCAAGGAAGTCTACGCAAATCCCATCGGTCACGATGCGTTGTCTCAGCTGCTGCGGCAGGTGGGTATAGGCGAGAAGATGCTGACGAATCCGGTTGTTGGCAATCTGCGGTTGCGAACCGTGCGGTTCCTTGCTCGTCCTGTTCTTCCCCCGGAGTTCTTCGACGCCTTGCTGACGCTTCTCAACACCGATGCCGAAGATACGTATGAGGCACCGTCGGAGTCCTCCGCCGCACATGAGTGGTGGCAGGAAGCGGTGTTTTATCAAATCTATCCACGCTCGTTCAAAGACTCGAACGGAGATGGCATTGGAGATCTCCGCGGCATCATAGAGAAACTCGACTATTTGCAGAAACTCGGTGTCACAGCGCTGTGGCTCTCACCGATTTATGACTCTCCCAACGACGACAACGGATACGATATTCGAGATTACCGGAAAATTCTCGCCGAATTCGGGACGATGGACGATTTCGACCTTCTGCTGCGCGAAGCGCACGCTCGCGGTATGCGACTCATCATGGATTTAGTGGTTAACCACACTTCTGACGAGCATTCATGGTTCCGCGAGGCTCTTGCCAATCCCAGCTCGAAGTATCGTGACTACTATTTCTTCCGTCCGCTGGACCGTGAGAATCCGAGGCCTTTCAACAATTGGCTTTCCTTCTTCTCTGGATCGGCCTGGAAGTTCTTCCCGGGCAAAAGCGTCCAGGCGCTCCATCTGTTTTCCAAGAAACAGATGGATCTCAACTGGGATAATCCGCAGGTGCGTCATGATGTCACTGCCATGGTGAATTGGTGGCTTGACAAGGGAATCGACGGCTTCCGAATGGACGTCATCAATTACATCTCCAAGCGTGAGGGACTGCCCGACGGGGACGAGACGATTCACTCCATCATGGGGTATAGGGGAGTGGAGCACTACTTCTATGGTCCGAGGCTGAATGAGTACCTGCGCGAGCTGCACGCACACGCTTTCGCGCCGCACGGTGCATTTTCCGTGGGTGAAACGCCGGGAATCGGAGCGCGCACAGGGCAACTTCTCGCGGCGCATTCACGCAACGAACTCGATATGATTTTCTCTTTCGACCAGCTGGAAACTCCGGGGCATACTCGTTTCGAGGATTATCGATATGATCTCAACTACTTGAAGAGATATCTCATCGACGGGCAACGAACTACTGCCGATACGCGGGATGACTACTGGCCGTCGCTGTTCTACGAGAACCACGACAACCCACGCATGGTGTCGAAGGTGAATCCGGATCCCGCAGTGCGGGCGCCCCTCGCAAAATTGTTGGCTACCCTCCAATTGACCATGAAAGGAACCCCTTTCATTTTTCAGGGACAGGAACTCGGAGCGGTCAATCAAAAATTCAGTTCGGTTGACGATTTCCGAGACATCGAAAGCATCAATCTTTTCCACGAACTGGTCGACGGCGGAGAAAGCGAAAAGGCGGCTTTCGCGAAAGTCCTCGCGGGGTCCCGGGATCATGCGCGCGTTCCGATGGTGTGGAACACCGAGAAGAACGGCGGCTTTGCGGATTCGGAAGCTACTCCATGGATTCTGGGAGACGGCGACACCGGAGGCTGGTCGGCCGAGGAACAGACCGGCGAGTCCGATTCCGTACTGGAATATTATCGCTCGCTCATTGCTCTGCGTAGGAAGCACACCGACTCCCTGGTATATGGGAAATTTCACGTGGTACACGAAAAAAAGAAAAATTACTTCGCGTATTACCGCATAGCGCGTGACGAGGTTTTCTTCGTCGAGTGCAATCTGAGCGACAGAGATCTCACGGCGCCGGCCAAAACCGTTTCGTCTCTCCGCTGCGAATTCCTGATGGGAAATTATCCCGATGCAGAAAACGGGAAGGGGGAGAACCCTCTCAAGCCTTACGAGGCACGTGTCTACCGTATTCTTGAGAAGTGAGAGAGCTTCACAAGAGAGAATCGGAGAGAGATCGTGCATGAGGTCGTATCGATCATTGTGGACGTCATACATGGCGGGCTGAAAAGGCGACGTCTGCGGAGGGACGCTGCGGAAATGGCGGCAGGCAGAGTGAGCCTCAGCAGACCGCATGGTGTCTCCACTTTCATCACTGCCGTTTTGTTCATCATGGTGATGATTGAGCTGCGCCTCGTCCTGATAGCGCCGCACGACGATGTGGCTATCGGCAGTCTTCTTCAGTCGGCACCGTTGGCGCTTCTCAGCTTTCTGTACTTTTGGTACAAGGCGACGTGGCGCGTCACCATGGATGCTGCGTCTCCTGGTGTTCTCTCGGTGACGCGTGGCTTTCGGCACAGGCACTTTAGTATCACCCACGACGATATTGCGAGATGGGAAATGTCAGCGCGGGGCTGGCGCCTGATGGGAGGCGACGGGACGAGGCTTCTTTTTGTGCCCAGGAGTGCCCGGTATTCTGATCACTTCGAGGAATGGCTGCAAACAAACTGTGGAGCCGTTGGTGGCATCGCAGGTGTTGATGGATTCCATGACGCGGGTGTACATGAAGCGGAACAGGCGGCGCTGAGGCATTTTGCTCCTTCTGCTCAGCGCCCCGTTTCCACAAAAGGTACGAGATCTGTGCCTCAGAGAACAACGAGGAATCCCTTCAATTCCTGATTACAAGAGATTCTCACGTGTGTTCATGCCCCGCGTGGGATGCTTGCATTTGTCTCTTTGACGTCCTATCTTCGAAACGTTGTTAAATAAACCACAGTCCAGGCCCGCACCTTGTAACGCGGGTCCCGATAGTAAGGACAAGCTGATATGGCTGAAGTTCACCAGACGATAACCGTCACACTCAACGGGAGTTCGAAGGAGGTGGATTCAGCTCAGACCGGCGAGCAGCTTTTCGCTGACAATCGCAACGTCATCGCTGTGTCCATCAACGGCACTCCGCGCGACATCTACACTCCGCTCCACGACGGTGACACCGTGGATCCCATCACACTTGACAGTCCCGAGGGGCTCGCCATCATGCGCCACTCCACAACGCACGTCATGGCACAAGCGGTGCAGGATCTCTTCGACGGTGTCAAACTCGGCATCGGCCCCGTGATCGACAACGGTTTCTACTATGACTTCGATGTGGCTCAGCCATTCACTCCGGACGACCTCAAGAAGATCGAAAAGCGCATGCAGCGCATCGTCAAGGACAATCAGCTCTTCCGTCGCCGCGTGGTGACTGAGGATGAGGCGCGCGCTGAAGAGAAGGATCAGCAGTACAAGCTGGAACTCATCGGCGCCAAGGAATCCGAGATCGAAGCCGATGCCAAGACGGAAGTTTCCTCCGGGGAACTGAGCATGTACGACAACATCGATCGCGACGGAAAGACGGTCTGGAAGGATCTGTGCCGCGGACCTCATCTTCCCTCCACCAAGTACATCGGCGCCTTCAAGCTGCAGCGCACGGCTGCTGCATACTGGCGTGGCGACGAGAAGAACCCCATGCTTCAGCGCATCTACGGCACAGCATGGAATTCCAAAGAAGAGCTGAAGGATTACCTCGCCAAGCTCGACGAGGCCGCACGTCGCGACCATCGCAAGCTCGGTGCGGATCTCGACCTCTTCAGCTTCCCTGAGGAAATCGGACCGGGCCTCGTGGTGTTCCACCCCAAGGGCGGCACCATCATTAACGTGATGGAAGACTACTCTCGCAAGATGCACCGCCGCGGTGGCTACTCCTTCGTGCAGACCCCGCACATCACCAAGGGCGGCCTGTACGAAACCTCCGGTCACTTGAGCTGGTACAAGGACGGCATGTTCCCTCCGATGCACCTCGACGAAGAGTTCAACGCCGACGGTTCCGTGAAGAAGCCGGGCCAGGATTACTATCTCAAGCCCATGAACTGCCCGATGCACAATCTGATCTTTGCCTCTCGTCAGCGTTCCTACCGTGAGCTTCCGTTGCGACTGTTCGAGTTCGGCACCGTGTACCGCTATGAGAAGTCAGGCGTCGTGCACGGGCTCACCCGTGTGCGCGGCTTGACTCAGGATGATTCACACATCTACTGCACACGCGAACAGATGAAGGATGAGCTCAAGCGCATCCTCAAGTTTGTGTTGCAGCTGCTGAAGGACTTCGGCCTCGAAGACTTCTACCTGGAGTTGTCTACCAAGGACGAGCACAAGTATGTTGGCTCCGACGAGATCTGGGAGGAAGCAACTCGCACGCTGCGCGAAGTGGGCGAGGAGTCCGGCCTCGAGCTGGTGGACGACCCGGCAGGCGCTGCCTTCTATGGTCCGAAGATTTCCGTGCAGGCACGCGACGCCATCGGCCGCACGTGGCAGATTTCCACGTTGCAGCTCGATTTCAACGAGCCGCACCTCTTCGGACTGGAGTACATCGACAAGGACGGCCAGCGCAAGGAGCCGGTGATGATTCACCGTGCACTGTTCGGTTCGGTGGAGCGCTTCTTCGCCATTCTGCTGGAGCACTACGCAGGTGCATTCCCCGCATGGCTCGCCCCGGTTCAGGTGGAGGGCATCGCGGTTGCCGACAAGTACAACGACTATCTCAAGTCCGTGTTCGACGATCTTGCGAACAACGACATTCGTGGAGAAATCGACTACTCCGATGATCGTTTTGGCAAGAAGATCCGCAACGCCTCCAAGCAAAAGGTACCTTTCACCCTCATCGCAGGTGAGGAAGACGCCTCGAAGAACGCCGTGAGCTTCCGTTTCCGCGACGGTTCACAACTCAACGGTGTTGCTAAAGACTACGCTGTCGAGTTGATCTCCAAGGTGTGCTCCACGCATGAGCAGATCGTGTCGGATGAAGACTTCGTACGCGTGTCCGGATATCAGGCGGCGTGATGATTGCGTCTGAATCGGCTCAGTCCCTGGAATCCGCTGATAACTTTCCTCCTTCCGAGGATGGTTATCAGCGGTTGTGGACCCCGCAGCGCATGGTGTATGTGCAGGGACAGGACAAGCCAAAAACGACGAGCAAGAAGGAATGCCCCTTCTGTGCGGCGCAGGCCAAATCCGACGACGATGGCCTCATTGCGTGGCGTGGCACATATGTTTTTGCCATCATGAACCTGTATCCGTACAACTTGGGTCATCTCATGGTGTGCCCGTATCGTCATGTGGGCATGCTCGTGGACCTGAATGACGACGAGCTGTTCGAATTCGAGAAGGCTACGACTCTCGCCATCACCGTGATGAAGGAGACGTCACATCCGGATGGGTGGAACGTCGGCATCAATCAAGGTGAAGTTGCGGGCGCCGGGGTGGCTGGACACTTGCATCAGCATGTTGTGCCTCGGTGGGAAGGGGACGCCAACTTCATGCCGATCACAGCAGGAACGCGCACCATGCCGATTCTGCTGAGCAATCAGCGTGCAGACTATGCGGCGGCGTTCACCCGTTTGCAATCCGACTTCGGACTGCCGCTGGCGAAGTAGTATTCTGTGACTCTCACGGACGAACATGCGGTTAACACGTCCGTGGGAGTCTTTAAAATGGCAAAAGTTTCAATCTAGACAATGTCAGGAGCGTCATGTCAGGACATTCCAAGTGGGCCACCACTAAGCACAAGAAGGCGGCGATCGACGCCAAGCGCGGCAAGCTGTTCGCCAAGCTCATCAAGAACATCGAAATCGCAGCCCGCACAGGCGGCGGTGATCCCGATGGCAATCCGACGTTGTACGACGCCATTTACAAGGCCAAGAAGAACTCCGTACCTGCTGACAACATCACGCGTGCTGTCAAGCGTGGTTCCGGGGAAGAGGCCGGCGGCGCTCAGTACGAGAGCATCGTCTACGAAGGCTATGCGCCTGGTGGCGTGGGTCTCATCATCGAGTGCCTCACCGATAACCGCAATCGTGCGGCTGCGGACGTGCGTTCCACTCTCACCAAGGGCAACGGCTCTCTCGCCGCAAATGGCTCTGTGAGCTTCAACTTTGAGCGCAAGGGTCAGATTGTGGTTCCCGCCGAGGGACTTGACTACGACAAGGTGTTCGAGACGGCGGCTGAGGCTGGCGCCGAGGACGTATCGGATGATGGCGACGAGTACACCGTCACCACAGCGCCGGGAGATATCGTTGACGTGCGTAAGGCTTTGCAGGACGCTGGCATCGATTATGATTCCGCTGAAACGGCATTGGTTCCGGAAAACGAAGTTGAGCTTGACGTGGACGCTGCCCGCAAGGTGAGCCGCCTCATTGACAACCTCGACGATCTCGACGATGTGCAGAACATTTACTCGAACTGGACCGCGTCGGATGACGTCATGGCACAGCTCGACGACGAAGAGTAAGACGAAGCCGAGTAGATCACAGTGATTATTCTCGGAGTTGACCCCGGACTCACACGGTGCGGGGTCGGCATCATAGAAGCCGGCGCATCGCGTCGGCTTTCTTTTATCCATGTTGACGTGATCCGGACGGATCCGCATGAGCCGCAGGACATTCGTCTTCTCAAGCAGTGGCGTGGTCTCTCACACAAAATTGAGGAATTCTCTCCAGACGTGGTGAGCGTGGAGAAGGTTTTTGCGCAGCACAACGTCAATACGGTACTTGGAACGGCTCAGGTAGCAGGGCTTGCTCTGGTTGCCGCGGCGGAGCGCTCCATTCCAACGGCTCTGCATACGCCGTCGGAGGTCAAGCTCGCAGTGACGGGCAATGGCACGGCGGAGAAGATTCAGGTGGAACGCATGGTGGCGAGAATTCTCGGACTCAACGTTCTTCCCAAGCCCGCCGATGCTGCCGATGCATTAGCCCAGGCAATTACCCATGCGCTGAGGCCTTCTGGTGCGCTTCAAGGAGGAGAACGCGAGCAGCATCTCACCACTGCGCAGCGGCAATGGGCTGAGCAGGCGCAAAAGGCAAAGCTGGCGAAGGGTGCCATCCGAGGAATGTGAGCCGGTGGAACGTCTTTCACCGTTTTCGAACAGATGTTCTGTGCTTCCGATAGTCTGAATTCAACGGTGGTACATTGGGGTTGCCTCTGAGAGGCACTGGTCGGAAGGCTCACTCATGATTGGTTCACTTCGCGGAACGGTTGACAGCGTTGATGCCGATTCCGTGCTCATCGACGTGAACGGTGTCGGCTATGAGGTGCGCATGCCTGGCAGTGATTCCGCCACTCTGAGGGCTCATCATGACGTGACAGTATTTACTTATCTTGCTGTGTCACAGGACAATATTGCACTGTATGGGTTCCTCGCGAAATCATCGAAGAATCTGTTTCTCCAGCTGCAAAAGGTGAGCGGGGTTGGTCCCAAAGCGGCCTTGTCTCTGTTGAGTGCCCTTCCTCCCGAGGCATTGCTGAAGGCAATCACAAGTCAAGACGTCACGGCTCTGACAAAGGCGCAGGGGATCGGGAAAAAAGGCGCTCAGAAAATCATTCTCGAACTCTCGGGAAAGATGGCCGCGCTCGAGTCTCAAAAGGCGGCGGGCTCCGATGGCAGCTTTGGCACGGGACTCCCTTATGCGCGTGAGGTGGTTGACGGCCTGGTGTCACTGGGATGGCAGCAACGAGATGCAGATACGGCGGTGCGCGCCATCCGGGACGATGCCGGATACGAGGGAGATATTCCCGAGGATGAAGTGCCAACGGTGTTACGTAAGGCACTGGCATATCTTGGCAAGGGTAAGTGAGCGTGGGTAAAAGGAGCGCGGAGATGAGTGAGAATGCTATGCCTGGAATGGCTGCGCAGTTGGGTGCCAACGGTCAGAACGCCGGCGCTGATGACGAGTACCTGCGCATCGTATCGGCAGCCCCGCAGAACGACGAGTCTGTTTCCGATGAAGAGTTGCGCCCTGAATCGTTGGATTCATTCATCGGACAGCCCCAGTTGAAGGCGCAGCTGCAGCTGTTTCTCGATGCCGCGAGAAAACGCGAAGTACCCCCGGATCACATTCTTCTGGCTGGCCCTCCGGGATTGGGCAAGACGACGCTGGCGATGATCGTGTCACATGAATTGGAAGTTCCTATTCGCATTACCTCTGGGCCTGCCATTCAGCACGCGGGAGATCTTGCCAGTATTCTCTCCTCGCTTGAGGAGGGAGAGGTTCTCTTCCTCGATGAGATTCACCGTTTGCCGCGAGCCGCAGAGGAATTGCTGTATATCGCCATGGAGGATTTTCGGGTCGACGTGGTGGTGGGCAAAGGTCCTGGCGCGTCGTCCATTCCGTTGACGCTGCCTCGGTTTACCGTTATCGGCGCCACTACTCGTGAGGGCATGTTGCCGTCCCCGTTGCGCGCACGCTTTGGCTTCACGGCACACTTGGACTTTTATCCGCCTTCTGAACTGCAGCGATTGGTGATGCGGTCAGCACAGGTTCTCGGAGTGAATCTCGAGGAATCTGCAGCTCGGCAGCTGTCGTTGCGTTCTCGAGGCACCCCGCGCATTGCGAATAGATTATTGCGACGCGTTCGTGATTGGGCCATCGTCCACGATCTGGACACCGTAGATGTGGGAGCAGTGGAGGATGCGCTCGAGCTCTACCAGATTGACAAGGAGGGGCTTGATCGCCTCGATATCGCCGTCTTGAGAGCAGTGGTGGAGAGCTTTGGCGGCGGTCCGGTCGGACTGAACAACCTTTCGGCCATGGTGGGCGAAGAGTCTGAAACCGTGGAAACGGTGTGCGAACCGTATTTGGTACGTGAAGGGTTCCTCGTGAGGACCCCGAAAGGCCGTGTGGCAACACAAAAAGCATGGGAGCATCTGGGTAAACTACCCCCGAAGGATGTCAACTCATTGTTCTAAAGTGATGGGGTTTGGAGACCCCTCATACAGACAGCCTGAACATTCGCGCAGTCCCTGAAACCCGTTCAGAAGCGCACTTAAAGGAGCATAATGGATTCGACCTCGTTGATGATGATTGTCATTGTCGTTGTGATGATTGGCTTTATGTGGTGGCAGAGCCGTAAGCAGAAGCAGCGTCAGCAGCAGACGACCGACTGGAGGACCTCTCTGGCTCCGGGCGAGGAAGTCGCCACAGTTTCCGGTCTTTTGGGCAAAGTGAAGGAAGTCGACGTCGAACACGATCAGATTGTGATCGATTCCGAAGGCAGCCTGTCACGCTGGCGCATTCAGGCCATTACAAAGCCGCCCGTTGTCCCCGCATATGTGAGCGATGATGAGGTCGATGAGAAGGGCAATCCGCTTCCCAAGGCAGAGGGCGATGCCGAGACTTCTGATGCTTCGGCCGAAGAGCCGACCGATACATCCGTTCCCTCTGAGAATGAGGAACTGTCCGATCCAGCCGACGAGGCAAAAGAAGAGGCAAAGACCGCCACGCCGACGGACTCTGATGCTTCCAACGGCCCCATCGAATCCGAGAAGTGAGAGTAAGCCCCCACAATGGTTCTTGATTCAGCCGATTTAACCAATTCGGGTCTGAGAATCGAACGGCTTGACGCTCTCGACCAATCGGATGCGGACTATCTTGTTTCTAAGATTCGGACGATTCCTGATTTCCCTGCAAAGGGAATCATGTTCCGCGACTTCATTCCAGCTATGAGCGATCCCAAAGCGTTTGCGATTCTTATCGAGGCGCTGAAGAAGTCGATTCCCGTAGATCCTGATTCCTTTGACTATGTCGGGGGACTCGAGGCGCGTGGCTTCCTCGCAGGTGCTCCTCTGGCAGTGAGTATGGAGAAGGGCTTCGTCGCTTTCCGTAAGGCCGGGAAGCTTCCTCCTCCCACCCTCAAGCGTGAGTATGACCTCGAATATGGTCAGGCTTCTGTAGAGATCGAAAAGAACATCTTGCCGAAGGGCGCGCGCGTCCTCATCGTAGATGACCTCATTGCCACGGGTGGAACAGCACAAGCTGCCGCAGAATTGGTGGAGGATGCAGGAGCTGAAGTCGCCGGCTTCGCCTTCGTTATGGAACTCGACGGCCTTGATGGCAGAGGAAAGCTGGGAAATTATCCCACGAGCGTTCTCATAGGGCTTCCTGCCTGATTCTGCGTTCCCTGCGCGGCCCACCATAACTCACTGATCGAATGCCCGATATGTGGTGGCAACCATTCGAGTGTGAACGGTCTAAGAGAGGAAAAATGGATTTATACGAGTATCAAGCACGTCAGCTCCTCGAAAAGGAAGACATTCCGATTCCCGCTGCCCTTTACGCACGATCTTCCCATGAGGTTGCGCAGGCGGTGGAGAGCATTGGGCTTCCCTGCGTTATCAAGGGCCAGGTGAAAATCGGTCATCGCGGCCAAGCGGGTGGAGTGCTCCTCGCAGACACGCTGGACGACGCGATTCTCGACTCTGAGAAAATTCTTCCCATGACAATCCATGGCCATAAGGTCAATGGTGTACTCGTGACAGAGGCGAAGAACATTATCCACGAGTATTACGTCAGCATCTCACTGGACCGAGCCTCACGCGACTACGACGTGCTTGCCACGGTTCACGGCGGCACTGAAGTAGAAGATATCGCTCACAACCATCCTGAGGACGTCAAACGTCTTCACATCAACCCCCTCGAGGATTTCGATCTTGAGGCCGCCACTACCATGGCGAAGGAAATCGGCTTCTACCATGCGGATGTCGACCAGGCCGCAGAGATTCTGTTGAAGATGTGGAAGGTGTTCAAGGAGACGGACGCCACTCTCGTTGAGATCAACCCTCTCGCAAAGATCGGCAATCCGGACGATGAATCCTCCAAGCGCCTCTGCGCGTTGGATGCGAAGATTTCGCTCGATAACAATGCTGCTTTTAGACATCCCGAGTGGTCTGAATTCATTGACGCTCAGAATGCCGATCCTCTGGAGGCACGCGCTCAGAAACACGGTCTTCATTACGTTCGCCTTGACGGACAGGTCGGCGTTATTGGTAACGGCGCAGGTCTTGTCATGAGCTCACTCGATGCCGTCGCAGGGGCGGGAGAGCCGTCCGCCGCATCGTCTCTTGCCATCAAGCCCGCAAACTTCCTTGACATCGGAGGCGGCGCCTCCGCAGATGTCATGGCCGAAAGCCTCGACATCGTGGCCAGTGATCCCCATGTCTCCTCCATCCTCATCAACGTGTACGGCGGCCTTACGTCCTGCAAGACAGTCGCTCAGGGCATCCTTGGCGCCGTCGAATCCAACGGTCTCACGAATCCACTCGTCGTTCGTTTCGATGGCAACGAAGCGACCGAGGGGTTACAGCTGCTGGCAAACGCCAACAACCCGCACATTCATGTCAGCGACACTATGGAGGACGCTGCAGCTTCTGCAGTCTCCGTGGCGCGCGAATGGAATGGCGCATCGGATTCCACGGCTTCGACAACAGAGAGGAACTGAGATGGCCATGACACCTTTGTTCATCGGCAATGATGCTCCTGTCATCGTCCAGGGAATGACGGGTCACGAAGGCATGAAGCACACTGCTCGCATGCTTGCAGCAGGCACCAACATCGTTGGTGGAACGAATCCTCGCAAGGCGGGGACGTCACTCTCCTTCGACGTCAACGGATCTCCGGTGGACGTGCCTGTCTTTGGGACGGTTGCCGAAGCCATGGAAAAGACAGGCGCGCAAGCGAGTGTTGTCTTCGTACCCCCGCGTTTTGCGAAATCAGCTGTCATGGAGTCCGTGGACGCCAGCATGCCGCTCATCGTGGTCATCACGGAGGGCATTCCCGTCGCAGATTCCGCTTATTTCGTGGCATCGGCAGTAAAAAAGGGTCTGCAGATCGTGGGACCCAATTGTCCGGGACTTGCAACTTTCCCAGCAGCCCCTGGCACTACAGGTGCCAATCTTGGCATTATTCCCGACGGAATTACTCAACGCGGCCCGTTGGGGTTGGTGTCAAAGTCGGGAACGCTCACGTATCAGCTCATGAGCGAACTCAGCGATATCGGTTTTACGGCAGCGCTTGGAGCGGGAGGCGATCCTGTTGTCGGCACCACGCTACTGGACGCGCTGAAGGCTTTCCAAGCGGACGATGCGACGAAGGCATGCGTTCTTATCGGCGAAATTGGCGGTTCGGCTGAGCAGGAAGCCGCGCAGTGGGCCAAGGAACACATGACGAAGCCAGTGGTGGCGTATATCGCCGGTTTTACCGCACCTGAAGGAAAACAGATGGGACATGCCGGAGCCATCGTTTCGGGTGGCAAGGGCACGGCTCAGGAGAAGAAAGTCATTTTGGAGGCAAACGGCATTCGAGTGGGTTCCACTCCAGGGCAAACGGCTTCCATCGTCCGCCAAGTTCTGGCGAAACTCGGGGAGTGACCATGACATTGCGGCAGAAGGGACTGAGGGGAATCTGGACCGCCTTCCTGTCGTTCGTCGTGCTCTATGTGGTCTATCTTGGGGTCTCCGCGGTGACTATCCTCGTCGCCGCGCTCGATTCAAAAGGATCCGTCGATCCGCTGTATGCTGCACGTCTCGGATGGCTCTTCATGATGCTGGCCCAGGGAACAGGCGTCACGTTCTCGGGAATCCTCATCGGCATTCCTGCGTTGCTGCTGACAGTCTTCTCGCTCGCCGTTATCGCCTCGCTTGTGCGGCGCCGCGATCCATCGATTGTGGGCTTTGTGGCTCACATCGTGACGTGGATTATCTTTTCCTTGATCGCAACTAGCATGTGTGGACTCACGCTCAGCGATAATCTTGGACAGGTTGGTGTGAAAACAGCAGTCGTTGCTGCAGTGGGCTATGTGCTTGGTGCCCTGCCGGCCATGGCAAAAGTCGTCAACAGAATGGTGAATCGTGTTGCGTCACACAATGCTCGGCTCGTCATGCGCGAAGCTTTTGTCATCACGCGTGGAATACTCATAGCTTTTGCGATTGAATCAGTTGTGGTTGTTCTGCTGTGGTTCATGCTGAACCACGATGCCATGAGCAAGGTATTTTCCATGACGGAGATGCCGGCAGGGTCACGCGTCATGACAACTATCCTGTCACTTTTCTGGTTTCCCAACCTCTGCTTGTGGGCACTATCGTGGCTTTTTGGCGCAGGCTTCGCCATGGGGAGTCTTGGCACATTCACTCTATGGAGCGGCAGCGCACATGACCTGCCTCCGGTGCCGATTTTTGGAATTTTTCCTCAGGCAATAACAGGCGATGGGGCGCGGTTTACCCTCCTCCTTATTCCCCTCATCACCGGATGTGTCATCGCGCTCATTGAATTGCTGCGCATCCGCGGGTTCAACTACTTCAACGTGTCTGTAAGTTCAAAACTTGCGGTGGGCATTCGAGCCGTGGCTCGTCACATTCCCTTCTTGAGGAAGCATCTGGATGATGGCCTGCTGGATGATCCGAATGACGGAGGAACGCTTGTCGGCGGTCTTATTGTCAAAGAGGAAGACGGGGCAGAGGTTGATAGCAACCAGCCGATGACCGCACAGCGCTTCCTTCATCTTTTCATTGTCAAGGCTGCGTATCCCATCATGACTTTTTGCATTTCTGGGGTGCTTCTCGTTTTTTCCTGTGCGATTGCTTTCACATGCTCCAACGGAGCACTAGGAACTGGCAATCTCGCACACATCGGCGTCAGTGTATCTGAGTCGACGCAAGCAGCCGCCCGTCCCGCCTTCTCGGGGATGCTGCTGGCGTGGGTGATAGCTCTCGTCGCTCTGTGCATCGTCAATTTCGTCGAGTATCGCAGACGCAAGGCGGCACCGACGGCTGCACTCAGCGATGACGACCTCGTTCCCCTCGACGAAATAAAGAAGCGCGACAATAAAGATGCAGTCTCGGTTACTCCGCATCCGCGCAGCGTTCATTCATAGCTGCTCATCACAAGCAAGGAGAAATAGAGAACATGACGAATCGGCACCCCATCAAAAGGGCTCTCGTATCTGTTTTCTACAAGGATCATCTCGATGTGCTCGCCCAGGCATTTGTTGCGGCGGGAACTCAGGTGGTATCGACTGGGTCCACGGCCGCGCGTCTCGCATCTTTGGGAGTGGACGTGACGGAAGTTTCTCAGGTCACGGGCTTTCCAGAAAGTCTTGATGGACGCGTAAAGACACTTGACCCTCATATTCACGCGGGGATTCTCGCCGACATGACGAATCCCGATCACCGCGCACAATTGGAGGCACTGGGAATTGAGCCCTTCGATCTCGTGGTATCGAATCTCTATCCCTTCGCGCAGACCGTTCTCGCGGGTGGAACTGATGCCGAAATCATCGAAAAAATAGACATTGGCGGCCCCTCCATGGTGAGGGCTGCTGCAAAGAATCACCGTTCGGTCGCCATCATCACCGATCCCGTTGATTACGAGCTCGCTGCCTCACGTATCGCCGACGGCACGGGATTCTCTCTCGAAGAGCGCCAATACTTGGCAGCAAAAGCATTTGCGCACACGGCAGCTTATGACGCAGCCATCAATGAATGGACTGCAGCGCACTGGGCAAAGCCCAGCAGTCTTGCAGAAAACAGCGAGACAACGACTGACGCCTTCGCTCCCACGGTAACGAAATCGTGGAACTTGGCGCATACTCTGCGCTACGGAGAAAATCCCCACCAGCAGGCGGCCCTCTATCTGGATCCCTTGGTGACGAACCGTTTCGCGGATGCCGAGCAACTGGGCGGCAAGGCGATGAGCTACAACAACTACGTAGACGCTGATTCCGCGTGGCGCACGGTGTGGGATTTTGCACCGCAGATCGCCGTGGCCGTGTGCAAGCATTCAAATCCTTGTGGCGTTGCCGTTGCCGACACAGTGGACGAGGCACATCGCAAGGCGCACGCCTGCGATCCGGTCAGCGCGTACGGTGGCGTCATCGCGGCAAATACTACGGTGAACCTCGCGATGGCGCAGACAGTGAAGCACATTTTCACCGAAGTCATTGTGGCGCCGGAATACGATGCGGATGCTCTTGAACTGCTGAAGACGAAAAAGAATCTACGCATTCTGCGCGTGGCAAATCCTCCCATGAACAAAACGCAGCTGCGCCAGATTGATGGGGGAGTTCTCCTCCAGACGACGGATCTCATCGATTCGCTGGGCGATGATTCCGCTTCGTGGAAGCTGGTATCGGGTAAGGCAGCCGATGAGGCAACGATGCGTGATCTGCGATTCGCATGGAAGGCCATTCGTTCGGTCAAGTCCAACGCCATTCTGGTAGCGCACGATGGCGCAACGGTCGGCATTGGCATGGGTCAAGTGAATCGTGTGGATTCGAGCGGACTCGCTGTGACGCGTGCCAATACCTTGGCTGACGGCGTCAATAGGACTCAGGGTGCCGTTGCCGCATCCGATGCGTTCTTCCCGTTTGCCGATGGTATGGAAATTCTCGCGAAAGCGGGAGTTTCCGCAATTGTGCAGCCCGGAGGATCCATCCGTGACGGAGAGGTCATCGAATCTGCTGAAAAGCTTGGAGTGACGATGTATCTCACAGGATCTCGGCATTTCTTCCACTGAGAGATGTTTCTCCACGGATAAACGTGGAGAAGGAGAAGTGTGCAAACCGTCGGGTATCGTGCCGTTATGAGCGGCTCGCCCGGCGGTTTTCGCCGTCTTTTCGTACACTAGCTGAAGTCACATGTTGTGAAAGGGCGGATGCACATGACATCGGATAACTCAGATACTACGGACTCCACGGATGCTGCCACACCTGTGACTCCCGAGCCCGAAGTCCCCGGAGTCTTGCACGAGCACCCCTATGTATCCGAGTCGAACGAGGGAAAACCGTGGTTCGAGTGGTGCGTGGCGATCATCGTCGTGATTTCCGCAATTTTTGCAGTTTTTAAGCTCATTACCCCTGCCGCGTTTATTTTGGCGGGTGTATCACTCGTGTGTGCCACAGTACGTCTCGTGTTACGAGGAAAAAGCCCGTGGAAGGTGCGCAGCGTCTTCTTCGACGTCTTCATAGGCTACGCGTTTGGTGGTGGCCTCATTGCCACGTACGTGAGCGTATTGCTGATTTCGCACTGAAATTGCTGAGACTTCTTATAGAAATGTGGGGTTGACACCAGAACGGTGCCAACCCCACATTGGTTTTATGAGAAGCTCAGAAATTACTTTTCTTCAGAATCTGAGGAATCAGACTTTGCGGCGGCGTCTTCTGCGTTTTCAGCGGATTCAGTTTCGTTGGTTTCGATGACGGCGTTGAACTCGGCCAGATCGGCCTCTTCAGCAGCTGCATCGTCGTTGGCCTGCTCTGCGTCGTCGGAAGAAGCGGAGACCGCTCCAAAGGGGCTTGCCTCATCGAGCGACGGCGTGGAGTGCTGCGCAGTCTTCGTGATGGCAATCACGAGGCCCACCACAGCGCCCGCGAGGAGCGGAACAACCCAGAACACCCAGAGCTGGGAAAGGCTGGACGTCATGCCCTTGACCTGCGCGAAGATGGCGGGGCCAGTGGAACGTGCCGGGTTGAGGCTTGCTCCATCGATGGGAGATGTGATGAATGTGGCGGCACCGTAAGCAAAGGCGGAAGTGAGGGCGAAGCTCTTGCTGGGCGCACCGTTGTCGCGCATGGCGCTGACGACAGCGGCCACCACGATGAGAGAGCCGATGAGTTCGACCACAATGGCGAACTGCATGCTGATGTTCACCTGAGAGTTGAGATAGATGGGGGAGTTCTGGCCAAAGCCATTGACCATGAATCCCCACCAGGACTTCTCGGTGAGGCTGGAGCTGGTCGGCAGGAGCGGAATGAGCGGCAGCAGAACTGCGGCGGCAGCGATGCCAGCCACGACCTGTGCAATGGCATAGACCAGTGCATCGATCCACTTGATCTTGCCAACGAGAGCGGCGGCAAGAGTCACTGCGGGATTGAAGTGACCGCCGGACACCTTGCCGAACGTCAAGGCAGCAACGCCATAGGCGACAACAGCGGCGAGGGCAGTCGAGAACACTGTGCCACCGGAACCGATGAGAGTCCAGGAAGCGGCGCCGAGGAGAACGAAGACAACGAAGAACGTGCCGACGAACTCGGCGAGACCGCGCACGACGAGGCTCGCTGTGAGGCCAGTTTCGCCGCCGGCGAAGCCTTGTGAGAGAGCTGCTGAGCCCTTGGAATTAATGGGGGCCTCGAGCGAAGTCGCCTCTTGTGGCGCTGATTCGGACGACACCGATGTTGGTGACTCGAATGATTCAGACATATACTTACCTTTGCTGTGTGTCGAAGGGTGAAACCCTAAACGTACACACGGAAGTCTACCAAGCGCTTCTGCAGGCGGTATGACGACAGCACAGTGTTTCCTCAAAAGTTACTTTTGATTCACTGAGAAAACATTCAGATTCGGCCACGTTGGGAGAACGATGCCACATCCATACTCGCGCGCTTCTAAGGCGCATTCAGATTCGCCGGAAGGTATCCGGCTTCAAAAAGTCCTCGCCGCTGCAGGCTTGGGATCTCGCCGCAAGGCAGAGGAAATGATTCTTGACGGTCGCGTCGAGGTGGACGGTGAGCTCGTCACGGAGCTTGGTAGTCGCGTCAACCCAGACAAGCAGCAGATTCGCGTCGACGGTTCTCGCATTCACATCAACGACAAGCACATCACACTTGCGTTGAACAAGCCCAAGAAGGTGCTGTCCACTATGGACGATCCCAAGGGCCGCTGGACTTTGCGCGACATCATCGGTGACAAGTACGAGCGCATTTTCCATATGGGCCGCCTCGATTACGATTCCGAGGGACTCATCCTCATGACGAACGATGGCGAATTGAGCCAGCACGTCATGCACCCCAGCTACGAGATCCAGAAGACGTATATCGCCACCCTGGAAGGCAAGATCACAGGAGGCACTTTGCGTCGCCTCGTGACGACTGGAGTGGATCTCGATGACGGTTTCATCAAGTTCGACAAGGCCGCACTGATCGACTCGCGTCGTGATCAATCCGTGGTGCGCGTTGTGCTGCATTCCGGAAAGAACCGCATCGTGCGTCGCATGTTCGGTGCCATCGGCTACCCGGTGACCCGTCTTGTGCGTACCCATATCGGGCCGATCGCGCTGGGAGATCTCAAGCCGGGATCGTACCGAGTGCTCTCCGCCACGGAAGTAAAATCTCTCGAAAAGCAGGTGGGACTGTGATAACTGTTGCCATCGACGGCCCCGCAGGCGTCGGAAAGTCAAGCGTTTCCAAGGCTCTTGCCAATGAATTTGGCCTTGCCTACCTCGATACGGGCGCAATGTACCGCGCGGTGACGTGGTGGTGCTTGAACCAAGGGGTGGATTTCAGCAATCAGCAGGCAATCATTGACGCTGTGCTGGATTTCTGCACGAATCATCTCGACATCGCCGTGGACCCGACAAATCCGCGCGTCCTGAGTGACGACGTCGATATCTCTGACGCGATTCGCAGCCAGGATGTGTCGTCATCCGTATCGAAGGTGTCTTCAATTCCGCAGGTGCGTCAGATTCTCATTGATGCCCAGCGCCGCCTTATCGGTCGCGAGGCCGAGCCCTCTGCCTTCTCGCAGGGGCGCGGCGTGGTGGCAGAGGGACGTGATATCACCACGGTAGTGGCGCCTACTGCTGATGTGCGCGTGCTGCTTACCGCTCGCGAAGAGGTACGTCAAGCGCGCCGCTCCGGGCAGTCGAAGATGAAGACGGCCCACGTGGGCAAAGACGACGTAGCTGCCCGTGACAAGGCCGATTCCAAGGTCACCAGTTTCCTTGAGGCTGCGGAGGGCGTCACCACCGTCGACAATTCGGAGATGAACTTCAAGCAGACGCTTGAGGCCTTCGAACGCATGGTGGAAAACGTCCTCGAAGAAAAGGGCGAGCTGGATGACTATGACAACGGGCAGGGAACGGACGACGGTTTTTTAGACGGTCCTGATCTCTCCGGGGACATCGATAATCTCGACGATTATGAGCTTTCTGACGAAGATCGTGAGCTGCTCGCAGCCGGCGACACCACTGATAGCGAGAGTGGTGCACCCGGCCGCAAGGCCGTTGGCGTCATCGCTGTAGTGGGACGCCCTAACGTTGGGAAGTCGACGCTCGTCAACCGCATTCTCGGCCGTCGTGCCGCCGTCGTGGAAGACACCCCCGGTGTTACGCGCGACCGCGTGAGCTATGAGGCCGAGTGGGCGGGAACTGACTTCCTCGTCGTCGACACCGGCGGCTGGGAAGCGGACGTCGAGGGCATTGACTCTGCCATTGCCTCACAGGCGCAGATTGCCGTCGGACTTTCGGACGCGGTGATCTTAGTGGTAGACGGCCAGGTAGGCCTGACGGATACCGACGAGCGCATCGTCAAGATGCTGCGTGCCGCAGGCAAGCCCGTCACCGTTGCTGTCAACAAAGTGGACAAGGGAGATCAGGAATATCTCTCTGCTGACTTCTGGAGCCTTGGAATGGGGGAGCCCTTCGGTATTTCCGCCATGCACGGTCGTGGTGTGGGTGACCTTCTTGACGATGCCCTTGGCAAGCTGAAGAAGGCGGAGAAGACGTCAGGTCTGCTCAAGGACACTAATCTGCGTCGCATTGCGCTGGTGGGCAGGCCGAATGTGGGCAAGTCGTCCCTGTTGAATCAGCTTGCGCATGAGGACCGCAGCGTTGTCAACGACGAGGCGGGCACCACGCGTGACCCCGTTGACGAGGAAATCAGCCTCGGCGGCAAGCAGTGGCTCTTTATCGACACGGCGGGTATCAAGCGTCGTCTGCACAAGGTGAGTGGTGCGGATTACTACTCCTCGCTGCGCACTCAGGCGGCCCTGGAGCGTTCCGAGCTGGCACTCGTGCTCTTCGACGTGTCTCACCCCATCGCTGAGCAGGACCTGCGTGTTATGAGTCAGGCGGTGGACGCTGGCCGTGCCGTAGTGCTCATCTTCAACAAATGGGATCTGCTGGACGACTTCGGACGCGAGCGCATCGAGCGTCTCTATGCCACGGAGTTCGAGCGCGTTACGTGGGCACAACGCATCAACTTGTCTGCGCTCACAGGTTGGCACACCAACCGCATCGTGGAGGCGATGGAGACCGCTCTTACCTCATGGGACAAGCGTATTCCCACGGGTAAGCTCAACACCTTCCTCGGCAAGATTCAGCAGGCGCATCCTCATCCCCTGAGGGGTGGAAAGCAGCCGCGCATCCTCTTTGCCACGCAGCCGTCCACGCGACCCCCGCGTTTCGTGATCTTTGCCACGGGATTCCTCGATCACGGCTATCGCCGTTACATCGAGCGTTCCCTGCGCGAGGAATTCGGATTCGAAGGCACGCCAGTACAGATTTCCGTACACGTGCGCGAAAAGAAGAAGAATCGCTGAACGAGAGCGAGCGCAACAGCGACAGCATAAATATGGCGATGGCGGCCGGATTCTAGGAATCCTGGTCGCCATCGCCATTTTCTGCTACCTATCTTCTTCATGCTGCCAGCAGGACAGCCATCAGGCAGGCAAAACCACGCTTGGTGTGAGAATCGTCTCTGTGGTCGTGTTGCGTGTTTTCTTCCATGCCCGACGTTCATAGCCCAAGAACATCAGGAGGCTGAAGGCGGCGAAGAAACCGCACAATATCGAGATGTTTGAGGTCCACGGCGTGCTCATCATGATGGTGTGACGCAGAGCTTCCACGGTATAGCTCATGGGAAGCAGCGGATGCAGCCAGGCGAAGAAGCCGTTGCTGAGCTGAATTGGGTAGGTGCCGCCTGAGCTGCCGAGCTGCAGCACGAGGAGGACCATGGCGAAGAACGATCCCACTTTGCCAAATGTTAGGTTGAGCCACGTGACGAGGTTCATGAAAGTAAGACTTGTCAGCGTCAGTACGAGCCATGTGGCGACACCGTTGGCCGGTGTGAGGCCCAGCACGCGCAGGCCACAATACTCAAAAGTGGCTGCGAGGAGTGCAACTCCGTCAACAACAATAGTTTTGCTGAGCCATAAGCTGGCGCCATCTCCTAACAATGTGCGGCGGCGTCCGCTGCGCGAAGCGGCACTGGCTTGGTGGAAACGTCCCCGCGGAGTTTCCGTATCAAACATGAGATTGACGGCCATGGCGCACACGAAGAGCGCGACCGCTCCCATATAAGGCGCCATCGCGGTTCCATTATTGGGAACAGTATCGGTGTCCTTGGTGGAAACGGTTGCGGGGCTCGCCGCCATTGTGGTGTTGGAGGTGGCGAAGTGCAAGCTCGGCAGTTGGGCGGCGGCATCCGTAAGGCCTTGTGCCAATTTCGTGCTTCCGCTCGCTGCTACGGTGGCACCGGAGTGAATCTTCTCCGTTGCGGTATCAAGAGTCACGACACCGTCCGAAATGCTCTGGGTTCCTGACGCGAGAGAGCCGATGGCCGAGTTCAGCGTGATGCCCTTGGAGACGAGTGTGTTCAGCCCCGACGAAAGTGTCGAGGAACCCGCAGCCAAAGAGCTGACGCCACTGCTCAAGGTTTGTGCCTGTGGAATGGCGGTGTTCAAGCTGTCTGTCAGCGTGGCTGCGCCATGAGACAATTGAGCGGAGCTCGTCGCAAGTTTTGTGGCACCAGTTGCTAGCTGTGTGCTGCCGTCGTTTATCGAGGAGGCCTTTTGCGAGAGGGTGGTGGCCGCGCTCAACAGCTGCGAGGAGCTCTGCGTGAGTTTTTCAAGTGCGGCGGTGACGGTTTTCTGCTGCGTTCCTGTTGCGGCGATCGTCTTCTGGAGCGTTGCAAGTGCCGAATTGAGCTGAGTCAACAGAGGTGTGAGCGCTTTTTGCTGCGCCGCGCTGCTTGAGGAGTATACCGAGGACACCGCTGCCGTGAGCTGGGTGCGTTGTGTTGCGTTCAGGTGCATGCCCATCGCCGTTTTGTCAACGGCGGTACTAGCTGCCGTGGCTGTCTCCTTCTGAGATTGCGAGATGGTTTTCAGCGCCGATTGCACTGCCGTCAGGAGTTTTGCGAGGTCCGAGAGCTGACTGCTTCCCGAGGTCTTCTGCGCCGCAACAAGATTGCTTGAAAACTCGTCGAGTGCACTGGAGAATTGCGTCATCTTCGCGGCATAGTCGTGGGTTGCGTCTGTATATGTGGTGATACCTGAGGAAAGTTTTGCAGCCGACTGCGATAGTTTCTCGCTGCCTGTTGCCGCCGCGGCCACTCCGGTAGATAACGTTGCCGCACCTTTGTGAAGAGCGGTCAGTCCGGTTACGAGGGAAGGCGTTTTCTGTGCGGCTTGCTGCAAGTTCTGATTCAAAGTGGTGCTTCCATCCGACGCAGTTGCCACAGCATGGGTATACGCTGTGGTGCCGGTTGCGAGCGTAGTGCTGCCAGACGCGGCGGTCTTTGCCCCTTGAGCAAGTGTGGCTTCACCTGATTGCAGTGTTGCAATTGCTTCGCTGAGTTTTTCGTTTCCCTGTGCAACTTTCGTGGCACCTTGTCCTGATTTCTGCATCCCTGCAGCAATCTTTTCGATGCCGTTCACCAGAGTCTTTGTGTAGGCCGTGGTGAGTTGCCCGTTGATTTTGGATTGCATAGCAGTGGCTGCGGATGTCGTGATCTTGCCGGCGAAGAGATTTTGCCCGGAGCTCTGCGTCACGTGGAGCTTCAGCTGCTTAGGGTGCTCGCTGAAGATGGTTGTTGCATTCGAGGAAAAGGAGGAGGGGATGGTATAGATGGCGAAATACTTTCCGCTGTGCAACCCTGATGCCGCGGTCGCGGCGGAGACTTCATGAAAATCGAGGGTTGTGCTTTTCGCCAATGATGTGGTCATCGTTGCGCCCAAAGCCAAGCGTGTGCCGTTCATGGTCGCAGGCTTGTCGTTATTGACGATGGCGACGGGAAGTTCGCTCGTTTTCCCATAGGGGTCCCACATGGAGTTGAGGAAGGTGACGGCATAGATCGATGGTATTAATGAAATAACAACCAGGACTGCCGCAACGAAGTGGTGTGTTCTCAAATATTTAAGTTCAGCTCGAATCATCGGATACCTCTCTTTGCGTGGAAAACTCGTATTTTCACGCATGCGAAAATATCTGGTGGACGTTCCTTTGCCAACACACTTGATGCCCAATTGGTGCTTATGCCACAGGTGGGGATAAATTGGGGTCTAACAGGAAGAGTTCTCATTCGGAGCGAGGAAGAACCATGGAAAAGAGTTCCAGCGATCTTAGAACCGTGAGAACAAAGAAAGCAATCAGAACCGCGTTCGAGGAGATGCTGATGGCGGGAGACGAGTCCATCACCGTGGCGGCGCTCGCCCGACGAGCGGGCATCAATCGAAAGACGTTCTATCTTCATTACGACACGTTGACGGATCTGGTGGATACCTATATCGCCGACGCTCGTGCCGAACTGCTTGGAATGCTAGAGGCTCACGACGTAGAGGACTATCTCTCGACGCGCGGTCTGCTGATCAGCGTCTTGTCGAGGTTCTTCGCAAGTCATCAGCAGTTTTACTCATACGTTCTTTTCCAAGACAAGTACTGGCCTCGGGTGAGGGGTGCGTGGGAAGAAATAAACGAACTCATGGCGCACCGCCTCTCCGTGGCACGTAAAATTCCTTACGACGACGCGCTTTTGTACGTCACATTCTCCTGCGGAACCATGCTGACAATGCTGCGGATGCGATTGCGGGGGAGAACGAATTTCACTCCAGAGCAGCTTCGGAAGAAAATCGTCAAGCTCAATGTAGATGGCATGCGAGGAGCACTCGGGCTCAAAATCTGAGAGCGCCGGGTGAGTAATTCGCGACATTATAGAAGCGTTTCGAATAACAAGAGTGAAATGAAACATTCAGGTTGTCTTACTAACGTTATTGATGAGAGTGAAGAAACAGGTCAAATGCCTCGAGGATTCGGGAGATAAACATATATATCCGAAGGAAGAATATGCGCTTAGGCGAAAGTTATTCGAATCGTTTCTCTACGAGGATTGTGCGCGGAGCTGTGGCCGCTCTCGCTTTGTGTGCCTCAATTGGTATGGCGTTGGGTGGTGCGGTCACAGCGAATGCTGCGGATACAGGCGAGACCGCGAGCATAACCCTCACGGGCGAAGACCTTAAAGGACATTCATTCAAGTTCTACCAACTGGGTAGTTACGAAGATCCCACTGCGGGAGACAACGCAAATACATGGGCTTCCGTCAGCGTCTCCGATATTGACGCAGCAACATCTTCTTGGATTACTGACGCATTTGCCACTGCAGGAGTCAAGGAGGAAAGTGGCGTCGCTAACGCAGAAGTTCTTGCGAAATTGACCGATGCGACAACCATTCGTAAAGTGGCGGATGCCTTGGCCGCAAGCTCACAGCTCCCGGCAACCGCCGCGGATACGGCAGAGGGCGCTGGCGCCGCAGTAACTACCGCTCTTCCCAATCCGGGAATGTATCTTGTTACCGACACTAATGGCTATACGATGATCGTGGATTCAACCGACGGCAACATCACAACGCTGGGAAAGCAGACGCTGGGGACCGCTGCTGTGAAGGGACTCGCGACCAAGCCTGATATCACGGTCGAGGAACCCGACGGCAAATGGTATGACCACGGAACTGCGACAAACGGACTGACGAAAAATATCAAAGTGACGTTCAATTTGTTGTCCAGTGACGTCGCATCCTCCATGAGCTTCGGCGAATCTGTCACGGGTCTCACGTATCAGTCCAACAGCATGAAGGCAGAGATCGACGGGACGGACGTCACCAAAGATGTCACAGAAGCGTCAACTGCAACAAGCGATAATCCAGATAACATCACGTTCACTGTTTCGAACGATGCACTGAAAAACTACGCCGGCAAAACAATCACTCTCTCTTATTCTGTTACAGCGGATGGCACGGACACTCACAGCGTGTGGGGAGCCATAGATGCAACTCTGCTCTCGGGATCAAAGTTTGAAAACACTGACCTCTCCGATCAAGCATTTCTCACGCAGAATTCGTTCTCAGTGAAGAAAGTCGATGAAAAAGATACTACGAAGGTGCTTGCCGGAGCCCAATTCACCATCGAAGATCAAGACACGGGTAAATGGATGAGCTGGAACGCTGATTCCAAGACATGGTCGGAAGCTGACTCGAGTGACTCCGCAACGCCCTTCACCACCGACGCCAACGGTCTTGCTGTCTTCACCAACTTGGGGGCCGGTAATTATCTTGTACAAGAGACAAAGGCTCCTACTGGCTATCTCAACATGTCACTGCCGAGCTTCGTAGCTACTGTGAACGAGGACACGGACGATTCGATTCCATCTGTATCTATTGAGGGGAAAGATGCAGCCGGCCTCACCTCTCAGCAAAACACATATGAGAAAGATGCGAAAGGAAACGTCACCTCGACGACATATATCGCACAAGTCGAGAATATCAATTCGCTTACGGAACTACCTGCAACCGGCGGCGCTGGTCTTCTGATGACGCTGCTCACAGGTGCGCTTGTTCTCGGAGGTGGCGCGGCCGTGACGATTGTTGCCGTCCGTAAGCGCAATAGTCTCCGCATCAACCGCTGAACGGTAGTTATATCAATAAAGTGATGAAAGAATTTCCCTCCATGATGGATGCAGAAGCAGACACTTTCATGCCGTCATCATGGAATGACATTCTAGGAAAGCCCGCTCCGCTGTCACGCACGCAGATGAGATATCGGCGGCGCGGGAAGCGAGAGTGGGTTTTCCTTGTTATTTTTGCGGCCGTACTTATTGCTGTGGGGTCGCGATTCTTGTGACTCCATTCATCGAACAAGAGATCTTTGCCGTGCACGCAAATAACCTTGCCTCAAGTGTCGATTCAACGAGCAAAAATGCACAAGAAGAATGGGCTAGCGCCGTCTCTTACAATCACCGCATGGCGAGTGGAGAGAAAGTTCCTGCCAGTTATTCCGCAGAGCTTGCTCAAGATCATGGGGCGATGGGAACCGTGACCATTCCCTCCATTAACGTTCATCTGACAATCTGGCATGGCACCGGGGAAACGGCTCTCGAAAATGGCGTGGGTCATGTAGCGTCTACGGCTCTCCCCGTGGGCGGTAAGGGAACGCGTGCAGTGGTCGCGGCACATCGGGGTCTGCCCGATAAGGAACTTTTCACCGCACTCGACAGAGTCACGAAAGGCGACATTTTCTATTTCACGGTTCTTGGGCACAAGATCTATTACAAAGTCAGTTCGGTTGCTGTGGTGAATCCCAACGACGTCGCCTCTATCAGACCGATCACTGGCAAGGATGAGGCAACGTTGCTGACGTGCACTCCGTATGGCGTCAATACTCAACGCCTTCTGGTAACGGGCACGAGGACGGCCGCGCCAAAATCCTTGGCAGCGACGGGATCTGCTGTGGCTGGATGGTGGGAGGTGCCTGCCATTGCGCTCCTAGGCCTCGCGTGGACGATCACTGCGTGGCATCAACGCAAGTGGCTTCGCGGACTGCATTGCGCGTGGATTCCAAGAAGCGCGCATTAATGCGATTCTCAGACTTTGCTCTTTAAAATGAGGGTGAAAGCGAGGTGTCATTGTGGACACGAAGAACAAGGAAGGTGCGCCAAAGACGGCCGCCATGAAGGGAAAATCAGTTGTTGTGACGGGAGCGGCTTCGGGATTGGGCCGCGCCACAGCGCTACTGTTCGCGGGGCGTGGAGCGCGAGTCGTCATCGGTGATGTGGATGCTCGTGGCAAAGATGTCGTGCAAGAGATTGCTGAAGCCGGTGGCGTGGGCGAATTCGTTGAGACTGATGTCACTGATGAGGAATCTGTGGCGCATCTGATGGATATTGGCGACCGAGACGACACTCTCGACGTCCTTGTAGCAAACGCAGGCGTGTCAGAGGCCAAGGGCTTGCTGCACGAGATGGATATGAAGGATTGGGACAGAGTACTCGGCATCGATTTGCGTGGAACAGTTCTCTGCGACAAGTATGCGCTCGGAAAGATGATGAAACGAGGCCATGGTTCCGTCATCAACGTCTCTTCCATCCTTGGCGTTGTGGGGCAGGCCAACAGCACAGCGTATTCGGCGGCAAAGGCGGCAGTGGCAAATCTCTCGAGATCGCTCGGCGCAACATACGGACCGCTCGGCATTCGAGTAAACGCCGTTGCCCCCGGCTACATCAATACACCCTTGCTGGCGAGCCTTCCCGAAGACGTGCGTTCCGTCATGGTGAGCAGGGAGCCAATTGGACGCCTTGCACAGCCAGACGAAATCGCCGCTGTCATCGGATTCCTCGCCTCTGATGATGCGAGCTATGTGACAGGATCCGTTCTTATGGCGGATGGTGGATACACGGCGGTGTGAGATTTTCGCGGCACGCCCGCGCGCTGACAATCGAGTGGGCGTGCTATCTTATACAAGGTGTTTGCAGAAGGTGGTTTTACCCCTTCTTGTGAGCATTCGTCGGGCCGTAGCGCAGCTTGGTAGCGCACTTGACTGGGGGTCAAGGGGTCGCGGGTTCAAATCCCGCCGGCCCGACCATTTAGCGGTTCAAGCGGGAGTAGGTTTCAGCCAATGAGACCTACTCCCGCTTCGCATTTCGGCACTTTCTCGATTATCGCGTATCTCACGTAAATTTAGTGTTTTTGAGCTTCTTGTGGGTTTTCTGTGGGTTTTTCGTGGGATTCTAGGAGGCCCCTAAACCGCATGATTCGAGCACTTATCCACTTGTCCACAAAATCAAGGCTGGTTTCTGCAGGATTCTGGATCCTCTGCCACACTTGGACCATGATGCTAGACCCTGAAGCAACCGACGACGAGATCGAAGCCGAGTTGTTGACACACATGCATGTTGTGCCTCTCGGAAGTCATTACGGATTCATTGTCTTCGAGTGACTCTATCGGTGCCATTTGCGTTCCAGAGAACGAATCTGCGCGTCACTGGATTCCGGCGTGAGAGTTTCGAGATCTCTGCGTGCTTCCTCTCGTCGCGCTGGGACACTGTCATGCGAACGTGTGTCGATCAGGAAACCCTTCAGCCTGAGGAACCTCAGTTCGGGGTCGTGTGACGGCCGTGCCTTCTCGTGTCTGGTTTCTCCTGCTGACGATTCCTTTTCACTCATGCCTGCATGATAGCTTCTGGCCTTCGGTTTTCATCTGAAACGAGAAAAAGCCCCTTACTCCGGCGGTGAATCGCACCTCCATTCATCGAACTTAATTCTCAGTCCAACAAATGGGGCGCAGTTCAGCGGGGGAGCAAGGGGCTTTTGCGAATGAGTCCATTTGCATACCAATGTCACATGCTATTTGGCTGCCAATCGGGTGGGGTTGTAGACCACTCCGAAGCCACCAGTGACGACGCCTGCGGCCGTGCTGATGAAAGCCGAAACGGAGGCATCGCCGAAGGTGAGGAATCCAAGGCCGACGACGGAGGCGATCAGGCCGGCGACGTAGACCACGGTGCGCACAGTGGTGTTGAAGGTGGGTTTGTATCCCTGTCCCATTTCGTCGGTGTCTTCGAGCACATCCTCACCGATGATGGTGTCTTCAGTGTTTTCTTCCATTGTTTTTCTCCTTAGAATTTGTTGTCGTTGAGGCGCTTCTGCAGGGCCTTGACGGTGCCGGGGCCGAAATACGAGTCTTGTGAGACGCCCAGATGCTTCTGAATCGCTCGGATCGTGCCGGGGCCGAGCAAGCCGTCCTGGCTTTGACCAAGCTGTTTCTGCACGGCCCTGATGAGGTTGCTTCCAGTGCCCGAGTCGTATCGGACGAAAGCGGTCACCAGATTCGGCCGCCCCCAGTTCCCAGAGGGCTTGACCTGTCCGGAGACGATGCCATCGACCGTGGTGCCCATGACCTGCTGCCACTTACTGATGGTGGACTGGCCGCAGTAGCCGTCCACGGCGAGCGTCCCGACCTTCTTCGCGGCCTTGCGCGTCGTGGCCTTGACCGAGGTTTTCACGGTGGTTCCGGTCACGGAGTCGTACCACTTCTGAGCGCGTGCGATGTAAGCGGCCTGCTGGCTTCCGTTGAGGGAGGCGGGGCAGGCGGTGGCCTGGAAGTGCGCATGCGGGAAAACATTCTTTCCCCAAGAGGGACGGCCGAGCCCGTAGTATTTGCAGATCGCAGCCACCAGGTGCGCGCCATTATCCAAAGTCGCTTCGGAAACCTTCCACGGACTGCTGGAAATGTCGGCGTGCTCGATGCCGATTGACTCGCAGTTCGCGACCCAGTTGCCGGCATGCCATGCGGTGTCCTTGTCCCACACCAACTGGCCGATGCGCCCAGCAGCATCGACTTGATAATGCGCCGACGCCTGACGAGTCTGCCACACCGAATAGCAACCCGGAATGGTGAGGTTGCCGGCATTGTGGTGCACGACCACATACCGGATCTTGTGGCCCTGACGGCCGCTTGAGAAGTGCTTGCTGAGAATCCGGTTCTCATCAGCGGTGAGGGTGGTCCAATTCTTCAATTTATGTACTCCTTTCAGAAGCTATGAGAGATGAAAAACGGGCATGAGCTGCGCGAGCCAGCCGACACCCATGAGAAGGAGAAAAGGAATGCAGAAAAGCACGAAAAGAGCCGTGATGACGAGCAGGAGCCACGTCACAGCCATCACCACGCGGAGAAAAGCCTCAAGAAATCTCATGTGAGGTCACCGAAGTCCTCTCTCAGAATGTCCGGCAAGTGGGGCTTGGGATGGGTCTTGAGCCATTCGGGCGGGAAGAAGCCGCAGGTGTCGGCCAGCCAATGACCGAGCTCGCGCCCGTACCGTGTGGCGGCGAAGAGCTTCTTCTGCTGCTGTTCCAGATGCTCGATCTGCTCGTGATCCTTCGCCACCTGCTCCTTCAAGGGCTTGACGAGGAGATTCACCTGCGACTCCACAAGAGTCCTGTAGGCGTCGCTCAAGTCCTTCGCATTGTCGGCGTCGACAGTCGCAGTGTCCGCCGCCTGCTGCTTCTTCGATCGCCTTTTGCCCAGCCAGATGGCGATACCACCGCCACCGCCGAGCACCAGCGTCAGCACAGTGATGATGAGCTGCTGCTCGAATTCGACGGTGAAGATTTGAGGACCCAAGACTGCTCCTTGATTGAAATGTGATGAGACTCAGACGAGACGCGTGATGGTGAGGCTGACTCCCGAGCGGAGTCTGAAAGCCCCGCTCCACATGGCGCTCCACGTGATGCTGCTCTCCGTTGTGAAGTCGCCGATCGCGAAACCACGGGCTCCGGCGTAGCCGATCAAGTTCACGTTCTCCTCGACGGAGGGATTGGACAGCCAGGACACGGCCTGTCCATTGCCGACGCTGAGACTGATCCAGCAGTCTGCACCGAGTTCCTCGAGTTTGTCGAGTTCGTAGGCGACTTCCTTGCTGTGGTCGCCGGGGAGCCCGATGAGCTGCATGATGACGGGTTTGATCTGGTCTTTCTGCACTTCGTCCATGCGTTCGTCGAATTTGCGGTGGTATTCGTCCTCTGTGCTGACCTGTGCGACGAGTTTTGCGATTTCGGAGTCGGAGGGCAGTTTGGAGAGGATCACTCCGGCGGCGACGGCGACGCAGAACCTGTGCCATGCGCCTGGGAAGAGTTTGATGATGAGGCCGAGCAGGGCGATGACGCCGGCTCCGCCTCCCATGCCGGAGAGAATGTCATTGAGAAGCAGATGCAACGTGGCTCCTCAGGCGCAAACGAAGAAAATACCGTCGAGGTCGACATATCTGCCGTTGGCCCAGGTGTGCGCGGTGTGTACTCGGTACCAGATGCTCCCATCTGTGTGAACGTCGATAAAGCTGACGTCGTTGGCGACGTTGCCTTGCGCAGTGAAGCCTGCGGTCTGTTTCGGGTGAAGGCTGCAGGTGGCGATCTTGACTCCCGCACCCCATGTGGTGAGCTTGATGTCACCACCATTGTTCACCAGGCGGCCATTGAGGAAGCACATCCTGCCGATTTTCGTCGCGTAGAGGGTCTTGACATCGCTTGCGACCTGGAATGGACTGACAGCGGTCAGTGTTCCTGTCCCGTTGAGCGCGGCCTTGTTCGTGTTGACACCTGACTGCGCCGTAGCAGCCGCAGTCTTCGCAGCGTTGGCAGTTGACTGAGCGGTGGTCGTCAGATTCTTGACCGACGCAATGGACGAGTTTGCAGTGTTCGCGGTGGACTGAGCGGCAGTTGCAGTGGACTGTGCTTTGGCGGCAGCGGTCTTGTTGGCAGCAATGTTGGTGATGTTTGTTTTCACCGATGTCTGCAGATAAGCAATATCGGTTTTGTTCTTTGCGCTCTCGTTGTCGACGGTCTTGGCGGCGCGCATCGTCTGTACCACCATGACCGGTGTGGCGGGGGTGAGTCCGTCGATCGTGACTCGTGCGATGACTGCTTCAGACGTTGTTGCTCCGGAGAGGATTGTGGCGGTGGCTATTGCCGGGTCAGCCGGGGTCCCCGTGGTGTTTGCTCCTTTGACGACGGCGAGCGCGGCGGTTTCCACTCCGGTGGAGGCGTCCTTCGTATAGCGGATGACGATGAGGTCGTTGCGCTTCTGCCCCTGTGTGCCGGCCTCGAGCGTCACCGTTTCGGACACAATGCGCACGAAGCGTCCATTGAAGATCAGTGATCCCGTGTTCACTGTGACGGTGTTGGCGTCCTTGAGCGTGCACTGGAGGGGATTCTGTCCGAGTGAGAGAACGTAGGTGCCTTGCGCGTAGACGCCTGCCTGGAAGTTTCCGATGTCATCGCTGCTGACGTGTGGTTCGCCGGCGAAACCGGTTACGAGTTCGACTGTCATTATGCCGTCCTTTTCCAGAGGAAGCCCCCGAGAGAGGGCAGTTGGGTCCAGGTGCCGCCATATGCGTCACCGGGATTGGTGGATTGAGTTGTTTCGTAGATGCTGCCTATGGGCCATGCGGCGAGGAAGCCTGCGGCTTCGGATTCGCCGTGCGCCGTGATGGTGCCGGTCGCGTCGATGGTGATGGTCTTGCCGTCCGGTTTCACACCGCCGAGAGATTCGGGTGTTGCTGTCGGCAGCGTGTAGGCGTTGGCTTTGGCCTCGATGCCGTCGAGCTTCGTCTTGTCGCTTGCGCTCATGAGGCCGGCCGTCGTTCCAGATGCAGTGGAGACTGAGAGCGTGACGTCATTGTTGGTGCGGGTGGCCGCGAGGGGAGCTGTGCCCGTGACCGTCTGCACTGCGCTGCCGGCGGTCTTCGTCGCGGCATCTGCAGTGGACTGTGCCTTGGTGATCGCAGTTCCGTGGGCGGTGGCGGTATCGCTGAGGCTGCCCACTGTGGCGCTCATGTCGCTGACGGTTTTGTTGGCCGTGGTGACAGTGGTCTGGATCGCCGTCAGATCGGATTTGCTGACCTCCGCGCTGAAGGTGTAATCAGCAAGGGTGATGCCGGCACCCGCGTAGTAGACGTGGCCGCCGACCGTTGCTTCCGCAGTGCCCGAGAGCGACGTGCTCGAGCTGGTCTCGTTGCCGACTTCATATGAGACGCTGAGGAAGCCTCCATCGATCTTGACGATCTTCTTCGTCACCGTGGCGGAGACTTTGAGGCCGGTCGTGTTGTCCCTGGCCGAAACCGTGTCTCCCAGATCGAAAACATGACCATCATGCAACGTGACGTCGATGCTGCCCTGAGACTGTAGCTCCGTGAGCTTCTTCTGAGTCTCCGTCGCCAATTCGTCCGCGCCGGCGTTCGAGTAGTCGTAGGTGGCGCACACCTCGTCCACGCCGAAAAGCGACTGCTTCTGCGAGACCTTGCCGGCAGCATCCGCATACCAATGGCTGATGGCGCGAGCTCTCAGCTCGCCCTGGCCGAGACCGATCAGATGATTGACAATCCTGTAATCGCGTTTGGCCGTGAAATCCAAGAGATCACTGTCAACCTCGTCCGTCCAATCCTGTGTAGGCGCGACATTGACATGAACCTTCCCCTTGAGATACTTCAGAGTCAGTTTCAGATTGCTCGAGGTGAGCATCTTCCTGATGCCGTCCCACGCCGTCACATACCGGTCGAACTGGAATTTGACCGTCGGATTGCTGGTGAGGGTATCCACGATGAAAAGCGCATCGAGCGAAAGCCGTTTGACGATGGTCGTGAGGATCGTCTTGAGGTCCCCGGAGACGATCAGATAGTCTGTGTTCGCATCCGGGCTGACGATCTTGTTCGAGAGCATTCCCGACCAAGTGCGTCCGAAATAGGTGATGGTCGTGACACCGCCTTTGACGGCGGATTCCACACTGTCGACGATGCCGCCGTATTCCGTGTTCTCAACATAGAATTTGCTGCCCTGGCCGAAATCACCGTCCGCCGGCAGCTGATCCAAGAAGCTCAGCTCGAAGTCGTTCTCATCGCTCCCATATGCCAGATCCAAGGTCGGGTCGAGGAGAGCGGCCTGATCTATGCCGCTGCGACTGGTGACGATGACACTGGAGTCTGTGCCCATGGTGGTGCCGCCTCCTCTTCAAATACGGTGAGGTCAAAACCAAAACCGCCATCCCAACTGGCGGGCTGCACACCGGGAGGAATCGGCTGGAAAATGTAATTGCCGCTGCCGAGGCCGGTGCTGCGCTCACCGTTGGCGAACTGGTTCGTGGTGACGCCCGCCTGCGTCGTCATCGTGATCTTCTTCGCCAGCGAGTCCACGGTCAGATATCCGCCGGACGGCACGGTGAGGTTGCTGATCTGGTAGTTGTTGCCCGCGATCGTGATGGCCGGGCTCAGAGCCTGCCCGTAGATGATGAGCTGGAAGCCAGAGTCCAGGAGGCTCGTCGGATTCAGCGAGACGGCGAGCGACGACGCCCCGTAGTCATACGGATAATCGAAGTCATAGTCGAGGAAAGCGCTCTGCTTCATGTCGGAAGGCATGAAACTGTAGAGCACCGGTTTCCGCCACACCCCGTCCAGCCACGTCACCGTCATGTCAAGCGTCTTGAAACGTCCAGCGACGGTCGATGCTTCCGCCTTCGTGAGAAAGCATCGCTGGAAGAGCTCGTTGCGATACCAGAGCTTTCCTGGCTGATTCTTGGCCACATCGCGGTCGAAGACTCTGCGTGCGGCGTCCACGGCCTCATCGGACGTGGACTGCAGCGTGAGTTTCCCTTCGCGTGCTTTGCGGGCCACAGAGCCGAGCGCCGAAGCACCCAGCTCGTATGACCATTCGCTACTATGCAGGTCGAGCGCATACCCCACGAAGAGATCTGGCCCGTCCAATCCGATGCGTTCACCCGTGACCCCGGCCTCATACTCGAGTTCAAGCATTCGCCCTCACCAACCTTCCGAAAGTCCGAGAATCAGGAAACCGTGGAGCGTTCGACGCAATGTCGTTGCCGAGCTCGCCCTGCAGATACGCGAGGATTCGCGCGAGGGTGTCATCGGTGGACTCAGTTCCCGAAGAGGTCATCTGCGCGGAGAATCCACCGGATACCTGTGCGGAGAGATCGCTGTTGAGGCCGCTGACCTGCTTGTGTGCATCGCTCATGATGGAATCGAGCGTGCTCGTGAGGTTGCTCTGGCGCTGGCTCATGCCCTGGGCCATGCCGTCGACAATTGCCCGGCCCGAATACAGCGTCCAGCCCCGGCCGCTGAAGGGTCCTTCCTTCGCGGGGGAATGGGGGATCAGCTTGCTGATGCCGCTCATGACTCCGCCGATGGCGTTCTTGGCGGCACCGATCATGTTCTTGATGCCGTTGATGAGCCCGCCGACGATCGCCTTTCCAGCGCCAAGCAGCCAGCTGCCGGCACCAGAGAAGAACCCGGTGATCTTTCCCTTGATTCCGCCGATGATGCTCATGAGTCCGTTCACTCCGGCGGAGACCGCGCCCCTGATGCCGTTGAAGATTCCGACGACGAATCCCTTGATGCCGTTCCACGCCGCGTTCCACGCGCTGCTGATGCCGTGGAGAACGCTCTTGATGACGCCCGCGACTCCGTTGATGGCGCTGCCGATGACTCCCTTTATTCCATTCCAGAGGCTCAGAGCGACACCCTTGATGCCGTTCCACGCCGCGTTCCACGCGCTGCTGATGCCGTGGAGAACGCTCTTGATGACGCCTGCGATGCCGTTGATCGTGGTCCCGATCAGTGACTTGATGCCGTTCCAGATGGTCTGGCCGATGCCCTTGATGTTGTTCCACGCTCCCTGCCAGTCGCCCTTGATAATCGCGGTGACAGTTCGGATGATGCCGGCGATGACGTTAAGCACGGTGGAGACGACCGTGGAGATCTGATTCCAGATGGTGACGAGCACTGTCTTGATGACGGTCCACGCGGTGCTCCAGACGGTGCTGATCACGTTCAATGCGGTCGAGATCACCGTCCGGATGACGCTGATCGCAGTGCCGATGGTGGTGCTGATGATGTCCCACACGGTGGTGGCCACCGTCGAGATGACTTCCCATCCGGTCGACCATGCGATCTGGATGACCGAGAGCGCGGAGCTGATCAGGGTTCCCAATCCGGTGAGGACGGGGCCGAGATAGGCGATCATCATGTTCCATGCGGTGGTGAGGACGCCGGAGATGATCGTCCATGCGATCGACCAGTTTGTCTGGACGAGACTCAGCCATGTCTGGATCAGCACTCCTATCCCCTGCAGGAGGGGAGTGATGTAGGGACCGTATCGATCCCAGAGCGCGGTGAAAAGGCCGCTCATAGCCGTCCACGCGTTGTTCCACGCGGTCTGAATCTGGATGAGTCCGGGACTGATCGCATTCCAAATTCCCGTGATGACAGGGCCGACGGTTGCGACCAGACCATTCCACATGTTCATGAAGAAGCTGCCCACACTGCTCCACACGGAGTTCCAAGTGGACTGGATTACAGATAGCACAGAGGAAATGACACTGCCAATCTGACTGAGCGCGGGACCGATCGACGAGGCCAAGCCATTCCAGATGCCCACAAGAAAATCCGAGGCAGCCTGCCATGCTGATTGCAGCCACGAAACGAACGCGCTCCACGCCGTACGACCTGCGTCAGTCTGAGTGAAGAACCATGTAAGAGCTCCGACAACCGCGGCAATTGCTGCTGCAAGAAGACCCCAAGGTCCGAGCCCCAATGCAGAGGAAAGGCCAGTCAGACCACCGCCTGCTGCTTTTGAGGCCGTGACGATAGAAGCGATCTTTCCAGATACTTTTCCTATTGCGGAGACTGCTGTTCCTGTCTTAGGAGCAAGTGCGCCGATGGCCTCAGAAAGCGAAGAGAACATTCCGTTGCCGCCTCTGGCGGATTCTGACGTTAGTTCTATTACAGCCTTTAGATCTCCAAGGGCCTTCGAGGCCTTGGCAATAGTGCTACTGATCTTGATGGCGGCAAAGGTTGTCCCGATTCCAGCGAGCGCGATGCTGATCGCTTTGTAATGATCTGCGACGAAATTCAGGGTGTCGCCCAGAGTTTTTAGAGCTCCCGCAAAGGCTTCTGCAGCTTTAGCAACAAGCGCGTAGCCCGTTGCCTGTCCAATCAAGTCAGAGGTGGTTCCAATAACCTGAGAGAGAATTCGGATGATGCCGGTGAAGATGCTCTTGAGTCCCGCTCCCATGCTTGACGCAGATCCTGAAATTTGGTCGAAGGTGAATCCGATTTCCTCGGCGAGGTTCGAGAGGGGGATGGCGAGTGGCTTGAGGATCGCTCCGAGCTGCTGGAAGGCTTTGATCGCTTTTGGGATGGCGGTGGTGAGTCCGTTTTGGAGTGATTTGCCCACGTTGGTCATGAGGGGTGTGAGGGTGGAGGTGAAGTTGTCGACGAGGGGGATCGCCTGGTTGAAGAGGTCGCGGAGGCCGTCGAGGATGGGTGTGGCAAGTCCTTCGCCGAGTCGTGAGAGCGCCGCCTTGACGTTGCTCCACGCTCCGATGAAGGTCGTGCCGGCTTTCTGGGCGGCACCGCCCATGCCTTCCTCCATCGCGTCGGCGAAGGTTTGGAAGTCGATCTTGCCGTCGGACACCATTTTGGAGACGGCGGCGCTGGTGGTGTGCAGGTGGGTGGCGAGCATCTGGAGGACGGGGACGCCGCTGCTCATGAGCTGTAGCATGTCGTCGCCCTGGAGTTTGCCCCGAGCGGCGACGGATCCGAAGATCGTGCCAATGTCAGTGAGGCTTCTGCCGCTGATCTGCGCGGTGTCGGCCACGCCCTTCAGCGCGTGCTGCAGCTGACCCCCCTGTTTGACGCCCGATGCGGAGAGGGAGGCGGCGACCGTTGCGGCGTCGCCGAGTCCGAAGGCGGTGCCCTTGACCGATTTGAGGGCGTCGTTCATGATGGCGGTCACGGATTTGCTGTTGTGGCCGAGGCCCTTGAGCTTGGCTTGCGCGTTCTCGATGTTGAGGGCGCGTTCGAAACCGCCTTTTGCCGCAAGTCCCACGATGCCTGTGGCGACGGTGCCGATGGCTCCGACGCCGAGCTTGCCGACCTTGCCGAAAGCCCCACCGATCTTGCTGATGATCGACGTGCTGCCCTTTTTCGACCCGGAGGTGGCGGCGGTGGTGATGTCGCCTTCGATGCTCCGGCCGAAGCCTTTGCCGGAGGGGAGCACTTCCACGTAGACGGTTCCCACGTTCTGGGCCATGAGAGTTCTCCTTTCGGATTCGCTCTCATGGCGGTGAGGGCTTTACTGCGTGTCTTTGATGTGGAACATGGCCTTGAGCTTTTCACGGCCTTGCAATTGCTTGTTGGTGAGCAGACGCGCCTGGTGGGGTGGGCGCAGGTAGTCGTTCTTACTGTCCGTCCACGGGCGGTAGCTTCTCTGCTTGAGCTTCTTTTCGGCGGCGAGCATGTCCCACGCGGTCATTTCCTCGGCTGTGGGCACGTACGCGCTCTTGGCGAGCGCGTGGAAGCTGTGCGAGGTCTTGTCGCGCAGGATCTCGCGTGTAAGTCCCCATGCGGTCATGATGCCGATGGTCGGACGCCGGCTGTGGGAGGGGTTCTCTCTTTGCTTTTCCCATTCGCTCCATCTGAGGGGACGGTAGACGGTGCCGAAGCGTGTGAGCCAGTCGTAGTCGAGGGCGTCGCGCTTGTCCCACCAGAGGTAGGTCAGGAGAGTGCTTTTGGGTCGATGCCGCTTTCCACCGCCCACGCCTTGACGGTTCCGGTGAGCCATTCCATCGCATGGTCGGTGAGACGCAGCTTGTTCCAGAAGTTGGGTTGCATCGCTTGGAAGTAGGCCAGGAAGACGGCCATGGCCTGGCTGGTTTCCTCGTCGCTGAGCATCGGCTTGGACTTGAGGATCAGGATCATCTGAACGAGTTCGATGGGCAGGTCCGTGGAGTTGAGGTTGGGAAGGTCGAGTTTCATCCCGAGCACGTCGAGGTGAACCGGCTCCTGTTTGTCGGTTTCGTTGATCTTGATTTCTACGGGCTTGTAATCGGCCATGGCGGTCCTTCTTTCACATCATGAATTGATTTTGCTTATTGGCGGCGGTGTGGGGAATGACCCCGCGCGCACGAGACCGCCATCTGCGCGCGCGGGGAGTATTTGGGGGAGATGGAATGGATCAGGCGGCGTCGGTGACGGTGATGGTCGCCGTCACGGTCTTGCCGTTCGGGGTGGTGACCTCGAGGCTGGTGGTGCCGGCCTTCACGCCGGTGATCACGCCGGTGGTCTCGTCGACGGTGGCGATGGTGTCATCCTCGCCGGCGAAGCTCTTGGACTGGTCGGTCGCATTGCTAGGCGCGATGGTGGCGACGGCGGTCACCGTCTCACCCACGGCGACCGCGTACTCCGTCTTGTCGAGGGTGATCGAGTCGACGGCGACCGTGTCCGGCGTGGTGTCGCCCGTGTCGGTGTCATCGGTCTGAGTGGTGGATGCGGCGTCGGAGAGGACCATGCCGAACGCGTCGAACATGAAGCCGGACTTGGCCTTGAAGAACTTGAACGTGAGGTTGAACTGCATCACGTCGGAGCTGACGAGCGTCACGTCATCACGGTCTGAGACCTGAGCGGACTCCGCGGACAGGACGATCGGATGATCATTCTGATCCAATGCGGCCAGTACGAGGCTCCACTTCTGCGACGTGGAGGCGTCCTTGACGTGGATCGCACCGTCGTCGCCCACGGTAACACCGAAGTAGGCTTCGACGACTTCCTTGCGCGCTTCGATGCCGGCGAGCTGCAGGGTCCAGTAACCGCCGCTGTTCTCACTGATGACGACGTCGCCGTTGTGGGCGTTGATCTCGGTGTCGTCTCCCGCCTCGGGGTGGAGTACCGCACCATCCTCGGAGCTGTAGCCAATGGGCTTCTTGTCTCCGGGAGTCCAGTCAGTGCTCGTGGGAACCTGGTAGGCCTCTCCGAAATGGTAGAGAAAGAGGGCGTATTGCTTGATGAGGCGGACGAGCTGGGCGTTGTTGCCCGAGCTCATGTATGAGGTATCGATATCTGGCATTGCCATATGTCCTTTCAAAATTGCTTGGCTTGATAAGGCATGTGGCGGCATGCGAAATTGTGATGATATGCGTCATTGTCGTCTAAGCGACGCTGACGGTTAGCAGGATGATTCCGTAAGCGAAGATCTGCGTGTCGTCGGCCATCCTGATGGGGCCCGAATCGAGTTCGGCATCCACGAAGGGAGCATTGGTTCCGTGAGCCAGAATCTCATGTGCGATACGTGCGGCGAGATCCTGAGCCGTTTGGAAGTCGCCCGACATGTCGGCCCGTGTTGCATAGACGCTCATGCGGAGACGCACATACTGAGTGATTGGAGAGGCCATGCCCTGCGGTTCGCCCACCAGCACGCACTCGGTCGAAGGAGCTTCTTTACGGCTGCGGATCGTGGAGAAAGTGACCTCAGGGAAAGCCTCGCACAGGAAGGGGAGCAGGTAATGCTCCACGCGCACGGGAGTAACACTCGGCCGGGCGCTCATACGTGCACCTTTCCGAGCATCTTCGTGAGCGTCCCGTTCTTGGCTTCGAGCGAGGCGGGGGCGGTGGCGACCACGTTGCCGTGATCGTAATCGTCGTTGCGGTAGACCTTCACCGCGTCGTCGTCCTTGGCTGCCGTCATCTGCTTCTCGACGTCGTCGAGAAGCTTTTTGTTATGCAGGATCTGCTGGCCGAAGTTCTTCCGGTTGAGCACGAATCGTGACTTGCCCATTCAGTCTCCCTTCTTGAGAGCGACGGTGATGACGTCACCGACGTGATGACCGGCACGGTCCTGCCAGACGGCGGGTTTCCCCGCCACGGGCAGTCTCTCTCCGCGTACCTCGATCACGTCGGTGTCAAGAATCCCGGTGGGGTCTCCGCGCACGTAAAGCGTGTAGCCCACCGTCACGCCCAGAGACGAGTCTGAAGGAGTGTCGGTGGAGGTGACGGGAGCCACGAGTGCGGAGTAGCTGCCCACAGGCTTCGGGTTACCCTGAATGGGATTGCCGTCGACGTCAGTGGTTTCCTCTCCGCGCCACACGGTGATGACTTCCATCACTCGCCTCCGAGATCGATGTGGAACGCCTTCTGCACCCCGACCCCGAGCGACTTCTTCTCTGATTTCGTCAGATAGAGGTCACCGTCTGGGTTCGAATAGGTGAAGCTGGCGTTGAACGGTCCGTCGGTTTCGCTGTGCTGGCTAATGCCGGCCATGTCGTCGCCGACGGTCATCGCTCGTTTCACCATGGCGCAAACGATGCGCTTGAGCGTCATGGGACTGGCAGCAGCGACGGCGTCGGGATAGTCGTCTCGCAGTTTCTGCGAGGCGTCCTCGAGCAGAACCTTCGCCTTCGTCGTCTCAGCGTCGGTGAGAGCATGCCAGCGGTCGGCGAGATCGGAGACCTGTGCGAAGGCCGCAGTGCCATCGGTTTCCGCAGGTGCTTCTTCGTCTGTCATTACGACCTCCTCTCATCATGCAGCGGCAGTGGTCACAGTGACGGGCACCGTGGTCTTGTCGGAGAGAGTCGCTGTGCCTCCGGTGATCTTGCCATCCGCGTCGGTGGTGAGGGCGAGCGCGGTGATGGAAGCGCCGGCGGCTCCGGTATCGCCCTTGTCGCCTTTGGCTCCAGCTGATGCTGCGCCGCCGGAGAATGCGCTGCCGTCAGGATTGACGAGCTGGACGGGAGCGTCGAGCGGACCAACCTTGTGCTTTTTGCTGTTCGCCTTCTGGACGATCAGCGTCTGAATGGGGAAGGTCATGATCACTCGCCTTCCGCTGCGGCAGGGGACTTGAGGACGGCGAACCCGTTTGCGTCGAGCACGGTGTAGGCGTACACGGCCTCGGTGCGGTAGGCGACCTGGTTATGCGCCTTCAGATCCACGCCGGTCTGGTCGGGATCGCCATAGGGGATCAGCTCGGCCGTGAGATCACGGACCATGCCCCACTTGATGAGGTTGAAGTCGCCGAGGAACGCGAGAACGTTCGTGGCTTCCTTCGCTTTGCGTCCGTTGACTGTGCCGGAAGTGGCGGCGGTGATCCCGTCGAGGGTTCCAACCTGAAGATTCATCGGAATCTCGGGGTAGAAGCGCATTCCGGTCGCTGGGACGCGCAGTTTGCGCAGTACGGAAGCCCATGTCTTCGACAGGGCGATTCCGTTGATGTCATACACATCATTGACGGCATCGACGAGCGCGTCAAGATTGGAGATGTCATCCTCGCCCGAGGTGACCTGAACCGCCTTCTCGCTGAGCTTGTCATAGCCGGTGAGCACGTCACCGGTCTTGGGGCTGACGGCGTGATAGATCACGTAGTCTAGCGCGCGGCCCATCGCAGCGGCCTGATCCTCCTGGATCGCCTTGATGATCTCGAGCTGATTGTCCTCGTCTGCCCACTGCAGTTCGTTGGTCACGCGGGTGGTGGTCTGCACTTTGAATCGCTTCGCGGTCAGGGTAGTGACGTCCTGCTCGTAACTGGACTTGGTCGCGCCTTCCTCGACGACTTCGGCTTCAGAATTGCCGTTGAACACGAGGTTGTCCGCGTTGGCGAAGATCTGGGGCGTGGAGGGGGAGAGGGTGGCGATGGTGCTTGTGTCCTTCGCCTTGTTAATGATCGCGGTGGCGACCGATGTAGGCAGCGTCAGCTTGCCGGAATCCAATGCCATGATGTTTTCCTTTCAAAGGGGATTGATTGTTCACTTGCTGAGCAGCTTGCGCAGGAATCCGCGCTCGTCACCCGACTTGTTGTCCGGCTGTTTTCCCGGGTCGCCGACCTTCGGCGTGGGGAAAATCAGTGGTTTGAGGACTTCTGCGTGCTCCTGCAGTTCCTCCAAGGTGGAGCCTTTCAGCGCGTTGGCGGGCACGCCGGTCTCCTCGGAGACCTGCTTGGCCCATTCGCTGCGCTGCTTCGCGGCCTCGGTTTCTTCGACTTGGGCGCGTAGCTTCTCGGTTTCCTCGTCCTTGGACTTCTGACTGGCCTTGAGCTTTTCCAGCTCGTCGACGGCGGTCTTGTTCGCTTCGGCGCGTTTCTCCCACGTGCGGGAATGCTTCTGCATCTCCTCGTACTTGGACTTCCAGTCAGTCCCCGATCCCGAGTCGTTGTTTCCCGACTCTTCTGCGGAGCTGCTCTCGTTGGGTGCGTCTTCGTCTGATCCGCCACCTTCGCTTTCTGCGGCGATGGTGTGGAATCGCAGATACCAGTGGTTTCGGAGCATGGTGCCTCCTTGCTTTCTCCCTTTTCGGGCAATAAAAAAGCCCCTTTCCGGGGCATAAAAAAACCACCCCGCAGGGTGGTTAAGAATTTATGGGAATGCTGGCTATGCTGCCTTTGTCACATTGGGCGAGTCGAGTAGGCCGCGGTATTCTTCCTTGTCGTCATCGGACAGGAGGGCGAAGGCGTCGAGCAGCTCGGACTGCGGGACGGAGACGCCGGGCTCGTTCGTGGCCGCTATAAGCCAGCTCAGAGCCAGTTGCGGCTCTCCCGCTTCGATGCCGTCGTCGAGGGACGCCAGTTCCGCGGAGTCGAGGCCGGAATAGTAGGGCCTCAGCTGCCTGTAGGCCTCTAAGGCCTGTGCATCTGTTGCCATAGTCGTTCCTTCTGTTGCTCCGTCACGGGGTGTGCGGTGTTGATCATGAATCTGCCGCCGGTGTCACGGCGCTTCTGCAGCCAGACCCTGATGATCTGGTCTTCGATAATCTTATACCGGTTCTCCCGGTTTCCGTCTTTCGTTGGGATGGAGAGATCCGGGGAGATGATGGTTTCTTGCACCGCCCATCTGATCTTCTTCTCGCTCCATTCGGAGGGGAAACGGGTTTTGCCGGGAGCTGATGCGTTCGGACCGTGCCCGTCGAACACATGTCTCCAGACGGCTGCGTAGGGTCGAATGACGTTCTCTGGCCATTCTCCGGATTGTTCGTAGAGGCCATCTCGCACGTCGTCCGGGTAGAGGCGGCGCATCGCCGCCGCGACTTTCTTCGCGTTGGTGCTGCCGGCATCCTTCTTCGCTGCATCGTACATGGACGCATATTTATCGGGATCGTAGTCTTTCACCGATCCCTTGCCCCAGCTCGGAACGATGCGGCAGTCGTCGTCGGGGTGGTATCGCTTCAACTCTCCGGCGGTTTCGCTGCTGTTGTAGGCGAAGCCCCTTGAGGCGCACATGACGCAGAAGGCGCAGGTCGTCGCTCCGGAGGGCACGCGCGCATATCTGGGCTGTGTCGGATCCACTGCGGCGTTGCGTTCCATCGTCAGCCGTGCGGCAGTGGCGATGATGCGCGAGGCGAGGTTCGCCAGCTGCGCGGCATCCATCTTTCCTGTGCTTTTCGCCCACAGGTCGTCGAATCCCATGCCGGAACGATTCGCTCCGGTTGCCACTTGCTTGTAGGTGAGACCGTTGAAGTCGGTGTCGGCGAAACCACCGAACTCCTGCCATGCCGCGCGGTCGGCGTCGATGTCCACCATGGGGAAATCCGGCATATCGACGCCGGCGGCCGTCTTCCACAGCTCTCTGACCGTGGAGTAATACTGTTTCGACAGTTCGCTCGCCCGGGTCGCATACCGTTCGTATACTTCGGTGCGCAGAACCGCAAGATCCAGGCCGTCTTCGTAGAGCACTCCCTGAGCGAGACCGACGGCGTCCTTCTGCAGTTTCTCGAGGGCCTTCACATACTTCTCATGCGCGGCGTCGAGACTCTCCTGCAATGATTCCTGCACGGACGAGGAAAGATGAAGATCATTGAGATCCATGGCATCCTCCCTTATTTCTCTTCCAGGTCTCCGGTGTCCTCCTTGGGCATCCGGAGTGATACCGGCACAGCTCCGGTGAAGTCAATATTGCCGATGCCGAGCATTCGCGCCGCTGAGCCGGGGTCGACTCCGGCTCGAATGGCCACTCCGAGAGCGTCAAACTTAGCCTTTAACTCTGCTGCCCCCGAGGCGGCTCATCTGTTGAATCTGCAGATGGTGTCTGTGGCTCCTGAACCTTCTCGGTGGAGAGCTTCGCGTCGAGTTGCGCGATGGCGGCGCTAGCCGCCTGCCGTTTCTGATCGGCCTTGAGGCGCACGATCTCCGACTGCGAGAGTCCGGCTCGCGCCAATCCCACCTCGGAGTCGGCGAACCCGGTGATCGCGGTGGCAAGCTTGCCGAAGCTGTCGCTGCGCGCGGCGTCGCTGATCTCCCGCGTGGGTGCCCATACGGGCTGCACCTGCGTCAGATCATCCGGGATGATAGGAGTGTGCTCGCGGTATTGGACCGCCATTGTGATCGCGTCCTTGAGCGAACGTCCGAACTGCCGGTTCTGCCGATCGGCCTCACGGCTCAGCTTGCGCTCCGCGGCCGCCATGGCTTCGGCGGAGGCGGGGTTGTCCATCGTGATGCCGAGATCGTTGACGGGAAGTGCGGTCTCGGAGGCGACCATGAGCGCGATGGTTTTGAGCATGTCCGAATGCGGCTGCATCGACGCCTGGCTGATCTGCTGCAGCTGCGGCATGTCCCCGTCCTCGTCCTTGCCGATGGCGTTGATCGCGCTGACGAGGCTGCTCCATGTGTCCGTGCTGAACGCGTCGGGATCCGCGCCGAGAAACCACAGCTTCGGAACGGAATAGAATTCCGCGGTGGCCTCCATGCGCACCAGGGTTCGGAAACCCATGTCGGTGAGAGACATCAGGGATCGGGTGATCCTTGAGCGTCCGAAGGGCCGGTTGAGCTGTGCGTCATAGGCGAACGGCACCACCGGTGGTCTCTTGAGGAAGTTGAAGCGCGGCTCGGCCGACCATGATCCGCCCGAACGCGTGCATTCATAGATCATCGTCGGAAGCCAGGCGGTAAAGCTCGTGATGCGGCCGTACTTGTCATCGCCGGTGATCGTCAAGGCGCTGCTGATGCGGCGGCGTCTGCGATCCCAGATGGCCGCACTCCAATCCGCACTGCGCGGTGTGATCAGAATCCGCGAGGCGTCGTCGGTGTCGCCCGAGACGGTGAGGAAGCTGCACGAATGCGTGTACGCGCTCGAAATCGCCTGCGGGACTTCCATGTCCAAGGAATTCGACTCCGCCAGCTCGGCGATTCCATGAGGATCCGAGTCACCCGGAACGCTGAACCCCTCGAATACGGAGAGATCCGCCAACGAGCGCACCGCCTTGGCGGGCCAGCCGATCATCGGTTGCGCTTTCGCCCTGATGCGGTCGGGGATGCTGATGCTGAAATCGTTGAACCGGTATTTTGCGTCCGCGTAGGCACCTCGCAGGAGGTTCCTCGGATATTTGTCTTTCCACACCTGCAAGAGCTTGAGAATGACGCGCAGATCCTCGTCGGGGACGTTATCTATCCTGCCGATACCTGTGGAGGAGACATCCAGATAGGGGCTGCCCGTCGTGGTGACGATTCCGTTGACCATTAGACCATCACCTTCTGCTTTCTTCTGGGGTGTCTTTTCGTGGTGAACGCGCCGTGGAGCGCGAGTGTGCATGCCGCGAGCGGCGAGATGTCGATGTCGGAGCCGAGCTTGTTCCACGCGAACGCGCCGCCGGCACCCAAAGGCCTGATGATCGCGCCCTTGACGGCTTCGGCCAGTTGTGGCTGCTTCTCGTCGTCAAGATGGTGGAGGCTGCCGGCGTTGAGCATGTCCATGAACCTGCCGCACGCCTGACCCAGCTCGCGGGTGTTCGTCACCGTCACGCGAATGTGCCGGGACTTGAGATCGGGGAGGAGCGAGAGAGCGGGGGATTGAGCGTCGATGACAACAGCAGCAGTCTTCGGCCATCTCTGCTCGAGCCAATCGACGGCCCACGCGGTACCCTCGTGCTGAGCGTCCTTAAAGGCTTCGAGTTCGATATGGGCGGTGCCGTCGTCATACTTCACGCATGCGCCGATCGCAAGACTGCTACGATCCGGTGGCATGTCCAATCCGAATGACATCGTGCCACCGAGTCGTAGCTGAGAAACTTTGCCAAATTCCCATTTCTTCGGATCGATGGCGACATTGCTGACTGCTTCATCCCAAATGCCAAGGGCTTCCCTGCGGAAATCGTCGGGTGCAAGATCGTCGAGGAGCTGCTGGATCGCCTCATCGGAAGTGTGCTCGGGGTAGCTCGGGTTCGCCCTCATCCACTGACTCCGATCATCCGACTTCGCGTCACGGTCGGCGCTGAACTCCACCCACAGCGTCGAATCGGTATCGCCGCTCAATGCTTTTGTGCGATGCCTGGTGAACACCTCGCCCTGGTCTCTGGGACCGGGAGGGGTTCCCATGAAGAACGTCTGAGGGTTCGTGGCTCTGTTCTGTGTAGGCAGCATGGACGCGAGTGCCGAGTCGGAGAGTATCTGCGCTTCGTCGATGATGAGCAGTCCGATGTTCTTGAAGCCGCGCAAGGCTCCGCGCTCACGCGCCTTGAAGTAGATTCTCGAGCCGTTGCGGAAGCGAATCTGTTCGTTTCCGGCCCCGGAGAGGATCCCATGAACGGGGTCGACCTGCGAGAGCATTTCGGGCATGGTCGCCAGTTCCGCGAGTGATTCGAACGTGTCCTTGATGACCGCGAAATGATGCGCCGTCCAAATCACACGCAACCCGGGAATCTGGACGCAACGATGCACGGCGATAAGACCCACATCATGGGTCTTGCCGGCTTGTCGTGGAATGCTCATGTCGCTGTTCCTCGCCGCCCAGGAACCATCCTGTCGTTTCGCCAGCGCCAAACGGTTCAGGTCACGCTGCCACGGGTCGAAACCCATGCCCAACGCCGCGGCGAAGGCGTTCAGACTCGGTTCGCCGGTAGACACCACATCGCGGGGGAGCACCAGTTGTGTGGCTCCCTCAACTGAGAGGTTCGTCTGGGATGGTGACGCTTTCGACGACATGGTCACCTTCCTTTGACTGGGCATCGATCGCAGCGATTTCCTTGCTGATGTCGTCGATGCGCTTGGTGAGGGCGGCGAGGTCGCGTGGCGAAACCTTGCCCGAATCCAGCGAGTCGGCGATCAGATTGCGCAAAGCGACGAGCAGACGGCGCTGATCGCCCGAATTGGCGGCGTTCCTGACGGTCTTGTGCTTTCCCGGAGTCTTAGTGGCGGCCAAGATGAGCCTCCTGTGGAAAAAGAAAACCAACGCAACACTGTGGAATTACGACCGTATGTAAAACGACGCTGCACCCGAGGGCACAATTGGGGCGCTCTGGGCGGGGGTGTCCCCACCTTCTCAGTCTCCGTATTTGATTCTGTTGAGTATTTCTGCGTTTGGTTCTTTGTTTCGGATGTATTGTTCGAGTTCTTTGATGCGGTTTTCGTAGGATTTCCGCGCGAGCATTTCACCGATGTTGGCTGCTGCTGTTGCTGGTTGCAGGTGGTTGGGGTTGACGCAGTGGCTGTTGCCGCACATGTGGTGTGCTTGCTGGGTGCCGAGCGGCTTGCCGTATCGCATCTCGAGTGAGGCGCGGTGCAGTGGTGCTTTCTTTTTGTCCAGCGTGGCGACGGGGTATCCGCTGTTGTTCAGGTAGTTCCAGTTCCAGCAGCCTGCTTCGTCGATGATGCTGTTAGCTTTGAGTTCTTTGAAGAAGGCGGCGGTGTCGTGTTGGAGCCATGCTCTGCGTAGTGGTGAGAGTGTTGAGAGCCAGCGCTTGTGCTTCTGTTCTTTGGTGAGTGGTGGCTTGTGTTGTTTCTTGGTGGCCTGCACGCGGGCTTGGTGTTGTTGCCAGCCTTCCGATTGGAAGGCGAGGTCTGATGCGCATTTGTGTGAGCAGACTGTTGCATCCGGGTGCCTGCTGGTGAAGCGGCTTCCGCAGACTTTGCATTCGCATTCATAATGTGTCTCGTGGGTGGTGCGGTGCCATTGGCGGTAGCAGGAGTTGCATAGTTGGCGGGCTACTATCTTTCGCTCGTTCCCGCATCTTTCGCACATGCCGGTCTTCGCATAGCCGTCGTGACGTTTCTGACGCCTGTATTTTGATTGGCTGCGGCATCGCTCGCTGCAGTAGACGTGCGGGCAGGTGGTGAATTCGTCGTTGAATTCCTTGTGGCAGTGTTCGCATACGGAGGTGCGCTGAGTCAAGGCGACCTCCTTGCTGTTGAGTTATGTCAGAGGCCGCTTGTTGTGAAGGGGACGCTCGTCGCCCTAGGTTTGGGAAGCGGTGCGCCGGTGAGCTTGTGTCTGGCCCATGCGAGACTTTTGTTGCTTTTGATGCGATTGCACCGACGGTGGGTGAGTTGCACGTTTCCCCATTCGATGGGGCTTCCGCCTCTGCTAACGGGTATGATCTCGTCGACCTCGGCGCTCATCGGGTCCGGGGTTTTGAGGCTCTTGTCGACGGGTTTGCCGCAGATGGCGCATGTGTCGTAGTAAGCGAGGACGCGTTTGCGGATCTCCCTGCGCCTACTGGCGAACGCGTATCGCGGGTTACTGCTGGGCATGCTGAGTGACGCTCTGCCAGTATCCGGCGGGGAATGTGGCGGCGGTGGTGAAGTGGGGGCCGATGATGATGAGGCTGCCGCGCTTGTCGATTCGGTAGCGCTTGCCCTGGATCTGAATGGGCTGACTATATGCGGTGGCAACAGTGAAGGTGATCATGGCGGTGCCTCGGATTTCCTAGTGGGTTCCTAGTTGCTTCCTGGTGATGATGGCGGGTGGTGAGGGATTCGAACCCACGACACGTTTCCATGTGGCACGCTAGCGACGTGCTGCATTAAGCCGGACTCTGCCAACCACCCATGCGATATGCGAAGACCCCGGCTCCTTGTGGAGTATCGGGGTCTTGGATTCGTTATACACGAATAACATTGGTCATTATACCATCTGGTTTCCTCAGCTAATGTTTGCAAGGCATCCGAGGAGGTCTCCGATATTGAATGTGTATTGGCCGCGCTTGAGCTTTATCGAATGGGGTAGCTTGCCTCTGTCCCACCATTGGCAGATTGTTTTCGTCCGGACATGCTCGCCGGTCTGCTCGAGTAGGTAAGCGCTCGCATCCCGTGGCGATCCTGTTATCTCGAAACCACCTATTGAGTCGAGGTAGTCGGCGCGTACGCGGATGAGGTCGAGCATGGTGCCGCAGCGCGGGCATGTGGCATACGTGGTGCCTTTGGGCGCGTAGATGCTGGTGCGCACGTGCTGGGTCTCGCCCTCTTCATCCACATAGGTTTCCTTCTCGCATTCGGGACAGATGCCCACAAGCAGATTCTCCGACTGCCTGGTGATGTGCTTCTTGACTTGTTCGCAGTCCTGGGTGATCTGCTGGTAGTCGTTTCCAGCCGAGGGCAACGCCGCGAGCGCTCCAGCGTTCTTGCGGAGTTGAGGGAGTAGGGTATCCCATTCGCGCAGAGTACAGGTGAATCCATCGGTGGTGACGCCCAATGGCTGCCACTGAAGGAGACCGCCCAGGTACTGCAGGTCATGTTCCGCAGCGTCGTAAATTTGGTGCGCTTCCTCGTTGAGCGGCAATCCAGCGAACGCCTTACTCGCATGCCCTGGCGACTTGATTGCGAACGATGCCTGTTTGAACACAACGCTTCTTAGCGTGGGCATGCCAATCGTGTACAACCAGTGCAGCCGATGACCGTATTCGCGCTCGCAAACGTTGCAGATCACCCGGTCGTCATCCATCGTGCGCTCGCAGGTGGGGCATAGGTTTTCGTGTGTCGTTGTCAATGGTTTCTCCGCTCTCAAGGACTAGACTGAATGCTGTTCGTGGTGTCAGCCCGTCTCTTTGAGGCGGGTTCTTTTATTCCTGGTGCTTCTTTTGCAGCAGGTGTTGGCGTCCGAGGCTTTCGCGGATTGAGGTGATGACTGCGGGGTTGAGGTTGGTGAGGGCGCGGATCTCCTGGTCGGTACGCCCGTCGCGCATCATCTGCGTGGCGCGTTTGATTGTTTGACTCATGATTCTTCTTCGTTTTCTTCTGGTTGGTTGAGTGCGAGGAGGGACCATTGCTTGGCGATCCTGCGGAGGCGGGCGCATTCGGCTTGGTAGGCGAGCGTGGTGTCGGCGAGTTCGCGGATGGTGTCTCGTGCCTGGTTGCAGAATTCGTCGACTTCGTCGCACCGGTAGCCAATGTGGAGACGGGTTGTGTTGAACATTTTGTGGTCAACGTCCCCGGGGGTGAGCATTTCGTTGGCGTGCATCGTAAGCTCCTTTCGTGAATCCTGTGCTGAATGCGTATTGCCATTCGCCGATCGTGTGGCCGAGTTTTGCGAAGGCTTCGAGTAGTGAGAGTTTCTTCTTGTCTGTCACGTGCTCGTAGTGGGGTTTCGTGCGGCGTGATTTCGGCGGAGTGCTCAGGTGTTTCATCGTGGTGCCTCCTCTATGCTGAGGGCTTCTGTCAATGGCATTCGGATGGTGTCGTATTTGGCGAAGGTGAATTGGATCTGTGTCGTTCCGAATCCGTGGCTATAGGTGTCCGGTTCGTCATAGCTGATTTCGAAGGCGGCGAGACGATCCGTCAACTGGATTGTTTCGGCTTTCAGAGTGACGCGTTTGCCGCAGAGCAGGGTGGCCTTGTTGAGGTCGATCATCTGACTCATAGGTGCGCCTGTTTCTTGATGTGGTCGATGGTGTTACCGTCGGTGATCTTGTGGTGGATTCTGGCGACCCAGAGGCGTGGAATGTTTGGCGGGAAGAGATGGGTGAAGGTCTCTGCATCGATGTCGGCCATTTCTCTCACTCTTTGGTCTTCGAATCGGTCGTAGGGCAAGTCCTCGCCGATGCTCCAGACCCCGAGCAATCGTCCGCCGAGATCCGTGTAGGCGATGAGGCGAGCGCCGAGTAGGGTTTCCGTTCTCACTTCGTACTGTTTCTCGCCGCTGATGATCTTCTTCAGCAACCCTGATTTCAATTTGGCGATGCACACGATCGTGCCATCAACTTTGATGAACCTCATAGCCACTCGTTTCCGTTCTCGTCTTCCCAGCAGTCCCTGCACTGGTTGTGTTCGTTCAGATCGTCTTGCTTGCCGCATTCGACGCACCAACCCCACCAGCCGAAGACCGGCTCCAAGTACTCGTACTCGCAACATCGCAGAGTCTTCTCGCTGCGCCGGAGCAGTTTTTCAAGCAGTTTCATTGGCACTCTCCTTGATGGTTTGTTCCGCTGCCTGCTCTTTGCCCAATCCGGTTTTGACGAGCTGGCGGAAGCGCTTGTTGGCTGCCCACGCGTCCGCTCCTGGCGGGAGTTTGAGCGTCACGTGATCCTGAATCCAACCGTCGCTCACTGGCTGTGCCGTTTTGGCTTTGGGCTTCCAATCGCGCCATTGGCCCTTGCTCAGCCAGTTGCTCAGATTCGGCACGTAGCGCTGCTGCACCTCGCCCTTCGAGACCGCTATTGCGTATGTCTTCGCCGATTCGAGCAGGATCGGGGCGGTAATGGTGCCGGACAGGCTCGTGAACGCTTGCTGGGCGATGAGCCTGGAGCCCGAGTGCTTTGGGTAGGCGTCCCAGAGATCGTCGAACGCTTCGTCGGTGAATCTGTTGGCTTGTGATTTCGAATCCGCTGCTACCACCCCCTTCGAGGGGGTAGGGGGAGTAGTTGTATCTGTATCTGTATCTGTATCTGGTTCGGTTTGGTTCGAGGTTGCTTCAACCACATGCGAAGCACCTGCTTCGGCTTTGCTTCGTCGTGCTTCACCGGACTTCCTGCCGCCTGCTTTGCCGGCTTCGGAACGAGCCTTCTTCAACGACTCGACCTCCTTGCGGCTGCGCTGCGCAGAGAGGAAGTCATGCACCTGCCAGCCATTGTTGACACGCTCCCACATGTCTGCTTCCTCGAGATCCTGCGCGACACTGGAATCCGCGCCGAGCACGCGAGTGGCGATCATGTCGGGGATGAACCCGTCGGTGAGGTTGTCGACGCAGTACGTGATGCTGCCGACCCATACGACGGCAGCCAGGGGATGAGCTGTGCTGAACATGATCCACTTCGGGTTCAGGTACAGTTTGCTGTCAAGCTTCGCGAAAGTCTCCAACGCTTGCTCCTTTACCATTCCAATTTCTGAGCGCAGACGCCAAAACAACCGTCGTGGAACTTGAACGTTCGGAATCCATAAATCTCCGGATCCATCCCTTTATTGCTGCCATGACGCAGTTGACTTGCGTAAGAATTTGCAGAGTGCTTGTTCTTCGAATGACACAGCATCTCCCACTCGCCTGGACACTCGTTCATCCGTTCGATGGCGCGTTTGTAGTGCTTCGTGACACTCATGATTTCTCGACCTCCGGGCCTAATGCCTGGCCGTCGTTGAGCATGAGCGCGAGCGTTTCGAGTGTCATCATGACGAGCTGCTGGCCCTGCGACTCGTGCGAGTTCAAACCGATGCCGCGTCGCTTCTGGGCCACGATGCCGAGGAGAGCATCGTCGTTGCCGCGCTCCTCTTCGGCTTCGCGCAAATGCTGGGCGACGTCCATCTTCGCGGTGTTCTTGGCTTCGATGACGACTCTGTGCCCCATGAAGCGCACGCCGCTGATATCGCCCTTGTCTTTGCTGCCTGCCTGCCGGCGGCGCTCGATCACATCGGTGTCGAGCGCCCAGCTGAGGTAGTCGACGACGCAGTTTTCCATGTCGCGGCCGGCCTGCTTCGCGCTTTTGCGGTTGCGGCTCATGGCAGGATCTCACCCGTCGTGGGGTTTACATGACCGGAGTCCAACGCGTCGTCGCGTTCCTCGAAAGCGTGCCGCAGGTCGTCGAGCATGACGATCTCACGGCTCTTCAGGGGCTTGCTCAGCATGGTCTCCATCGCGAGACCAGCATCCAACGTCTTCTGCGCGAGGCTGGCGGTGTCGTAGAGCACTTCGGTGATGGGATCCACCTTGCCGCCCCACTTTTCGATGTAGGCCTTCTTGTCTTTTGAGTCCATGAGGCCGCGCACCGCCGCAAGATATGCGGCAGACGCCTTGAGGATTCCCTGGGCCTTCGGCAGAAGACCGACGAGCATGTCGGGTGTCGCCTCGTCAGGAACCAATGCGTCCTGAACTGGTTTCTTGTTGACCATGGTTGATTCTCCTTAGAAGTTCATGCTGTTGTCGAAACCGGGATCCGCAGCACCCTGCCATGGGCCGGTCGGATTCCGGTATTGGGGAGCGGACGCGGCCTTCTCATCAAGAGACGAAGAAGGAGAACGCGTGTAGGTGCCTCCTTGCTCGCGTTGAATGCGCTGGGGCTGGGCGGTCGCGTAGCGAAGGCTCGGCCCGATCTCGTCCACCTGCATCTCGACCACAGTGCGGTTCTCACCCTGCTGCGTCTGATAGCTGCGCTGGTTGAGACGGCCCGTCACGATGACGCGCATGCCCTTGGTGATGCTCGCCTGAATATGATCAGCGAGCTCACGCCACGCAGAGCAGCGCATGAAGAGGGCGTCCCCGTCCTCCCACTGGCCACTCTGGCGGTTGTAGGTACGCGGCGTCGAAGCGACGGTGAAATTCACCACGCTCGCCCCGGTCTGGATCGTTCTGAGTTCGGGATCCGCCGTGACGTTGCCGATGATTGTCAAAACTGTTTCGCCTGCCATTACTTGCCTTCCTTCTTGTCGAGCTGTGTGCCGAGCCATTCGCGGAGCCGTCTCATGTCCTCGACCGAAGTGATCGAGATGGCCTCGTGGGGTTGGTGGAGTCCGGGGACGCCCACGGAGGCGAAGAACGTTCCGTCGCCGTGATCGGAGATCCGCAGGATTCGCTCGTCCTCTTGGATGTCGAAAACGCTTCCCCTGGAGAACTCGAAAGCGCGTGTGCTCATCTGCTTTCCTCCTTGCTGAATTCTTTCCTGCATTTCTGCCAGTGCTCCTGGGCCGCCGGACAGTCCGTCTTGCCGCAGTATTCGCAAGGCTGGCGCAGTCCCGGATTGAGATTGTCGCGGCACCAGTCGCAATGGCATTGGGGTATCTTTCGCCATCTGGCGAAGCGCGTGTAACTGCGGTCGATCATCCGACAACCTCGCCATTGACCAAGACCGCAGGCGGATCCTTGGCCGCTTCGGCAAGCTCCTCCGGGGTTGGGTCGGGTTTCGCCTGTGCAACCATCTCTGTCAGCGCATTCCTCGTGTCTTCGACGACTTTCTGCGGCAATGAGAGAAGGGCCTCCACGTCGGTGATGTCCAGCTGCGAGGTGGAGTGGATCGCCTTGCCGGTGAGCGCCATGAACGCGGTCTCCGCTTCCTCCGGGGTGCCAACGCCTCCCTGCTGCATGAGCCGTGCGACCTGCACGAGCTGCCGCTTGGTGGGCGTGCGGGGCGTGGATCTGGCTTGCGTAGCCGGCGCATTCGCTTGCTGCGCCGGCGCGCGGTTGTCCGCCTGATCCATTTCGTCGCTGGTGTAGAGACCGGAAAGATCCTGGGGGAAGGCTTTTCTCAGAGCGAGCGCCTCGGCGCATTTGGCGAGCATGATCGCGGGCTTGCTCGCCCACATGCTGTTGATCTGTCCGCCCGCTTTCCTTCCCGCGTATTCCGTGTAGAGAGCCACCGCCGTGAACGTTCCTTGACCTCGTTGCACGACGACCTTGGCTGCGACCGGCGGTAATTTCGGGTCGAGCCACACGTCACGCCACATACCATCGCGCCCACACCAGAGCGTTTCAGGTTCGCCGAATGTCTCGTTGCTGCGGTCGGCGGCTCGGCGTGCGATGAGACGGAACCCGTCGATGCCGGTCTGGATCGTCCATTTGCCCTGCCGTTGAATCATGTAGATCTGGCGGGCGAAGGGATCCAGGCCCGTCCTCTGCACCTGATGGAAGAACACCTCAAGGTCTCCTGGCTGGGCGTTCTTTACTCCTGCGTGGCCTAAGGCTGCGAGCTGAGCGCTCGTGAAACCTTTCTGATTCTCTTCTATCGTCAGTTCGCTGCCCATGGATCCACCTCGCTCGTCCAAATCTTTGCTTCCTCCCGGTCGAGCGCCCACTTGGGGAACTCGATCTCATGGGGCGATTTGTCGTATCCATCTGCCCCGTCCCGCCACCAGTCGGATCCGTGCACTGCGACGAGGAACGCCAAGTCGTCGAGCGCGCCGGAGATGAGATCCGAGGCGATGTGGATCTCCGGGGAGTCCTCTGCGAACCTCCATACGGCCCAGTCGTAGGGCCGCGCCTTCTCCTGCACGACGAATTCGAAGCCGAGCTCGCTCGTGATGCCGCTCAGACGGGCGAGCCGCAGGTAGAAGGCTGCTTGGATGTGGTAGCCGAAGTTGACCGCGGTGCGCGGGAACTCCCGTGCGCTGCCCGCCGTCGTCTTGTAGTCCCTGATCCGGTACACGCCGTCACCGTCCACACGGGAGGGCAGCCAGTCGGCCTTGCCCTTTAATCGGATGCCAGTGGCCGGATCCGTGGCGAACAACGCCATCTCGGGCTGTCCAGGAATCGAACGGATGTAATCACGGCACAGGGGTGCCATGTCATCGGCCTTCTCCATGTCGGAGAAACTGAGCATGACCGCGCCGGATTCCTCCAATCTGGCAGCGGCGGCCTTGCCTTCCTTCGTGCGCATGTTCGGCTTCAGCACGACATCGGGGCCGCGGCCCAGCACCATCGAGTGCAGGGCGCTGCCGAAATCCAGCGCGGAGCGGCTTACATCCAAGCCGTCAATCATGTAGCTGCGGTAGGCGAGCGGACTCACCATGAAGCGCTTCAGCGCGGACTGGTCGAGTGCGGGCGAGGCGAAATACTCCTTGTCGCTCATGACTTTGATATGGCTCATTCCTCTTCCTCCGTTTCCGCCGCCTGCTTGGCTCGGGCTGTGCGCGCGTTGGAATGAAGGATGACTGTTGCCAGATCCTGGGGGCTCAGTTTCGACTTGATGTCGTCGACGGTCGCATCGACCGCGTTCACGGTCGCGTTGACGAGATTCTCGACGGCCCTGCTTCCCGCGACGCCCTGCAGGTGCGAAAGCGAGGCCGAGAGCGCTGCGAGGATGTCTCCGACCGCGTCGAGCGCCTTGTTTGCTTCCTCGCCGGTAATCGGTCTCGTGGCGAAGAATCTGCTCATGAGATCGAACAATGGATCCTGCTTGTCTGTGGTTTCCTGTGTCATTTCGTGTCCTTGTGGTTTTGTTTTGCTGCTGCTTGGTAGATGCGGAAGAGATCAAGCAGATGATGCTCGTATCTGCTCCGTTGTGATGGTGGCTTGTCGAGCGCGGTCTTCGCGTCTCCGAAAGCCCAACTAGGGACTCTCATTGGGACTCCGAGGTCATATGGAAGTGGTCTTTGGCCCATGCGATGACGTCGTCGCGCAGATAGAGAACATTTGCTTTAGACCCTTCGTCACCAAATTTGAGATATGAGGGGCCCTTGTCCATGAATCTTTGATTGTCGAAGAATCCAGCCGATTGTCCGAAGGCTTCAGCAAGTTGCTTGCTCGTGAAGCGTGTCTGCCCTTTTGGCAGGAGTTTTTCGACACTGCTCATAGCAATCCCTCCTTGTGAAGAATTTCGAGAGCTCTGTCTGTGAGCCTGTACAGTCCCATTTCTGAGCCACCAACGTTCCTGGCTTTCTCTCCAGTCGGTTCGATGAAACCCTTATCTTCGAGATTTGAACGACGCTTGCGTGGAGAATCTCTCTTTAAGTCGATCTCTGTGTAGGGCAGCCGATCAAAAACGATAGTGTTCAGCGTCTCTTCATTGATTGCCTTTTGCCCATGCCGGTATGCCCATGCGAAGGCTTCGAGCACGATGCGTTGTCCACCTTTGCGATTCGCTCGCTGCGCTGCGGTCTTACTTGTGTCCGGGTCGGTTGTACGTGCTCCATCAGTGAGCAAGTCATCAATGCTGGCTTGTACAAGTTCGCTCATGGCAGTATCCTTTCTCGTGTATTCGTTTTCTCGAAGCCCCGGTGCAACGGGGCTTTATTTATCTGAGCTGTCTGCTCGTGCCCCCGCTCGGATTCGAACCGAGAACCCACTGATTAAAAATCAGCTGCTCTCACCGTTGAACTACAAGGGCGATGGCTTCGTGGTCTGCTGGTTGCCTGGTCCCGCAGTAGAGAAGAGCAGCAGCCACGAAGCCGCTTCACTTTTTCGCGGTTTAAAGTCGTGTGTCGAGGACTGTTTCCGCCGCGAAGATGAAACCGATCAAAGAACCCTCAAAGCGGAGGAAGTATCAATGGAGCCCGGAGATATCGCGACGTGGGCAGCCGCCCTCATAGCAGTGGTTTCGGCTGTTCTCACGATTTGGATTCCTTTACGTAGGAGACCTGAAGCTGGGTGGGCTGTGCTGAGCCTAAATAGTGATCCGGAACGCGCATATCCAGGCTTGGAGCGCTTTCGGAAAGGCTTGAAACTGGGGACGCCTGACTTGTGCCTCATGCTTCTTAACGACGGGGACGGTGATGCATATGACGTTGTTGTTGATGGGATAGGTTGCAACGTGGAAATGCTTGATGTTGAGCGATACTCAGAAGGCCACAACGAGTTCAGCAAATTGAGTTTGTATCCACGCATCGGAATGACGGACAGCCGACTACTCCTCGCGTATAGAGATGAAAAGTCAGAGAGTGATTTCATAGGGATTCGCATTCATTGGTTGCTTTCGCCAACGCGTTTGCAGAAAAAGGTATTTCAGCAGTTGTCTCTTGAAGGCGAGATGCCTCCCATGCCGAAATATCCGATTCCTGAACCTTCGAAGGAGAAGACCGTAGGCCTTCTTCGCTATCGCTTTCAGGAGAGGTCGAGACAACGGAAACGTAAGCAGTCCCAATCTCAGCATGTCGCCCTCCGCCACGATGCTCCAAAAGGAAAACAGTGACGTTGATAATGGTCGCCACGATACAGATAACGAGAGCGAAGCTCATATCGTGTCCTTTGCGAGGTAGATGCTGATTGCGCCTGCTGTGAGGAGGAGCCCGGTGGCGAGATAGCCCCAGTTGTGGTCCCATGCTCCGACGGTGAGGAACGAGCAGCCAAGACCACAGAGAATGGCGAGTAGATACTTCACGCGGCTCCGGCAGTTCATTTCTCCGGCTCCTGTGCGTTAGATTGGTTCTCATGGATTGGAATCTTGTGTGGGGAGTCGTCGGAGGTGTGGGCGGTCTCGCGGGCATCGGAGGTTTTGTCACCGGTGCCATCGGCATAGGCCAGGCGCATCGAGCGAACAAGATCGCTCAGGACACGAACACCCTCGCTCAGGAAGCCAACGATGCCGCCGCCGCAGCCAACGAACTGGCTGAAACCGCGAACAAGGTAAGTAATGACGCGAACACGATCAGCCAACGAGCGCTCAGCGTCACCGCCGATCAGACCGAATACCACTGGGTCGCGTACTTCGAACGCGAAACGTCCGACCTCGTCATCGTCAACGATTGCGCACTCGATGCAACTGACGTGACCGTCGTTATCCGAGACGAAAACGGGACCATAGGAGAACCCAGAAAGGTCGATATCGTTCCCGGATTCGGCGAGATTCCCTTCCACGACGATCTGTTTCTCCAGAAATATCGAGAAGATGCGAGAAGGTATGGCAACGGTTTCTACGGAACGCCGGTCTTCAGGGTCACTATTCATCTTGTATGGACCAGCGAGCGGGGGATACGACGCACGAAGGTAAGCAAGCAGGGGTTCGGCAGTGCGAAGCGCAAGGATCTCTGACTTGTTCATTTCTTCGCCTCCGAATCAGCAGAAGAAACAAGAGCATCGCAGCGTTCGATGACCTTGCTTGGTTTTTTGCCGACGGCCACAGCTAATTCAACAAATTCCGTGAGCTTCATGTCGCCATCGTTGAAGCGCGCGTTGAGGGTGGGACGGGAGATGTTGAGCGTTTCTGAGAGTTTCGTTTTGGTCTGCTCGTTGGCAAGAGCTGTTTTCCGCAACTCGTCTATTGACTGAGCGACAAGAGTGTAAGAGTGTTCTTTCATGCCCCTTAATGTAAGAGTGCTCTTTCATCTTGTCAAGTCTGCGTGTTGATTTGTAAAAGTCCTTTTACAGTTGTAGGGTTTGTGGCATGGCAAGTAACTCAAGGACGTGGAGCGACATAGATAAAGCAGCAATGGATTTTTTCGCTCAGAAGAGGGCAGAGAATCCGCTGCCGGTATCGGACCGCGCATTAGCGAGAGCGCTTGGCGTCAGCGCTCCTAGGGTTGCGGATCTCTTCAACTACCGTCATGGAGTCCCAACGCTTCAAGAATTCGTATCCCTCTGTGTTGTTTTCTCTGCGAAGCCGTCAGAGACCATCTCTCTTGCCATAGAAAATGCACAGAAAAGAGAAAGTTCACAGACTGCTGTAGACGTCTCGCAGCTCACCGACGAGCAGAAGACAGCGATTGTCCTCAAGAAGCTGAGGCAAGGCGACCAAGCACTGGCAGCGCTCCATGACCCAGACAAAGAGATATTGATGAATGGGGGAGAGATCTCCGATGAGTGACGATCCTGGAGGAAGGCTCAAAATCACGGCGCACATGACTTACGGGCAAATGAGGAAATACGCAACCAGTCTCAATGTGAACATCGCGAGTGCGCCGAACATCGGTCATGGCTTGGCGGGGGTCTATGATGATGCGACGAATTCAATCGTGGTTGAACGCCGTATGACCTACACGCAGAAGAGATGCGCTCTGGCACATGAGCTGGTGCACTGGTCTCATGGTGACTCATTTCGTGACCATGTGTTGCATGCGAAAGCAGAACGCAGAGCGCGACGCGAAACCGCACTCATGCTGATCGACCCGATCGAGTACGCGAGCGCCGAAAGCGTCTACGAGGGGAATATCTATGACATTGCTGAGGGGCTGGATGTAACGCCACAGCTCATCACCGACTACCAATATTTGCTCGATGCGAAGCGCTCGATCATCAAGAACGAACGTATCCGGGCCTAAAAATGTGGGCTGCCAATGATGACAGCTCATCTCGTCTTCAGGACGAACCATTGATAAGGAGAAACAATGACCCAACAGAACGCTCCGGCGGAGCCACAACAGAAGAAGAAACCGATTTACAAGAGAATCTGGTTTTGGATCTTGGTGGTTGTGGTCGTCGCGGCTATCGGCGGAGGCGTGGGATCGCAGCAGAAGAATTCCACCTCGACGGCAGCATCGTCATCCACCACGTCGAAAGACGCGGCGAAATCGGACTCCAAAGCTAAGAGCACAGCAGCTGAAGGAGAGGGCGACGTGGATAACGGAAATTACCATGTCAAGCTCATCTCCGCGAAGAAATCCGTGAATGACTATAACGGTAAGCCAACTGTCGCCCTCAAGTATGAGATCACCAACAAGCAGGACAAGAACTCGAATTTCTTGGATCTGAACTTCAAAGTATTCCAGAACAAGAAGTCGCTCGAAACCGCTATCTATATGGACAAGACTCCCGAAGGCTATAACGCTGAAGACAGCATGAAAGAACTCCAGCCTGGGGGAAAGATGACCATCGTTCAGGGATACGTGCTCAACGGAGATTCGACCACCGTTGACGTTGAAGTTGAGGGCACTGTCGATCTCTCTTCCGGACAGAAGATCGCAAAGACGTTTAAGATCCAGTGACGAATAAGTAATGGCCTCGCGAATGCGCCAACATTCACGAGGCCTGGTGAGCAGTTCACGCATTGCCCAATTTGTGAAAAGAACCAACAGAAAGAATCTGAAGGAAACCACCGACTCTCATTGTAGCCGGTGAGAGCGGAGCCTACCATGGCGAGCATCGTCAAATACGCAACAAAAGCGGGGGAGACCCGCTACCGTGTCAGATATCGCAAGCCCGGAACGAACAAGTCCACAGATAAGAGCGGTTTCAGCACGAAGAAGAAGGCCGAACTTTGGGCCGCCAAGCACACCATGGACGTTGCAACCGGGGAATACATCGATCCCGAGCGTGGCAAGACGACTGTGAGAGAACTCGAATCAGGATGGCTCGCAAGGAAGAGAGTCGTGCTATCCTCCTCATATTTTGACGACATTCAGGGATCATGGGACAAATACGTCGAGCCTCGATGGGGCGACGTTGCCGTCAAGGACATCACCAAGCCGAAAGTGCAGGAATGGGCGACCGGGCTCAGCGTCGAATTCGTCAACAAGAAAGGTGATACAGAGAAAGGCAAGAGTGCCACTGTCGTGATCCGCGCCGTGGGAGTGCTCGCAGGGATCCTCGACGACGCCAAGGATCGGCGCATGGTCATCGACAACACAGCTCGGGGAATCGAGCTGCCGAAAAAGGCTCCGCAACGTCACGTCTATCTGAAAGCGAAACAGCTCGATATGGTTGCAAAGAACAGTGGGGACAATGCCTTGCTCGTCCTTGTTCTCGGATTGGTGGGATTGCGCTGGGGCGAGGCGATCGGCCTTCGCGTAGAGAACATCGACATGAGACGGCACCGAATGAAAATCTGGGGGAGTGCTACCCAAGTGCAACGAAAAATCGTGGAGGGGACAACGAAGGGCAAGAAGTTCAGGAGCGTGGTCTATCCGAAGATCCTGGACTCGATGCTCAAGAAACAAATGGAAGGAAAGAAAACTGACGACCTGCTGTTCCCCGGCAACCTCGAAGGGTACATGCGTCAGCCGCGAACTGACGCGCATCATCATAGCTGGTGGCTTACGGCCCTCAAGAAGAGCGGACTCAATCCGATGCGCCTGCATGACCTGCGTCATACGGCGGCAAGCCTGATGGTGAAATCAGGAGCGAATGTCAAAGCTGTTCAACGCCAGCTGGGGCATTCGAGCGCGGCGATGACCCTCGATATCTACTCAGACTTGTTCGACGATGATCTCGATGCAGTCGGGAATGCGATGAGTGACCTACTTCTGAAGGAGTCTGTGGGTTTTTCGTGGGTTTCTGGTGTTAGGAAGGCCGCCTAGACGTTGCAATCATTGGGATACTAGACACCATGTCTGCGGGTTCAAATCCCGCCGGCCCGACCAGCGAAACCGCAGAATTGCAACGATTCTGCGGTTTCTTCATGTCTGGGTGTCTCGAGATTGGTGGTGGAGTTCCAGTACCCACGCTAAACTCATCGGTAAAGTTCCCAACAGAACGGATTTACTGTGCCCCAACATGCTGCTCGCAAGCATCACGGCAGACTGCCAATGACGGCAGCTGCTCTTCTTGCAGTATCCCTTGGCACTACTTTCCTCGTTTCTCAGACTCTTCCCTCATCGTCAATCTCTCAAAGTGAATCTGACGTTGTTTCTGTTGTTACTTTTGCCTCCGCAGTGCAGAGGGACGAAACCTCAAACGACAGCGAAGCAGCAGCCTCTCGCAGTTTCAATCGGCAACCGATCAAAACGGAAGGTATCACGACGGCCGAGCGCACGAACAACGACTTCGTAGACACAGCGGGATACAAAAATTTTGTGGCTGATTCGATAAAGCTCTCTAAAACGTTTGATGAGAAGCTTGCAGAGGCCAAAAAGAAAGCGCTGGTCGAGACGGCGGCTACATACACGCTGGCGCAATTCATGTCGTCAGGCGTAGTCAATTGGGGCGGGCATCGCTTCACCTATTATTCGCAAAGTATTCTTCCTGGCGGTGGCCTTGCCATCTCCGGACGGCACGTGAATTCGGCCGGTTATGTGTGCGACGGCGACGGCTACATCGTTCTTGCCGGGTCTGCCGCTATCGGGACGACGTATGAGACTCCATTCGGTGCTAAAGGCAAGGTGTATGACCGTGGTGTTGCCGGAGCCGCACTCGACGTCTACATTCGCTGACTCAGTCATTCACGTCATTTAGCTTCATGCTCGCAGTCGCATTTTTCTAAAATCTTCTGTAGATTTCTCCGATTTGTTGTTTTGCTGGGGCTTCTCTGTCATAAATCGCATTCGTCCACACACCCCTATTTTTTCTGCCACATCAACTCCCGACTGGTGATATTGAAATACAGCGCACACATTGGGTGCTGCTTTCCGCTCAGTGCAGAGCTGCGCAGCTACAGCGTGACTCTCGCTGCAGAGCAGAATCACCGACATTGGAGGAAAGATGAGATTCACACACTGGAAGGCGATGGTGGGAGCTGGGATTCTCCTCGCTGCATCAATAATTCTTCCCACAACTGCTTTCGCGGGAACGTGCCCGGATGGCAGCGAGCCAGGTGCCAACGGAACGTGCCCCGTCACGACTGGAACGGGCGGTGGAGGGTCTGCGGGAGGCGACGTTGGTCATGGGCAAGGTGTGGGACAAGTTGATTGGTGGGCATCAGATAGCCTCGGTGTCCCCACCGTTGCCAACGTGGAAGCCGTCTTGAAATCGCATGCCATCAATACATATACGGATGGACCGGCATCTCTGCAGAAATCAACATCCGAAGCCGTGAAGGAGTGTGAGGCCAGATACAAGGCAAGCGGAGCTCCTGGCTCGGCGAAATGTCGACTTTTCGCAGTTGGTGTGGTTCACACACCGGGAACAGATTTTGGGGACACTTTTAATGGGCATACTGGAGGACTCTCGCAGGATGCGTGGATGACGGCCTTCGACAATGAAGTCGGCGGTTCTCATACATACAAACATGCAGGCGTCACATACACAGCAACGTCAAAGTTCAACGACAAGAAGACTTCCATAGAATCCATTGCTCAGACCGAAACGTCCGGGGGAGAGAAGTCGTCTGTCATCATCGTCTTGGCACAGAATGAGCCAGCTCCTCGCACGTACACGCTGAAAGTAACAACAAAGCAGGTTTCTGGATTTACTCAGTCAAACGGCACCGCAAAAGTTCATGACTCCATCACCACGTCGAATTCGTTGGGGACAAAGGAATCCGTGGCGGCCACGATTTATCTCAATTGGGATGGATACCCAGCTACTTCCACAGTTCACAAAAAAATCTCAAAGAAACTGACGTTGTCGACGAATGCCAAGGACCAAGTTTCTCCGTCCTTCTCACCCTCGGACTTCGGGTGGAAGCAGTGGGCGGCTGGACGCTACTGGTACTCTGTGACCGTCTCAAAGCAGAAGAACATGAGCGCCAAGGTCGCGGCCAAGACCCGCGTGGCCGCCGAGACATGGTCTGCGGCACCCATCGCGCCCACGAAGAGCCTCTCGGACGGTAACGGAAACAAGATCACTAGCACGCAGCAGCTCGCCGCTGACGATTATGCGACCGCTGTCATCGGCGCTCACTCCGCTGGCGCGTCGAAGATGTGGCTGTCCGACACTGTGAACACGAAGGACGTTTACTTCGGTGCTGCTGGCAGGGACGATTTGAGCAAGGTCACTGTGACCGATCCTGACGGAAAGACCGTCAAGGCGACCATCACGGTTTCCTCCACGGATACGTCCCGCACGGTTCTCGCCGAGTTCTCTCCGGGTACCGGGGTGACGGGCAACTTCCAGTTGCACGCTCCCGAGTATGCGAAGGCCACGGGCAAGAATTACAGCCTCCCCGACACGGGCAAGGTGTGCTATGTGACGAACAGCAAGAACTGCCAGACGACACCCAGCAAGACCGTTCCGAAAATTACCCCCAGCCCCGATAAGGCGTGGGTTCTGGACGCTAACGGCGCTCTCACCGCGAACGACCCCAAGTGGACGAACACTGTTGCCGTTGACGGCGACACGTTCACTGCGGGCGACCCGATCAGCGCTGTCGTCAATGGAAGTTTCCCGAAGGGACTCGTCCATGACCTCAAGTCCTACACTCTGACCGATGACTGGACTGCGGCTGCGAAGTACGTTGATTTCACTGACGCTTCCAAGGCCAAGGTTTATGTCGATGAAGTGGATCACACGTCTGACTTCACCATCACAGTGAACGGCACAACCACGACCGCCACTGCGAAGGCTGCGATTCTCAAGGGAACCGCTAACCTGTCCGCTGAGAAGGTCGTCACGCTCGTCGTTTCCGGCAATTTCAAGAAGGACGCTGACACTGCGGGCAAGACCGTGAAGCTCACCAACGGTGGTTCCGAGACATGGAACACCGAGAAGAAGCCCACGAACGAGCCTCCTGTGTTCATTCGCACCCCGAAGCCGGATAAGAGCTGGGTTCTCAACGAGAAGGGCGCTCTCACCACTGCCGACCCGAACCGCACCAACACCACGGGTGTTGACGGCAAGACGTTCACCGGTGGCGACTCCGTGTCCGCCGTCGTCAACGGCACCCTGCCGGGCAACCTCGGTTCCGCACTCAAGGCGTACAGCCTCGCCGACGATTGGACGAACGCCAACAAGTACGTTGACTTCTCCGACGCTTCCAAGGTGAAGGTGTACATCGACGGCGTGGATCACACCGACGATTTCACCATCTCCGTCAAGGGCACCGTCACCACGGCAACCGCCAAGGCCGCTCTCCTCAAGACCACAACAGGTCAAGCGAAGGATCGCGTCGTGAAGCTCGTCATCACGGGCACCTTCCGACTCGCTCTCGACACCAACGGCAAGGAAGAGAAGCTCACCAACGGTGGTTCCGAAGCATGGAACAATACGCCTCACGAGACGAACGAGCCTCCCGTGTTCGTGCGCACTCCCAAGCCGAACAAGGTGTGGGTTCTCGACAACGAGGGTGGTCTGCGCGCCACTGACGAAGGCTGGACGAACACGAAGGAAGTGGACGGCAGGACGTTCGTTCCCGGAATGCCCATCAGCGCCGTCGTCAACGGCAAGCTCCCCAAGAACCTCGCTACCGATCTCACCGCCTACGAACTGACCGACGACTGGACTGCCGCCGCGAAGTACGTTGACTTCTCCGACGCCACGAAGGCGAAGGTCTATGTTGACGGCGTTGACCGCACCCAGATGTTCACCATCACAACGGTCGGCACCACCACGGTCGCCACCGCCAAGGCCGGTGAGCTGAAGGGCACGGCAGGTCTGAAGGCCGATAAGGTCGTCAAGCTCGTCATCTCCGGCAGGTTCCGTTCCGACTACTCCACCAACGCGAAGGTCGTGCAGCTGACCAACGGTGGTTCCGAGAAGTGGAACAACGAGAAGAAGCCGACGAACGACCCGCCTGTGTTCACATGGACTCCCGTCATCGACAAGAGCTGGATCAAGAAGGGCGCTGACGGCAAGTTCGACGCTGTCATCGACCCGTCGAAGACCAACAAGACCGGCATTGACAATCTCACGCTGCTCAACGGCGACGAGGTTGCGTCCGCCGTCAACGGCCTTGTTCCCGCCAACCTTGGTGAAGCTCCGGCGAACCTGAGCTTCGTGGAAGATTACATTCACGTTGACTACATGGTTGACCCCGAAGTGAAGAACATCAAGGTCTACGCTCAGGACGTGTCCGACACCACGAAGGCGACTGTTGCCAACATCGTTGACACCGGCACTGACGTGACGAACATGTTCACCGTCTCCCAGTCGGGCACCAAGATCACCATCACGGCAAAGGCCGAGTATCTGAAGACCCTCGCAAACCTTGCGAAGGACAAGCAGATCAGCTCGATCATTCCGTTCACAGTGAACTACGCCAACGGTAAGGGCGCTGCCCAAGTCCGCAAGGACTTCGGTGTGAAGGATTCTGACGGAATCACGTTCTGCACGAACCCCGAGAACGGCACTGCCGGTACTCAGAAGCTCGTGAACGCCGCCACCGAGACGATTCAGGAAGGCACCGCCAACTCGAACCAGCCCGGTATCTGCGGTTACGTTCCCAGCCCCGACAAGTCATGGGTGAAGACGAACACTGACGGCACGCACACCACCGTGACCGACACCACGTGGAGCAACAAGACCGGTATCGACGGCCAGACCCTCCTCGACGGTGACACCCTCGCGGCTGTCATCAACGAGGTGTCTCCCGCCAACACCGCGTACGCTCCCAGCTCGTTCGCCATGACCGACGACTATGCGGCCATTGACTATCTCCTCGACCCGGTTGCTTCCGGCGCGAAGATTTACATGGCTGACGACGCGAATCTGACCGAATCCTCCGTCAATGGCATGTTGGCCAAGGGCACGGACGTGACGAGTCACTTCAAGCTCGCCGCCAACGGCACGAAGGTCACATGGACGATGGACGACTCGCTGCGCAACACTCTCGGCGGTCTCGCCAAGGCCAAGCAGTTCACGCTGGTGATCCCGTTCACAGTGAACTACGCGAACGGCAAGGGCGCGAAGCAGGTTCGTGAGGACTTCGGAAAGCAGCCCGGCGACGAGCTGACGTTCTGCACCACACCCACCTCCGACCACAAGGAAGGCGCTAAGTTCAGCAACACGGGCTATGAGCTTCTTCCCGGTGACTCCGAGAAGACGAACATGCCTCCCATCTGCGGTTACATTCCTCCTGTCCACAAGGACGTTGTGGCGGAATCCTCGCAGGGCGGAGACCAGTCGTCCATCGACGGCATGAAGGTCGGTCGCGGCCAGAAGGTCGAATACAAGCTGGAGACTTCTCCGAAGCTCCCCTCAAGCCTTGTGTACGACATCAGCAAGGTTGCGGTCACGGACTCCTACGACGAGATCACCGTCCCGTCCAAGCAGACCCTCGAAATCACCGACCTCGGCATGGGCACCATCATTCCGAAGTCGCAGTACAAGACCGTCTGGAACGACGCGGCGCACAACTTCGTCGTCACATTCTCCGACGCTTACGTGCAGAAGAACTGGAACGCGGGCAGCAATCCCCGCATTCTCGTCCGCTTCGAGGCGACCGTAAAAACAGACGCTCCTCTCAACGAGTTCGACAACGGTTGGGACTTGACTTTGAACAACAGCATCACGCCGAGCAACATCGTCAACAACACGCCGATTGACCCCAAGCCCAGCAAGCAGGACACGCAGTCCGACCCGTCCATCACCATCGACGGCAAGAACGCATTCCTCGATGACGTGCTCTACTACCGTCTGAATCTCGACGCGAAAAGTCTCTCTGACACCGCCTACAATGTCATGCGCCTTGGCATGGTGGACGACTTCGACGACGAGTACCTGCAAGCCCTCACCGACCAGATCAAGGTGCTGGACGCCAAGGGCGCGGACGTTACCAACAAGTTCAACATCGGTGTCGAGGACGGCGTGCTGTACGTCTTCTTCAAGACCGTTGACACTGAGATTCCCGCGACGGGCGAAACCGTCAAGGGCGACCCTCAGCCCACGAACCTGAAGGCATACTCCACCAAGAAGCTCAACGCCAAGGTGTACGACCCTGAGACCGATGATTACGTGGTGAAGTACGATCCCGCAATCGACCAGTCGGTTCTCGGCCAGAACTATCAGGTCGTGCTCCCGGTCAAGGTCATCAAGGTCACTGATGGCAAGGTCGTGAAGAACACCGCCACCCAGATCACCAACGACCAGTCCAAGATCACGAACACGGTCACGAATCCTCTTCCGGTCATCAATCCGAAGAAGGACGTTGTTATCAACGTCGGGGGAGAGTCCCACGACGGCGGCACCATCATCAAGGGTTCGACCTTCGAGTATCGTCTCGATTCCTCGGCTATGCCGGGCAACCGCGCCTACCCGCAGATCAGCAACTGGGACATTGCCGACGATTACGACGAGACCCACGACATGTATATGGGGCAGTGGGCTGTGTACGCGACCGAGGACATCGTTGACACCGATGGAACCGTTCTCTACGCCAAGGCTGACTTGGTGACTGTTGACAACATTCAGCAGCCCACCGTCGCTGAGCGCAAGGCCGGTACGGCGAAGACGGCTCAGCCGATTTACTTCACCGTGACGGTTCAGAACGGCGCGTTCGAGGCTCATGCCACCGACGCTTATCTCAAGCTCGCCACGGCGAACGATAAGACGACGCAGCAGTGGACTCTGTACGTGCAGTTCATGCGCATCACCACCGGTGACGTGACGAACCAGTTCGACGAGACGATTAACCACGCCGTCCGCCACTCGAACATCGTCACAACCACCACTCCTGACAGCCACCCTGCCATCGACGTTGAGAAGTTCGACGTGAAGGGAGGTCTCGTCAAGGGTGACCGCGACAAGAAGAGCGAGCCGCTACTTGTGGACGGCGACACCACAATTGGTTTCCAAATCACCAACACCGGTGACGAGACCCTCCACAGGCTGACCCTCTCCGACAGGACCATCGCCGGAACGGGAGCCGTGAAGGACATTCAGTACCCGGCCAACTGGGACACCTTGGAGCTAAAGCCCGGCGAGTCCATCACCATCTACGGCACCCTCACCGGTGTCAAGGAAGGCGACACCCACACCGACGACGCGACCGTTTACGGCACGCCCGAGGAGCCATGCCCCGTCCTTGACATGACCCCGTTCGACGGTGTTGACCCCGAAGTTCCCGAAGGCACCTGCGACGGTACTCCCGTCACAGACCACGATTCGTGGAACGGACGCCGTACTGTATCGCCGATAACACTTGCCGCGACTGGCATTGACTTGCGTTTTATTGCAGTGGCCAGTCTTCTTGGGGGAGCTCTCGGATTCGGAATACTCCAGAGGAAATCACGCATGCCGCGGCATGCAGCATCGTCACATAGTGCGCAACGAGCTAAGAGGAAGGAGAGTTTACTGGTATAGCCGCAGAGAGGAAACTCTCAGATTGATTCTCCACCATGAGCGTCTCCCTTATCTCTGGAACCTGCATCTCTGGAACCTGGGAGACGCTCCTTGTCCGCAATGCGGTCTTTTTGTGGAGAATGAGGGGCACTACCTCAGAGGCCGTGAAAAAACAAGACTTACGGAAATTTTCGATTTTTGTTAGCGTCGAGGCGCTGGCCCACAAGGCCACGTCCTGCACCTCCAATCGAGGAGTTCTCGTTACTATGGTTTCCGCAACCAAACGCCATTCGCTCGTTATTGCAGCATTCCTGTCTCTCGTTTCCCTGACGTCCCTGTCGGGATGCTCTACATCCGAAAATCAAGGTTCCTCTGCTCCGTCTGCCACTTCCGGATCAACGTCGGGCTCAACTACCGGCTTTCCTGTCACCATCAAGAGTGCTCTTGGAAGTACCACCATCTCAAGTAAACCCACGCGCGTCTCTACAATTGGATGGACAAACCAGGACGCTGTCCTAGCTCTCGGAGTGGTACCGGTCGACATGCCAAAAGTTACGTATGGAGATCCGGATGGCGATGGCATGTATTCCTGGACTCAGGCCGCCCTGAAAAAGCTCGGTGCAACCGGTTCCAAGGCTCCCGCCGTCCACGACGAAACCGATGACATTGACGCGGAAGCCATCGCCTCTGCGAATCCAGATGTCATTCTTGGGGTCCAATCAGGAGTCACGGCGAAGCAATTCTCCACTCTGAGCTCAATAGCCCCTGTTGTTGCCTATCCCGGCATTCCCTGGGCTGCTCCGTGGCGCACAGTTGTCACGGAAAGTGCAAAGGCCTTGGGGCTCGAGGATAAAGGCAAGCAGGTCATTGAGCAAAATGAGGAGGCCATCTCTGAGGCTCTTGCAAAATACCCCCAGATAAAAGGAAAAACTGCGGCTGTCATGTATTTTGACACGTCCAAGCTTTCAAACATCAGCGTTTATATCTCCAACGACCCGCGGGAACAATATCTCAATGATCTGAGTCTGAAAACTCCGGAATCGGTCACAAAGCTCTCGAAAAACACCACTGCCTTCTACAAAACTGTGTCCTCAGAGCACTCCGACGACTTCGACGACGTGGACATCATCATCACGTATGGAGATTCCACCACTCTGAAAACCCTTCAGGCAGATCCGTTACTCGGCAAGATTCCCGCCATCAAGCGCGGCTCCGTCGTCGTCATCGATCAGAGTTCTGAACTTTCTGCCGGTGTGTCTCCGTCAGCTCTTTCTCTGCCAGCAACAGTCCAACAATATACAAAACTTATCGCCGCAGCGGTCAACGCCACGAAGTGACCCAGAATTCGTCATTTACGCATGGGAAAACATTCAACGCGAACAACGGCTTTGATTATCAGCGCAGTCGTGCTGCTCTTATCAGTGTGCCTGTGGTCACTCGTCATTGGGTCTCGCGAAGTGAGCCTCGATGAGGTGTTGCGCGCGCTCACCGATCCAGCAGCATCCGGAACTGCCGTAGAGTCGATTCGGCTTCGGATCCCCAGAACGACTCTGGGACTTTTGGTGGGCCTTGCATTGGCCTGCGCCGGAGTGCTGATGCAGGCAGTGACACGCAATCCTCTCGCTGACCCCACTATTCTCGGACTCAATTCAGGTGCTTCATGCGCCATTGTGATCTCGATGGCGTTTGCTGGGCTCACACGCCCATCTCAGTACGTGTGGGTCGCGCTCATCGGAGGTGGCATAGGTGCGGTCCTCGTGTGGTGGATTGGGTCCATGGGCAGAGGAGGGACGAGCCCGCTTAAGCTCACGCTCGCAGGTGCGGTACTCGGCTCCATGTTCAGTTCGTTGACCTCGGCCATCCTCCTGCCGCGTATTGACGTCATCTCGTCATACAGATTTTGGGCGGTAGGTGGTCTTTCCGGAGCGCGTTTTGCCACCATTCTTCCGCTGCTGCCCCTATTTGCAGCAGGGATGATACTGGCAGTCTTTTCCCTCCCCGGCCTCAATGCGCTTGCACTGGGAGACGATTTGGCTGTTGGTCTCGGGAGCTCATTACGAAGAACACGATTCATCGCGTGGAGCGCCGCCGTCATTCTGTGCGCTGCGTCGACCTCGCTCGCGGGTCCTATCGGCTTCGTGGGATTGGTTATTCCACACGTTGCGCGGCTCATTACCGGCCCCGATGTTCGCAAAGTCTTCGCGGTAAGCGCGCTTCTTGGCCCGTTGCTCTTGGTGAGCGCAGACGTTATCGGCCGATTCATCACTCGACCGTCAGACGTCGAAGTGGGCATCGTCACCGCCATCCTCGGAGCGCCGGTCTTCGTTGCGCTTGTTCGAGTGGGAGGCAAAGGCTCTCGATCATCCGCGGAACGACGCACACACGCTCATTCCGTGACGGAGGTGCAGCCATGAAATCTTCGAGTACGGAATTATCACCATATTCACTGCGCAGACGACGCAGACAGCGCACCCATTTTCTTGTGACTGGCGCGCTCATCGTGGGTGCCATTGTGGTGGCACTGCTCGATGTCAGTCTTGGCCATGAAGTGTATGGGCTGAATGATATTTTTGCCGCTTTGAACGGCTCGGCTCCAGGAGGCACTGCATTTTCTATTATGCAATTGAGAATGCCACGCGCCCTTGTGGCAATGATCTGTGGCGCAGGATTTGGCATTGCGGGATACAGCTTCCAGACGCTACTGGGCAATGTTCTAGCGAGTCCGGATATCATCGGCATTACAGCAGGGGCAAATGTCGCTGCTGTGGCGTCGATTACCGTATTCGGTCTCTCTGGTACGGCTCTTTTCGGTGTGGCAGTCGGCGGTGGACTCGTGACTGCGTGCGCCGTGATTGCGTTGTCATGGAGGAACGGTCTCCTAGGAACGCGCTTTGTTCTCGTAGGTATCGGAGTCGCTTCGCTGCTCAACGCGGTCACTTCCTGGCTCATGATTCGCGCTGACCAATGGGATGTCCAGACTGCCACACGATGGCTCACGGGAAGTCTCGCTGACGCCTCGTGGAGCGATGTTGCTCCGGCAGGAATCAGCGTGGCGGTGGGATACCTGTGTCTTGCCACGATGGCTCATACTCTCGACGTTCTCCGGCTCGGTACTTATACCGCAACAGGACTCGGGGTGAGAGTGAACAGAGCTCGCATTGTCATCGTCGTGGTATCGGTCATCATGCTGTCCATCGTCACGGCAACAACAGGCCCTATCGCTTTCGTATCGTTTCTTTCCGGTCCTATCGCGGCACGCCTTCTTGGCAATCATCGCCCCTCAATCGCGGCGAGCGGCGCCATTGGCTCCATCATTGTGGTGCTAGCAGATATCATCGCGCAGCATCTCGCATCGGGACACGTTCCTGTCGGCGTGATGACGAGTCTTGTGGGTGGTCCCGTTCTTGTAATCCTCGTAGCCGGAGTGCTGCGGAAAGGGGTATGACATCATGCCAAAACGATCTGCAGAGACAGTCCGGCTCAAAACAGAGAAGGTGCATCTCGGATATGGCGATTTCCCCATTATCGAGGGTCTTGATCTCCAGATACCCCAGGGGAAGATTGGCGCTATCGTCGGGCCAAACGGCTGCGGCAAATCAACTCTGCTCAAGGCTCTCGCACGCCTGCTCCCGGTGCAATCCGGCAGCATCCTCCTCGACGGACAGGCGATCTCATCGCTTCCCACGAGATCCGTGGCCAAGATCGTGGGAATTCTGCCTCAATCTCCCTCAACACCTGAGTCAATCAGCGTAGAAGAGCTCGTAGCAAGGGGGAGGCACCCCCATCACGGCATGTTCGGCGGGTGGGATCATACTGACGACACTGCCGTGGAAGAAGCCCTGAGGCTTACAGGCCTCAGCGATTTGGCAACCCGCGCCGTCGACACCCTCTCCGGAGGTCAGCGGCAGCGCGCCTGGATTGCGCTCTCGCTGGCTCAGCATACAGACATCCTGCTGTTAGACGAGCCAACAACGTATCTCGACATGACGTACCAACTGGAGGTGCTTGATTTGCTCGCTGAGCTCAACATTTCCCGAGGAACGACCATCCTCATGGTGCTTCACGATTTAAATCTCGCTTCTCGTTACGCAGATTGGATTCTCGCATTAAAGGATGGCGGGGCCGCTGCAGTCGGCTCGCCGTCTCAGGTCATCACGGAGGATTTCGTACGCAGCGTATTTCGCCTTGATTCGCGAGTTACTCGTGACCCTGACACGGGTACGCCTGTTGTGACACCGTTAGCTCAGCACAGTCTCGCGGCCCTGAGAGCCAAAGCAGACGGCGCAGCATGACGGGAACTCTCGATATCCCGGGGTTTCGTCCCTATCATGCGAAGGTTGTCGGTAAAACTGTTCTGAGCAGCTCCTTTGTGCGCATCTATTTCGGGTCGGATGAATTCTACAGATTGGGAACAGATGGTTTCGACCAACGCATCAAGATTTTGTTGCCTCTCTCCGGAGAGCGTTGGGGAGACCCGCACCTGTTCGACCCGGAATCTATCGCCAAGGGCCTGTGGTATCAGCAGTGGAAGGCGCTCGATAATGCCAATCGCAACCCTGTGCGAACATACACAATTCGTTCTGCGAACCCGCGCCAACGTCTTCTCAGTGTTGATTTTGTTCTCCATGAGCACCCCGGTCCTGCGGGACTCTTCGCACAACAATGTTGCATAGGGGACAATGTGGTGATTATCGGGCCTGACGCATTTTCCCGTCATTCTGCCCTTGGAATCGATTTTCTCCCAGGAACCGCACACCATCTGCTGCTGATGGGTGACGAAACTGCTGTCCCCGCCATAGCTGCAAGCATGGAGTGCCTCAAGCGAACAAGGTGGAAAGGCTCCGGAAATGTCATCATAGAGGTGCCACGCGCGGACGATGCTTCCTTACTGTGCTCTATGGTGACTCCACGACGCTTCCACGTTGCCGCACTGGATCGCGAACACCACGAGGAACGTGGTTCGCAATTGCGAATTCGTCTGCGTGCTCTCATTGAAAAAGGGAAGCTCTCCGAGACTCGTGACGATCTCTATGTGTGGCTGGCGGGGGAGAGCTCCGTTGTCCGTTCGCTGAGGCGTCTTCTCGTTACAGATCTCGGGCTGAGCCGCGAGCGCATCGTCTTCACGGGATATTGGCGACAAGGCACAGAAGAAATGTGACAAATGCCAGCGTGTGACCGATATGTGTGGGCACAAAGTGGAAAAACGCCAAAAACAGCTCAAGCGAACAGAGAATCTGTAAGCTTGAGCGTTGTGCCATACGACGAGGAGGCTATATGAGCGCTCAAGGAATGAAATCGGCAGTCAATAAAATGCGCGCCAACGACATGAGTGACGTTGCCATCAGCTCCTTCGAACACCTCTACCGGTCATGGGAAAAGAATGATTCCGCGTGGATACGGGAAGACGACGTTGAGCCCTTTGCCGATGTGACGTGCCTCAGCGATGTGCACAATTCCATGGATTCGGATTTCGCCCTCAAGGCGCTGTCTGAAACCGCCTTCCTCAAACTCAATGGAGGTTTGGGCACTTCCATGGGGCTCAGCAAGGCAAAATCTCTGTTGCCGGTTCGCATGCACAAGGGCAAAAACCTGCGTTTCCTCGATGTTATTTTGGGGCAGGTCACAGCGACGCGGCACAATCTGGGCGTTGAGCTTCCCCTCATATTCATGAATTCCTTCCGCACGTCGAAGGACACGTTGTCTGTTGTTCATCGCAATAAGCATTTCGTTCAAGATGACATCCCTACGGAAATCCTTCAGCATCAAGAGCCCAAGATTCTTACGAGCACGGGAGAGCCCGTCACGTGGGACGTTGATCCCGAGCTCGAATGGTGCCCCTCCGGCCACGGTGATGTGTTCTGCACGCTGAACGACTCAGGTGTGCTTGACGTTCTCAGTGAGCACGGCATCAAATATCTGTTCATCTCCAATTCCGATAACCTCGGTGCGCGTCCCAGCTCTACAGTCGCCGGCTATTTTGCACAGACAAAGGCCGATTTCATGGTTGAAGTGGCACAAAAGACGGCTGCAGACGTCAAGGGCGGCCATTTTGTGATCGACAAGGCCACCGGAAGGCTCGTTTTACGAGAGATGAGCCAGGTGCACCCCGATGACCGTGCGGCTGCTACAGACATCGCCAAGCATCCTTATTTCAATACGAATAACATTTGGGTGCGCATCGATGCGCTCCAGGAGAAGCTGGCGCAGTACAACGGAATCTTGCCGTTGCCTCTCATCAGCAATGTCAAGAATGTGGACCCAACAGACTCCGAATCGCCTGAAGTGGTACAGCTTGAAACGGCTATGGGTGCTGCCATTGGACTCTTCGATCACACGACGTGCCTCAAGGTGGATCGCCCACGCTTCCTTCCCGTGAAAACCACGAATGATCTGTTCATTATGCGTTCTGACCGTTTCCACATGACTGATACCTACGAGATGGAGGATGGCAACTACATCTTCCCATCGGTGGATCTCGATCAGCGCTATTACAAGAACATTGACAGTTTCAACGAACGTTTCCCGTATTCCGTTCCTTCCATTGCCGCAGCAAATTCTGTGCATGTGCAGGGCGACTGGACCTTCGGGCGTGGAGTCTCCTTCTTCGGAGATGCTACTTTGAAGGACGAGGACAGGCCGTCCTACGTCCCGAACGGCGAATTCGTGGGCCCCAATGGGGTCGAACCAGATGATTGGCGTTGAGGCAAGGGCTGAATTTCAGAAAACTACGGTGAATCCGGAGTTTTTGCCTTAAGATAGTAAAAGTGCCAAAGTTGATGAGGCACATTTTGTTACGAACTTATCGAGACGTGAGGACAGATGGCAGAGGGTTCATCGAATGGTAGGCGCCGATTCTCAGACAAATGGGGCAAGCACGAACTGGATGTCTTAGCGGTTTTGTCTTCGGCGTTTCCACAATGGCTCACCTCGCGTCAAATCGCACAGCGCGTCAAGGCGTATGCCGACTCATACGGCGAGCTCGCCGATCAGGCGGCGAAGGCGGCCTTTGCGAAGCAATTCCAGCGTGACCGCGCAAAGCTCGCGGCGATGGGCATTGCCATAGAGTCCCGCCAGCCTGAATACTCATCGAAGTCCGATGGGCAGGATTTTGCCTCCTACCGTCTCCAACTCGGTGATGATCCCCGCATTCGCATGCACTTCGAGTCCGATGACATGCCGATCCTGGCAGCAGCCAACTATCTGGCGCAGTCCCTTTCCTCGTCATCTAACGCGCTGAAGCCCACGGCGAGTGCGCAGACACATGACGATTCAAAGGACTCCCGCACCGCACCGCGTGTTCCGCACATTCCTGTTCCTGGCCTTGGTTTGGATTCCATTGCACCGGGCTTGGGCACGCAGAAGATTCCCAAGAATCTTGTTGACGTCATTGACTCGCGCCGATTTGCCGCCACGGTTGAGGCAGACGGCGAACTCATTAACGTCGCCTACACTGACTCGGATGATCTTGCCATGTTCGTCCTCGAGCATCCCGGCTCTTCCGTCAAGAGTCCACGGGAGGCAGCTGACGCCTTTGAACGCCGCTTGAATGCTGCTGTTTCCTTCGATCTCGCGGATCTCGGGAATAAGACGACACCCGTTCCCGCTGCGGAACGCATCGTTCCTGCTAGCGTCCCCGTCCCGGTCGTCACCTCCTCGAAAAATGGTCACGGAAAGCGCGGCCTCACCACATCGAGCCAGACCGGTTCGGAGGTGGATCGTCGCTTGCGTCTCATGCTTTTCCTTTCGGCTCATCTTGGCGAGGAATACACGCTCGATGAACTGGCAGATCGCTTCATTGAGAAATCTCACACGGACGAGGAGAAGCGTCGCGCCATCGCTGTAGTGCGCAAGGATATTGGCACACTCACAACCGTGTCTGATGACGGCGAGATCGCAGGATCTCAGTTCTTCGACATCGACTGGTCGCTGTTGGAGGACTCCGGCGTGGTCTCCGCTACGAACTCGCTGGGTCTCGAACGCCTCGCGGGCATCTCTCCTCAATACTTGAGCCTGCTCACCGCTTCGGTTAGCTATTTGGCGCATTCTCCGTTGCTTCCCGAGGATGCACGGCACAACGCACTCTCGCTCTATGCGAAACTGCGCACTCATACTGTTCCGGGATCCACTCCCTGGCTCAGCCTCACTGGCTATGAGCTGGAACCGCCTACGCTGCCCATCATTCAGGAGGCCATCAAGGCGGGTTCCTATCTCGACATCGAATACACGGATGGAGCCGGCCGCACGCGTGGCAAGGAAGTAGTTCCTGCCAAGGTGTTCGTGGACGAAGGCGTGTACTACGTGGCGGTCTGGAATATGCCGCACAACGAGTTGCCAGCAGACGAAGAGCCCGTTATTGACGCCTCGACGTCCGACGAATGGTCCGTGTTGCGCATTGCCCGCATTGGTAAGGCTGAGATCATCACTCCAAAGGAACCCGTGCACATTCCCGACGTTCCCGTGGACGAGCTACGTCAATGGAGTTTCGACAATGGAACAGAAGCTGTCTTTGTGACAGATAAGCCGGATCTTCCCTTCATTGCTAAGCTTCCCGGTGCCACGGTAGAACCATGGGACAATGGCGAGAAAGTGCATCTCACGGTCTCTTCGGACTCGTGGTTCGTGGCCTTCTGCATCGCCCACGCCCGTCACATTACGGCAGTGGGACCTGAGACGCTGCGCACCATGGTGACTGCACGCGCCCAACGGGAACTGTCCGTCACGTCCTGAAAGAGGTTCACATGCCCGGTTGGATCTGGATCATTCTCGTCGTCTTCATGCTCATCATGATCGTGGGCGGTGCTGCATATGCCTTTTTCAAGGGTCTGCACACCGTTCGCGGTCTCAGCACTTTGGGCGCGCATGCGCAGAAGGACATGGCAGCCATGCAAACCGAGCCTCAGCCACGCACTCAACGGAACCCGGCTTTCACACAGCCTCTGGAAGACACTGCGAAGGCCTATGAAGACGCTCACTTGAAACGTCGTGAATACAAAGCGGCACGGCGCAACCGTCACGTCGCCACGTGGCGACGGTGGGAAGCTTTTAATACCAAGCGCGAGGATGGAATTCGTTAGATGGCTCAGCAGCACACATTTGCTCCTACCGATGCACGGCAGCTTACGGAAGAGGGCATGACAGTCGGTGTCGTCACGAATCCGGCGGCAAATAGGGGGCACGGGCGCAAGGTCGGCCTCACGGTCATTGCCAATCTCGTTGGTCTTGAGGCTTCGCACGGCATTGCCATCCAAGATCTCACCGGGACATCGGCTCTCGATTCGCTCAATCGCGTCCGCACGTCACCCCTCAAACTCGATGCCCTCGTGGTAGTAGGCGGGGACGGAATGGTATCCCTCGGAGTCAACGCCGCCGCCGAGCTCGGCATCCCGTTGGGAATCGTGGCATGCGGCTCGGGCAATGACTTCGCACGTGGCATCGGTTTGCCGATCAACAGGATTGAGACTTCCGTCAACGCCATTGTGGCGGCTCTCACCACCAGAACGGAAGTTCCCATCGACTTGGGGCACGTGGAGTCTTTCGAAGACGGCGGGAAGCGCGTCAATAAGTATTACGCCGGTCAACTTTCCTGCGGAGTCGACGCACAGATCAATCAGGACGCCAACGTATCTCATCTACCTGTGGGACCGATTCGTTACTTTGCGGCGGCCGTGCAGGAAATCGTTCATCTGAAGCAATATGGGTATTCCATGACGTACGTTGGCACAGATGCGGACGGCAATGAAGAGCGCGACAGCTTCGACTTTGACGCGCCGCTCCTCAGCGTCGCAAACTCACGCTTCATCGGCGGTGGCATTGAGATGTCCCCGAAATCGGATGTGCGGGATGGCCTCCTCGACCTCATCTGGACGCGGTGGAAGCCGACGGGCAGACAAGGTCTCAATCTGCTACGTCTGGCGTATCACGGAGATCACTTGAGCTCTCCGGTCATCGGTAACGAGCTGGTGACCAGCGTCACCATCGAGAAGTCTGACAGCGGCGACGTTCCGCCAATTGCCATGGCGGATGGCGAGATTGTGGGCGAGCTGCCATTGCGCGTCACAGTGGCACCTGCCGCGCTGAAGCTGCTTGTTCCGCCGTCCGTCGAGACGGCGTGGGAGGAATGGAAACACGACGAAAACTGATACAGAGAATCTCTCTCCCTCTGAGCGGTATGCGCGCTTTGCCGAGAATGCAGCCCACGAACGCAGTGTGGCAGGCGCTTTTGAACGTCAGCTTCCCTTCGCCTTGGATGATTTTCAGTCCACAGCGCTCACTTCCCTCGAGGATGGCAACAACGTCCTCGTTGCCGCTCCCACGGGTGCCGGCAAGACGGTGGTTGCAGACTTCGCTATGTTTCTGGCGCAGCGCACCAACGTCAAGGCATTTTATACAACGCCCATCAAGGCGTTGAGCAACCAGAAATATCATGATCTTGTAGAAGAGTACGGGCAGGATCAGGTGGGCTTGCTGACGGGGGACACCTCCATCAATTCAGAAGCGAACATCGTGGTGATGACCACCGAGGTTCTGCGAAATATGATTTATGAGCGCTCCACGACTCTCGATGCGCTGAAGTACGTCATTCTCGATGAGATTCATTATCTCGGTGACCGTTTCCGTGGGCAGGTGTGGGAAGAAGTCATCATTCATCTTCCGCAACGCGTGAAGATCGTGGGTCTTTCAGCGACTGTGTCCAACATCGAAGATTTTGGCTCATGGATTGAATCGGTGAGAGGTTCCACAAAGCTCATCGTGTCGGAGACCCGTCCCGTTCCCCTGGATCAAAGTGTTATGGTGCAGCCGTCACGCACCCGAGAACCCGAGATTTTCGATCTGTACCAGTCTCAGGCAGCAAGCAGTTCTGCCAAGAAGAACTCCAAGAAGGCACCCGCAGCCTCAAAGCGCACGCCACGTGTCAATCCCGAGCTCATCTCTCGCATTCGAGAGCTCGATCATCTGGCAGACCGCCGTGCTCCCGAAAGGGAATCGCGAAGAGGTGGACGCAACAGGGAGAATAAGCGTTCTCAGCGTGGATCACGTCGTTTCACGCCCGCGCGCTGGGCAGTTGTGGACGAACTCGACTATTTGGACCTGCTGCCTGGAATCTATTTCATCTTCTCTCGCGTGGGGTGCGACGCCGCTGTGGAGCAGTGCCTCCATGCGGGTCTCGAGCTCACCACCGATGACGAGGCGCGACGCATTCGCCGGATAGCCGACGACATGGTCACCGGAACAATGAGTACCCAGGACCTCAAGGCGTTGCACTACTCTTCGTTCCGGTTTGCGCTTGAACAGGGCTTTGCCGCACATCATGCAGGCATGGTGTCCCTTTTCCGAGAGATTGTGGAAAAGGTATTCGAGGAGGGCCTCGCAAAGGTTGTTTTTGCTACGGAAACCCTCGCTTTGGGCATCAACATGCCGGCACGTTCCGTGATCATCGAGAAACTCGAGAAGTTCGACGGTGCCGACCATGTGCCTCTTACTCCCGGTGAATATACGCAGCTCACGGGGCGCGCCGGGCGCCGCGGCATCGATACCTTGGGACACGCAGTGGTCGTCGACCACGCTCGGTTTGATCCCACAGCACTAGCAGCACTGTCATCGCGCCGCGTGTACCCGCTGCATTCCCAGTTCTCGCCATCTTTCAATATGGCGGTCAATCTGCTCAATGTGCATGATTACGCCACTGCTCGGCATACGCTGGATCAATCGTTCGCTCAGTGGGAGGCGAGTGAGTCATCCGTAGAGCTCGAGTCAAGCATCTCGAAGCTTTCCGAAACCTTGCAAGAGTATGAGAAGGCGTTCACGTGCGACTTTGGAGACTTCAAGGAGCTTCTTTTGCTGCGTGCTCATCTTACGGAGTTGGAACGCTCTGGGCGACGCAGCCTCAAACATCAACAGTTTGCATCGGAGAAAGCCCGACGCGAGGCTTTTGCCGCTCTTGACCGCGAGATTGCTGTCACACGTGCCACAGAACAGGCCCACCCGTGCCGTTCCTGCCCCGATCTCGCAGCCCATATGAAATGGGGCAATCGCTGGCTGCGCGAGCGCAAAGAACTCGAACGATTGCAGAGCCGTTATGACTACCGCACGGGCGTTGTCTCTCGCAGGTTCGACCTCATCTGCTCTGTTTTGGAGGATCTCGACTACCTCACAGAGGCAAGGAAAACTAATGGCGCTGAGGACCACGATTATTCCCTCACCTGGCGCGGGCAGTTGCTGCGCAGGCTGTACACGGAGAAGGATCTGTTGTTCGCGGAATGCCTCACGCACCACGTGTTTGACGGACTCAATGCTCAGCAGCTCGCCGCCGTTGTTTCCGGTGTCGTCTATGAATCGCGTCGGTCCTCGTCCTCGGAGCCTCGACATTATCCGGGAGGCCGCAACGGAGCCATCGCCACGGCGACGCAGCAGATGGAAGAAATCTGGGAGGATCTGAATTACACCCTTGAGGAGGCGAATCTGGATCCCTTGCAGAAACTGGATTTCGGCATCATCGAAGCCATCTTTGACTGGTCCGCGGATAAGCCCCTCGCACAGGTGCTCGACGTCGCCGATTTTGGAGCCGGAGACTTTGTTCGCACCTGTAAGCGCCTCTGCGATGTTCTGGGGCAGCTTGAAACGGCCGTCGCCTACCTGCCAAGTGGCGGAATGCAACTGCGGAAGACGGCACGGGAAGCCTACGACCTCATCAACAGGGGAGTGGTGGCCTATTCTGGAACAGATCCAAAGCCAGAAGATGAGATGCCACAGAACATCGAGACTAGCGGTGAGTGAAATCTTTCAGTACGTTGACAAGCAGGGAATAAAACGGGAGTCCAAGCTGTTCTGTAGCGTGGAACGAGCACTTTAGGAGGAATAAATGGCAGAACGCAGCCTGCGTGGTATGAGCATCGGTGCAAAGTCGTTGGAATCGGATGAGAACGTCGATTTTGCGGCCAGAGTTGAGGTCACCTACGTGTGCCCCAAGAATCACCGCACCATCCTTCCTTTTGCAGAGGGCGCGGAAATCCCGGATCAGTGGGAATGCCGTTGCGGCCGCACCGCAACACGTGAAGACACGGATGCAACAGATTCACTCGAGCCCGGCAAGCCGCAGCGCACACACTGGGACATGCTCTTGGAGCGTCGCAGTGAGGATGAGCTGAAGGAGCTGCTCGACAAACGTCTTAAGATGCATGCACAGGGCTGGTTCCCTGACTACGAGTGATATCGATTGTGACTGCGGGTACTATGCACTTTCTAAGTGCGAGTGCCCGCAGTTTTTTATGAGCAATATACGAATTGGCATATGAGTGCACGAGAATGCAGTCAGTATGAAAGGGGTTGGGATGCCGGATCAGGGCCGCCGCATCGTTCTATTGGATCTGGACGGAACACTCACCGAATCCGGGCCAGGAATCCTCGCCTCTGTGAAACACGCATATAAAGTTCTCGACAGACCGCTGCCTGGGGCCGTAGAGTTACAGCGTTTCATTGGCCCGCCTATGGGCGAGTCCATGGCCGACAACGGTATCACTGGCACAGACATCACCCGCGGAGTGGCCGCCTATCGCGACGCTTATGCCAACCCGACTTTCCCGGATCCTCAGCATTCAGGGGCCTTGATCCCTGGGATGTATCTCAACAGTGTGTACAGTGGGATTCCCGAGGCGCTCACGGCCTTACGGCGCAGCGGATATGCTCTCGACACTGCTACGGCCAAACCCGAGCCTCAGGCGATTCCCGTATGCGAACGTTTCGGCATCACACCTTTGGTGGATCATGTTTTCGGCGCAACGCTGGATGTGAGCAGGCGACACAAGGCAGACGTTATTCGCTATGCACTTTCGAGCATTGATTTTTCAGCAGCGGCGGGGGACAGGGCCGTCATGGTGGGTGACCGCTGGACCGACATCGACGGTGCCCGCCAAGTAGGCATTGACACCATTGGCGTGCGATGGGGTTACGCCGAGCCCGGCGAACTCGAAAAGTACGGAGCCGTCAGCTTTGCGGAGAAACCCGCAGATTTGCCATCCGTTGTCGACGCTTATTTTGCATAACTGAAATCCGACAAAATCTGTGTGAAGGCGTTATGACAAGACGCGAATGACGACGACACCCATAATCATGACGAGCAAGCCAATAATCTGCACGATGGAAACCGGCTTCTTGCGGGCACCGCACCAGCCGTACTGGTCGACGAGAAGACTTCCTGTTATGAGTCCAATGAGGACGATGACGACTGTGAAGCCCGTACCGACGATGGGTGCGAGATAGGCATTTCCAAGGACGAAGAACGATCCGATGATGCCGCCAATCCACATCCACCAACGGTGGAGGGATGCGTGCGCTGAATAGGTGATATGTGGATGCAGAATAGCAACTATGGCAAGCAGCACCACCGTTCCAATGAAAAATGAAATGAATGCAGCCCGGTAGGGAGATCCTAAAACGGTTCCCAGATTTCCGTTGACCGCAGTCTGTGCTGCACTCATCATGCCTGCAATGACGCCCCATGCGCGCCACGCAAAAGAAGAAAGTATGCGGCGAGCTGGTGCGGCAGGATTAGCTAACGTTATGTCAGATTTTGTGAGAGGGCCCGAGATTACCTCACGCGATTCTTTTCCTTTCCTCGCGAGATAACCGGGCAGCGCCACACTGATAATCACTCCGCCGAGCACTAGGGCGGAACCGAGAATTCTGAGCGGTGTCAGTGCTTGTACGGGCGCTCTAAACCATCCGAAGGAATCGATAAACAATCCCATGAGAATCTGGCCCAGTACGGGGAAAATAACCGTCTGCACGCTGCCAAGCCGTGGGAATAGCAAGATATTGCTCGTGAGGTAGACAACGCCAAGAAATCCGCCTAGCCACAACCATAGAGGCTGTGATTCGACAACAGATAAATCCACACCGAGTGGATACCCGGCAAGAACCGTCACGACAGCAAGGAATACCGTGCCGATGGCGAAAGAGATCAGTGAGGATACGAAAGGTGAACCGAAGACGTCCCGCAGACGTGAGTTGATGCTCGTCTGAAGTGGGATTCCAAAACCAATCGCTAGACCTACGACGAGTGCCACCATGTGTGATTTCTCCCAGAACGATTGAGCTGAATACGCGAAGGTACCCACATACCGTAGGCGACGGTATCACAAGGGGTGCAGAGTGGCGCAGAGTATTGGTACGGCCTTTGAGAATATGGGCAGGCGCGAAGCAGGCATTACAACGTATTGAATAGCCGATAATGTACGTTATGTCAGATTAGGATACGATTGTGAGTCACTTTATCGATTTCTCGTCTCCCCTTCGCTACTTCTTTAGCAGTTCAGCAAACTCTTTATCGGCAGCCTGCGCATTCAACACCGCTCGCATCATCTGCTTGATGTGCTTTCTGCGGTGATACCCATACTCGATTCTTCTGGCATCGTTGAAGTACATCAACGCCTCGTCACTCCGGCCGGATTTAAAAGCCATTGTGCTGAGGTTGAAATGGTAAAAGAATGAATATTCGGGCGTTGTTGGTTGCACTGAAGCGTCCAAGTTCAGCAGAGACCAATAGCACGCCTCTGCATCGTCCGTGCGTTTCCACTCGTCCCAGATCTGTGCGAAGGCCTTTGTATACGCGCGGTCTTTCAGAATGTAGGGATGATTGATCCAGAATCCAAATCCAATGAACGCAAATCCCCACAGAGAACCAACAAGTAGCAGTCCTGCAAGAATACTTTTTACTCCTGTGGTGGCCGTAGAATTCGGCTCCGTCGATAACAGAAGAACAACACCCGCCGTGAACGCCAACACCAGCAGTACAAGTATCACAATGGTGTTGAGGCGACGATCCTTGGCAGTGAGCATGTGGGAGATACAGAACCCGTATCAGGCGGTTGCTCGCTCGGCCTCGCGCTGCTCCAACTTCTTGCGCAGACGCATGGCCGCCAGTTCATCAATGACGCGTCCCGTCTTTTCGGAAATCGTCTGTTCGTCCAGATCGATGCACTGCTCGTGTGTGAGCTTTTCCTCAATCTCATGATGCAATGTGCCAATGGACAGGCCGAAAACTGCTGTGCCACCCTTCACGAGGTCGAGCACTTCCTCATCCGTGGTGCATTGATATACCTTTTCACCGTCACTCATGATAGTGATCGTTGCCATCTCGTCAACACTGTGTTGATTGAGATATCCGATAGCCACAGTTACATTCTGAAGATTAACGCCCGCGTCTAACAGCCTCTTTGACACGGCGAGCACAAGAATGTCCTTAAAGGAATACAGCCGACGGGATCCTGAGCCGTTAGAGGAATGCAACGAGGGCTCCACGATGTGCTTGCGGGCCCAATAGTCGAGTTGACGGTAGGTGATGCCGGCAACCTTCGACGCCACTGTTCCCCGATAAGCGCGTCGCTCCCCTATCTGGGAGGAATCAGCAAAGAGCATTCCCTGTACGAGCGTATTATCATTCTTCTGAGCGCTCCCACTGTTCTCACCCATCGTGACCTCCTCCAACTCAGCATGTCGTTGCAGTTTACGCATTACACGAAACGCAGAACGCACGACACACTCTCAATGAATCTACTTCGAGTGTATCGTGCGTTCGTGCAGAATATCTGCAGATTACTTGGTGATCACGGCAGATTTCGTGAAGAAGAGCATCCGGAATTTTCCGATCATAATGGAGTCGCCATTCTTCAACACAGCGGAGTCAACGCGTTCCATATTGACGTATGTGCCATTGAGCGAGCCGGCGTCCGCGATCTCATAGACAGCACCTTCGCTGGCAGCGGCATCGCCGGTGACCCTGCGGAACACAGCATGCTGACGCGACACAGTGGCGTCGTCGAGGAGGATATCCGCGCTCGTGTCACGCCCCACAGTAATCTCGTCTTCGTCCAAGAGATAACGAGATCCACTGGATGAGCCACGCGTTGAAATCAGCAATGCGGACTTGTCGTCCAACTTGCTGATGGTAGCAAAATCTTGCTCACTCAACGGGCGATCCGCGGAGGTCGACACTGTAGAGGTAATCGGAACGGAAATTGCGGGCAAACCAATGCTGGTGGTTTCGCCAGCGGAAGGAATCGGATCAGTCATGTTTCTCATTCTACTGTCTTGGCGTATTTGTAATCCGTGGTGGGTCTTGTCTTCGTAATGCTGACGCTATCTTTCTGCGTAACATCCACATTTGCCTTGAAGCTTACGCGGAGTCGAGCTCCAACTCCCCCGGCGATGTTCACGGCATTCTGCAGTGCGTTCGAATCGCCGATGGCGAGCACCTTGTACGGACGAGTCAATGCCTCGCCGTCGCACTCCACGCCTGTTTTCGTGTCGGTAAAGGACGTGGAGGTGATGACGCGCACGTCGTCTACCTGAATGACCTCTGCGCCGGCGTTGCGCAGCTCTTCAAGCAGGTTGAACATGGTTGAGGCGTCGATGCGCGTGGAATTCTGAGTAATGGTAATCTCCACACCCTCGCCCTGAGCCGGAAGCCTGCCGGAAAGAATGCCGCTGGTCTCCTCATTCTCCTTGGCAATGCGCTCAACTTCCTTTTGCTTGTTGGCAGCAGTTTTGATGGACTGCAGTTGGCTTTCGAGCTTGAGCTTCTGAGATTCGAGCTGGCTGACCTGCGTGTTGGTTTCATCCAACAGTCGTACCAGTTCGGTTTCACTCAGACTGTCGTAGGAAGATTGCATGTTGCGTTGCTGAGTGACGTAGCCGAAGCCAAGAAGAGCACATAGCAATGCCACCATGCAGCTGGTGAGGAACTTTGCCCCCATGCTGTGATGGGACTTGATGGGTCGCTTCCGTACAACGGGGAAGGAACCGGTCATTGTGTTGTCGTTGACAGAGTCCTTCGTGCGTTGCTTGCGAAGAGAGTGAAGTGGATTTTTGCTCGTTGGCATAAGATAAGCGCCGCCCTATCCCCTGAAGATGAATCGACGGATGGCGGAGGCGTTCGAGAAGATGCGGATGCCAAGAACAACGATGACGGCGGTGGTGAGCTGCGAACCAACGCCAAGCTGATTGCCGAGGAAAACAAGCAGCGTTGCGATAAGCACGTTGGTAATAAAGGATATGACGAAGACTCTATCGTTGAAGCTGCGTTCGAAATAAGAGCGGGCCGCACCCAGCAACGCGTCGAGGGCTGCCACCACCATAATGGGGAGGTAGGGCTGTAATTCAACCGGAATGGTCGGTTTGAGGAAGATACCGACGACGACTCCGATGATGAGTCCGAGAACCGCTGCCATGACTACTGCTCCTTTTGCGCGTGGTCAACTTCTGGTTGACCAGCCGCGTCCAGTTTGATGGAAGATTTAGCCGAGGAACTCGGATAAATTCCCTGTTCTCCTAGCGTAGCGAAAAAACTCTTCGTTGCCCCGGATTGAAGAGCCCCTTCCAGTTGGGCTGTGTCTCCGATAGCAGACACCGTATACGGTGTCTGGATGGGCGTCACTCCTACGAGAATAGAACTCCCCGCAGTCCGTACTGAAGATTGCACCCCGAGGCGCACCCCGTTCACGGCAACGCCTTCGGCTCCCCCGCTCCATAGAATCGACACGATACGCTGCAAGTCCGTGTCGGTCACAACCTTAATGCGGGAGAGAGTTCCCTCACGTGCAGTGGATCCCTGATCTGCCTCTGATTCACGAGGATCTGCCAGAGACACCACCACGCCAGGGCCGCTGATGGCCGTGGTGCCATTGGTGAGAGCATCAAAGGTTGCCGTGGAGTCTCCTGCAGCCTCGCCCGCAAGTTCATCGGAGAGGGTGTTGACTTGAGTCTTGAGCCCGTCAACGTCCTTGCCCAACTTTTCGGAGTTCGAGTACGTGGTAGTCAACTGGCTGGCGAGTGCCTCGCGAACCTTCTGTCGGGTGTCTTTGTTGAGCTCTTGAATCGCGATGATGGTTCCCATGCCGACGACAATGCACATGAGGAACGTCACTATTTTAGAGGTCACTTTGACTGCCGTGCTCTGGGGGCGACCCTTGAGCAACGTGGCATCCTCAAAGAGAGGGTCCACTGGGCGATTGGTGAGATCGTCCAACAGTTGCAGGGAATCCTCTATGACAGCCGGGCGACGTGACCGTCGGGCCGCAGTCATCTTGGCCTCGGGAATCGACATCACATGCGAATGGCTCAGCCCTGCATAGTCACTCGAAAAGGCGGAACGGCGTTGCGAGAGGGCACGCGAAGAAATGACCGGGAAAGACACCGGCATATTCTGCACATGCTCATCGCTCATGAACAACCTCGTTTTCGGGGTCGCGGTGTGCCACATGAGACGTATCTGCTACCTCGGTGGTTGATGCCATGGAATGTGCCGTCGTTGCACCGTCAGACTTCAGCAGTTGATGTCCCTGCCTCAGATAGATGATGGCAGCGAGCCAGTAGAGGCCCAAACCCCACCACACCAGGGCAAGGCCTGCGCAGTGTGCAAAATAGAAGAACCAGTTATTGTGCACAAGATCCGAGATGATGAGCACGGGAATCGAGATGAGGAGCATCGCCGTACCGGCCTTGCCAACAAAGTGAACAGGTAGGGGGCCGTATCCGTGCTGAGAAAGAATGAAGATTTGAATGGCAAGAACGACGTCTCGCATGCAGATTGCGATGAGAAGCCACCACGGAACAATACCTGCGATGCCCAGAGAGAGGGCCGAGCAGATAATGAGAAGTCGATCCGCAATGGGATCGAGCAATTGCCCCAGCAACGACACCTGGTTGAACCTACGCGCGACGAAGCCATCAAGCCCGTCGCTTGCCCCCGAAATCGCCATCACAATAAGCGATTGGATGAGGAAATGGTTCGCCACCAGCCACGCAATGACCGGAATCGAGGCAATGCGTAGGAAGCTGATGACATTCGGCACTGTCCAGATAATTCTCCTGGGCTTTGGACCGAAGTGTTCTTGCTGGCTCATGCGAGTATCCATCATCACATTCTAGAGGCTTGAAGAGCGGTGACGAGGATTGCGCGTGCACCTACCTTGTACAAGTCGTCCATGATCTTGTTCGTTGACTTCTTAGGGACCATCGCTCGAACAGCAGCCCACTGTGAATCGTGGAGTGGCGACACTGTGGGAGATTCGAAGCCGGGTGTGATCTCGACGGCCTCTTGCACCTTCTCGAGCGGAATGTCATAGTCGAGCAGCACATAGTGATGCGCGGTGAGAACGCCGGAGAGACGGCGCTTGAAAATAGCCAGATCCTCATTCTCCTCGTCGAGACGCGGAGAACGCACAAGAATCGATTCAGAGTGCAGGAGAGGATCTCCGAAGATGCGCAGGCCCGCATTGCGCATGGTGGTTCCAGTTGAGACGACGTCCGCAATGAGATCCGCCACACCTAAATGAACAGAAGACTCGACGGCACCATCCAAATGGATTGTTTCTGTCGTGATGCCATGCGCCGTGAGGTAATCGGTCACCAACTTGTCAAAAGTCGTTCCCACGCGCTTACCATCGATATCCTCAAGAGTCGTGATATCCGATTCATTGGGAGAGGCAAAACGGAAGGTAGACGCGCCGAAGCCGAGGGCCATGTCTTCCACGGCTTGCGTGCCTGAATTGAGGAGCATGTCGCGTCCGGTAATACCAACGTCGATGGTCCCCTTGCCGACGTAGACGGCGATGTCGAGCGGACGCAAGTAAAACAGCTCAATACCGTTCTCTTCGTCCTCCACCACGAGTTGACGTGGGTTGGTACGCGTAGCATATCCTGCTTCGTGCAGCATGTTCCATGCGGGCTCGCTCAGCATTCCCTTGTTTGGGACGGCAATTCTCAACATCGATTTCCTCTTTCACCCACGCATTCCGGCGTCTAACAGCATTGTGTCACATCATCACACGCATCACAGATGCTTGTAGACGTCCTCGAGGGAGATTCCGCGGTTGATCATCATGACCTGTGCGTGATACAGCAGCTGGCTGAGCTCTTCGGCCGTGCGATCATTGCCTTCGTATTCGGCTGCCATCCAGGATTCGCCTGCCTCCTCCACCAGCTTCTTGCCGATGAAGTGGGTTCCCTTCTTCAACTCGCCGACGGTGAGTGAATCTGCCGACTGATCGGCTGCCTTTTTACTTAGTTCCTCAAAGAGTGAATCAAAAGTCTTCATTATGTCCTTTGAATTTGAAGTGAATGCGCTTCCTCGTTCAGCGCCTGAAGGATTCCTCAGCAAGCGTGCGAATCTCATTGATGCGCTGGTTAGGGACCTCGGCTCCGTATACTGCTGAGCCTGCCACGAGCACGTCCGCTCCGGCATCTGCCACGAGATGAGCAGTCGTGGGGCTTACTCCCCCATCGACCTCAATATGGGTGTCGAGACCGCGACGCGTGATTTCGTCACGCAGCCGACGTGTTTTGGCCAGCTGATTATCGAGGAACTTCTGACCGCCGAAACCAGGTTCCACCGTCATGATGAGAATCATGTCGAACTCTTCGAGAATGTCGAAGATTGGCTCCACTGGTTCAGCTGGACGAACTGCGAAGCAAGCCTTCGCACCCATCGAATGCAGCTGGCGCGCCAGACGCACGGGAGCATGTGTAGCCTCCATATGGAAGGTTACCGAATGTGCACCCATCTCCGCATAGTGCGGTGCCCACCTATCCGGATCCTCAATCATGAGATGGATATCCGTGGGAAGCGGGCTGACTTCGCAGATGCGCTTCACGACGGGCTCTCCAATGGTGAGATTGGGGACGAAGTGATAATCCATGACGTCGACGTGAACGAGGTCAGCGTCCGAAATGGCATTCAGATCTCGTTCGAGATTTGCGAAATCTGCTGACAGAATACTGGGTGCGATTTGAATCGTCATGAACTCCATCTTAAGGAAGACGCCCGACGAGGACCCGTGAATGCGTTGTGATGTTTTCCAAGTCTTTCCAGTAATCAAGTTGAGGTGCATCGTGATTACTCGTTCCGAAACCGACAGGTGACATTTGAGATACAGCGCGGCGGTCGTCCTCAGTGGCCAGATAAGTAGTTTGCACCACGTCGTATGTCCTCACGTCTGTCATACGGTCGTTAAACAACACTGTTGCAGAGTCCTGCGTTGCAGCGGGCAACCCCACGAGCGAGCGTAACTGATGCATGTGCGTAGCCCCTGGTACCACCTTGATGAGAGTTCCACCTGGACAGATGCGTGAGAAGTCTTCGTATTCCGAGGGCGCAAAGACGTTGAGGATCCAGGCAGCGGAAGCATCTGTCAACGGCAGGTGAGCGCCATCCCCGCACACCCACAAAGTATCTCCCCCGCCGCGAGCTGCCACCTTGATGCCATCAAGCGAAATGTCAAGGCCGATCCCAATTCCCAGGGCACGAGTGATGAATCCGTCACCGCACCCAATGTCGATGCTCGGCTTCGATACTTTTTGCCCAGCGGCCTCAAAATCAATATCCGCGCTCGTCTCGCGCAACCGAGAAATGAGGTCGGAATACAGGCCCAGGTCCATGGCACGTCGACGTGCCTCGAAAAACTCTTCCGTGTAATGAGTCGACGTCATGACGTGACGACGGAGATCCACATATCCCTTGCGGTTGATGTTGAACGTGTGCCGTTGTGAACACTGCAAGGCGGCATCGTGAAAGGTCAGATCCTCACCGCACACCGGGCAGCGGAATAAGGGGCCAAGGTCCTTGAACTTCTCTATCGCGTGACGCATGCGGAAATGGTGAATCTCAGTTATTGTGCGTCTGAAGCATCCGCAGGGCCATCTTCTGCAGAAGAATCATCAGCCGAATGCGGCGTAGTGACATCACCGGATTCCTCCGAGGCGGCCGACGCATTCTTCTCAACGGAATCTTCCGCATTGACGGCGCCAGCAGCGTCAGTGCCTGCCTTTGCTGCGCGCGAGGCCTCCTTCTCGAGGTCGCGCTCAGTGACGAGCTGAAGCTGATGAATGGAGGCAGAACGTTTTGCACCGTATTGCAAGAGCACGGTAAAGAGCACGAGGCCGATGAAGATGACGCAGATGGCGGCCCACACATTGGTGCGAATACCAAGGAATTCGGTAGATAGATTGATGCGCAGCATTTCGATCCAGCTGCGGCCGAGTCCGTACCACACGAGGTAAATGGCGAAGATCTGGCCAGTTTTAAGTTTTTTGGCGAAACGGCTCACCACAAAAACGATGAGTGCCGCGCCGATGAGGTTCCAGATCATTTCGTAGAGGAATGTTGGGTGGAACAGTGTGTTGGCGCCGCTCGGACACGCGGTAGTTCCACCGGTGTAGCAGGCTTCAGTCTTGCCGATGGCATTTGCGTCGTTGAGCTTCAGACCCCACGGCAAGGTGGTGGGGGTTCCGTATAGCTCCTGGTTGAACCAGTTACCAAGACGACCAATGGCCTGTGCCACTAGGAGTCCCGGGGCAAGGGCGTCCGCCAAGAGGAGAACAGAGTACTTCTTGTGATGTGCCCATATAGCGGCGCCGATGACGCCGCCAATTAGGCCACCGAAGATGGCCATGCCACCCTCCCACACCTTGAGAATGTTGAGAAGGTTACCACTGGGCGGGAAATACGAATAGGGAACGGTAATGACATGGAAGAGACGCGCTCCCACAAGGCCGCTAGGAACTGCGACGATGGCGGCGTCCAAAACCTGATCGAAGGTGCCACCCATCTTCTTCCACCGATGTTCGAGAATCCAGATAGCAAAGATGATGCCAGTGAGCATTGTCAACGCGTAGAAATGAATCGTCACGTTGCCGATCTGAAAATACGACACCGTCGGTGATGGGATATAGGCAAGCGTCATGGTTCCTCGCAATCACGCCTCGTTGAGTTGGGCTGAGCCCGGCCACTGGGACCGGGCTTTCTAGAGCTACCCTACCTTATGCCGAAACTCGCGCATTGTGGATACCCTCTGCGAGACTTTCTGCCTTTGCAGCGAGTTTCCCAATGTTCTCAGCGACGTCTCCGCCGCCTAGAAGCGTATGCACGAGAGCGGATCCCACGATGACGCCATCCGCATAGGCACCAACTTCTGCGCCCTGCTCGGGTGTGGACACGCCGATGCCAACACACACATTCTCAGCGCCAGCGGCACGGGTACGTGCCACCAAGCCCTCCGGAGAACTGGACAGCTGGCTGCGTTCTCCTGTGACGCCCATGGTGGAGGCTGCGTAGACAAAACCACGAGAGTTCTCAGCGACGATCTTTAAGCGTTCCTCTGTGGAGTTCGGAGACACAAGGAAAATGCGGTCGAGACCGTAGCGATCGGACGCTTCAATCCACTCGCCAGCCTCGTCAGGAATGAGGTCGGGGGTGATGAATCCCGCTCCCCCTGCGTTGGCAAAATCGCGTGTGAACTTTTCGACCCCGTAATGCATGATGAGGTTCCAGTAACTCATAATGAGCGGAACGCCGCCTTCATTCGCGACTGCTTCCACCGCGTCGAAGACTCCGGCGATACGTTCGCCATTGCTCAATGCGATATTGGCGGCTTCCTGAATGACGGGACCGTCCATGACGGGGTCGGAGTAGGGCAAGCCTATTTCCACAGCGTCCACGCCCGACCTCACCATGGTGCGCAACGCTGTGATGGAAGCATCCGTCGTAGGAAATCCGTACGGCAGGTAGCCGATAAAGGCCGGCTTATTCTGACGCTTGAACCCGCCGAGAAGTTCACCCATAGGGCTCTTCTTATGAGCGATGCCCAAAGGCTGTCCGGAAGGCGTCGTAGCGGTAGTATTTTCAGTCATTTCCTCACTCCTGCCCGCTCGTTGAGCTGCTGCCGTGTGCTCCATTTGCATCGAGAGCAGCGGACTGCTCAGCGGTGAGATAGCCGAACCAACGGCCTGCGGTTGCCACGTCCTTGTCACCACGTCCCGAGATGTTGACGATAATAACGGGATCCTTGATACCCTTCACATTGATGAGGTCATCGGCGGCCTTGTACGCGCCAGCTGCTGCGTGGGATGACTCGATGGCAGGAATGATGCCCTCGGTCTCGCACAGATCCTTGAACGCGCTCATGGCTTCGTCATCGGTGGCGTAACCGTAGTCCACGCGCCCGATGTCCTTGAGCCACGCATGCTCGGGGCCCACAGAGGCGTAGTCGAGACCCGCGGAAATGGAATACGTGTTCTCGGTCTGACCTTCGGCGTCCTCCAACAGGTACGATCGAGCACCCTGGAACACCCCGATTTCTCCCGTTCCCTTGGCAAAGCGCGCGGCGTGCTCACCGGATTCGATGCCGTGACCACCGGCCTCGTAGCCGTAGAGATTCACGCGGTCGTCATCGAGGAAGGCGTTCATAACACCGATTGCATTGGAGCCGCCACCAACGCAGGCGACGATGCCATCAGGATGATCGATACCCTTGGCCTGCAGCTGTTCCTTGGCCTCCTCGCCGATGACCTTCTGGAAGTCACGGACGATCTGCGGGAAGGGATGGGGACCGGCAACTGTTCCGAGGAGATAATGCGTGGTCTCCACATTGGTGACCCAGTCGCGCAGAGCCTCGTTAATGGCATCCTTGAGAATGCGTGAGCCAAGGGTGACCTCAACGACTTCGGCACCGAGCAAGCGCATACGCGCCACATTGAGAGCCTGGCGGCGTGCGTCAATCTGGCCCATATAAATGCGGCATTTGAGGCCGAGAAGTGCGCAGACAGTTGCGGTGGCAACGCCATGCTGACCGGCTCCTGTTTCTGCGATGACGCGAGTTTTGCCCATACGCTTGACCAGGAGAGCCTGCCCCAATGCGTTGTTGATCTTATGCGCGCCCGTGTGATTGAGATCCTCGCGCTTGAGGAACACTCGCACGTTGCCGCCCACCTTTTCGGAGATGCGCTGAGCGAAGCGAGGAGCCTCCGTCAAGGGTGAGGGACGTCCTACATATTCATTGCTGAGCCTGCGCAGCTCCTTTTCGAAGGCCGGATCGTTTCGTGCCTCCTTATAGACGCGCTCCAACTCGTCGAGGGCGCCTACGAGCGCCTCGGGAACAAATCGACCGCCGTACTCGCCGTAATAAGGTCCTTGGTGAGTTGACAACGGCATCTTGTCTGATGCTTTCACTCTTTTTCCTGCTTCCACAATTCGTTTCACCGCTAATTCGTGATTGTCTGCCGTGGCAACGCCTTCGCCGACCAAAACGGCGTCTGCACCGGCACGAGCGTAGTCCTCCACCTCTGTGGCACCAAAGATTCCCGACTCTGCCACTCTGATGACGTTGTCTGGAAGGTCATCGGCCAACTCGCGATACTTTGAGGTGTCCACGCGTAAGTTTTTGAGATTCCTTGCATTGATTCCAATCACATCGGCACCCGCTCGAATCGCACGATCGATTTCCTCACGAGTGTGGGTTTCGACCAGTGCGGTGAGCTTCAAGGACCGTGCCAGATTCAGCAGCGACACCAGCTTGCCGTCGTCCAAGGCTGCGACGATCAGCAGAATGATGTCGGCTCCGTGAGCACGGGCCTCCCACACCTGATAATCGGTGGTGATGAAGTCCTTGTTCAGAACAGGGATGCTCACAGATGCACGTACGGAGTCAAGGTCATCGAAGGATCCGAGGAACTTACGTCCCTCGGTGAGCACCGATATGGCGCTGGCGCCACCTGCCTCATACTGCGCTGCCAAAGCACCAGGATCGTCAATATCAGTGAGATGGCCCTTTGATGGCGAGGCGCGCTTGATCTCCGCGATTACCGGAATCTCAGTCGACTTCTTAAGCCACGCATGCGCGTCGAGCGGAAGCCGCTGTGAACGCGCAATTTTCTCCTTGAGCTCATCCAATGACACGCGTGTCTCGCGTGCCCGCTGGTCCTCTTGGGCCCCAGCGACAAGTTCATCTAGAACAGACATGTTGTCCCCCATCTGACTGACGTTTGTAGACTACTCGTTTCTCGTTACCGCAACCGGTTCGTGTCTCATCCAGCGGAGTGCGCCGCCACGCACGGTCACGCGCTGCGCAGCTGGGCGGCAACGCGAATTGCCTCGACAGATGCAGCGCCCTTATTGCGGGATTCCTGCCACTCCTTTTCGGGAACGGAGTCGAGAACAATGCCCGCCCCCGCCTGCACACTCGCCTGATGATTGCTGAGATAGGCGGTGCGGATGGCGATGGCCATGTCCATGTTGCCGGAGAAGTCGAAATAGCCCACTGTTCCCCCATAGATGCCACGGTCCGCGGGTTCCAGATCGTCGATGATTTCCACGGCGCGTGGCTTGGGCGCACCCGTGAGCGTTCCTGCGGGGAAAGCGGATTCGAAAACGTCGAAGGTGCTCACGCCCTCGGCCACTTCACCCGTCACCGTAGAGGCGATGTGCATGATGTGGCTGAAGCGCTTGATCTCCATGAGAGTGACGACTTCGACCGTGTCGGGGTCGCACACCTTGGAGAGATCGTTACGCGACAAATCCACGAGCATGACGTGCTCACTGCGTTCCTTGGCGTCGGCGAGCAGCTCCTTTTCGAGCGCTGCATCCTCCTCTGGAGTCTTTCCGCGAGGACGCGATCCCGCAATCGGGAAGGTCATGGCATGCCGACCGTTCACCTTAATGAGCGTCTCCGGAGAGCTGCCAATAACATTGAAATCTCGTCCTTGTGCGTCCGTCAGAGCAAAGAAATACATGTACGGACTCGGATTCACGGTGCGCAGCACGCGATACACGTCGAAGGGGTCCGCCGGCGAGTCCACATCGACTCGGTTCGAAATGACCACCTGGAACACATCCCCATCCACGATGTGCTTCTTGGCGCGCTCCACCGACTTCTCGAAATCGCTGGCAGGCGTGCGGAATCGCAGTTCCGGCTGCGGAACGGAAGTGTCGAGAACGCTGGCATGCGTCAGGCCTGCATCCGTGGGCGCCGTGAGTTTGTGCTGCATGCGCACAATGCGATCGAGGGCATCGGCGTAGGCGAGTTCCTCGCGCTCGGAACTACCGTCCATGTTCACGGCATTGGCAATGAACCACACGGATCCGTCCACGTGGTCGATGACGGCAATGTCGGTAGTCAGTGCCAGCACGAGTTCTGGCTGACCCGTCTCATTCGGCGCGGTGCCGCGCAGAGTGGGTTCCCAATGACGGATGGCGTCCCATCCCACGGTGCCCACGAGGCCACCCGTCAAGTCCGGCAGGCCTTGCACGTGGGGTGAACGCAACACCTTCATGGCCTCGCGTGCCACGTCGATGACGTCACCTGTCTGGGGAACGCCGCTCGGGACGGTTCCCAGCCAATCGGCTTGGCCTGCATTGGAACGCAATTGGGCCATCGAGTGCACGCCAATGAAGGAGTATCTGCTCCACGAACCGCCGTATTCTGCTGATTCGAGGATGAAGCTTCCGCTCTTTCCGCCAGCGAGGCGTTCGTAAAAGCCCACGGGAGTCAGGGCGTCTGCGAGAACGCGACGCACTACCGGCACCACTCGGTATCCCTGGGAAGCCAATTCATGGAAGCCCTGAGCGGAGGGCCAGACGTCACCCCATTTAAGTGTGGTGACGCCAGCGGCGATTTCGGCGCGTACGGCATTCTCCGCGGCTGCGGTGTTATCTGTGCTCATCGTGTGCCCTCCTTATCGGTGTGAGAATCAGTGTGAGATGTATCAGTGGTCGGTGACGTCACGTGATCGAATTCCGCGTCCTGCGCAGTTCTAGTACCAGTGACAACCGGCAACGGTCCTCCGGCTTCAAAGCATGAACGAGTCCCTGTGTGGCACGCGGCACCCACTTGATCCACGCTCACCAGTAATGCATCCCCGTCACAGTCGAGCGCTACGCCCTTCACGTACTGCACGTGCCCCGAAGTGTCTCCCTTGCGCCAATACTCCTGCCGCGAACGACTCCAATAAGTGACACGTCCCGTGGTGAGTGTGCGGTGCAGTGCCTCCGCATCCATGTACGCCACCATGAGAACCTGCTTCGTATCGAATTGTTGTACGACAGCGGTAACAAGGCCCTTCGCGTCAAAACGGACACGATCCCTGATATCTGATTCCACCATATGTGTATCCTCAATCATTTTCTCAAGTGATTTTCAAGCATTTTTTAGCGGCGATTTCCGTGACGATACAATGCGCTAGTGGCACTGTTCTCATGCAATGACGGCACGAACACAAAGCCTCGCCGGAATATATTGTTGGGGTCACCATCGATGCGTTGCGCGCACAGTGAGACCAGCATGAGCGAGTTCTGACTTGACCTCGGGAATGCTCACCTTGCCAAAATGAAAGACAGAGGCTGCCAACACGGCGTCCGCCCCTGCTTCAATGGCCTTGGGAAAATCTTTGGCAGTGCCAGCACCGCCGCTGGCGATGACTGGAATAGATACGGCGGCACGCACCTTTGAGATCATCTCGGTGTCGTACCCATCTTCTGTGCCATCAGCGTCCATAGAGTTGAGCAGGATCTCGCCTGCGCCGAGTTCCTCGGCACGCTTGACCCACCACAGCGCGTCAATGCCTGTGGAGGTGCGGCCCCCGTGTGTGGTGACTTCAAAACCTGACGGAGTATGCTGCGATCCCTTTTCACGGCGTGCATCGAGTGACAGTACGAGCACCTGGCGCCCAAAGCGCTGTGCAATGCGGGCGATAAGGTCAGGATCGTTGATTGCGGCAGTATTCACGCCCACCTTGTCTGCGCCACAACGCAGGAGATTATCCACATCATCAGTGGTGCGCACTCCCCCGCCCACTGTCAACGGAATGAAAAGCTGTTCAGCGGTCCTACGCACCACGTCATACATGGTGTCGCGGCCGGAGCTAGAAGCAGTGACGTCGAGGAATGTCAATTCATCGGCACCTTGGCGATAGTATTCAGCAGCCAACTCAACGGGGTCCCCAGCGTCACGCAAGTTCTTGAAATGAACGCCCTTGACAACCCTGCCGGCATCGACATCAAGGCAAGGAATAACACGGACTGCCAAGGACATGCGTGCTTCCTTTCCTTACTTCCAGACGATGAACACCACTCGCACAGAATGATTAGTGCTTTGCGCTCACTGTAGCTTTAACCGCCGACGCCGTGGCAGCTGCAGTGGCAGATTCAACAAGGCTCTTCGCCGCGAGCTGGCCGCAGGCACCATCGATGTCATCTCCGCGAGTATCACGCAACGTGGCAGTGATGCCTGCGGCGTGCAGTATATCGAGGAACTGTGTCTCATCTTCCTTCTTCGACGCAGTCCAGCGAGATCCTTCGATGGGGTTGAGAGGGATGGGATTCACGTGAGCCCAGTCATCACCGTAGTGATTCAGGCGCTTGGCGAGTTCGCGCGCGTGCTCGGCCTGGTCGTTGATGCCACGCATCATGGCGTATTCGATGCTCACACGGCGCTTTGAGGCGAGGAAGTAATCGTGAGCGGCATCCAATACCTTGTCCACGTTGAAACGGCGGTTCATGGGAACCAACTCGTCGCGCAGCGTGTTTGTGGGCGCATGCAAGGACACGGCGAGGCGCAGCGGAATGCCCTCATTCGTCAGCTTCTTGATACCGGGCACTACACCCACTGTTGAAACGGTGATGTTGCGAGCCGAAATGCCGAAGCCCGCTGGCGGCAGCGCGCTAATCTGGCGCACTGCGGAAAGCACGGACTTGTAATTGGCCATGGGCTCGCCCATACCCATGAAGACGATGTTGCTCAAACGTCCCGGTCCTCCGGCCACCTCACCGTCGCGCATGGCCTTGGCGGCAGCGCGGACTTGTTCGAGAATTTCGCCTGTCGACATGTTTCGGGTGAGGCCGAGCTTGCCCGTGGCACAGAAGGGGCAGCCCATACCGCACCCCACCTGGCTGGAGATGCAGAGCGTGGTGCGTGTGGGGTATCGCATCAAGACACTTTCGATGCGAGAACCGTCGAAAAGTTCCCACAGAGTCTTGATCGTCGTCCCGTTATCCGCTTTCTGTACCAGCAGCGGAGTGATGAGCGTGGGGAAGAACCGCTGCGCAAGCTCGTCGCGCTTGTCGGCAGGGATGTCAGTAAAATCTTCGGAATTCGTAGTGAGATGGCCAAAGTAGTGATTAGCCAACTGATTGGCACGGAATTTTGGGAGCCCGAGGTCCTTCATTGCTCCGATCCGCTCGTCGGCGTCCATGTCGACGAAATGCTGCGGCGGCTTACGCCGTGCGGCATGATTCTTTGCGAGCACGTCGCGGAATGCAGCATGCTCTGCCCCGGGAGTAACGCCCGTCTCAACGGTGGTATCAACAGCCTCGCTCATTGCGAATTCCTCTCGATCCTCATCACAGTATGCCGCTCCGGATCATAGACTCCGTGCCGCGGCCTCTCAAAAGTATTCGTGTACTTCGACAACACTTCGTCACACACCGAAGAGAGTGAACATCACGAAGAAGAAGGGGGCCGAAATCAAAATAGAATCGACGCGATCCAGAATGCCGCCGTGCCCCTTGAGCAGATGCCCCATGTCTTTGATCCCCATATCGCGCTTGAGCATAGAGGCGCAGAGATCTCCAAAAGTTCCCGTAATAGCGATGACGATGCCCATGACGATGGGTTTCCACCATCCTCCATTCAGGAAGTCGGCTTGGAAGGCAAAGCCATAGAACAAGAGCGATCCAACGGTGCAGAAGAGCATGCTGCCCGCCAGGCCCTCGTACGATTTCTTTGGCGAGATGCGCGGAGAGAGCTTGTGCTTCCCAAATGCCGCCCCAAAGACAAGACCACCGGTATCCCCCAACGCGGGAATGAAGATGGCCATCATCACTTTGATCTGCGGACTCGGTTGCACCAAGAGAAACACCAAGAATGCCGCAAGCAATGGGATATAGAGGACGGAAAAAATTGACACACAAATATCAGCGAAGCGGCCAGGTTCGGTAGCCTGAGAACTCGACGGTACCACCTGCTGCGCCTGCCCTGCCATTTTCGACGCCACCGCACGATGGACTCGGCCACCGCTGAAGGGATTGAACGCCGCGGCAAGGCTCACAATAATCAGGCTCGCCCCTAAACTCACGCCCAACGCAAGCAGATGATCAGGTGCATAGTAGGAACTCAACAGCATGAGGATCGAGCACAACCACAGCGCAATCGGAGAAATATGAACCCCGACAGTAGCGAAATCCACGCGCAACTCCCACACTCCCATAATCATGAAGGCGATAAGGAGATAGGCGAAGGCGTGTGGACTGATGAGCAGAGTTCCCGCAATGAGAATAACGAGAACCGCACCGGTTGCAATTGCCTGAGGCATGTTGCGGCCGGTGCGCTTATTAATCGATTCCAACGTCTCTTGAGCATCATGGTGATTGATGCCGAGATTATTGTGCTGTTGTGTCATAGGACTTTCGACTCAGACCTCGAGAATTTCCTTCTCTTTTGCTGCCAAGAGTGAATCGATTTCATCAGAGAACTTCTTCGTGGTGACATCGAGCTCCTTGAGCAGACGATCTCCTTCGTCCTCGCCCAAAGCGCCATCCTTGACTTGAGCCTCAACGGACTCCTTGGTCTTGCGACGAATGTTGCGAATGGCAACCTTACCGTCTTCCGCCTTGGTCTTAGCAAGTTTGACGTAATCCTTGCGGCGGTCTTCAGTCAGTTCGGGAAGCGTGACGCGAATGACGTTTCCGTCGCGATTGGGATTGACGCCGAGATCCGAGTCACGAATGGCCTTCTCTACGGCTGCAGCCTGAGACTGGTCGAACGGGGTGACGGCAAGTGTGCGGGGTTCGGGAACACCGATAGTGGCCATCTGCTTGAGTGGCGTGGGTGCACCGTAGTAGTCAACCGTGATGCCGTTGAGCAACGCAGGATTCGCGCGGCCCGTGCGGATACCGGAGAAATTCTCCTTGGTGGATTCGACGGACTTGCCCATCTGGGACCCCGCCGCTTCGATTGCTGATGCCATGATGTCTCCTTCAGTGATGTGCTCTAACACTACCAAGAGCCTTCTATTGGCGGACCGTCACCAGCGTGCCGAGTTCTTCGCCAGTGAGAGCCGCCGTCACATTGCCCGGAGTCTCGAGACCGAACACGCGAATGTCGAGTTCGTTATCACGCGCCATGCTGAGCGCCGAAGCGTCCATCACCGCGAGATTGTCCACCAGTGCGCGCGTGTACGTGAGCGTATCGAACTTCTTTGCATCCTTGTGTGTCTTGGGATCGGAATCATACACTCCATCGACACCATTCTTACCCATGAGAACCTCAGAGCAGTGAATCTCCAGAGCACGCTGGATGGAGACGGTATCAGTAGAGAAGTACGGCATACCTGCGCCAGCACCGAAGATGACAACGCGGTTCTTCTCAAGATGACGAATGGCCTTAAGCGGAATGTACGGCTCTGCGACCTGCCCCATGGTGATGGCCGTTTGCACGCGCGTGGCCTGCCCCTCTTGCTCGAGGAAGTCCTGGAGCGCAAGGCAGTTCATGACTGTTCCCAGCATTCCCATGTAATCGCCGCGACTGCGGTCGATGCCCGCTTGAGAGAGTTCTGCTCCACGGAAGAAGTTGCCTCCACCCACCACAATTGCCACCTGAACGCCCTGCGCCACTGCCTTGGTGATTTCCTGTGCGATGCGACGGATGACTTTCGTGTCTATTCCAATGGAACCGCCGCCGAACGCTTCACCTGAAAGTTTGAGAAGTACACGGCGTTGTGCGGGCGTTGCGGACTCGGTCATTTTGGTTCCTTCCTGAACTCCGATTTGCCGGGTTCAATGGTAACGGCTCCAGATGACAACTACACTGCCTCGTGCACTTCTACAGATATAAAAAAGGAGACAATCCCGAAGGATTGTCTCCCGTGAGTTCTGCGAGGAGGAATCAGTCCTCTTCGTCACCCTTGCCAACCTCGACGCGGGCAAAAGCCTCAGCCTTGCCGCCTACCTGCTTGAACAGGTCACCGATGGTCTTGGAAGTGTCCTTGACGTACTCCTGCTCGAGAAGAACGACTTCCTTGTAGAAGGAGTTGAGGCGACCCTTGACGATCATCGGAATGATCTTCTCGGGCTTGCCCTCTGCCTGTGACTTTTCGGTGGCAACGCGAGTCTCGGACTCGACGATGTCTGCCGGAACGTCTTCACGGCGCAGCCACTTCGGAGCCATGGCGGAAATCTGAAGTGCCACTTCGTGAGCAACTTCAGCACCCTTGGCATCCGTAGCAACCATGGCCACGATGGACGGAGGGAACTCAGCGGACTTCTTGTGCGCATAAATCTCGACGTGATCGCCGGAGATCTTTGCGAACTGGCCGAGCTTGACGTGCTCGTGGAAAAGCGCGCCCGCTTCTTCCACGGTCTGCTCGACGGTTCCCGCCTTGGAGGAAGCCTTCGCGACCTCATCCACGGAGGAGGACTTTGCGGCCACGACATCGTCGAGAACCTCAGTGCCGAATTCGACGAACTGCGGCGTCTTAGCGACGAAATCAGTCTCAGAGTTCAGCTCGACCGCATAACCAACCTCGGCACCGTTTTCGGTGACGACCTTGGAAGCGACAAAACCTTCCTGAGCCTTGCGCCCCTCGCGCTTGCCTGCGGCTGCAACGCCAGCGGCACGGATGAGTTCCTTGGCGCGAGCAACGTCGCCCTCGGCCTCTTCCAGAGCCTTCTTGACATCCATCATTCCGGCGCCTGTTGCGTCGCGCAGCTCCTTGATAAGAGCGGCTGTAATCTTTGCTGCCATTGAATTCTCCTCTAGAACTTACTCAGCCTTGGCTTCCGACTCTTCTGCCTTGGGAGCTTCCGCGGCAGGAGCCTCGGAGGTGTCCTTCTTCAGGAGTTCGGTTTCCCACTCGGCGAGCGGCTGGTTGTCGGCCTTCTGCTCGGAACCCTTGTCCTTATCGTCAGCCTTGGCGGACTTATTGGAGCGTTCCAGCAGACCGTCGGCAACTGCGTCGGCCATGAGAGTGGTGAGCAGGGCGATGCCGCGGATGGCGTCATCGTTTGCAGGGATCGGGTAGTCGACGACTTCCGGATCGGTGTTGGTGTCGACAAGAGCCACAACCGGGATACCCAGCTTGTGTGCTTCTTCGACGGCCAGGGACTCCTTGTTGATGTCCACGATGAACAGCGCGGAAGGCGTGCGGTTCATGTTGCGGATACCACCCAGCTGACGAACGAGCTTCTCCTTTTCACGACGAAGCAGCAAAAGCTCCTTCTTCGTGAGGCCGGAGCCGTGCACGTCGTCGAAGTCCATCTCTTCGAGTTCCTTCATGCGAGCAACGCGCTTGGAAACGGTCTGGAAGTTGGTGAGCATGCCGCCCAGCCAACGCTCGGACACGTACGGCATTCCAACGCGAGTAGCCTGCTCGGAGATTGCCTCAGCAGCCTGCTTCTTTGTGCCGACGAAGAGAATCGTTCCGTTGTGGGCCGTGGTCTGCTTGATGAAGTCGTAGGCCTTATCGATCAGATCGAGCGTCTTGAAAAGATTGATGATGTGGATTCCGTTGCGCTCCATGAGGATGTACTGCTTCATCTTCGGATTCCAACGGCGGGTCTGATGCCCGAAATGAACGCCAGCGTTGAGCAGCTGGCTCATGGTTACTTCTGCCATGGCTATACCTTTCAGTCGGTTTTTCCTAGTCATGAGCACCTGAGTGCAGCCCCCGAAGAGGCCGACCGACACAGGCCATCGCTGTCATGACGCGTATTCGCGTGCGCTTGACAATGTTTGGTTCTCCTCCTCCCCTGCGATTGGGAGGATTCACAAAACACGCAATTTCTAAATATAGCATTGCCCATGACCGAATACGCGCACTATGGCGCGATAAGCCATGGGCACTCTGCATCACGAGCGAGAAATACCTCTCGGAGTACGTTTCGCAGCTTTACTTCGCTTGCTCGCGCATCTTGCGCATTGCTTCTCTGCGCTGTTCCTTTTCGAGGCGGTCCAGATAGACGTGGCCGTCGAGATGGTCGCACTCGTGCTGAATCATCCGACCCATGATGCCGTGGCCTTCGATGACGATGCGGTTGCCAGAGAGATTGATGCCTTCGGCCTTAGCGTATTCGGCGCGACGCGTCTTGTACCACAGTCCAGGAACGCTGAGACATCCCTCGTCACCGTACTGCTCACCGTCAAGTTCAATAATTTTTGGATTCAGAATATAGCCGAGCTTGCCATCGATGTTGTAGGAAAAGGCGCGCAAGCTCACACCGATCTGGTTGGCGGAGAGGCCGGCCCTGCCCGGGTCGTCTACGGTGTCGACCAAATCTTGAACAAGCTGTTCCACTGCTGGAGTAATAGTGGTGATCGGATCGCAAACGGTACGCAGCACTGGATCCGGAACAACTCTGATATCTCGTAAAGTCATTTTTCACAGCCTAGTAAGTGGCCGGTACGTTGGCGTGGCCTGCACACCCACCACGAGGTGCCAATCAGCGGTGAAGCAGCTTGCCGAGCAATCCCTGCTTGCGCCGTATGGCCGCTGGCATGATGGGACACCCCGCGCATACGAGGGATTCGGGATCCGGATCACATGAGCCTTTGGTGCAGCTTCCTGGTTTCAGCTCAAAGAAGTCAAGGCTGCCGTCGCGTCGCGCCCTTTCAAGCACGAGATCCACAAAATCTTGTGGCAGGCCGTGTGCTCGCGCCACCATGAATGTGGTCTTGCCATCTGCAAGCTCATGCACAATCTGGGTCACCAACGGTGTTGACGATTCCGTGCGTCCTCCAGTAGGACACCGCGGATCTGTAAACGAAGTTGTTCTTGCCGATCCGGTGGAGCGAAAGCCCTTCATAAGAGCACACCCACCCGGAAAATCACCACAGCCAAGAGATAGGCAATCACTAATCCCATGCCCACGGACTGCAAGGCCGTTTTAATACCGAACTGCCGTCTCTCCTCGGCAACGGTTGCGAGGCATGGCGTGTAGGCGAGAACGAACACCATGAAAGCTGCCGCAGCGGCCTGAGCGTGTCCGCCGCTGGACTCCTCGAAGCTGGATCGTAGGGCCGTTCCCAACGTCCCCGTCCCCTCGTCCGCCTCGCTTGCGTCGTCTGGCTCGCTGATGGCATAGCTCTGAGACATGGAGCCCACCACGACTTCCTTGGCAACGAACCCTGTGATGAGGGCGGCTGAAGCATGCCAGTCGTCAAATCCAGCAGGCGCAAAGATTGGTGCGATGGAACCGGCCACGGTGCCATACACCGAATTCTGCACGGAGTCGACATGACCGAAACTGTTGTCCCCCTGAGCGCCAGCCGTGACGGGAATCGCGGAGAGAACCCACATCAGGGCAATCATGGTGATGATGATGGAGGATGCCCCGGAGACGAAGGCCCACAGCCGAGCTCCCACAGACTTGGCGAGCTGACCCATTTTCGGCATTTGGTAGCTTGGCAGCCCCATGGCAAAGGGTTGTTGCACGAGGTCCTTGAATTGTGTTCGCCGCAGAATGAGACCCACGAGGAGAATCACAACAATCGACATGACGTACATGAGGAAAATCGCAAGTCCAGCGTATTGGGCAAAGAATGCATACGCCAGAACAATGTAAACGCTCAGGCGCGCAGAACACGAAGTGAACGGCACCAAAAGGCCGGTCATAAGCCGCTGTCGAGAATCCGGAAGCGTGCGCGTTGCGGCAAGGGCCGGCAGATTACAGCCGAAGCCCACCACCAGAGGAAGGAAGGCGCGCCCATCGAGGCCGATGACGCGCATCGCCTTGTCCATGACAAAGGCGGCGCGCGAAAGGTAACCGGAATCCTCCAGCAGCGACAAAATGATGAACATGATGCCCATCGGCGGTACAAAGGTGAGAACTGTGACAACACCCTCGAGAAGGCCATCCACCACCAGCGAGTGGAACCAGCCGTCAAGGCTCGCCGTGCCCGCAGCGTGAACGAATCCCCAATCGATTCCCGTGGTGAACCAGCCGCGTACCTGCACGTCGAACCAGTCAATGAGAGGCCCAGCGAGCGTCGTGGTGGCCTCGAAGACGAGAAACATGACCGCAAGAAAGATGAGAATTCCGGCTACCGGATGCAGCAATACGCTGTCGAGACGATCGGAAAACGTAGTGCGAATGACGCTCGATTCTCCCGATGTATCAGCGGCCTTCAGCGTTTCGGCCACCCATTCAAAGCGGCGATCCGAAGTCTTCTTGATCCAATCAAGCACGCCGTCCCACCCCGTGTCGGCAAAATGCTCCGCACCGGGAAGGCCTTCAACGGCAGGCTGCGCGGGACCGCGGGGATCGTTGAGCTGTGCATCGATGGCCTCCAGCAAGCGAGTTGTCCCTCTGCCGGTACGGCCGTCTACCTCTACAACGGGGGTACCTCCAAGAACGTTGGAAAGAAGCGACAGATCGATACTGACACCTTGCTTGCGCGCGAGATCCATCATGGAGACACCCACAACGAGCGGTGTCCCCGCATCGATGAGCTGACTGAGCAGATACAGAGAGCGAGACAGACTAGTGGCATCGAGCACCGAAACAACGACATCTGGATCTGGATGGTCGCCCCAGCCAACAGCTGTTTGAGCCGCCACGAGCTCATCAGGGCTGAGCGCTCCAAGTGACGCGGTGCCGGGCGTATCAATGAACTGCCAGGTCTGACCACTCTTCTTGTACACCATGTCGCCCTGCTCGATGAGCACCGTGGTACCGGGGGCATTCATCACAGCGGCGTTCGTGCCAAGCAACGCGTTGAAAAGTGTGGACTTGCCGACGTTGGGATTTCCCACAAAGACGATGCGTGGCTCCGTACCCTCGCCGTGAGGGCCCTCATGAGGCACAACCGTCTCATTGTGATCAATGTGATGATGTTCGGGGATGAGAACGGCCAGTCCCCTGCGGTGATGGTGATGGCCAGAATGCCCCATGCCCGATTCCATGCCTGCCATTTCCTGCATATCTGGCATGTCCGTCATGTCTGCCGAAGGCATCGAGGACTGAGACTCCATGGAAAGCTCCTACACGTGCGTGAGGTAATAATTACTAAAAAACTCACCATCAGTGAGTTTCAACGAATATCTTTCGTGCTGTGTCACCGTCAACGGCAATGCGTTCCATGCCGTGCGCTACAACGCACCCACCGAAGTTCGCCTTGTGGAGAACACGAATTCGTTCGTGCTCCCGCAACCCCATTTCGTTGAGCCTGAACGCAAATCTGGCATCAATATCGATGCGACAAATTTCGATATCAACTCCCAGAGGGCAGGTGTTCAACGTATCGGTCATAGCTGTGAGATTACCGTGGCGCCGTTGGCATGTAAAGAGTTTTGGGTGAGAATGGGCTTGAAATGAGACGGCGGCGTGTCAGGCGGTATCACTCGTTATCGCTGTTTGTTCGAGTCTTCCCCCACAGAACATAAATTACATAGGCAACGAGCCCAAGGATGCAGTTAAAAACAACCGGAAGAAATTCCCACTGCTCATAAACCGCCACGATGAAGGGATTGATGCTGGTCTGCAGCGGAAGAAAAACTCCGTAAATGGCCAGCGTGAGGAAACAAAAGATGAGCAGATAGAAGCTCGGCATATCCAGGACGGAATCGCTCAATGTGTGTCCGTTGCCCCCGCGCTTCTTGGAGCGGCGCCCGATGATGACTCCCGCCACAATGAGTTCAATAACGCTGATGCCCCAAATGATCAATGGCAATACGTCGACCATAATTCTCCCCCGCTTCTCGGCCCCTCATCCTGACGTCACACTGTGACACAGCTTCTTCGCGTCTCTCCCGCGAGTATACCCACATCTATTCCGTACCACTTGTGGTAAAGGAAAAGGCCCGAAATCGTAAGATTTCGAGCCTTATGGCTCCCGCAGCTGGGCTTGAACCAGCGACATCCTGATTAACAGTCAAGCGCTCTGCCAACTGAGCTATGCGGGAATACTGCAAACAAGTCACTTAGTATATAGATTTATTAACTCGATGCAAGAGATACCGCGTGTCGGTTGAAATGACACGGTTGTGAGATAGCCGAACTTGCATGCCTTTTTGGCAAAAAACTTCCCCATCCCCAAAAAAATCTCCTGTTTTTCTTGAAAACATGCGCACGACACGCGCGAAGGCACAGCACAAGTTCCATTCAACCACAGGACCCAATTTTCCCTGCCTCACAGGTCGCCTTCCACAAAACTTGGAGAAACAAACTCATGGAGATGAGAGCAACAGTCTAGCTATGCGATTGGAGAGTTGAGAAATCATGATGCTGCCAGGACAGGAAAAATACATACCAACACGAAGAACGGCGCTCTTTTGGAAGCGTCTGCACGATCGCGAGGGGAAACTGCAATACTGTGCACTTCTTCTAGAGTTTCTCGCATGCATGATGTGTTTTGCCTGCATTGTGACGCTTCTTCCCTTTTCGGGAAGTCCCCCTCTACTTCATCATTTCCAACACTTCACGCGCGAGGGGATGCGATCGCCTTCAAAGATTGCCTCGTCAGTCAAGCCTCTCGGAAAGGCGCCAGTGACGAGCGCTTCTTATAACCCCGAAGAGGTATCACACATCAGCGTTTTATGCTCGGGGAATGCTGAATTACCTGTACGACTCAGCGATGTCAGTTTTGCCAAACGCATCGTGAAAGAATTTTCTCCCCCGAAGGAGCAATGGCTCGCTGGCCATCGTGGTATTGATATCAAAGCACCTGCCGGCGCGATTATCGTCGCCCCAGCACAGGGCGTGGTGACTTTTGCTGGCATGGTGGCTGGCAAGAATGAGGTGAGCATAAAGACGGGCCAATCGCCATCCCTCGACAGTGTCGTTTTCTCGTTTGAGCCCGCAACAACCACGCTCAGGAAGGGCGACAGTGTTGCGAAAGGTGCAAAAATCGCTACGGTGACGGGGCATTCAGATCACTGCGATGGCTCATGCGTCCATTGGGGCGCACGAAAAAACGGATCCTATGTAGACCCCCGCACAGCACTCACACCCGTTCACATCATTCTCAAGCCGAACAATCCCTAAACCCACGAGAGAAATCGCTGTTCCCATCCCCGCTTATGACCTATAGGCCCGCATCCGCAGCACTGACATACCCCGTGTCGATGAGTTCTGTTTTGAGATTGGATCCCACAACTGCTACAAGGCCCCGCGTGATGAGAGGAACTTTATGACCATTGAGAGTAACCGTGGTCTTCTGCGTTGAGGAATCAGTACTGTGAGAGGCCGCAATTTTCCCTGTTTTTGCCACAGTGGCACATTCCTTCGCCAGATCTTTGGCAAGGCCTGTGCGATTTTCCAGTCCAGTGAGCCACTGCTTCCCGCTAACAACGGAGGAAATGTTGTTGACATAACTTCCGTAGCCAGTCACGATGGGCCATTGCGAGGCAGCCGCGGTTTGGGCTGCAGAAGTGTCGTTTGACGATGAGCCAGAGGAAGGGAGAGAAGCGGAATCTTCACTCTTCGTAGGACTCGGCACCTTGTCCTTGCTGAGATCCGTGTTGCCTGTCATGTTGCCTACGATGCCACTGAGCGTAATTTCCGGATTGATATCAGCACCCGAGCCCTTGTATCCTCGGTTCTTGAGCACAGCCATCACCTGAGTGGACAAGAAATCGTTGGCAGCGATGACACCGTCAAGTGCCACAGGTGCGGATTCACTGTCCGCTTGAGCTGACTCGTCGAGAAGAACATTGAAACCGTGCTGTGCCTGAGCTGCTGAATTCACGGAAAGCAACACTTTTTTCCAATCCGCTGCCGTTGATGCGGACGTCAGACGCCCGGAGACACTCACTACTTTCCCCTCTTTAAAATAACTTCCGAGAACGCTCCATACCCCGCTGAAGAAATCCGAGGAGATGGTGGTGTTGGACTCCTTTGGAAGAACAATCTCGATGCGCTTGGGGTTGCTGGCCGTCGCCTCTGTCAGCTCGAGCTTGCTCGCTAGCTGTGTGGCCTGCATCTTGCCGATGTCATAGGCATTGGAGGTCTTTACAAAAGCGTCAGCCGTCACGTTCGGCAAGTTGCGCGCCATGAGGATAAGCTTTGACCCCGTCGCACGCAATTTCTTGGCGGACGACGCGATCGATGTTTCTGCGGCCTTCTGCTCGTTGGATTGCTCTGTGGAAAGCACGGCAGAAATATCAGAGGTCGTGCTTAAATCCTCTGTACCATCGCCAATGAGGTCTCCAAATTGGGTTGCCGCGGGATCAAGCGTGAGCGCAGGTGCCACAATGACGACGTCATGCTCGTTGGTCGTCGTGGCCGACGTCGATCCTGCTGCCTCGTCCGCTGCCCTATCAGCAGTGAGATCACTCAGCGCCTGGGCCTGCTCCTTGAGTGTGGAACTTGCAGTCACACTGATGTCGTCCTCTGAATACCCCTGCTTTACCAGCTGCTTTTTGATGGAGTCTGCGAAACTTCCCCACTTATTGGTCGGCGTGTTCTGGGTGAGAGTGACACCATCCGAGGGAACGAAAATCTCAATGCTTGACCCGCTTGGGATACTCGATGTTGTGGTGGACGAGTTCGTCGTCTCAGTCTGCGCCTCAGTCGATCCAGCAGTGCCACACGCCGCGGATGCGAAAATCGCACAGCCGAGGGTCGCGGCAAGGAGGAAGCGTCGAATCTGTGGAACAAGCATCAGATGAATTGTAAGTCACCCTGCCTTCCTACACGCTGGGAGTGGGCGGAATCTTACGTGTAAGCCTCCTCCTCATCGCGCCAAGTCGCGCTCCAGATTCTCCGCCAAGGCTGCCATGAAGCCGTCAGTGTCGAGCCACTCCTGTTGCGGCCCCACAAGGAGCGCCAAATCTTTTGTCATCTTCCCGCTCTCGACGGTGGCAATGATGGTGTGCTCAAGAGTCTCGGCGAAATGCGCCACCTCCGGGGTCCCATCCAGCTTTGCGCGCTGCTTCAGCCCACCGGTCCATGCGTAAATTGAGGCGATGGGGTTGGTGGAAGTCTTCTCGCCTTTCTGCCAGCGCCGATAGTGCCGCGTCACGGTCCCGTGCGCCGCCTCTGCCTCAACGGTCTTGCCGTCCGGGGTCATGAGAACCGATGTCATGAGGCCAAGGGAGCCGAAACCCTGAGCAACCGTGTCGGATTGAACGTCACCGTCATAGTTCTTGCACGCCCACACATAGCCGCCCTGCCATTTGAGCGAGCTGGCCACCATATCGTCAATGAGACGGTGTTCGTAGGTGAGGCCCTCCTCCTCATACCGCTGCTTATATTCCGTGTCGAATACCTGTTCAAACAAATCCTTGAAGCGACCGTCGTACGCCTTGAGGATTGTGTTCTTGGTGGAGAGGTACACAGGGAAGTGCCGCAGCAACCCATAGTTGAAGCAGGCTCGCGCAAAATCGATGATTGACTGATCAAGGTTGTACTGCACCTGTGCCACTCCGGAACCCGGATAGTCATAGACCACGTGCTCGATGGGTTCCGAGCCATCTTCAGGAGTGAAGGTCACAGTGAGACGCCCTTTACCGGGGACGCGGAAATCGGTGGCCTTGTATTGATCTCCAAAGGCATGGCGCGCCACCACGATGGGCTTGGTCCAGCCAGGCACAAGCCTGGGAACATTCGAAATGACGATTGGCTCACGGAAAATAGTGCCACCCAGGATGTTGCGAATGGTCCCGTTGGGAGATTTCCACATCTTCTTGAGGCCGAATTCCTTCACACGGGCCTCATCCGGAGTGATAGTGGCGCACTTAACACCGACATGGTGTTTTTTGATGGCGTTCGCTGCGTCGATGGTCACCTGGTCATCCGACGCATCCCTGGATTGGATGCCAAGATCGTAATAATCCAAATCGACGTCAAGATAGGGAAGAATAAGCTCATTCTTTATCTGCTTCCAGATCACTCGGGTCATCTCATCCCCATCAAGTTCGGCGATGGTTCCTTTCACCTGAATCTTTGCCACGGTGTCCTCCGTCTCGTGTCGAATGCACTTAATGCTTCTTTTTTAGCTCACGTGCGTTACGAATGCGCTTTTTGCCTCATCTTTCGGTCACTCGCGGAGTCGTCGACGCGAACCGCTCCTAGTCATCTGATGGTCATACGCCCTCGATAACGTAGAGGCTATGACTGAAGAGATTTCAATCGGCCGCGGTAAGACCGGCCGCATGGCGTATTCACTGGACGACGTTGCCGTTGTCCCCTCTCGTCGCACCCGCGATCCTCGCGACGTCTCCACTGGTTGGCAACTCGACGCCTATCACTTTGACATTCCCGTTCTGGGAGCTCCCATGGATTCGGTGATGAGCCCTCAGACCGCCATTGCTCTGGGCAAGGCCGGCGGCCTCGGCGTTCTCGATCTTGAAGGCCTGTGGACTCGTTACGACGACCCCACCCCTTATCTCGACGAGATTGCACAGCTACCGGACGATAAGGCGACGGCACGCATGCAGCAGATTTACGCGGAGCCCATCAAGCCAGAACTCATTACGAAGCGACTCCACGAGATCCGCAATGCCGGTGTCACCGTAGCGGGAGCGCTTACTCCCCAGCGCACGCAGGAGTTCTACTCAGTGGTGCTCGATGCAGGCGTCGATCTCTTTGTCATTAGAGGGACGGCGGTGTCTGCGGAACATGTTTCGACCAACAGCGAGCCGTTGAACCTCAAGCGCTTTATTTATGAGCTTGACGTCCCGGTCATCGTAGGAGGAGCCGCCACCTACACGGCGGCACTGCACCTCATGCGCACGGGGGCCGCAGGTGTCCTTGTGGGATTCGGCGGCGGAGCGGCCTCTGCCACACGCACGGTTCTCGGAGTTCATGCTCCCATGGCCTCCGCCATTTCTGACGTCGCGGCGGCACGCCGCGATTACATGGATGAATCGGGCGGACGTTACGTTCACGTCATTGCCGATGGCAGCATGGGGCTCACTGGCAGCGTCATCAAGGCTGTGGCATTGGGTGCTGACGCCGTCATGTTGGGCACGGCTCTCGCTAGAGCGGACGAGGCTCCAGGACACGGCATGCATTGGGGTGCGGAAGCACACCACCCCGAGCTTCCGCGTGGCTCACGCGTCAACGTGGGCACGGCAGGTTCGCTGGATCAGATTCTTTTCGGTCCCAGCCATGCTGCAGACGGCCGAACCAACTTCGTAGGTGCTCTACGCCGCGCCATGGCCTCGACGGGGTACCTGGATCTCAAGGAGTTCCAGCGCTGCCGCGTGGTCGTCACGCCGTATCAGCAACTGTAAATGCGCATCATGCACTGAGACGTAAGCGTAAACGTAGAGGAGACAGATGAGGGGCGATTCCAAGAAAGGGATCGCCCCTCATCTGTCTCTCTTCATCTATCAAATTCAAAAAGGTTTTCACTGCGTGTGAGTTATCCACACTTTCAGCGGCGTGGAAATGCCGTTTCTCATAACGCTGTCACCATTTTGAGCCCGTTATCCACAAATTTTGTGCGTCACTTGTCTGGTTGACACATCCGTCGATAAAATTTTCGGTATGAACGACGACGTTATACAGGTCGTGCGGTTCAGAGAGACCAATGCTTTGCATCTGGAGAGAAGACTGTATAAAAACTCGCCACCAGTGCGTATGAGTATTTCTTTCTGCGACCCACGAGACCGCAGTGCTGCGGAATGCATTCAGTTGGCAGAAAAAAGTTGCCGCGTGGCATTTCATGCCACGGACGTGGCGCGCGGACGCCTTCAGCCCTCCATGTTGAAGCGTGAGATGACCGCAATCCTCATTGAGCAGATCCTCAACATCGACGCCTATCTCACCATTCATCACAATTTTGTGGATAAAAAAACGCTACTATTTACGCCGCACTTACCGATTCAAATTTGTGGACTTCAGGGGACGATAATCCACCCTGACCGCTTCGACGCCTGCATTTCAATGAAAATCGGAGCCCAGAACCATTGTGTCAACGTGGTTCTCTGTCTTGTGGGAAGCCGATGGATCTGCACGGAATTTCAGTTGGCATAGAACAGCCGAGAGAAAAACTTGTCTCACATTCGATCTTTCTCAGGTGAGGCGAATATAGTCGGAAGAATGCTACGTGAATATTCGACTCCCATGTCGCAACAACTCACAGACGATTCTGATACCTTCTACAGACTGCTTTTCCTCCGCGCGCAGAGATTCCCTGACGATACGGTGGCCCAGTACAAGGACCCAACAGGGAAGCGGTGGATCAGTGTATCGGCAACACAAATGCATGAAACTGTGCGTGCCGCCGCCAAGGGTCTCATGGCTCTCGGCGTAACGAGAGGCGATGCCGTCGTCATTTACTCGGCCACGCGCTACCAGTGGGGAATCGTGGATTTTGCGTGCGCCGCTGTGGGAGCAGTCTTGGTTCCCATCTACGAAACGGATTCACCCACTCAGGCCCTTGGCATCATCACTGATGTTTCTCCAAAGGTCGCTTTTGCCGATAGCCCCGAACGCACCTTGACGCTGGAAACGGCAAAAACCTCGGTCGAGAGCCTCTCGTACGTTTTCAACTTTGAGAACGACGGCCTTCAAGCTCTCAAGGATTGGGGAACGTCCATCACCGAGGACGATCTCGATGCACGCATCAAGACGATCGGCGCCGACGATCCTGCCACTATCGTTTACACCTCCGGTTCCACAGGAAAACCTAAGGGAGCCGTTCTTTCCCACCGCAACTTCATTCATCTGGCACGCGCAGGCTGGGAGGTTCTTCCCTCCATGCTGGCGGAACCCAGTCGACTTCTGCTTTTCCTTCCGCTGGCTCATTGCTTCGCGCGCTACATTCAGTACGTTGCCATCGGATCCCGCGGAGTGGTGGGCTACGTCCCCTCAGCAGCGCACTTGCTCACTGACCTGCGCTCCTTCAAGCCCACGTACCTCCTCGGCGTGCCCCGTGTTTTCGAGAAGGTCTACAACGCCGCGTCTCAGAAAGCGGGAGCAGGTTTCAAGGGCAAGATTCTCGCGAAAGCGTATGCCCATTACATCAACTGGTCCAAGGACGAGCAGGAAGGCGTTGCGCACTCACCCTCACAGGTCGTGGAACACGCCTTCTACGAGAAGGCCGTCGGAGCCACCGTCCGCTCTGCGCTGGGATCAAACCTCAATTGGCTGGCCTGCGGCGGAGCTCCGATGGACCCGAATCTCGCTCATTTCTTCAACGGTATCGATGGCATCACCTTCATTCAGGGCTATGGCATGACTGAAACCGCTGCGCCCTGCTGCGTGAACTTCGAGGCGTTCAACAAGATCGGTACTGTAGGCCGCCCCGGACCTGGCATCTCCGTCAAACTCGCTGACGACAACGAACTCATGATCGCCGGCCCCGGCGTCTTCCTCGGGTACAAAGACAACCCAGAAAAGACGGCCGAAACCATCGATAAGGACGGATGGTTGCATAGCGGCGACCTCGCCGAAATCGACGACGATGGCTTCGTCACGATCACAGGCCGCAAAAAGGACATCATCATCACTGCAGGCGGCAAGAACGTGGTCCCCTCCCCCATGGAAGGCATCATCTCGACGTGTCCTATCGTCTCTCACGTTGTGGTGGTAGGTGACGCTAAGCCCTTCATCTCTGCTCTCGTCACCCTGGAACCCGACACCTTAGGGAACTGGCTCAAATCGAAGAAGCTGAACCCCGAAATGAGCATCGAACAGGCCTCCACCAACGAGGCAGTGCGCTCCTTCGTGCAGCAATACATCGACAAGGCCAACCTCTCTGTTTCTCGTGCGGAGTCAATCCGCAAGTTCGTTATTCTCACGGACGACTTCACACAGGAGGACGGCACCCTGACACCGAGTCAGAAGGTCGTGCGGCCGGGCGTCATCAAGCGGTACGCCGGTGTCATCGCCACGCAGATCTACACGGCAAAGCCTGGAACTCAGCCAGAGCCCCGTCCCGCGAATCCGCTGTTGACGCGCACGGGAGAAGCCGTCAAAGACATGAACGACGAGGTGACACGTCTGGCGAAGGCAAGCGTTGAGACCACGCGTGAGCGCATCGAGCCACTGGTGGATATTGCGCGGACGGGAGTGAACGACTCCATCAACGCCTGGAGGCAACGTGGCGCCGAAGATCAGGCAGATTCATCCGCAGAAAAACCCGCCTCCTCTTCCAACGAATCCGAAGCCTCTGACGACTCCGAATCCTCAAAGGATCGCGACTAAAACAACAACTCATCGCGAACTGTGGAGTGGATAACCACGGCTCGCGATAGAATAACAGACGGCTATCAGACGGGTGTGAGATGCGCTCGTCGTTCTCGATGGTTGACTTGACAGTTTGGAGCATAATGCAAAAAGTTACTTCGAAACCGACTCTGGTAGAGACTACAAACGATGAGAACATCTTTTCGATCCTCGAAGGGCGCGTGAAGCGCGCACCAGAGGACAAGGTTATCGAGTACAAAAACGCCGATGGAGAATGGGACTCCTTTACCGCCACTGAATTCGCCGACATGGTGAAGTCGCTGGCCAAGGGACTTCTGGCACGCGGCATCAAGAAGGGCGACGCCATTTCGATTCTGGCGCACACCTGCTGGGAATGGACCGCGCTCGATATGGCGATTCTGAGCATCGGCGCGCTCACTGTTCCCGTATATGAGACGAATTCGAGCGCACAGGTAAAGACGATCTTCAACGATTCCAAGGTTTGCATGGCCTTCGCTGAAGACGACACCCAGCGCGACAAGATCGAGGCCATTCGCGATCAAGCGGCCTATCTCAAGGATGTCTACGTCATCGAACTTGGCGCTATCGATACGCTCATCGAGTACGGCAAGTCCGTCACCGACGAGGAATTCGAAAAGGCGAAGACTTCGGTCAAAGGCACTGACCTCGCTACCATCGTCTATACCTCAGGTTCCACGGGCGCCCCCAAGGGCATCGAGCTGACACACGCGAACTTCGTCTCTATCGTCTACAACGGTGCGAAGTCAATGCCTGACATTGCCTACAAGCCCAATCGCCGTCTCCTGTTGTTCCTTCCCTTGGCGCACGTATTTGCACGTTACATGCAGTTCTTCTGCTTTGCTGGCGATGTCACGCTTGGCCTGAGCTCGGATCTCAAGACCATTCTCCCGGACTTCCAGAAATTCCAGCCCACCTTCCTCCTTGCGGTACCCCGCATCTTTGAGAAGGTGTACAACGCCGCATCCCAGAAGGCCGGCAAGGGCCTTACCGGAAAGATCTTCAAGCGTGCTACCATCACAGCGCGCAAGTGGTCGTACGATCAGCAGTCGGATCGTCGTATCCCATTCGCCACGAATATTGCTCACGCCCTGTATAAGAAGCTCGTGTACAAGGAAATTCTCGGTGCGCTCGGCGGCCACGTCGAATACGCGGTGTCGGGAGGCGCTCCCCTCGACGCCAAGATCGCACACTTCTTCAATGGCGTGGGTCTACCACTTCTCGAGGGCTATGGCATGACAGAAACAACCGCTCCTGCCTGCGTCAATCCAACACAAGGCTACAAGATCGGAACCGTGGGCATTCCTCTCGCTGGCATGAGTTTCGGCATTGCCGATGACGGAGAGCTCCTCATCAAGGGTTCCAGCATCGCACACGGATATCACAATCATCCGGAGATCACTGAGCAGCAAATTGTTGACGGTTGGCTTCACACCGGAGACATTGCAGATATTGACGAGGATGGGTTCATCTCCATCACCGGTCGCAAGAAGGATCTCATCATCACTGCCGGTGGCAAGAACGTCTCCCCGGGCCTGTTGGAAGCCTCGGTCATGAGCTCACCTGTAGTGTCTCAGTGCCTCGTCATTGGTGATCGTCGACCGTTCATCGCTGCTTTGATCACGCTGGATCTCGCCGACACGAACTCCTGGCTCACAGCACAAGGAGCGGAAGCCGTGGCCTCTCTCGATGAGGCACGTGAGAACCCAATTGTGCGCACCGAAGTTGAGCGCGCCGTTGACGCGGCAAACACCCTGGTGTCACGTGCCGAATCGATTCGTAAGTATGAGATTCTCGACGATGACTTTACCGAAGAGAACGGCATGATGACACCGTCACTGAAGGCCAAGCGCGCTGTTGTCATCGAAAATTACAAGAAGATCATCGATGAGAAGATCTATGTTCCTCGCAAGAAGAAGGTAGAAATCTGAGGTTTCGTTCCTCAACGAACCTCGAAGGTGAATAAAAAGGGTGTCAGGTAGTACCTGACACCCTTTTTATATATCCATGCTCCAATGAATAGACGCCTAGGCGCTCATTCGACGGTCATTATGCACCAGCAATTGTGGCGGCCGCGTTCTGTCCACGGCCTCGCGATCAACGACGACCACAGCGACCTCTTCCTGACTCGGTAGCTCGAACATCGTTCCCTGCAACACCTGCTCGAAGATGGAACGCAATCCGCGCGCTCCCGTTCCCTTTTCCAAGGCGATCTGCGCGAGGCGCGTCACAGCATCGTCCGTGAAGCGCAGCTCCACACCATCGAGGGCAAAAAGCTTCTGGTATTGCTTCACCAGCGCATTGGAGGGCTCGGTAATAATGCGTTCCAAGTCCTTTTGCTCGAGTGGATTCAGCGACGTCACTACAGGAAGGCGCCCCACAAACTCCGGGAGGAACCCAAAATCGATGAGATCCTGAGGACTCACCTGCGAGAGGTAGTCTGCAGTTTTTGCATTGTGTTCGCGTGTTTCCAAAGAGGAGCCGAAGCCGGTGGAATGAGTTCCCAAACGGTTGGCAACAATCTCGTCGAGACCCACGAAGGCGCCGGCACAGATGAACAAGATATTCCTCGTGTCAATCTGAACCATTTCCTGATCTTGATGCTTGCGACTGCCTTCCCTTGGCACCGAGGCGATGGTGCCTTCGAGAATCTTCAGCAACGCCTGCTGGACTCCTTCGCCCGAAACGTCGCGTGTGATTGAGGTGTTCTCCCCCGACTTGCGAGCGATTTTGTCAATCTCGTCCACGTAGATGATGCCTTTTTCAGCACGCTTCACATCACCGTCGGCCGCCTGAAGGAGCCTCTGGAGGATTGTTTCCACATCGTCGCCAACATAGCCGGCCTCCGTAAGCGTGGTCGCGTCTACGATGGCGAAGGGAACCTTCATCATGCGAGCCAAGGTGCTTGCCAAATACGTCTTCCCTGTGCCCGTTGGCCCGAGGAGGAGCACATTCGACTTGGTGAGCTCGACGTCTGCATAGGGTTGCTGGGAAGCCGCAGCATCGAACACTGTGCCGTTGCCTTGCAACAAGGTGTCCTCGGCATCGCTGCGAGCGGCACCCTGCGTCGCTGCATCTCCATTGCTAGGGTGTGAGGAGACGGAGATACCTGCGGCAGCCGTTTCGCGCAACCCAAAATTCACCATCTTATAGTGGTTATAGACGGCCACAGATAATGCCTGTTTGGCATTCTCCTGACCGATCACATAGCTGTCAAGGAAATCACGGATCTGCGTGGGGGCAGGCAGATCCAGCCCCGTTCCCGTGGCGTCTTTTTCGTCGCGCTCCTTGAGGACTTCAACGCACAATGCAATGCACTCGTCACAGATGTATACGCCGGGTCCAGCCACAAGTCGGTGCACTTGGTGCTCGCTCTTGCCGCAGAAACTGCAATGAGGAACGTCTTCACCGTAGTTGACGATGTGTGCCATGGCTCTCCTGTTGTCCTTGTGCCGAAACCACTTAGATTCTACCCGTGGAAGTATAAAAAATGGTGTCACCGCGCCAAAGCGCAAATGACACCATGTGATTCGTCGATATCGGTGACTCTCGTTGAGCCGCTCGAGACTTACTTGCGGTGCGGCAGGACCTCATCCACGATGCCGTAATCCTTCGCAGCATCGGCGGTGAGAATTGTGTCCACCTCAATATCCTTGCGAATACGCTCGATATCCTGACCGGTGTGCTTGGCAAGAGTTTCCTCAAGCCATTCGCGCATGCGCAACAGCTCCTTGGCCTGAATCTCAATTTCTGTAGCCTTACCGAAATCCTGACCCATCGCGGGCTGGTGAATCAGCACGCGCGCGTTGGGAAGCATGAGGCGCTTGCCCTTTGTTCCTGCTGCAAGCAGTACGGCAGCCGCGGAGGCAGCCTGGCCCAAGCACACCGTTTGCACGTCGGGCTTGATGTACTGCATGGTGTCGTAGATGGCAGTCATGGCAGTCATGGATCCACCGGGAGAATTGACATAGATCATGATGTCGCGATTGGGATCTTGGCTTTCAAGAACCAGAAGCTGCGCCATGATGTCATCGGCACTCGTGTCGTCCACCTGAACGCCCATGAAAATGATGCGATCCTCAAAGAGCTTGGTGTAGGGATCCTGACGCTTGAGTCCGTAGGGAGTCTTTTCCTCGAACTGCGGAAGGATGTAGCGAGCCTGAGGACTGGTGACACTTGAGCCTGCGAGTCGCGCAGCGCGCGCAACGAATTGTGCTTCTTCGGATGCCATTGTTACTCCTTCACCGCGTCGCTGGCAGATTCACTGGTCATAGAACTCGGCGTGGTAACGATGTGATCCACAAAGCCGTAGTCCAATGCCTGCTGGGCCGTAAACCAGTGGTCATACTCGTTATCGCGATAGATTTCCTCTACCGTGTGACCGGTCTGCTCTGCGGTCAGCTCCGACAGAGTCTTCTTCATGTCCATGATGAGCTCGGCATTGATGCGAACATCCGTTGCCGTGCCACCCACACCCCCCGAAGGCTGATGCATGAGAACGCGGGCGTGCGAGGTAAGGAAGCGCTTGCCCTTGGTGCCGCTCGACAGCAGGAACTGGCCCATAGAGGCCGCCATGCCCACGGCGATGGTCTGAACATCTGGCTCGATGAGCTGCATGGTGTCGTAAATCGCCATTCCAGCGGTGATGGAGCCGCCGGGAGAATTGATATAAAGCCTGATATCCTTGGTCGGATCTTCTGCTGCCAAGGTCAGCATCTGGGCGCAAATGACATTCGCGTTCTCATCCTTGACCTCACTGCCGAGCCAAATGATGCGCTCTTTGAGAAGTCGGTTAAAGATGGGGTCGTTCGGTCCCGCCGGCATGTCGCCGTCTGCCATTGCCGGCAGCGGACTTACAGTGTCTACCACGGTGTCTCCTTTACAATCGTTCACCATTTCAAGAGATTACAGCCCTTTGATGACTGAGTCGGCTGATTTTTGCTCAATGCGTAGGTAATCCTCTTGTAGCGTAGCCGACGCGCACTCCAGATACGCGAAGGGCGACGAACCCCGTAAGATTCATCGCCCTTCCATAGCTGGCGTAATGCCTTAGACTGTCTGCTTACTTCTCGTCCGCAGAATCAGACGTGATCTTGTCGGCAACTGAAGCTGCCGCAGCTGCTGCTGCTTCAGTTTCAGTCTGCTCCGGCTCGTCTTCCTCGCCGAGGAAGCGAGACAGATCGAGAACCTTGCCATCGGTGTCCTTGAACGTCACCAAACGCATGCCCGCGAGCAGGCCCTTGGAACGGCCGACTTCCTTGACCGCGGAGCCAAGCTGTCCGTTGTTGACGATGGACGAGATGAACTGCGAAGGATCCATGCCATACTGCTGAGCAATGGACGCCAGGAAGTTGGTGACGTCGTTCTGAGTGACGTTGATCTGGAGCTTCTCGGACAGTGCATCGAGCACCATCTGATCCGTGATCTCCTTGATGGCCTCGTCCTCTGCCTTCTTCTTGTCCTCATCGCTTGCCTTGTCGGGATCAGGGGTGAGCGCCTTGACATGATCCGCAACAAGTGCTTCCTTGACGCCCGTAGGAACCGGGACGTCCAGGCCTTCCTCGAGACGTGCGATGAAGGCATCGCGAGCATCGTTTGCCTGACGACCTTCGGAATCGGTCTCTGACTGCTTGCGAATATCCGCCTTCAGTTCGTCGAGCGTGTCGAATTCAGATGCTTCCTGAGCGAAATCGTCATTGAGCTCGGGCAGCTCTTCCGCCTTGACAGAATTCACAGTGACAGTGATCTGAGCCTTTTCGCCCTCGTGATCTCCACTAGCAAGAGGAGCCTCGAACGTGGTCTCTTCGCCCTTGCTCAGACCATCGAGAGCCTCGTCGAGACCGTCGAGCATGGTGCCCGAACCGATTTCATAGCTCACACCAGACTGGGAATCAACGGTTTCGCCATCGATGACGGCATTGAGATCCAGGGAGACAAAGTCACCCTTCTGTGCCGGGCGATCGACGCCGACGAGAGTTCCGAAGCGCTGACGCAGTGCATCGAGGCGACGGTCCACGTCCTCATCCTTGACCTCAGGCTTAGCAACTTCGATCTCCATGTCCTTGGGATCGGGCAGCTCGAACTCGGGACGCACCTCGACCTCGGCCGTGAACTCAAGAAGAGTCTTGTCGTCAGCGGACGTCGGAATCTGGGTAACATCCAGCTTTGGCTGATCCATGGGACGCAGATTCTCCTGCTCAGCACCCTTGGAATAAAGCTCCGGAACAGCGTTGTTGAGGGCCTCAGACACAACCGAGGGGAATCCCAGACGCTGATCGATGATGCGAGCGGGAACGTGTCCCTTGCGGAAACCTGGAATGGCAACCTGCTTGCCGAGCTCCTTGCGAGTCTCGTCCAAGTACGGATCAAGCTCTTCCGTGTCGACAGTAACGGTCATCTTGACCTTGGTCGGCTCGAGCTTTTCGACGCTTGTTTTCACCCTGCACTCCAATTCATTGAGGTAAGTATTCTGCCGTAAAGGCAACCTCTACAGGATAACGCGACTCACGGACTCAGCCACGAGATGACACTGCCAAGGACGGGCCCCCTCGCGCCTGAGGAAATCAGCCACATCCGTCGGAGGATCCTCTTGCCAGCAGAGATTTCTCAGAATTTTTGGCTTGAGCACCAACTCTGTTGGAACGTTGGTGAGTTCGGCGATATCTCCGATGGTCTTCTTGGCGGCAGTATGTCGCTCATACCGTTGTGGCTGATGCTCGCGCCAGTATTTCATAGAACGCGGCGCCGCATTGCCATCGTGTGTTTTCGTGGGTGACGGCTGTGGCAACTGTGCATCTTCGAGACTCAACGCGTGATCAATGGCAGAACGCCACACGCGAGGCTTCACCTTGCGTTGTAGCGGAGCATAACGCTCAAACATCTTGTCCTGCTCAGAGCCCGTGTACACGCGCACCCGTTGATTGAGACCTCTAATGGAGCGGAATTGCACTGCATTATGTGGCTTCTTCTGAGCCGCCTGAATGATGGTGGAATCCGCCAACAACAAGCTGGGGGAAATATCGAGCTCCTTCGCATATCTGTCGCGAACGTTCCATAGCTCGCGCACAATGGCAAGAGCACGCCGGTCAGAGCGTAACGATGTGATCTTCGATGTATGTCGCCAAGGTTCCTTGGCAATTTTTTTAGGGGCAAGGCCCTTGTACAGAATCGCTTCGAATTCCTGCTCGGCCCACTCGTCCTTGCCGGAATTGCGCAATGCCGCTCCGATTTCCTCGCGCAAACCGATGAGCAGCTCAACATCGAGAGCCGCGTAATTGCGCCAGTCTCTGGGTAGCGGACGGTATGACCAATCGGCAGCGGAATGCTCTTTTGCCAGCGATTTCCCAAGAAAATACTCGGTGACAGCCGATAGGCCCACATGAGGCAGGTTCAACAAGCGTGCACTGTACTCCGTATCAAAAAGCGAGGTGGGTCGAATGCCCACATCCGCAAAGCCTGGAAGGTCTTGGCTAGCGTCGTGCAAAATCCATGTCTCATTAGCCGTGGCACTGTTGAGATCCGCCAGGTCAACACCCTCTTCCAACAGCGCAGGAGGGTCGAAAAGAAAGATGCCCGCCCCTTCTCTTTTCAGTTGAATAAGCCAATCCTCGTGTCCGTATCGGAAACCTGATGCTCTCTCAGCGTCCGCAGCAACGGGGCCGCTCGCCTCGCTGAGTCGCTCAAGCGCTATGCCGAAGGCTTCCGCTGTGTCGACCACAGAAGGGACCCCCTCCGCGGGCTCTTTGAGCAAAACAGGTGTATCAGATTCGGACGTGCTCACTAAGAGGACACCTTCTTTCGGCAATATATCAGCTGTTGCTGCGTTTCATAACACACCTACCCGCAGCTCTCAGCATGAGTTCCGCCCACGCGTTAATCTGCGTTGCGGCAGAGGCTCCAGATTCAGCGAAACACTGAGGGCTCCACGATGCACGCATTTCACAGCTGGTGATAGGCGTGGAAAGTTCCCTGCTGGAAATCGAATCAAAGAATTCGCTCTCAGCCTTCGTCGCCGCACCATTCACCGATCCCACTGCGAGAGGGGTAAGCACGTCATAAGCATAATCCCAATACATCTGAGTGACGAGCGAACTCTCGTCCTCGCTCACGAGCGGCTGACGAAAAAACCCGGTGCAGCGCCAATGAGAACCCCAGTCCTCGCGATACATATTTGAATAATTCACCAACACCCAACCCGCGAGGTTCTCGGCACTGATGGTCACGTCAGACGCCTGGTACATCGGCTTAAGAACATTGGAATGATTGGCATTCTCAGACATGTCCATGCTGGACTTCTCATCTGAAATGGCAAGCTCAACGCCAAAGCCGAAATCCCCCACACATCGTGGCGCAGGAATCTCCGAGTAGGTTACCGACTGAAGAAACTGCATGGATCGTACCGCATCGAGTTGCGCTGAAAACTCTGCGGGAATCGTAGGTAATGAGTGTGTCGTGTGAGAGGTGCGGCGTGCTTGGGATTGCTCCGCCAGGGATGACGGAAAATTCACGATCTGTGCCATGGTTTCAGCATAAATGACAATGCGTGGAAACGTTGGATCCAAAAATGCCGTGTCTCTCACATTTGTGGAGTGCGCCTCCTAGGATGGCCTTAGTTCACAGTCGTATCCCATATATGAGAGACCTTGAGGGCCGGAGGAATCACGAAACGGTTGTCATTACCATCACGTCCACCGCTCACTCCAACAGTGGGTCGCATGATGCTCTTGTTCTGCGCAATGCTGTGGGGAGGCTCCTACCCCACTGCCAAAGTTGCCATGACGGCAATCCCTGTTCAATGGCTGATGGCGTTTCGTCTACTCCTTGGAGCATTCGTGATGTTCCTTCTCTTTCACAAACACATCGCTCCCTATCTCAATCGGCGTATCGTCGTTCCGGGAATCGCTGTAGCCAGCACCTATTACCTCACCATGCTGCTGCAAATGAAAGGGCTCACCACCATCGAGCCGGGACGCAGCTCATTCCTCACCGCGAGCTACTGTGTCATGATTCCCTTCACCTCGTGGCTTCTGCTGAAGCAGCGCCCCACACACCGCAACATCATCGCTGCCATTATCTGCATGGCGGGTGTTGGCTTCATCTCCATGAGCTCGGGACTTGGAAATTTCTCACTGAGCTTCGGTGATGTGCTCACGTTGCTCTGCGCCGTGTCATTTTCCTTTAATCTTGTTTTTCTAGGAAAATGGGCCAAGACCATTGACCCCATTGCCTTGACCTTTGTGATGTTTCTATTGGCCGGTATTGTGTTCGCGCTCGGTGCCATCGTCACCGAACCGGCCCCCAATGCCTCCTGGCTACGCCCCAACGTTCTTATCTGCCTGGTGTATCTCTTCCTGTTGGCCTCGATGACGGCACAAGTAATGCAAAATATTGGCCTCAAAGTGGTTCCGCCGGCGCAGGCCTCCATCATCATGTGCAGTGAGGGAGCATGGGCGGTCGTCTTCTCCGTCATCTTCTACGGGGAACGGGTCACTCTCACTACGGGCATTGGATTTGTTCTGGTCTTCGTTGCGATGATCTATTCCCAGCTGCGTCTCAAGCGCTCCATCACCATGCGGCCCTCGCTGTCGTCGCATTGACGGAACTTACAAAAAACGTGGAGTGGGCCTTCTCTCTACGGGAAGGCCCACTCCACGGTGCCCTTGGCTATTGCAATAGCCAAGTAATGAATATCCTGATGTTTCATGCACCACGAATTTAATACACTACAAATCCATGGCTTTCGAACTGCTTGGTAACGCGCTCCTTCAATGCTGCCGAAGGGCCCTTTTGATTCTCGAGGGGGTACGGAATACGGCGCTCGTGCCACTTTGGACGTCCAAGCTGATGGAATCCAAGGACGTCGATGTGCTCGACTGAATCTCCGAATTCTTCGCAAATGCGCGCCACATTCTCGACGTTTTCCTCGGACGAGGTGAGCCCGGGAACCAGAACGAAGCGCACCCAGATCTTGGTGCCGGCTTTTGCAAGACGCCTTCCGAAATCAATGGTGGGCTGCAAGGTTCCACTGGTGACTTCGCGATAGGTGTCTTCGTCTCCTGACTTTACGTCGAGCAGACACAGATCTATATCCTCAATCTGTTCATCCGTATAGTTCGCACCAAGGAAACCAGAGGTGTCAAGGCATGTGTGAACACCCATCTCCTTGGCAGCTCGGAATACACGTGTGACGAAGGCGGGCTGCATCATGGACTCACCACCCGAGAAGGTGATACCTCCATGCGTGGTCTGGAAGAGATCCTTGTAGCGATCGATCTTGTTCACCATTGCGTCGAGGTATACGGGCTGGCCATCGCGCATCTTCCACGTATCTGGATTCTGGCAATACTGGCACCGGAGAGGACACCCACTCATGAACACCGTCATGCGCGTGCCGGGACCGTCCACAGACGTGTTGATGTCCCAAGAGTGCACGAATCCGATGTCGCCACTCCTCAACGCCGTGAGTCTATCGCGGCGGTCGAGCCCGATGGGAGATTCGAATCCTGACAGGCCGCCCATGAGGGTCTGCTTCTGATAGACCTTCGACTCTCTGAGCATGTGCGCCTTGGTGGTCCTGAACTCTGACATCTCGGCTCCTTCCTGTGTACTACGTCTTAAAACAGACGAGGGGTGGGGAAATTCCCCGCCCCTCGCTTGTCAGCCATCAGCTGCTTCCATTCGGAGCAGCGAGACGGTTTTACTCAGTCACTGCACCTTGGTGGAAGGTACGAGAGATGACGTCGAGCTGCTGCTCCTTGGTGAGCTTCACGAAGTTCACCGCGTAGCCGGAAACACGAACCGTCAGGTGCGGGTACTTGTCGGGGTTCTCGACTGCGTCCTCCAGCTGCTCCTTGCGCAGAACGTTGATGTTCGCGTGGTAGAGGCCGTGGCCGTTGCCGGAATCGAGGATGCCCACCAGGTTGGTGACACGCTCGTCCTCGTCGCGTCCCAGTCCATCAGGAGTGATGGTGTTGGTCAGCGAGATGCCGTCAAGAGCATCTTCGTAATCGATCTTGCCGACCGAGAACATGGACGGCAGCATGCCGTGAGAGTCCATGCCGTTCTCCGGGTTTGCACCAGGAGCGAACGGGGTGCCCTTCTTGTGTCCCGACGGGAACGAACCGGTGTTGTGGCCGTACTCGACGTTCGACGTGATGGTGAGAATGGACTGCGTAGGAACGGCGCCACGGTACGTGGGGAGACGCTTGACCTGAGCCATGACTGTGGACACAACCCACTTGGCCAGGTCATCGGCGCGATCGTCGTCGTTGCCGTAGATCGGGAACTCGCCGTCGGTCTTGTAATCGACAATGAGGTCGTCGTCGGCACCGTCAACGTGACGGTAATCGTCGGCAGGAACGTCCTTGTTGTAGATCGGGTAGACCTTTGCGTACTTGAGCGCAGACAGGGAGTCGGCTGCAATTGACAGACCAGACATACCGCAACCGAGGGTGCGATAGACTTCCTTGTCGTGCAGAGCCATCTCGATGGACTCATATGCATACTTATCGTGCATGTAGTGGATGATGTTCAGGGCTTCGATGTAGGTCTCGCTCAACCATTCGAGGGCCTTGACGTAGTTTGCCTTGACCTTCTCGTAGCTCAGGGTTCCATCGGCTTCCGGCGTAATCGGATCGATGACGCCCTTGTCGATGACCTGGAGACCGTTCATCTCGTCGCGGCCACCGTTGACGGCATAGAGGAATGCCTTTGCGGTGTTCACGCGAGCTGCGAAGAACTGCATCTGCTTGCCAACACGCATCGGGGAAACGCAGCAAGCGATGGCGGCGTCGTCACCCCAGTGTGCACGGATGTCCTTGTCGGACTCGTACTGGATGGCGGAGGTATCGATGGAGATCTTGGCGCAGAAGCGCTTGTAGCCTTCAGGAAGCTTCGAATCCCAGAAGATGGTGATGTTCGGCTCAGGGCCAGGTCCCAAGTGATTCGGGAGCAGGGTTGCGAGCAGACGGAAGGACGTCTTGGTGACGAGCGGGCGGCCGTCGTCGCCGAAGCCTGCATCCGACCAGGTTGCCCAGTAGGGGTCACCGGAGAAGATGCTGTCGTAATCCTTGGTACGCAGGAAGCGCACGATACGAAGCTTCATGACGATGTTGTCGATGATCTCCTGAGCGCCAGACTCGTCGAGAATGCCGGCCTTGAGGTCGCGCTCGAAGTAGGAGTCGAAGAAGGCGGACAGGCGACCGATGGACATTGCCGCGCCGTCCTGAGACTTCACGGATGCCAGATAGCCGAAGTACGTCCACTGGACGGCTTCCTTAGCGTTCTGTGCAGGACGCGTCAGGTCGAAGCCGTACTCCTTACCGAGGGTAATGAGCTGCTTCAAAGCCTTGATCTGATCTGCATGCTCTTCACGGAAGCGCACCCAGTGCTCGATCTCGGGCTCAGTGAAGTCGTTACGGTAAGGAATCGAATCCTTGTCGCGCTTCTTGAACTCGATGAGCTTGTTCACGCCATAGAGAGCGACACGACGGTAATCGCCGATGATGCGGCCGCGGCCGTATGCGTCGGGAAGACCGGTGAGGATCTTGGAGTGGCGTGCACGCTTGATGCGAGGGGTGTAAGCACCGAAAACGCCATCGTTGTGGGTCTTGCGGTACACGGTGAAGATCTTCTTGATTTCGGGGTCGGGCTCCTTGCCTGCCTCGATGATGGCCTGCTCAACCATGCGCCATCCGCCATTCGGCATCATTGCACGCTTGGTGGGGACATCGGTCTGGAGGCCAACGATGACGTTGTCCTGATCCTTGTTGTCGATGTAGCCGGCCGGGAAAGCATCAATACCCGCAGGAGTGTGGGTGTCGACGTCGTACACACGCTGCTTGCGCTCAACGGCGAGGTAGTTGTCGTCAAGGAACTTCCACAGGTGCTTAGTCTTGTCCGTTCCGTCGGCCAGGAAGGAAGCATCTCCGTAGTACGGGGTGTAATTCTTCTGGATGAAGTCTCGAACGTCAATGTCCTCCTGCCAGTTGCCACTGACAAAGCCATTCCACGCCTTTGCCTGAAGCTCTTCGGCGGAAGCTGCCTGGGTTTCCACTGCTGTCATTTCAACTCCTTTGTGTGGTGCAGCAATGCATCCTTGCCCTGCTGCATATGCCTTGATTCTAGCTAGCCTTACTGGTTAAGCCCAGTCAAAAAGGCGTGAGGTTAATCACACTTGAGTGATTCCCCGTTATTTCAACGTTTCTTTTTCTTCGTTGAATTAACTTTTCGGGTGATCAGTACCGTTTTCCCCCGCATCTTCCCACTTGCGGTCGTCGTCTTCCCATTTCTTATTGCGCTGTTGCACTATCTTCCACGCCTTGAGCGCCTCCGCCTTAGATTCGTAGGGGCCCATGCGATGTTCGATGCGCGTCTTCTTGCCCTGTTCGGGCAGTTGCGTGCTCGTGTTGAAATACCACTGCCCTGCAGCGCTTCCGCCGCCGATGTTTTTGTCGCTCACGATGGCATTCCTTCCCCGTGACTCATTTTTATCGTCTTTATCGTCCACTCAACAGCAGGTCTCACTCGCTGAAACGCGACGTGATCGGCAAGCGCCTGTCGCGACCGAACGCCAGCGCTGTGACCTTGGGACCAAGCGGATACTGACGACGCTTCCACTCCGCCTTGTCTACCAGCCGCATCACCGTATCTACCGTCTTCTTGTCAAAGCCATCGGCAAGAAGGTCCGCGCGCCCGTGCGCGTGCTCGATGTAGGCGGCCAACACCTGGTCCAACAGCGCATAGTCCGGCAAGGAATCAGAGTCCTTCTGCCCGGGACGCAGCTCGGCGCTCGGCGGCTTCACGATGGAGTTGACGGGGATAACCTCTGGCGCACCGTCAGCCGCAGCCTTCTTATTGCGCCACTTTGCCAAATCCCACACGCGAGTCTTCAACAGATCCTTGATGGGTGCATAACCACCCACGGCATCGCCGTAGATGGTTGAGTAGCCACACGCGAGCTCGGACTTGTTGCCCGTCGCCAGCGCGAGGAGCCCACGAGAATTCGAATACGCCATCACGATGACGCCCCGGAGGCGGGCCTGCAGATTCTCTGCAGCCACACCTTCGAGATGAAGCTGATCCTGATAAGCAGCGAAAAGATTCTCGATGGGCTCCACAGAGTAATGTGCACCGAGATTATGCGCCAGATCGAGAGCATCATCTTTTGACCCATCGGAGGAATACCTGCTTGGCATAGAGATGCCCCATACGTTGGATCCACCGACGGCATCGGCCGCCATGGTCGCCACCAGAGCGGAGTCGATGCCACCTGACATTCCGAGGACCACGCCACCGAAGCCGTTCTTGACGATGTAGTCCTTGAGACCCAGCACGCAGGCGGCATAGACTTCCTCATCGCTGCCCATTTCTGGAGCGAAGGTGCTCACCTCAGCACGAGAAGCATCAAGCGTCCAGAAGCTCAAATCCTCCTCGAACTGCGCACTGCGCTCGAGAAGCGTTCCATCCTCGGCGACCACAAAACTGGCGCCGTCGAAAACCAAGTCATCCTGGCCGCCTACCTGATTGAGATAAATCAGTGGTGCCTTCACTTCCGCCGCGCGCTTGACTCCCAAGTCTCGCCGCGTCGTCGTCTTTCCTTCTTCGTACGGGCTGCCATTAATCGTCAAGAGCACGTCGATATTTTGGGCTGCGAGCTCTGCAACTGGTCCGCCATCCTGCCAGATGTCCTCGCAGATAGCGACGCCAATGCGGGAGCCGTTGACGTCGAGAACCAATGATTTCTCGCCCGGCGAGAAAATGCGGAACTCATCGAAAACACCATAGTTAGGTAGGAAGTGCTTGTCGTAGCCCGCCCACACAACACCGTTGTGTAGCACGACGAGACGATTGCGCGGATTGTCGGAGGCGTGATCCGTTCCTACCGTGCCAACGATTACAAACAAGTCCGCAAATCCTTCGGATTGCAACGTTCGCGCCAAGTTATCGGCCGCAACCCAGGCCGCTTTGCGGAAGGTGCCCCGAAAAGCGAGATCCTCGATGGGATACCCCGTGAGCGTCATCTCAGGAAAAACAACAACGTTGGTTTTATCGTTTTCCTTCATCGCCGTGCGGACGTAGTCCAAGACCTTTGCCGAATTTCCCTTGAGATCACCCACACAGGTGTCAATCTGAGCAAGTGCGAAAACAACGGGCGTGTGTGCTGTGTCTGTCATGGCCTCAATCCTAGGCACGACCCACGAAGTGAGAAATTGCTTTCACCCCGGCCTTGACTATGCGACCGAATAAACTCACAGCTATGCACCAATTTTTTATCGTTCTTATCCTTGCCGCCATTATCACGGCCGCCTGCTGGATTGCCTCGTTGATCACCAAGGACTACTCCTGGGTTGACCGCACCTGGTCCATCTCCCCCGTGATCTATGCATGGGTATTCGCGTGGCCGGCCATCGGCTATGGCGCTGCGGGACTGCGAAGCACGCTCATGGCTGTCGCCATCACTGCGTGGGGGGCACGTCTCACCTTCAACTTCGCGCGTAAAGGCGGGTATTCCGGCATGGAGGACTACCGCTGGTCTATTGTGCGCAAATCAATGAAGCCATGGCAATGGCAGATCTTCAATCTGCTCTTCACTCATATCTATCAGAATGTTCTGCTCGTACTCATCACGATTCCCGTCGGCATCGCAGCAGCGTACGCGAGTCCCTTTGGCGCGTGGGACGTGATCTTCCTCTTGGCATTCGCTCTCCTCCTCATCGGAGAGACCACGGCCGACCAACAGCAGTGGAACTTCCAACAAGCCAAAAAAGCCGCAGGCGGTCATCTTGAGCCAGGTTTCGTTACAACCGGAATGTTCAAGTACAGTCGTCACCCCAACTTCTTCTGCGAACAAGCACAGTGGTGGGTCATCTACCTGTTGGGAGCTTCCGCCATTACCCATGCCACCAACGGCGTCACCATGGGGCTTCTGGGAGGCATTCTTAACTGGTCGATTCTGGGAGCAGCACTGCTCACGGGGCTCTTCGTCGGCTCCACGATGATGACCGAATCTATTTCCGCGAAGCGCTACCCAGCGTATGCACAATACAAGCGCACCACATCGGCCGTGATCCCTTTGCCCCCGAGAAACCGCGCCACGCAATACTCCCAGAGCTGATTTAGTGTTGTCTATAGGAATATTTAAGAGTTCAACTACGAAAGGCACTACCTCATGACCACCGCAATCATGCACACCTCCGAGGGTGACATCCGTCTCAACCTCTTCGACGACGCCGCTCCGTTTACAGTGGCCAATTTTGTGGGCCTCGCCAAGGGCACGCAGGAGTGGACCGATCCGATGACCGGAGAGAAGTCCACTGAGCCGTTCTTCAATGGTCTCACGTTCCACCGCATCATCAAGGACTTCATGATTCAGGGCGGCGACCCGCTCGGAACCGGCGTGGGCGGCCCCGGTTACGAATTCGACGATGAGATCGATCCCTCGTTGAAATTCGACAAGCCGTATCTGCTCGCCATGGCAAATGCAGGCAAACGTCGCGACCCCCGCTCCGGCAAGGTGCACGGCACGAACGGCTCGCAGTTCTTCATCACGTCTGTTGCCACACCGTGGCTCACGGGTAAGCACACCATCTTTGGCGAAGTCGCCGATGACGCCTCACGCAAGGTCGTGGATGCGCTGGATGCAGTGGCAACTGACGCTTCTGACGCACCGCTCGAGCCCGTCATGATCGAGACTGTGGAGATTCTCTCGGAGTAAGTTCGGCTAGATTAGCCCAGTTTTTTTCGGGTGCTTCGGCACTCACTTAAGCCCGCCCGCGCTGCCCAGCACGCGGCGGGCTTTTTGCAGCCCTTTTCTGATTCCTCTGACTTCGGCTACTTAATCTTGCTGAAGCGATCGAACAAACTCCCCTAGCCTCCTCAAGGCTTCCGTGAGCTTCTCACGCGAGGCCGCATACGACAATCGCACGTGCGTATCTGCAGTGCTCTCGCCAAAATCGCGTCCCGGTGTGAGCGCAACGTGTGCCTCCGTCAAGGCACGCTCGCAGAAGGTCCACGCGTCGAGGCCAGTGGAACTCACGTCGAAGTAGGCGTAGAAGGCACCATCGGGCACGACGGGCAAGTGCAAACCGATGCGTTCGAGCCCCTCCACCACCACGGTTCGCCGCGCACGGAATTCCTCGCGCCTCGCGTCACAGACTTCGTACGATTCGGGAGTGAAGCACTGCAGCGCAGCGTACTGCACCGGAGTGGGTGCGCAGAGGAAATAATTAGTGGCGAGGTTATCGATGGCGGGTACCAGCTCCTCGGGCACGACCATCCAGCCGAGGCGCCAGCCGGTCATGCCGAAATACTTCGAAAAGCTGTTCACCGTGATGGCGCGCGGATCGCAGCTGAGGACGGAGCGCACCCTCGTGCCTTCAGACGTGGTGTCGGCGAGGTCGAGATAAGTTTCGTCCACGATGGTCCAGGCGTTGCGCGCAGCAGTGAAGCGGCATATTTCATCGAGTGTCTGGAACGGAATCGAGGTTCCGGTGGGGTTCGAAGGAGAGGTGATCATGACGGCACGCGTGTGGTCACTCCAGGCTTCGGCTACCATTTTCTCGTCAAGATGATAGCGAGATTGCGCTGTGGTGGGAACGTCGACCACGGTGCCTCCGAAGGACTTTACGAGCTCGCGATTGCAGGGATACGAGGGATCGGCAGCGATGACCTCGTCGCCCGGATTGACGGTGGCGGCGATGGCGAGTTGAAGCGCCGTGGAACCTCCCATAGTGATGATGATGCGGGAGGGGCTGACGTCGACGTGGTGGCGCTCGGCGTAGAACGCAGAAATGGCACGGCGCAGCTGTGGGAGCCCTTTTGCGGCGGTGTATGGCAGCGGACGGCCGTCCATCAGCTGCTGCATGGCCGCACGCACTGTAGCAGGAGCACCAAAGTCCGGCTCCCCCAAGCACAGCTTGATAACGTCCTCGCCGCGCGCGTTCATCTCGTCGGCTTTTTCGCCGAACACCATAGCGCGGAAGGGCTGGACTTCTTGAGCGCGAATGGAGGGTGCAGGAATCTTCGTCGATGCGGTCATGAGTTCGGTTCTATAGGAGAACGGAGACAACTCTATTCACACCGCATCTCGGTATGGGTAAAAACTCGCGCCTCTTCTACTCGCAAAGTAACAGAGCGCAACTGTTTCGTGTATTACTACTCATCCACTCCTTCTTCAGAGGGAACCAAACCCAGCTCATTGATCTTGGCGATCAGTTCCGTGGCGCTAGGCTCCACCTGGTAAGAATCATCGTCGAAGTGAATGACCGGAATATGCTTCTGCCCGCTGATGTGCAGGGCCTCACGCGCCGCGTCCATATCGTGCTCCACATCGTGGTAGGTGTATCCAATATGGAGGCGATCGAGCACGAATTTCGCGCGGCGGCAATCACCGCACCAGCTTGCTCCGTAAAACTCAATACGCGATAAAGCCGTAGCCACGTTACCGTCCATTTTCTCTTGTTCCGCTGCATCAATCATGGTGCAAGGTGTAGCACCCTTATCTCACTTTTGAGCCTCGGGCGAGAATCCACGTCAGGGACGTTACTCCTTTTCGAGCGTGACGGCGGTACCCGAGGCCGTCACCATGAGCATGTTGCCCTGGCCGAGCACCTCGTAATCGACGTCTACGCCGACCACCGCGTGCGCATTCAACTCGCCCGCGCGCTGTTCCAGTTCCGCGATCGCCTGGTTGCGCGCGCTCACCAGCTCCTCTTCGTAGCCCTGGCTGCGCCCGCCGAACACGTTGCGCAGGCTCGCGCCGATGTCGCGCACAAAGTCAACGCCGGAGACGACCTCGCCGAACACGACTCCGTAGTAGCCCGTAATTTTATAGCCCTCTACGGTTGGCGTGGTGGTAACGATCATGATGATTCCTTTTTTTATTGAATGGTGACCTCATCGTATCAACGGATCACGCAATCGGGGCGCAATCAAACGTTGCGAGATCTCCTGCTCCACAAATTTACGAAAACTCGTGGAGTTCTAGTATGAGTCGATTATTACGAACGCTATGACTGAAGCCCGATTTATTTCTTGCCGCCGACTTTTCCGTTATCGGTTTTTCCTCCCTCATTATTCTTCCCGTGCAGAATCTTCCTCACCTGCTCAAGCCGCGGCCCCACTTCACGTTCGTATCCGCGGTCATTCGGTTCGTAATACACGTGGCCGCGCAAAGGCTCCGGCATATACTCCTGCTCCGCCACAGCCCCGGGGAAATCGTGCGCGTACTTATAGCCATCGTGATTGCCCCACTGCTTCATGAGCTTGGTGGGTGCGTTGCGCAAGTGCAGCGGCACAGATCCGATGTTGCCGGCATCGACGTCAGCAAGCGCACGATCGATGCCAAGATAGCTGGCATTCGACTTCGGCGCAGTGGCGACGGCCACAACAGCTTCTGCCAGTATGATTCTCGCCTCTGGCATGCCGATCATCGCCACTGCCTGCGCGGCGGCCACGGTGACCTGCAGAATCTGGGGAGCGGCCATGCCGACTTCTTCCGCGGAGGCAATCATGATGCGCCGCGCAATAAATCGAGGATCCTCTCCCGCCCGAATCATGCGCGCCAGATAGTGCAACGCCGCATCGGGATCAGATCCCCGCATGGACTTGATAAATGCGGAAATGACGTCGTAGTGCTCGTCGCCATTCTTGTCGTAACGAACCTGCGCCGCCTCCATCACACGTGACACCACTTCGGCGGTGACGATGGGCTTGCGCGCCCCCTTCTTACGCGGTGTTCCCGTGTCGAGCGCGCCAACGGCAGATTCAAGCACTGTGAGTGCCTTGCGGGCATCTCCTCCCGCGAAACGCACAATTTCATCGATGGCGGGGTCGTCAATGCGGACCTCACCCCCGAAACCTCGCTCATCAGACACAGCACGGCGGATCAACTCCACAATGTCGTCTTCACCCAGTGACTCAAGTTTCACCACAACGGAACGTGACAGCAATGGTGAGATCACGGAAAAACTCGGGTTTTCGGTGGTGGCCGCCACAAAAGTCACGTCGCGATTCTCTACACTCGGCAGCAACGCATCTTGCTGCGACTTCGAAAACCTGTGCACCTCATCGATGAACAACACGGTTTCCTTGCCTTGCGTCACCAAGCGATCATGCGCACGCTGCAATACTTCACGCACATCCTTGACTCCGGAGGTAACAGCGGACAGTTCCTCGAACACGCGGCCGGATTGCGTGGCCACGATGTTGGCGAGCGTAGTCTTACCCACTCCGGGAGGACCGAACAGGATAACGGAGCTCGGTGCCGTCATGGAGGCCCCGGTCACCGGCCGCGCAAGGCGTCGCAGGGGTGAGCCGTCCACGAGCGCCTTGTGCTGGCCCACCACTTCTTCCAGCGTGCGCGGGCGCATCCGGACCGCCAAGGGGCGCGTCAACGTGTCGTCAGGTATTTGCGCAGTGCTGAAAAGATCGTCGTCACTCATGGCATCCATTCTAAGCGGAACACGCTACTTATTCGAACAAACTTTCGACTACAGGATCGGCAGGTCGCTCTTTCCTCACACGAGCTTGTCGATGGTATCGACGCGGTAGTTGTTCAGCACCACCTCGCCGCCTTCCTGCGTCGCGTCGATGTCAACGTCCACATCGATGGCCCAGTCGTGATCGTTCTCGACGTCGGAGAGAATCTGCCGCACATGCCACGTGTGAGCGGTCCTTTCCTTCGAGGTATCAAGCACGAAGTACTTCGACGAGCGCGCATCGGCGTCGGTGAGGAACTCGTCGTGGTCTGCGTAGAGGTCGTCGAGCTTGGCGTCCCATGCTCGTGCCGGCATACCCCAATCAGCGTCGAGCCGGCCGAGAATATCCGACTTCTCGGTGGCAATGAGTTCCACGCGTCGAAACATGGCGTTGCGCACCAGCATCTGGAGACCTCTGCGATCATCAACCACCCGACCCGAATGAGGCGGTGCAGCCGTCGCTCCGGCAGAAGAGGCATCCTGCGATTCGGTGCCAGCGGCCTCCCACTCGTCCACAAGGCTCGAGTCGACTGTGCGCACAATGAGCCGCAGCCAGGAGACGATGTCGTCCAGGCGGTCGTCGAAGTACTCATCGGGAACGGTGTGAGACAGCACACGGTACACATCCGAGAGATACCGCAGCACGGTTCCCTCGGATCTGGCGATGGAGTACCGCGAGATGTACTCGGTGAAGTCGGAGGCGGTTTCGATCATGTCGCGCAGCACTGATTTCGGATGCAAATAGTAATCATTTGCCCACGGAACATCGTCCCTGTACTGGGCGAAAGCTTCACTCAGGAGCTCCGCCAACGGCTTGGGATAGGTGATCTCTGCGAGTTTCTCCATCCGCTCGTCGTAGTCGAGTCCGTCCGCCTTCATCTGACTCATGGCCACATCTCGCGCCTGGCGCTGCTGCGCCTTGAGCACCGGCATCGGGTCCTCGAGCGTGGCCTCCACCATCGAGATGAGGTCCATGTCGAAGGACTCGGATTCTGGGTCCAACAGCTCCAGAGCGGCCAGCAGGAAGGGAGACAGCGGCTGATCGAGCGCGAAATCCTCTGGCACGTCCACGGTGGTGACATAGTCGTCACCGCCATCCTCGGCTTGGCTCGCATGCTTTTCCACAACGCCCGAGCTCTCAAGCGTCTCGAAGATCTCTCCCGCTCTGGTATGCAGATTTTCCTTCTGATTCTCAGTTTGTGCAGAATCGTCGATGAGCGCGGTCACTCGCGCCCATGCATCTCCGCCCTGTTCAACTTCAGACAGCACCATCGAATGCGTGATGCTCAGATGTGGTGTGAGCGTTTCCGGTTCGGCATTAATAAGCCGGTCAAAGGTCTTGGAATCCCACCCCACGAAGCCCTCAGGCGGCTTCTTGCGGCGAATCTTCTTCAGTTTCTTGGGGTCATCTCCCGCTTTGGCAACGGCACGCGCATTCTCGATGTCGTACTCCGTGGCCTCAGACACCACCAAGCCCTCGGAATCGAAGCCGGAACGTCCCGCACGACCCGCAATCTGGTGGAATTCGCGGGCGCGCAGGCGACGCTGCTTCGTCCCGTCGAACTTCGTCAGCGCAGTCAGCAACACCGTATGAATCGGAACGTTAATGCCAACTCCCAACGTGTCCGTTCCACAGATCACTGGCAGCAGGCCCTGTTGAGCCAACTGCTCCACAAGTCTGCGATATCTCGGAAGCATGCCCGCGTGATGGACACCCACGCCCGTCAGCAGCAACCTGTGCAGTGTTTTCCCAAAAGACGTCGTAAACGCGACGCCGGCGAGGGACTCCTTGATCTGGTTCCGTTGTTCCTTCGTAGCCACGCCAAAGCTCGACAAAGCCTGCGCCGTGGTAAGCGCCGCCTCCTGAGCGAAATGCACGATGTAAATCGGCGTTTTACCACCGCTCAGCAGCTTCTCGATGGTTGATTCCAGGGGTGTGTCCACAAACTCGTAGCTGAGGGGCACCGGACGCTCCGCGTCGTCGACGAGACTGACGGTTCCGCCCGTTCGGTCCTCCAATAGCTGCTGAATCTGCGTCGTGTCTCCCAGGGTGGCCGACATCAACAGGAACTGCGTATTTGGCAGGGTGAGAAGAGGCACCTGCCAGGCCCAGCCGCGCTGCGAGTCGCCGAAGTAATGGAATTCGTCCATTGCCACGCATCCAACATCGGTGGAGGCACCTTCTCGAAGTGCCTGATTCGCCAGAATCTCCGCGGTGCAGCAGATGATCGGCGCCTCAGTGTTGATGTGCGTATCCCCGGTGATCATGCCAACCTGTTCGCGGCCAAAAATCGCCACGAGGTCGAAGAACTTCTCACTCACCAGCGCTTTGATAGGCGCGGTGTAATACGAACGGCGTCCGGTGCACAGAGCAGCAAAATGCAGGCCCAGCGCCACAAGGGACTTGCCGGAGCCCGTGGGAGTGGAAAGGATCACGTGCTCCCCCGTCACCAAGGACATCATGGCTTCTTCTTGGTGCGGCCACGGGTTCATGCCGCGCGCGTCCACCCAATCGAAGAAGCGTTCGTAGATGTCGTCTTCGCTGAGGTTACGCGCCTCACCGTCGCCGGGAACATAGTCCATCAAAGAAGCCGACGGCTTATCACCGTCGGCTTGATTGGAAACTGCCTGAGTTTCACTCATGCGATTCTTACTCGTCTTCTTCTTCGGGGTCGTAGTCGACACCGGTTTCGGCGCGCTGGGCGTCGGAGATGGGGGCCGGAGCGCCCGTCAGCGGATCCTGGCCGCCGCCGGACTTCGGGAAGGCGATGACGTCGCGGATGGAATCAACGCCTGCGAGCAAAGCCGCCGCGCGATCCCAACCGAAGGCGATGCCTGCGTGAGGCGGTGCGCCATACTTGAAGGCTTCAAGCAGGAAGCCGAACTTGTCTTCGGCCTCTTCCTTGCCGATTCCCAGAACGTTGAGCACACGGTCCTGAATGTCGTCGCGGTGAATACGAACCGAGCCGCCACCCATTTCGTTGCCATTGCACACGATGTCGTACGAGTCGCTCATGGCATGCTCGGGATCCTTGTCGAAAGTGTCGATCCAGTCGGCGCTCGGCATGGTGAAGGGGTGATGCATGGAGGTCCACTTGGAGTGGCCCACTGCCACGTCGTCGTCATCGGGATCGTCCGTGCGCTTGAACAGAGGGAAGTCAACGACCCAGGTAAAGGCGAACTCGTCGGGGTGCAGAAGGCCCTGACGGCGCGCAATCTCAACGCGCACAGCGCCGAGCAGCAGCTGAGAGGATTCCTTGGAACCCGCGGCGAAGAACACGGCGTCTCCGTCTTCAGCGTTCACAGCGGCCTTGAGTCCTGCGCGCTCCTCGTCAGAGAGGTTCTTGGCCACAGGGCCGCGAAGCTCACCCTCGTCACCGAAGACAACGTATGCCAATCCCTTGGCGCCGCGCTGCTTGGCCCATTCCTGCCACGCGTCGAACTGACGACGAGGAGTGGCCGCGCCGCCCTTGAAGAGAATGCCACCGACATAGGGGGCCTGGAACACGCGGAACGGTGTGCCCTTGAAGTAGTCAGTGAGATCCACAAGCTGATTGCCGAAACGCAGATCCGGCTTGTCGGAACCGTACTTGTTCATGGCGTCAGTCCAGGAGATGCGCTGGATCGGGGTCTTCACCTCGAAGCCTGCGGAAGCCCAGACCTTCTTGATGACCTTCTCGGCCATCGCAATGACGTCTTCCTGACCCACATAGCTCATTTCCATATCAAGCTGCGTGAATTCGGGCTGACGATCGGCGCGGAAGTCCTCGTCGCGGTAGCAGCGGGCGAGCTGATAGTAACGCTCGATGCCACCCACCATGAGCAGCTGCTTGAGCAGCTGAGGAGATTGAGGCAAGGCGTACCAGGAGCCGGGAGCCAGGCGCGCCGGAACCACGAAGTCGCGGGCACCCTCTGGCGTGGACTTGATGAGCGTCGGGGTCTCCACCTCGGTGAAGTCCTGCTCATCAAGCGCAGCACGAGCGGCCTTGAGCATGTTGGCACGCAACTTCAGCGTGCGCTGCATGGCCGGACGACGCAGATCGAGGTAGCGGTACTTGAGGCGCACGTCCTCGCCCGGAAGCTTGGCATTCGATTCGTTCTCGAGAGCGGTGGACACTTGGAAGGGAAGAGCCTGAGACTTGGCGAGAATTGTCAGCTCTTTGGCTACAACCTCGACGGCACCCGTCGTGAGGTGCTCATTCTCGTTTCCTTCTGGGCGTTCGCGCACATCGCCTGTGACCTGAACAACGAATTCAGAGCGCAGCGGGCGGGCGATCTCCTCGTCGTAGATGACAATCTGAACGAGGCCCGTGGAGTCACGCAGATCCACGAAGGCCACGCCGCCGTGGTCGCGCCTGCGGTCGACCCAACCGGAAAGTGTGACCGTCTTTCCGACCATCGATTCGCCGATTTCGGCGACCGAATGTGTTCTATACGCTGTGCTTGTCATCCGTACTCTATTCCTCTATCGAGATTGCTTGCTGGGCATACACCGTATCGGGAATCCATGACATGGAATCCGCGTCTGACTGCTCGCCCGTGATGATGTTCTTGACCTGATCTCCGGTCGCTTCCTCACCTGCGTCGTTCGCCGGGAACCAGACATAGGGAATGCCGAGCTTGCTCGCATACTTGATCTGCTTGCCGATCTTGGCGTCGTTGGGAGAGACATCCGTATTGATGCCTCGCGCACGCAGAGCGTCAGCAATTGAGTTGGAAGCATCTCGTGAGGCCTCGTCCCACACCGCCACCATGACGGCCGCCGGTGACTGTCGCGACGCCGTGGCGCCCACGGTGTGCAGAAGATAGGACAGCAGGCGGGACAGGCCGATGGACAGGCCGACTCCCGGATACTTCTTCTTGCCTTGGCTCGCAAGATTGTCGTAACGGCCTCCCGAGCAGATGGATCCCAACTGGGGAGCACCATCGAGGAAGGTCTCGTAGACGGAACCGGTGTAGTAGTCAAGACCGCGAGCGATCTTGAGATCGGCGAGAACGGCGCCCGGGCGGATGCTCGCCGCGTCTGCAACGATGTGTGCAAGTGTGCTCAAGCCCTGTTGGGCGAGTGAGTACGCGTCGGAGTCCTTGTCAACCCCGTACTTGTCGCACAACGCGTCAAAGCGGGAGGCGAGCTCCTGTGCGTCAGAGGTCGTGATCTCTGCAAGCTCGAGACAGGCGGCTGCCTGCGTCTCGTCAGCACCGCATTCCGACACCAGCAGCTTGCTGACCTCGTCGGCACCGATCTTGTCGAGCTTGTCCACCTCACGCAAGACGCCTTCGACATCGGTGAGCCCCACGGCCCGATAGAACCCCTCGGAAAGCTTGCGATTATTTGCGTGCACCGTCGCTTTAGGGAGACCATACTTTCCCAGGCGCTCGAGCGCCTCGACCATCACGAGAGGAAGTTCCACCTCGTAATGTTCGGCGAGGTCTCCGTTGCCGACAACGTCAATATCGGCCTGGACGAATTCACGGAAGCGACCCTCCTGAGGACGCTCACCACGCCAGACCTTCTGAATCTGCCAGCGCTTGAAGGGGAACACGAGCGCGCCCGAGTTCTCCACCACGTACCTGCTGAGCGGCACTGTGAGGTCAAAATGCAATCCCAGGCGGTTCTCAAGAGGCGTGTCGGACTCATGCCCGACCTCCTGAAGCCTGGAAAGAAGATAGATCTCCTTGCTGGTCTCACCCTTTTTCAGCAAGCTCGAACCCTGCTCGATGGCACGTGTTTCAATGCCAAGGAAGCCATGAAGCTCGAATACCCGCCGAAGGGTATCGATGATTTTTTGCTCTACTGCTCGTTCCTGCGGAAGCCATTCCGGGAATCCTGATAATGATGCGCCTTTCGCCACGTCTCCCTATAATAGGGAATGTTGCGGAAAAGTGAGCGCGTCGTGTGGCTTTATGCGCAGATTATGCGCGGGCTCGCCCACTGATCCGACCGAACGCTAACCCAAGGAGAAGGCATGAGCGTGCCAGAAGACACAACTACGAAGTCAGCGCCGATTCCGTCGCCGGCCCTTGTCGCTAAGAAGAAGGCGACCACCTCGGTGGCGCCCCAAGCCGATTATTCATCCGAAGATTTCGCGGCTGCCGAGAAATTCGGCCGCCTCGGAGAAAATGGAACCGTATACGTCTCGGATAACGGAACTGAACGAGAGATTGGCCAGTTCCCAGATGCCGGTAACGAGGATCCGCTGAAGCTCTTCGCACGCCGCTATCTCGATCTCAAGGCGAAGGTGGAGCTGTTCGCCGCTCGTCTTTCCTCGTCGAACATCAAGACACGCGAAATTGATGAGTCCCTGAAGAATCTCGACGAAGAGACGAAGGAGCCGGCCGTCGTCGGTGACATCCAGGCCCTACGCACTCGCCTCGAGGAGCTACGCGGCATTGCTGCCACCAAGAAGGCCCAGCTCGCTGAAGAGCACAAGAAGGCTGTGGAGGAGGCTATTGCTAAGCGCACTGAAATCGTGGAGAAGGCAGAGGCGATCGTTGCCGGCCTCGGCGATTCCACCAATTGGCGCAACACCGCCGCCGATTTCAAGAAGCTCTTTACCGATTGGCAGGAACACCAGCGCAAGGACGCCCGTATCGACAAGCCTGCGGCCGACGCCTTGTGGAAGCGCTTCAGTTCAGCACGTTCCGACTTCAACGGGGCACGTCGCACGTGGGCAAAGGCTCGCGATGCACAACGTGACGGGGCTCGCTCCGAAAAGGAAGCGATCATCTCCGAGGCTGAAGCCCTGAGCACCTCCACGGAGTGGGCTCAGACCTCCCACGCCTTCAACCAGCTGATGGACCGCTGGAAGGCAGCGGGCCGCGTGGGCCGTTCCGAAGACGACGCACTGTGGGCTCGCTTCCGTGGTGCCGCAGACGTCTTCTTTAATGCGCGTCAGGCCGATCGTGACCAGATGGGCGTCGAAGAGAAGGACAATCTCGTCAAGAAGGAAGCTCTTCTGGTCAAGGCCGAGGCTCTTGTACCGGTGTCCACCGAGGAAGAAGCACGCTCTGCACGTGCCGCGCTTGGCGGCATCCAGGACGAGTGGGATCAGATTGGGCGCGTACCGCGCGAGGATCTGCGCCGCATCGAAGATCGTCTCTCAAATGTCGAGAAGCAGATCAAGTCGGTGGAAGAGGCCGCATGGACTCAGAAGGATCCCGAGACGGATGCTCGCAAGTCCTCCTTTGAAACTCAGCTCGAAGCTCAGCTCGCAGAGCTCGATGCCAAGATCGCTGCAGAGGCCGATCCTTCCAAGAAGAAGGCTCTGGAAACAGAGAAGGCCACCAAGCAGCAGTGGCTCAGCGCAGTGAAGTAGTTCTTCACTCACTTATAGAGAGGGGGGCTGGGATCCGACACGATATCGGATCCCAGCCCCCCTCTTTATGAGTTATGTAACGTATCCCCGAGTTGTGCGATTGGGAGCAGAGTTGTGCGTCGCAGGACCATTGATTTCCCAGTCGCACAACTTTCCGCTACGAGTCAGTACTTGATTCCCAATCGCACAACTCTGCTCCCAATCGCACAACTTTAGATTTCAGGTTTCAGAGTTCGAACCCGGGGTGATATCCACTACGCCTTCAGAGCTGCGAGCGCGCGGAAAGCACTCACCTGATCCACCACGTCTTGAGCGCACTCGGTCCCCTTGTTCCCGGACTTAGTACCGGCACGGTCGATGGCCTGATCAACGGTATCGGTGGTAAGCACACCAAAGAGAACCGGCACCGACGTGTCGAGTTGCACTCGGCCGATACCACTAGTGGCCTGCTGGCACACATAGTCGTAGTGACTGGTTGATCCACGAATCACGGCACCCAGCGCAATGAGACCGTCGTAAGCTCCCGTGGCCGTCATCTTCTGAGCCGCCAACGGGATCTCGAAGGCACCGGGTACCCAGAGAATGTCGATGTCGGATTCCGCCACGCCTAGGCGCAGCAGCTCGCTCTTTGCTCCGTCAAGCAGTCTGCTCGTGATGAAGTCGTTGAAGCGCGCCACCACAATACCGACCTTCATGCCTGTACCGTCGAGATTCCCCTGAATTGTTGCCATTGGTATTCCTTTCGTATCTTTCGTACATCAAAATGGTGTTATGTAAGAGACCAGCCCCGCTCAGAAAGAGGCCGAGACGCCACTACAGCTGCAGCAGGTGTCCCATGCGTTCGCGCTTTGTCTCCAGATAGCGTCGATCCGTGTCATTGGCCGGCACCTCGAGAGAGGTCCGAGCCGCAACCGTCACACCAAGCGATTCCAGCTGCGACACCTTGTCGGGATTGTTGGTCAACAGATTCACCGACGTCACGCCCATATCGCGAAGGATTGCGGCGGCAAGCTCGTAGCTACGCGAATCTACGGGGAGTCCGAGCCGCTCGTTGGCTTCGACGGTGTCCGCTCCCTCATCCTGCAGCGCATAAGCGCGCACCTTGTTGAGCAACCCGATGCCGCGGCCCTCCTGCTGAAGATAAATCACGACGCCTCGTCCCGCCCCGTCAATTCTGCGTAACGCCTCGTGCAGCTGATCCCCGCAGTCGCAGCGCAGAGAACCAAACACATCACCTGTGAGGCACTCCGAATGAACCCGCGTCAGGACGGGAGCAGCGTCAGAATCTGCGCCAGTATCAGCATCGGCTACGTCGCCTCGCACGAGTGCGACGGCCTCCTCCCCTGTCTCAGGCGAGCGGAATCCCTGGATGGTGAAGTGCCCATAGCGCGTCGGCAATTCTGCAGCCGCGATTCGCGAGACGCTCAGATGCGCACGACGATACTGCTGGATTTGGGCGATGGTGATGACTGGCCACCCGTGCAGCTTCGCAAATGCCATCAATTCAGGCCGGCGCATCATGGAGCCGTCCTCCGCCATGATCTCGCAGCACAGCCCCACTTCGCCGCGCTTCGCGAGACGCACGAGGTCAACCGTCGCCTCCGTGTGACCGTTACGCTCGAGCACGCCTCCGGGACGTGCCACGAGGGGGAACATATGGCCAGGCCTGCGGAACTCGGCAGGTGACGTTATCGCTGCCGCACCGCCATCTCCCACTCCGCCGGCCGCTGCCGCACGCGCCGTGGCGGCACGATCAAACGCGCTGATGCCCGTCGTGGTGGACTCATGATCAATCGACACCGTGAACGCAGTGTGGTGGTTGTCAGTGTTGCGAGCGCTCATGGGATCAAGCTCCAACGCGCTTGCCCTCTCGGCGGTCATCGGCATGCAGATCAGTCCCTTGGCATAGCTCGCCATCTCGTTGAGAATCTGCGGATCAAGGTCGCGTGCTGCGGCGATGAGATCACCTTCATTCTCACGCGATTCGTCGTCCATGACCACGACGAGACCACCCTTCGCAATGGCCTCCACCGCATCCTCAACGGAATCGGTGTGCAAGGCGTCCGCAGCCTGTGCGTCGAACAGCTCCGCAATGCTAGCTGCCGTGAAGGATCCACTCGCCAACTGTTCGCTGTACCGCGCTGCAACGTCGACTTCGAGATTCATGGAATCTCCCACGCCACGGTCCCCAATGACCGTCGCTTCCTGCGTGTGAGGAATGATGGCCACGTCGAAGCTATTCGGCTCCACGTGTGCCACAGTGAGACTGATGCCGTCGAGCGCCACGGAACCCTGCGCCGCAATGTAGCGCATGAGCGAAATGTCGGGTTTCAGCGTATACCGTTCCGCAATTCCCTCATCCACACGTGCGATGACTTTTGCCACGCCATCGACGTGACCAAGCACCGTGTGCCCGCCGAAGCGCTCGCTCGCCGCCATGGCGGGCTCCAAATTGACACGGTCGCCAGGTGCCAGCTCACCCAAGTTGGTGAAGCTCAGGGTCTGTGGCATGACGTCCAGCTCGATGATTCCCGTTGTCACGTCACGATGCGTGACGGTGAGGCACACGCCGTTGACACTGAGGCTGTCTCCGATTCCGAGCTGCGGTGCGAGATCGGCGCTCTCGATACTCAACGTGAGACCGTCAGAGGAATCACCTCCAGACTTTTTGATCTCTCGAATGGTTCCTCGTGCTTCGATGATTCCTGTGAACATTAGTCAATCCTTCCCTCAATCAAAACGTCATTGTCATACCGGGTAATTTTCGGGTTTCCGATGCGCGGCAAGTGCGCGGCGTGCTGCGACACTGCGTGCGCCCCCATTGCCGGAGTCGGGGCGCTTGCTGCTCCCAAGACGACCGGCGACACAAAAGCCTCTATTTTTTGAACGGCGCGCGCCTGGAGGAATGCCGCCGCAAGCGTTCCACCCGACTCGAGGAGCGCACTGTCGATTCTGCGCCCGCCCAGTTCTGCGATGAGGGCGGGGATACTGACACGTTGTATTCCTTCACGCTGCGCTCCTTCGCGGGGAACGTCTCCGGTTTCGAAGGGCGCAGCAGGCAGTGTAACAATGTCGCAGCCCGCGTTCTTGTACGCGTCGATGCGATCGGAATCGGCACTGCACGTGGCGATGAGCGTGAGATGATCCCCCGCACTCTCCCGTACCAGGTTGCTGTCCAGCGGGGTGCGCAGTGCGGAGTCCACGATCACGCGCAACGGCTGATGAACGTGCGCAGTGGTTGTGGGACGCGCCGTCAGTCGCGGATTATCCAACAGGACCGTTCCTATTCCGGTGATGACAGATGCCATGCGAGCGCGGTCGTTGTGAACCCGCTCGTGGGCTGCCGTGCCGCTGATGCGCCACGGGGAGCCATCCGCGGCAGCAATTTTACCGTCGAGGCTCATCGCATATTTCCACGTCACCAAAGGCGCACCCGTTGCGAGGAAATAGAAGAAGGCGTCGTTCAGGTCTTCGGCCTCTTCACGCACAGGTCCTGTGGCGATGTCGACGTGGACGCCCGCGTCACTCAGGATGCGCACGCCGCGACCGTTGACCTTGGGATTGGAATCGAGCGAGGCGATGACCACGCGGGAAATTCCCGATTCTGCCACGAAGGGTGCGCACGGAGGGGTCTTGCCATAGTGGGAACACGGTTCGAGACTCACGTACATCGTCATTCCGGTGACGTCGACGCCGTGGGCACGCGCGTCCGCCAGAGCATTTCGCTCGGCGTGCGCCTGGCCGTACTGCTCGTGATGACCTCGGGCCACAATCTTGCCCGCTTGATCCACAATCACCGCTCCCACGAGCGGGTTGGGATCGACGAAACCATACCCCCCACGCGCCTCGTCGATTGCCTCGCGCAAAAATGCGTCATCGACACTGCTCAAAGCACCATTGCCGTCACCATCATCTGCGGGCTGACGCCTCAGCGAAGTTTGCGAATCCGCCATTCCACGCTCCTTTCTGTGTACTTCCTCGTACTCCAGAGCGTGCGAGGCGGCCACCACGGAATACTTCCCGCGCAATGGCACTGCCTCAGACAACAAAAAAGCTCCGAAACCATAGGTTCCAGAGCTACCGAGAAGTTCTTACACTTCTCCCGTGTCTTCTTCCATCCAGACTGTACTGTCGGCCTCGGAATCTCACCGAATCATGCCTTGCGGCTCGTGGGCTATACCACCGGTCGGGAATTTCACCCCGCCCTGAAGATATTCAATTATCGAACGCCCTTGCGTTCCAGTTAGATAAAATCACCGATGCTCGCATATGTCAATACGGGCGCGCTGTTCGGCTGAATTCGCGTCCGTCGGCGCATCCCGCGTTACCGTCGTCCCTGCGATCCCAGCTTGCGCAGCCTCGGTTCGGAAGACTCGCGCGAACCCGTAAGACGATACACGTCAAACACGCCGTCGATCTTGCGAATGGCCGCCAGCAGCATGTTGAGGTGCTGGGAGTCCGCCATCTCGAACTGGAACTGGCTCGTGGCCACGCGGTCCTGCCCGGTGGACTGGGATCCGGAGAGGATATTCACGCCGTAATCCGACAACACGCGCGTGATGTCGGAGAGCAGATGCGCGCGATCGAGCGCCTCCACCTGGATCTTGACGAGGAAGGTGCCCTTGGTGTCGGTCCAGCTGACTTCGACGATGCGGTCGGGTTGATGCTTTTTGAGATCCAACAAGTTCTCGCAGTCGGCGCGGTGCACGGACACGCCCTGAGCGCGTGTGATGAAGCCCACGATGGGATCCCCGGGAACCGGAGTGCAGCACTTGGCGAGCTTGACCCAGATGTCATCCACTCCCTTGACGGCGATGGAGGGCGCACCGTCCTTGTGAGAGCGCGAATGTGAGGCCACGTCGCGCAGAGGAAGGACTTCCTCCTCCACCTCGTCGTCCACTTCCTGAGGGCCGAGGTCCTTCACAAGGTGCGAAATGATATTGGCGGTGGATACCTGGCCATCGCCGATGGCGGCAAACACGGCGTCGGAGTCCGGATAGTTGAGCTCCTCCGCCACCCCCACCATGGACGCTTGGTTGAGCAGCGAGCTCACGGGGAGGTTGCGCTTGCGCATGGCACGCGTCAGTTCGTCGCGACCCTCATCAATGGCCTCGGAGCGGCGCTCCTTGCTGAACCACTGCTTGATCTTGTTACGCGACTTCGGTGACTTGACGAAGCTGAGCCAGTCACGGGACGGACCGGCGGTCTCGGACTTCGAAGTGAGAATTTCTACAGTGTCGCCATTGTCGAGTTCGGTGTCGAGAGGCACAAGGCGCCCGTTGACGCGCGCACCCATAGTGCGGTGCCCTACTTCCGTGTGCACCGCGTACGCGAAGTCCACAGGCGTGGCACCGGCCGGCAGGGAGATGACCTTGCCCTTGGGAGTGAAGACGTAGACCTCAGACGAGCCAAGATCCTGCTTGAGCGAGCCAAGGAATTCATCGGAGTCGGGCGTCTCGGACGTCCAATCGGCGAGCTGCTGAATCCACTTGAGGTTGTCGGCCTCCGACAAATCTCCCGCTTCGGCCTGCTCGCGAACCTTGTCGGCCTTGTCTGGAGCGGAGAGCTGACGCCCCGCAGCACCATTCTCCTTGTACTTCCAGTGGGCAGCGATGCCGAATTCCGCGCGCCGATGCATGTCCCACGTGCGGATCTGAATCTCGACGGGCTTGCCTCCCGGTCCCACCACAGTGGTGTGCAGGGATTGGTACATGTTGAGCTTTGGCATGGCGATGTAGTCTTTGAAGCGGCCCGGAACCGGGTTCCACTTCGCATGCACCGTGCCGAGCGCCGCGTAGCAATCACGAATCGAATCCACGATGATGCGTACGCCCACGAGATCGTAGATGTTCTCGAAATCGTGTCCACGCACGATCATCTTCTGGTAGATGCTGAAGTAATCCTTCGGACGCCCCGTGACATAGGCGTCAATGTGCTGGTCCTTCATCTCGCCGCGAATGTCCTCGAGAATCTGCTTGAGATACACGTCGCGAGAACCCGCGCGATGAGCCACCAGCACCACGATCTCGTTGTAGATTTTCGGATAGAGCTGCTTGAAGGAGAGCTCCTCCAGCTCCGTCTTGATGGCGTTCATACCCAAACGGTTGGCAAGCGGCGCGTACACGTCGAGCGTCTCACGCGCCTTCTTTTCGGAGGACGACTGCTTCACATAGCGCCATGTGCGTGCATTGTGCACTCGATCGGCAAGCTTGACCACCAGAACGCGCACGTCTCGACTCATGGCAACCACCATCTTACGAATGGTCTCGGCCTGCGCGGAATCACCGTATTCAACGTTGGAGATCTTCGTCACTCCGTCAACTAATCCGGCAACAGTGTCGCCAAACTCGTCACGGCACTCATCCAGCGTGTAGTCAGTGTCCTCAACAGTGTCGTGCAAGAGGCCCGCCGCCACAACGCGGGGAGTCATGCCCAAATCTGCGAGAATCTGTGCCACTGCAAGAGGATGGATAATGTAGGGCTCTCCCGAACGACGGCGTTGCGAGCTGTGCTGCACCACCGCGCGATCATAGGCGCGGCGCAGCATCGACAGATCCACGTCCGGATGGTGCGTGCGCGTCGCCTGAATGATGGGGCGCAATGGGTCGAAGGGGTCGTCAGTGATTTCGGCACCCAGCAGGCGTGCGGACATATCCGTTTCAGCCGCGTGTTCCCAAGTCTCACTCGCCTCGCTCGCGTCGTGAGCCTCGTACGCGTCCACGTCTGCATGTGTCATGGCGTTCTCCTCGTCCTCGCTCACGCTGCCTCTTTCCATTGAGTACCTATCCTAGTGCCCGCCTTATCCGCATGGCGTACGCAGTGCAGCGATTATTTGCCAGTGGATCCAAAACCGCGCTCGGCCCGGTCGGATCCCGGTAGACGCTTGGCCGGCACGAAGCGCGCCTCCACATAGCGCTGGATGACCAATTGTGCGATGCGCTCGCCCGCAGCGAACTCCCACGTATTCTCGGGATCGAGGTTGATCAGGGGTACCTTGATTTCGCCGCGGTAACCGGCATCGATTGTTCCGGGGGCGTTGACGATGCTGATGCCCTTCTTTACTGCGAGACCGGATCGCGGATGGACGAACGCCACGAAACCCGACGGCAACGCGATGCGAATGCCCGTGGGCACGAGAAGACGCTGGAAGGGCTTCAGAACGAAGTCGATGCTGGACCGTAGATCAGCGCCAGCGTCACCCGCATGCTCGTAGAGCGGAACGAAACTGGGCTCCGCTCCCTCAACGCCCGTGATGAGCACCTCGCAGTTCTCGGGTTCGTTGTATGCCTCGTCGTAGGACATGCGTTCTCCTCGTAAGTTGAATGAAAAGTTGTTAAAGACGACGACAGCCCGCCACCGGGTGGTGACAGGCTGTCGGTCATGAGGTCAGGCGGCGCATTCCTTGCACACCGGTTGACCGTCCTTCGTCATGTGATCGAGCTGGCTGCGGTGCTTCACCAAGAAGCACACTGAGCAAATGAACTCGTCTGACTGTGTTGGAATAACGGTAACGGAGGAGTCTTCGTTGCTCAGGTCCGCACCCGGCAGCTCATAGTCCTCGGCGATGGCGTTCTCGTCGTCGTCAATTTCAGCGGCGTCGTTCGAGCGCGATCCGCCGGAGAGAGCCTCAATGGACTCGGTATCGTCTTCCTTATTCCTCGGGGAATCGTAGTCCTGTGCCATTGTTCACCTTTCGTAACATGCATGACCACACCAACATCACTGCGCCATAGGATACACGATTTGAAAACGTGCAAATAATACGACACGTGGAACGTCACGTCAACATGAGTGAACACCACGTTATTCCCTTTGCTCACGGCAAACTCTCCTTCACCGAAATGAGATGCTCTGCCGGAGTGTCGCCGCAGTGTCGCGTCATAAGGCACAATAGACAGTAGTCTTTTGTGTAAGACGGCACTGGTGAGACGCTGAACGGTTGAGCAGTTGAACGGTGTTGAGACCTCTTGAGACGAATGGCACGCCATGGATATGCACGGAACGAAGGAAATAATGAAGACAGCGGTTTTCGATCACGTTGACGAACAGGGTAACCTTATTCTTTCGATCGACGGCGAAAAAGTAGCGCTCGACGTCACCGATGTTCTGGAACGTGGAATCCTGTCTGCCAAGCAAATCAAGGCGGAGAACAACGCCGCCACCGCACCCGTGGAACCCGCCGCACTGCCCATTTCCAGCATCCAGACCATGGTGCGTGAGGGGCATTCCGACGAAGAGATTGCCGCCAAATACTCCATCGATGCTTCTCTGGTACGACGCTTCGCGCAGCCGGTGGAGACGGAGAAACATTACGCCATTGCGCAGTTCCTCAGCGTCACCATGCAGACAGGCGCCGCCATGCGCAAGCTTGAGAGCATCATCTCGCACAACCTTCTCGAATCTGGAATCGACCCGAAAGATGTTGTGTGGGAAGCCACCAAACAGGGGCGCAATCCATGGAAAATCGAGGCACGCTTCACTCGTCGCGATCAGGAGTACAAGGCCACGTGGATGTGGAATCTGCGAGACAACTCCGTCGTCTCCATCAATCCCGTCGCCAAACGCCTGTTGGGCGAGAATGCCTCCGCAGGAACGCTGCTCTTCGGCGAGGATCCCGTTGTCACTACGTCGAGCAGGGCCATTCAGGCCGCGCTCAACGGTCGCGGCCCCATCCCCCCATCATGGATGACAGACCTTCGTGACGATAATGGCGGAAACAGTACAGACGCCCCACGCGAGGCAACACCCACGCCAGCAAGCGATACATCCGTTCCTCGGGCAGGGACCCCGGCCGCGGAAACGCCCCTCGATACGCATGGCACTCCCGCGCCCTCCTCTGAACAGCTCGCGGAAACCATCATCGACTCCACACGCAAGGCTCAGCAGCAGACCGCTGCAGCCGCACAGCCCACAACATCACCCGCCGACGAGGAAAAAGAGAAAGCCGAAGCTCAGAAAGCCGCCGCTTCCGCAACCGAAGATGCACGAGAGCCGAAACAGCCGTCAGCGACATCCGAAAAGTCCGCAAAATCAAAGACTGCAAAACCAGAAAAGTCACGCACTCCAGGAAACACTGCGGCAAGCACGGATTCCAGCGACCGCACGAAGAAGCGCCGTGCCGCCGTCCCCTCGTGGGACGACATCCTCTTCGGGGACTGATATCAGCCGTTTATTTCCTCTCTTACGCCACGTCAATCAGCAACGGAATCTCCTGCTCCGCCATCGTGGCGGATCCATGAACCGCCGGCATGGCGCGTGCGCCCGCATTCTGAATGCGTGAATCCACAATCGTGAGACGCGCGGCGGCAGTGACAATGACGTCACCAATCATCGGAAGAATCCTGTCGTCCACCGGTCCAAAAAGCCCGGCGGCGACGGCCTCGGAGCGCAGTAAAACCCGAGCCCTCTCACCAAAATAATTCGCCCATCGTCCGGCGACCGAAGCGGGATCAACGTCGCCGTCGCAGTACAGCATGAGTGCTCGCGGCTCCCCACCAACCAAGTGCACTCCTTCCGAGAGAACAGGCACGGAGGCGATGTCGACCTGATCGGTCGGGTCAATGCTCACCATGCCATGGTCCGCAGTGATGACGATGAGAGTCCCGGCAGGAGCCTCGTCATGCAGCACACGTAAACGGTGATCGATGGCCTCGAGCTTGCTCACCCATTCCTCGGAGTTCCAGCCGTAGTGATGCCCGGCCTTGTCGGCATCCCGAGCATAAAGATAGGTGAGTCCCGGCTCGCGCGCCGCCTGTGCCGCCTTTGACACTCGACTCATGGGGTTGACGTCACCAACGTATCGGGGTCCTCGCAACGCGGCCACGGTGAGCGCAGATTTCTTGAAGTTCGGCAGACCAACAGACGTGGCACGCCCACCATTCGCCGCAATTCCCTCGAAAACTGTGGGCTGGCGCTGCAGATCCTCCGGACGCGGAGCGTTGGTCCATTGAATCATCTGCGAAATCACATCACGTGCGGGGTTGAGCTGGGTGTATCCCAGCATGCCGGTAAGCCCCGGAGCCGTCCCCGTACCGAAGGTTCCCATGGCAGCGACGGTGGTGGAGGGATAGCACGTGTCGATCGGCCGCGCATTGGCCGAATCGTTCATCAGCGCGCGCAGATACGGCGTATGGCCGAGACGTTCCGCCAGATTCCAATATCCCATGCCGTCCACCAGCACCACAATGGCAGAGGTGACGCTCGGAAGTCCCAGAGCCGCTTGAGCCGCAGCCGGATCCGCATGCACGGCCGTCGGGACCGGCGTGCCCACCGCCGCACTCAGGGCCGGCAAAACGGCAGAGAGATGCCGCAGATTCTCCGGCAAAACGCCGGTCTCATTCACTAAATCTTCCCGATGCAATGGTTTCAGACGCAAGAGCTGGTCGGTATCGGGAATTTCTATCATGAAATCCATTGAAGCACTCACGCCTGAAGAGCGGCACACCCCAGTGTCGAATCTGCATCGATCGTGACCTGCCGCAGCCGCGCCTTCGCCGCTCTCTGCCACGCCAATACACATGAATTCGAGGGTGTAGGCGATAATGGTGTGCTGGAACAAAAGGAGTTTGCCATTCATGCCCACACATCGCGCATCTAAAGCCTCTCACAAAGCTGCGTTCGACCCTCGCACTGTCAAGGAAAACATCGTCGACACCCCTCTGAACGAGGAGATGAGCAAGTCCTTCCTTGAATACGCCTACTCGGTGATCTATGCGCGTGCCCTCCCCGATGCCCGCGATGGTCTCAAACCGGTACAGAGACGCATCGTGTACCAAATGGGCCAAATGAATCTCACTCCCGACAAGCCCTACATGAAGTCCGCCCGCGTGGTGGGCGAAGTCATGGGCAAATTGCACCCGCACGGAGACTCCGCCATCTACGAGGCCATGGTGCGCCTCGCTCAGCCCTTCGCCATGCGTCTGCCATTGGTGGACGGCCACGGCAACTTCGGCTCGCTTGACGATGGTCCGGCCGCCTCCCGCTACACGGAGGCACGCATGGCCAGCGCCGCGCTCGGCATGAACGCGGACATCGACGAGGACACCGTCTCCTTCTCCCCCAACTACGACAACAAGCTGAAAGAACCTGACGTTCTTCCCTCGGCCATTCCCAACCTGCTCGTCAATGGAGCCTCCGGCATCGCTGTGGGCATGGCCACCAACATGATCACGCATAATCTGGGCGAAGTCGTGGCTGCCGCAAAGTATTTCCTTAAGCACCCCGATGCTACACTCGACGACCTCATGCGCTTCGTCCCTGGCCCCGATTTGCCCGGTGGCGGCATCATCATTGGCCGCGACGGCATCCGTGAGGCATACGAAACCGGCCGCGGACGCTTCGTGACGCGTGCCAAGATTCACCTCGAGAACATCACGGCACGCAAGAAAGGCATCGTCGTCACTGAGCTGCCGTTCATGGTGGGCCCCGAGAAGGTGCTCGAACGCATTTCCGACGCTGTGCGGTCCAAGAAACTCGACGGCATCACCGGTGCCATCGATCTCTCCGATCGTCACAACGGCATGAAAATCATCATCGAGATCAAGTCCGGATTCAATCCCGAGGCCGTTCTCGCTCAGCTCTACAAACACACCCCTCTGCAGGATTCGTACACTATCAACAACGTCGCACTGGTGGACGGGCGTCCGCACACTCTGGGGTTGCGCGAGCTACTGCGCGTATGGGTCGATCACCGTCGTGTGGTCATCAAGGCGCGCTCCGAGTTTCGACGCAAGAAGGCGCTGGAACGGCTGCACCTGGTGGAGGGATTGCTGCTCGCACTCATCGACATCGACGAGGTCATCGAAGTAATTCGCAGCTCTGACGACGTGGACACCGCGAAGTCGCGCCTCATGGCCGTCTTTGATCTCGACGACATCCAGGCCACTTACATCCTCGATCTGCGTCTGCGTCGCTTGACCAAGATGAGCCGTGTCGAGCTCGAGTCCGAACGCGATGAATTGCGCAAGAAAATTGCCGCTCTCGAAGAGATTCTGGCATCCCAGGAAAGCCTCGACAAGGTCGTCGTCGAGGAAATGGACAGTGTCGTTGCCCAGTGGGGCACGCCAAGGCGCACGCTGTTGCTCGATCATGACGGCACCGTGGTGGTGGCAGAGCCCGATCCCAGCGCCCCGCTCGCGAGCACAACGGATGCCACCGCGTCCGGGACCTCTGCCATAAGCATCGGCGTGGGTGCTGGAGCCACCGCGCCCACTCAAGACTCCGTATCAGGATTCGCCATTTCGGGCGCGGCGGGTAACGCTGCAGGCTCCACAAAAGCTGGCACACCCGCTTCCCTCGAACTAGAGGACACGCCGTGCACGGTGATGCTCAGTGCAAACGGCCTCATCGCGCGCACCACACCGAGCGCCGTTGACCTCTTCGAGACCCGTGACGCCGCTACTCCACGAGCCGCTGAGGACGAAATTCGTTCCCTCTTCCCCACCACGACGCGTTCCGAATACGGCATCATCACGTCGGCAGGACGTCTGGTTAAGGCAAATGTCTCGGATTTGCCACTGCTTGCAGCATCGGAGTCACTCAGCGTCGCGGGCGGCGTGCGCGCCGCGGATTTGCTGCATGGCACCGAAAGCACGGATCCCATCGAGGGTGAGCGCGTTGTCGCCGCCATCTCGCTTGACGCCACAGCCCTGGAGACAGCGACACCTCTGGCGTTGGGAACACGCTACGGCGTGGTGAAGCGGTGGAACATGGAAGCACCCACGACGATGGATTCGTGGAGCGTGATATCGCTCAAGCAGGGAGACGACGATTCGTCCTCCTCTGAAACAGGCACAGACGAGGTTCTTGCGGCCGCACCGGCCGCCGATACCGACCGCCTGGTATTCGTCGCCACGGACGCCTCACTGCTGACCTTCGACGCCTCTTCCGTGCGTCCGCAGGGACGTAGTTCCGCGGGTATGACGGGCATCAAGCTGAACGAGGGACAGACAGCGCTCGCCTTTGCGGTGATTCCCGCTGGCAAGATCGCGTGGAGTGCCCCCGAGGAGGTGACGGATACCGAGGCGGATGAGACCGTTTCGTCCCCACAGCCCACGGGCGCAGTGGTGCTCACCGTTGCTGGAGATTCCAAGGCATTACCGGGAACCGAAGAGGGGTTTGCGAAGGTGACTCCCTTTGAGCTCTACCCCACAAAGGGACGTTCCACCCGCGGCGTGCGCGCTCAGAGATTCCTCAAGGGACAGGACACGCTCATCACGGCTGCCGTGGGTACCTATCCGCTTCATGCCTCCACAGAGTCAGGACGCGCCGTGGAGTTGCCAGCAATCGACATGCGTCGTGACGGCTCCGGAACCGAACTGGCTGCCCGCATCGCCACCATCGCATAAGGCTGGGTACAAGAAACATAGAGGGCATAGAAAAAGCACGCTGAGATTGGTTCGAGAACCACTCAGCGTGCTTTTGCTTTTGTTGAGCACAACGATCTTTTTACCGCTCACGCATCGATATTTGACCGATCGAAGTCCTCGGCGTTTTCGACGATGAACTCCTTGCGTGGCGGCACCTCGTCGCCCATGAGCAGCTCGAACACATCGGAGGCATTGGCGGCGTCCTCCATACGGATACGGCGCAGCATGCGGGAGCGCGGATCCATCGTAGTGTCGGCCAGCTGGTCGGCGTCCATTTCACCGAGGCCCTTGTATCGCTGCACATCCGGTTTAAAGCTGATGCCATCGGTCGTGAGCTGCTTCATACGCCGTCCCAATTCGTCTTCGGAATAGGTATAGACGTATTCGCCCTTGTGCGATCCCATGAGCTCGATACGGTGCAGTGGCGGCACAGCAGCGTACACGCGCCCATTTTCGATCAACGGTCTCATGTATCGGTAGAAGAGAGTGAGCAGCAGGATGCGAATGTGCGCGCCGTCAACATCGGCATCAGTCATCATGATGACCTTGTTGTAGCGTGCCTGTTCGATGTCGAAGTCTCGGCCCGAACCCGCACCCAACACCTGAATGATAGCGCCGCATTCCGCATTGCCCAGCATCTGGGTGACACTCGCCTTTTGCACATTGAGGATTTTTCCTCGAATCGGCAGTAACGCCTGGAACATGGAGTTGCGCGCGGCCTTTGCGGTACCGAGGGCGGAATCACCCTCCACGATGAACAGCTCGGCAATATCGTCGTTGCCCGGTTGGCAGTCGGAAAGCTTCGAGGGCATGGAGGCCGATTCCAGCGCGTTCTTGCGCCGTGTGACTTCCTTGGTTTTGCGCGCCTGAATTCTGGCGTGCATCTCCCCTACGATCTTCTCGAGCACCTGAGCCGACTGTGCCTTGAACCCGCGTCGCGATCCCGAAATCATCTCGCCGAGTTCCTCATCGGAGAGTTTTGTCACGATGGGCTTCACTTGCGCTGTTCCGAGTACGTCCTTGGTCTGCCCCTGGAACTGCGGTTCGGCGATGCGTACGGTGATGACGGCCACGATTCCTGCCGTCACGTCGTCGCGCTCCACCTTGGTCTTGGAATCCTTGAGATTGACCTTGAGCTTGCGCGCGTTCGCCTCTACTGCCTTGCGCACCTGCTTGGTGAGCGAGTTGAGGAAGCCGTCGACGTGCATGCCTCCGCCGGGCGTCTCTACGACGTTGACGAAACTGCGGATAATGGGCTCGTAATCACTCGTCCAGCGCAACGCAATGTCAACACCGCATTGGCGCGTCACCATTTTTGCGTGGAGATCGCCCTTGGCGTCAACTTCCTGAGTTTCCTCCTCATAGTCGCGAGTGCCGGTGATATGCCAGATATCGGACACTGGCGCACCATGCGACAGAAAGTCCACGAAGTCCACCACACCACCCTTGTGCAGGAACTCCTGCACGCGCGGGTGGGTGCCAGATTCACTAGAGTCATCCGGTTCGAGCTGCTCGAGGGAGGAATCACCATCACCGTCTTCAGAGATCTCGTCAGTCTCGTCGCCATCAGAAGCTTCGTGACTTTCAGAGCTCACGACTGATTCCATGGCGGTGACGCCTGCGTTCTCTACGATGTCACCCGTGTCTTGAGCCTGAGCCGCAGTTTCTTCAGAATCGGTTTCAAACACATCTGCGGCAGCATTCTCAGCGACTGCTTCATCGATGACTTCAATGGTGAGTCCCGGTACCAGAAACGATGTCTGGCGCACGCGGTCAATCAGCTGCTGATAGCTGAACCGTGCTGTGGAGTTGAAAATTTCAGGATCGGTCCAATACCGAATACGGGTACCCGTGTGCTTCTTCGGAGCCGCGCCCACCACACGCAGTTCCGTCGGCTTGCGTTTCCGCGTCTGTGTGAAGGGGGCTGTGGGCGAAGGATTCTCGGGATCCGGATCGTCATACACTCCCGGGTGCCCCTGATGAAACTCCATGCGGTAGGTCTTGCCACCGCGATCCACTTCCACGTCGAGACGTGCGCTGAGAGCGTTGACAACAGAAGATCCCACTCCGTGCAAACCACCCACGGCATTATACGAGGACTCGCCGAATTTGGCACCGGCGTGCAGCTTCGTGAGAACAACTTCCACGCCCGAAAGCTTGGTCTTGGGTTCGATATCCACGGGGATACCGCGACCGTTGTCTTCTACGGTAATGGAACCATCCGTGTGCAACCGCACCACAATGTGATCACACGCGCCAGCAAGAGCCTCATCCACGGAATTGTCGATGATCTCCCACAGGCAGTGCATCAACCCCTGGCTATCGGTGGTCCCGATGTACATACCGGGACGCTTGCGCACAGCGTCCAAGCCCTCGAGAACAGCCAGACTCTTTGCGCTGTATTCAGTTTTCGCCGCCATAACACCTCTCGCTCACTTCATTCTTCCCAACTCTGCTATCGCGCAAGGCTGCACAATCGCATCGGCAATTGCACAGCCCCTCACTCACTGATCAAGGAAGTCGCGCAACGTCTGCGAACGGGAGGGATGACGCAGCTTCGACATGGTCTTTGATTCGATCTGACGAATACGCTCACGCGTCACTCCGTACACACGGCCGATGTCATCGAGCGTCTTGGGCTGACCATCCTCAAGGCCATACCTCATCTTGATGACGCCCGCCTCGCGAGGGCTCAAGGTCTCCAGCACCTGACGGAACTGTTCCTGCAACAACGAGAACGCGACCGCATCCGAAGGCGCAATAGCGTCGGTGTCCTCGATGAGATCGCCGAACTCAGAGTCGCCGTCCTCGCCCAAGGGCGTGTGGAGCGAAATCGGCTCGCGACCGTACTTCTGCACCTCTTCGACCTTTTCAACTGGCATATCGAGCTCACGTGCCAGCTCGTCTGGTGTAGGTTCACGCCCAAGATCCTGCAACATCTGGCGCTGAACGCGGGACAACTTGTTGATGACCTCGACCATGTGAACAGGCACGCGAATGGTACGCGCCTGATCTGCCATGGCGCGAGTGATGGCCTGACGAATCCACCACGTCGCATAGGTCGAGAACTTGAAACCCTTCTTCCAGTCGAACTTTTCGACTGCTCGAATAAGGCCGAGATTGCCTTCCTGAATGAGGTCGAGGAAGAGCATGCCACGTCCCGTGTAGCGCTTTGCCAGTGACACCACCAAGCGAAGGTTCGCCTCAAGAAGATGATCCTTTGCCTTCTTGCCATCGGCAGCAGCCCATTTCAGGGCGCGCTTGCGCTTGAACTCCATCCCCTCTTCACCCTCGGTATCCAACAAGTGCTGGGCATAGAGACCTGCCTCGATGCGCTCCGAGAGGTCGACCTCTTGTTCCGCGTTCAGCAGGCTCACGCGACCGATTTGCTTGAGATAATCCTTCACGGGATCCGCAGTGGCACCAGTTGCCACAACCCGCCTCTTCGGGTTTCCCGACGGCGTTACATTTTCGTCATCATCGGAGTCGTTGACGATGAAGGCGCCCTTTTCCTTGGGAACCTCAGGCTTCTTTTTCTTCTTTGGCTTCTCGTCGTCCGAATCCTCATCAGAGTCTTCGTCATCTTCGTCGTCATCCGACTCATCTGAATCGTCGGAATCTTCCGTGTCATCGTCATCATCGTTGTCGGAGTCGTCCGCATCATCGAGATCCTCGACGTCGAGATCCTCATCATTGATCTCACCGTCTTCGGGTTTCGTTGCCTTCTTGGTGGAAGCCTTCTTTTTCGTCGCGGCACTCTTTGACGCACTACTCTTCGACGCCTTGCCAGAAGAAGCTTTCTTCGTCGTCTTCTGAGTGGCCTTCTTTTTCGTCGACGTACCAGTCTCGGACGTTGTAGTGTCCTTTGTTGCTTCTTCCGCTGTCACATCCTTGGAAGCCGAGTTCTTTTTCGTACCAGTTGACTTCTTCTTAGCAGTTGCCACGTATCCTCCTGAAAGAGCGCGCCCGATTAAGGCATACTTCGGGTAAGCGCAAGTTTTCACCTACTAGAGTGAACCATTCAGTCAGGACGATTATTCCCAGATGCCACAACTTTTTAGCTTATTTTTTACCGCGTCCTTTCCATGCCGGCGAAATTCCATATTCGGTGGCCGTAAGAACGATGGAGGCCAATGTGCACTCACCATCAATGCTGAGAGCTCGCAAAGCCGCGCCGCCCGCCTCCTCGTCTCGTCCTGACCACCAGAGCAAATACGCCATCACGGCGAGTGGTTGCACGCAATAGGTTCGTGGCACGCGGGAGTGAATCTCGACAAGCGTGTCAAGACACCGTCCACACACCTCCTGATCTGGACGTTGCGTGGAATCTCTGAAAACGGCCGACAAGGTGGAACTCACCAACTGGGCGGTATCCGGTTGCGTAGGATTCACTGCCGCTTCGATGAGTTCGGACGGTGTCAGCTGAGAAATCACCGAGAGAATCAACGAGTCTCTGAGCCCCATTGACTCATGCATACCGACTGCCACGCGCATCAAGAACTCACAACGCGGCAATGCCTTGTAACCGGTATCTTGCTGATCTTTACCCGGATGCAATATCTCGTTCCATTGACGAATCAAAGGCTCGAAGAACGCACGATCGGCACCGTTCATACCGTCGCGAGCTCGAGAGAGACGGTAGTCTTCGGTGCACGTACGCACACGAGCTTCGGAAATGTCCCCGGCCGAATTTTCGCAAGAATCGTCATCGTTCACGGAACTGACCTTCGGGGAACTCTTTCCTCCGGGAGACTTATCTGCAGGATGAGCAGCAGGGGAAGAAATCACTTTTCCCGATGGTGCGCGGGCGGCACGGCCTCCGGGCGGAGGCATGCTCGAAACAGTACGAGAGATGGGCAGCGTGCGCGCGGCATATGACGTCGCGCTGTACTTTATTTTCGTCATGAGTCAACTCTGCTCTGCAACCACCAGATTGGCAGAAAATTCAGAGGTCTGTGGACGAATGGGATCAATATAGGAATATCATCGGTAAGTGATGACTACTTACGCCGCCTCACCTACCTTCTCCTCGCACTGGTCCGCCCTCCGGGAACGCATCGAGCATCGCATTCCTGAGCTCATCGATATTGCCAGTTCCGCCGATCTGGAAAAGGTGCCAAGTTCTCAGCTGATGCGTGGAGTCACGCAGCAAGCCCTCGTTTCCAGCCGTGGAGGGAAACGCCTCCGCGCCTTGCTGACGCTCATCACGGCAGAGGTGTCAGTCAATCAGCACGTCGCTTCATCACAGCTCTCTCCCGAGGCGCTCCTCGACGTGGCATGCGCCATCGAAATATTTCAAACCGGAGCGCTTGTGCATGACGACATCATTGACGATTCCGACCTGCGTCGTGGTATCCCTGCCGCACACCGCGGTCTTGCCGCCATCTTCTCCGACTTTTCCGCCAACCTCACAACCAGCGGCCCTGCAGCAACGGAACAGACAGCGAGCTCCTCAACTCTCGATGACAACTCCGCCCAGTCTGTGGGCAATGGCCTGGGCATCATGCTCGGCGACTTGCTGGCCACCGAAAGTCTGCTCATTGCCTCAACCGCCACTGCCGGCAGCCCACTCCACGAGCCCATCACCACAGCTTTCCTGCGCATGCAGAAAGAAGTGGAAATCGGTCAGGTGATGGATCTCGCAGATACGGTGGTGCGTCTTGACGACCCCGAAGCGATGATCAACAACTGCCTGGCCGTTTTCCGCTGGAAGACCGCCAGCTACACCACCATCGCGCCCCTGGAGCTGGGGTTCTTGGGAGCGGGGCTCTCGCCGCAGAATTCCAAAAGCTGGGCGCAGCGAATTGGAACCCCTCTGGGGACCGCCTTCCAGCTGGCCGACGATCTCATTGACGTGGATGCTGAGCCTACGGCCGCCGGCGCATCCTCCAGTGGCAAGCCTCTGGGCGGGGACATCAAGGAGGGGAAGCACACGGTTCTGTTGGCAGATGCCTTGCTTGCGGCGAGCCCCACCGACCGCACCGCACTGCAAGACGCGTATGAGGCACCGACGCGTGACGACGCAACCGCCTTCTCCGTCATCGACATTTTCAAGCGTTCCGGAGCCGTCGAGTCATCACGCCGCCGCATCGCTTCCCTGTGGAAGGACACAGAGTTTCAGCTGGCGCAGTGGAAGGCAACGACTGGCGCCAGCGATAAAGCCACCGCCACCCTCACCGACGCGTGCAGACGTTTCTTGCCACAGCTTTAGTGACGCATGTGACGCTTGTACCGCATAAGAGCGTCACAATCAGTGGAGATTTCATCTGGAAAGGCGCATTCATGCGGTTTTCGGGAGATGCCCACCGTTAATATGTAGCCATGAGTGAAGTGGCTGATCCGCGCGTCGGAGCAATCCTGGAGAACAGGTACACCATCATCCGCCGGATCGCCGATGGCGGTATGGCCAGCGTGTACCTCGCCAACGATGCCCGCCTCGAACGCACTGTGGCCATCAAGATCATTCATCAGCAGCTGGCGCAGGGGCCACATCGCGACCAATTTCTCCACCGTTTTCATGCTGAGGCAAAGGCTGCTGCCGCTCTCAGCAATGCACATATTGTGCAGGTGTACGACACCGGCGAGTTCGATGGTCTCCCCTACATTGTGATGGAATACGTCCATGGCGTGAATCTGCGCCAGGCATTGGCTCAAACCCCCACGTTCTCTGTACGCGACACTCTGCGCGTGCTTTCCGAAACCTTGGACGGACTTGCCGCTGCACATCAGGCGGGACTCATGCACCGCGACATCAAGCCTGAGAATATCCTCATCAACTCGCGCGGCCACGTTCAAATCGCAGACTTTGGTCTCGCCAAAACCGTGTCAGACGCCACGATGAGCACCACCGGCCTGCTGTTGGGAACTGCCTCATACTTGGCACCTGAAATGATCGAACAGAATCGTTCCACACCCCAAGGCGACCTGTATTCCGTGGGAATCATGGGCTACGAGATGCTCAGCGGATCAGTTCCCTTCACCTCCGAAAATCCCATCACCACCGTGTTCAAACACGTCCACGACGACGTGCCGGCACTCTCGAGTGTGCCGGGAGCGACATTCCCCGCCACTCTTGTCGGCTTCATCACAAAGCTCACCGAGCGTGATCCCTCCGATCGCCCAGCCGATGCCTCCGCCGCATTGTTGGAATTGAGAACCGCCGCCGGCGCAATTCCGCGCGAGCAGTTGTTCTACAAATATGTTCCCGGTGAGGCAACACAGGATCAGACGTCGATCATCGCTCCCCCGCCAGCGACGCAGGAGGAACCCACTCAGAATTTTCTGCATGCCAGCGGCGCTCCTGTTGTGGACTCGGCAGAGACTGAGCAGAAGATTGCAGAAGACGCTAATCGCGACAACAATCAGCCTCCCACTCCGCCGTCGTCCCACGCCTATCTTCCCGTGAAAGAACCGACGATGACCACCGACCCGGCGGCATCGCAACAGTCGCCAAAGGCCGTACAAAAAAAGAGTCATCGCACGGCGATCATCATTTCAATCGTGAGCGTCCTTGTGGCCATCGCCGCTGCCATCATCGTGTGGTGGTGGTTCTGGGGACCAGGCAGTTATTGGGTGGTTCCTGAAGCTTCCGATAAACCGTGCGCACAGCAGTCCGCCGCGTGCTCGCTCAAAGGTGCCTCCTACGCCGAGTACAAGAAGACGCTTGCGGCACTGGGCATCGATTATTCGAGCACGCAACAGTATTCGGATACCGTAGAGGCCGGGCAGATTGTCTCCGCTCATCCGGATGTTGACGGCCACGTGACCAAGCGTGGCGGCAAGCTCGGACTCACAGTGTCCAAGGGCATCAAGAAAGTGACGGTTCCCTCGGACTTGCTCGATTGCTCCGTCACCACGGACGCCGAAGCGGCGCTCAAAAAGCTCGGATTCAGCGCGGTGAAAGTCACCGAGGTTTACAGCGCAGAGAGCGCTTCCGGGTGCGCCCTCGCTTCGTCCGTAGACCCAGGAACCACGGTGGCTCACAATGCACCTTTGACACTCACCGTGTCGAAGGGCCCCAAGCCGGTGGAGATACCCAAGAGCCTTGCGGGCGAATCACAAGACACGGCAACTGCGGCGCTCAACAAACTCAAGCTCACTGTTGCAACGAAGACCGAGTTTTCTGATTCCATCGCCAAGGGTGCCGTAATTTCCGTCGATCCCACCGAAGGACAGACTGTCCACTGGGGCGACAAGGTGACGCTCACGGTGTCGAAGGGACCTGAAACCGTTCAGATGCCCAATGTTGTGGGGTCTGGAACTGATGCCGCCATCAAGAAGTTGGAAGGCCTTGGGCTCACCGTGAAAACCAAGGCATCGGCGATCGGCGAGAATCTGCATGTGGTGTTCTCGCAGAGTGCAGATGCCGGTAAGGCGGTTAGATTGCGCGATACAGCGGGCAAACCGACGGTGATCACACTCACGATTGTGTGACGACCGATAGCCACTACGGCTGAGGTTCTAGGGCCGATTCTGAGATCGCGTCAACCGTTATTCCGCGTCGCGCGCGGCCTTCGCCGCCTTGAGTTGCTTCTTCCTGTCCTGAGCATACATATCCACGTACTCTTGACCGCTCATTTCGGCAATCCGCGCCATCATGCGATCCGTGAGATCACGAATCTCCTTATGGGTGAGATCCTCGGCGGCGATTTTATCAACATAGATAGGTTTGCCGTACGTCACGGTGCAGTGATGACGATGAGGAAAAACGGTTCCCGTGGGCTGGGCCTTATCGGTACCAGTGAGGGCTACTGGAATAATGGGCGCACCTGTTTCAAAAGCCAGACGTGCCACGCCCGTATGCCCGCGATAGAGCTTTCCGTCAGGGGAACGCGTCCCTTCGGGATGGATGCCGAAGAGCTTGCCCTCTTCAAGAATCTTGCGTGCAGACTCAAGCGCACCAAGCGCCTTGGAGCCGCCTGAGCGATCCACTGGAAAAACGCCGGCCGTGGTAAAGAAGAACTTCTTGAAGCGGCCCTTGATGCCCTTACCCGTGAAGTACTCTGCCTTGCCCATGAAGTGCACCATGCGCGGAGCCGTCAGAGGAATAATAGCGTCGTCGATGGCAGCCAGATGATTAGAGGCAATGATGCCCATCTCGCCCTTCGGAGGAATGTTTTCCAGTCCTTTGACCGTAGGTGTGAAGAATCGACCAGCCAGCGGACCCAACGTATGAACATAGAACCAGTACCAATTCACGGTTTCGACTCCTCAAGCTCCAACACAAGACGGATAACTGGAAACATTGTGGCACAGTGCCTCTACGAAAGCAGCAATGAGGCTTCCTTAGCGTGAGATGATCCATCGCACACGTGCAACGCGCCTATCAGCGTAGTGACAACCCAAACGTTTAAAGTGGAACCATGACCTCGAACAAGGATTCGGAAACGCCACGCGATAGCGCCAACACCCCGTCGGGCTCCGACAGTTCAGCGGACGCCTCCGACAACTGGCAGAGCTTTCTCGATTCTCACGACGCTGACCTCTCCGATGTCGAAAACTCCCGCACTGCGCGCAAATTCGAGCGCCACGCCCGCAAGGAAGAGGAACGCGCCGAAAAACAACGCGTTGTGGATGCCCGCGATCTCACTGCCGATTCTTTCGCCGCGTCCTCACGCAAAAAACCGCGGTGGAGCTGGGGGAAAAAGCGCAGCAACGACGACTTTGCCAATGCCTTTGGTACAAGCTCTGATTCGGATAATCCCGGTCACAACACCGGTTCCGGTCCTCGAGATTTTCAGTCGAGCTGGCTCGATGTGGACGATGACCTTGGCTCAGATTTCACTCCCGGCCCCGAAAATTCCAACGTGGGCTCCATGAAAAAGTCCACGGTCACCTTTGCCATCATCACTGTTCTGGGCGTTCTCGGCCTCGTGCTGGTGCTTTTCGTCCCTCAGATTGCGGGCCTGCTCGGCACCATTGCCGGGGTGCTCACGTTGATCGGTGCGGCAGGTCTGTTCATGCAACTGCGTGGCCACAGCGAAACCCGCAGCAACCCGTTCGATGACGGTGCGCGGGTGTAGCGCCCACCCCCGATCCATTCAAAACGGGCTCGTGCACACAGATTCATTGTGTGCACGAGCCCGTTTTGAATGCGGAATCAATCAGGCCTGGTGTGCCTTTGCCTCGCGCAGCGCGAGATCAGCAGCACCCACCATGCCCGCATCGTTGCCAGCGCCTGCTGCGAGAATCTGTGCGTGAGGGCGGTAGGCAGCCGCCTCAAGGAAGCGCACGTAGTTGTAGCGCGCGGGCTCAAGGAGAATGTCTCCAATAGAGACCACACCGCCACCGACGACGAAGCAGTCAGGATCGAGCACAGCGGCCAGAGCCGACATCGTGCGACCAAGCCACTCGCCGATTTTCCCGAAGGCATAGAGCGCGAGGTCGTCGCCCTCCTTGGCAGCCTGGGTGACCATCTGTCCGCGCAAATCGTGGACCACACCACCGGCGAGCTCCATGAGACGGTCGGACTTCTCAGGCCAGCGACGAATCGCTGAACGCGCGAAACGTTCCAACGCAGAGCCCGAAGTATAGCGTTCAGCGCAACCGCGTAGGCCGCAGTTGCAGGTGTCTCCATCGGGAACCATGGGAAGGTGCCCCGCCTCGGCAGCCATGCCGAAGGAACCGCGGTACAGTTCGCCATTGATGACGATGGCACCGCCCAATCCCGTTCCCACAGTCAACATCACCATGTTGGTGCTGCCTTTGCCGGCACCGGCGATGTACTCGCCCCAACCAGCGCAATTCGCATCGTTCTCGACGACGACTGGGCACTCGTGGTCAATGGCAGCCTCGAGCTTGTCAGCGAGCGGATAATCAATCCACGTGGGAATATTAGCGGAGAAGCTCATGGTGCGGCGATCGGCCTTCACGTTGCCTGCAGCCGAAATGCCAATACCCGCGATGTCAGAAAACTCTTCCTTCGCCTCGCGGTACATGTTGGCGAGCTGTGCGTCGATGACCTGACCATTCGAGGGCGTGGGAATCTGCCAACGACGCAGGATCTTGTCCTCTTCGTCGTAGACTCCGGCGGCGATCTTCGTTCCACCAATATCGATTGCAAGCGTATGCATGGCTACTCCCAACCCGTTCCGCTCGGCGGCTACCCTGCCGGACGCAGAACTCTTGAACGTTCAAATGACATAACAAGATTACATGAGAACAACGACGTGTTCAAGGAAACGTTTCGCCTTGTTTTTGGCGCTCACTTTCATGAAACGACTCTCCTGATTGTGTGACGAAGGAACATACAACACTGCGTCACACAACCAGGAGAGTCGTCACTCACCTTATCGAAAACTTGGAATCAGGCTTCCTTGGCCTTCAGTTCCTTGGCGTACGAGATCCATTGATCGAGCAACGCCGCGCCCTTGCCCGAATCGACTGCATCCTTCGCGAGCCCATAAGCCTCCTGGAACCGATCCTTCAAGGAAGCAGTGGGATTCGTGAGCAGCGAGTGATCCGCCACAATTGCTGCGGCGGCATTGAGCAGCGCGGTCTCACGAGAGGCAACCGGCTTACCCGCCAGGAAATCACGCGCAACCTGTGCGTTGAAATCAGGCATGCCTCCTCGCAAATCAGCCACTGCGATCTTCTTCAGACCGAGTTCCGTAACGGGATCGAAGTCCGAAAGGCTCACCTTGCCATCGCGAATCTCCCATACCGACACAGGGCCAGTAGGCGCCATCTCGTCAAGACCCTCGTGCGAGGTAAACACAAGGCCGTCCTGGTGGCGGCTTGCAAACACTTCCGCCACCATGGGCGACAGTGTGCGATCAGCAACACCGACGGCGATGTGTGCCGGACGTGCCGGATTCGTCAACGGTCCCAGCAGATTGAAAACTGTGGGAATGCCGAGTTCGGAACGAATGGGGCCGGCGAAACGCATGGCAGGATGGAAGGTCTTGGCGAACGCGAAAGTAATGCCAATCTTCTCCCCCACAGCTGCGACATCACTGGGCTGCAGGTCAAGAGGAAGGCCCAAGGCTTCCAGGCAGTCCGCGGCACCAGATTTGGAGGAGGCAGCGCGATTGCCATGCTTCACAATCTTGACGCCGGCCGCAGCAGCTGCGATGGAGCCCATCGTGGAAAGGTTGACCGTAGAAGCGTGGTCGCCGCCGGTCCCCACAATGTCTGTGGTATTGCCCGAGACATTCAAGGCAACCGCGTGCTCCACCATCGCCTTGGCAGCACCGGCAACCTCCGGCGGTGTCAGTCCAAGGGCCTGTTGCGCGGCAAGAGTCGCAGCCACTGGAACGGACGAGGCGTTGCCGTTCATGAGGTCGTCCATGAACCACTCGGACTGCTCGAAACTCAAATGCTCGCCCGCAGCGAGCGACGACAGAATCGATTTCCATGTGAATGGTTCGGACATTGTTGCTCCTTGTTGTGTTTAATTCCATTGACATAATAACGCAAACGACCCGCCACCAGAGGAGACGGGTCGTCATGCGAAAAATCACAGTTCACTTCGCGACACACGAAGCCGGTGCACGGTAAAGCCGCACACTACGCTTCGCTACTTCGCTTCGTTACTTCTCGTTGCGACCGTGGCACAGCTTGTACTTGCGTCCCGAACCACAGGGGCACGGCGCGTTCTTCGGAGTACCCGGGAAGGTACGGCCGTCGGACCACGGAGAGCGAAGCTCTTCACTCTTGGGGCGGCGCGATGCCGGAACCTTTGCGTTTTCATGGCTGATGGGTGCAGGACCCACGATGCCAGATTTCGTTGCGGTGTCATCGGCTGCGTCCTCCTGTGCGGAGTCCTCAGTCTCAGAATCTCGTACTTCGTCTGCCTCGACCTTGCTCTCGGATTCGCCGGCCTCAGCCTCTGCGACTTCTTCGGCTGTCGACGCCTCGTCGGCAGTGTCGTTCGTGTCGTCGGGATCAGCCGGGCCGCTTGCGGACGTGGCTGCCTCATCAGCAGCCTCCGTCTCCGCTTGAGACGCCTGCACTTGCTGCACATCGAGATGGAAGAGCAACTGAATGGACTCTTCCTTGATAGCCTCGACCATGGAGTTGTACATCTGATAGCCCTCGCGCTGGTATTCAACCAGGGGATCGCGCTGGCCCATGCCGCGCAGACCAATGCCGTCCTTGAGGTAGTCCATCTCGTAGAGGTGCTCGCGCCACTTGCGATCAAGAACAGCGAGAACCACTCGGCGTTCAAGATCTCGTGTGACCTCGGAGCCGAACTTCTCCTCGCGAGCGGCATACTGTTCTTTCGCGTCGTCCACGATGAGCTCGGTGAGCTTCTTTTCGGCCGCCTCGTGCTTGAGATCGGCAATGGCGCTCTTCGCTTCCTCCGCATCCACCGCAATCGGGTAGACGCTCGAGACGGCCTTCCACAGTTCGTCGAGATCCCACTCGGTGGGCTTGTCGGAACTGCGAGTGGCGCCGGCCACGTATGAACTCAGCGTGTCTTCCAGGAAGCGGGTGACGTCCTTGGAGATGTCCTCGCCCTTGAGAACAGCCTGGCGCTCGGCGTAGATGACCTCGCGCTGCTTGTTCATGACGTCGTCGTACTTCAGGACGTTCTTACGAATCTCGTAGTTGCGGGATTCGACGGCCTTCTGAGCGTTGCGCACGCCCTTGGACACAGCCTTGGACTCGATGGGTTCGCCCTCCGGCATGCCGCGGCCCATGACGCGTGCCACGAGCTGCGTGTTGAACAGGCGCATGAGGTCGTCTTCAAGAGAAAGGTAGAAACGTGATTCACCCGGGTCGCCCTGACGTCCGCTTCGACCGCGAAGCTGATTGTCAATTCGGCGAGACTCGTGGCGTTCCGTTCCCAGCACATAGAGGCCGCCGAGCTCACTAACTTCTTCGTGCTCGTCCTTGACCTGCTGCTTGACTTCTTCCAGGGTGGAAGCCCACAGCTTCTCGTACTGCTCCGGAGTGTCTTCTGCAGAATATCCCTGCTTCTTCAACTCCTGATCGGCGAGGAACTCGACGTTGCCACCGAGCATGATATCCGTACCACGGCCTGCCATGTTGGTCGCCACAGTGATGGCACCCTTGCGTCCGGCCACTGCAACGACGTTTGCTTCCTTCTCATGCTGCTTTGCGTTGAGCACCTTGTGAGGAATCTTTGCCACATCGAGCAGCGAGGACACCACCTCGGAGGATTCGACAGAGGCAGTACCAAGCAATACCGGCTGGCCAGTCTTATAGCGCTTAGCCACGTCCTTGACGATGGCGCTGAGCTTTTCCTTCTTGGTACGGTAGATGAGATCGTCGTTGTCCTTGCGGACCATCGGCCTATTGGTAGGAATCGGCAGCACGCCCAGCTTGTAGGTCTGCATGAACTCGGCTGCCTCAGTCTCGGCCGTACCTGTCATGCCTGCGAGCTTGTCGTACATGCGGAAGTAGTTCTGCAAAGTCACCGTGGCGAAGGTCTGGTTCTCAGCCTTGACGTCCACGTTCTCTTTGGCCTCGATGGCCTGGTGCAGACCTTCGTTGTAGCGACGGCCCGGAAGCATACGACCCGTGTGTTCGTCGACGATCATGACCTCGCCGTTAGCGACCACATAGTCCTTGTCACGAATGAAGAGTTCCTTCGCCTTGATGGCGTTGTTGAGGTAGCCGATGAGGGCGGTGTTGCTGGGCTCATAGAGATTGTCGATGCCCAAGTAGTCCTCGACCTTGGTGATACCGGGTTCAAGAATGCCGACGACCTTCTTCTTTTCGTCCACATCGTAATCTTCGTCGCGGGTGAGGCTCGGAACGAGCTTGGCGAACTGGCGGTACCAGCGCGTCACGTCACCCTCTGCGGGGCCCGAGATGATGAGAGGCGTACGTGCCTCATCAATGAGGATGGAGTCAACCTCATCGACGATGGCGAAGCGGTGTTCACGCTGAACAAGGTCTTCCTTTTCCCACGCCATGTTGTCGCGCAGGTAATCGAAACCGAATTCGTTGTTGGTACCGTAGGTGATGTCCGCTTGGTACTGCTTACGGCGTTCCTCCGGCTTCTGGTCCGTGATAATGCAGCCAACGGTAAGCCCCAGGAAACGGTAGACGCGACCCATGAGCTCTGCCTGATAGCTTGCCAAGTAGTCGTTGACGGTAACAACGTGGACGCCCTTGCCCTCGAGAGCATTAAGGTAGCTAGGAAGCGTGGCCACAAGGGTCTTGCCTTCGCCAGTCTTCATCTCAGCGATGTTGCCCCAGTGAAGTGCGGCGCCGCCCATGATCTGGACGTCGAAGTGGCGCTGGCCAAGCACGCGCTTGGAAGCCTCCCGCACGGTGGCAAAGGCTTCAGGCATGAGGTCGTCGAGGCTCTCCCCCTTGGCGAGGCGTTCCTTGAACTTCCCCGTCTGCCCTTTCAGTTCGGAGTCAGAAAGTGCCGAAATCTCACCCTCGAGATCATTGACACGCCTCATCACTTCTTCGAGCCTTTTGATTTGGCGGCCCTCACCCATACGAAGAATACTGTCAAGTACTGCTACCACTTGGAACTCCTGTCAATGCCTCTGTCTTGTCTCACGACTCGACTGGTCTTAGCCCGGTCAAACTTTCTCCATAGTACGCGAGAAGTCGGATTTTGACGCGCAAAGACGCAGCTTCCCGGGAAATTTATAACAAAAAGACCCCGTCACCTCGTTTCGCGCGTTTCCTCGGCGAGACGGGGACGGGGTCTCACGGTTATCTATCCGTAGATACCGTGGCTGTTACTTTGCTGCCTTCTTGACGTTCTCTGCGGTGTCAATTTCGAAGACGCCGTAGCTCCAGCCGTGGCGGCGGTACACCACAGAGGGGCGGCCCGTGGCCTTGTTGACGAAGAGGAAGAAGTCATGGCCAATGAGTTCCATCTCGTACAGGGCCTCATCAATGCTCATCGGTTCGGCGATGTGCAGCTTCCTGCGAATCACAATGGGTGTGTCGCCTACTTGGACCTCGACGGACTCTCCCGGCCCCAGATCGGTGGCCAAGGCCTCTGCGGAATCCGCAGGAGCTTCCTGTGCTGGTTCTTCAGCCACAGGTGCGACGGCTCCCAAATCCACCGGAACCGCATTGTTGTAGCCACGGCGGTGATCCTTGCGACGATCCCTGCTTCTGCGCAGACGCAGGGTCAACTTATCGAGTGCGATGTCGAGTGCGGAGAATTCATCGGCGCTTGACGCTTCTGCGCGGGCCACTGTGCGACCGGCGCGAACGGTGATCTCCACTTTCTTGGCTGTATCGGCCTGACGCGGGTTTCCTTCGTGCGTCACAACAATCTGTACGCGCTGCGCGTCGGGGGCGATGGTGGTCACACGATTCATCTTCGTTTCGACGACATCCCGGAACCTTTGTCCAATCTGAGTATGACGCCCGGTGACAATGATTTCCATGGTGACCTCCTTTGGTCAGACGGTGAACCGCCTGTAGTGGTGGACGCTGAAGACTGAAGCCTTCAACTAATTTCAGTGTACCTGTAGACCTTGGGGTTTCATGGAAAAAGCTGTGAACTCGCCGACAATTATTTTCCCTGCGAAAGCTCGGAATTTCGGGTACTGTTGACTGTTTGAGACCTCTTGATGACCGCGGCGCATGTGCTTCATATGCGACGAGGAACTTCCGGGCTCCGAAGAGCACGATGGCGGGTAACACCCGCCCAGGGCAACCTGAGAGATAGCGCAACAGAGAATAAACCGCCTCCTTGTTTCGGCAAGTGAGGTAAGGGTGAAACGGCGGTGTAAGAGACCACCGGGCTGCTGGTGACAGTAGCCGCATGGCAAGCCTCATCGGGAGCAAGGCCAAGCAGAAGGCAATGGAACTGCTCGTTCCGTCTTCGGGTAGGCCGCTTGAGCCAGCCGGCAACGACTGGCCTAGATGGATGGTCATCCGTAGTGCTCTATGGGCGCTACGACAGAACCCGGGGTAAAAGAGGTCTCACATACTCTTTCTTCTGCAATTCACCGCGCGAAGTGATCTCTCGCCAGTTCCCTGATCTGTGTCATTGAATGTCCCTTGCGTTGTGCAGCTCCAGCAAGGCGACGCATGCGTTTTTGATATTCCATCCCGATCGTCTTGCGACTCACAGATTCCACGAGTTGTTCGGCCGATTCCTCGAAGCGACCGTCATCCACCGCCTGCTGGATAAGCCGTGATGCCACATCGGCACCGATGCCTCTGTGCATCATCTCGCGACGAACCCCCATGGGACCCATCATCTTCCCGAGGCAACGGTTGAGAAAGGATTCCGCGAAAGCATCGTCATCGAGGAGTTTCATGCGAACGAGAGTCGTCAGAACGCGCTCCACTGTGTTCGCGTCAAAATCCTTACTGATAAGCCGCTTCCGTAGCCCTTCCACCGTGGCACCTGCTGCGTCGAGAGATTTCAACGCCGATGCCATGCACCGCTCATACAATCTGCCTGATTCTTGCTGCGCCGACGCATCGAGGATTTCCGCCATTGTGGGGTCATTTGACGTCGGTGAATCTTTTGCCGCCGACGGTGACAGCGGAACGCTCTCATCGGGCGCCGCCTCCATCTTTACGGGATGGAGGCGAAGGAATTCCTCCGGATTAATCATGCGGCAGAAATTCCATGACGTGCTGCATAGCAGTCGTTGTTACTGTGTGTCGCTTTGCCACCATGCGTCACTTTGCAGACGCGGTCTCTGACGCTGAAGCATCTGCGGAGTCTCCCTGACCGCTTGACTGCTCGGCAGCGGCCTTGTCCGCAGCTTCTTGTGCCGCGGCCGCGGCCTCTGCTTCCGGATCGGGGATGAGGCCGTACTTCTGCTTGACCTTCGTCTCGATCTCATCCGTGAGTCCGCTGTTGTCCTTGAGGAATTGACGAACGTTCTCGCGGCCCTGTCCCAATTGGTCATCGTCATACGTGAACCAGGAGCCCGACTTCTTCACGATGCCGGTTTCAATAGCCATGTCGAGAACGGATCCCTCACGCGAGATGCCCTCTCCGTAGAGAATATCGAACTCTGCCATCTTGAAGGGCGGCGCCATTTTGTTCTTGACCACCTTGACGCGGGTGCGATTGCCCACGGCTTCGTCGCCATTCTTCAGAGTCTGAATGCGACGAATGTCGAGGCGCACAGAGGCATAGAACTTCAGCGCCTTGCCACCCGTGGTGGTCTCGGGGCTGCCAAAGAACACACCGATCTTCTCGCGCAACTGGTTGATGAAGATTGCCGTGGTATTCGCCTGATTGAGGGCACCCGTCATCTTGCGAAGTGCCTGGCTCATAAGACGAGCCTGAAGACCGACGTGGCTGTCACCCATCTCGCCCTCGATTTCCGCCTTGGGAACAAGGGCAGCCACAGAATCGATGACGATGACATCAAGCGCGCCGGAGCGAATCAGCATGTCGGCAATCTCAAGCGCCTGCTCACCGGAATCGGGCTGGGACACAATCAGGGAATCGATATCAACACCAAGCTTCTGGGCATACACGGGATCCAGAGCGTGCTCTGCGTCAATGAATGCCGCAACTCCCCCGTTCTTCTGCGCGTTTGCAACGGCATGCAGCGCCAGGGTGGTCTTGCCGGAGGACTCGGGTCCGTATACCTCCACGATGCGTCCGCGCGGCAATCCACCTATTCCCAGCGCCATGTCGAGAGCGAGAGACCCCGTGGGAATGACTTCGACGTCCTGATGAGGCTTGTCTCCCAAGCGCATCGCAGAGCCCTTGCCGAAATTCTTCTCGACCTGGGCCAGTGCCGTATCCAAGGCGGCCTTCCGCTGCTTGTTGAGACGGTCCTCCTTGGACTCGTCCGACTTCTTCTGTGCCATGAGCACCTTCCTTCTTCGGTGGAACGACTAACTCCTCAGAATACGGAGTTCGGGGCGCTCACACACAACGATTTGCCGCCTGTGGTCGAACGGAATTCTTTATCCACAGCTCAGACGTCTCGGCGGTACTTCACCAAAGTATATACGAACACATGTTCGAAAGTCATCTACACGCCCGAAAATAATCAAATTCTTTTTACCTCGGGGGCAACGGAGGCGCGTTATGGTCCTTCCCCCACCGCTTCGAATCCGGTATTTCCATCTGGTCGCACAAAACATTCCAGACCACGCGGGGCTCGACATCAGCGTCTAGTGCCTCCACGACGCTCATGCCATTCAATGCCGTCAATCCCTGATCGCGAGAAAGCGCACGGCCATAGCTCCGGCCGAACACTTCTTCCAACAACTGCCAAAATTCCCTTTCGCGCATGTCGTCAGCTCAGCACGAGTTGACGACAAACGACAAAGCGAGAGGTCACGCCCATCACCCAGCCATCCGGCTGAAGTAGGCGTGACCTCTCGCTTCTTATAGTGCTGTTAGTGCTGTGTTCAGGCTGCAGGCTGCAGGCGAGACTGAGCGTCTTCCAACTTCTCGATCTCATCTGCCACAAGACGCAACGTGTCACTCAAGCGCATTCCCAATGCCGAAGCGATGGAGCCTAGCAGCTCGGAACTTGCTTCCTTCTGGCCGCGCTCAACCTCGGAAAGATAACCAAGGGACACTCCTGCGCGCTCAGAAACCTCGCGCAACGTCTTCTTGTCCTTGGTGCGCAGGGAACGAAGAACCTCTCCCAGCACGCGCCTGAAGGAAATGGTAGACGCCTGTTCGGGGTGCGCGCCACGGCGATTGGCAGCGCCAGCCGTCAACGTGGCCTCAAAATCTTTATCTTCATCCTGCTGAAGACGAAGGAGCTCCGCTTTGCGGACTGCCTGTGCCTTCTGCGCCTCACGAGCGCGCATGATCTGCTGCTGAGCGAATGCCACAGCCCTTTGCTGGGCGGGCGTGAGCTCACGTGCGATTGCCTTCTGCTCTGCGCTCGGTGCGAGCGGGGAAACCTGTGAGTTCGTGCCAGCCTGCTGGCGGTTCATTGCGATACGCGATTGTGCGAATTCCATGTTCCACTCACCTCTTTGCCTTTGTTCATCCATACACACCGTTCAACCGAGGGCGAACTGTTTTATTCCCGGGCGTGGCGTATGAGGAGGCGTGAGCTTCGTCACAATGTCCCGAAGTGGGCAGAGCACACGTGCGAATCACGCAGTGTGAGAAGAGCTGGAAAGTTACAAGAGAGACAGTGCGAACTGCATGGCAGCGACGACTGTGGCTTGACGAATACCAGCACGGTCTCCGCTCACGTGCAGCTCCTTCACCCGTGCCTCAGCAGCACCGGGAAGGCGCACGCCCACGTACACCAAACCGACGGGCTTATACCCATCCGAATCGGGACCCGCAACGCCTGTCGTCGAAATGCCCATCACGGGGTTGGACGTCAACTCCATTTCCAGTCCATCCGAGCTCACCGCTGCGCTGTAGACGCGAGACGTTCCCTCGGCCATCTGCGCCGCCACGCGGGGATCCACGGCACCCTCAGTGTTGAGAATCGAGTTGTCCACTCCAAGGATGTGCCGCTTTGCCCCTAGGTGATACGTCACGGCCGAGCCAAGAAAAACAGCGGACGCACCTGGGACGCTCACAAAGGCGTCGGCAAGAAGCCCTCCCGTCAGCGATTCCGCTCCCGCTATGAAGAAACCCCTCTCACCGCAGAACGCCAGAAGGCGTGCGGCAAGGGAGGTTTCATCAGATGAGGGGGCCGGTGTCCCGTCAACCGTCGTGTCAGTCATCTCGCCTACCGGATTCGATGGGACCCTGAGAAGGTTCATCATCGCCGGAATGAGGCGCGGAGCCAGACGATGTGCCGGAATCAGCACCGAACGGCGAGCCCGTCACCATCTGATCAGCGGCATGAGCCTCGTCCGACTTCTTGACCTCGTTCGTCAGCGTAGAGAGCATGTCATCCACGCCGGAAGAAGACTCGGAATCGGAAGAAACAACGTGTGCGGAATCAGCCGAGGTCGCCTCTGGCTCCGAAGCCTGCGACACCTCTTCTGTGGCTGTGGCTGTGGCAGATTCTGCCTTCGCACTCTTGAACTGCTGGTACACGTTGTAGAGGTATTCGCCGCCGGACCACAGGCACATTTCGAGCGCAAGGATCATCACGACGAACGCGGCGATGTAATAGTAATTGGTCCATACGGTTCCCTGCGGATCAAATACCCACATCGGCACCATAAACATGGAAATGGCGACGGTCTCAAGAACGGTCTTGAGCTTGCCCGACTGGGAGGCAGCGATGACGAGGTTGAGCTTGTCGATCACGAAGAAGCGCAACAGCGTGATGCCGATCTCGCGAATGAGGAACAAAATGGTGACCCACCAGAACAGTTCGTTGAACACCGAGAGAATCACAAGCGCTGAGCAGATGAGCAGCTTGTCGGCAATGGGATCAAGCAATTTGCCCAGATCGGTCACTTCGCCGCGGGAACGCGCCAAATAGCCGTCGATCTTATCGGTTGACGCAGCGATGATGAACAGCACGGCGCTAGCCCACCGCAGGGGCACGTTGTAATAACCTGAGGGGCCTGCCATCACGGTCATCACAATGAACACCACGACGAGCACAATGCGCACCATCGTCACGATATTCGCCGGAGTCTTCCACTGGCTTAGCATCGACTTCTCAGCAGATTTCTCAGCAGTCCTTGACCTGGACCCAACCATTCTTTTCCCACCTTCTGTTTTCCGACGATCTCACGCTCATGCGTCATAACCTTCGGGCATGCAAATCCCTAGCAACGTTACGCCATCGATCTCTCAGTGCGCAGCAACATCATTCAATTCCAACCAATTTATCAGGTAACTCACTGCCAGGTACTTCAGCTACATTCCTGGCGTTGGCTGCGAGGCTCCCGTGAATGACGAGGTTTCCCCGCGCAAATATGCCAGCAAATCCGCCAGCTGATCAGGCTTTACCAACACCTCGCGCGCTTTGGAACCCTCCGAAGGCCCCACCACTCGCCGTGACTCGAGCAGGTCCATCATGCGGCCCGCCCTGGCAAAGCCAATGCGCAACTTGCGCTGCAGCATGGACGTCGAGCCAAACTGTGTGGTGACCACAAGCTCGGCGGCCTGAAGCAGTTCGTCGAGATCGTCGCCAATGTCATCGTCCGCTACCGCATTCTCCTTCTTTTCAGTCATTTGCTCAATGTCCTGACGGTACGACGGCTTGCGCTGAGTGCGCGCGAAATCTGTGGCAGTGCGAATTTCGGACTCGGTGACCCACGCCCCTTGTACGCGCAACGGCTTGCTCATGCCCATAGGCAGGAACAAGGCATCGCCCTGCCCAATGAGAGACTCCGCACCCGTCGCATCCAGAATGACGCGCGAATCTGTTGCCGAGGAGGTTGCGAAGGCCAGCCGCGAGGGAATATTCGCCTTGATGAGACCCGTGACGACGTCCACGGAGGGGCGCTGAGTGGCAAGCACCAAGTGGATGCCCGCCGCACGCGCCAGCTGGGTGATGCGCTGGATGGAATTCTCGACGTCGTTCTTTGCCACCATCATGAGATCCGCCATCTCGTCCACCACGATGAGCAGATACGGATACGGAGCCACCTTGCGGTTGGATCCCTCGGGCGCGTGCACCTTGCCGGCCTTGACGGCGGCATTGAAGTCCTTGACGTGACGGAAGCCGAAGAACTCGAGATCGTCGTAGCGGGCGTCCATCTCCTTGACCACCCATTCAAGCGCCTGCGACGCCTTCTTCGGATCCGTAATAATGGGTGTCAGCAAGTGCGGAATTCCCGCGTAAGCACTCAGCTCCACGCGTTTGGGATCCACCAGGATGAGGCGTACCTCCTCGGGTGTGGCGCGCATGATGATGCTCATGAGCATGGAGTTGACGAAGCTGGACTTTCCCGAACCCGTGGCGCCCGCAACGAGTAAGTGCGGCATCTTCGTGAGATCGGCCACCACGAACTGGCCCTCCACGTCCTTGCCGACAGCGGTGAGCATGGGATTATCCGACTCTGTCGCGTTCTTGGAGCGCAGCACGTCTCCCAGGTGCACAATCTCGCGATCCGTGTTCGGAATCTCGATGCCGATGGCCGACTTTCCGGGAATAGGCGAAAGAATGCGCACGTCCGTGCTGGCCACCGCATAGGCAATGTTCTTCTGAAGGTTGGTGACTTTTTCGACCTTGGTTCCAGGCCCCAGCTCCACCTCGTATTGCGTGACGGAAGGACCACGCAGGAAGCCAACGACTTTGGCATCAATGTCGAATTGTTCGAATGTGGAGCGCAGCGCCTTGATGACACGCTCATTGGCCGGAGTGCGCATGGCGTGCGGCGTTCCATGGGACAGAAGTTCCGGATCGGGTAGCGCGTAGGGTTCGGGCGTGCTCGGCTCGTCGGGCTCCGCAGCGCCGGAAGTTCCTGCCAGATTCGTTTCATCAGTGGTGGGATCATTGGGATTCCCGATTGCCTGCGCCGCTTGAGCGGCAGCAGCTGCGGCGGGAATCGCCTCCATGACGCCAGATTCGGCGTCGCCAAGAGTGCCCGTCGTCATGGGAACAGTTCCACCTGGCACGCCTGTGCCACTGCTCGGGCTTGCGTCACCGTTGCGATTGTCGGGGTTGTTATAAGCGGTAGATCCACCCGCATTAACGTCGGGATTCGTGTATCCCTCCGACTGCTGCGTGGAAGCCGGCAAAAGCTGTGTCATCTGATCGTCGTGAACCGCTTCCGGCAGCCCCGATTCCGGATGATTCACAGCTTCCTGGCGCGCAGCCGAATCGAAGGCTTCGTCGCCCTCATATCGGTCAAGACTCGCGTCATTATCGTCATGACGCTCAAAACGCTTGAAGAATCTAGCGAAGAAGTTGCCCTTCTTCTTGGGCACTGCAGTAACAGTACCGTCGTCACCATTTTCATGTGTCGGCACACCCGGAGCGAGGTCAAGACCGGCGCTCGTCGTACGAGAGCCAAGAATCTCACCCGTCTGTGGATCAACACGGATTGCGCCCGAGCCATCGTCGGCATATCCATATTCGGCGTCGTCCGCCGCATCGTCGTCCGTTTTCTCGGTCGACGGAAGGGGCTTACCCGTGATCTTGGCAATGAGCCATTGTGCCTTGTCGGGAATCTCACCGACGTGCGTCCCCGTGATGCGCAATAGCGAGAACAGTCCCACGATCACAAAGATGACGATGGCGAAAACGGGACTCAGCCCCCACGCAAGCGGGGATCCGAGGAAGAAGCCGAAGAGACCTCCTGCCGATTGGATGGCCGCAAAATCAAAGCTGCGCATTGACGAGATCTTAGCGACGTCAATGATGGAGCACACAGACCATGCCAGCAGCAACCATCCGGAGATGACGCGCGGATTGTTCGATTTCTTGCCGGAATGGCGCATGAGGCGAATGGCAACGTACATCAACAGAACGGGCAGAATCACAGACATGACGCCCAGAAGCCCGGCACCGATCATGTGGAGGAATTTTCCAAAGACCCCTTGGACTCGGAACCACTCGCTCGCGCAGAAGAGCGCAGCGAAAATGATGAAGAGGAAGCACAGGCCATCGCGGCGATATGCCATGTCATACGTGTCGCCCACCCCGGTGACCGCGCGCACGAATTTGCCGACGCCGCGCGGGAGTGCAAGAAGGGCTTTCTTCCAGAAGGGTTCCGCTGCCTCGGCTTCGGCCTGCCCTAGCCGTGATGCGGATTTTGTACTGGAAGACGACCCACGATTGGACGTCTTCGATCGAGAATTCGAGCGTGCTGCGGGACCGCGACTGCCCACCAGCGTGGAATCGTCGTCGGAATCTTTGGAACGAGGTGATGTAGTCCTAGGCATAACGGATTAAAGAATACGCGAACGCCTCTCCTTCCCCCGTTATTTCCTAGCGTTTGTCGCCAAATCTCCAAGGGTGGAGCGGCAATCTACTGGCTACCGCCTATTTCTTGACTTCGCCAAGGTGATGCACGATTGGCTGCACGACACCGTTGTCTTGTGTTTCGAAAACTCCTGAATCCGCGCGATCAACCAAATCCAGTGCCGTGCTCACAACATCTGGGTCCATGGCATCGATCCAGTGAATCCGCGGGTCCCTTCCGAACCAGCCCATCTGCTTGCGGGCGAGCCGCTTGGTTTTCTGCGCGATGAGGGCAAAAGCCTCGTTCTCTCGCTCCGGCGTCAAGGGCCCCGAAAGATAATCCAGAATCTGTTCGTACCCCAAGGCGCGGGCAGCGGTCACGGACAACTGCCCGCGCAGTCCCTCAACCTCGTTCACGAGCCCTTCCTTACGCATGAGCTCTGTCCGCTGTTCCACGCGCTCGTCGAGAACGTCACGGGAAAGATCCAAACCGATCTGCAGCGTGGGAATCACGTAACGGTAGCGCGGCAGACTGGCGGAATACGGGCGACCCGTAATTTCGATGACCTCAAGGGCTCGAATGGTGCGGCGCACATTGTGAACATCCATCGTGGTCGCTGCCGCCGGATCCACCCGCTTCAGCTCGGCAAAAAGAGCGCCTGGCCCTTCGGACTCCGCCCGCTCCTCGAGCCGGGCACGCACGGCGGCATCAGTTCCTTGGAACGAGATGTCATCCGTGGCGGCACGCGCATAGAGACCGGAGCCGCCGACCAGAATCGGTCGCACGGAGCGGGCTTGCAGCTGGGCGATGCACTCGCGGGCGAGCTTCTGAAAACGGGCGGCAGACATGGTGTCGCCAGGCTCGATGATGTCGATGAGGTGGTGCGGCACGGCGGCTCGCTCGGCAGCACTCGCCTTTGCCGTTCCGATGTCCATGCGCCGATACATCTGGTAGGCGTCGGCATTGATGATCTCCGCAGCCTCGCCGCGAGCGCTCAATGCCTGTGCGAGCGCGATTCCCAGCCCGGTTTTACCCGAGGCCGTGGGCCCGACAATGGAAATGACTTTCGGTGTAGTCATGACAGTGTCGAACGGTCCGAAACCCGGTAGGCGCCATGTTCCTCACCGGGGTCGGAAATCAGGTAATGCTTTCCCGCATGCGTCACGGTGCAGGTTACGAACTGTCCCCGAGCAGGCAAGGGCGAACCCTCCGGAACGCCCACATGCACCAGCACGCCGCCGCGTTCACGTCCGGTAATGCGATGTGTGGCGGAGTCCTTGCGTCCCTCCCCCGTCACCATCACTTCAACGTTGCGGCCTACGAATTTCTCAAGTTCTTCGGCCGTGATCTGTTCCTGCAGTGCGTGCAGTCGATTAAATCGATCTGACACCACGGCGGGGTCCACCTGTTCCATTGCGGCGGCGGGAGTGCCGGGGCGAGGCGAGTATTCAAAGATGAACGCACTCGAGAAACGCGCTGTGCGCACCACGTCCATGGTCTGCTGGAAATCCTCTTCGGTCTCTCCGGGGAATCCCACAATGATGTCTGTGGTGACCTGCGCCTCCGGCATGGCAGCACGCACGTGATCCAGTATCTCCATAAAGCGGCGTGTGCGGTAGGAGCGGCGCATGGCGCGCAGCACACGATCCGACCCCGATTGGAGCGGCATGTGCAGCTGATGCATCACGTTGGGCGTGGTGGCCATGGCCGCGATCACATCGTCAGTAAAGGCGGCAGGGTGAGGCGAAGTAAAGCGTACGCGTTCCAGCCCCTCGATGCTGCCGCAGGCGCGCAGCAAACGGGAAAAGGCCATGCGGTCTCCTGTGGAATAGCCAAAGGAGTTCACGTTCTGACCCAGCAGCGTGATCTCTTTGGCACCGGCGGCCACAACGGACTGAATTTCGGCGAGGATGTCGCCCGAGCGACGATCGCGCTCGCGACCCCTGACACTGGGAACGATGCAGAAGGTGCACGTGTTGTTGCAGCCCATGGAGATGGACACCCACGCTGAGGTGCGCGAGGCTCGCGTGACGGGCAGCTGGCTTGGGAAGTACGTCAAGTCTTCGGTGATCTCGACCTGTGCCGTACGAGCGTCACGTGCCGCCGTCAGGAGTCCCGGCAGCGAGGCGATGTTTTTGGTGCCGAAAACGGCATCCACCCACGGGGCGCGCTTGGCAATGCGATCGCGATCCTTTTGAGCCATGCAGCCGCCCACGGCGATCTGAAGACGAGGATTCTCCCGTTTGAGGCTGGCCCACTGGCCGATAGTGCCGTACATACGTTCGGTGGCATTCTCACGCACCGCGCACGTGTTGAGCACGATGAGGTCGAGATCCTTTTTCTCCACCTGTGACTCATTGGCGAGGACGTAGCCCTCGTCGGCCAACACGCCGGAAATGCGTTCAGAATCATGCGCATTCATCTGACAGCCGAGCGTGTGGACGTAGTACACGCCCTTGCCACGAGAGGAATCAGAGGCTGCAGTGCCTTCTTCATTGGGAGCATCTGCGGGAGCGAGCGAACGCTCCTCAAGAGTCATCATGTCTTCATTCATCATCCAATATCTTATTCTTAAGTCTGCCCTCCTCGACACGGGGTATCATGCGCGTGAGGGAATCAAACGGGCACACACCGCCCCAAGGAGGCAGTACGGAATGATTCTGGAACGGAAGAAAGCGCCGAACATCGCACAGCTCGGCAGGCAGTATGACCGCCAGTACGAGACCATGCTCCAGCAGTTCGACGCACAGAAGAGCTTTGAAACACTCTCCCAGTTCTCCGCACTCATGCAGGTGTATGCAGGTGCCATGCGCGAGATCAGCACGAAGCTGGAGAATCTCGACGATGAATTCCAGTATCGCGACCTTGCCAATCCCATTCATCACATGGAATCACGTCTGAAGAGCCTCGAATCAATTCTCGGCAAGCTGCAGCGCAAGGGCCTGCCCCTGGAATTGGAGAGTGTGAAAGACAACATCCGCGACATTGCCGGCATCCGCGTCATCTGCAACTACATTGACGACGTGTATGAAGTGGCCGAGCTGTTGAGCAAGCAGGACGACGTGGAAGTGCTCCGCGTGAAGGACTACATCAAAAACCCCAAGCCCAACGGCTACAGAAGCCTGCACATCATCTATACCGTTCCCGTTTTTCTCTCCGACGGACCGCACGTGACACCGGTGGAAGTGCAGTTCCGCACTATTGCCATGGACTACTGGGCGAGTTTGGAACACCAGCTGCGCTATAAGAACACGCTGCCAGACACCGACATCGCCGAGCACTCCAAAACCCTGCTCGCCGTGGCCACGCAACTGAGCTCCGTGGAAAACGCCATGCAGGAGATTCATCGCGACATCACACGGCATCACGAAACAGTGGATGCCATCGAGGCCGTGGCCTCCGCGAGTCGCGCTCAACGCACCAAGGAGAACGCAGCCGCCATCGACGCACTCGACACGGCGACGCCGACACACGACGCGGCGGCAAACGAAGCGCCGTCCGAGTCGTCCAGCGCAAAAGCTGCCGCTTCATCTGCGCCCTCTCCTGCGACGCTCGCCACCACAAAATCGGTGAAGCCCGCACAACCTGTGAAACCTGTGCGCAAGTAAGCCTCTTCTAAGGTTCGCTTCAGAGGAAACCCATACATGGTGTCTAGTATGGAGGCAACTTGACTAAAGGAAGCTTCTCATGACGTATAACGATCCGTTCAACAGCAACGCACCGCGCCAGAATGCTTACGGGGCACAGCAGCCGGCACAATCCATGGGCAATCCCGTGCTCGAGGCACAACCGGTGCGGGTGAGCGAGACCACCATCCGCCGCTCCGTCTCCGCCGCCTATGGAGAAATGGCAATTGGCCTCGTGGTCACCGCCGTGGTGGCCGCGCTCTCCGCCTCCACCGGCGCTGTTATCTCCTTCTTGCAAACAGTTGGCCAGTTCGGTTGGTACGCGTTGCTCATCGCACAGGTGGTATTGGCCGTAGTGCTGGGTGCCCGCGCATTGAAAATGAATCCTGCCACAGCCCGGGTCCTCTTCTACGTATACGCGGCCACGATGGGCTTCAGCCTCTCCACCATTTTCTTCGTTTTTGATCTTGGATCCATTGGTGTTGCGCTCGGTCTCACCGCTGCGTTCTTCCTCTGCCTCACCATGATCGGGCTCACCACCAAGGTCAACATCCTCAAGGCGGGACCGATCTTCATGGTTGGCCTCATCGTGCTGATCATTGCCGAAGTCGTGCTCATGTTCCTCAACGTGAGTGGCATGACGATGATCGTGGCAGGAATCAGCCTCATTCTTTTCGCAGGCCTCACCATGTACGACGCGCAGTCCACTCGTGCCATGTATCAACAGCTCGGAACCAGCGACGTGATGGTCAAGCGCATCTCGATTCTCGCGGCCCTGAATTTGTATTTGGACTTCATCAACATGTTCATGAGCTTGCTGCAACTGTTCGGCTCGAGAAACTGAGAGCTTAAGCCTCTTTTCTCTGCTTTCACTCGGCCCTCCCGCCTTTCACAGGTCAGGAGGGCCGAGTAGTTTTGCCACACGTGCAGAACAAACTCAACAGCAAGCTGATTGGCGCCGGAGCGCTGTTGCTGACGGCCTTCATCTGGGGAACATCTTTCGTCTCGCAGGTGGCGGGCATGGATGCCCTCTCCCCCTTCGCTTTCAACGCTGTTCGATTCACATTCGGCGCGGTGTCGTTGCTACCCGTTGTGCTATTGCGCCGCGGATCGGCACGCACCTTCGACCTCAAAAAGACGCTGAAATACGGTTTGCTCTGCGGATGCCTTCTTTTCTGTGCTTCGTCGCTGCAGCAGTATGGCGTGCTATATGGAATGAATGCCGGACGTGCTGGATTCATTACTGGTCTTTACATCATTCTGGTGCCGCTTTTGGGAATTCTGATTGGCAAGCGTGCGCGCGCGATGAGTTTCGTCGCGGCGGTGGTGAGCCTTTCCGGGTTGTATCTGCTGTGTTTCGCAGGGTCTGAATCAGCCGGCTTTGGTATCGGTGACGTACTGCTACTGGGTGGTGCCGTGTTCTTTGCCATCCATATTCTCGTAGTGGAGCGCATCGGCACTCAGATCGATCCCATGCATTTGTCCATTCTGCAGATTTCCACCGTTGCCGCTCTGAGTTGGGTATGCACGCCATTCACTGGAGGTCTGAGCTTCGGAGCCATTGGGGCAGTCATTTGGCCGATTCTGTACTCCGGCGTTGCCTCCACCGGCATTGCCTATACGCTTCAGATCTTTGGCCAGAACCGCATGGAAGCGGCACCAGCATCGATCATCATGTCCCTGGAATCCTTCTTCTCCGTGGTAGGCGGCGCCGTTGCGTTGCATGAGACCATGAGCGTGCAAGCGTACATTGGCTGCGGGCTCATGCTCGCAGGAACCATTCTGGCGCAGATCCCGGGAAGAAAGCGCCCAGGTGAAGATTTCCCAAGCACAGATTTACAGAGCGCCTCCTCAAATGATTCTCGCAGTAATGATTCTCACAGTAATGATTCTCGCGGCGAGGCGCACGACGACCAAGATTCATCGTCATCATTGTCGTCAAGAGCTGCATCATAGCTCAGCGTTGGCCAGCTGATCAGCCGGCCAACGTACATTCTTTAAATTTTTTAGGGGTGGTCACGCGGAAAATCGCGTGACCACCCCTAAAAAATACTTCTCTACTGGTCTACTTCATCAGTCCGCGCAGCACATACTGCAGGATGCCGCCGTTGCGGAAGTAATCCGCCTCACCCGGCGTATCGATGCGCACCACGGCGTCGAAACGCACCACGCGATCACTGCCATCCGTCGCAGTCGCCGTGACGGGTAGCGTCGCGGGAATCGCAGCATTTTCATCGCTGAGCACGCTCATACCGGAAATCGAGAACGCTTCCGAGCCGGTAAGACCCAGGCTCGCCGCAGACTCACCTTCGGGGAACTGCAGGGGCAGCACTCCCATCCCAATCAAGTTGGAGCGGTGAATACGCTCGAAACTCCGCGCGATCACTGCGCGCACTCCAAGCATTGCTGTGCCCTTGGCCGCCCAGTCACGTGACGATCCGGTGCCGTATTCCTTGCCCGCAAGAACCACCAGCGGCACATTGTGCTCTCGATAGTTCTGTGAGGCCTCAAAGATGGACGTGGTTCGGGACGCGAGGAAGTCATACGTGAATCCCCCAGCTAGCTGCTCCTGTCCCATGGCAGGCAGCAGTAGATTGCGCAGTCGAATGTTGCCGAATGTTCCGCGCACCATCACCTCGTGATTGCCGCGACGTGAGCCGTACGAGTTGAAGTCTCTGGCACCGATACCGTGTTCCTGCAAGTACAGGCCCGCCGGACTCGATGCTTTGATGGCGCCCGCGGGAGAAATGTGATCAGTCGTCACGGAGTCTCCCAGCAGCGCAAGCACGCGCGCACCCGTTATATCCATCACGGGCGCAGGATCATGACTCATGCCGTCGAAGAACGTCTGACGCCGCACATAGGTCGAATCATCAGACCATGCGAAAGAGTCTCCGGCGGGAACGTCGAGACTCTTCCAACGGGAGTCGCCCTCAAATACAGAGGAGTAATCCTTCACGAACATGTCGCGTGAGACGGCGGATTCAACGACAGACGCCACTGAGGCATTGGAGGGCCAAATATCGCGCAGGAATACGTCCTGTCCGTCCTTGCCCTTCCCCAGAGGCTCCGTGTCGAAGTCGAAGTCCATGCGGCCGGCAAGCGCGTACGCGATGACGAGTGGCGGTGAGGCAAGGTAATTCATCTTGACATCCGGACTAATGCGGCCTTCGAAGTTGCGATTGCCGGAAAGCACGGACACCACGGTGAGATCATTGTCATTCACCGCTGCCGAGATGGCGGGGTCAAGCGGCCCGGAGTTGCCGATGCATGTGGTGCAGCCATACCCCACGAGTTGGTAGCCCAAAGCGTCCAGGTCGGGCGTGAGCCCGGCCTTGTCCAGATAATCAGTCACTACTTGGGAGCCAGGTGCCAAAGACGTTTTCACCCACGGCTTCGGGCTCAGCCCCAGCGCATGCGCCTTGCGCGCAAGCAGGCCGGCAGCAATCATCACTGAGGGGTTGCTTGTGTTGGTGCAGCTGGTGATGGAGGCGATGGCCACCTGTCCGTTGCCCAGTTCAAACGACCCGTGAGAAGCCGTCGTCACGTCTACGGGAGTGAGTGCCGCATCAGCTCCGAGGTAGTCGGGCAGGGTGTGCTCGAAGGATGTCTTCGACTCACGCAAAGCAATGCGATCCTGGGGACGCTTGGGACCGGCGATGGACGGCTCCACAGTACCCAGATCGAGCTCCATGTATTCGGAATATGTGGGTTCTACGTAGTCGGCCGCAGAGGTGTCGTGCCACAGGCCGTTCGCCTTGGCGTAATCTTCCACGAGCTCAACGTGAGCGTCCGAGCGTCCCGTGAGACGCAGATAGTCGATGGTGACCTGATCCACGGGGAAAATGGCGCAGGTGGAACCAAATTCAGGACTCATGTTGCCGATGGTGGCTCTGTTGGCGAGCGGCAGTTGAGCCACACCCTCGCCATAGAACTCCACGAACTTGCCTACCACGCCGTGTTGGCGCAGCATGTCGGTGAGTGTGAGCACCACGTCGGTGGCAGTGACGCCCTCACGAATGGAGCCCTTGAGCTTGAATCCCACAACGCGCGGAATGAGCATGGAGATGGGCTGGCCAAGCATTGCCGCCTCGGCCTCGATACCGCCAACACCCCAGCCGAGCACACCCAAACCATTGACCATGGTGGTGTGTGAGTCAGTTCCCACGCAGGAATCCAAATAGGCAAGCTCAGGAGCACCAGCGGCTCCGGCTGCCTTTGTCATCACCGACTGCGCGAGATACTCGAGGTTGACCTGATGAATGATGCCGGTCCCCGGGGGAACCACCTTGAAGTTGTCGAAGGCCTGCTGCCCCCAGCGCAAGAACTGATACCGCTCACGATTGCGCTTGTACTCGATGTCCATGTTTTTCTCAATGGCACCAGGCACGCCCGCAACATCAATCTGAACGGAATGATCGATCACCATTTGCGCCGGCACCTGCGGATTGATGACCTTCGGATCTCCTCCGAGTGCCTTCACCGCGTCACGCATTGTGGCAAGATCCACAATGCAGGGAACTCCGGTGAAGTCCTGCATCACCACACGCGATGGCGTGAACTGAATCTCGTCGTGCGGCTGTGCACTGGCGTCCCAATTCAGCAGTGCGTTCAGTTGAGCCTCCGTCACATGGCGGCCGTCAATGTTCCTCAGAATGTTTTCGGCAAGCACCTTGAGACTGTATGGAAGCTTTGCGATACCTGGAAGGCTGGCAATGTCGTAGTAAGAGTATTGTGTCCCGTTGCTCGTCAGGCGCGCGAGCTGCTCATCTTTGACTGTCATACATCTGTTTTAGCGCCGTTGTATTTCGTGTGGCGCATTTACGAAGCGTCGTCTTATGATTCGGACAACCGCTTGGACCGCCCATTGCAGCAGGTAGAACACTCCCACCGACACCGCGAGGGCTGCCAGCAACGGCCATCCCGCGACGTCATCGGGAAGAACGATGGCGAAAAACTTCGCCACAAAGGGAATGAGAGCACCGGCGACACCGGCGATGGCGATGAATGCCACGAGCCCGCCACGCCAGCTCAGAAGCGGAGTGGACACCTTTGCGAGCACGAGAATTCCCAACACGAAGATGACGATGGCAGCGCAGGTGCGCAATGTGGTGAGCTGCTGATGGTCGTGGAATACGTCCCAGCCCACGGCATGAGGCATCACAATGGAGACGATGAGCACGCAGGCGCCTATGGCAATCCCGCTAGGCAGGGAGAAGAGCACCACTCGTGAGAGGAAGCCCTTCTTGTACCGTCGATTATTGGGTGCAAGGCTCAGGATGAATGCTGGGATGCCAATGGTGAGCGCACTGATGTACGTCATATGACGCGGCAGATAGGGGAACGGGATGCCCGCGAGCACTACGCCCAGAGAAATGAGCGCAGAATAACAGGTCTTCACGAGGAAGAGGCTCGCCACACGCTCCATGTTCGCCATCACACGTCGCCCCTGCCCCACCACGTCAGGCAGATGCGAAAACTTGGAGTCCACCAAGATTACCTGCGCTACCGATTTGGTAGCAGATGCCGCATTCCCCATGGCGATGCCAAGATCAGCTTCCTTGATGGCCAGAGAGTCGTTGACTCCATCGCCTGTCATTGCCACCACATGAGATTGGAGATGGAGCGCATCAACAATGGCTTTCTTCTGCTCGGGTAGCACACGGCCAAGCACGTCGATGGTCTCAAGGGCCTCCGCCAGCGCCACCGGGTCGTTCGGCAGCGTGCGCGCGTCCACGGCGCGCGGAGCGCGTCCCTCTCCCAGTAGATCCACCTTTGCGGCGATGGCCCCCACGGTCTCTGGGTTGTCCCCGGAAATGATGCGGCAGCGCACGCCCTGATCACGGAAATACGCCAGAGTTTTCGCAGCATCGGGTCGAATGGATTCGCTGCACAAGACGATGGCTGCGGGTTGCAGATCCGTCGGTAGCTCGTTGGTGGCAAAGTCGGCGGCATCAGTGCGCTCGGCTGCGCGCGATGGACGGCCCTTCGCCAGCAGAAGGACGCGATTGCCATTGGCAGCGGCATGCGACACCTGTTCGCGAACGTCGGGATACGGAGCGGTAAGCGCGGAAAGGATGATTTCCGGTGCACCGAAATACCACGTAGTGCGCTCGGTGGTTGTCGGCGTACTGGTTCCCGAATACGCTATGGCGCTCCACTTGCGTGCGGAAGAGAATGGCACGCGGTCAATAACCGTTCCCGCGCTCACTCCCCTGGAGGTCAAAGCCGTAAGAATGGCGGTGCCGGTGGCATTGGGAGTTCCTTCGTTCACGACATCAAAAAGCGCCTGATCAATCTCACTGCGATTCCCGACGAGGGAAATCACGCGATCGAAGGCGATGCCACCGTCCGTGATGGTTCCCGTCTTGTCCAGATTGAGAGAGTCCACGCGAGCGAGGGTCTCCACGGACTCCAGTTGCTGCACAAGCGTGTTCTTGCGCGCCAGACGAATGACGGCAAGTGCAAAGTTGAGGCTTGTAAGCAGAACCAGCCCCTCAGGAATCATGCCGACAACGCCGGCCACCGCGGAGATCACTGCAACGCGCCACTGGCCCGTAGCAAATGAGGAGGCCCATCCACCCACGGTATGCATTTGGGAAAACACCAGCAAAAGGCACAACGGCACCACCAAATACGTCATGTATTTCAGAATGGTGTTGATGCCGTCTTGAAGATCCGAATGAATCTTTTTATACACTTTCGCGCGGGCCGTGAGGCTTGCTGCATAACTCGATGCCCCAACGGCACTCACACGCACGAGCGCCAGTCCGGACACGGCCGTCGAGCCGGAGAACACCTTTTCTCCGGGAACCTTTTTCACGGTTCGTGATTCACCAGTCAGCATGGACTCGTCGAGTTCCACTCCCCACGATTCGACGACCTCACCGTCGGCGGGAATCTGCTCGCCTGACTTCACCCATAAAAGATCGCCCAGCACAATGTCCTTGTGCTCGATCTCTACGTTGTGGCCGTCTCGTCGCACCGTGGAACGCGACGCGATGAGAATGCTGAGGCTGTCGAGAGCTTTTTTCGCCCGCATTTCGGTGAAGACGCCAATACCGGAATTCACGATGATGACGAAGCCAAATACCGCATCTTTCCATTGCCCCGCGATGAGTACCAGAACCATTGCAGTGAAGATGATGCCGTTGAAAAGTGTGAACACATTGGATCGCAAAATATCCTTGTAGCTGCGCGACGTGGAGCTGTCCATCACGTTGACATCTCCGCTGGCGCGCAACTGCGCCACTTGCGCCTCGGTCAATCCGACGTCGTCGACAGCGGGCAGGGCAGTGGAATTCTGGGTCATGAATCGCCTCTCATTTCACCTGCAACGCTACAAGATTGTCTTTGACGATTGCCTGACCGTTCCCAAGCTTTTGCACAATTCTTGCCAGCTGCTTGGAATAGTCAGCATCCCACATCACAGAAAGTGCCATATCGCCACTGCCACCGTGCACACCCAGTACGCAGACGGCGCCTTTCGTAACGGTGGAGGAAGTTGGAATACCACGTTTCGCAAGCTCCGTAAGAATGGCGTCCGTTGCGGCAGCGGAATATCCGATCATAACCTGCGGGAGTTTCGTCGCTGACGTTCCCGAAGCATCGAGCCTACGTGCCACAGACGCCCGCGTCGCATCGCTATTCCAGCTGCCCACAATCGTCGTATCCGCTATGTGCGATGCGTCGGGGGCCATCGCCTGATCCCGCCCAAAATCAATATCAGAACTGGTGACAGAATCCAGAGGCGTTGTGACGGTGAGCACTCGGAGCTTCTGCTGCGCTGTGGCTGCCGCATGCCTCACCCAAGTGCCCAGCTGTGTGCCGATGTCATGTGCAGAGGGTCCCAGATACGCGTCGTACATCGTCGCCTTGAGACCTATCGGCTTTGATCCCAGAAGCACTACGGGAATTCCCGCCGCCTTGAACTTCAGCAAAGTATCGGTCCACAGATTGATGTACCTCATATTCACGACGAGAACGGAAGGATCCTGCTCTAACAAGGCATCCGCCGCGTTGATTTGACGCATGGGGTCGGCGGTCGCGGACGGCCTGTACGTCACCGTCATGCCAGCGGCGCGCAACCCAGCAACCGCCTTCTTCTCCATGACAGCGGTGCTGTTACCCTCGGTGGAGCCCACTCCGACGAAGCCGACGCGGAGTCCCGATTCAGCGGCGACGCTCGCACCACACCCTGCGAGGAGCCCTGTGCAGACACAAAGTGCAAGAATCACGGCGAGAAATCGACGTGGGGCTCCGACGCAGAGCAATGAATGCGTGGCAGTCATCGACACATCATGCGCGGCGGAAGACCGCAACGGTTTCCACGTGATGCGTCATCGGATAGATGTCATAGGCCTGAATGTGCACGATCTCGTAGCCTTCGCCCAGCAACGTCTTGGTATCACGGGCGAGACTCGTGGGATCGCAAGCCACATAGATCACCAAGGGGGTCTTCGCTCGCGACACCTGGAGGCACACATTCTTCTTGGCACCAGCACGCGGAGGGTCGAGCACCACAATGTCTGGCCTCGAGTATCGCGGCGGTACAGACCTCAGGGTGCGCGACACGTCTCCATGCTTGGTGACGGCGCGTTCCAAACCATCGGCCGTCAGGTTCATACGGGCAGAATGCACCGCGTGGGGCGCACCCTCAACACTGAACAGTCCCCTTCCCTCACGGTCGAAGTGATTGCCCAACGCAACGGTGAAAAGGCCTGAACCGGAGTACAAGTCCCATACCACCTTGGGAGCACCATCACCGTAGCGATCAACGGCCCGTAGCACCTCGGCTACCAGCGTCTGCGGAGCGGCGCGATGCACCTGCCAAAAGCCGGATTCCTCAATGTCGTAATCCTGCGAATGACCATTGCGACCTGCTCCCGCGACGGTCTCAATAAGACGCTCGGACCCCGCGCGAAGTGTGCCATCGACGCTGAGTGCGAAGTTCTCCCCCGCGCCCTGTCCCTCAGCAGGTTCGGGGACGGCCAGACGGATCTTTGCACCAGGCTCAAATCCGCCCTTCCACACATTGGTCTTCTCGGCAATGGCGGCCAGAGCCTTTGTGGCCAAGGGCATGGAATCAAGCGCCACGCGAGTGTGACTTCCTCGGCGACGCATGGACGCAAAACCGTTGTCGTCTGCCACCATTTCGATCCGGGTGCGCCAGCCGAGCCCCTTGCTTTCTTCGTCACCACGCACGCGCAGCACGTCAACATCGACGTCCACGCCACCCAGCCTGCTCATCTGATCTTCGATAACGGCCTTTTTCCATTCCAGCTGACCGTCGAGGCTCACATGCACGAGGTCGGCGCCGCCAACTCCGCCATCCCACGCCACGGGACCTGCCAGAGGCCACGCGGGATCCACCCGCAGAGGAGACGCGTGGAGAACTTCCACAACCTCTCCGGTCCAGAAACGATCGTCACGCTCATGCGGCTCATCGAGCACAATGCGCACACGTTCCCCCGGCAATGCAAAACGCACAAACACAACGCGTCCGTCGAGATGGCCCACGCACCTGCCCTGGTCTGCGAAACGTTCGATCTCGATCTCGTAGGTATCGATATTCGTATCTGTCATTGTCTTCCTCGTCTTCTCAGTCGTTTGTCGACTCCGCGGCGTCTTTCTCGGCCGCCTTCTTCTCGGCATCGGTCCGCCGAATCTGTGGCGACACCACCACCCATGACACCCAAATCGTCAATGCAAAAAGCGGAATGCCCATCACGAGACGGGCCGTTCCCAAAAATCCCACGGAATTCGCAAGATACAGCGGTAACTGCACGAGCAAACGCGCTGCGAACATGGCAATCCACACCCACGTCGTCACCATGTACGCATGCACGAGACGCTCATCCGAACGCCATGCCGCCAGCCACTTGCCGAATTCCGAGGTGACGGGAGTGCGGATGAATTCCACCACTACGCCAATGCCTGGAATTCGAACGGCCAGCGACACCGCCAAAAGCACAATCCACACAGCGTTGGTGAGGAATCCCGGAAGATAGAAGTTCTTCGCATCCTTGGAAAACCACGCCCACACCAGGCATACAAGAATCGACAGCACTCCCGTCAGCGCGGATCGCACCTGCTGACGCGCAACGAGACGAACGATAACGCTGATGAGTGCGATGGCACCCGCCACAATGATCGTGAGCCCCAGATTGCGCGTGATGACGAACATCACTACGAAAGCCAATCCTGGCAGCACCGACTCGATGGCGCCTCGAACGCCTCCGATGGCGTCATATACGGAAAAGTCGTCGTCCACCACGGACGCGAGGCCAGTGCGGTGGGCGCGGTCACTCCCCCGCCCGGATTCTTCCGGTTCTTCAGGTAAGGCGGTCTGCGAATCGTGCTGCGCTATGGGTGATTCCACTAGCGAATCTCACTGAACATCGGTCCGCGGCTCAGGGTCTGCTGGACTTCCGTATTCTGAATGGGGGTGAGAGGGCCCTTTGGCTTGCCGGGGACCTCGGGAGTCTCATCGTCTGTATCGGCATCCGAGTCCTCATCGCTCATCTGAATGGGGGGATGCAGCGGCAACGGGTCGCGCGGCGCAAGCGGCTCATCGCCACGGTCCACCACGATGGCCGCAAAGAAATCGTCGAGAGTGTCCTTCTGCTCTCCCTTCACAGCGGCCTTGCCTGTGAAGATGCCACGCAGCATCCAGCGGGGACCGTCAACTCCCACGATGCGCGTGGGAACCTTCTTGCTCCCCACGACGACGCTCATGGAGATCTCCGTGCCGAAGTAGCCGTCTATCAGTGTGCCGTCGGCATTACCCTTCATGAGTTCGGCAGAGATATCCTTCCACAAGCCTTTGGACTTGGGAGCTGCGAAACCAGCGAGTTCAAGGCTGGAATCCTTATACGTCACAGTGACGCCCACAACACTGGTCTTCTCTTGATTTACCTGAAGACGCAGCTGAATGTTCTGACGCGCAGGAAGTCTAAAACCGCCTAAATCAAGGTACTTCTCATCCTCGGGAATCTCATCGACATCCCATGGACCGTGCGGTGTAGCCTCTGGTGCCTGAGCAGCATCGCTGTCTTCAGAGACGACGTCCGCCGTCTCTGCTGCCTCCTGAGCCGCAACCGCCGAATCCTCTGCTGCAGTTGCGTCGCCTGCACTGTCTGCTTCGCTCGCTGCGGTGCGCTTCTTCTTGCCGAATCCAAAGAATCCCATTGTCGCCTTTTCTTTCACGTCACGTGCGAACGAATCGCAGAAATCAACCACTGACCATACTAAGACCTGAGGGTACTAGACCCCATAGGAAATGCTAAGAGCCGCATGATCGGACCAACGGGTCTCGTAGCTGTCCGCTCTGTCGATGCAGAAACTCTGAGCGGTTTGAGCCACTTCAGGAGTTGCAAACTGATAGTCGATGCGCCACCCAACATTGTTGTCGAAGGCGCGCCCGCGCTGACTCCACCACGTGTACGGTCCCTGAATCGGCCCGGTGAGGTCGCGCTGAACATCCACGAATTCCTCGTCGTTGAGCCACGTATCGATGTAGGCACGCTCCTGTGGCAAGAATCCCGAGTTCTTCACGTTGCCCTTGGCATTCTTGATGTCAAGCGGAGTATGGGCAATGTTGAAATCACCACAGAGTATCGCCTGCTTGCCTCCACTCGCAGCCTCCTGACGCAACTGATGCATGCGCTCCACCATGTGGTCGAGGAAGCGATATTTCTGCATCATCTTGTCCGGATCGGTGACGTTTCCCGAATGCACGTACACGCTGACCACCGTGAGCACATATCCTTCCGGCGTCTTCACGTCCACCTCTATCCACCGACCCGTGTCCACGTCTTCGGTGAGACCGGGAAGACCATAGCGTTCATCGAGAACCGGCAACGTGGTCAACAACGCCACACCTGCGCGGCCCTTGATGGCGCACACCTCGTTGGTGGAATGGAATTGCGAGGCATCGCTGATCTTGCCTGCGTCAACGTATCGCTGCGCAAAGCCTTCCACCAGAGGATCAATCTCATTCTGCGGAGCCCGCACCTCCTGGAGGCACCACACGTCCGGCGTGTGGGCTTCCACCCACGCCTCCACATTCTTGCGGTGTGCGGCACGAATGCCGTTGACGTTGCTCGTGGTGACGGTGATGCTCATGAGGGTGCGTTTCTTTCGATCCGGTATCGATCCAGTATCAGTTAGTCCAGGCCCAGCTGAAGCTTGCCGCCGGGGATGGCATCGAGCAGGTCGCGCGTGTACTGCATCTGGGGATGGTCAAAGACCTCGTCCGTGGTGGCGTGCTCAACAAGGCGTCCATTCTGCATCACCACAACTTCGTCGGCAATCTGGCGGACCACCGCGAGATCGTGCGTGATGAAGAGGTAGCTGAGGCCGCGTTCGGCCTGCAGATCGTTGAGCAGGCGCAGCACTTCATCCTGAACGAGCACGTCGAGAGCGCTCACTGCCTCGTCGGCGATGATGACGTCGGGATCAAGCGCCATGGCGCGCGCGATGGCGATGCGCTGGCGCTGGCCGCCCGACAACTCGTTCGGATAGCGGCCCATCACAGATTCCGGCAGTTCCACCATGTCGAGCAGCTCACGCACGCGCGCAATGCGGGACTTGCGATCGCCGATCTTGTGAATGCGCAACGGCTCTTCGATGGAACGGTAGATGGAGTACATGGGGTCGAGAGAACCGTAAGGATTCTGGAACACTGGCTGTACGTGCTTGCGGAAGTCGAGCAGTTTGGCACCTTGGAAGGTGGAGATGTCCTCCCCTTCGTAGGTCACCGTGCCGGACGTGGGCTGCAGCAGACGCAGAACCATGTTGGCCACGGTGGACTTTCCGGAACCGGATTCGCCCACAATCGCAAGCGTCGTACCACGCTTGACCGAGAACGACACGTCGTCCACGGCCTTGAACATTTCCTTCTTGCGCGGAAGCTTGAACTCACGCGTGAGATGATCCACGGTGATGATGTGCTCGCCGCGCTCAAGGATGTCCTCGCCCTTGGCATGGTGTTCCATGAGCTTGTCGAGCTCATCGGCATCCTCGCCGCGCTGCTTGGCGGAGATGATGCGCTGAGAGGCAAGGCTCGGCGCCGCATTCACCAGACGCTTGGTGTAGGGATGCTGCGGGTGTTGAAGAACTTCGAGGCTGGGGCCCGACTCCACCACGCGGCCGTGGTACATCACCACGATGTGCTGTGCGCGTTCGGCAGCCAGTCCAAGATCGTGGGTGATAAACAGCACTGCCGTTCCCAGTGAATCCGTGAGTGTGCGCAGATGGTCGAGAATCTTCTTCTGGACCGTCACGTCGAGGGCGGACGTGGGCTCGTCGGCGATGAGCAGATCAGGGCGCGAGGCCAAGCCAATGGCGATGAGTGCGCGCTGGCGCATGCCGCCTGAGAATTCGTGCGGGAACTGACGGGCACGCGTGCTGGCCTCTGGGAGACCCGCCTCCGACAACAGGCCGGAGATGCGATCGTCCATGGAGGAACCCGTGACGTGCTCCTTGGCGATTCCCCATGCGGTGTCGTCGTCGAGTCCGGCCTTCACGAGGTCCTGTGCCACGAGCCACCGGGTCTGCGAGCCTGCAACCCAGGTTTCGGAGAAGTTCTCCATCTTCTGGTCGAGGCGCGCAACGTGCGCCGCTTCAAGAGCCTTCTTGGCGGCAGCGAGCAGCCCTTCGCGCTCTGCGGAGCTAATGAAGAGCTCGTCGTCGCTCTTCTTGAGTTCTACCTCGGCATTGCTCAGCGACTTGGAGAGGCTGGAACGCTTCTCGCGAGATACGTCCATGTTGTTGGCGGTGAGCGCCTCTTTCACCTGCGTGCCGATGCGCCACACAGGGTTGAGATTGCTCATAGGATCCTGCGGAACCAGGCCCATCTCGGTGCCACGCAGCTTCTCGTAGTCCTTCTGGGACTTTCCAACGAGTTCTTCGCCGTGCAGCTTGATGGAGCCGCCCGTGACCTTGCCCGTTCCCGGAAGCAATCCCAAAACGGACATGGCGGAGGTGGACTTGCCGGATCCGGACTCGCCCACGATGGCGACCCACTGGCCTGGGTACACAGTGAAGGATGAGTCTTGCACAGCCTTGACCGCGTGGCCCGTGTCCGTGGTGAATTCAACGTCCAGATGCTTTACTTCGAGCAGAGGAGAGGTGGAGGATTCCTTTTTTACAGCGCCGTTTGCGACGGTGTCATTGTTAGTCATGCTTGATTTCTCCTTCGCCCTACTCTGTACGGCTCTTAGGATCGAGCGCGTCCTTGACGGCGTCGCCCATCATGATGAAGCCGAGAACTGTGAGTGCAAGGGCCACGGATGGGTAGAACAACACGGACGGCGTCACGCGCAACAGCGACTGAGCCGAGGAGATGTCTCCACCCCAGCTGACCACCGAGGACGGAAGACCGATGCCAAGGAAGCTCAGCGTTGCCTCCATCACGATGTATGTTCCCAGCGACGTGGTGGCCATGACGATGACCGGAGCCAGTGCGTTGGGAATGACGTGACGGAAGAGATTGCGCATGGGTGTGGATCCCAGCGCCGTCGAAGCCGTGTTGAACTCCAAGTTCTTGGCTTCAAGCACAGAGCCTCGGGTGATGCGCGCCATCTGCACCCAACCGAACAGGGTCATGGCGAGAATCACCTTCCAGATGGAGCTGGAGGTCTTGAACATCTGAAGCACCACGATGGCACCCAGTAGCAGAGGAATAGCAAAGAAGATATCCGTGATGCGCGAGAGCACCGCGTCAACCCATCCGCCGAAGAAACCGGCGATGGCACCGATGAGGCCGCCGAGCAGCGTCACCAGAATGGTGGTGAGCACGCCTACACTCACGGAGGTGCGTGCGCCATAAATCACGCGTGAATACACGTCGCAGCCCTGCTGATCGAAGCCGAAGGGGTGAGCCCCGGAGCCCTTCTCGAGCGAATAATCGAGGTTGCAGTACGTGGGATTGTTGTGCGTGAACAGTTGCGGGAAAATCGCCACTAGCAGGATGAAGATAATGAGAATCGCCGACACAATGAACAAGGGGTTCTTGCGCAGAGTAATCCACGCGCTGGCCCACATGCTCGTGGCGGGTTCATTCTCGTCCACGGAATCGACGGCCTGCAACGGGGTTTCGTCGGCAGGCGCCACGAAGCGCTCCTGACCTGGAAGCGGATCCGGGTCGGCGAAGAATTCTTCGTTCGTGGTGTCGAGGTTTTCAGAATCAGACTTAGACATATCAGACATTTATCTCTCCCTTCCTCACGCGTACCGAATTCGTGGATCGAGCACCGCATAGAGCATGTCGACCACGAGGTTGCAGATGACGAAGACGAGAACCAGCACGGTGACGATGGAGACGACCAGCGGGCCCTCACCACGAAGAATTCCCTGATACAGGGTGTTGCCGATTCCATTGATGTTGAAGATGCGCTCGGTGACCATGGCGCCACCCATGAGGGCACCGATGTCGGTTCCCAGGTATGTGACCACGGGGATCATCGAATTGCGCAGAATGTGACGCATGGTGACGGACTTGGAGGACATGCCCTTGGCGCGCGCCGTTCGCACGTAGTCCTCAGTCATATTCGAGGAGACTTCGGAACGAGTGAGGCGGATGATATACGCCATCGATACCGAACCGAGCACGGATGCTGGCATCAGGAGATCGAAGAAGCCTGGATTGGACCCTGCCGTCACTGGCAGTAATCCCCACTTGACTCCCACGAAGTACTGCAGCACGAAACCGAACACGAAGGTCGGCACGGAAATGAGCAACAGGGACACCACAAGGATCACCGAGTCATACCACTTGCCACGCTTCAGACCTGAGATGATGCCGAAGACAACGCCGAAGATCGCCTCAAAGATGAAGGCCATGATGGCGAGCTTGATGGTGACTGGGAAAGCCCGGCCCATCACGTCGATCACTGGCTGATGGGAGAAGGTCTCACCAAAGTTGAGGGTAAGAGCATTCTTCAGGAAGATGAGATACTGAACGATGAATGGCTTATCGAGGTTATATTCTGAGCGGATCTGAGCCGCCACCGACTGATTGATTGGCTTGTCGCCGAACATGGCCGCCACCGGGTCGCCCGGAAGCGCAAAGACAAGTGCGTAAATCAACAGCGTCGTGCCGATCACCACTGGGATCATCTGCAAAATTCGCCGCAGAAGATATTTGCCCATTGGTCTTCTCCTTTGGAGTTTTCCCGCGCCTTCCGCGACCGTCCCATAGGCCTGCTCCAAAAGACACGCTTTGCTAGTCTAGCAGTCTGAGACGATACCCTCGCCGAGTGGACTGCGACATATAAGAATGCTAGCGAAATTTCTTATGAAGGAGGCGGGGTCTCCCCCGCCTCCCAGATAGTTGAAAATCAACCATCAATAACTACTACTGCTATCTGCTTACTACTTGGTGAGCTCCTGATACACCGGAAGGTTCTTCCAGTTCATCTTGAAGTTCTTCACACCCTGTGCGGCAACGCCGGAAGCGTTCTCGTAGTAGAGCGGAACGGACGGCAGGTCCTTGAAGAGCAGCTCTTCAGCGGCCTGGTAGTCCTTGTTGGCAGCAGCCTCATCGGAGGAGCCTGCAGCCTTGGTGAGCAGGGCGTCGAAATCGGCGTTCTTGTAGTCACCATCGTTGGAACCCTTGCCATCAGCAGCGGCAGAGGAATACAGCGGCGTGAGGTAATCCTCGGCCGAAGGGTAATCTGCCTGCCAACCGGTGCGGAACAGGGCGTTCATCTTGCGTGCAGTGATGTTCGCGCGGAACTCAGAGAACGTAGGAATCGGCTTGGTCTCGGCCTTCACACCGAGAGTGTTCTTGATCTGGTTGACCAGGGCGTCGAAGATGTCCTTCTGGCCACCGTCGGTGTTGTAGGAGAACTCGACAGTGTCAGAATCGCTCCATGCGGAGATCTTGTTGGCCTCGGCCCACAGCTTCTTGGCCTCGGTGGGGTTGTACTTGAGCACGGAATTGCCCTTGAGCGATGCCGAGTAACCGGGGATGACCGGGGAGATGAAGTCAACAGCCGGGGTGCCGGTGCCGTTGAGGACCTTGTCGCAGATCTGCTCACGGTTGATCGACATGGAGATGGCCTGACGACGCAGGTTGCCTTCCTTGCTGTCAAGCGAGAAGTGCTTGAGGTTGGAGGGGAAGGTGAATGCGCGGGTCACAGAGCCAGGCTTGTTGTAGGCCTGAACGGTGGAATCCTTCTCAAAGGTCTTGAGGGCCGACGGCGGGATCTGCTCGAGAACGTCGAGCTGTCCACCCTGAACGTCTGCGTAAGCAGGCTCAGTGTCGGTGTACATCTTGAAGGTGATGCCGCCGTTCTGTGCGGGAGCAACGCCCTTGTAGTCCTTGTTCTTCACCAGTTTGATGGAGTCGTTGTGAGTCCAGGAGACGAACTTGTACGGACCGTTGCCAACAGGCTTCTGACCGAAGGACTTGGGGTTGCTGAAGAACGAATCAGGCAGCGGAGCGAAGGCCGTGTAGCCCACCATGGTGGGGAACACAGAGCTTGCGGCATTCAGTTCAACAGTGAAAGTCTTGTCATCGATGACCTTGAGGCCCGAGAGCTGAGCTTTCTTGTCAACGCCCTTCTTCTGCAGGTCGGAATAGCCCTTGATGTTCTGGAAGAAGCTTGTGGACAGCTGCGCGTTGGTGAGATTTGCGCCGTAGCTCCATGCCTTGGTGAAGGAGGAAGCAGTGACGGGGGTACCGTCCGTGAACTTCCATCCGTCGTTCAGCGTGATGGTGTACTTCTTGTTGCCGTCAGAAGGCTTGATTTCCTTGGCGACTTCGTTCTTTGCGTTGCCCTTGTCGTCAAAGGCGACGAGCTTGGCGAAAAGAAGATCGATGGGGTTGCCACCGCACACCTCGTTGGTGTTGGTCGGCAGCAGCGGATTCTGCGGTTCGCAACCGTAGACATTGATGATGCTGTTCGTGCTATCACTGCTGCTGCTCGTTGTGGAACCGGTGGAACCTCCACAAGCGCTCAGCGACATCACGGCAGCAGAAAGCCCGGCCACAATGACCGTGAGCTTGGAACTCTTCTGCATAGTTACTCCTCAATGGTTTCGCACCGATGTTGTCATCGGTACTAAAAAAGCGATGAAGCCCATTCCCATTGCGGAATTAGCCTCGTCGCCTGTAGCTCTATTGTCCCCAAAAGGACGACAACAACGCAAGTGCGCGCTGCCAGTTCTCTCACCTGAGCCACGTGTGAACGAATGTCACCAAAAGTACTTTCCCTTGGTTTCATGCGGGTAAACAGTCGTTACCATATGTAAATTTCTCTGTCAGAAACGCGGTCACTATGTGAACCTGCGTGTGTCGGAAAAGGATATTTCTCAGATTTCGACGTATTTTTTCCACTTTTCATACGCCGTAGCATCGCCATCACGCTCTCGGGAAAGCCTGTCGATATCGTTTTCTCAATTGCTCAATAGACACGTGTGTGTACCGTTGGGTGGTTGCCAAGGATGAATGCCCTAGCAGCTCCTGCACTTCGCGAAGGTCTGCTCCCCCGTCCAGAAGATGCGTGGCTGCCGAGTGCCTCAAAGCGTGCGGGCCAATATCCGGTACTCCCGCGTCTGCGGCCTCTCGGTGGATAATCTCTCGTACCTGCCGCTGGTTAATGCGCCCTCCACGAGCCCCCAGGAATACCGCCGCACCTGACTTCCCATTACGCAACTGCGGACGGCCCTGCGTTCTCCACGTCTGCAGTGCGGTTGCGGCGGGCGCACCAAAGGGGACAACACGGTCCTTGCCGCCCTTTCCATGAACACGCACAGTTCGCGCTGCAGCGTCAATATCGTCATCGTCGATACCGGTGAGCTCGGCCACTCGCATGCCGGTGGCATACAGCAGCTCGGCAATGGCGGCGTCACGCTGCCGTTCTGCACGCTGCCGAGGCGTGAGAGGATCCTTTTCGGATTGATTGTCAGTTTCTGCCTCTGACGCGGATTCCCCGCCCTCTCCTGCCTCCTCGTCGGCGGTACCCATCATTGCTGCCGCCTGCTCTTCAGTAAGCACCGTGGGAAGATGGATGCTTTGTTTCGGCGTCATGAGGGCAGCGGCGGGGTTGACGCTGACTGCTCCGCGATCACTGAGATAAGCGAAAAACGATCTGACAGCCACCGTCTTGCGCGCCAGGCTCGATTTTTCCAGGGTGCGCGCCTCATGCGCCAGCCAGCTCCTCAACGAGCGCAGATCAATATCAGACATGTTCTGGACGCCGCGGAGATGAAGAACATGAAGGCATTCACGAATATCAGACGCGTATGCCCTCACGGTATGGGAGCTCAGGCCACGATTCAGCGCCACGTAGCGTTGATACTCTTCCAGCATTTTCTGCCAGGTCGAAGGAATGTCACTCGCCATATGTCTCCCTTCGCTTTACTCTGATTCTATGAGTTCTGTGAGATTACCGAGTCATATTCCTTCAGGAGCACGCATCGTGGTGCGCATTGCGACTGGCGTGGATCCCACCGATGGCCGCATGAAGTATTCGGATTATCTCGGCCACGTGGAATCGTGGGACGGCACAACGCTCATTCTCCTGCGTGATCCCTCACGCGACGGGTCACGCCCCGTGCAACGCGTTTCGCTCGCCGCTACCGACATCGTGGCGCTCAAACCCATTCCGGAACGTCGAGAATTCCCAACCCATCGGGAACCTCGGGCCTAGTTCTCAAACGGACGGCGTTCCACCGTCATCTCATGCGTGGTGCGGAACTCAACAACCCTCTCCCCTGCGCGCGCCGAGGTGAGCAATTCCGCGCGCCAATCAGCATCTGTCAGCATCCGATTGATGCGCTGCGGAGTAAGTGTCCCCTCTGCGATCTGGGTCTCACGCGCCTTATAGTCACGGAAAGGCTGTGACGCCGCAAAAAATTGTCGTGATTGGGCAAAATCATTGGTCTCTCCCTGCAACTGACCGCGTAAAACAGCTGCCTGACGAGCGAGACGTGCGCTCATGGACTCCAGCAGATCCGCGACGTTGCGAGCATCGAGTTCCACCATGGCGCGTGTGCGATCTGGATCGGTGAGGCTCACACGCGTCATGTCGCGCCACGATCCAGCCGACAGCGCTACCGCGACGGCAGGATCCGCGAATTTCGCCTCCACAAGTTCGTTCGCCATCGCCGTGGACACCACGTGCGGCATGTGTGAAATCAGCGCGGCAGCCCTGTCGTGCGTGTCGTCATCCACAGCAATCAACGAATTTTCCAGCCCTTTGGTGACGACGTCGGCAACGGTGAGAAATCGAGAAAAATCGGTGGTGTCGTCGAACGTCAACGCCCACAAGGCGCGATCCAGCAACGCTGCGTCCGACGCCTCGAATCCAGAAAGCTCGTTGCCCGCCATGGGGTGCGCACCGACGTAATACTCGCCGAGACCTGCTCGCACTACCGCCGCACGAACCGGCCCTTTGACGCTGCCAACGTCGGTGAGCGTGGTACCGCGGTGAAGATGCGGGGCGATGCGGGTCAGCACGTCGTCCATGGATTCGAGCGGAACCGCCAGAATCAACACATCTGGCTTCCCCTCCACCAACTGTTCGAGTGTGTCGACGCAGTGGATGCCCACTCGTTCCGCGGCCTCGTACGGACGCGCATGATGATTCCAGGCCACAACAAAACGATTGTGCGCCACGAGGCGGCGTGCAATGGACCCCCCGATGAGGCCGAGACCGGCAATGGCGATCTTGTGAGCGCTCACCAGCAGAGGAGAGGCGGGAACGCTTGGATTGTGCATGCCCGTGCTGATGTCGAAGGCCACGCCATGATCATGAGTCATGCCATCTTTGCTACGATCGCTCATTCATTGCTCCTTCGTGTGTTCTCGTGTCCGCCCCTTGACCGTTCTTTGACCGCCCGCGCCACAGGATTTCACGATCCGCATCATTCTCCTGCGGACTTCTCACGCCACCCGTGGGCAGCATCCACGTCTCCACGGGAGGGGATACATGGTCGGGACGCTCGTAAACGGCCAGGGTACGAACCCAGTCACCGTCATTCAGCAAGGGCGTGATGGCGTGTACGAAACGCTGTTCCCAAGGCGCGGCGTCCACGGTCACAATGAAGCTGTACGTTCCATCGTGCCCTTTGATGGGGCGCGAGATGAGACTCGTCATGTTGAGACCGGTATCGCGCAGAATATCCAGCGCGTTGGCAATAACGCCCGGGCCAGTGCTCAGCGGGATGAACGCGAACACTGTTTCGAACTGGTAGCCGCCCTCATCCTGCGCCTCGTCCAGATAGTGCTGAGCGGTTTTTCTGGAGGCCAGCAAGAGGAACTCCGTACGCGCGCCCTTGTAATCCTGCACTTCAGGCTGCAGAGTGTCGAGACCGTACAGCTTGCCGCAGATGCGAGGGCCAAGGCCGATCTGATCGTTCGTGAGATTCTTGCAGGCTGCGGCATTGCTGGCGGCGGGCACCTGCTCGTAGCCACCATCGTCAATGAAACCGCGGCATTGTGCCAGTCCATGCGGATGCGCCGCCACATGCGTGAGCTTGGCCGCATGGTCAGGACGCACAAAGGCGTCGAACACTACGGGGATGCCGACTCGGTCGATTCCCACTACGTCGTCTGCGTCAATAAGCGCGTCGAGATTGGGAACCACGTACCCTTCGACGTTGTTTTCGAAGGCGAGGATGCCGAAATCGTCAGTGGAGTCGGTTCGAACAGCCGCGAACACATCGTTCGCCGTGTGCTCGGGAACCAGTACAAAATCCTTGCCAAAACGCTGAGAGAACCTTTCGGAATTTTCAAGCGCGGCTGCGTGCGTGAAGGAGCCCTCCGGGCCCAAGTAATGCAGACGCGGGCGCACAGATGCGGTCTTCATGCGCGCTCCGAATCGGAACGTGGACCTCTAGAGCGCCCTTCAATGACGCGTTTGGGCACAAAGATGATGGCGAGCTGAATCAGAATGGAGCCGAAGAGCCAAATGTAGCCCGCATGCATGCTAAAGAAAGTGGTAAACGCCTTGGAGGCAATGGGAACAATCACGTCTCCCCCAGGTCCCATGGTGATGGCAAGCCACCACACCACGGCGCTGCAGGTGATGAGATGGAATCCCACTCCCGTCGGTCCCATACGACGACGGGCCATCCACGTGCTGAACCCGACAAGCGCCAACGCGAGGATCAGCCCCCACGGAATGTTGTAATCCGCACCAGACCGGTGAAGCCCTGTTCCAATGACGCCACTCGCAAGTGCGCTGACGATTGTTGTGAGGAGGGTTTTAACGGGATGCTTCAATGCTGCAGAGGTGACGGTACGGCTGTTCGAGCGTTCCGGGCTCCCCGAACGACCTGAACGTCCTGAACGTTCCATTGACTTCTGATCCATCTGACGTCCATCCCCATCCGTGCTGATCGTCTCGGTTCGTAACCATTCAAGGATTCCCACTCTATCTCATGGTCGAAATCTTGTGACTTGAGCTCTCGAGTTGTGCGATGAATTTTCGAGTCATGTGATGAGAATCCCAGTTGTGCGATTGGGAGTCGAGTTGTGCGACGGTTCTCCCCTGATATCTCAATCGCACAAATCGCGAGTTCGAAGCACAACTCAGCTCCCAATCGCACAAGGAGAGGGAGGGAGGGGCAGAAGTCGGCGATTCTTCTTTCGCGACCCACCATCTTGAGTGCATATGACTTGAGCACATATGAAAGGACCCGCCTCCGATGGGAAGCGGGTCCTTTCATTCTCACAGAGAGAGCATCATAGATGACTCATCACTTGGTGCCGGAAGCCCTGCGATTACGAGCGTTCCACTTGTACCATGCGTCGCGATCGAGAATGATCTTGCGCACGCGGATGGACTCGGGCGTCACTTCGACGCATTCATCGTCGTTGGCAAAGTCGAGGGACTCCTCCAGGCTCATCTGAATCGGGGGCGTCAACGTCTCAAGAACGTCTGCAGTGGAGGAACGCATGTTGGTGAGGTGCTTCTCCAGGGTCACGTTGAGATCCAGGTCACCGGGCTTGTTGGCCATGCCCACGATCTGACCCTCGTAAATCGGAGACTGCGGCTGCACGAAGAAGGAGCCACGTGCCTGCAGACGCTGCATGGCGTAAGGACTTGCCTTGCCGGCGCGATCTGCGACCATGGAGCCGTTCTGACGAGTCACGATCTCACCTGCCCACGGAGCATATCCCGCGGAAATCGAGGACGAAATGCCGGTTCCGCGCGTTGCGGACAGCAGCTGCGTGCGGAAGCCGATGAGGCCACGAGACGGAACGGTGAACTCAAGGCGAACCCAGCCGGAACCGTGGTTCGTCATGGAGTCCATACGGCCCTTGCGAGCGGCCATGAGCTGCGTAATGGCACCCATGTACTCTTCGGGAGCGTCGATAGTGTTAGCTTCCATCGGCTCGTTGACCTTGCCGTCGATGACCTGCGTGACCACCTGCGGACGACCCACGGTGAGTTCGAAGCCCTCGCGACGCATCTGCTCGGCCAGAACGGCCAGCGCGAGTTCGCCGCGTCCCTGAACTTCCCAGACATCCGGGCGGTCGGTATCGACTACCTTGATGGAGACGTTGCCGATGAGCTCGCGATCGAGACGATCCTTGAGCATGCGGGCGGTGAGCTTGTGATCCTTTCCCTCGGTTCCCACGAGCGGGGAATCGTTGGTGCCGAAGGTCATGGAGATGGCCGGCGGATCCACATGGATGAGAGGCATGGGTCGCGGATCGTCGGGATCCACGATGGTCTCACCAATCATGATGTCAGACACACCCGCGATTGCGACGATGTCGCCGGGGCCAGCTTCTTCCGTGGGAACGCGGTCGAGGCCTTCCGTGCGCAGCAGCTCTGTGACCTTGAAGTTCTCGATGGATCCATCGACACGAGACAGGCCATAGTTCTGGCCCTTCTTCAACGTGCCGTTGTAGATACGGACGAGACCGAGGCGGCCAAGGAAGTCGGAGGCGTCGAGGTTGGTGACGTGTGCCTGCAGCGGCGCACCCTCCTCGTACTGAGGAGCGGGAATGTTGTTGAGAATGCACTCGAAGAGTGGCTCAAGGTTGTCGTTCTCGGGAACGGTGCCATCGGCGGGCTTCTCCGTGGAGGCGCGCCCTGCCTTGGCCGCCGCATAGATCACGGGAAGATCGAGCAGTGAGTCGAGATCGAGATCAATGCCTTCCTCGGACACATCCTGTGCCAGCCCGAGCAGAAGATCAGACGTCTCGGAAACGACTTCGTCGATGCGAGCGTCGGGACGATCTGTCTTATTGATGACCAGAATCACCGGGAGTTTGGCTTCGAGCGCCTTGCGCAACACGAAACGCGTCTGCGGCAACGGGCCTTCGGAAGCGTCAACGAGCAGAACCACACCATCGACCATGGAGATACCGCGCTCAACCTCGCCACCGAAGTCGGCGTGGCCAGGGGTGTCAACGACGTTGATGGTGATGCCCTTGGGCTCACCAAGCTTGGCAGCCAAAGGTCCCGTGTACTGAACTGCCGTGTTCTTGGCGAGAATGGTGATGCCCTTCTCACGCTCAAGATCGCCGGAGTCCATGACGCGGTCAGGGACCTTCTCTCTCTCCGAAAAGACATGCGACTGCTTGAGCATCGCATCGACGAGCGTCGTCTTGCCATGATCAACATGGGCGACGATTGCTACATTACGGATATCGGAGCGCACTGCCATGAGGCAACCTCTTTACTTTGGTGCATTTACGAGAATACAGAACTTACAAAACACAAACCCTCAAATACTACATTCCTTCCCCGACTTTGTTGCATGCTTTTCTTTTGGGAGGAATGCGGGGAGGAAAAGGGAAGAGATAGATAGGAAAGCGATTTGAGAGACACAGCAAAAGGCATTGCAAGAGACAAGCCTGAAAGACACAGCAAAAAACACAGTGGAGGAATGCGCCTTATGAGCGCATTCCCACTTGTAGTATCCCCGTTTATAGTATTCAATGCGGCGCCACCGAATCACGGTGGCGCCGCTGCGCAGTGAGGTGGAGGCGACACTGACAGTAATCAGCTTCTGCGCCGTCGACACCTCACCACATCCTGTGAGCTGCACGCATTGGGATACGCTCAGCTCAAATCCTCAAATCCTCAAACCTCACTCCTCGAGCACTTTCCCTTTTTTCTCCGGAAGCATGGCCGAGAACACGCAAGCAAGGACAAAAGACCCTGCGAAGACTATGAATGTCAGAGTCTTCGCTCCCCCACCCCATTGCAAGAACAGTGGAACTAGCAGCGGAGCAACAATCGAGGCGATCCGCCCAAAACCAGCCGCTGCGCCCGCTCCGGTTCCGCGAAGGCGAGTGGGATAAATTTCCGGGGTCACCGCATAGAGGACTCCCCATGCGCCCAGGTTCGATGCGGAGAGCAGCATTCCCCATCCCAGCACGGCCCCCGCGGTCAGCGTCTGTGCAAAAAAGAAAGCGGCGACGGCCGATACTGCGAGAAATCCCACAAGGCACGCACGCCGGCCAATCTTTTCCACCAGCCACGCTGCCAGGAAGTATCCGGGCAACTGTGCCACCGAGATAATGAGCGCATAACCAAAGGACGTGGTCAGGGAACCGAACTGATCCGCCAACAGAGACGGCATCCACGAAAAGGCGCCGTAATACGAGAAGTTGACGAAGAACCACGTGAGCCAAATGGCCACCGTTCGCCTCGAATACTGTGTGGAGAACAGCTCCCGAGCTCGGATCTTCGGCAACGCCCGTACCTTTTGTGACGTAACCGGATCAACCCCACCCGCCTTTTCAAAGTAGCGGACGGATCTCTCTGCCTCTTCATCACGGCCTTGCTCCTCAAGGAAGCGTACGGATTCGGGGAGATGGAAGCGCGCCACGATGGCATAGACCGTCGGCAGCGCACCGATAAGCAGGGCCCAGCGCCAGCCGGCATCGCCGAAGTTTGGGATCACAAAATAGCCGATAAGCGACGCCAAAATCCATCCCAGTGCCCAGAAGGACTCCAGCAGCACCGTCATACGTCCACGTTGAGCGGCGGGAGAAAACTCACTCACCAAAGTCGACGCTACGGGAAGTTCCGCGCCCAAGCCAAGCCCCACCACGAAGCGCAAAACCAGCAGCATGACAAGGCTGACAGACGCAGCCATCACACCATTGGCAAGTCCATAGATAATAAGTGTGAGGGTGAAAACAGTCTTGCGGCCAAAGCGATCTGCAAAGAGCCCTCCCAGCCACGCTCCGATAGCCATGCCGACGAAGCCGATGGACAACACCCAAGACTTCTGTGACGCGTTCAACATGAACTGCGGATCTTTGGCAATTGCGGCGACGATGAACGACACGAGACCGACGTCCATGGCGTCGAGGGCCCATCCGATGCCTGATGCCGTCAATAGCCGCGCGTGAGCACGATTGAAACTCAGACGGTCAAGCCGCTGATTGCGCGTCAGAGGCGGTGTTCCCGCGAGTGCTCCCGAGGGCGTCCTCACCCCTTGACCGATACTTATTCCACCATTTGTTATGGAATTCATTTATATGTGACCTTCCGTATGGAAAGCAATGCATGTGCCGAGGCTCATGTGTTGCCTTATAAACAGAATTTCCGAAAGTGTTTCGCTTTCAGGAATAACTGTGTCACATTCACGCGACTAAGTCCAGAGTCTCCTAGTCCTCGGCGTGGTCGATAAACTGATTGAACGGCTTGGCGCCCGTATCCGCTGTGATAACAGTGTCGTTGAGATTCATGCTCATATCTTCCACATCTGTTTCCCTGTCAAGGGAATCCTCGTCGGAATCCTGCAACGCTTCCGTCTCTTCCGGAAGGAAGGGAGCAAGAGCCGGGAGTTCCTCGAGAGAGTTCACGCCAAGCTTCTCCAGGAAGAGATCACTCGTGGCGAGAACACGGGCATGATTGCCCGACTCCTCTCCCATCTCCGTGATGAGACCTCTCAGCATGAGAGAACGTATGACGCCATCAGAGGACACACCCCGAATGGACGACACCTGGGCACGAGTCACCGGTTGCTTGTAGGCGATGATTGCAAGAGCCTCAAGAGCCGCCTGCGACAATCGATTGTTCTGCTTATCCGTAATGAAAGCGGCCACCACAGGTTCGTACTCGGCTCGCGACATGAAGCGCCAACCGCGCACCGATCTCACGAGATCAAAGCCTCGATACTGTGCGGCATAGTCCGTGCGCATGGCCTCAAGTTCCGCAGTAATCTCCGTCTCTGACACCCCCACAACTCGCGCGATATCAGACACCGCGAGAGGGTCTTCGGCGCTCATGAGAATCGCTTCAAGGCACCCTTGGAGACCTCCGGGAAAATCGTCAACGTCAAAATCTGCATAATCTCGCGCTGGTACCTGCTTTTCCGCATCCCGCGCATCGGGCGCATCAGATGTGTCAGATGCATCAGGCGTTTCTTCAGTCATGATTCCGCTCCCTTCCTCTCAAAAAGTTGTCCTCAGTTGCCCTTACGCAAAGTCAGCGGCAGAAATGCCGGATCCGCCCGCGTCGTATTCCTCTGCACTGGCCACCCACCGCAACGCTAACGGTTCGAAGGGGCCCTCCTGCTTGAACTGGACGAATCCCTGCTTGAAAAATACCAACACGCTTAAGAACCGCGCGACCACCTGACCGCGGTTCGTCGTATCCGCCACGAGCTCGTCAAACGTCACGGCGGTCCCGCGCACTGCCCACAGCACGTCGTGCACCACAGCGGACTCCGTGCGTAAGTCTGCCAATGGCACGTGCAGCTGTCGCAATGACACCTTCTGAGCGGGCGCATTGGCAAACACCTTGGCTGCTACCAACGCAAAATCATAGGGGCTCAAGGTCCATTCCACGTCGCTAAATTTCGCACGCAAGGTGGCACTGAGCTCGGGATGATGCTCATAACGCCCGGAATTGCTCGCTAAGCGTGTACGAAAATCCTCTCCCGCCTGTTTGAACGCCTTGTACTGCAAAAGTCGCGCAAACAACAGGTCACGCTCACGCAGGGCTTCAAGACTTTGCTCGTCCGCAGGATCAGAGTCGCCGGGCAACAGGGCTGCGCTCTTCGCCTCCACAAGAACCGAGGCCACCACCAGGAATTCCGAAGCCTCATCGGCGTGAGCATCCATATCCATGGAACTCACGTAAGAAATGAATTCGCTTGTGATGTCGCTGAGGGCGAGCTGCGTCACCTCGAGCCGGCGCTGGGCGATCATGCTCAGCAGAATGTCGAAGGGCCCTTGATACACGTCAAGAGACACTGTGAAACCACTGTTCGGCGCGGATTCTGCGCCCTCGGCGGCGTCAGCATCGGCTTCGGCCCCGGCGGAATCGTCCGGCTCGATCTCGTCCGGCCCCATCCCGGCTAAGGAGTCTTGCGCAACCTGCGATGGCGCCCCCACTCCCGAAGCCTGTGACGCGTCAGGCGACAATTCCGCGCTCAATGAGCTCGCGCGATACCTCGCGGTATTCCTTCGCCACCTTGTGCTCGGGTGCGAACATCGTGATGGGCGCCGCTGCCACCGTGGCATCCGGCAACTTGATGGAGCGCGAAATCACGGTGTGGAACACCTTGTCTCGGAAAGCCTCGTAAATGCGCTGCAGCACCTCTTCAGAGTGCAGCGTTTTGGTATACATCGTGGGAAGAACCCCAAAAATATCCAGACTGGGATTGATGCGGGTCTGCACCTTTTCAATGGACTGCATGAGCAGCGCCACTCCACGCAGCGCGAAGAACTCAGTGGCCACAGGTATGAGCACCCCATTGGCTGCCGTCAGCGCATTAACAGTGAGAAGGCCCAATGACGGCTGGCAATCCACAATAATCACGTCGTATTCTGCCACGAGCGGCTTGAGCGTCGACGCGAGAATCTGCTCACGGCCCACCTCGGTGACCAACTGAACCTCTGCCGCAGATAGATCGATATTTGCGGGGATGATATCCAAATTGGGGAAGCGTGTGTGCGCTACCATGTCGTGAACGTCTGATTTGGGTTGGAAAAGCGCTGTGTAGATGGTCTTGTCAACGGCATTGGCATTGATGCCCAGGCCCACAGTTGCGGCACCCTGAGGATCGAAATCGACGATAAGAACCCTGCGACCGTACTGACTCAGCGCACCTGCAATGTTGATGGAGCTCGTGGTCTTTCCCACGCCGCCCTTCTGATTGCACATGGCGATGATGGTCGCCGGCCCATGTTGGGTCAGCGGCTTGGGCGCACGGAACGTTTCGTACTTCCGTCCCAGGAGATCTGTTGGCATACCACCACTCTAACAAAGGAGCTGCCCGAATGAGCTGAGGCGCACACCCGCCTCTCACCTCGCGCGTGGATGTGCCGACACATAGGCCTCCATGAGACCTACCGGACTGATATGCGTGTAAATCTGCGTTGTTGTCACGGAGGCGTGTCCAAGCAACTCCTGTACGGTGCGCACGTCGGCGCCGCCTTGGATGAGATGCGTCGCGAAGGAATGACGCAGGCTGTGCGGGTGGATTTGCTTGGTGATTCCCGCTCTTTTCGCGCACACCTGAAGAATTTCCCACACGCTTTGCCGGCTCAGCCTCTTGCCGCGTTTATTGAGGAACACGGCGGAACGCTCAGGAGTGCCCTTGGCACGCCGCTCTAATGGGCCCCGACCCACATTGAGATAGCGACGCAGCGCCTCCACAGCATAGGAGCCGATGGGAACCAGCCGCTGTTTATCGCCTTTGCCGGTAAGCCGAACGAGGAGATGCTCCAGATCTAAGTCGTCGACATCTGTTCCCACTGCCTCGGACACGCGGGCGCCAGACGCGTACATGAATTCGAGGAGGGCACGGTCTCGCAGAGAGACGGGATCGTTTCCCTCTCCCACGCTTGCAGCATTAAGAAGAGCATCGATTTCCTCAACCGTGAGGACGTCCGGAAACTCCGTGGTTGCCTTGGGCGGCTTCACTCGCTCTGAAACATCGAGAGACGCCGCTCTCTGAGACACCGCAAATTTATGGAATTCGTGAATTGTCGCAAGATGGCGAGCCCTCGTGCGAGCACTGAGACCGTCAAGGGACGCGATGTACTTCTCCACGTCGTCGCTGGTGACATCGGCGAGGGAACGCACGCGAGCTTCGGAGTTGCTCTGCAACCATCCGATGTAGCTCGAGAGATCTGCCGCATACGCCGACACCGTTGACGCCGCAAGACCCCGTTCCACTCCGATGTGCACGAGGAACTGCTCTTCCAGATCGTCAAAATCGTTGCGCGCCATCGGCCTCTCCTCTTTCTTCTTCTCTGTGTGCGACAACTACAAGCCTCGCAGAGAAGCGAGATATGCAAAGGGGTTTCATCTTGAACGAATCAAGATGAAACCCCTCACCATCAGTGATAAGGCACATGCCTCATCGCTTCAGTTTCGCAAACTGTGCTGTCCTAATCAGGCAGCGACCGGAGCGTTGACGTCGTCCGGCAGTGCCTTCTTGGCGGCGTCGACGATCGTCTTGAAGGTGTCGGGATCCGACACGGCCAGCTCAGCGAGAGCACGGCGATCGAGTTCGATACCTGCCAGGCGCAGACCCTGCACGAAGCGGTTGTACGTGATGCCCTCGGAGCGCACGGCAGCGTTGATACGAGTGATCCACAGCTTGCGGAAATCACCCTTGCGCGCCTTGCGATCGCGGAAGTTGTAATTAAAGGAGTGGAGCAGCTGTTCCTTAGCCCTGCGGTATACCCTGGAGCGCTGGCCGCGGTAACCCGAAGCCCTCTCAAGAACTACGCGACGCTTCTTCTTTGCATTGACTGAGCGCTTCACACGTGCCATTTTTATCCTCTTTCTAAGTTCCTAAAAGTTAACGTTCCCGGATCACAGACCGAGGAGCTTCTTCATACGCTTCTGCTGATCTGCCGCGATGTGCTGGTCGCGAGACAGTGCGCGACGCTTGCGGGACGACTTGTGCTCAAGATTGTGACGCATGGCCGTACCTGCAGCCATCAGCTTGCCCGATCCAGTGACGCGGATACGCTTAGCCGCTGCTGTGTTCGTCTTATTCTTTGGCATCGCTGCCCTCCTTGGTTGTTGATTCTTCGTTGGAAGCTTTATTCTTTGCCGGCTTGGCGGCAGACTTGCTCGCCGTCTTCGCAGCAGGCGCAGCCTCGGCCTTCGCCTGTTCAGGAGCCGCGCTAACACCGTTCTTAGCTGCAAGGCGTGCTGCCTGGCGGGCCTGGCGCTCGGCACGGGACTGATCTCCGCGACGACGTTGCTCGGACTGAGTGTGAACCTTCTTGCCCTTCGGCGCCAGCACCATGATGATGTTGCGGCCATCCTGGCGGGGGCGCGATTCGATGACGCCCAGCTCGGCCACTTCGTCGGCGAGACGCTCCAGAAGCGGAACGCCACCAATCGGGCGCGAAATCTCGCGGCCACGCAGCATGATGGTGACCTTGACCTTGTCGCCGCCCTTGAGGAAGCGCTCGACATGGCCCTTCTTTACCTCGAAATCGTGATCGTCGATCTTGAGGCGGAAACGAATTTCCTTGATTTCGGCCGTGCTCTGGTTGCGGCGGGCCTCGCGCTGCTTCAGCTTCTCGGTGTACTTGTACTTGCCGTAATCGATGAGCTTTGCCACCGGAGGCTTGCTATTGGGAGCGACCTCGACCAGATCGAGGCTCGCTTCACGCGCAAGGTTGAGTGCCACCGTGGTCGCAATGACGCCCACCTGCTCGCCATTCGGGCCGATGAGACGCACCTGCGAGGCACGAATGTCCTCGTTAATGTTCAGTTCGTCGCTAATGATGACTCCAATCAATCATTTCTTGTGGCGCGGAGTCTCCCGTAAGCTGCGACTATCAATCGGCATGCTGCGCATGTTCCTGCAGGCGTCATCGACGCACCACATCACATGGCAATTCCTGCTGCCAACGGTAAGCTGTGTGCTTACAAACCCGAGACTGCGAAAAGCCTCCAGGTGGGAAATTCCACTTTCTTGATTTCTCAAGCCTTGTAGATACTACCACAGGGGGTGACAAACGGTGTCACTCCACCTGATCCAGGTATTCTCCATAACCTTCCTGCTTCATTTTGTCGCGAGGCACAAACCTCAGTGAAGCAGAATTCATGCAATACCGCTGCCCGCCGGCAGCTTCTGGACCGTCGTCGAACACGTGGCCGAGGTGGATTCCCGATTCCTTCACCCGCACCTCAATGCGCGGTCGTCCCGGAATGCGCATGTCACGAACATATTGCAGTTTCGAGGGGTCAATCGGCTTGCTGAAGGAGGGCCACCCACAACCAGCGTCATACTTGGCCGCTGAGACGAAAAGGGGCTCGCCGCTCACCACGTCCACATAGATTCCCGGAGCGTATTCACCATCGTATTCGTTGTGGAAAGGAACTTCCGTATTGGCCTTTTGCGTCACCGAGAACTGCAGCGCATCCAAATCCCAGATGCGCTCGATGTACTTCTGCCGATGTGCCACGTTCGCAATCTTTTCGAAATCAATGTGGCAATAACCACCCGGATTATTCTGCAGATAATCCTGATGGTATTCCTCCGCCTGGTAGAAATTCTTGAGCGGAAGCACCTCAACCGCTGCCGAACGCCCCGTCTTCGCGCGGAATTGTTCCAACACGTGGTCGTAGACGTCGCGTTGAGCGCCACTGCCGTCGCCGCCATCACCGCCATCGTCGACAAAGTACATTCCCGTGCGATACTGCTCCCCCACGTCGTTGCCCTGCCTGTTGTGCGACAGCGGGTTGATGACATCCATGAGCAACAACGCCAGCACATGCACACTCACAACTGCGGGATCAAAATCGACGCGTACCGCCTCCACAGCGCCCGTCTGCCCGCTGCACACCTGCTCGTACGACGGATGAGAAACATCCGATTGAGCATAACCAACTTGCGTAGAGACAACTCCATGAACTGATTGGAAATAGCGCTCGACTCCCCAGAAGCAACCACCGGCGAAATAGGCGGACTGGATCGTTCGAACCGTTTCTTTGTTGTTCTGTGCGGCAGTTGCCTGCACGTTTGTATCTATGCTGCTCTCACCTGACATGTGTCTCATTGAGCCTCGTGCGCTTGACAATTAAGCTAGTGGGCGAGTCGTGATTGCGAGCGCCCTTGATACGCACGCGGCCACGGACGATCCTACGAAACGGCCCTACGAACCAGGAGACTTCATGCGCATCGTTCATCCGGACACTGACCCCCGCTGCTTTATTGTGGGTGCAGGCACCAACGATGTCATTCCACCTGCACCGCAGGCCTCCGACATCGTCATCGCCGCTGATGGCGGATTGGATTTTCTCGAGCAGATACATCTTCCTGCAGATTTCGTGATTGGCGATTTCGATTCTGCATCGCACACGCCTGCACACAGCGATTCAACGATCGCGTTGCCCTCCGAAAAAGACGATACAGATATGACGAGTGCGGTCAAACTCGGCTGGAGCAAAGGCTTCCGCCAATTCCATATATATGGAGGCCTGGGCGGCCGCCTCGATCACACGCTCGCCAATATCCAGTTGCTTGCAGGCATAGCCGCGCACGGCGGCATCGGGTTCCTGCACTCTTCCCAGACGTGCGTCACCGCCCTGTGCTCCGCCTCGCTTCAGTTGGCTCCGCACGCTCCTGCAATGGTGTCGGTTTTCGCTCACTCAGACACTGCGCACAATGTGACGATTAAGGGTCTCAAATACGAGGTGCGCAACGTCACGTTGACAAATTCCACCCCTCTGGGAGTGAGCAACGAGTTCCGTGGCACGCAAGCTCACATCAGCGTCGACGAAGGCACGCTGATTGTCACGATTCCTAACACCGCACGACCCGATTCCGTCCATCTCAACGTTGCCGACGCTGCTAGTTTCGGTGCATTGAGCACTCACGTTTCGCAGCTGCTTGCTCCCAAACCTGTTTCAACCACGAAATAGGCCCTTTTGTTCCCCGGAAAAATGGACTGCACCCGTGGCGAAATCAGCGTTCTTCCTCAGGAAAAGTACAGAGAACGCAGTAGTATGTGAAGCGTTCATAATAGCTGGCATGCGAGTGGAAATACGCTTGAGATTTTATTTCTGCGCGTGAGTTTCTTCTTCGCCGTGCCCCGTTCTTTCAGGAGAATGTTAAATGACAGTAAAGATTGGTATTAACGGCTTTGGCCGCATCGGTCGTCTCGCTTTCCGCCGCATCTTCGAACTTCAGAATCGCGGAGGCCAGGCCGGTGACATCGAGGTCGCTGCTATCAACGATCTGACCACCCCTTCGATGCTTGCCTACCTTCTGAAGTACGACAGCACACACGGCACCTTGCGCCACGACGACGGCACTCCGGTCGAGGTCACCTCCACCGATACCTCCATCATCGTTGACGGCAAGGAATACACCGTCTATGCCGAGAAGGACGCACGCAACATTCCGTGGGTCAAGAACGACGGCGTTGACTACGTTCTCGAGTGCACCGGCTTCTACACTTCCGCTGAGAAGTCCCAGGCACACATCGATGCAGGCGCCAAGAAGGTCCTCATCTCCGCTCCGGCGAAGGATGACACCACCCCGACGGTTGTGTACGGCGTGAACCACGAGATCCTCAAGGCTTCCGACATCATCGTGTCCGCAGGTTCCTGCACCACGAACTCGCTGGCTGCAATGGTTCAGCTCCTCGACAACAAGTTCGGCCTCAAGGCTGGCTTCATGACCACGATCCACGCCTACACCGGCACCCAGATGATTCTGGACGGACCTCGTGGAAAGAACGGCCGCGCTAACCGTGCTGCCGCCATCAACACCATCGAGCACTCCACCGGCGCCGCAAAGGCAATCGGCAAGGTTGTTCCTTCCGTTGACGGCAAGGTTCAGGGCCACGCACAGCGCGTTGCCGTTCCTGATGGCTCCGTCACCGAGCTGACCTCCATCTTGAGCAAGAAGGTCACCATCGACGAGATCAACGACGCCTTCAAGGCAGAGTTCTCCGACAAGGAGTACTTCGGCTACAACGCTGACGGCATCGTCTCCTCCGACATCATCGGCGACACCCACGGTGGCGTCTTCGACCCGACGCAGACCGACGTCAATCAGGTTGGCGACGATCAGCTCGTGCGCACCGTCTCCTTCTACGACAACGAGAACGGATTCACCTGCAACATGATCCGTACCCTCCTCTACTTCGCTGAGATCTCCGAGAAGTAATTAATCTCTCGCTGTTCATTAGCTAAGTTCTTAAGGCTCACATTCCGAGGAATCGGGTGTGAGCCTTTTGCATGCTCGATGACGCACACGCAAAGATACGTAAGTCAGTATCGCCACCTGTCGTATGGGCGAGGTGAAATGGCCACATGGCCAAGAAGAAAAGCAAGAAGTCCGGTTCCACCCCTGCCATCGTTCACCTCGAGAAGGCAGGAGTTCCTTTCGACACAGTGGAGTACGAGCACTCTTCCGATGACATGGACAAGGGCTACGGAATCGAGGGCGCCAGCAAACTCGGTATGGATCCCCATCAGGTGTTCAAAACCCTCCTGGCAGATTCCGGATCCGAACTGGTGGTCGGCGTTGTGCCAGTCAGTGGCCATCTTGATCTCAAGAAACTAGCCGCCGCCGCAGACGTCAAGAAACTCGAGATGGCGAATCCTCAGAAGGCTCAGCGCGCCACCGGATACGTGGTGGGTGGTATCTCGCCATTCGGTCAAAAGACCACGCACCGCACCTTTCTCGACGCGTCGGCGCTCGACTTCCCCACCATCCTCGTCTCTGGAGGCAAGCGCGGCTTCGACGTCGTCATTGCGCCGCAGGATCTCATCGACGTTCTCGGCGGTCAAGCAGCTGCAATCGGCAAGGATTAAACTCCCTATGCGCCTGCGACTTTCCTTCCCCACAGCGAACGGCAGGCCTGCTATTAGACTTGTGAACGTTCACCTTTGGTCTACACAGGAGTAGTTATGTCACGGATTTTCAAGCCCCGTACGGGCAACCAGTATTCGATTTCTTTCGGTGATTATTCCGCTGTTGTCACCGAGCTTGGTGCCACGCTGCGTGCATTGCGCTGGAAGGGCAAGAATCTCCTCGCCACTTTCGATGCCAACGAAACAGTCCCTTGCTGCAATGGCTATGTGCTCGTCCCGTATCCGAACCGTGTGGAAGACGGAACATACACCTTCAACGGTGCCACGTATCATATGCCCATCGACGAGCCTGACCGCATGACGTCTCTTCACGGCTTCGGCTACCGCTATTTCTGGACCCTCGAGAATCTCACGGAGTCCTCGGTCACCCTGAGCTGGCGTGCACCCGCCATTCCGAGCTACCCCTTCGACATCACCGTCTATGCCCACTACGAACTCAGCGATGCCGGCCTGTCACAATCCGTCACGGTGGAAAACAACGACGACAAGCCCGCGCCATGGGCCTTCGGCATCCATCCGTGGCTCGCTAACGGCGTTGAGGGCCACACGGGCGACGAGATCGAGGAGGACAACGCCGCGTGCCATCTCGAGCTTCACGCCGCAAAGCACGTCACTGTGTCTCCCGATCGTCTACTCCCCACAGGATTGGAAGACGCGGCGGGCACCAAGTACGACCTCGCTTCAAACCCAAGCTTTGAAGGCAAGGGCTATGACGACGCGTGGACTGATGTCGAGCACGTGGGCGACGGATCCACCACAGCAACCTTCACCCGTCCGGACGGCATCCAGGTGCTGCTCAGCGGCGACGCCACCGTGAACTCGTGGCAGGTGTGCACCGGAACAGGCTTTGGCGCCGACTTCCGCCCTGCAGGAGTCGCCGTGGAGCCGATGACAGCACACGCCAACGCCTTCCGCACCGGCGAAAATCTCGAGACGGTAGAGCCCGGGGAAAGCTACTCCACCACCATCACCTACGTGGCACGCCAGATCTGATAGCTCGCAAGAGCGCCACAGTATTCATCACACGGCCGAGGGAATTGCCAAAGTCTTGATGACATGAGACAATTCCCAAGGTCTATCAGCGAATGTAAGGAGTTCAAAATGGGAAAGCGCGGACGTATGCGTCGTGACCGCCGTAAGAAGGCTGCCAATCACGGCAAGAGGCCAAATGCCTGATCCTTATAGGATCCTTTAAACGAACAAGAGCCCGGGGCGAATGCCCCGGGCTCTTTCGTATGGATGATAGGAGGAAAGAATGAATTAGTCTTCGGAACCGGTAAACCCGGGAACCGGACGCTCATGCGCCGATACGAAACCGACTGTGTGCGTCACGCCGCCCTGCTCTGCGGAAGCCCGAGAGGCGCGATCACTTTCATCGGTAACAGTGGAATCCGCACTCGCGAAGCCAGCAACAACATGTGCCGGAGCCGATGCGGAACCCGTCAATGAGGAAACGCCCACGCTTCCCGACTCTTCCTCGTCGCAAATACGATCGAGGCATTGCATCACACGCCCAAGAAGATCCGCAGGAGCCTGTTGAGGCCGTAAAAAGTCTTTCAGAGCATCAATCATGGCCTTTTCCTGGGCATCACAGCACCGTTCAGCATTGAACCGTTCCGTAAACGCCTCCATTTGTCCCATGCGCTGAGCATGGGCGAGGCCACATTGGTAAAGATCATCAAAATCGTCGATGCGCTCGAGATCTGCGCAGGGAGACATGGAAGAACCTGACGACGTCACGACCGTCACTACGCTCTCCTCGTGACGTTCTGCGACTCCATCGCGGGTCGTCATCGTCTCAGTGTGAGACGTCTGGATCCTCATCGCCATCAGCTCCTTATATGCCTGTCTGCACTCGCAGTACCGCGCGCAGCCACGCCGGGCACGCGTAACGCGCTTCCGGATTTATTTGATGTAGTAATTTCATTATCACCCACCACGCGACGGGAGTTTCGCTCACTGGGCAATTTATGCTGAAGGCGCTCGGACGACTTTGACGCGGCATTGGATGAACGCGCTCTGCCCTTTGTGCTTCCAGATGAGATCGTCGCCGCGCCTGCGGACCCGTATCCCTTTGCCTGCGCGTACTGTTCCAGCTCATTCTTCAGCTGCGTGCGTGCCCGGTTGAGGCGACTCATGACCGTGCCGATTTTGATGCCCTGCTCGTCGGCCACCTGCTGGTAGCTCTTGCCATCGATGGCGGCGTCGATGAAGACCTGGCGTCGTTCCGGAGACAAATCGTTGAGCGCATGCATGATTTCCTCGGGGGCATACGCATCGAGATATTCCTCTTCGGCCGAGCGCAACCCCTCGGAGGCATGGCCTGACGCCTCGTAAATGTCCCAATCGTCATACTCACCAGTGGAATCGTTGGCGCGGCGCGGCCGACGCTTAGCCTTCTGATACTGGTTGAAATAGGCGTTTCTCAGAATGGTGGTGAGCCATGCCTCGATATTGGTCCCGGGCTTGAAAGAATCAAAGGCCTTAAATCCACGCTCGAAGGTGTCTTGCACGAGGTCCTGAGCGTCTTCGGGATTATTGGTATATTTCATGGCCTGCCGATAGAGCATGTCCAGAGCAGGGACGGCGAGACGCTGAAACTCCTCGCGTCGTTCGCTCATATTGTTCTGCTCAGCCACCGTTTCATTGTGCCACCAACCGTCAACCGGCGAAAATACCTCGTCATTCGCGTGTTGTGCCGAGAGGGCCTTCATGGCATCTCAACAGTATCCAACGCCGCGTGCTCTGTTGTCTGAGTAGTCCACCAAAATGAGATTATGTCCGAAATTCTCTCCGCCGTAGAGGCACTTCCCGCTCAAGCCGACACCACAACACTGGCGCAATCGTACCTATTGGGTTTTGATACCGAGACAACAGGAGTCTCGCCTAGCCGTGACGCCATAGTGTCTGCAAGCTTGGTGCTGCGCAACCCCGCCACGGGCCATGAGGGAGACGTCGTGGGCGAATGGGTCATCAATCCCCACCGCCCCATCTCTCCCGGTGCCAGCGCCGTCAATGGCTTCACCAACGAATTTCTGGAAGAACACGGCTCCGAACCCACCGAGGCACTCGAAGAGGTCGCAGCAATCATCGCTGCGGCTCAGGAACGCAGCATTCCCCTCCTCGCCTACAACGCGCCTTTCGACGTCGAGATGATCAACGCGGACCTCACCCGCTGGGAACTTCCGACCATCGCCGAGCGCGCGCAGCCCACACAGCTCGTGGCACAGACCCTGCAGAACGCGCCGCTCGTCGTCGATCCTCTGGTCATTGACCGCGCTGTGTCACGACGCAGAGGCAAGCGCACACTCACCGACACCACGTTCTATTACGGTGTGCAGCCGTACGGGGACTTTCACGATGCCACGGCAGACACGATTGCTGCCGTCGACCTCATCAAGCCCATGACCACGCTGTATCCGCAAGCGGGCGGCATCGAACTCAACAACTTGGTTGAATGGCAACGCGAGGCTCACAAAAAATGGGCTGAGAACTTCAATTCATGGCTTGCATCGAAGGGTCGTCGTCCCATTTCCACCAGCTGGCTCTGACACCCGCTGAACTGGCCTTGCCTCGTGGCGTGTGGCACGTGACAGCTTTGGGCAGCATTGTCCGGACACGCACCTCGCAGCACTCCCCTTCGTTACACTGTGAACGTTGCGACCACTCATCTGGCATTCGGAGGAATAGATGGAATCCATGCGCTTGCGTACCGCTTTTGACGTGCTTGTGTCCCACGGGCTATTGCGCGAGGTCATCACGGGCAGCACATGGTCTCTCGATCCTGACGCTCTTCCGGACCTCACTTTCACCACCGTCACCTACGACACTCGAAAAGTGAACGCAACGGCACTGTTGTTCTGCAAAGGCCGCTTCGAGGCGCGCTATCTTGACTCCGCCAATACCTCCGGTCTCTCCTGCTACGTATCCGAGAACGAATATTCCGACGCAACCGATGCCGTGGGCCTCATCGTCGACGACATTCACAAGGCGATGGCACTGCTGAGTGCGCAGTTCTATGGAAATCCTCAAAACGATCTCACCGTCATCGGGATCACAGGCACCAAGGGCAAAACGACCACCGCCTATCTCACGCACGCCATCCTCAATGCCGCGACGCACGGCACAACGGCTCTTATGAGCTCCGAGCAGACACTGCTCGACGGGGATCATCCCTTCGATTCCGAACTCACCACCCCGGAGTCCCTCGACTTGTTCCGCATGATGCGGCAGGCGCTGGACCACGGCATGACGCATCTGGTGATGGAGGTGTCCTCTCAGGCCTACAAGCTCAATCGAGTGTATGGCATCACTTTCGATGTGGGAGCGTTTCTGAACATCTCGCCCGATCACATTTCTCCCATCGAGCATCCGACCTTTGAGGATTACTTCTACTGCAAGCGCCGGCTGATCGAGAATTCTCGGCGCGCAGTGCTCAACGCCGATCTCGACGCAACACCGTTGCTCTCCCAAACGGCCGCCTTGCATCTCAATGCGAAAGACATTCTTTTCTTCGGGCACACTATAAGCCTCGCAGAACGCACCGATCGTACCCTCGCCTCCTTGAGCACCGTCGACAACGACGGAGCAGTGCACTTCACGGTTGGCGGCGCAGACCTTGGCGCGTTCCGCTTGCGGATGGACGGAGCCGTGAACTACTCCAACGCCCTCGCCGCCTGCACCATCGCACTGGCAGCAGGATTCTCTCCAACAACACCAGAGATCGTAACGGCGTATCACGCGACGGAATCAGTAAGCGTCCCTGGCCGCATGGAGAAGTTCGAGGGATCCGGAATCGTGGCGTATGCGGACTTCGCGCACAATTATGATTCCGTAAAAACACTCCTCGACTTCGTGACGGCACAATACCCGGATGCCGCAATAGTTCTTGTCACTGGTTCTGCCGGGGACAAGGCTTTCGACAGGCGGCCCGACATCGTGCGCGCAGCGCAAGACCGTATTTCCGAGCTCATTCTCACCGAGGACGATCCAGGAACGGAGGATCCTCGCAGCATCGCCCAGCAGATGAAAGCGGCTGTGACGAACCCCGATCTACCCGTAGAGATTGTCATTCCCCGAGCCAAAGCCGTGGAACGTGCAATCCTCGATCTCAAGAAGCGTCCCGAGTCCAGCAAGGTTCTCCTCGCCATCGGCAAGGGCGAGGAAAAATGGCTGAAGACGGCGGAAGGACATTCCCCCTACGAAGGTGACGATCACGTCATCACGCGTATGCTGGCGGACGCGGAATAAGCATTACCAGATCATCACCAGATACAGATATGAAATTTGTTGTTGTTTAGTTATAAGGAGAAGGCTCAAGTGCTGAAGATTCGCGAGATAACCAACCACGACGAATGGGACGAAACGGTCGAGACTCTCGGCGGCCATCCGATGCAGGCGTGGGAATGGGGAGATCTCAAGGCGGCAACAGGTCCGTGGACAGCGCATCGTGTTGCAGTCTCGGACGAGAGCAACCCCAATGACGGCACGGCCGTCGGCGCCGCGCAGATTTTAGTGCGCCGTCTCCCCTGGCCTTTCACGGCCATCGCTTACTCTCCTCGCGGCCCCATGGTGGCCGATCACGGCAACTATGGCGCAGTTGCCGACGCGCTCGGTGACTGGTGCAAGCGCCAGTTCCACGCCGTCAGCCTCAAGATCGACCCACCGACAACTGCCATCTCTCTCAGCGATCGATGGCAAGAGGGCGCGCATGTGCTGATTGCCAGCACCGCGATTGTCGATTTGCGCCCCGATATTGAGGACGTCATGAAGTCATTGCACTCACGTAACGCCCGCAACTACATCCGTAAGGGCAAGAAGACGGGGATCGACGTCCGCTTGGGAACAGCTGAAGACGTTGACACCGTTATCGACATCTACAAAAAAACCGCCGCTCACGATCACTTCCCCATTCACACGCCAGAGTTTTATCATGAGGCCTTCACGCGTCTTGGCAAGGTGGGGCAACTGATCATTGCCGAGCATGAGGGAGAGATTCTCTCCTTCATGTGGAACGTGACGAACACGTGGGGCGCATCGGAGCTGTGGGCCGGCGCAACAGACAACGGCCGCAAGATGCGTGCCAACTACCCGCTCAAATGGGGTGCCATGGAAGCCGCCAAGAAGGTCGGTGCCAAGCGATACGACATGAACGGTCTTCTCAACGATGGCATTTCCGAATTCAAGAAGTCCTTCCAGAACGTCCCCACGAACTGGGTCGGCACCTACGATCTGCCGCTCTCTCCCCTCTTCCACGTGTGGGAGGGCTCACTCAAGTTGTACCGCTCCATCAGGAAATAGAAAGAAATAGAAAAGAGATCCAACGGCACCCGCTCGCTTCAGAAAACCCCGTTACAGGCTCCGTATGACGATCTGGCAGATCTTCTTCGTTGCAGCGGTGTCCAAATCCGTCGGCAACGCCACAGCCCCCGCTATCAACCTCGTTGATACGGGGGTTTTCGCTGCCTCGTCGATGCCATTGGCCGCGTCATCGAGCGATCCGGGAAAAAGTGCCGGCCGATACCACGGCTCAGCAAACCATCCCGCCTTCCGGACCTCCGCGAGAACACGTTGCGCTGTTGCCTCGTCGCGTACGAAAAGAGGGAATCTCAGCAACGGATCCGACGCCGTGACGGCCGAGGGAATACTCAGCTTCCCAGCATCGGTCACGCCGGCGAGCTCGCTCAGATACAACGCCACCGCGTTGCGACGTGCCGTCATGCTGGAATCAAGCCCTGCAAGGCCTTTCACCGCCTCGTGATTGATCCATTCCGACGGCTGCAGGGACGCATAGGGCAATCCTCCTTTTTGCTCGAGAGGAACAATGGCGGGTTCCATGAGTCCATGCTGTACGAAGAAATGTCGGAGAGGGCGTGACACAGACGAGGGAAGGTGCGCCAGAATTCGATTCTGCGTGAAATAGATCCTCGTAACGAATTTCAGCCGTGCCCCAATGACATCAAGATCGCTTAATGCGCGCAAGATGCGCTCCCGCAGCTTCGTGTCTCGCATTTTTGGATTGACCCAGACGGCACCACCGAAATGCGTGGGCGTCATCTTCTCAATGCCAAAGGAATGAATCGACACATCGGCCAGCGGCCTGCCCTCGTCGTCGCGCGCAAGCCTGGCAACGCAATGGGCGGAATCTTCCATGAGAAGTGCGTTCGTGGCGTCACACAGCGTGCGGAGACGACTCGCCTGGGCGGAATCGATGATTCCGAAAGTATGCTGCATGACGACGGCTCGCAGGTCCGGCGACGCGAGCTTCCTGGCCGCAGACGGGTCAACCGAAACCGTGTCGGCATCGATCTCTGCATAGCGCGGAGTGAGCCGCGCGCTCGTAATGGGATCAATCGCAGTAGAGCAGGTAAACAGCTGGGTGACAACATTGCCTCTGCCATGGACTGTAGTCACTGCGTCAAAAACCTCGCGCATGCCATACCGCGCCTTGAACACGGGGAACCATTCCTCTGCCCGTGTGCCCGTGCGCTGAGCAAGGCGTTCCTTCAGCTCACGCGCATACCGCGCGCCTGCGTTCTGATCATTCGTGTATGTCTGCGTCATGGCGTGCTCCTCAGCCTTCGAATTCGCGGTGACCGTAATGCTTCATGTACTGCGGGAAGAATCTCAGCCAGTAACTCGTCATGGACGTGAGCCTGTGGAGGTCGCGATCGCGCTCTCCCCATACGGTGCTGCCATATTTGCCGGCACGCAAGAGTTTCAGCGCTGTCTTCTTGGCCGCGTTGTCGCTTGCGTATTTTTTCATGACTCCCTTTGGAACGCCGAGCCACACGTATTCCTGCGTTCCCACGCTCAAGGGCAAAGGCTGCCCCTTGACGACGTCCGCCACCACGAACTTCGCGATGTTGTTGCCGCTCAAAGTGACGTAATAGCTGGAACGGCCCAAACGCGGATTGAAATCCAGGAACTTGTAGGAGCCGTCGCGGCTGTCGTATTTGAGATCAAGGTTGAAGAAACCCTCATAGTGAGTTGCGCTGATGAGCTTCTCCACTTGCGCGTACACCTTATTGTCTCCGTGCGAAAGGATGGCCGCATAGTTGCCGATCGCCATGGGCGAATAATCCTCCAGCAGAGGCTGCCCCATCGACACAAGAGAGAGCTTGCCGGACTTGGTGACATAGCCGTTGACCACTCGCATGAAGGAGTCGTCGCCCGGCACGCAGTCCTGCACCACGAGCTTGTCTGGATAGCCTGCCGCATACGCCAGTTCGAAAACCTCGGCAAGCTGATCAAAAGAGTTGAGAATGAAGGCTTTTTTCTGCCCCTCGAAGGGATGATTGCGGAAGGTCTTGCCATCGGTGGGCTTGACTACGACCGGGTAGGTGATGCTGAGTTTTGCCAGATCGGCACGGCTCACGTTTCCCACCACCTGCGTTGCCGGGAACGGAACACCGGCACGCTCACACAGAGCGTAGAAGGTTTCCTTATTGCTCACGTTCGCAATGGTGTCGGGGTCGGCCACGATGGGAACAAGCGGGGCGTCGAGTCGCTGCTTGTTTTGCGAGAGGAGATTGGAGTAATCGTCTCCCCCCGGAATGACCACGATGGTGGCTCCAGGATTGCTCTGGGCGTAGGCGGCAGCCGCCTCATTCAAGGTCTTCACAAAGACGTCGGGATTCATGAAATCAGAGGTCGTGTGCACATCGATAAACTTCGAGTGGGCAGTGAAGGCAAGCGGGGCCACGCCATACACATGGCTCGTCATCCCATACTGCTGGTAGAAGGCCCTGGCAACTCCGTATACTGCTATTTCCGTACCCAAAATGAACGTGGTAAAAGACTCAGACATGACTCTTAAGGCTAATACTTTCCGCTGACACGCCCACTGATTTCGGCGTCTTTCCACAGCCTCCGCGTATCGAACACACCTGCTTCGTTAGAATCGAAGGCATGAAGAACTTTTTTGCCGTGCTCGGAGGCATGGGATCCGTCGCCACCGAAAGTTACATCCGGTTGGTTAACGAGAACACGCATGCCACCAAAGATCAGGAGTATCTCGACTACGTGGTGTTCAATCACTCGAGCGTTCCCGACCGCACAGCATACATTTTCGACCGTTCCAAGCCGAATCCACTTCTTCCCCTCAACGACGACATTGCCCAGATCACGGCCATGGGCGCTGACTTCATCGTGCTGATCTGCAACACAGCACACTATTTCTACGACGAGTTCCAGGCGCAGACCCCTATCCCGATTCTGCACATGCCGCGAAATGCCGTAGAAGTACTGTCCCAGCGCTATCCCGTTGATTCCGCACCCCGCGTGGGTTTCCTCGGAACGGAGGGCAGTCTGCGCTCCAAGGTCTACCAGCACGAGATCGAGGAAAAAGGCTATACCTTCGTGCGCCCCGATGAGGCAACTCAGCAGGATGTCGACTATCTCATCTATCACGAAATCAAGGAGCGCAATCGCCTCAACAAAGAGGTGTATCTGCGCACATTGGAGCACATGGTGAGCGTGCAACACTGCGACACAGTGCTGTTGGGCTGCACGGAACTCTCCGTTCTGGCGGAAGCCTTCCCCGACACCCCATGCCCCGTCATCGACGCACAATACGAAATCGCGATGAAGTCCATCGAACTCGCGAAAAGGAATCGCACCAAGTCTTCCGAGAAGTAATCAGCCAATCCGCTAATCCGTCAGAATTACACAGTGGTGGGGGGGGCGCGGCCGGGGCGGC